>CAVOIP010000005.1:0-1846752 GCA_963696105.1 uncultured Actinomycetota bacterium
GGTCCGTCCTGACCCATCTGGCCGTCTCGGTGGCCGCGGTCGCCCTACTGGCCGGATGCGGCGGGAGCGACACTCCCCCGGCCGCCAGCGCACCGACCGGTACGACGAGCCCCATCACCTCCGCCGCGCCCACCAGCACTGCACCGACGCCCACTGCTTCGTCCGCGAAGCCGACGACTCCCTCGTCGCCGGCGACGACGCCCACACCCGCCCCGCTCCCCCCGGCCGCCAAAGCCCACAGCAAGGCCGGCGCCGAAGCCTTCGCGGAGCACTTCATCCGCCAGGTGAATGCCGCTTGGACAGGACCCCGGGCTGGCCTCATCAGCGCGATCAGCGAACCGTCATGCGGGAGTTGCATGCAGTTCGAATCGACAGCGAAGCGACTCGTGGTGAAGAAGCAGAGATACGGCGGCGACCCGGTAACTATCTCGGCCAGCCACTACATCTCGACCGGACACAACGACGACCGCGTCGCCATGACGCTCACACAAGAGGCCCGACACATCGTCGATCGTGTCGGCAAGACTGTCGCGACGGATCGGCAGAGGACGCAACGGCTGGTCGCCACGCTTCTCTGGACAAACGGCCAGTGGCGCGTCAAGTCGATACAGGTGATCTGACTGTGGGCCGCCTGCGGTCAGCAATAGGTGTTGCACTACTTCTACTCACCACCGCCGCGTTCACCGCGCCGTCAGCCTTCGCTGATTTCTGGGGGGATGCGCGCAAAGGCGGAGTGCGTCTCGACGGGGACCAAGTCAAGGACTTGGCCTCGGGAAGAGACCCAGTCACCCACTCCGCTTTGGCCTCGTCGTTTGAGTACCGCACCGAAGTGGCCTGCTCCAAGCAGAACAACGATCCGAACGGCGATCCCCTGCTCTGCGGCAATGTGGCCGCGCAGTGTGACCCTGCTGATCCTGCCGTCGGACCTGGCCCACTGTCGCGGGTGCTGCGCCGTGCAGCTCAACGCCGCGACGGGCGCTCCGGTCGGCGCGTTCGAGGTGGTCGGGATGACGTGCTTCCCGAACGGCATTCCCCAAGGCAAGCGGACGCTGGGGTTGGCGCAGATCATCCGGGCGTTCAACGAGACGAAGTTCGCCAAGCCTCAGGCGCATCTGCAGCCCGAGGGCAACGTCACGCTCGTGACGCTCCCGGTCTACTTCTCGGTCTCCTGGCCGACCGCCGGGTACCAGCCGCAGGAGGTCGACGCGGTGAACCTGCTCGGCTACGACGTGCGCATCCGGCCGACGCTGGAGCACTTCACCTACGTCTTCGGCGACGGCACCACCTTCGGGCCCACCACGTCGACGGGCGGCCGCTACCCCGACGGCGACATCACCCGCACCTATGCCAAGGCGGGGTCGTACTCGACGCACGTCGACATCACCTATGGCGGCGAGTTCAGCGTCAATGGTGGCGCCTGGACCCGGATCCCGGACACCGTCGCCGTTCCCGGCACGCCGCAGACCCTCACCGTGCGGACGGCGAAGTCGCGTCTCGTCAGCCGCTGACCGACCCCGGTCGAAGCCTCGCTATCCCTGATTCGCCTGTCCGCCAACCATTTTGGACCTGTGGACAACGCCAGCGACGTCGTCCGCCCCCTTCCTAGGATCGCGCTACGACGACGATCGGCCAGGGGGGAACGTGCGATCACCGGACCAGCAAGCCGCATCGACCCGCATTCGCCGTCGACGCTGACGCCTTGGCCGCCGCCGCCGCGCAGCTGGACCGGCTGTCGGCCGAGCTGAGCGGAGCGATCGCCGCCTCGCGCGGCCCAGCACTCGACGCCGTGGGGGCCGTCCCGCCGAGCGACCTGTTCAACGCCCTGGCCTTCTGCTGGGGCCGCTGGTCGCGCATGGTGCAGGACACCCAACCGGCGCTGCAGTCCCTCGCGGAGGCCACCCGAGCCTCGGCCCGCAGCTACGCCGCCGTCGAGAGCCAGGGTCACCGCCGCCGGGGCGGTGCGCTGACCATGACCGCGACGCTGGACATGACCGGGACGCTGCTGCTGCCCGCAGAGGTCGAGGAAGGCCTGACCCGGCTGCGGACGACCGACTCACCCCAGCTGCGCCGCGCCGCAACCGCACTGGAGACCACGGCCCGCGTCGCCGAGATGGTGAGCGCCGGCCTGGACGGCGTCACCGTGCACGCGCAGGCCACCTGGCACGGCGCGGCCGCGGACGCCTTCGCCGCCTATGAGTCGTCGCTGCGCAGCCGGCTGTCCGAGGTCCGCACCGGCCTGGTCCACATCGCCCGCGCCCTCCGCTGCCACGCCGAAGCCACCGACGACGCACGGGTCGACGCGGCACGGGGTCTCGACCTCGCGGCAAGCCTTCCGCCCGAATCGTTGGGCTCCAGCGCGTCGCCCTGGCCGTCAGACCGGCAGCGACGCACCGACGCGCTGACGCTGCTCCACCGGGCCGCCTCGACCTTCCAGGCGTCGGAGCGCACCACCCGGGCGGCGCTGTGGGCCATCGGTGAGCGGGCGCCGTACGGCATCCCGCTGCCCGAGCTGCCACCCCCGGCGCCGCGGTCCTGGTGGCAGACGGCACTGTTCGGCCCGGCGGACGTGCAGTACTGGACCGCCGCGACCGGCTTCCAGATCGCCGTGGGCCCGGACGGCACCGGTTCCCACGGTGTCGACACCTCGCGCTTCGACCCGGCGGCACCGCTCTTCGGTGTCGACGAGGACGGCAACGTCGTACCGGCGTTCATGGCGGACCCCTCGGTCGGCAGGGACCCCGACGAGCCGCTGGAGAACGGTTCCCCGGTCGGGCTCCTGCTGGGCTTCATCGCCACGGGAGTCAGGCCCGCGAGGAACATCGCCGCGGCGACGGAGGACGTGACGGCGCTGATTCGCCGTTCCCATGGCTGGCGACCCGAGCACATGGACCGGCACCTGCGCGAGTTCTACCACCTGAAGAAGGGCGCCGTCACCGAGGCGTGGCAGCGGGCCGAGTTCCTGCACGTCATCTCGGCGGCCGGCGCGACGCAGGGCAAGGTCTTCACCTGGCGCGTTCCGTCCACCGAAGGAGGCACGCAGGCCACCTACGCCGTGCTGTACAACGACCCGGGCACCAAGCGATGGGTGGTCGTGCAGTTCTACAAGGAAGGCAAGCGTGCTCGTGAGTTCGCCACTGCCTTCGTGCCCACGGAGGCCCAGAAGGCCGCCATGCTCGAGGAGATTGCGATCAGCCAATGAGCGATTCCAAGGTCCACTGCGGCCTCTACGACCCCGACCGTTCGACCGACGACCTGCTCTTCATCACCACCCAGGCCGCACGGGAGGCGCGCCTCGGCCCTGACGTGGGCGCCTCCGTCGTGCCGGTCCGGTTCAACGGACGCGGGGGCCTGGTGGACGTGCAGATCGAGTACTCGGACCTGGCGCCGGAGCTGCTGCGGCCGTGGACCGCGATGGGGGCACGTCTGGCCGACGTGATCACGTACGTGCAACCGGCCATCGCCGCTGTGGACCGGTACCTCCGGCCCGAGCTGCTGCCGTCGTTGACGTGGGAGGACGCGCGCACGCTGCTCGCGGTCGGCTGGGTGCGCATGGGCACCCTGACCCCCGAGCAACGGGATGCTTTCGAGGCGCTGCGGCTGCGGCGCTTGGTGCGCCCTCACGGGGGCGGGCTGGTCTGGGGGGGATCCGGCGAGATGTGGTCACTGACCGACGGCATTCTGCGGGGGGCCGGCGAGGACATCACCGCTGCGGTCTTCGAGGCATGGACCGGGACGCCCGCCAGCCCCCGGACGCCCGCACGGGACTTCGCTGCTGAGCTGGGCATCGACTCGGACCCCTTCTTGCCGGAGGCGGAGGTGGACCAGAACGAGCTGAACGAGCTGAACCCGCCCGAGCTGTGGTTCTGGCACCACGACCTCGACGAGGACGAGCTGGTGCAGCGTGTCGCGACCGCGCTACCGGCGTATGAGGTGGGGTACGACGAGGACGAGCGTGAGCGGTGGCGAGCGATCGTGGCGTGTCCGCCGGCCGGTGTCACCGACCAGGAGTCGCTGCTGCAGGACCTGCGCAAGGCGGTGGTGACCGTCGAGCCGGACTGGGCCGCGCTGCAGCCGCGCCGTGGGACCGCCGTCCCGGGCCTTGACCCGGACATGCCGGCCACCGGAGTGCTGGACCACCCATGGGTGGGCCGGCGGTGGATCGGCAACCGGCTGGTTGAGCTCGCGTCCGCCCTCGGTGCGGTGACTCCCGAGCCCGTGGGTGACGGTCTGCTCTTCGTCACCGCCAGGGACCCGCGCAACCCTGGCGCCACCGCCCCGGTGTTCCCTTCCTCTGGCGCCCGCTACGCCGCGGTGGTGGAGGCGGCGCGCATCCTGGGCGAGGTGGCCGTGGACACGGTCGACCCTCTGTAGGGCGCGGGGTGCAATGCGGTGGGCCGGAGGCGGCCACCGTCGAGCGGGGCGCCTGGGCGGCGGACGTGGACGCCGGGAAGCCGGACGTGGGCACCGGAAGCCGGGCGTGCACGTCGGGCAGGCAGACGTGGGCGCCGAGGAGCCGGTGAGGGAGCTCCGGGAGGCGGAGGGCGGCCCCCCGGGAGGCGACCCGCGGGGCACGGCGGGACAATAGGGTCCGTGACAGCAGTTCCGCGACCTCATCTACCTCGCGGAGCTCTCGCCCTCCGCCGCCCCGACGCCACGATCGCCCCGGCGGCCCTCGCAGGCATCGCCATGGGCGTGCCCCTGGTGCTCCTGCTGGCCACCGGCCACCTGAGCCTGTTGGCGTTCGCGGCGTTCGGTGGCTTCACCTCGCTGTACGCCCGCAACGAGCCGTACCGCTCGAAGGCCAAGCTGCTCGCGGTCACGGCCGTCACGCTGGTGCTGTCCGTCGCCGCCGGGACGTCGGTGGCCGCGTTCAGCGACTCCTTCGTCGCGGCGTCCCTCGTGGTGGCGCTCGTCGCCGGGCTGACGAAACTCGTCTCGGACGCGGTCCGCACCGGCCCGCCGGCCGGGCTGATGCCGACCTTCGCCTGCGCCGTCTGCGCCGAGCTGCCGCTGCAGCCGCACGACGTCGGCACCGCCGTGGCGGTGACGGCCGCCGCCGCAGCGTGGTCCTGGCTGGTCTGCATGTCCGGTTGGCTGGTGCGTCCCCACGGCCCCGAACGGGTGGCGGTCGCCCGCGCGCTGGAGGCCACCGCGGCGCGCTCCGCCAGCGTCGGCACCCGCGCCGAGTCACGCGCCCGGCACGGCGCCGCCGTGGCGATCCAACGCGCGTGGCAGGCGGTCGGAGCGGGCCGCAGCACGAGTCGGCGCGCCGTGCTGGAGGCGCTGGTCGCCCACGCCGAGACGGCCATGCGCGAGTCCCGGCACGCCAGTAGCACGGGCACCAGACCGCCCGAGGGCGCGGCGGACGAGCTGCGCCGGCTCGCCGCGCGGCTGCGTCGTCCCGTCGGCCTCCCCGAGGTGCCGATGACCCGCGACGAGGCCGACGAGGTCGCCGGCATGGAGCTGCTGCGCCAGGAGGCGCCCCGCCTGCGGTCCGCCTGGGGGCGCCTCAACCCGTCGGCGCCGTTCCTGCCGTTGGCGATCCGCGTCGCCGTCGCCGCCGCGGTGGCCGGCATCCTCGCCCACGTGGTCGGCCTCGGCCACACGTCGTGGGCCTCGGTCTCCGCCGTCGCCGTGCTGCAGTCGGTCAACCTCACCACCACCGTCAACCGCGGCATCCAGCGCGCCCTCGGGACGGCGACCGGGGTGATCCTCGGCGTGACCGCGCTGGCGTTCTCCCCCGGACCCGTCGCCGCGGTTCTCCTCGTCATCGCCTTCCAGGTGCTGGCCGAGCTGACGGTGATGCTCAACTACGCGATGGCGCTGGTGTTCGCCACTCCCCTGGCCCTGCTGCTGGCCCACATCGGCGGCCCGACCTCGACCACCGTGCTGGTGCGTGACCGGCTGCTGGACACCCTCCTCGGCGTCGTGGTCGCTCTGGCCGCGGCGCTGCTCATCCCGAACCGGCGCCTGGCCGACGTCGTCCGCGCCTCGCGGTCAGCGCTCGAGGACAGCCTGGAGCGCACGCGCGCCATACCCCCTGATGCACCGGCACCCGAGCGCGCCGACGCGGCACGGGGAACGGTCCGGCGGATCTATGCGCTGCGGGAGTCCTACGACGCGGCGGTCGGCGAGCCCTGGCCCGAGGACCTGCCGGCCGAGGACATCGTCCGCCTCGAGCGCGAGGGCCACACCGAGCTGGCCCGCCTCACCCGCTGACCGAGCGCGGTGAGGCCCGCGTCGTCCGCCGGTGGTCGGTGGGTGCCGTCGCTCGACCTCCCGAGGCGCCCGGGAACCTCCCCGCGCGGAGCCGCAGCAGAGTGGCGGAAAGTGCATGCCTCATGACATGTCTGCCACTGTTGGCGCCAACCGCGCCGAGCGCACGATTACTGCCATGGACATCTTCCTCTTCCTCGCAGCCGTCGCCCTCCTCGTCGCCCTGCTCGCGCGTCGGGGCCGCCATCCGCTGGCCGGCTCCGGACCCGCGGTGGAGGACCGCGACTCCGCCCGCCTGCGGATGGACCTGATCGCCCTCAGCGGCCAGGCCCAGCCGTTCACCGCCAAGCCGATGACCAGCCGGCCGACGCGGCACACCGTCGCCCGCCCGCACCGCCCGTCCGGGCCGCGACCGGCCTGACCCACCTTCCCCGACCAACGAGCAAGGGCCCGTGGGCGCGGCACCAGCCGCACCCACGAGCCCTTGCCCGGACAGGCCCGAGGACCTCAGCGGATCAGGAGAAGATCCGCAGCGTCATGTCGGTGCCCTTCTGCTGCAGCACCTTGATCTTGACCCCCGCGGCCGGCAGCTTCACGCCGTACTGCGGGTTGTCCGCGAACCAGTAGGGCAAGGTGTCGTCGAACACCGGCTGGGCCGCCTGTCCGCGGACGTAGCTCGGCTGGTCGGCGACGTGCAGCGTGAACGAGTCCGACTTCTGCAGCCCGAACGTCGCGTCGTAGCCCTGGACCGTGGAGCGCCACGGCTTGCCGGTCAGGTTGTAGCGCGTCTCCGGGTTCGCGTCGATCGGCAGGATCAGCCCCGAGCCCGGGTGGACCGCGGTCTGGTTGTCGCTCTGCGAGGTGTCCCAGTAGCTGACGAGCAGGCCGTCCTGGTAGGGGAAGTGCTCGACGTAGTCCGGCTTCGAGGCGAACCCGAAGTTGTACGGACCGGTCTGCAGGTACTGGTCGTACGACGTGTAGGTCCGGTTGGAGGCGACGTAGTAGTTGTCGTAGGCCTTGGTGACCGAGGACCCGATGGCCTGGAAGCCGTTGACCGTCCAGCCGTTGGCGCCGGCCTCGGCACCGTCGGTGACCAGCGTCGTCGTACCCGAGGTCAGCGTGATCTCGTCGGCGAAGAAGCCCTTGCCGCCGGCGGCGGGGTCGGTCACGTAGTGGAAGCGGACGTCGACCTTCTTGCCGGCGTAGGCCGACAGGTCGAACGTGGCCGGCTTCCAGCCACCGCTGACGCCGTCGATGCCGTTGCCCTCGGCCGGCTTGGTGATCGAGCCGGGGATGGCCTTGAAACCGGAGCCGTCGTTGACCTCGACGAACGCGTAGTCGCACGCGTCCGGGCCGCAGTCCTCGATGTCCCAGTTCGCCTGGAACGACAGCGTGGCCGGCGCACCCGCGGGCAGCGTCACCGAACGCGTCAGCGACGTGTTCAGGTCGTCACCGGAGGTGCTCCACCACGACTTGGTGCCGGCCGCCGGCGGGACGAGCTGGGTCGTGATCTGCTTCTTGGGCAGGACCACGACGGCGCCCTGGGCCTTGGCGCTGTTGTACTCGTGCGGGCCGAGGTCGATCTTCTTGTCCTGGCCGGCGACCACCGTCTCGTAGTCGAGCCAGCCGAGCTGCAGCTTGTCCCAGGCGCCGAGGTCGGCCCCGTGCAGGCCGATGCCCTGGTCACCCTTGGCGCCGACCCGGCTCTGGGCCATGAGCGTCCACCAGTTCACCGGGTTCTGGCTGGGCAGGCCCGAGGTGTCGTACTCGTCCGGCAGGCCGAGGTCGTGGCCGTACTCGTGGAAGAAGACGTTCGAGCCGCCGTTCTCGGGCTGGATCGTGTAGTCACCCACCCACAGGCCGGTGTTGCCGACCGGGGCGCCGCCGCGCTTGTTCTGCGCCGGGCCGGTGGTGGTGTTCTGGAAGGCGTACCAGCGGTGGCTCCAGATGGCGTCCTCGCCCTGCTGCTCGTCACCGTTGGCCTGGTCGCCACCGGCGTGGACGATCTGGAAGTGGTCGATGTAGCCGTCGGGCTCGTTGAAGTTGCCGTCGCCGTCGTAGTCGTAACGGTCCCACTGGTCGTACGACGCCAGGTCGGCCTTGATCTGCTCGTCCGTGCGGCCCTTGGCCTTCTGGTCCGCCGTCCATGCGACGAGCGCGTCGGCGATCAGGGCGTGGGTGTTGGAGCACACGTTGCCGGCGCACGGGTAGCCGTTGCTGCGGCCGTAGCGGGCCTCGTTGTAGGGCACCTTGACCCAGTCGGAGACCTGGCCGTCGACGCTGTAGCGGCCCGAGGACTGCTTCTCGTAGTAGGTCTTCAGCGACTCCACGCCCTTGCCCTCACCGAAGTAGAGCTGCTGGTAGTGGGCCTTGTCGTAGCTCGGCTGCCACACCGTGGAGTTGTCGACGGCGCGGTCCGGCTGCGGGATCTGGTTGACCAGCGGGCCGTTGAACGTCTTCGGGCCCGGGATGGTGGCGTCCGTGTCCTGGTCGGGGTACCTCGGGTCGCGCTTGTCGCCGAACTCGGCCAGGACGACGAACACCTTGTCGGTCTTCTCGCGGGAGAGCTCGACGTACTGGCTCTTGGCGGGCTTGGCGGACTTGCCGCCCTTCTTCAGGCTGGCCACCGGCGCCGCGTCGGCCTTGCCGAGGTTGACCACGGTGCTCACCCCGCGCTTCTCGGCCTTCCTGGTCCCCTTGAGCAGGTCCTGCAGCGCCTCGGACCGCAGCGCACGACGCTTGTCCTCGAAGGCGTTGGGCAGCTCATCGGGCGCCGCCTTGGTCGCTGCAGCTGCCTGCTGCGGTGCCAATCCACTGCCGGTCACGGCGGCGGCCGTGACGGAGGGGCCGGTGGCCAGACCGACCAGCACGGCGAGGCTCACCGCCCCGACCCCTGTTGTGCGCGCAGTTATGCGCATGTGGTGTCCCTTTCCTATGGGAAGCCGCCGGCGCTTCGTGAGCAGCCAGCGGCGATGACGGTCCGCTCCCCAGACGACGGGTGCCGACGCGTCGAACGTATGTCGGTATAGGGGGCCATTCAAAGGGCCGGCAGCGAAGGTTTACGTCCGCCATACGTGGTCCAGACCTGTGACTGACCTTTGAGTTTCCTGTGAGAGCCCCATGGACATGCCCGCCGTCGCGGCGGGACGACAGCAAGGGCCACCGCCGGCGCCTGGTGCGCCCGCGGTGGCCCTTGGCCCTGGAGGGGTGTGTCAGCCGGCGGCAGGGACCAGCAGTCGCTGCCCGGCGTGGACCTGGGTGCTCTCGAGGTGGTTGACCAGCTGGAGCCGGGCCACCCCCTCGGCGATCGGGAGGTCGGGCAACTGTGCCGCGGCGACCTCGGACAGGGTCTGGCCGGCCGTCACCGTGGCGGTGCCCTGCACCACCGGCTCGGCACCGGAGCCGGCCGCCAGGACGACGGTCAGGGTGAGGACGGCGGCGAGCACGACGACGGTCACCGCCAGCCGGCCTCGACGGTTCAGGCGCAGGTGGGCGGGGCGGACGTCGGGCCCGGTGGGGACGAGCCGCAGCCGCGGACGGGCGGCTCGCTCACCCGAGGTCAGGTCCCAGGCAACTGCTGCACTCATGGAGTCCTCCATCTCTCGTGCACGTGAGCGGCCTCGCGCCGAACATGTGTCCGATAGAACGTGTGTACGATTTCTAGCACGGCACCCGAGGAAAGTCGAGACACGGGTCGAACAGGTGTTTGAAACTCCCGCGCGGGCCGCATACCTTTGCCTCATGCCCTCCAGCCAAGCAGCGACCACTGACAAGGGGTCTGCGCGCACGGCGAGGGGGCGCACGACGGCCTGGGTCGCGAGCACGGTCGCGAGCACGGCGGCCGGCACCGCGGCATCGCCCTCCGGGGCCCGAGCAGAGGAACGAGAGCATGGCTGAGATCCACGAGATGCCCGACCGGGACCAGGGCGACGGGCTGACCACCCGCCAGCGCCGGGTGCTGGAGGTCATCCGCAACTCGGTCGACCGCCGCGGCTATCCCCCGAGCCTGCGCGAGATCGGCGAGGCCGTGGGTCTCACAAGCCCGAGCAGCGTCTCCCACCAGCTCTCCGCGCTCGAGCGCAAGGGCTACCTGCGCAAGGACCCCAACCGTCCCCGCGCCATCGAGGTCGTCTCCCCCGACACCGCCCGCGAGGGCCGGGGCTACCGCGGCTCGGCGAACGCGGCTCCTGCCGGTGCCGGTGGCACGTCGGGGCCCGTGGGCGCTGCGGGCGACGAGACCGGCAGCGGTGACGCCCGCCCGGCCGCGGCGTACGTGCCCGTCGTGGGCCGGATCGCCGCCGGTGGCCCGATCCTGGCCGAGGAGGTCGTCGAGGACGTCTTCCCGCTGCCCAAGCAGCTGGTCGGCGAGGGCGAGCTGTTCATGCTCAAGGTCGTCGGTGACTCCATGGTCGACGCGGCCATCTGCGACGGCGACTGGGTGGTCGTGCGCCAGCAGCCGACGGCCGACAACGGCGACATCGTCGCGGCGCTGCTGGACAACGAGGCCACGGTCAAGACGTTCAAGCGCAAGGACGGCCACGTGTGGCTGATGCCGCACAACGAGGCCTACTCCCCCATCGACGGCGACGCCGCCTCCATCCTGGGCAAGGTCACCGCCGTCCTGCGCCGGGTCTGAGCGCCGGGTACGGCGGCGCGGCGTCCCTGCGGGGGCGCCGCACCTGGCCGGGGCCGCCGCACGCTGGTGTTCCCTGGCCGGGCGCCCGGGTCGAGCTCGGCTCGGGTCCCTGGCCAGGCGGCCCGGTCGAGCTCGTCGCGCTCCGCTGGCTAGGCTGCCCGGTCCAGCTCGGCGACCAGCCGGCTCAACGTGGCCCCCAGGGGCGCGTCGAGGCGGATCGTGGCCTGCTCGTCACCACGGGTCGCACCGCGGGTGACGATCGCGACCGGGAGCGAGAGCGACGCTGCGCGGCGTACGAAGCGGTAGCCGGACATCACCTGCAGGGACGAGCCCAGCACCAGCAGCCCCCGCGACCGCTCGACCTGCTCGAAGCAGCGCTCGACCAGCGGCTTGGGAACCGACTCGCCGAAGAACACGACGTCGGGCTTGACCGCGTCGCTGGCACACACCAGGCACCGGGGCGGGTGGAAGCCCTGCACAGCCTCCTCGGGCAGCACCACGTCGCCGTCCGGCCGGATCTCCCCGGCCGCCACCTCGAAGCCCGGGTTCGCCTCCCGCAGGCGGGCATCCAGGTCCTCGCGCCGGGCCGTCTCGCCGCAGTTCAGGCAGACCACCCGGTCGAGGTTGCCGTGCAGCTCGAGCACCTCGCGCGCGCCGCCGGCCTGGTGCAGGCCGTCGACGTTCTGGGTGATCACCGCGCGCAGCAGTCCGCGGCGCTGCAGCGCGGCCACCGCGTGGTGGCCGTCGTTCGGACCGGCCGCGGCGAACCGGCGCCAGCCGACGAAGCTGCGGGCCCAGTAGCGGCGGCGGTTCTCCGCCGAGGCGACGAACTCGCCGTAGGTCATCGGGGTCACCCGCCGCCTGCCGTCAGGGCCGCGGTAGTCGGGGATGCCCGACTCCGTGCTCAGGCCGGCACCGCTCAGCACCACGAGGTCACCTCGTGCCACCAGTCCGGCCAGCGCTTCGAACTGCTCCGCATGAGGGCTCGCCTCACGAACCGCAGCGGGGACACTGTGTCTCTCCATGGCCCGAGGCTCCTTGACGCGCGACATCCTGGCAACGTGGCCGCCCGGACCGGCAGGCGCCCCGCGGTCATACTCCTCCACCGGGCCGCCGGAACGACACCCGGGGATGGTGCCGGAGGTCGGCCCGGTGCAGGGGCGTCGCGACGCGGCCGCAGAGGGTCCGCAGGCGTGGGCGACGAGCGTCGAGCCGCTACCAGAGCCACCCTGCCGTGGGTAGGCTCCGTTTCATCTCCATCGCGAAGGTCGCGGCCGCCTCCGGGGGCGGTGAGGTTGGGGGTGTGAGGGTGTCGGGTCGGGATGTGCGCCCACACTGGCGGGCTGGCCTGCTCGCCAGTGTGGTCCTCGCCGCAGGCTGTTCGTCCGCGGGCGGCGCCTCGTCGTCCACGACGCACGAACCCCCGACGACGTCGACGGCCGCCGCGTCGTCGACGGTGTCCCCCGAGGTCGTCGCGAGGCTCAAGGAGCTCACCGCGACCGCGGCTCTGGGTGACTCCGTCCCTTACGGCACCGCGTGTGACTGCTCGCCGTATCCGCAGCTGGTCGGCGCCGATATCGCGCGGGTCGCCGGCCACGCGGTCGAGACCTCGAACGACGCGGTTCCCGGCTACCAGACCGCTGACGTGGTCGCCCAGCTCGCGCATGACAGGAGGGTCATCCACAGCCTCAGGAACAGCCACGCGGTGACGGTCGAGGTCGGTGCGAACGACGTCGCCTACTCGTCGGCCTGTGCCACGGACGTCGCCTGCTACGACCAGAAGCTTCCGCAGATCACCAGCAACCTGACAGCCATCGTCACCCGGATCCATCAGCTGGCCGCCGGGAGCCCCGTGGTGCTACTCGACTACTGGAGTGTCTGGCTGGGAGGCGAGTACGCCACGGCGCAGGGTCAGGCGTACGTCGATGCCGCCACAGCCGTCACCACGAGCGTGAACGACACGATCAGCGCGGTCGCGCGGGCAACGGGCTCGACGTACGTCGACCTCAGGACGGCGTTCCGTGGCCCCGACGACGCCTGGGACGAGACCCACCTGCTCGCTTCCGACGGCGAGCACCCGAACGCGGCCGGCCACGTACGGATCGCTGAGGCGGTCGCGCAGACCGTCACCGCCTCTGCCTGACCCGGCCGGAACGACATGGCGACGACTGGCCGTCGCCCCTGGGCGCGGCGTCAGAACACGCCTGCCTCACCAGTGGCCGAGCAGGGTCCGTGACGCGGAGTCCCGGAGGGCCAGGTCGACGACCGCGGGGTCGGCCACGTCCGGGTGCGGCGGGCGCAGCGGAGCCTCGACGCGGACGAGCTCCGGCTGGTGGCGGTGGATCGCCGCGTCGGCGACGAGGTAGCCGTGCCGCTCGAGCACGTGGCGCTCGACCTGCGAGAACGCGTCGAGGTCGGTGCGGATGGCGTTGAGCAGCTCGACCGTCGCAGCCGGATAGGAGTGAGGCACCTTGGTGTCCAACGACCACGTCACCCCTGACAGGGCGGCGCGGGCGAAGCTGGCGTGCAGCCACCGGAGGCGCACCGACGTGCCGCCACCGCTGGAGATCGCCATGATCCGCAGCAACCGGCCGAAGACCGTGCGCTCGGTGCCCGCGCGGAACACCGAGCCGCCGTCGCTGACCAGGACGGTGGCGTGGTTCTTCCAGACCGGCTCGAGCGCGAGGTTGTCGTAGACCCCGCCATCGGTCAGCCGGATCCGGCCGCGGATCTCGTCGCGCGCCTGCTGGTCCTCGCTGCCGTGGGACCCGCCGGCGAGCCGGAGCACGTTGCCGTCGAAAGCCATCGGCTCGAAGTAGGGAGGGAAGGCGCACGACGCGGCGATGGCGTCGGCGACCCGCAGCTCCGGGGGTGGCGCGGCGTAGCCCAGCCGGTAGTCGCCGACACGTCCGCGCGGCTGCTCCACGCTGGGGCAGGCGAAGGTCCAGTCGACGCCATAGGCGACCTCGGTCGCACCGGTGATGACGGTCGGTCCGCCGATGCCGTTGTCGCGCAAGGGTGTTGACCACCACGGCACGGCGTCGGCGAGCCGGTCGGCCAGGGCGCGGGTCGACCCGTCGGGCATGGTCCAGCGCCAGGGCAGCAGCCGCGTCAGCAACGCCGGCGTGCGGATGTTGCGTTGCGCCAGCCGTTCCAACGGGGCCGCCACGAGCTCCTCGAACCCCTGCACCCGGCCGTCCTGAAGGCGCCCCGCGTGCCCGGGAGGAGGTCCGTCGGGGGCCGGGTCAGGTCCGGGCTCGAGCCGGTCGTCGTCGGGCATCGGCGGCTCGGGCCAGACCAGGCGGGGGTCGGCCAGCAGGTTGGCGATGAGGGCACCACCAGAGACGGCGCTGATGGTGCGCACCTGCCCCAGCACCCCGAGCTCGTCGAGGCGGCGCAGCGCACCGAGGTGGAACAGCGCGGCGCGGTAGCCACCGCCGGACAGGCACAAGCCCACGCCGTGCCGGCGCCTCCCGGGGCTCGATGTCGTCATTCCCCGATGCAACCACGTCCCACTGACAGCCGCCTCCAGGCCGGCCGCGCGGCGGCACCCGCCGTACGGCGTGCTGCGCGACACGCTGCGCGGCGCGGACCCGGCGTCAGAGAGGGAAGGGCAGCCCGGCGAGCGCGCCGGCGACCAGCTCGACGTCGTCGTCGTCGTTCCAGACGTGGAACGCGATGCGCACCCGGCCGGCCCGCGAGGCCACGACCGCACCGCGCCCGGCGAGCCGGGCCGCTGCCCGGCCGTCGGGGTCGGCCAGCGACACGACTGGCCGTCCGGCCGGCTCCTCTCCCAGCCGGGCCCGCAGCCGGTCGGCGAGGGCGACGTCGTGGTCGCGGATCATCCCGGTGGGGACAGAGGTCATCACCTCGAGCGCCGGCACCGCGCCGACCCAGGACAGCCAGGCCGGTGAGACGTCGAAGCGGCTCGCGTCGGTGGCGAGGTGCATCTGGGGGCCGTAGCAGGAGGCCCACACGTCCGCACCGGCGTACCAGCCGGCATGGATCGGGCGGATCTGCTCGACGAGCTCGGGCCGCACGGTCAGGTAGGCGGTGCCGCGGGGCTGGCAGAGCCACTTGTACGCCGAGCAGACGGTCAGGTCGTAGTCGCCGGCCTGCACGGGCAGCCAGCCGGCGGCCTGGGTGAGGTCGCAGAACGTCAGCGCGCCCACGCTCCGGGCGGCCCGGGCGACCGCCGCCCCGTCGACGAGGCTGCCGCACGCGCTCTGGGCGAGGGAGAAGGCCACCAGAGTGGTGCGTTCGGTGACCGAGGACGCGAGGTCCTGCAGCGCCACCTGGCGCACGGTGACGCCGCGGTCGGCCTGGGCGAGGAAGGGGAAGACGACCGAGGAGAAGTCGTCGTTGACGCACACGACCTCGGCGTCGTCCGGCAGCGAGGCGGCCACGAGCCCGGCGAAGACCGACGTCTGGGACCCCACCGCAACCCACTCCGGCGGTACGCCGACGAGCCCGGCGTACAGCCCGCGGGCGGTCTGCACCGAGACGTCGTAGCCGGCGGCGGTCGCCCGGCCCTGCTGCCACGTCGTCACGGCATCGCGGGTCGCGTCGGCCACCGTGCGCGGCGGCAGCCCCATGGTCGCCGCGTTCAGGTAGCCCGGCGCCGGCTCGAAGGACCTCCGGAGCCCGGCCAGCGCAGTGACGGCCTCCGAAGGAGAGGCGGGCTGGATTTCGAGCGAGGTGCCGGTGGTCATGCCTCCGACTGTGCCCGACGATCGGCTCATCACACAATGACTGGGAAACTAGCCAGCGGATAACTCATCGTTATACCATCGAGGCATGATCGACGCCGCGGGACTGCGCGTGATGCGCGCCATTGCCGACGAGGGCAGCTTCACCGGGGCCGCCCTGTCCCTGGGGTACTCCCAGCCGGCCATCTCCCAGATGGTCCGCCGGCTCGAGCAGCGCACCGGCACCGTCCTGGTCGAGCGTGTCGGGCGCAACGTGCGCCTGACCGAGGCCGGGCAGGTGCTCGCCCGCCACGCGGTCGGCGTCCTCGCGGCGCTGGACGCCGCCGAGGAGGAGGTCGCCGCGATCGCGGGCCTGCGGGCCGGCCGGGTGCGCCTGATGGCCTTCCCCTCGTCCTCGGCCACGCTCGTGCCCCGCGCCCTGGCCCTGGTCAAGCAGCGGTTCCCCGAGGTCAAGGTCACGTTCACCGAGGCCGAGCCGCCGGAGTCGCTGGCCGCGCTGCGAGCCGGCGAGTGCGACCTGGCCGTTGCCTTCGCCTACGAGGGCACCGACCTCGGCCGCGGCGAGGAGGACCTTGACATGTTCGTCACGTCCAAGCTGATGGATGACGAGGTGCGTCTCGCCCTGCCGCGCAGCCACCCCATGGCCAGCGCGCCGGTCGGCGAGCTGTCCGCCCTCTCGCAGGAGTCCTGGATCGCCGGCTGCCCGCGCTGTCGCGGCCACCTGCTCCACCTCTGCTCCAAGGCCGGGTTCACTCCCAACGTCTCGTTCGAGACCGAGGACTACGTGGCCGTGCTCGGGCTGGTGGCCGAGGGCCTGGGCGTGGCGCTCATCCCCGATCTCATCCTGCGCAGCGCAAGCCACCCCGACGTCGTCACCCTGCCGGTCGAGCCGGCATCACGACGAGCCGTCCACGTCGTCACCACCGCGGACCTGCAGCGGGTGCCGGCGGTCAAGGCCACCCTGGACGCGCTCTGCGAGAGCGCCCACGCCCCCGCGCGGGTCCTGACCCAGGCCTGAGGGCCTGCACGCCGGACCCGGGTGGCCCTAGCGGCCGCCCGAGGGCCGGTCCGTCAGCATGCAGGTCGGCCGTGCTGACGGCCGGCGGATCCGATGCACTGACGGCCGTCGGCCGGTGTCGGCAGGTGCGCGTCGGCCGGTGTCGGCCGGTGCGCGTCGGCCGGTGTCGGCCGGTGACTCGGCCGGTCACTCGGCCGGACGGCCCCGCCCCGCGCACGGGGCAGGGCCGTCTGACCGAACGGAGCCCCCCTTCAGGACACCGCCGCGGCGGCCGCCGGGACGTAGCCGGAGTCGTGGTACGTGAACGTGACCGTGTAGACGTAGCCCTTCCTGACCTTGAACTGGTACGAGTCGTACTGGTGGCTGTCGAAGTCCGCGTGGTCGGCGTACTGGTTGACGTAGACGTTGACCCAGCCGGTCTTGACCTTGGTCTGGAAGCAGTCGTAGCTGCGGTCGCCGAGCGACACGTCCCAGCTGTGGTGATAGGAGTCGTCGATGCTGTAGTCGCCCCAGTAGTGGTAGCTGGGGTCGTAGTCGTAGACCTTCTGGCAGACCTTGACCCAGCCGTAGCCGTTGCTGTTGTTGTTGCTCTGGGTGCTGGCGTGCGCCGGCGACGCGAGGCCCAGGGGAACGACGGCGACTGCGCCCGCTGCGGCAAGTGCACGGATGACCTTGTTCATGTCCCACTCCTGATCTGTTGGATCTGCTTGGCCTGCAACTTGATTCAGTTGCTGTACAAGAACCATCGCGCCGGCGGCCATGCGCTCGATAGCCACCCAAGGTGGAGGGAATCCCCACCCTGCCGACCGAGCGAACCGCGACACTCCCGTGCCGTCCCACCGCGTCACCCCCCACCGGACGCACCGGAGTGCCCGAATCGGGACATCCGGTGTCCGAATTCAGGCACTCCGGTGCGTCCGGTCGAGAAGGTGGGGGTGGAGGTGGGCTCGCTGCCCGTGACGCGTGGTGTCAGCGGCGGGTCGTGAGCACCCGCACCGGGCCGCCGCCGTCGCGGGTGACGGCGATGTCGCCGCGCTCGTCGGTGCGGAACGCCGCGGTGCCGGCGCCGCGCAGCAGCGCCAGCGTCGAGGGGGCCGGGTGGCCGTAGGTGTTGCCGGCCCCGACGCTGACCAGCGCGACCGAGGCATGTGCCGCCGCGACGAGCTGCGGGTCCTGCAGGCGCGACCCGTGGTGAGCCACCTTGAGCACGTCGAACCGGGGATCGCGCGCGTACGCCGGGTCGCGGCGCAGGGCCAGCAGCACCTGGTGTGCCGCCGCCGGCTCGACGTCGCCGAGCAGCAGGATCCGCATCCCGGGAGCATCGACGTCCAGGACCACGCTGGCGTTGTTGGGCACCGAGCCCTCGCGGATCACCCTGGCGGGCCACAGGACCCGCGCCGTGACCGGGCCCCAGGCGAGGGTGTCCCCGGCGTAGAGAGGCTGCACCGGCACCGCTGCCGCGCGGGCCCACCGGGTGACCTCACGGAGCTGGTAGTCGGGCTCGGGCACCGGGCTGGTGAGCACCTGGCGGACGACGCGCCCGTGCAGCACCCCGGGCACGCCGTCAACGTGGTCGGCGTGGAAGTGCGTCAGGACCAGGGCGTCGACCACGCTCACCCGCAGCCGGCGCAGGCAGGCGTCCATCGGCGCGGGGTCAGGCCCGGTGTCGACGACGACGGCGTGCCCCGGCGTGGTGGCGAGCGCCAGCCCGTCGCCCTGGCCGACGTCACACGCGACGAGGCGCCAGCCCGCCGGCGGCCACGCACCGTCTGGAGCCGGCCAGGTCGCGGCGAGCGAGACCGCTGCGAACCCGGCGACCACGGCGGGGCGGCGCCGCAGGTAGGCGACCAGCCACGGCCCGCAGTACAGCAGCACCATGCTCAGGGCCGCCAGCAGGAACGCTCCTGGTGGACCATCCGGCCAGGGCAGCGACCCCATCGGCACGTCCGCGCAGGAGCGGGCCACCCACGCGATGCCCTGGGTCGGGAGCATCGCCGCCCAGGCCAGCGCCACGGCGAGCGGGGCGGCGACCACGGCCACGAGCGCCACGGTCACACCGAGCACGGTGGCCGGCGCCACCATCGGCGCCGCCAGCAGGTTGGCCACGACGCCGATCACGCTGACCGAGCCCTGCAGCAGCACGACCACCGGCCCGCACATCGCCTGCGCCGCGACGGGGATGGCGATGGCCGCGCCGAGCCAGTGCAGCCGGGCGGGGAGGAAACGGGCGAACCACCGTCCCCAGGTGGTCGCGAACAGCAACAGCCCCAGGGTCGCCAGCGTCGACAGGGCGAACCCGAACGAGCGCGCCAGCCACGGGTCGATCACCAGCAGCGCCACGACCGCTGCGGCGAGCGCCGGGATCCCGGCCCGACGACGCGACGCGCTCAGCCCCATCAGCCCGATGACCCCCATGACCGCTGCCCGCAGGACGCTGGGCTCGGGGCGCGCCAGGACCACGAACCCGGCCAGCAGCACCGCGGCGACGACCGGGCGCCATCGCCGGCGGATCCCGACGACCCGGCACAGCCCCATCCCGGCGGCCAGCACCACGGCGACGTTGCTGCCGGACACCGCGGACAGGTGCGTCATGCCGGTCGCCAGCATCGCCTCGGTCAGGGAGGCCGGCGTGCGGCTCGTGTCACCGATGACGAGGGCCGGGAGCAACCCGCGCGGGTCCGGTGGCAGCGCCGCGACCGCGTGCCGCAGGCCGCCACGGACGCTCTCGGCCATCGCGGCGACCTGGCCGGCGTCCCGCAGGCGTAGCGGTCTGCCGCGTGGGTTGAGGACGGCCACCACGTCGTCACCGGGCTCGGCGGCATCGAGGCGCCCCGTGGTGCGGACGGTCTCGTGCCACCGCACCTCCTTCCACGAGGCGTCGCCGAAGACGAGCACCGGGGTGTGGACCCGGCTGCGCTCCCCGCGCCCGGCCACCAGCCGCACGTCGAGACGAACGAGCACCAGCTCGGTGCTCGTGGGCCCCGTGGTCATCACCACCCGGGGATCGGTCATCACCACCGCATCGACCGTCACAGTGGCTCGCTCGCGGGTGAGCTCGGGGACGAGCCCGGTCTCGCGGAGCAAGGACTGCGTGCCGAGGGAGACCAGGCAGAGGGCGGTGCTGAGCCCGGTGACGGCAAGCAGGCCGGCCCAGCGCAGCCGCCGCCACCGACGGTGGATCAGCAGCAGCGACAAGGCCGTCAGGCCGCCGGCTGCCGCCAGCACGACGACCGGTGACCGGGACTGCCCGACCGCCGCACCGGTCCACGCCACGAGTGCCGGCAGCAGCAGTCGCGCGTCGATGCCACGCGAAACCTTCGCGGCGACAACGGCATCCGCCCCGGTGTCGGCCGCCGGGCCTGCCGTCGGTCTCACACGCGCACCTTGGGCCCGATCTGCGCCAGCAGCTTGTCCCCGATGCCGCTGACCTCGCCGAGCTCGTCGACCGAGGAGAACCTGCCGTGCTCGGTCCGCCAGTCCACGATCCGTTGCGCCAGCACCGGGCCCACGCCGGGCAACGTGTCCAACGTGGCCAGGTCAGCGGAGTTCAGGTCCACCGGGACACCGGCCCCACCGCTGCCTGCACCACCACCTCCGGCTCCGCCGCCGCCCGAGGCACCGAGGCCGCCAGCACCGCCGGCGGCTGCGGGGGTCCCCGTGCCGGCCCCCGCGGGCAGCGTCTCCCCCTTCCTTGGCACGTGCACCTGCTCGCCGTCCAGCACCGGTCGCGCCAGGTTGAGCTGGGCCAGGTCGGCGCCCGGCGACGCCCCACCGGCAGCCGCCACCGCGTCGAGCACCCGTGACCCGGGTGGCAGCCGGACCACCCCCGCCCGGGCCACGGCACCGACGACGTGCACGACGACCTCCACAGCCGGTCCGGGCGCACCGGACGCCGCAGCCGCCGTCCCTGCCCCACCCCTCACGACGGGCGACGCGGCAGCAGCCCGACCCGCTGCGCCCGTTGCTGTCCCCGTCCCAGCCGCGGCGCCCGGGGCGGTGGTGGCGAAGGCAGCCGGCACCGATCGGGACTGCAGCCCGGCCGGCGGCCCGTGTGCGGCGGCCGGGACCGGCACCGGCTCGGGCGCGGCCGAGGACCGCGCGAGAGCAAGCCGCACGCCGAGCACCCCGGTCACCAGGACCAGCACCAGCAGCAGCCCGAGCACCGCCGTGCGACGCGGTCGCACGGAGGCTCCCCGCAACGACACCGGCACGGTCAGCAGCCGTGGCCGGGGCGGCGCTGGCCGCCGGTGTCGTCCGTCGCCGCCGCCGAGCCGGACGCGCTCGCGGGCCGCCGGCACCTGCCGCCGGACCGGATGCCGGACCGGTTGCCGGACCGGTTGCCGCGGCGGCGCGGTCAGCTCGACGTCGTCGCGCGCGGGCACCCACCCGTCGAGATCGTCACCCGGCGGTGGCGCTGACACCGCGACCCCCAGGAGCGCGGCGAGACGGTCCGGTGGCGGCTGGTCGGTGCGGCGGCGCGACATACGGGCACGCTAGGGAGCCTCGGTCTCGCGGAGGTCAGCCGACGACGGCACTGTGGACGGCGGGGCGAACGCCGCGCCCCGTGTGGGAAACGGGGTCAGGCCCGCCGCTGGCGCACCCAAGCGCGGATGTTGGGCTCGTGCCGGGCGACGATGAGCAGCGCGACGGCCAGCCCCCACAGCCGTCCCACCAGCACCGGCTCCGGGAGCGGGCCGAACAGGGCCCAGACGGCCAGCGCCCCGGCTGCCGACAGGGACGCCCCGGCGACCCAGCGGGTCCGCCACAGGATCAGCCCGAACAGCACCACCAGGCCCACGGCAAGAAGGGGAAAGACGGCGAGGATCGCCCCGAGCGAGGTGGCCACCCCCTTGCCGCCGCGCCCGCGCAGGTACGGCGACAGGACGTGCCCGAGGATGCACGCCAACCCGACCGCGTACGCCGTCGGGCGCCCCAGCCACAGCAGCGCGACGAGCGTCGGCACCAGCCCCTTGAGGACGTCGACCACCCCGACCACGACGCCCCACCGCAGCCCGAGCAGGCGCCCGGTGTTGGTGGCGCCGGGGTTGCCCGACCCCTGGGTCAGGTCCGCCTGGCGCACCCGCGCCACGATCGTCGCCGGGCTGACGGCGCCCACGAAGAACCCTGCCGCCACCGCGACAGCTCCCCACACCCAGGCACTGGACATGGGTCAGCAGGGCGGCGCGGGCCGGGGCGACACGACGACGGCGATGGTGCCCGGCCCGACGTGCGCGCCGACCACCGCCCCGATCTCGAGCACCGCGACGTCGGCGTCGACCGGCAGCTCGGTGCCCAGTCGCTCCGCCAGACCCGTCGCCCGCTCCAGCGAGTCGAGGTGGTGCACCGCGACATCCACCCCTCCGGCGCCGGCCGCGTCGATCGCCCGCACCGCCAGCTGCTCCATCCGGGTGATGGCCCGCGTCGCGGTGCGGACCTTCTCGATCGGCTGGATGTGCCCCTGCTGCAACGAGAGCAGCGGCTTGATCGCCAGCGCCGACCCGAGCAACGCCGACGCGGCGCCGATCCGGCCGCCGCGCCGTAGGTAGTCCAGCGTGTCGACGTAGAACAGCACCGTGGCGCCCTCCGCCCGCGAGCGCGCCACTGCGGCAACACAGTCGGCGTCACAGCCGCGACGCGCCAGCTCGCAGGCGGACAGCACGCCGTACCCCATGGCCATGCCCAGCGACCGCGAGTCCACCACCTCGACCGGCACCGGCGACTGGCCGGCAGCAAGGTGCGCCGACTCCACCGTGCCGGACATGTCCGAGGACAGGTGCACCGACACGACCGCGTCGGCACCGCCTGCCGCGGCCGCCTCGTACGCCTCGAGGAACGCCGACGGGGAGGGCCGGGACGTGCTGACCTGCCGGGACCGTCGCAGGGCCGCCGCCACCTCGGCCGTGGTGACGTCGACGCCCTCGCGGTAGTCCGTGCCCCCGACCACGACGTGCAGCGGGATGACTCGGATGCCCTCTCGCGCCACGACATCCAGGGGCAGGTATGCCGTGGAGTCGGTCACGACGGCGACGGTCACGAGCGCAGGCTACCCGGCCGGGTTCAGCCGGCGACGATGTTGACGAGCTTGGGGGCGCGCACGATCACCTTGCGCACGCTCCTGCCGTCCAGCGCAGCCACGACCTTGGGGCTCGCCAGCGCCTGCTGCTCCAGCTCCGCGTCGCCGATGCCCGCGGGCACCTCGATCCGGTCGCGCACCTTGCCCTGGATCTGCACCACACACGTGACGGTGTCGTCGACCAGCAGCGCCGGTTCCGCCGTCGGGAAGTCCACGAACGACAGCGTGCCGGTGTGGCCGAGCTTGCCCCACAGCTCCTCCGCGATGTGCGGCGCTACGGGAGCCGTCATCACCACGATCGTCTCGGCGGCCGCACGCGGCACCCGGTCCAGCTTGGTGAGGGCGTTGTTGAGCTCGATCAGCCGGGCGATCGCCGTGTTGAACCGCAGCGCGTCGTAGTCGGCCCTCAGCGCGTCGATCGTCTTGTGCAGCAGGCGGTTCGTCGCGTCGTCGACCGGCTCGTCACTGACCCGGACCTCGCCGGTCTCCTCGTCGACCACGTTGCGCCACAGCCGCTGCAGGAACCGCTGGGCACCCACGACGGCGCGGGTCTCCCACGGCCGGGACAGGTCCAGCGGACCCATCGACATCTCGTAGACGCGGAACGTGTCTGCGCCGAAGGCCTCGAACATCTCGTCCGGCGTGACGACGTTCTTCAGGGACTTGCCCATCTTGCCGTACTCGCGTCGTACCGGCTGGTCCTGCCAGGTCCACGTGACGTCGCCGTGCGCCGGGTCGCCGCTCTCCTGCACCTCGGCGGCCGGCACCGGCTGGCCGCGGTCGTCCCGGTAGGCGTAGGCCTGGACGTAGCCCTGGTTGAACAGCCTGCGGAACGGCTCCTCGCTGGACACGTGCCCCAGGTCGAACAGCACCTTGTGCCAGAAGCGGGAGTACAGCAGGTGCAGCACCGCGTGCTCGACGCCACCGACGTAGAGGTCGACGCCGCCCGGGTCGACCGCGCCGGCCGGGGCGTTGACGACCGTCTCGGTGTGCCGGCCCATCCAGTACCGCTCGACCTCCGGGTCGACGAACCGCTCCTGGTTGGCTGGGTCCAGGTAGCGCAGCTCGTACCAGCACGAACCGGCCCAGTTCGGCATGGTGTTCGTCTCGCGGCGGTACTTCTTCGGCCCGTCGCCCAGGTCCAGCTCGACGTTCACCCACTCCTCCGCCCGCGACAGCGGCGGCTCGGGGGTCGACTGCGCGTCGTCCGGGGCGAACGTCTTCGGCGAGTAGTTCGGCACGTCCGGCAGCTCCAGCGGCAGCATCGACTCGGGCAGCGCGACCGCAGCGCCGTCCTCGTCGTAGACGATCGGGAACGGCTCGCCCCAGTAGCGCTGCCGGGAGAACAGCCAGTCGCGCAGCTTGTAGGTGATCGTCCGCTCGCCGAACCCCTTGTCCTGCAACCAGTCGATCATCGTGGCCTTGGCCTCGGCGACGTGCATGCCGTCCAGCGAGATCTCGTCGTTGGCCGAGTTGATCGCCACGCCGTCGCCGGTGAACGCCTGGTCGTGCGGGTGGCCGGGCGCCGGCTGCACCGTCCGCAGCACCGGCAGGTCGAACTTCGCGGCGAACTCCCAGTCGCGCACGTCCTGGCCGGGGACGGCCATGATGGCGCCCGTGCCGTAGCCCATGAGGACGTAGTCGGCGATGAAGACGGGGACCTGGGCACCGTTGACCGGGTTGGTCGCGAACGCCCCGGTGAACACACCGGTCTTGTCCTTGCCCTCGCTCTGCCGCTCGACGTCGCTCTTGCGCGAGGCCGAGAGCCGGTATGCCGCAACGGCTTCGGCCGGCGTGGCGCTGCCGCCGGTCCAGGCCTCCCTGGTGCCGTCGGGCCAACCGCCCTGCGGCACCAGCGAGTCCACCAGCGGGTGCTCAGGCGCGAGCACCATGAACGTCGCACCGAACAGGGTGTCCGGGCGGGTCGTGAAGACCTCGATCGGCGCCACCGTGCCGCCGGCCAGCGGGGCGGGGAAGAACACCCTGGCGCCGTGCGAGCGGCCGATCCAGTTGCGCTGCATCAGCTTGACCGGCTCGGGCCAGTCCAGCCGCTCCAGGTCGTCGACCAGGCGGTCGGAGTACTTGGTGATCCGCATCATCCACTGGCTCAGGCTGCGCTTGAACACCGGGAAGTTGCCGCGCTCGCACCGGCCGTCGGCGGTGACCTCCTCGTTGGCCAGCACGGTGCCCAGACCGGGGCACCAGTTGACCGGCGCCTCGGACAGGTAGGCCAGCCGCTCACCGTCGACCACGGCGCGACGCTCGGCGGCCGACAGCTCCGACCACGCCCGGCCGTCCGGGGTCGGGCGCTCGCCCGACGCCAGGAGGGCCTCCAGCTCGGCGATCGGACGGGCCCGGCCGCGGCCGCCCTCGGCCGACTCGTCGTACCAGCTGTTGAAGATCTGCAGGAAGATCCACTGCGTCCAGCGGTAGAACTCCTCGTCGATCGTCGCGATCGAGCGGCGGTCGTCGTGGGCCAGGCCCAGCCGGCGCAGCTGCCGCCGCATCGTGACGATGTTGTCCTCGGTGGTCTTGCGAGGATGCTGACCGGTCTGGACGGCGTACTGCTCGGCGGGCAGGCCGAACGCGTCGTAGCCCAGGCAGTGCAGGACGTTCTTGCCCGTCATCCGCTGGAACCGGCCGTAGACGTCGGTGGCGATGTAGCCCAGCGGGTGGCCGACGTGCAGGCCCGCGCCGGAGGGGTAGGGGAACATGTCCAGGACGAACAGCTTCTGCCGCCCGGCGACCCCCTCCGGGTCGGCCCAGGGCCCGGCCGGGTTGGGCGCGTTGAACGTGCCCTCGCTCTCCCACCGGTCCTGCCAGTCCAGCTCGATCCGCTCGGCCAGCTCGGCGGTGTAGCGGTACGGGGTGTCGTTCATCGTGTGCGTCCTTCGGTCGAGGTCTGCGAGCGGTGCTCCGGCGCGGCGCCCCGGACGGGCGGACAGAAGAAAACCCCTCGCCAGGGAGGGGTCGCCGCGTTGAGGTCCGGTCGGGTCAACGCGGCTGGATAAGGAGCAGCACGCTTCGCATGGCGCCTAGGTTAGCGCAGCCGTTCCGCCGCCCGGGCGCCGCGCGGCGTCGCCACCCCCGGGGTACGACGACGGGCCGCTCCCCCTCGGGGGAACGGCCCGTCGGCCAGGTGCTCGAGCCGGCGTTACCGGCCTCGACCGCGGTCCCGGATCGGCAGCCGCCGACCGCCGGGACCACTGCGTCGGGTCAGAGCGCGGCGGCCTTCTTGGCCATCGCCGACTTCTTGTTGGCGGCGTTGTTCTTGTGGATGACGCCCTTGCTGACGGCCTTGTCCAGCTTGGTGGAGGCAACCTTCAGCGCGTCCTGTGCCGCGGTCTTGTCGCCGGACTCGGCGGCGGCACGGAACTTGCGGATCCAGGTGCGGAGCTCGCTCTTGACCGCCTTGTTGCGCTCGGTGCGCTGGGCGTTGGTCTTGATCCGCTTGATCTGGGACTTGATGTTTGCCACGAGGACTCTTTCTCACGTTATGTAGGCCGGTAGTGCCACTGACTGAGGGCGTCAGCACGGCTCGGGACCGGGCGTGGGGATACCCGTGGTTGAACCGTTCTGGGTGGAACTGCATACGCACACGACCTGAGCGCGCACGCGACGGTCAAATCTAGCAGCGGGGACCTCCGGTCGCCAAAACGTCTCAGCGACCGCGCCGCGCTCCGGCGATGGTGAGGATGGCCCGCTCGACGGCGTAGACGGGGTCGCGTCCGCCGCCCTTGACCTCGAAGTCGGCGGCCGCCACGGCCTGGATGGCCCGGCCCAGCCCCTCGGAGTCCCAGCCGTTGATCGACTTGCGGGCCTTGTCGACCTGCCACGGCGCCATGCCGAGGCTCTTGGCCAGGTCGCCCGAGCGCCCACGGCCGGCGGCACCGACCTTGACCAGGGTGCGCAGCTGGCTGGCCAGGACGGCCACGATCGGGACCGGGTCGACGCCGGTGCCGATGGCGTGCCGCAGCAGCCGCAGCGCCTCCCCCGCCTGTCCGGCGACGGCGGCGTCGGCGACCCGGAAGCCGGTCGCCTCGACCTTGCCCCCGTGGTAGCGCTCGACCACCTCGTCGTCGACCACACCCTCGGTGTCGGCCACCAGCTGCGAGCAGGCCGAGGTCAGCTCGCGCACGTCCTTGCCGACCGCCTCGATCAGGGCATGCACCGCGGCGGGGGTGACCTTGCGGCCCTGGCGGCGGAACTCGTTGGTGACGAAGTCGGCCTTGTCGCGCTCGGACTTGATCGCCGGGCACTCGATCACCCGGGCCCGCGCCTTCTTCATCGTGTCGAGGACCTTCTTGCCGCGCATGCCGCTCTTGTGGGCGACGACCAGGGTCGTGTCCTCCGGCGGCGACGCGAGGTAGGACAGCAGGTCGCCCTGCAGCTCCTCGGAGGCCTCGTCGACGTCGTGGACGACGATCGCCTTGTCGCCGCCGAACAGGGACGGGCTGGCGTGCAGCGCGAGCGCGCCGGGCTCGTAGGAGCCGGCGTAGAGGCGGATCACCTCGAGGTCGGGGGCGCCGACGCGCAGGGCGTCGAGGGTGGACACGAGCGCGCGCTCGGCGAGCACCCCCTCGGGCCCGGTGATCAGCACGTACGGCGGCACGCCGGTGGCAGGAGCGGGGACGGTCACGGGAGCCAGCCTGCCACGACCCGCCGACACCTCAGTCGAAGGACATCCGCGCGCCGGCGGAGACCTCGAGCCGCAGCAGGGACAGCCGCGACTGCACCAGCTCGGCGGGCAGCTCGAGGTGGGCGGCCAGCTCCTCCAGGCTGAGGCCGAGGTCGACCCCCTCCTTGAGCTCGGTGTCCTCGTCCCGGGTCCAGGCATGACCCTGGGTGACCGCCGTGCGGGATGAGGCCGCGCTGGGCGGCGCACCGGCGACCGGGCGCGCGTCGACGCCGCCGTACGTCCCACCGCCGTCGGCGGCGCCGGTGCCGCGCAGCGCCGGCTCGTGCACCGGCAGCGGCTCGCTCGCCGTCTCGTCCAGCCGCTTGAGGGCAGCCAGGACCATGGCCTTGTCGGTGGTCGGCCAGAACGGTGGTAGCGAGCGCTGCAGGAAGCCGGCGTAGCGGGCGGTCATCATCCGTGAGTCGAGGAAGGCCACGACCCCGCGGTCGTCGCCGCGGCGGACCAGCCGGCCGGCGCCCTGGGCCAGGCGCAGCGCGGCGTGGGTGGCCGAGACCGCCATGAAGCCGTTGCCGCCCATCCGGGCGATCGCCTGCGACCGCGCCGAGGACAGCGGGTCGTCGGGGCGGGGGAACGGGATCCGGTCGATGATCACGAGCTGGCAGGCCGAGCCGGGGACGTCGACCCCCTGCCAGAGCGACAGCGTGCCGAACAGGCACGTGGAGGCGTCGCGGGCGAACTGGCGCACCAACGTCGAGGTCTGGTCCTCGCCCTGGCAGAGGAAGTCGATGTCGGTCCCGAAGCGCTCGCGCATCGCCTCGGTCGCGGCCACCGCGGCCCGCATGGAGGAGAACAGCCCCAGGGTGCGGCCGCCGGCGGCGCGGACCAGCTGCTCGATCTCGTCCAGCGTCTCGGGGGCCATGCCGTCGCGGCCCGGCGCCGGCAGGTGCTTGGCGACGTAGGCCATGGCCTGGCGGGGGTAGTCGAACGGGCTGCCGACGTCCAGGCCCTTCCAGTCGGGCGCACCCTCCCCGCGCAGCCCGAGCGTGCCGGCGACGGCGTCGAACGTGCCGCCGAGCTCGAGCGTGGCCGAGGTCATGACGACGGTGCGGTCGCCGAACACCTTCTCGCGCAGCAGCATCGCCACACTCATCGGGGCCACGCGCAGCACCGAACCGCGCCGGGGGTCCCGGCTGACCCATGCCACGTCGAGCTCGCGCTGCTCGAGGATGCGCTCGGCGTTCTCGAAGATCTCGTCGATGGCGGCCCGCGCCACCTGCCGGGTGCCGTCGTTGTCCTCGGGGCTGGCCGGCTTGAGCTCGGTCTGGACCGCGCGGCAGGTGTCGCGCACCCGCGCGAGCGCGATCGAGAGCGTCTCGGGCAGGCCCGGCAGCCGCCCCTCGGGGACCTCGTCGAGGATGCCCTGGAACAGCACCGAGGCGTCGGTCACCGGCTCGGTCTCGGCCAGCCGCCCGGCCCGCTTGGCGGCGCGCGGCGATCATCGAGGCGCTCAGCTCGTCGGTGACGGTCGAGGTGACCCGGTCGACCAGCTCGTGCGCCTCGTCGATCACCAGCAGGTCGTGCTCGGGAAGCATCTGGCGGCCCTCGAAGGAGTCGATCGCCATGAAGCTGTGGTTGGTCACGACGATGTCGACGTCCTTGGCCGCGTCGCGGGCCCGCTCGACGAAGCACTCGCTGACCATCGGGCACTTGGAGCCCAGGCACTCGTGCGCGGAGACCGAGACCTGCCGCCACGCTCGCTCGCTGACACCGGGGACGAGCTCGTCGCGGTCGCCGGAGCTGGTCTCGTCGGCCCACTCGCGCAGCCGGACGACCTCGGCGCCGAGGCGGGACCCGCCGGCGTCACCGGCGCCCTGCCCGACGGAGAAGAGGCCCTCCTCCTCCTCGGGGAAGCCGCCGACGAGCTTGTGCTGGCACAGGTAGTTGCGCCGCCCCTTGACCAGCTCGTAGGTGGGACGGCGGCCGAGGATCGGCGCCACCGCCGCGGCCAGGCGGGGCATGTCGCGGTCGACGATCTGTGCCTGCAGGGCCAGCGTGGCCGTGGCCACGACGGCCGGTTTGCCGGTGGCGACGGCGTGGGCGACCGCGGGGATGAGGTAGGCCAGGGACTTGCCGGTGCCGGTGCCGGCCTGCACGAGCAGGTGCTCGTCGGCCTCGATCGCGGCCTCGACGGCCCTGGCCATCGTCACCTGCCCGGGCCGCTCGACGCCGCCGACGCCCTGGACGGCGGCATGCAGGAGCGCGTCGAGATCCGGGGCCATGGCCCCAAGGTTAAGCCCGGGCGCCGACAGCCGGTGCCACCGCGGCGGGACGCACGGCGGGCGTCCTCTGACAGCGCGCACCACGGGCACCATCCGACGGAGGGCACAACGGGGCCGGACGCACGAAGGGCACCGCCCTGCGGCGGTGCCCTTCGGAAAAGGGGCGACTCAGACGGCGTAGGCCTCGAGGTCGCCGACCAGGTGCCGGTCGACCTTGGCCTCCACCCGCGTGCCGTGCTCGGTGTGCTCGCTGGAGAGCACCTCCGCCTCCTGGTGCAGCCGGCTGACCAGGTCGCCCCGGTCGTAGGGCACCAGCACGGTCACCGGGATGTCCGGGCGCGGCAGCTCCTCGGCGATCAGCGCCTGCAGCTCGGCCAGGCCCTGGCCGGTGCGGGCCGACACCACGACGCAGTGCTTCTCGTTGCGGACCAGCCGGTCGAGGACCTCGGGGTCGGCCGCGTCGGCCTTGTTGACCACGATGACCTCCTTGAGCTGGTCGCCCCCCACCTCGGCGAGCACCCCGCGCACCGCGGAGATCTGCCCCTCGGGGTCGGAGTGCGAGCCGTCCACCACGTGCAGCAGCAGGTCGGAGTCGCCGACCTCCTCCAGGGTGGAGCGGAAGGCCTCGACCAGCTGGGTGGGCAGGTCGCGCACGAACCCGACGGTGTCCGCGAGGGTGTAGAGCCGGCCGTCGGCCGTCTCGGCCCGTCGTACGGTCGGGTCCAGGGTCGCGAACAGCTGGTTCTCGACCAGGACACCGGCGCCGGTGAGGCGGTTCAGCAGCGAGGACTTGCCGGCGTTGGTGTAGCCGGCGATCGCCACGCTGGGCACGCCGTGCGCCTTGCGGCTGGACCGCTTGGTGTCACGCCCGGTCTTCATGTCCTTCAGGTCGCGCTTGAGCTTGGCCACGCGGGTGTTGATCCGCCGGCGGTCCAGCTCGATCTTGGTCTCACCGGGACCACGCGAGCCCATGCCCTGACCGGCGGCGGCCTGGCCACCGGCCTGTCGGGACATCGACTCACCCCACCCACGCAGGCGTGGGAGGAGGTACTGCAGCTGGGCCAGCTCGACCTGGGCCTTGCCCTCACGGCTCTTGGCGTGCTGGGCGAAGATGTCGAGGATCAGCGCGGTCCGGTCGATGACCTTGACCTTGACGACGTCCTCGAGCGCTCGACGCTGGCCGGGGCTGAGCTCGCCGTCGCAGACGACGGTGTCGGCCCCCTCGGCGATGACGATGTCGCGCAGCTCCCGGGCCTTGCCGGAGCCGAGGAAGGTGGCGGCGTCAGGTGTGGGCCGCCGCTGGATCACTCCGGCCAGCACGGTGGAGCCGGCGGTCTCGGCCAGCGCCGCGAGCTCGCGGATGGAGTTCTCCGCGTCCTCGACCGAGCCCTGGGTCCAGACACCGGCGAGCACGACCCGCTCCAGGCGGAGCTGCCGGTACTCGACCTCGGTGACGTCCTCGAGCTCGGTGGAGAGACCGGCGACGCGGCGCATCGCCGCGCGCTCGTCGCGCTCGAGCTGGTCGCCGTCGAAGCTGGTGAAGTCGGTGTCGTCCTCGTGCCAGGCGTCGTCGTCGGCGAGGGCGGTGGCCTTGAACTCGAACAACTCAGATCGTGGGGTCATTCTCTCCCTTTGGGTTGCACCCTGTGTGGTCCTCAGGGTCGCACTGATGGAACGTGGCGTGCGAGTTCTTTATGCCCTTTCTCCGGCGGATACGGTGTGCGGTGATGAGCGAGCAGACCGACCACTACTTCACCGCCGAGCCGGCCAGCCCCGCCGAGCGCCGCAGGCTGGACGTCACGCTGGCCGGGCACCGGGTGAGCGTGCAGACCGCTCCGGGCGTCTTCTGCCCCGACCGGCTCGACGTCGGCACCGCGGTCCTGCTCCAGCACGCGCCGCCTCCCCCGGCCACCGGCGCGGTGCTCGACCTCGGCTGCGGGTGGGGGCCGATCGCGCTGGCGCTGGGACTGCTCGCCCCCGGCGCCTCGGTCTGGGCGGTGGACGTGAACCAGCGGGCGCTGGACCTGGCCCGGCACAACGCCACCACGCTGGGACTGGCGGACTTTCGCGCGTGCACGCCGCAGGACGTGCCGGAGGACCTGCGGTTCGCGGCGATCTGGTCCAACCCGCCGATCCGGGTCGGCAAGGCGGTCCTGCACGACATGCTGCTGACCTGGCTGCCGCGCCTGGCCGACGGCGGGGCGGCATACCTGGTCGTGCAGAAGAACCTGGGCTCGGACTCGCTGCAGCGGTGGCTGGACGCGGAACTGGCCGGGAGGTTCCCCGGCCAGTTCACGGTCGCCCGTCACGCGAGCGCGCGCACCTTCAGGGTGCTCTCAGTGCTGCGAAGGGTGCACGACCATCGCTGAGCCGCCCCCACGGCGTACCGGCTCGGCCGCCGCCTGGAAGGCGTGCCGGTTGTAGGTGCGGATCGCGGTGACCGCACCGATCTCCGGCGGCACCGCGGTGGGCGCGGCGAGCACGTGGCCCTTCGCCGTGAGCGCCTTCCCGACCGAGGAACCCAGCAGCGACGGCTCGGCGTCCTCGGCCTTGCCGTTGCGCGAGGACAGCCGTGGAGCGGCGATGGCGTCCTCCAGGGACAGGCCGCGGTCGACGTAGCCCAGCAGCGTCTGGGCGACCGAGGTGATGATCGTGGCGCCGCCGGGCGAACCGACGGTCATCCACGGACGGTCGTCCTTGAGCACGACCGTGGGGCTCATCGACGAGCGGGGGCGCTTGCCGGGGCCCGGCAGGTTGGGGTCGGGCACGCCCTTGGTCAGCGGCACGAAGTCGAAGTCGGTCAGCTCGTTGTTGAGCAGGAAGCCCCAGCCCGGGACGGTGATCCCGGACCCGCCGGTCTGCTCGATGGTCAGCGTGTACGACGCGACGTTGCCCCACTTGTCGGCCGTGACCAGGTGCGTGGTGGACAGGCCCTCGCGCGGCTGGCCCTGGGCCGTGGCGCCCTGGGCACAGGTGGTGTAGCTGCCGTCGGGTGAGCCGAACGGGATCGGCCGCGGCTGGGCCTTGGCCGGGTCGAAGAGGCAGGAGCGCTCGCCGGCGAAGCCCTTGCTGGTCAGCTCGCGGACGGGCACACCGGGAACGTCGCCGACGTAGCGGTTGCGGTCGGCGAACGCGGTCGCGGAGGCCTCGCTGAACCGGTGCAGGTAGTCGGTGTTGCTGACCTCGGAGGTCTTCAGGCCGGTGCGCTGCTCGTAGTCGCGCATCAGGTTGAGGATCTCGGCGACGGCGATGCCGCCGGAGCTGGGGACCGGCATGCCGTAGACGTCCAGGTCCTTGTAGGTGGAGTGGACCGGCGCCTTCTTCAGCGCCTCGTAGTCCGCGAGGTCCTTGCCGGTCAGCTGCCCGCCCATGACGCTGACCCCGCTTGCGGTGTGCGGGGCGCGGCTCTCGCGGACGATGTCCTTGCCGATCTGCCCGCGGTAGACGGCGTTGACCCCCTTGCGGCGCAGCTCGGCGTAGGCCCTGGCCATGTCGGGGTTGCGGAAGACCGAGCCCACGGCCGGGGGCTTGCCACCGGGCAGGAACACCTTGGCCGTGGCGGGGAACTTCGCGAACCGCTCGGCGTTCTGTGCGGTCTGGTCGTGGTAGGTCTGGTCGACCGTGAAGCCCCGGGTCGCGAGGCGCTGGGCCGGCTCGAGCAGGTCGGACAGGCGCCGGGTGCCGAAGGTCCGGGCGGCGACGTCCCAGAGGGCGGGGGTGCCGGGGACGCCGACCGAGAGCCCGGAGCTGACGACCGTCTTGAAGTCCATCGCGGTGCCGTCGGCCTTGGTGAACGTGGTGGGGGTGAAGGTCCTGGGGGCGGTCTCGCGGCCGTCGACGGTGCGCACGCGGTGCGTGTGGGCGTCGTAGTAGACGAGGAACCCGCCACCGCCGATGCCGGAGCTGAACGGCTCGGTCACGCCGAGGGCGGCTGCGGTGGCGACGGCCGCGTCGGCGGCGTTGCCGCCCCTGGCCAGGACGTCGATGCCGACCTGGCTGGCGTCACGGTCGACCGAGGCCACGGCGCCACCGCTGCCGGTCATCACGGGGACCTTGGGCAGCGTGCCGGCGGCGCTGTGACGCCCCTGCTGGGCGTGGTTGTCGTGCCGCCCGCTCGAGGGGCCGGACGCCGAGGCCGTGCCCGGGAGGGCGAGGGGTACGGCCAGGCCGGAGACGGCCAGACCCGCGACGACGGTCCTGCGCACTACGCGACGGTGGTTGCCCATGGACGGGGACGGTACGCCCGGGCCCGCGACCCCGCCACGCGAAACGGCGCGGCCTCGGCCTCAGATGAGGTCGGTGGTCCCGTCGGCGACCAGGACGGCCGGACCGGCGAGCTCGACCTGCTGGCCGGGCAGCGCCCGGACGCGCAGGGTGCCGCCCGGGACGTCGACCCGCCACACGTCGGCGTCGGCCCTCTCGCCGGCCCACCAGCGGGTGGCGAGCGCGGCGGCTGCGGCGCCCGTGCCGCAGGAGCGGGTCTCCCCCACGCCGCGCTCGTGCACCCGCATGGACAGGTGCCCGTCCCCGAGCGGCCGGACGAACTCCACGTTGGTGCCGAGCGGCGGCTGCGGGTTGATCTCCGGCGCCCGGGTGAGGTCGAGCCCGGCAAGGTCGGCCGAGTCGGGCAACGCGACGACGGTGTGCGGGTTGCCGAGGTCGAGGCTGAGCCCCGGCATGGGGTCGTGGCCGGCGACCTTGACGAGCGCGTCGTAGCCGTTGGCGCGGGCGCCGTCGGGGTCGCTGATCCGCCAGTCGCCGAGGTTGACCGCGATGAGGCCGTCCTCGAACCGGACCAGCTTGAGGCCGGCACGGGTCGCGATCTCGAACTCGTCGGCGGTCTCGAGTCCCTCACGCCGCAGGTACGCCGCGAAGACCCGCGTGCCGTTGCCGCACATCTCGGCGGCGCTGCCGTCGGCGTTGCGGTAGTCCATGAACCAGCGCGCGTTCGAGGCCTGGGCCCGCACGTGCACCTCGACGGCGGCCTGCGTGGGGACGACGCGGATGACCCCGTCACCGCCGATGCCGGCGCGGCGGTCGGCCAGCAGCCGCACCTGCTCGACGGTCAGGTCGCGGGTGGCGTCGAGGTCGGGCACGAGGACGAAGTCGTTCTCGGTCCCGTGCCCCTTGGTGAAGTGGAGGGCGCCGGTGTCAGTCATCGCCGTCATTGTGGACCACCGTGACCCCGGCGCGGGCAGCCCGGGTGGTGGCGGCGTCCGCTTCGCCGCCCCCGTGGGGCCCTGAAGCCAGCCCTGGAGCCAGCACGGCCAGGGCGGCATCGCACAGGCGCGGGTCGTCGTACGCGAGCCAGTGGATGCGGGGGTCGGCGCGGAACCACTTCTCCTGGCGGCGGGCGAACCTCCGCGTCGCGGTGATGGTGTCGTCGATGGCTTCGTCGGCGCTCAGCCGCCCGTTCAGGTGCGCCAGCGCCTGGCTGTAGCCGAGGGCCTTGGCGGCCGTGCGGCCCTCGCGGAGCCCCCCGGCGTCCAGGCGCGCGACCTCCTCCAGCAGGCCGGCAGCCCACATGTGGTGCACCCGCGCGGCGATCCGCTCGTCCAGCTCGGGCCGGGGCACCGCGAGGCCGACGGTCACCGTGGGCACGAGGTGCTCGCGCGTGGGCAGGGTCGCGGAGAACGGCCGCCCGGTGAGCTCGATCACCTCCAGGGCCCGCACGATCCGCCGGCCGTTGTTGGCCTGGATGGCGCTCGCCGCCTGCGGGTCCAGCGCGGCCAGCCGATCGCGCAGCCGGTCGACGCCCCGGTCCTCCAGCTCCCGCTGCAGCGCCGCCCGGACGGCGGGGTCGGTCGGCGGGATCTCCAGCCGGTCCAGGGCGGCACGGACGTAGAGGCCGGAGCCGCCGACCAGCAGCGACACGCGGCCGCGCGCCCGGATCGCGGCCAGGTCGGCACGCGCCTCGCGCTGGTACGCCGCGACGCTGGCCTCCTCGCGCACGTCCAGGACGTCGAGCTGGTGGTGCGGGATCCCCCGGCGCTCGGGCAGCGACAGCTTGGCCGTGCCGATGTCCATGCCGCGGTAGAGCTGCATCGCGTCGGCGTTGACGATCTCGCCGCCGAGGCGCTCGGCCAGGGCGAGAGCCAGGTCGGACTTGCCGCTGGCGGTCGGGCCGACCACGGCGACCACGGGGACTCGGTGCGCGTGGCCCTGCGGTGGTGCGTACGCGGCCCGGTCCCGCTCGTGCTCGTCGGTCTGCTGGTCGGTCCTGGTCGGCGGCTGCACCACAGGTGGGAGTGTCCCAGACCGCCGGTCCCCCGACCGCAGGCGCCGGGCTGCGGCGGGTGGACCGCCCGTCGGTAGGTTGGTTCCCGCACGGACCACCCGGGTAGGACGCTGCTGTCCACCCGGTCGCCGAAGCCACGAGAAGGAGCACGACATGAGCGAGACCGACAGCCAGGACGCCGAGCGCACCGAGGCCCTTCGCGCGGCCGCAGAGCGGGGCGACGTGGGCCCGGGCGGCGGCACCGCCGGCCCCGACGCGGACTCCGGCGGCCTGCTCCCGGACGCGGGCGGATCGAACACCGGCGGCGAGCAGAAGACCGACCCCGACGTCTCCGGGGAGTCCACCGACCCGGAGTAGGCCGCAAGCGGCCCGCTGGCCCTGCTCAGCGTGCGCGACGACAGAGCCCCACAGGTGGTCCTGTGGGGCTCTGTCGCCTTCGGTCGGGCAGACGTCTCAGGCCACCGTGCAGCTCAGCTTGCCGACCTGGGCCTTCATGTCCGCCAGGATGGTCGCGCGCTCCGCCTTGGTGGGCTTGGCGTGCAGCGCTGCGCGCAGCACGGCCGCCTGCGTCGCGATGGCCTTCCACTCGGCGTGGGTCAGGCGTGCGGTCTTCAGCTCCAGGCGCAGGGCGGAGATCTGCGCCCGGAGGGCGGTGCGCTGCTCAGCGGTCGTGGTGGCAAGGTCGAACTGGGCCGTGAGGGCCTTGATCTGGGCCTTGGCCGCGTCGCGTGCTGCGGGCGACATCTTCGCGTCCTTGGCCGCCGTGACCAGGGCGGCGATCGCGTTCTTCAGGGCCAGCTTCTCAGCCGCTGTGGCGCGGTGGCCGGCCAGCAGGGCCTGGTCAGCGTGCAGGGCGTCCCGGGCGGCGGCGCGGTCGGCGGCGGAGATGGTGCAGGGCACCTTGTGCGTGGTGTGGGCCTGGGCCGGGGCTGCGGCCACGGTGGCGGTGAGTGCGGCGGCAGCCACCGCAGCAGCGGCGTAACGACGGAACGTGGAAGTCATCGGGTGTCCTTCTGGGATGAGTGTCAGGGGGTTGTCGCCATGGTTCGGCTGTGTGTTCTCGTTCGGTGCGCTGGGCAGGAGCGACCGAGCCGTTCCTCGGGATCACTGCCCTCAACTCACGCGAACGACGCTAAGTCGGACGCAACGGCGACAAATACGACTTGACCAGAACTTGACGGCCTTCTGGCCTACGCCATACGGATGAGGCGATACGTGTCGGCCGGAGCAACCCCTGCGCCGGCCCGGTGCGCGGCGCCCGCGGCCACCGGCACCCGCGTGCCCCGGCACCGGCCCCGGTGAGGTCAGCGGTTGCGGGACGTCCCGAAGCACGCCGGGCCGGTCATCGGTCAGGCGGAGGTCAGAGCCGGCCCTGGCGTCGCCAGAGGGCGACGATCCATCCGACGCCGTACGGCGCGCTGTGGTGCAGGACCTTCGCGGTCCATGGCGTCTCCGCCGCCGCCGCCGTCAGCAGCGGCCACAGGACCGGACCGGTGGCCGACAGCTCAGTCCCCAGGGCGGGGTCGAGGGCAGCGAGGGCGGCGGCGTCGCCGGCAGACAGGGCGTCGGCGACGGCACGGTCGTAGGCGCCGGCCCGTGAGTCCTCCGCGCGCGGCGCCTTCGGGCCGTGGCAGGCCGCCCCATCGGCCATCAGGAGCAGCGCGACGGGCGACGCAGAGGCCGCCAGGTCAGCGCCGAGCCGGGCACCCCCGAGCGCGTCCACGGTCACCCAACGCGCTGAGGCCCAGAGCCGGTCCTCGGCCTCAGACCGCCCGGTGAGCCGGCTGACCAAGTACCTCGCAACGAGCAGCGGCGTCGGGAGCGGCGGTCCGGCGTCCGCTTCGGCCGCTCCGGGCAGGGCCGGCAGGTCGACCGGGAGCCCGAACTCCCGGAAGTCGACCGGCCCGGCAGCGCCCGGGTGCTCGCGGCGCAGCGGCCACGTCAGCGGCTTCCCGGAACTCGACCCACCGGGCCCGGTCCCGTTCGGAGCAGCAGGGCCGACCACGACGACCTGGCCGGGGGCCGCGCCTGCGTCCTGCGCGGTGAGCAGTGCGTCCACCAGCCCGGTGAGGGCGCTGTCGGCTGCGTCGCGCAGGGCGTCCAGCTCGTGGGCGGCGCGACCCATGAGCTGCGGCACGAAGGCCGGCGGGGCCGGTACGGTCGCCGCAGCGAGGAGCACGGGTCAGCCGCAGGCGAGGGTCGTGGCGGGAGCCGCCGCCGGCCGCCCGACCGACGGCATGCCGAGGGTGACGGCGGGGCGCCCCGGCTGGGGCGCGTCCTGCAGGGCTGCCCAGGCGTCGCCCCCACGGGTGCGGCGCACCGAGTAGGCCCCGCCCTGGAGGCCGGAGTCGGCGACGAGGTGGTGCGGCGCGCCGTAGGTGACGGCGACCTCGACCACGTCACCGGGACGGGGCACGGCACCCCCGTCGGGCACCGTGAAGTGCACGAGCCGGTTGTCGCGGGCGCGCCCGGACAGGCGGGCCGTGGCGGCGTCCTTGCGCCCCTCGCCCTGGGCGACCAGCACCTCGACCGTGGAGCCCTCGAGACGGCGGTTCTCGGCCCAGGACACGTCCTCCTGCACGGCGAGCAGCCGCTCGTAGCGCGCCTGCACGACAGCCTTGGGAACCTGGTGGTCCATCGTCGCGGCCGGCGTGCCCGGCCGGATCGAGTACTGGAAGGTGAAGGCGCTGGAGAACCGGGCGGCCCGCACCACGTCCAGGGTCTGCTCGAAGTCCTCCTCGGTCTCTCCGGGGAAACCGACGATGAGGTCAGTCGTGATCGCCGCGTCCGGGATCTGCTCGCGAACCTTGTCCAGGATGCCGAGGAACCTGGTGCTGCGGTAGGAGCGGCGCATCGCCTTCAGGACCCGGTCGGACCCGGCCTGCAGCGGCATGTGCAGGCTCGGCATGACGTTCGGGGTCTCGGCCATCGCGGCGATGACGTCGTCGGTGAACGCGGCCGGGTGCGGGCTGGTGAACCGCACCCGCTCCAGCCCGTCGATCTCACCGCAGGCGCGCAGCAGCTTGCCGAAGGCCAGCCGGTCGCCGAACTCGACGCCGTAGGTGTTGACGTTCTGCCCGAGCAGGGTCACCTCGACGACGCCCTGGGCGACGAGGGCCTCCACCTCGGCAAGGATGTCGCCGGGGCGGCGGTCCATCTCCTTGCCGCGCAGCGCGGGGACGATGCAGAACGTGCAGGTGTTGTTGCAGCCCACCGAGATCGACACCCAGGCGCTGTAGGCGGAGTCGCGGCGCGTGGGCAGCGTGGACGGAAAGACGTCCAGGCTCTCGAGGATCTCGACCTCGGCGCGCCGGTTGTGTGCGGCCCGGTCGAGCAACGCCGGCAGTGAGCCGATGTTGTGGGTGCCGAACACCACGTCGACCCACGGAGCCTTGTCCACGATGGTGGAGCGGTCCTTCTGGGCCAGGCAGCCGCCCACCGCGATCTGCATCCCGGGGAACTTGTCCTTGACGGGCCGCAGCCGGCCGAGGTTGCCGTAGAGCTTGTTGTCGGCGTTCTCCCGCACGGCGCAGGTGTTGAACACCACGACGTCCGGCGCCTCGGGCGGGGTGGGCAGGCTGGCCGCGTCGACGTAACCAGCCGACTCGAGCATGCCGGAGAGCCGCTCGGAGTCGTGGACGTTCATCTGGCACCCGTAGGTGCGCACCTCATAGGTCTTCATCGCATCGCAAGGGTACGTGGTGGAGCACAGCAGGTCCCTAGTCAGGCTGGTGCTCGGGGGCCTCGGCGATCGCCTCACGGATCACCGCGAAGGAGATCGAGGAGGAGTAGCCCTTGCGGGCCAGCATCCCCGCCAGCCGGCGGGTCTGCACCTCGGCGGCCAGCCCGTGCATCGAGCGCAGCTTCTTGGCGACGAGGGCACGGGCCCGCTCCCGCTCCGACTCCTCGTCGATGCCCTCGAGGGTCTCGGCGGCCAGCTCGGGGTCGATCCCCTTGGTGTGCAGCTCGCGGGCCAAAGCCCGCCGAGCCAGCCCACGCCCCGCCTGCTGCGAGCGGACCAGCATCTGGGCGTAGGCCTCGTCGTCGACCAGGCCCACGTCGGTCAGGCGGTCGAGGACGGCCGCGGCGACGTCGTCGGGGCAGTCGCGCTGACGAAGCTTGTCCTCCAGCTGGGCCCGGCTGCGCGGTGCCATCGTCAGCTGGCGCAACACGATCTGGCGGGCGACGTCGTGCGGGTCCGGCTCCCGGTCCTGCTGTGCAGGATCGGGAGCCGGGGCCTCGGCGCGGGAACGCTGTCGAGCCATCGGCTCAGAAGTCGACCGGCACGTCGGGCAGCGCCGCGGCGGGCTTGTCCACCTGCGGCCCGACGCCGAGCTTCTCCTTGATCTTCTTCTCCAGCTCGTCGGCGAGGTCGGGGTTGTCGCGCAGGAACGAGCGCGCGTTCTCCTTGCCCTGGCCGAGCTGGTCGCCGTCGTAGGTGTACCAGGCGCCGGCCTTGCGGACGAAGCCGTGCTCGACGCCCATGTCGATGAGGCCACCCTCGCGGGAGATGCCCTGACCGTAGATGATGTCGAACTCGGCCTGCTTGAACGGCGGTGACACCTTGTTCTTGACGACCTTGACGCGGGTGCGGTTGCCGACCGCGTCGGTGCCGTCCTTGAGCGTCTCGATGCGCCGCACGTCGAGCCGGACCGAGGCGTAGAACTTCAGCGCCTTGCCACCGGTGGTGGTCTCGGGCGAGCCGAACATGACGCCGATCTTCTCGCGGAGCTGGTTGATGAAGATCGCGGTGGTGCCGGTGCTGCTGATCGTGCCGGTCAGCTTGCGCAGGGCCTGGGACATCAGGCGGGCCTGCAGGCCGACGTGGCTGTCACCCATCTCGCCCTCGATTTCGGCGCGGGGCACCAGCGCCGCGACCGAGTCGACCACGATGATGTCGATCGCGCCGGAGCGGATCAGCATGTCGGCGATCTCCAGCGCCTGCTCACCGGTGTCGGGCTGGCTGACCAGCAGGGCGTCGGTGTCGACCCCCAGCTTGGCGGCGTAGGCCGGGTCGAGCGCGTGCTCGGCGTCGATGAACGCCGCGATGCCACCGGCCTTCTGGGCGTTGGCCACGGCATGCAGGGCGACAGTCGTCTTACCCGAGCTCTCCGGGCCGTAGATCTCGACGACCCGGCCACGCGGCAGGCCGCCGATGCCGAGGGCCACGTCGAGCGCGATCGCGCCCGTCGGGATGACGTCGATCGGAGGACGCGTGTCGTCACCCAGGCGCATCACCGCGCCCTTGCCGTGCTGCTTCTCGATCTGCGCCATCACCGCATCGAGGGACTTCGTCTTGTCTGCCACAGCAGCCATGCCCACACCTACCGTTTCTCATGATTGAGGTCCGCCGTCTACCTGCGACCCGCACCAAGTCAGTCCTGATCTTGTTGTCGAGTCAGACGTTAGGAGCGCCCACCGACAAGGCCCTCCCCACAGTCCGGGACTGTGGACGAGGAGGTGCCGGTGACGACCCCTGTGCACAGACTACCGAACACACGTTCGAGGTCCAGGACCGCCGCGCCGAACCCGGCCCTGGCGTGTCGGCCGGCCCTGCTCGGCAAGTCCGCCGAACCCGGCCCTGGCGAGTCCGCTCCCCTGCACGGCCGACGGCCCGGATCCAGGACAGGCACGGGCAAGGCAAGGACCGGGCGAGCCGCGTCAGGCTCAGGACAGCAGCAGCCGCTCGATCCGCCGCGCCGTGCCCACGAACCCGACCAGCCCGAGCACCGCGAGGTAGAGCACGTGCACCAGCAGGGCCGCTCCGACCTCGCCCAGCATGAGCCCGCGCTCGAGCGCCACGCCGTGGTAGAGCGGCGTCAGCTGGACCAGCCACTGCACCGGGCCGGGATAGGTCGACAGGGGGAAGAACGTCGCCGAGAACAGGAACATCGGCTGGATCGCCAGGGTGACGTAGTCGAAGTCGACCCACGAGCGCATGAACGTGGTCGCGAACATGCCGACCGCGGAGAACGCGAACCCGATGAAGGTCGCTGCCGGGACCGCCAGCAGCGCCCACCACGAGTGGACCGTCCCGGCCAGCCAGGCGACCAGCAGGAACGCCGAGGAGTAGAGCGTGCCGCGCACCAGCGCCCACGAGATCTCCCCGACCGCCACGTCGCGGGGCCCGAGCGGAGTCGCGAGGACCGAGTCGTAGAGCCGGGCGTACTTCAGCTTGAAGAACACGTTGAAGGTCGAGTCGAAGACCGCACCGTTCATGGCCGAGGACGCCAGCAGTGCCGGGGCCACGAACGCCGCGTAGGGCACGACAGCCCCGCCGTCGGTGGTCACCGTCCGCACCAGCGCCCCCAGGCCGATGCCGAGGGAGAACAGGTAGAACACCGGCTCGGCGAAGCCGGTGATGATCGCGATCCACCCGTGCCGGAACGCCATGACGTTGCGCTCGACCAGGATGCGGGCCATCCCGGCGCCGGCCGGGACCGGTAGCAGCCGCGCGATCCGGGATCCCCGCGACATGCTCGGCGCGGCCGGCGGCCGCGTGCGGGTCGTCATACGACCAGCCTGCGGTGGAACGTGCGCAGCGCGAGCCAGCCACCGACGGCAACGAAGGCGAGGAGGACCAGCACGTGCAGCCCCACCCGGGCGAGGTCGGGTGAGCCCAGGGCCAGCTCGCGGTTGGCGTCGACGCCGTGCCAGAGGGGGGTCAGCCACGCTACCGGCCGCAGCACCGGGGGCAGCTGCTCGATCGGGAAGAAGGTGCCGGAGAAGAGGAAGAGCGGGGTGATGACGAACCGGAAGAGGATGTTGAAGCCGCCGTCGCTCTCCTGCGTGGCCGAGAAGGCGAAGATCGGCACGGTGAACGCGAGGCCGACCAGCACGGTGACCGGCAGGCAGAGCAGCACCCACCATGAGGGGAACGCCCCGAAGGCGGCCGACACGGCCATGAAGATCGCTGTCGCGCCGGCGATCTGGGCGCCCACGTAGGTGACGTGCCCGACCAGGATGTCGCGGACGCCGATGGGCGTGGCGAGCATCGCGTGGTACTTCATGTTCCAGCGGATCGCGCCCAGCACCTGGTAGGTCGACTCCCCGACCGCCACCCACATGGCCTGCGCCGCGAGGATGCCCGGCACGACGTACTGCAGGTAGGGAACGCCTGCGACGCCACCGGTCGAGTGGTCCACCAGGCTGCCCAGGCCCAGGCCCATGGAGAGCAGGAACAGCAGCGGCGAGAGGAAGCGCGAGGCGATGCTGCCCTTCCAGGTGCGGCGGTAGGCCGTGAGCCAGGCGCCGAACACCGGACGCCAGTGCGCCTCGCGGCCGGCGGCGGCCGCCTGCGGGACGTCGGGCGACACGGACGCCACGTCAGTCCACCAGCGTCCGGCCGGTGAGGTGCAGGAACACGTCCTCGAGGGAGGACCGGCGCACCAGCGACGACAGCGGCTCGATGCCGCGGGCGTGCACCGCCACCGCCGCCTCGTCGCCGTCGTCGGCGTAGACCAGCAGCCGGTCGGGCAGCACCTCGAGGCGCTTGCCGATGCCCGCGAGGGCGTCGGCGTGGTGGCCGTGGTCGTCCGTGTCGAACCGCAGCTCGAGCACCTCGCGGGTGGAGTAGTCGGCGATCAGCGAGCGCGGTGACCCCTCGGCGACGATCCGGCCGTGGTCCATGACGACGAGCCGGTCACACAGCTGCTCGGCCTCGTCCATGTAGTGGGTGGTGATGACCAGGGTGACGCCCTGCCGCTTCAGCCGGAACAGCCGGTCCCAGAGCACGTGCCGGGCCTGCGGGTCGAGACCGGTGGTGGGCTCGTCCAGCAGGAGGATCTCGGGCCGGTTGATCAGGGAGCGCGCGATGGTCAGCCGGCGCTTCATGCCGCCCGAGAGCGGCTCGACCCGGGAGCCGGCACGCTCGGTGAGCTGGGCGAACTCCAGCAGCTCGGCGGCCCGCGCCCTGACCTCGCGACGGGACAGGCCGAAGTAGCGGCCGTAGATCCAGAGGTTCTCCTCGACCGTGAGCTCCTCGTCGAGGGTGTCCCGCTGAGGGACGACGCCGAGGCGGGCGCGGATCTGCGGCCCGTGCGTCGCGGGGTCGAGGCCGAACAGCCGCAGCTCGCCGCCGGTGGACGGTGACACGCAGCCGATCATCTTCATCGTCGAGGACTTGCCGGCACCGTTGGGGCCGAGGAACCCGAACGCCTCACCCGGCCGGACGGCGAAGTCGATGCCGTCGACGGCGGGAAACGCACCGAAGGCCTTGGTCAGCCCGCGAGCGCTGATCAGCGCCTCGTCGTCCGTGGGGTCCACGCCGAGCACGCTATCGGCGACCGCCGACACGGGTCGACCGGGTGGTCCGTGGGTCGGGCTTCAGCGGTCCCGGCGCTCGCGCGGCGGGGGCTCCTTGCCGAGCCAGCGCTCCTGCGGGACGTCCATGTCCCGGCACAGCGCCAGCCACACCTCGCGCGGCGACACACCCGCGTCCAGGGCCGCCTGCGGTGAGCGGTTGCCGAGGGCACCGACGACGTGGTCCCGCGCCAGGGACCGGGCGTAGGCAGGACCGAACTCGTCGTCCATCAGCTGCCAGAAGTGACTGAGCCGCACCCGAGGAGTTTTCCACACGCCGTACGCCGCTCGCCCCGGTGGCCGACCCCGGCAGGTGCCGGGCGCCCCTCGGCGGCGCCGAGGGCGCCTGTCGGTGGGAGGTGACAGTCTGGGGCGACCATGACAGCCGACGTCCTCGACCGGTTCTCCGCCGCCACCCGTGAGTGGTTCCGCGGCTCGTTCGCCGCGCCCACCACCGCCCAGGCGGGCGCCTGGGACGCGATCAGCTCCGGCGACCACACCCTGGTGGTGGCCCCGACCGGCTCGGGCAAGACGCTCTCGGCCTTCCTGTGGGCCCTGGACCGGCTGGCCTCCACTCCCCCGCCGGCGGAGGCGCTGCACCGGTGCCGCGTCCTCTACATCTCGCCGATGAAGGCTCTGGCCGTCGACGTCGAGCGCAACCTGCGCTCCCCGCTGGTCGGCATCGGCCACGCAGCGGCCCGCCTGGGTCTCGAGGCACCGGACGTCAGCGTCGCGGTCCGCTCGGGCGACACCTCGCCGGCCGACCGACGGCTCTTCACCCGCCGCCCCAGCGACGTGCTGATCACGACGCCGGAGTCCCTGTTCCTCCTGCTCACCTCCAAGGCCCGCGAGTCGCTGGCTGGGGTCGAGACGGTGATCCTCGACGAGGTGCACGCCGTCGCCGGCACCAAGCGCGGCGCCCACCTCGCGCTCAGCCTCGAGCGCCTCGACGCCCTGCTGGAGCGGCCGGCGCAGCGGGTCGGGCTCTCGGCCACGGTCCGGCCGGTGGAGGAGGTGGCGCGGTTTCTCGCCGGCGGGCGGCCGGTCACGGTGGTGCAGCCGCCGTCGACCAAGGCGTGGGACCTCGAGGTCGTCGTGCCGATCGCCGACATGTCGGCGCTGGGTGAGGTCACCGGTGACCTCACCGGGCCGGCCGCCGGCGCGGAGCGGCGCGCCTCGATCTGGCCGCACGTCGAGGAGCGGATCGTCGACCTGATCGCCGGGCACCGCTCGACGCTGGTGTTCTCCAACTCCCGTCGCCTGGCCGAGCGGCTCACCGCGCGGCTCAACGAGATCTGGGAGGAGCGGCTGGCGGTGGCGGCCGCCGGCCGGGGGGACACGACGGCGGACGAGCCGGATGCCGTTCGACCGGCCGCGACGACCCCGGCACGCACGCCGGCCGAGCTCATGGCCCAGGCCGGCACCAGCCACGGCGCGGCGCCCGTGCTCGCCCGCGCCCACCACGGGTCGGTGAGCAAGGAGCAGCGGGGCCTGATCGAGGACGAGCTCAAGGCCGGGCGGCTGCCGGCCGTCGTGGCAACCAGCTCACTCGAGCTCGGCATCGACATGGGCGCGATCGACCTGGTCATCCAGGTGGAGTCCCCGCCCAGCGTGGCCAGCGGCCTGCAGCGGGTCGGCCGGGCCGGCCACCAGGTCGGCGCCGTCTCCCGGGGCGTGGTCTTCCCCAAGTTCCGTGGTGACCTCGTCCAGACCGCGGTCGTGGTCGACCGGATGCGCGCCGGGGCGATCGAGTCCCTGCACGTGCCGGCCAACCCGGTCGACGTGCTCGCCCAGCAGGTCGTGGCCATGTGTGCCCTCGACGACTGGGACGTCGACGAGCTGGAGTCCCTGGTGCGCCGGGCGACACCGTTCGCCACGCTCCCGCGCTCGATCCTCGAGTCGGTGCTCGACATGCTCTCCGGCCGCTACCCGAGCGATGAGTTCGCCGAGCTGCGGCCGCGGATCGTCTGGGACCGGCTGGGCAACACCCTCACCGGCCGGCCCGGTGCGCAGCGCCTGGCCGTGACCAGCGGCGGGACGATCCCCGACCGGGGGCTCTACGCCGTGTTCCTCGCCACCGGTGAGGGGTCGGGCCGGCGGGTCGGCGAGCTCGACGAGGAGATGGTCTACGAGTCCCGTGTCGGTGACGTGTTCACCCTCGGCTCGTCGTCGTGGCGGATCGAGGACATCACCCACGACCGGGTCCTGGTCACGCCGGCACCGGGACAACCCGGCAAGCTGCCGTTCTGGCACGGTGACGCGCTGGGGCGGCCGGCCGAGCTGGGTCGTGCCGTGGGCGAGTTCGTCCGCGAGCTGGTGTCCCTCAAGCCCTCGGCGGCCCGCGAGCGCGTCCGCGCCACCGGTCTGGACGAGTGGGCCGCCGACAACCTGATCACCTACCTGCAGGAGCAGCGCGAGGCCACCCGCCATGTGCCCGACGACCGCACGATCGTCGTCGAGCGGTTCCGCGACGAGCTCGGCGACTGGCGGGTCGCGGTGCACTCGCCGTACGGCGCGCAGGTGCACGCGCCGTGGGCGTTGTGCGTGTCGGCACGCATGCGCGAGCGGTTCGGGGTCGACGTGCAGGCGATGCACGGCGACGACGGGATCGTCTTCCGCCTGCCGGACCTCGAGTTCGACGAGGCGGGGGCCGGAGCCGAGGCCGAGCTGATGTCCCTCATCGCCCTCGACCCCGAGGACGTGCACGACCTGGTCACCCGCGAGATCGGGGGGTCGGCCCTCTTTGCGTCACGGTTCCGGGAGTGCGCGGCCCGGGCGCTGCTGCTGCCCCGACGGCGCCCCGACCGGCGTCAGGCGCTCTGGCAGCAGCGGCAGCGCTCGGCCCAGCTGCTGGAGGTCGCCAGCAAGTACGCCTCGTTCCCGATCATCCTCGAGACCGTGCGCGAGTGCGTCCAGGACGTCTTCGACGTGCCGGGGCTGTCCGAGCTGATGCAGCGGATCGGGTCCCGGGCGGTGCGGTTGGTCGAGGTCGAGACCCCGACGCCCTCACCCTTCGCCCGGAGCCTGATGTTCGGCTACGTCGCCCAGTTCCTCTACGAGGGCGACTCCCCGCTGGCCGAGCGGCGCGCGGCCGCCCTCTCCCTGGACCCCACGCTGCTGGCCGAGCTCCTCGGCCGGGGCGAGGGGGCCGCGCTGCGCGACCTGCTCGACCCCGAGGCCCTCAGCACGACCGAGTCCGAGCTGCAGCGCACCGCGCCGAGCCGCCGCTGCCGTTCCGCCGAGGACGTCGCCGACCTCGTCCGGGTGCTCGGCGCGCTGCCGCACCAGGCCATCGTGGACCGCTGCCTCGAGGGCACCGACCCCAAGGAGGTCTCCGCCTGGCTGGTCGACCTCGAGAGCGACCGGCGGCTGATCCGGGTCCGGATCGCAGGGCAGGAGCGATGGGCCGCGGTCGAGGACGCCAGCCGGCTTCGTGACGCGCTCGGCACGGCCCTGCCGGTGGGGGTGCCCGACGTCTTCCTCGAGCCGGTCCCCGACCCGCTCGGCGACCTGGTCGCGCGCTACGCCCGTACGCACGGACCGTTCACCGCCCACGACGTCGCGGCCTGGTTCGGGCTCGGCCCGGCGGTCGTCACCGACGCCCTGCGCCGGCTCGTCGGCGCCGGGCGGGTGGTCGAGGGCGAGCTGAGGCCGATCGAGTCCGGCGGCGGCGTCCACGGCAGTGACTTCTGCGACGCCGAGGTGCTGCGAACGCTGCGGCGCCGCTCGCTGGCGGCGCTGCGGGCCGAGGTCGAGCCGGTGCCGGCCGTCGACCTCGCCCGCTTCCTGCCGGCCTGGCAGGGCGTCGGCGCCGGCCTGCGCGGCACCGAGGGGGTGGTGCGTGCGGTGGAGCAGCTCGCCGGGGCTGTCGTCCCGGCCAGCGCCCTGGAGACGCTGGTGCTGCCCGCGCGCGTGGGTGGCTACACCCCGGCCCTGCTGGACGAGCTGACCGCCAGCGGCGAGGTGGTGTGGCGCGGGCATGCCGCCCTGCCCGGCGACGACGGCTGGGTCTCGCTGCACCTCGCGGAGACCGCGCACCTGACCCTGCTGGAGCCCTCGGCCGAGCTCGAGCTGACCGAGGCCCACCGCGACGTGCTCGACGCCCTCGGCGGTGGCGGGGCGTTCTTCTTCCGCACGCTGTCCGACGCGGTCGGCAGCACCGACGACCAGGGCCTCACCCAGACGCTGTGGGACCTGGTCTGGGCCGGGCACCTCAGCAACGACACGCTGACACCCCTGCGGGCCCTGCTGGCCGGCGGCCGCACGGCGCACAAGCCGCGCCGGTCCGCGCCGCGTACTACGCGCTACTCCGGCCGGGCCTCGACGCTGGGCGCCCTGTCCGGGCGACGGCCGGGGGCCGGCCGGCCCTCCATGCCGTCCCGCAGCGGTCCCCCCACCGCGGCCGGGCGCTGGTCCCTCCTCCCCCCGACCGAGGCCGATGCGACCGTGCGCTCCTACGCCACTGCGGAGGTCCTGCTCGACCGCTACGGGGTGGTGACGCGCGGGTCGGTCGTGGCCGAGGGCGTCGTGGGCGGCTTCGCGGGGATCTACCGGGTGCTGGCCGCCGCCGAGGAGTCCGGGCGTGTGCGCCGCGGCTACTTCGTCGAGGGCCTCGGCGCGGCGCAGTTCGCGACCGGTGGCGCGGTCGACCGTCTCCGGGCCCAGAGCCGCCCGCTGCCCGGGTCCCGCGACGAGGACCTGGACCTGCCGGCCTCGCCCCGTCTCCCGGGGCGGCCGGGCGCGTCGCGCGCCACAGACCGAGCCCGAGCGGTGGTGCTGGCCGCCTCCGACCCCGCCAACGCCTACGGGGCGGCCCTGCCCTGGCCGGAGCGCGACGGCGAAGCGGCCGGCCACCGCCCCGGCCGCAAGGCGGGCGCACTGGTCGTGCTCGTCGACGGGGCGCTGACGCTGTATGTCGAGCGTGGCGGCAAGACGCTGCTGTCGTGGACAGACGAGGCGGCGCCGCTGCAGTCCGCGGCGGACGCGCTGGCGCTCGCGGTCCGCGAGGGGGCCCTCGGCAAGATCACCGTGGAGAAGGCCGACGGGGGCTCCGTCCTGGGCTCCGACCATCCTCTGGCCGCCGCCCTGGCCGAGGCGGGATTCCACGCCACCCCGCGCGGTCTGCGGCTACGCCGGTGACCGGCGAGACCGACAGGACCTGCCGGGCCGCCCCAGGGAGTCGTGCCGAGCGGGCGAGCCGGGCCGGGTGCCCCGGCCAGGCTGGCGAGACGACCTGGCCCGGCCAGGCCAGCCGAGCCAGCCTGGCCAGCTCGGCCAGCCTGACCAGTCGGGAGGTGGAGCGTGCCTGAGGGCGACACCGTCTGGCGCACCGCGCACCGGCTCGACCAGGCCCTGGCCGGCCGCGTCCTGACCGTCACCGACCTCCGCTGGCCGTCGCTGGCCACCGTCGACCTGCGCGGAGCCACGACGACCGAGGTGGTCGCCCGCGGCAAGCACGTGCTGCAGCGGCTGGACTCCGGTGTCACCCTGCACAGCCACCTGCGCATGGACGGCCAGTGGCGGGTGGCGGCCACCGACCAGGTCACGGTCGGCGAGCTGCGCCAGGACCGCATCAGGGCTGTCCTCGGCACCGCCGAGTGGACCTGCATCGGCACCCGCCTCGGCATGCTGGATCTCGTGGCCACGGCGGACGAAGGCACGCTCGTCGGGCATCTCGGCCCGGATCTGCTCGGTCCCGACTGGGATCTGCCCACCGCCCTGGCCAACCTTCGGCGCGACCCTCAGCGAGCCATCGGCGAGGCACTGCTCGACCAGCGGCTGCTGGCCGGCATCGGGACGCTGTACGACTCCGAGTCGCTGTTCCTCCAGCGCCTCCACCCCTGGACCCCGGTCGGCGAGCTCGACGACTCTGTCCTCGAGCACCTCGTCGAGCGCGCTCACCGGCTGCTGCACGTCAACGCCGGCCGTGCGGTGCAGAGCACCACCGGCAGCCTCCGCCCTGGCGAGACGGCCTACGTCCATGCGCGGTCAGGGCGCCCGTGCCGGCGTTGCGGCTCCGGCATCCGGGTCGCGATGATCGGCCAGGCACCCCAGGACCGCACGATGTTCTACTGCCCGGCCTGTCAGGGCGGCCTCGCGCCGACCGACGACGGTCGGCCCCAGCGACCGATGGGCTCCACCGGCGGCGGCAAGCAGGCGAGCCGGGTGCCCAGGGGTCCCGGCGGCCGCTCGGGTGGGTATCGCCCTTCGAGGTAGCTCCCGATGCGCCGGCCGCACCGGGGCGGCCCAGAGACCGAGCGCGCTGACCAGCCCGGCGCCGACGATCAGCGGCTGGACGACGGCGGTGTCCTAGATCGTCTCGGCGTTCCGGGCGGCGGACACGGACGCCGGGTGTCGTGCCACGCCCGCGCCCGGATGTCTGGGCGGCGGACGCGAACACCCGTGTGGTGCCGCCCCGACGCCTGGTTGGGTCAGGCGGCAGAGACCACCGCCTGGTCGCGCCAAGCCCGCAGCGATGGGTGTCGATGTCGGCGGGCCGCCATCGAGGTGCCGCGGCCGCGCGCGAACGGCTCAGGCTGCGGAGGCGGAGACCAGCGTGGTGCCGCGGTGGCCGACCGGCAGGGACACGGGCTGCGTGAGCGCCTCGGTCTCGGCGACGCGGTCGGAGACGTGGCTGAGCATCTCGGACAGAGGAAGGTTCAGGGCGCCGCAGATCGAGGCCAGCAGCTCGGACGAGGCTTCCTTCTCTCCGCGTTCGACCTCGCTCAGGTAACCCAGCGACACGGACGCGGACGCGGACACCTCGCGCAGAGTGCGCCCCTGCGACTGGCGCTGCTCACGGAGCACGTCACCAAGTTCACGACGAAGCAGGATCATGACGCCTCCTCTGCAGCATCTCGAGACCGGATCATTGAACCCAACGGTACCCCCCAGCACCGACGTCGCGCCCGGCGGTTGCCCTTCCCGGGCGCTCACCGGTCAACCCGTTGAGCGGTCAACTTCTTCCCCGACGGACAGGTCGAGCATCTCGCCGAGCAGCCGCAGGACGGCGAGGACGCTCTGGGCCCGGATGGAGGCCCTGTCCCCGCGAAGGTCGAGGGACTGCACCCGGCTGGTGCCGGGCCCGGACACGGCGACGAACACCCGGCCGACGGGTTTGCCCTCCGCGGGGTCAGGCCCCGCGACTCCGGTGGTGGCCAGCCCGTAGTCGGCGTCCAGGACCGCGCGCGTCCCTGCCGCCATCTGCTCGGCCACCGACGCATCGACCGCGCCGGCACGCGCCAGCAGCTCCGGGTCGACCCCGAGCACCGACGCCTTGACCTCGGCGCTGTACGACACGACGCCACCGCGGACGACGACCGAGGCGCCCGGCACCCCCGTCAGGGCGGCGCTGACCAGCCCACCGGTCAGCGACTCGGCGGTGGCCACGGTCGCAGCACGGGCGGTGAGCTCGGCCACCAGCGTCGCCGCCGCCGTCTCGACCTCACTCTGGACACGAACCCAGGCGTCGGGCCCGCTCGCGGTCACGTGGCCGGCTCCTGACCACGACGATCCGCCGCGTTCACCGCGTCCATCCGGTCCATCCCGTCCGCCGCACTCATCGGATCCGGCGCGCTCACCGGATCCGCCGCGCTCCCCGGATCCGCATCTGCCGCGGGCGTCACGCGTGGAGGCGGGGCGGCGCTCGGGTCGAGCGGGAGCGCGTTCCACGCCATGGCCCCCGCCGACGTCCCCGCCACCGCGCCGTCCCCGGCCGGGAACCCGGCCGCGCCGGCGCCTGTTGACGCGGTCGCGTCCTCCTCGGCCAGTCCCGGCGCTGCCGGCCCCTTCGCGACCAGTCCCGCCCCGGCTGACCCCGCCGCGGCCAGTCCCGGCTCGGCCGACCCCGCCGCGGCCGATCCCGCCGCGGCGAGACGCGCGGCACGGCGGGCCTGCTTGGCCCGGGCGCGGGGACTGGTCCGGCGCAGCGTCCGGGCGCGGACCACGTAGTCGACGCCGGTGACCACGGTGACGACGACCGCGGCGGCCATCACGACCGCGGCGGCCACGTGCCACGCGCCGGCCAGCGGCAGCACGTAGAGGCCGATCGCCACCGCCTGCAGCACCGTCTTGACCTTGCCGCCGCGGCTGGCCGGCATGACCCCGTGACGGATCACCACGAAGCGCATCGCCGTGATGCCGACCTCGCGGACCAGCACCACCAGGGTCACCCACCACGGCAGCTCACCGAGGACGGAGAGCCCGACGAGCGCCGTACCCATCAGCGCCTTGTCCGCGATCGGGTCGCTGACCTTGCCGAAGTCGGTGACGATGCCCCGGGCGCGGGCGATGTCACCGTCGATCCGGTCGGTGAGGCTGGCGAACGCGAAGACGCTCGCCGCCAGGATGCGGTAGCGCGTCTCGTGCCCGCCGTCGAAGAGCAGCAGCCAGCCGAACACGGGCACCAGCGCGATCCGCAGGACGGTCAGGGCGTTGGCGATGTTCCAGGCGCTGACCTGCGCCGGCTGGGCGGGAACGCGTGGCTCCGCCAGCTCCTCACCCGGCCCTGGCCGGTCGCGCGCCGGGCCACCGCCGGTCGTCACGCAGGCTCCGCAACCAGGTCGATGCCCTCCGTGCCCACCACCGTGGCGGTCACGAGATCACCGACACGCGGCGCACCCACGCCGCCGGGGAGCCGCAGGAGGGTCGTGCCGTCGACGTCGGGACCCTGGTGCGCCGCCCGGCCGGACACCTCGAGCACACCGTTCGCGTCCTCGACCTCCTCCACCAGCACCTGCACGCTCTCGCCGATGCGCTCCTCGGCCCGCTGCAGGTTCAGCTCCTCCACCAGGGAGCCGATGTGCGCCAGGCGCTCGGCCACGACGCCGTCGGGCAGCTTCGCGTCGTACGTCTCGGCCTCGGTGCCGTCCTCGTCGGAGTAGCCGAACACGCCCACCACGTCCAGGCGCGCGGCGACCAGGAACGCCTCGAGCTCGGCGACGTCCTGCTCGGTCTCACCGGGAAAGCCGACGATGACGTTGGACCGGATGCCGGCCTGCGGCGCCCGCTGGCGGACGCGGCCGACCAGGTCGAGGAACGCCTCGCGGGAGCCGAACCGGCGCATCCGGCGCAGCAGGGGCTCGCTGGCGTGCTGGAACGAGATGTCGAAGTAGGGGACGACCCCCGGCGTCGATGCCATCACGTCGAGCAGGTCGGGCCGGATCTCGGCCGGCTGCAGGTAGGACACCCGCACCCGCTCGATGCCCGGGACCGCCACCAGCTCGGGCAGCATCGTGTCCAGCAGCCGCAGGTCGCCCAGGTCCTTGCCGTACGACGTGGAGTTCTCGCTGACGAGGAAGATCTCCTTGACGTCGTGCTCCCCCAGCCAGCGGGCCTCGGCCAGCACGTCGGAGGGGCGGCGGGAGACGAACGCGCCGCGGAACATCGGGATGGCGCAGAAGGCACAGCGCCGGTCGCAGCCGCTGGCGATCTTCAGCGGCGCCCACGGCCGGCCGTCGAGCCGGGCACGGATGACCCGCGGCCCGCTGGCGGGCACCGGGCCCTCGATCGTCACCGACTCCGGCGCCCGGCTCTCCAGCACCCCGCTCGCGCCGACGGCACCAGGGGTGTCGGAGGCGACCGCTGCGCCGTGGCCGGGCAGCGCCACCGAGCCGGAGCCCTGCTGGCGGGCGGCGGGTGACAGCGGCAGCAGTCGCCGCCGGTCGGAGGGCACGTGCGAGGCGGGCCGGTGCCCGTCCAGGATCGAGGTCAGGTGGCTGGACATGTCGACGTAGGAGTCGAACCCGAGCACCGCGTCGGCCTCGGGCAGCTGGGAGGCGAGCTGCTCGCCGTACCTCTCGGCCAAACAGCCGACGGCCACGACGGCCCGGGTGCGGCCACCGTCCTTGAGGTCGGACGCCTCCAGCAGCGCGTCGATCGAGTCCTTCTTGGCCTGCTCGACGAAGCCACAGGTGTTGACCACGGCGACGTCGGCCTCGGCCGCGTCGTCGACCAGCAGCCACCCCTCGGCCGCGAGACGGCCGGCCAGCTCCTCGGAGTCGACCTCGTTGCGCGCGCAGCCGAGGGTCACGAGGGCGACGCTGCGGGCAGCACTGGGAAGGGGTGTGGTCGCCGCAGTCATGGCTTCACTGTAGTTGGCGTGCGATTGAATGGCCGCATGGCCGACGCCCCCACGACCCTTGCCCGCGTGACCGAGCTGCTGCGCCACAGCCCCCTGGTCGACGGCCACAACGACCTGCCGTGGGAGGCGCGCACCCAGGCCGGCTACGACTTCGACCGCCTCGACCTGTCCACCCGCCTGACCACCACGCACACCGACCTGCCCCGCCTCCGGGACGGCGGCGTCGGCGCGCAGTTCTGGTCGGTGTGGGTGCCCTCCCAGCTGACCGGCGACGCGGCCGTCATCGCCACGCTCGAGCAGGTCGACGCGGTGCACCAGATGACCGCTCGGTACGCCGACCAGCTCGGGTTCGCACGGACCGCGGACGAGCTGGAGGCGGTGTTCGCCTCGGGACGGATCGCCTCGCTGATGGGCGCCGAGGGCGGACACTCGATCGGCTGCTCCCTCGCCACGCTGCGGCTGCTGCACGTGCTCGGTGTCCGCTACCTGACCCTCACCCACAACGACAACGTCGCCTGGGCGGACTCCGCGACGGACGAGCCGGTGCACCACGGGCTCTCGCCGTTCGGCGTGGAGGTGGTCCGCGAGATGAACCGGATCGGCATGCTCGTCGACCTCTCGCACGTGTCCGCCGACACCATGCGCGACGCCCTGCGGGTCAGCGAGGTGCCGGTGATGTTCTCGCACTCGTCCGCGCGGGCGGTCTGCGACATGACGCGCAACGTGCCCGACGACGTGCTGGAGACGCTGCGCGACCGGCGTGGCGTGTGCATGGTCACGTTCGTGCCGGAGTTCGTCTCCCCCGAGGCCGCGCGCTGGCGAACGGAGGCCGCCGCCGCGGCACTGGAGGTCGGTGTCAGCCCGACCGACCACCTCGCGTTCGCGGCGTTCACCGCCTCGTGGAGCCAGGACCGGCCCAAGCCGAGGGCGACCATCGACCAGGTCGTGGCGCACCTCGAGCACGTGCGCGAGGTCGCGGGGGTGGACTGCGTCGGCATCGGTGGCGACTACGACGGCACCGACGTCCTGCCGCTCGGCCTGGAGGACGTCAGCGGCTACCCGAGGCTGTTCGCCGCCCTGGCCGACCGTGGCTGGTCGGACGCCGACCTCGCCCAGCTGGCCGGCGGCAACGTGCTCCGGGTGATGCGCGAGGCCGAGGCCGGGGCGCGCGAGCTGCAGGGGTTGCGCGGTCCGAGCCTCGCCCGGTTCGAGGACCTGGACGGGGTGCCGGCCAGCGCCTGAAGCACGCCTTCACGAGTCAGGCCGGACGCGCAGCTGCACCAGCAACGCGGCTGCACCACCAACAGGGTCGCGCGCGGCATCGTGCGGACCAGCCGCAGCGTCGAGACGGCACCCGGGCGCGTCGGCCCACCCGTCAGGCCGGCACGGGCACCGGCTCGGGCTCGGTCGCTCCGTCCCGGACGCCGGTGAGCAGCAGGATGCCGGCGAGCAGCAGAGCGCCCGTCATGACCGCGCCCATCGGCACGGCACTGCCGTCACCGAAGGCGCCGACCAGCGGTGCCGCCATCCCGCCGATCACGAACTGCGCCGCACCGAGCATGGCCGCCGCGGTCCCGGCGGACTCGCCGTGCCGGGTCAGCGCCAGCGCCGGCGTGTTGGGCATGACGCAGCCGACCGAGGCGACGACGAACCACAGCGGGACCAGCAGCATGGCGACGCCACCGGCGCCGCTGAGGGCACCGGCGAACAGCACGACCGCGGCGGCGAGCCCCAGTCCGAGCGCGCCGCGCAGCACCCGTCGGGGCCCGAAGCGGGTGACCAGCAGCGGGTTGACCTGCGTGGCGAGGACCAGGCCGGCCGAGTTCACCCCGAAGACGACGGCGTAGGCGCCGGAGGACATTCCGTAGACGTTCTGCAGCACGAACGAGGAGCCGGAGATGTAGGAGAACAGCGTCGCGAACGCCAGCCCGCTGATCAGCACCAGCGCGACGAAGGTGCGGTCGCGCAGCAGACCCCGGTACGTCGCGAGGATGGCCCGCGGGCGCGCCGTACGGCGGCGCTGCTCGGGCAGCGTCTCGCGCAGGCCGAGCACGGCCACCCACGCGAGCAGGAACGCGGCGACCGCCAGGACGACGAACACCCCCCGCCAGCTGGTCACCCCGAGCACGAGGCCACCGATGCTGGGCGCGAGGACGGGTGCGATGCCGGTCACGAGCATCAGCCGGGACAGCAGCGTCGCGGCCGCCGAGCCCGAGAACAGGTCGCGCACGATCGCCATCGACACGACGGCGACGGCGGCGGCCGAGAGCCCCTGCAGGAGCCTGGCCCCGGTCAGCAGGACGATGCTCGGGGCCAGGGCGCAGAGCACGGAGGCGAACAGGTGGCCCACCACCCCGGCGATCAGCGGGCGGCGTCGACCCACGGCGTCGGAGAGCGGGCCGATGACGAGCTGCCCGACGCCGAGGCCGACGAGCATGCCGGTGATCGTGGCCTGCGCTGCCGACTCGGTCGTGCCCAGGTCAGCGGTGAGGTTCGGCAGGGCGGGCAGGTACATGTCGATCGTCAGCGGTCCGAGCGCGGTGAGCGAGCCGAGGACGAGCACCAGCTGCAGGTAGCGACGTCGGGACAGGGACGAGCCGGGGGCCTGCGATGGTGTCCTCGAGCCAGTCGTCGAGGCTGTTGTCGAGCCCGTTGTCGAGGCTGTCGTTGCGGACGTCGCCGCGGCTGTCGGTGAGGGTGCCGTCACGGGCTCGGTGGGGCGAGCCGGGGCGTCACAGGCTGGTGGGGTCACCCCCGGGCGAACCGCCCGCCCGCGCCTGCGTATTCCCTGGGCGTTCCCCAGCCGTCTGCCCGGCGCGCCTCCTCAGTCGCGCTCGGGGCCCCGGTCGGTCAGGGACCAGGCATCCTCGCCGGCCTCCTCGACCTCCTCGTAGCCCTCGGGCGCGAGCGAGTCCCGGGTCGCGCCGCCGAGGGGTACGCCGGCACCGGCCGGCGCCTGGCCGTCGTACACGGGGTCGGGGTCGGGGACCTCGTCGCCGCGCATGAGTGCCAGCGTCATGGGCAGGTCGTCCGGCTTGACCAGGACGTCACGGGCCTTGGAGCCCTCGGAGGGGCCAACCACGCCGCGGGACTCCAGCAGGTCCATCAGCCGGCCGGCCTTGGCGAAGCCGACCCGCAGCTTGCGCTGGAGCATCGAGGTCGAGCCGAACTGCGTCGTCACGACCAGCTCGGTCGCCTGCAGCAGCAGGTCGAGGTCGTCGCCGATGTCGTCGTCGACCTGCTTCTTGGCCGCGACGACGGTGACGTCCTCGCGGTAGCTGGGCTTGAGCTGCTCGGTGACGTGCTTGACGACCTGCTGGATCTCGGACTCGGTGACCCAGGCACCCTGGACGCGCATGGTCTTGGACGCGCCCATCGGCAGGAACAGCGCGTCACCCTGGCCGATGAGCTTCTCGGCGCCGGGCTGGTCGAGGACGACCCGGGAGTCGGCGAGCGACGACGTCGCGAACGCCATCCGGCTCGGCACGTTGGCCTTGATCAGGCCGGTGACCACGTCGACCGACGGGCGCTGGGTCGCCAGGACGAGGTGGATGCCGGCGGCCCGGGCCAGCTGGGTGATGCGGACGATCGACTCCTCGACGTCACGCGGGGCGACCATCATCAGGTCGGCCAGCTCGTCGACGATCACCAGCAGGTAGGGGTAGGGCTGCAGGACGCGCTCGGACCCCGGCAGCGGCTTGACCTTGCCGGAGCGGACGGCCTTGTTGAAGTCGTCGACGTGCTTGAACCCGAACGCGGCCAGGTCGTCGTAGCGCGTGTCCATCTCGCGCACGACCCACTGCAGCGCCTCAGCGGCCTTCTTGGGGTTGGTGATGATCGGCGTGATGAGGTGCGGCACGCCCTCGTAGGCGGTGAGCTCCACCCGCTTGGGGTCGACCAGGACCATCCGCACCTCGTCCGGGGTGGCCCGCATGAGGATGGAGGTGATCATCGAGTTGACGAAGCTGGACTTGCCCGCTCCGGTGGCGCCGGCGACGAGCAGGTGCGGCATCTTGGCCAGGTTGGCGATGACGTAGCCGCCCTCGACGTCCTTGCCCACGCCCATCACCATCGGGTGGTCGTTGCCGCGGGCCGCCTGGCTGCGCAGGACGTCGCCGAGGCTGACCTTCTCGCGGTCGGCGTTGGGGATCTCGATGCCGATCGCGGACTTGCCCGGGATCGGCGACAGGATGCGCACGTCGGCGGAGGCCACGGCGTAGGCGATGTTCTTGGACAGCGCCGTGACCCGCTCGACCTTGATGCCGGGGCCGAGCTCGACCTCGTAGCGGGTGACCGTCGGGCCGCGGGAGAAGCCGGTGACCTGGGCGTCGATGTCGAACTGGTCGAGGACGCCGGTCAGGGACTCGACGACGCGGTCGTTGGCGGCGCTGCGGGTCTTGTGCGGGCTGCCCGGCTCGAGCAGGGCGTTGTCCGGGAGGGTGTAGGTGATGTCGCCGGCGAGCGCGAGCTGCTCGACGCGCGCCGGCAGCGGGGTCGTGGGCGGCGGCTCCAGCCGGGCCTTGACGGCCACGGCCGGCGGCTCCCGCCGCGCCACGGCGTTGACCGGCGGAGCGCCGGAGACGCCGGTGCTCCCGTCGTCCTCGACCGATCCCGAGGCACCGGAGGCCCCGGACGCCCCGGACGCACCCGGCGCGAGGACCCCGGCGGCCGTCGGGCGCTTCTCCCCCGGGCGGGCTCCTCGTCCACCCCTGGCACGGGCGACGACGGCGGCCTGCTCGAAGGCCTCGTCGCCGGCGAGGCCGCCCTCGTCGGGAACGGCGCCGCGACGGCGCGAGCGACGGCGCGGCTCGGCGGCGCCGTCGTCCGAAAGGCCAGTGGCACCACCGTCCCGGGCCTGCTCGCGGGCGGAGCCGTCGTGGTGCAGGAGCAGGTCGCGCGTCTCCCGCAGCCGGGTCGGGATCATGTGCACCGGGGTGGCCGTGATGACCAGGAGGCCGAAGACACCGAGCAGGACCAGCAGCGGCACGGCGCCGTAGACCTTGACCGCCGCGACCAGCGGGCTGGAGGCGAGGAAGCCGATGATGCCGCCGGCGTCGCGCATGGCGTCGGCGCCGTCCGGGGGTGACGGCAGACCGGCGGACAGGTGGACCAGGCCGGCCGCGGCGAAGGTGAGGGCGGTGGTGCCGATGCCGATGCGGTGGTTGGACGCCTGGTCCTCGGGGGCGCGCAGCAGGCGCAGCCCCAGCAGCAGGAAGGCGATCGGCAACGCGAACGCGACCCGGCCCAGCGTCCCGGCGGCCACCGCGTGGATGACGTCACCGGCGACGCCCTGCAGGCCCCACCACTCGCGGGCGGCGACGACGATGGCCAGGGCGATGAAGGCGAAGCCGATGCCGTCGCGGCGGTGCTCGGGCTCCAGGTCGCGGGCCGAGGTGCCGATGCGGCGCACGGTGCCGCCGGCCACGTGGGCCATCCCCATCCAGGTGCCGCGCACGGCCCGGAGCGGCAGCGGCAGCCCGCCACCCTTGGGATGCGTCTTGGTCGCCCGCGTCGCCCCACCCCGTGGTGCCGGCTTGCGGGACCCGGACGAGCCACCGCGCCCGGCGGCAGGGCGCGAGGACGAGGCGCGTCCGGCGGAACCGGAGCGTGAGGAGGAGGAAGTCGTGCGGGTCGCCACCTTCGCAGGCTACGCGACGGCGCCCCCCGCGCCACGCCTCACACGCAGGGACAGGTCGCTGTTCCTGCGTCCGCTCCGTCTCACATGGCGAAAAGTGCGCGCGCCGGGACGACGGCTGGCCGCCGAGGTCGCTATCTTCGGTGCCAGGTCATGAGTGCCAGCGTTCAGCCCCGGCTTGCTGGCCGGCAACCCTCCTCCGCGGTGGGGTGCTCCGGGTGACGACCGGGCCACCCGCCGGACGGCGAGCGGCAAGCGCGGACCAGCAGGTCACGGCACCCGTCGTGCTCCCGTTGGTCCTCCAGGACCGACGAGGAGCACCCCCAGATGTCGATCGCCACGCTGAGCCACCAGGCACACCGCGACCCCTCCCCCACCGTTCAGGTACCAACCGCCCAGGCGCCCGCCGCACCGGCCCGGGACCACCTGCGCGCCGTGCCGGCCCTGCACCTCGACCCGTTCAGCACGACGCCGCGCACGGTGTCGGAGAACCTGGGCGTGCCGACGCTGCACCGCACCGTCGTGGACTACGCCAACTTCGACCACGCCGCCAGCACCCCGGCGCTGGAGTCGGTGAAGGCGGCGGTCGACGTCGCCCTGCGCACCTACTCCTCGGTCCACCGTGGCAACGGCTACGCCTCGAAGATCACCTCGGGCTGGTACGAGGAGGCCCGCGCCGAGGTCGGCGCGTTCGTCGGCGCCCGCGCGGAGGACCTGGTCGTCTTCACCCGCAACACCACCGACTCACTCAACCTGCTCGGCCGCAGCCTGCCCCGCGACACCACGACGTTCGTCTTCGAGTCGGAGCACCACGCCGCGTTGCTGCCGTGGAACCCCCGCCGCACGGTGCGCCTGCCCGTTCCCGGCAGCGCCGCCGATGCGCTGGTCCTGCTGCGCGACGCGCTCGCGGCGGCACCCGCCGGCCCGCGGCTCGTCGTCGTCGCCGGCGCCTCGAACGTCACGGGCGAGCTGTGGCCGGTCGAGGAGGTCGTCGCCCTGGCCCGGACGTACGGCGCCCGCGTCGCCCTGGACGCCGCGCAGCTGGCCCCTCACGTCGCCGTCGACATCGACGCCCTCGGCGTGGACTTCGTCGCCTTCTCCGGCCACAAGCTCTACGCCCCCTTCGGTGCCGGGGTGCTCGCCGGACGCGCCGACTGGCTCAACGGCGCGTCGCCGTACCTGCGCGGTGGTGGCGCGACGGCGAAGGTGACGCCCAGGACCGTCCAGTGGTCCGAGGGCGCGGCCCGCCACGAGGCCGGCAGCCCCAACGTGATCGGCGCGATCGCCCTGGCGGCGGCGTGCGCGACCATCTCGAAGCACCGCGCCGCCGTCGAGGCCCACGAGGACGCGCTGGCCACCCGCCTGCGCCACGGGCTGGACGCGATCGATGGCGTGCGCACCTACGCCCTGTTCGGGGAGGACCACCCGCGCGTCGGCGTCGCCACGTTCACCATCGAGGGTGTGGACAGCTCGTTGGTGTCGGCAGCCCTCTCCGCCGAGTACGGCATCGGCGTCCGCGACGGCAAGTTCTGTGCGCACCTGCTGGTCGATGCCCTGCTGGACGACGAGACCGCCGGCACCGCCGTGCGGGCGAGCGTGGGCCTGGCCAACACCGTCGAGCACGTCGACCGGTTGCTGCATGCGGTCGCCGCGCTGGCCGCCGGAGGGCCGGCCTTCGGCTACGAGCGCACCCCCGAGGGCTGGGTCGCGACCGAGGACCCCCGAGACCTGTCGCTGCCGCGCCCCTGGTGACCTGGCGGGGATGACGTGGGGCGTCGATTTTCCGCCACCGGTATGGCACCCTGACGGTGTGCTGACCAACGTCGCCGTCGCGGTCCTGCCCCACGTGGCCCCGTTCGAGCTGGGCACCATCTGCGAGGTGTTCGGGATCGACCGCACGGAGCAGGGCGTCCCGGCCTTCGACTTCGCGATCTGTGCCGAGCGGCCCGGTGAGCCGCTGCCGACCAGGACCGGCTTCAGCATCACCGCCCCGCACGGCTTCGACCGGCTCGCGGAGGCCGACCTCATCGCCGTGCCCGGCGAGCGGCGGCCGCGACTACCCCGAGGCGCTGCTGCAGGCGCTGCGCGACGCGGTCGACCGGGGGGCGTGGGTGCTCAGTGTGTGCTCCGGGGCCCAGGTGCTCGCCGCGTCCGGCATCCTGGACGGCCGCCGCTGCACGACGCACTGGGCGTATACCGCCGACCTCGCCGCCCGCCACCCCCGGGTGACGGTCGAGCTCGACGTGCTCTACGTCGAGGACGGCACCATCCTCACCTCCGCCGGCACGGCCGCCGGCATCGACGCGTGCCTGCACCTGGTCCGCCGGGAGCTGGGCTCGGAGGTCGCCGCCACCATCGCCCGGCGCATGGTCGTGCCGCCCCAGCGCGAGGGCGGCCAGCGCCAGTACGTCGAGTCGCCCGTCCCGCACGTGGGAGCCGACACCCTCCAGCCGGTCCTGGAGTGGGCCCTGGAGCACCTCGACCAGGACCTGTCGGTGGCGGCGCTCGCCCGCCGGGCGATGATGTCCGAGCGCACCTTCGCCCGTCGCTTCCGCGCCGAGACCGGCTCCACGCCGTACCACTGGGTGACCGGGCAGCGGGTGCTGCTGGCCCGGCGGATGCTCGAGTCCACGAGCGCCTCGGTCGAGCAGGTCGCCGACCCGCTGCGGGCTCGGCACGGCCGCCATCCTGCGGCACCACTTCACGCCGGGTGGTCGGCACCTCGCCGCAGGCCTACCGGCGCAGCTTCTGCACCATCCCCGCGTGACCCGCGGCCCGTTCGGGTACGAAGCGCGCGTTCCGGCCGCAGCCGCGGCCGCGACCCCCGACGAAGGAGATCAGCGATGAGCATCGACCGCGTCCGGCTGGGCGATCTGGAGGTCTCGGCCCAGGGCCTGGGCTGCATGGGCATGAGCGAGTGGTACGGCGCCGCGGACTGGGACGAGTCGATCGCCACCATCCACCGGGCCATCGACCTGGGCGTCACGCTGGTCGACACCGCCGACGTCTACGGCGCCGGTCACAACGAGGTCCTCGTCGGCCGGGCGATCCACGACCGCCGCGACCGGTGCAGCTCGCCACCAAGTTCGGGATCGACCGGACCAGCGGCGACCAGGCGCGCTCGCTGCGCGGTGACGCGGCCTACGTGCGGCGCGCCTGTGACGCATCGCTGATGCGGCTCGGCGTCGAGACGATCGACCTGTACTACCTGCACCGGCCGCCGCAGAACGCCGAGATCGAGGAGACGGTCGGGGCGATGTCGGAGCTCGTCCAGGCCGGCAAGGTGCGCCACCTCGGGCTCTCGGAGGTCGACGGCGACCTGCTGCGCCGCGCGTACGCGGTGCACCCGATCGCCGCCGTCCAGTCCGAGTACTCGCTGTGGACCCGTGACGTCGAGACCACGGTGCTGGACGCGCTGAAGGAGCTCGGCGTCGGGCTCGTGCCGTACTCCCCGCTCGGGCGGGGCTTCCTGACCGGCACCGTGCGGACCGACCAGCTCGACGAGCGCGACTTCCGCAGCGCCAACCCGCGGTTCAGCGGTGAGGCGGGTGCCTCCAACCAGGCGATCGCCGACGCGGTCGCCCAGGTGGCCGAGCAGCGCGGGGTCACCGCGGCCCAGGTGGCGCTCGCCTGGGTCCACGGCCAGGGCGCACGGCTGGGCGTCAGCCTGGCGCCGATCCCGGGCACCAAGCGGGTGAGGTGGCTCGAGCAGAACGTCGCGGCGGTAGACCATCGAGCTGACGGCCGACGACCTCGCGGTGCTCGACGCGCTGGCCGACCGGGTCGTCGGCGCCCGCTACTGAGGTCGGCGACCCGAGGTCGGCGATCCCGTCGTACGACGAGGGCCGCCCGGGACGCCGCGACGCGTCCCGGGCGGCCTGCGGTGCTGGATGCGGGCCGCGGGGAACGGCAGGCGTCAGGCGTCGATGACCATCGGGATGATCATCGGACGGCGGCGCAGCTTGCCGCCGACCCAGCCGCCGACGGTGCGGCGGATCACCTGCTGCAGCTCGTAGGAGTCGGTGACGCCGCGCGCGGCGGCCTCGGCCATCGCCTGCTCGATCCGGGGCCGGACCTGGTCGAAGATCTCCTGCTCCTCGGCGAAGCCGCGCGCCTGGATCTCCGGGCCGGCGACGATCTTGCCGGTGGCCGCGTCGCGCACGACGATCACGGTGATGAAGCCCTCGTCGCGCAGGATCCGGCGGTCCTTCAGCAGCGCCTCGGTGGTACTCGCCGACGGAGGAGCCGTCGACGTAGACGTAGCCGCAGGGCACCGCGCCGGTGATCGTGGCCCCGCCGTCGACGAGGTCGACCACGACGCCGTCCTCGGCCAGCACCACGCGGTCGCGCGGGACGCCCGGTCGCGACGGCGAGGTCGCCGTTGGCGACGAGGTGGCGCCACTCGCCGTGCACCGGCATCACGTTGCGCGGCTTGACGATGTTGTAGCAGTAGAGCAGCTCGCCGGCGCTGGCGTGCCCGGAGACGTGCACCTTGGCGTTGCCCTTGTGCACGACGTCGGCGCCGAGGTGCGTCAGGCCGTTGATGACGCGGTAGACGGCGTTCTCGTTGCCGGGGATGAGCGAGGAGGCCAGCACGACGGTGTCGCCCTCGCCGACCTCGATCCGGTGGTCGCGGTTGGCCATCCGGGACAGGGCGGCCATCGGCTCGCCCTGCGACCCGGTGCAGATCAGCACGACCTGGTCGTCGGGCAGGTCGTCCAGCTTCTTGACGTCGACCAGCGACGCCCGGCCGGGACGTGCGAGGTAGCCCAGCTCCTCGGCGACGCCCATGTTGCGCACCATCGAGCGGCCGACCAGGGCGACCTTGCGGCCGTGGCGTGCGGCGGCGTCGAGGACCTGCTGCACGCGGTGCACGTGCGAGGCGAAGGAGGCCACGATGATCCGGCGCTCGGGCCCGGTGGAAGACCCGGTCGAGGGCCGGGGCGATGTCGCGCTCGGGGGTGGTGAAGCCGGGCACCTCGGCGTTGGTGGAGTCGACCAGGAAGAGGTCGACGCCCTCCTCGCCCAGCCGGGCGAAGGCGCGCAGGTCGGTGAGCCGGCCGTCCAGCGGCAGCTGGTCCATCTTGAAGTCGCCGGTGTGCAGCAGCGTGCCGGCCGGGGTGCGGATCGCCACGGCGAGCGCGTCGGGGATCGAGTGGTTGACCGCGACGAACTCGCAGTCGAAACGGCCCGAGCTGCTCGCGCTGCCCCTCCTGGACGTCGAGGGTGTAGGGCTTGATCCGGTGCTCCTTGAGCTTGGCCTCGACCAGGGCCAGGGTCAGCTGGGAGCCGATCAGCGGGATGTCCGGCGCTTCAGCCGCAGCAGGTAGGGCACCGCGCCGATGTGGTCCTCGTGGCCGTGGGTCAGCACGATGGCGTCGATGTCGTCGAGACGGTCGGCGATGTACTCGAAGTCCGGCAGGATCAGGTCGACGCCCGGGCTGGTGGTCCTCGGGGAACAGCACGCCGCAGTCGACGACGAGCAGCCGGCCGTCGTACTCGATCACGGTCATGTTGCGGCCGACCTCGCCGAGCCCGCCGAGCGCGACGACGCGGAGGCCGTCCTGGGGCAGCGGCGGCGGGCTGCGTCAGCTCGGGATGGGGATGGCTCAAGTCAGTCCTGACTGTCGGAGACCGTCGCGCACCAGCGCGACCTGGTCGGCGGTGGCCTCGACCAGCGGGCAGGCGGACGGCGGCGCGACGCGAGCACGCCCTGCAGCTCGCAGGGCGGCCTTGACCATGATCGCGCCCTGGGTGCGTGTCATGACCGCGTTCACCGCGGGCAGCAGCTCGCCGGTGGATCGCGACGGCGCGGCGGGAGGTCGCCCACCGGCGACCGCCTCGACCATCGTCGGCGTACTGCGGTCCGGCGACGTGCGCGACGACGCTGACGATGCCCACGGCGCCCTGGGCGAGCTGGGCGAGGTTGAGCACGTCGTCGCCGGAGTAGTACTGCAGGTCGCTGCGCGGCCATCACCTGGCTGGAGGCGAACAGGTCGCCCTTGGCGTCCTTGACCGCCACGATCCGCGGGTGCTCGGCCAGCCGCAGCAGGGTCTCGGTGTGGATCGCGATGCCGGTGCGCGCCGGGGATGTCGTAGAGCATCACCGGCAGCTCGCGTCGCGTCGGCCACGGCGGTGAAGTGGGCGAGCAGGCCCTCCTGCGGCGGCTTGTTGTAGTACGGCGTCACGACCAGCACGCCGTGGGCGCCGGCCTTGGCCGCGGCCTGGCGGCGTTCTCGATGCTGTGCGCGGTGTCGTTGGTGCCGACCCCGGCGACGATCCTGGCGCGGTCGCCGACGGCCTCGAGGACGGCCCGCAGCAGCTGGTCCTTCTCGGCGTCGGAGGTGGTCGGCGACTCCCCCGTCGTGCCGCTGACGACCAGGCCGTCGTTGCCCGTGGTCGACCAGGTGGGTGGCCAGGTGCTGGGCGCCGTCGAGGTCCACCCGCCCGTCGGCGGTGAACGGCGTGACCATCGCGGTCAGGACCCGACCGAACAGGGGCGCGCTAGACATGCGACCCACGGTATCGCCCTCCGCCGGGCGCCCGCGGCCCCCGACACCACGCGCGCCGGGCGGGACGGCGCACGGCGGTGTTAGGTTGCCCGGATGCGGCAGTACCTCGACCTTCTCACGCACGTCCTCGACGAAGGCGCCACCAAGAGCGACCGCACCGGCACCGGCACGCTCAGCGTCTTCGGCCACCAGATGCGGTTCGACCTGGCGGAGGGCTTCCCGCGTCGTGACGACCAAGCGGCTGCACATGCGCTCGGTCACCGGCGAGCTGCTGTGGTTCCTGCGCGGCGCGACCAACGTCCGCTGGCTGCAGGAGCGCGGCGTCAGCATCTGGGACGAGTGGGCCGACGAGGAGGGCGAGCTCGGCCCGGTCTACGGCCACCAGTGGCGGTCCTGGCCGACGCCGGACGGCCGGCTCGGTCGACCAGATCGCGGCCGTCGTCGACCAGATCCGCACCAACCCCGACACCCGCCGCCACATCGTCAGCGCCTGGAACGTCGGTGACCTGGAGGCGATGGCGCTGCCGCCGTGCCACGCGCTGTTCCAGTTCTACGTCGCCGACGGCCGGCTCTCCTGCCAGCTCTACCAGCGCTCCGCCGACGTCTTCCTCGGCGTGCCGTTCAACATCGCCTGCTACGCGCTGCTGACGATGATGGTGGCCCAGGTCTGCGACCTCGAGCCGGGCGACTTCGTCCACACCCTCGGCGATGCCCACCTCTACCTCAACCACGTCGACCAGGCCCGGCTGCAGCTGACGCGCGAACCCCGACCGCTCCCCCGCCTGCAGCTCAACCCCGAGGTCCGCAGCATCGACGGGTTCGACCTGCCGGACGTCGAGCTGGTGGGCTACGACCCGCACCCGGGCATCAAGGCGCCGATCGCCGTATGACGGTGACGCTCATCGCCGCGGTCGGGGCCAACCGGGCCATCGGGCGCGACAACGGCATGCCGTGGCACCTGCCCGAGGACCTGGCCCACTTCAAGCGGACGACGCTCGGGCACACCCTGGTCATGGGTCGCCGCACCTACGACTCGATCGGCCGCACCCTGCCGGGGCGCACCACCGTCGTGGTCACCCGCCAGGCCGGCTGGTCCGCGCCCGGCGTGCTGGTGGCGCACTCGCTGGAGCGGGCCCTCGAGCTGGCCGACGGGGGCGACGTGTTCGTCGCCGGCGGTGGCGAGATCTACGCCCAGGCGCTGCCCATGGCCGACGCCATGGTGCTGACCGAGGTCGAGCAGTCGCCGGAGGCCGAGGTCTTCTTTCCCGAGGTGGACCCGGCCGACTGGCGTGAGGTCAGCCGCGAGCCGCGAGACGGCTTCTCCTTCGTCACCTACGAACGCGCGACCGCCACCTAGGATCACACTCCTGCACGGACGCCGGAGACGCCGCACCCGCGGCCCACGCCTCACCCCGGACCCGCGCCTCCTCCACCAGCCCGACCTTCGCGGCCGTGGCCGCGCTCTTCAGCGCATCCAGCTCGGCGAACAACGGCCCCAGCTCCGCCGAACTCGCCTCGTCGAGCCGAGCCGCCAGCCGACGCAGCACCGGCGCGATCGCGACCAAGGCGGCGCGGTCCTCCTCGAAGGTCGTCAACTCCATGGTGCAAACCTCGACGCGACCACCGACAGGGACCCGCGCGCTCGTGCGTTGTCCACAGGACTTCGCGGGCCGCGCCGCGCCGCGGAGAGGTCAGTTCTCGGTGTGCGGGTCGTCGTCCGCGTCGGTGTGCGCCCCGACTCCCTCGTCGGCCGGCTCGAGCTGCGACTGCGTGCGCTCACGCGTGGCGAGGACCTCCTGCTCCTCCTCCGGCGACATCTTCAGCTTCTCGACCGACTCGTCGTACTCGCTCATCTGCTGCTCCCTGGCTCGGTGCGTGGCACGTCGTACCACCTGCTGTCTGGATGGGTACCCCACTTGGCCCCACCCATCCCCGACCGGACGCATCGGAGTGCCCGAATCCGGACAGCCACTGTCCGAATTCAGGCAGTACGGTGCGTCCGGTGCCAGAGGGAGGGGGAACCGGGGGTCAGGCGTCGTAGTCGAGGGCAACGGTGTCGGTGACCGGGTGGGCCTGGCAGGCCAGGACGATGCCCGCGGCGACCTCCTCCGGCTCCAGCGCGTAGTTGCGCTCCATCCGCACCTCGCCGCCGACGACCCGCGCGCGGCACGTCCCGCAGACACCGCCGGTGCAGCTGTATGGCGCGTCCGGTCGTGACCGCAGGGTTGCCGCCAGGATCGTCTCGGCGCGCGACGGCATCTCGATCACCGTGGAGCGCCCGTCGAGGTTGACGGTGACCACCGCCTCGGGCGGTGCGCCCGGCGCCACCACCGGCTCGGCCCGTCGCAGCCCGGTCGACTCCTGGCCGTCGACGTGGAACACCTCGTGGTGCACGTGATGCGGGTCGGCGCCACGCTCGGCGAGCACGGCGCGGGCGTCCTGCACCATGCCGAACGGCCCGCAGAGGTACCACTCGTCGACCGTGCCCGCGGGAACCAGGACGTCGGTGAGGCGCTCGAGCCGCTCACGGTCGATCCGGCCGCTGAACAGGTCGACGTCCTGCACCTCGCGCGAGAGCACGTTGACGAGCTGGAAGCGCTCCGGGTAGGCGTTCTTCAGGTCCTGCAGCTCCTCGAGGAACATGATGGAGCTCGTGCGGCGGTTGCCGAAGACGAGGGTGGCGCGCGAGTGCGGCTCCTGCGCCAGGACGGTGGTGAGCAACGACATCACCGGCGTGATCCCCGAGCCCGCGGCGATCGCGACGTGGTGCCGGGCCGCGGTCGGGTCGATGGGGCAGACGAACGACCCCATGGGTGTCATCACCCGCACCGTGTCCCCCACGGAGACCGACTCGTTCAACCACGTCGACATCAGCCCGCCGTCGACCCGCGCCGCCGCGACACGCACCTCGCCGAGCCGCCGCGCCTCCTGCGGGGACCGGCAGATGGAGTACGAGCGCCGCGTGTCCTGGCCCTCGATCGTCGCGCGCAGTGTGAGGTGCTGGCCCGCCTCGAAGGCGAACTCGTCCGCCACCGCCTCCGGCACGGTGAACGACACCGCGACGGCGTCGTCCGTGAGCCGCTCGACGGCCGAGACGGTCAGGTCGTGGAAACGTGCCCGGTGGCGCGCAGCAGTGGGCGTGAGCAGGGTTGCCATCAGATCGCCTTGAACTCGTCGAAGGGCTCGCGACAGTCGTTGCAGCGGCGCAGGGCCTTGCAGGCGGTCGAGCCGAACCGCGCGATCTCCTGGGTGTCGGCAGACCCGCACAGCGGGCAGGTGACCCGCCGGACACTCAGCCCGACGCGGACCGGGCCCGGCGCCACCTCGGCCGCGCGCATCCCGGGCGGGGCGATGCCCGCCTCGCGGAGCTTGTCGCGCCCCGCTGCCGACATCCAGTCCGTCGTCCACGCCGGCGTCAGCTGCGTCTGCACGGTGGCGGTCCACCCGCCGCGCCGGGCAGCGTGCTCCACCCGCCGAGCGATGGCATCCATGGCGGGGCAGCCGCTGTACGTCGGGGTGATGACCACCCGCGCGGTGCGGGTGGCCTCGTCGGTGGTGACCGAGCGCAGGATCCCGAGGTCCTCGATCGTGATGACCGGGACCTCCGGGTCGGGCACCGCGGCGATGGCCGCGCGCAGGGCGGCCGCGTCCACTGCGGCGGCAGCCGTCGAGGCCGTGTTCACTGCTGCAGCAGCGGCCGGCGCGGCCAGGCCCGGCGCGGGCAGGCCCGGCGCGGACACCAGCACCGCGGGGCTCACCAGGTCGCCCCGGGGTGGGACCGGGCGATGTGCTGCATCTCCGCCAGGAGGAAGCCCATCGGCCGGGAGTGGATGCCGTCGCGGCCGCCGCGCGAGCGCCACGTCGGCTCCGCGGGCAGGGTCAGGGTGGCCTCGGCGACGACGCGCTGGACGTGTGCCGACGCGGCCGGCCAGAGCGAGGACGGCAGGACCCCGGCACCGGACGCCGCGGCCGCCACGCTCACCGCGTCGTCCTCGAACAGCTCTGCGACGTAAGGGGAAACGCGCTCGAGCGCGTCCTGCATGCGCCGGTGCGACTCCGCCGTGCCGTCGCCCAACCGGAGCACCCAGTGGCTCGCGTGGTCGCGGTGGTAGTCCACCTCCTTGACGGCCTTGACGGCCACGCCGGACAGCGTCTCGTCGCTGGAGGTGACGAGCGCGGCGTACAGCTCGCACTGGTAGGCCGAGAACCACAGCATCCGCGCCATCTCGAAACCGAAGTCGGAGCGCGGCTGCTCGACGAGGTGGACGTTGCGGAACTCGCGCTCGTCCCGCAGGTAGGCGAGCTCGTCCTCGGTGCGCCCGGTGCCGTCGAGCTCACCGGCGCGGGTCAGCAGGACGCGCGCCTGGCCGAGCAGGTCGAGGCCGACGTTGCCGAGGGCCATGTCCTCCTCGATCTGCGGCGCGCGGCTGATCCACTCACCCAGCCGCTGGGCGTAGACCAGTGCGTCATCACCGAGCTGCAGCGCGTAGGGCGCGACGACGGACGTGCGGACAGCGTTGTCGCTCATAGGTACTCGACATCCTCGGGCACGTCGTAGAACGTGGGGTGGCGGTAGACCTTGTCGGCCGCGGGATCGAAGAACGAGTCGCGCTCGTCGGGGCTGCTGGCGGTGATGTCGCTCGCACGGACGACCCAGAGCGAGACACCCTCCTGGCGGCGGGTGTAGACGTCACGCCCGTTGCGCAGGGCCATCTCGGCGTCGGGAGCGTGCAGCGAGCCGACATGGACGTGGGAGAGCCCACGCTTGCCCCGGACGAAGACCTCCCACAACGGCCAGCTGCGTTCGGCGGGCTTGCCTGCGACAGAAGCAGATTCGGCGGGACGGACGTCGCTCACGCGGCACGCTCCGAGGCGTTGCGGGCGGCCTGCTTGTCGGCGTAGGCAGTGGCGGCCTCGCGGACCCACGCACCCTCCTCGTGGGCGGCGACCCGGTGCTCGATCCGCTCGGCGTTGCACGCGCCGTCGCCGCGCAGCACCCGCCAGAACTCGTCCCAGTCGATGGGGCCGAACTCCCAGTGGCCGGTCTCCTCGTTGAAGGCGAGATCGGGGTCGGGCAGCGTCAGCCCCAGACGCTGGGCCTGCGGCACCATCATGTCCACGAACTTCTGGCGCAGGTCGTCGTTGCTGAAGCGCTTGATGCCCCAGGCCATCGACTGCTCGGTGTGCCCGCCCTTGGCGGCCGCCTCACCGGTGTCGGGCGGCCCGAACATCATCAGCGCCGGCCACCACCAGCGGTCGGCCGCGTCCTGGGCCATGGCGCGCTGGGCCTCGGTGCCCTTGGACAGCTGCCAGAGGATCTCGAAGCCCTGGCGCTGGTGGAAGGACTCCTCCTTGCAGACCCGGATCATCGCCCGGGCGTAGGGCCCGTAGGAGCAGCGGCACAGCGGCACCTGGTTCATGATCGCGGCACCGTCGACCAGCCAGCCGATCGCGCCACAGTCGGCCCACGTGAGCGTCGGGTAGTTGAAGATCGAGGAGTAGCGCTGCTTGCCGGCGTGCAGCAGGTCCAGCAGCTCGGCCCGGTCGACACCCAGGGTCTCGGCGGCGCTGTAGAGATAGAGCCCATGCCCCGCCTCGTCCTGCACCTTGGCCATGAGGATGGCCTTGCGCCGCAGCGAGGGGGCCCGCGTGATCCAGTTGCCCTCGGGCTGCATGCCGATGATCTCGGAGTGCGCGTGCTGGGCGATCTGGCGGATCAGCGTCTTGCGGTAGCCCTCGGGCATGTCGTCGCGCGGCTCGATCCGCTGGTCGGCGGCGATGAGCTCCTCGAACGAGGACCCCGCCTGCTCGCGGCGGTCGTGGGCACGGGCGGCGTCCGCGGCGGCGGCCTCGACGTCACCGGACTCGGCGGCGTTCAGGGGCAGGTCCGGGTCGACGAAGTCGTTGCCATACATACCGACAGTATGCCGACGTGTTACAGGTTTCCGCAATACTGTCGCCGAGGTGTCATACCGGGGGCGGGTGACAGGATGGCCCGGTGCAGCACGACCACGTCCATCCCGGGCCCGCCGCGTCCGAGCTCGTCCACGACCACGGTGGCGGCGCGCCCGTCGCCGACGCCAGCGTCCGGATCGCCCGTCCCGGCGACGTGCCGGCCGTCGGCCTGGTGCAGGCAACCGTGTGGCGCGACGCGTACGCCGCCACCCTCTCCCCCGAGGTGCTGGAGCGCTTCGAGGGCCCCGCCTTCGCCCGGGTCTGGCGGACGTCGCTGGCCACGCCGCCCAGCCCTCGCCACGAGCTGCTCGTCGCCTGCGCCGGTGAGCAGGTGGTCGGCTTCGCCGCGGTCGGCCCCAGCGGCGACGCCGACGCGGACGACGGCCAGGGCGAGCTGCTGGCCCTCGGCGTGCACCCGCAGGCACGCCACGCCGGGCACGGGTCACGCCTGCTCAACGCCGCCGTCGACACCCTGCGCGGGCGGCGGTTCACCCGGCTGACCGGCTGGGTGCTGGCCGACGACGAGGCGACGCGGGCCTTCCTGGTGGCCTCCGGCCTGTCGCCGGACGGCGCCTACCGTGACCGGGTCGTCGACCCCGACGGCGGCGTGGTCCGCGAGGTCCGGCTCGTCGCCGACCTTCCGGACGCGTGACCGCCGCCGCCTCCGAGGAGCCGACGAGGCTGGAGCCGCGACGCCGCCGTGAGGTGCTGCGCCAGAGCGCCTCCGTCGGCCTGGCCACCGGCGCCTACGGCATCAGCTTCGGTGCGCTCTCCGTCGCGGCCGGGCTCTCGCTCTGGCAGACGATGGCCCTGTCGGCGCTGCTGTTCTCCGGCGGCTCCCAGTTCGCGCTCGTCGGCATCGTCGCCGCGGGCGGCTCCGGGGTGGCCGCCGTGGCGACCTCGTCACTGCTCGGCATCCGCAACGGCCTCTACGGCCTGCAGGTCGCCCGGCTCCTCGACGTCCGCGGGAGCCGGCGGGCCGCGGCCGCCCAGCTCACCATCGACGAGTCCACCGCGGTCGCCGTCGCCCAGCCCGAGCGCGCAGCCGCCCGGCTCGGCTTCTGGGCCACCGGGCTGGCGGTCTTCGCGCTGTGGAACCTGATGACCCTGGTCGGCGCACTCATCGGGGACCTCCTCGGCGACCCGCAGCGGTACGGCCTCGACGCCGCCGCGGCCGCCGCCTTCTGCGCCCTGCTGTGGCCGCGGTTGAAGAACGTCGAGACGCGGGCCGTGGCAGGCGTCGCGGCGCTCGCGGCCCTGCTGGTGGCACCCCACGCACCGGCCGGCGTACCCGTCCTGGTCGCGGCGCTCGCCGCGGTGGTGGCCGGCCTGCGTCGCCCCGGGCTCCGGCGGGCCTCGCGATGAGCCTGTGGCTGACCGTGCTGCTCGCGAGCGCCATCGCGTTCGCGCTCAAGGTCGCCGGTTACCTGGTGCCGCACACGTGGCTCGACGGTCCCCGTGTCGCCCGCATGACGTCCATGCTCCCGGTGGCGCTGCTGGCCGCGCTCGTGGCGGTGCAGGCGTTCACCACCTCCAGCGGCACGTTCGTCCTCGATGCCCGCGCGGGCGCCGTGGCCGTGGCCCTCGTCGCCCTCGCGCTGCGGGCGCCCTTCCTCGTGGTCGTGGTGCTCGCCGCCGCCACGGCCGCCGCCCTGCGTGCGCTCGGCTGGGCCGCCTAGCTCCTCAGGACCGGCGCCGGGACGCCTGCCAGGCGCGGACGGCGGCGCGGTACTCGCGCTGCTCGCCCTGGCGGTCCTTGCGCTGGCGGTGCAGCTCGGCCTGCTCGAGGTGGCCGCGCCACGCCTCGTCCCCCGGACCCGCCTCAGCGCCCGAGTGCAGCTGCGCCATCATCGACGAGCCGTCGCGGGCGAAGACGACCAGGCGCCAGATCGCCGCGAGCGTGACCAGCGGCAGGAGGATGACCGCGATGCCCAGCAGGACCGGGACGAGCCGGCCGTCCATGACCAGCAGCACCCCGCGCCAGCCGATCGTGGCGCAGTAGAACACCAGCACGACGAACAGGACCAGCGCGGTGACCTGCTCGCGCGCCTTGTCGCGCACCGCCATCAGGCCAGCCCGAGGTAGTGCTCGAGCCCGACCGTGACACCCGGGTGCGCCGACACCTGCCGGACGCCCTCGAGCACGCCCGGCATGAAGCTCTCGCGGTCGAACGAGTCGTGCCGGATGGTCAGCAGCTCGCCGGTCGCACCGAACAGCACCTCCTGGTGGGCGACCAGCCCGCGCAGCCGCAGCGCGTGCACCGGTACGCCGTCCACGCGCGCGCCGCGGGCGCCACCGGGGTCGGACGTGGTGGCGTCGGGCACGTCGCCGAGGCCGGCCTCCCGCCGGGCGCGGCCGACCAGCGACGCCGTCCGTGCCGCAGTGCCGGAGGGGGCGTCGACCTTGTCCGGGTGGTGGAGCTCGACCACCTCGACCGACTCGTAGAAGCGGGCCGCCTGCTGCGCGAACGACATCATGAGGATCGCGCCGATGGCGAAGTTGGGAGCGATGAGGACCCCGACGCCGGGATGCCGCGCCACCTGGGCCTCGAGCGCCTGCACGCGGTCATCGCTCCAGCCGGTGGTGCCGACCACGACGTGCACCCCACGTTCGACGCAATGGGCCACATTGGCCGGCGACGCGGCCGGCACGGACAGCTCGACGGCCACGTCGGCCCCGCCCAGGTCGTCGAGCTCGTCGCCGTGGCCCAGCTGAGCCACGAGCGCCATACCGGGGTCGGCGTCCACCGCCCGGCACGCCTGCGAGCCCATCCGCCCGGACGCACCGATCACGGCCACCTTGATCGTCCTCACGCCCCGCAGCCTAGTGAGCCCGGGACGGCGTCCCGGCATCGGTAGGCTCCCCTGATGGTCGCCCCGCAAGCCGTCCTCGCCGAGCACGTCCAGGCCGCCATGGCGGCCGCCTTCGGTCCCGAGCACGCGCGGCGCGACCCCGCCATCCGCCCCTCGCAGTACGCCGACTTCCAGGCCAACGCGTCCCTGGCCCTGGCCAGGGAGGTGGGTCTGCCGCCGCGCGAGGTCGCCGCCCGGATCGTGGCGCACCTCGACGTCGGCGGGGTCTGCCGGGACGTCGCGATCAGCGGCCCCGGCTTCGTCAACCTGACGCTGCGCGAGGACTGGCTGGCCGCGCGGGTCGGCGAGGTCGGCGCCGACCCGCGGCAGGGCGTGCCGGTCCAGCCGCGGCAGGTCATCCCGATCGACTACTCGGCGCCCAACGTGGCCAAGGAGATGCACGTCGGGCACCTGCGCACGACGATCGTCGGCGACTCGCTGGCTCGGGTCCTGGAGCTGCTGGGCCACCGTGTGGTCCGGCAGAACCACATCGGCGACTGGGGCACGCCGTTCGGCATGCTGATCGAGCACCTGCTCGACGTCGGCGAGGACTCCCCCGAGGCGGGGTTGCTGGGCAGCGACCCGAATGCGTTCTACCAGGCGGCGCGGGCCCGTTTCGACGCCTCGCCGGAGGTCGCGGACCGGGCCCGGCGCCGCGTGGTGCTGCTGCAGGGCGGCGACCCCGACACGCTGCGGCTGTGGGAGGAGCTGGTGCAGCGCTCCACCGTCTACTTCAACACCGTCTACGCCACGCTGGGCGTCACCCTGACCGACGAGGACCTGGCCGGGGAGAGCCGCTACAACGACCAGCTCCCCGCGATCTGCGCCGAGCTGGAGCAGGCAGGGCTGGCGGTGGTCAGCGACGGCGCGCTGTGCGTCTTCCTCGAGGGCTATCCCGGACGTGAGGGGCGCCCGGTCCCGCTCATCATCCGCAAGAGCGACGGTGGCTACGGCTACGCCACCACCGACCTGGCCACGATCCGCCACCGCGTGCAGCAGCTGCACGCCGACCGCGTCCTCTACGTCATCGGCGCACCGCAGAGCCTGCACCTGCAGATGGTGTGGGAGACCGCACGCCTGGCCGGCTGGCTCCCCCCGGACGTCACGCCGGTCCACGTGCAGATCGGCAACGTCCTCGGCACGGACGGCAAGATCCTGCGCACCCGCAGCGGCGCACCACTGCGGCTGATGGCGCTGCTCGACGAGGCGGTCGAGCGCGCGGGCGCCGCGGTCGCCGCGCGCCGTCCCGAGCTGAACCACGCCGCCCGCGCGGTCATCGCCCGCGAGGTGGGCATCGGCGCGGTGAAGTACGCCGACCTGTCGGTCTCCCACGACAGCGAGTACGTCTTCGACTTCGACCGGATGCTCGCCCTCCAGGGCAACACCGGCCCCTACCTGCAGTACGTCGTCGCGCGGATCCGCTCGGTGTTCCGGAAGGCCGGCACCACCCCGGGGGCGCGGGCGGCGCCGGTGACCCTGGACCAGCCGGCGGAACGGGCCCTGGCCGTGGCCCTGCTGGGCTTCGGACCCGTGGTGGAGCAGGTCGGCGACAGCCTCGAGCCGCACCGCCTGTGCGGCTACCTGTTCGACCTCGCGCAGGCCTTCACGGCGTTCTACGAGCAGTGCCCCATCCTGCACGCCCCGGGTCCGGACGTGCGGGCCTCCCGGCTGGCCCTTTCGGCGACCACGCTCGCCGTGATGGTCCGCGGCCTCGACCTGCTCGGCATCCTCGCGCCGGACGAGATGTGAGCAGCGGGCGAGCCGCTGTGCCCGCAGGCGGTGTCCCGGGAAACGGCACACTGGTCCCGTGAAGTGGACCCGCGCCGTGCACCACCTGGAGACCCTGGCCCAGACGTGCACCGACTTCGGCTCGCGCCCGGCGTTCGCCGCGCTGCGGGTGGAGCAGCTGTGGGTGGCCCGCGAGGTCCTCGACGAGCCGCACGACCTCGAGCTCGTGACCGTCGCCCTCGTGGTGGACCTCCCCGTGGAGGAGGTGCCCTGGCTGAGCGAGCCGCCCGGTGCCCAGCACTGGGCCAACGGAGCCCGGTTGGGCAAGAACCCGGTCGTGGCCCTGTGGCGGTCGGCCGGCGCACCGGTCTGGAACCACCACATCGACCGGCCCGCGCTGCTCTGGGACAGCACCGACGGTGTGGTCCCCGAGACGCTCGCCGCGCTGCAGGCCGGCCGGGGCGACACCGTCCGGCTACCGGCGCCGGAGCCTGCGGTGCTGCGCCGCCGGTTGGAGGACGAGCTGACGGTCAGCGACCGCGCGCTGCGCGGCTGCACGCAGACCTACGAACGGCGACGCTGGGCGCCGGGCGCCCTGGAGCCGCACGCCGACGCCCTCTGGCGCGCAGCCAACGGCTACCTCGACGTCCGCGACGCCCTTGCCGCCCTCGCTGACTGACGCCTTACCGACGGCACGGACACGCAGCACGGAGCACGGAGCGCTGGTGGAGCACCCCGCACCGCGGCACGCACCGGAGCGGCCGAGCGCCTTCCCGCTGGCCCGCCCCGTCTGACCTGACCTGGCGGAGCCCCAACGCGGCCAGCCGCGTGGGTCACTCTCGCCGGGCGGTCAGAACAGGGCGACGGCTCCCGGCGTCATGCGGCGAGCAGGACGTCGTGCAGGCGCACTTCAAGGCGTGAGGGTGCGCGGCTGCGTGCTGGTGGCGGCCCGGCGACAACGCTGTGGGCGACGGGGTTCGGTGGGACCGGGCTGGTGTAGCGGTGGCCGGTGGGAGTGCGGGTCTGGACCTCGCCGTCGTCACGGGTGCGGGCGCGCCAACCGGGGGCTTCCTTGGCCAGGTTGCAGGCGACGCACAGGCCCTGTCCGTTGCCGGCGGTGGTGGAGCCGTGGTCAGCGTGCCGGGTGGGGTGATCCACGTGGCGGATCGGGGCGTCGCACCAAGGGGTACGGCAGGTCTGGTCCCGGGCGACCAGGAACCGGCGCAGCCCGCCGGTGAACCTGCGCCGGGTGGACTCCATCGCGACCAGGCTCTGGTCGGACGGGCGCGTGTAGAGCCGCCGTAGCCAGACGGCGGCGGTGGTGTCGGCCAGCCAGGCTCTCGCCCAGGGGGCCGGAATCGGGCCGTAGCCGTGGACGTGGGCGGGGGTCGAGTCCTCGCCCAGCAGCGCGGTGTCGGTCATGACGAGCTGGACCTCGACCGGTACGGCGGCGGCGGCGTGCCCGGTGACCCGCTCGACCAGGGTGTCGGCCATGATCTGGCCGCGGCCGCGGGCGTCACCGCGCGAGCGCAGGCTGTCCGCGGCGTGTGCCAGCGCGGCGTGGACCGCGACGCCCTGGGCGACCGGCAGCAGCCCGGTCAGGAAGGTCATCGTGTCGGGCGCCGGGCGCAGGCTGACCCGCCGCTCGGCGGCGGCCCGGGCGGCCCGCGCGGTGAAGCCGGCGGGGCCGAGCCGGTAGGCGATGCGGCGGGCTGCGGTCTCGGTGCCGCGGTCGCCGAGGGCTGCCAGGCCACCGGGCAGCGCGGCCAGCTCGGCATCGACCAGCGCCCGGTCCTGCGGCTCGAGGCAGGCGGTCTCACGTACGACGAGCGTGACTCGCCACTCGCTGACCTGCCCGGCAGCGAACGCGGCTGCGGTGCACGGCAGCTCGGTCAGCGCCCGGGCCAGCCCGAGGTGTCGCGATCCTCTGACGGGGCTGTCGCGCCGGGCCAGGGCCACCTGCGAGGCGATCCCGGCGCCGACCTGTCGGGCCGGGACCCCCGCGGCAACCTGGGCCGCGCGCTGGGAGGCCGCGAAAGCCACCGTGATCCGCGCCTGAGCGGCGGCCGCGGCGCCCTTTAGCTCCTCCAGCGCCCGCAACGCCTCCACCCGGCCGGCGTCGTCATCGGGATCCAGTCGGCCCACGTCGGACACCCAGGCATGCACCGTGCCCGTGCTGACCGTGCCGTGATCGGCGTCCATGGAGCCATGTTACTCGAACACACGTTCGACAACAAGAGCTCCTGCTGGCGGTCCTCCGCAGACGTGATAGCAGTGGGACCGGCCGGGTAGGGCACCCGGTGACTGGCTCAGACGTCGACCGAGAGCGCTCGGTGGTCCGAGAGCGGCAGCACGGAGCGACCCTGCGCCATTGGTCCCTTCCCGGCGTGCGTCCCGGGCGATGCACTGGGCCCAGGAGGACCCATGGACCAGCTGCTCCCCGTAGGCCCGGCACACCCCGCACACCTGCGACGACGACTGCTCGCGGTGCTCGCCGCCCTGCCCCTGGTACTCGCCCTGCTGGCGCCCACCGCCCCACCGGCGCGGGCGGCCACCGGAACGGGCTACGACATCTCCTGGCCGCAGTGCCCCGTCTCCGCCGGTGGCTTCGGGCTGCCGATGCCCCCGACGACCACGCCGTTCGTCGTCGTCGGACTGACCAAGGGCCTGCCCTTCACCGACAACCCCTGCCTCGCCGGCCAGGTCGCGTGGGTGAAGACCCACGGCAGGCCGGCGCAGGCCTACACCATGGCGGCCTTTCCGACCGCGGCCCAGCTGGGCGCCTACCGCTCGAAGGGCCCGTGGTCGGCCAGCACCCGGGCCGGGCAGCTGTCCAACGTCGGCTGGTCCGAGGCGTCGTACGCCGTGGCGAGCCTGCGACGGACCGGTTTTGCGCCGCCGGTCGTGTGGATCGACGTGGAGCCACGGCCGGCGCAACCCTGGCCGAGCAGCACCGCGCAGCAGCAGCGGGAGAACCACTACGTCGTCGAGGGCCTGATGCGCGGGCTGCGCGAGGCGGGCTTCTCCTACGGCGTCTACTCCTACCTCTCGGGGTGGAAGGCGATCACCGGCTCGTGGTGGCTGCCCGGCGTGCCCGTCTGGGCCACCGCCGGCCGGCTCGACTCCCCCACCGAGGCCGCGGACCTGTGCCGCTCGGCCAGCTTCTCCGGCGGCCCGGTGCGCCTGTCCCAGTGGTACGACGACACCCGCGACTACGACCTCCTGTGCGCCACGTACGCCTTCACGCCGCTGCCCGCGCCGGCGGCGACCCTGTCCGGCTCGACCGCCGACTGGAACGGCGACTGGAAGAACGACGTCCTCGCCCGCGGAACCGTCGCCGCCGACCTGCGGCTGTACGCCGGGACGGGTCGCGGCACACTGCCCGGCAGCGTCCGCATCGGCACCGGCTGGCGCGGCTACGACGCGCTCGAGACCCCCGGTGACCTGACCGGCGACGGCAACCCCGATGTCCTGGCCCGCGAGCGGTCCACCGGTTCCCTGTGGATCTACCCGGGCAACGGCCGCGGCGGCTGGCTCCCCCGCGTCCGCGCCGGCACCGGCTGGAACATCTTCACCGCGATCGTGGGTCCCGGGGACCTCACCGGCGACCAGCGCCCGGACGTCCTGGCCCGCGAGCGGTCCACCGGCTTCCTCTGGCTCTACCCGGGCAACGGCCGCGGCGGCTGGCTCCCCCGCGTCCGCGCCGGCACCGGCTGGAACACCGTCAACGCGATCGTGGGCCCCGGGGACCTCACCGGCGACGGCACCCCCGACCTCCTCGCCCGCCAGCCCTCGAACGGTTTCCTGTGGCTCTACCCCGGCAACGGCCGCGGCGGCTGGCTGCCCCGCGTCCGGGTCGGCACCGGCTGGAACGGCATGACCGCCGTCGCGAGTGCCGGGGACCTGACGGGCGACCGCGTGCCCGACGTCCTGGCCCGTGACCGGTCCGGCGTCCTGTGGCTCTACCCGCGCAGCGGGACCGGCACGTGGCTGCCCCGGGTGCGCCTCGGCGCCGGCTGGAACACCGTCGACGCGCTCTTCTGAGCACCTCGTAGCGAGGGAGGACGCGCCGGAGCCCGGCACACCCCGCGAGGGGTGTGCCGGGCTCCGGGTCGAACGGGACGCAGGATCAGGCGTCGGCCGGCTCCGAGGCGGCCGGGGCCGCGGCGTCGGAGGACCCCGCGTCCGACGCACCGGCGTCGGGCTCGGCGATCACGGCGGCGAGGCTCAGCTTGCCGCGCGGGTCGATCTCCTTGAGCTCGACCTGGATCTTCTGGCCGATCTTGACGACGTCGTCGACCGAGTCGATCCGCTTGCCGCCGACGAGCTTGCGCACCTCGGAGATGTGCAGCAGGCCGTCCTTGCCCGGCAGGAGCGAGACGAACGCGCCGAAGGTGGTCGTCTTCACCACGGTGCCGAGGAAGCGCTCGCCGACCTCGGGCATCTGCGGGTTGGCGATCGCGTTGATCATCGCGCGAGCGGCGTCCGCGGACGGGCCGTCGGTGGCACCGATGTAGATGGTGCCGTCGTCCTCGATCGAGATCTGGGCGCCGGTGTCGTCCTGGATCTGGTTGATCATCTTGCCCTTCGGGCCGATGACCTCGCCGATCTTGTCGACCGGGACGGTCACGCTGATCACCCGCGGGGCGAACTCGCTCATCTCGTCCGGGGTGTCGATGGCCTCGGCCATGACGTCCAGGATGTGCAGACGCGCGTCGCGGGCCTGGGTCAGCGCGCCACCGAGCACCGAGGCGGGGATGCCGTCGAGCTTGGTGTCGAGCTGGATGGCCGTGACGAAGCCGCGGGTGCCGGCGACCTTGAAGTCCATGTCACCGAACGCGTCCTCGGCGCCGAGGATGTCGGTGAGGGCGGCGTACTGCGTCTCCCCGTCGACCTCGTCGGAGACCAGGCCCATCGCGATGCCCGCAACCGGGGCGCGCAGCGGCACACCGGCGTTCAGCAGCGAGAGGGTCGAGGCGCAGACCGAGCCCATGGACGTCGAGCCGTTGGAACCCAGCGCCTCGGACACCTGGCGGATCGCGTAGGGGAACTCCTCGCGGGTCGGCAGGACCGGCATGAGCGCACGCTCGGCCAGGGCGCCGTGACCGATCTCGCGGCGCTTGGGCGAACCCACGCGGCCGGTCTCACCCGTGCTGTAGGGCGGGAAGTTGTAGTTGTGCATGTAGCGCTTGCGCGTCACCGGGGAGAGGGTGTCGAGCTGCTGCTCCATGCGCAGCATGTTCAGCGTGGTGACACCCATGATCTGGGTCTCGCCGCGCTCGAAGATGGCGGAGCCGTGCACGCGCGGCAGGACCTCGACCTCCGCGCCCAGGGCGCGGATGTCGGCCAGGCCACGGCCGTCGATGCGGACCTTGTCGCGCAGGATGCGCTGACGGATCAGCTTCTTCTGCACGGCGCGGTAGGCGGCGGAGATCTCCTTCTCGCGACCCTCGAACCCACCGTCGGCCGAGGCGAGCGAGGCGCGGACGGCGTCCTTGATCTCGTCGATCCGCGACTCGCGCTCCTGCTTGCCGGCGATCTGCAGCGCGGCGGTCAGGTCGGCGGAGGTGGCGGCCTCGACGGCGGCGTACACGTCGTCCTGGTAGTCCAGGAAGATCGGGAAGTCCTGGACCGGCTTGGCGGCCTGGGCGGCGAGCTCGGCCTGGGCCTTGCACAGCGCCGCGATGAACTTCTTGGAGGCCTCGAGACCCTCGGCCACGACCTCCTCGGTCGGGGCCTGGACACCCTGGTTGGTCACCAGGTCCCAGGTGGCGTCGGTGGACTCGGCCTCGACCATCATGATCGCGACGTCCTCGGCGCCATCCTTGTTCGTCACGACGCGGCCGGCGACGACCATGTCGAAGACCGAGCGCTCGGCGTCGCTGAAGTTCGGGAACGCGACCCACTGGCCCTCGATGAGGGCGACGCGGACGCCGCCGATCGGGCCGCTGAACGGCAGGCCGGAGATCTGCGTCGAGGCCGACGCGGCGTTGATCGCCAGCACGTCGTACTGGTGGTCGGGGTTGAGCGCGAGCACCGTGATGACGACCTGGACCTCGTTGCGCAGGCCCTTGGTGAAGGTCGGGCGCAGCGGGCGGTCGATCAGGCGGCAGGTGAGGATCGCGTCGGTGGAGGGGCGGCCCTCGCGACGGAAGAACGAGCCGGGGATCTTGCCCGCGGCGTACATGCGCTCCTCGACGTCCACCGTCAGGGGGAAGAAGTCGAACTGCTCCTTCGGGCTGCGACCGGCCGTGGTGGTCGACAGCAGCATCGTGTCCTCATCGAGGTAGGCGGCGACGGCGCCACCGGCCTGCTTGGCGAGGCGTCCGGTCTCGAACCGGACCGTGCGGGTGCCGAACGTGCCGTTGTCGAGCGTGGCTTCGGCGAACTGAATCTCTGGACCCTCCATGTGGGCCCTCCATTTCTTCTGTTCAGAACAGGCACGTGCATCGTCGTTGTGCACGAGCATTCTTCGGGTGGGACGGTGGTGCCCGTCCGACGGGCCGGGGGAACCGGGCCCGCCCTCATGCAAAAAGGAGCGGCTCCCCGAGGTGAAGGGAACCGCTCCCGTGCAGAAGCGTTATCGGCGCAGACCGAGGCGCTTGATCAGCTCGCGGTAGCGCGTGATGTCGGTCGACTCGAGGTAGCGCAGCATCCGCTTGCGGCGGCCGACCAGCAGCAGCAGCCCGCGGCGGCTGTGGTGGTCGTGCTTGTGCTCACGCGAGTGCTCGGTGAGGTCCTTGATCCGGCGCGTCAGCATCGCGATCTGGACCTCGGGGGAGCCGGTGTCGCCGTCCTTGGTGGCGTACTCGGCCATGATTTCCTTCTTCACAGCAGCATCAAGAGGCATGCGGGGCGACTCCTTGTGATCGTTGCGCGGTGCCTTGGGGCTGGTTCACCCAGGCTCTCTGTGTCCGCGGCCGGTCGGACGGCACCAGCAAGGCTAGCAGCGGCCCGGCCAGCCCCCTAATCCCTGCTGCTCCGCTCCCCGTTGACCTGCACTCTCTCCACTTGTAGCGTACAAGTTGATGACAGGTGCCCGGTTCCGGACCATCGCCGACGACGTGCGCGAGCGCATCGCCCTCGGCGACCTCGGCGACTCCGGTGCCCTGGAGAGCGAGGCCATGCTCGGACGGCGGTACGGCGCGAGCCGGGTCACCGTGCGCCGCGCGCTCGAGCTGCTGCGCGAGCAGGGGCTGGTCGAGAGCCGGCAGGGCTCGGGCTGGTTCGTCACCGGCGGCTCCTTCCACCAGACCCTCGCGCTGGGCACGTTCCGGCACGCGTCGTCCGCGGTCCTGGACTCCGGCCGGCAGCTGGCCCGGCGCGTGGCCTCCTTCGCCTACGAGGTCCCGCCCGCCGCAGTGGCGTCGAGCCTGTCGCTGGCAGCCGGGCAGGAGGCGCTGCACAGCCGGTCGGTCCGCACGGTCGACGACGTGCCGCTGGACCTCGTGCAGGAGTGGGTGCCGGCGCCGCTCGCCGGCCGGCTCAGCCGTGCCGACGCCGCCGACCCCGGCATCTGGCAGAGCCTGCAGCGCGACGGCCACCGGGTGGCCTCCGTGCGGCAGAGCATCACCGCGGGCATCGCCAGCGAGCAGGACGCGGGGCTGCTCGGCGTCGGCCCCGGCACCGCGCTGCTGCTCGTGCGCCGGCTGGCCCTGGCGCGCGACGGCGATCCGGTCGCCCTGTCCGACCACCGCTACCTGGCCCACCGCTTCACCCTCGAGGTGGAGTTCCACGGCTGGCCCGCCGCCGACGAGCCGCCCGGGCTGCGGACCGTCCCCGCCTGACCCGCCGCGCTCGAGCTCGCCCGCCCCGAACCCCCCCCGCCCTCCCCCGGCGGCCACCGGCCGCCGTACGCACCTGACACCCAAGGAGATCCGCCCATGAAGGTCCTCGTCACCGGAGGTGCCGGCTTCATCGGCGCCAACTTCGTGCACCGCGTCCGCGACGTCCGCCCCGACTGGCAGGTGACCGTCCTGGACGCCCTCACCTACGCCGGCAACCGGGAGAGCCTGGCCGACCTCGGTGACTCGGTCCGGTTCGTCGAGGGCAACGTCGCCGACGCCGAGCTGGTCGACACGCTGGTGGGCGACACCGACGTGGTGGTGCACTTCGCCGCCGAGTCCCACAACGACAACTCCCTGGACGACCCCTGGCCGTTCATGGAGTCCAACATCATCGGCACCTACCGGCTGTTGGAGGCCGTCCGCCACCACGGCGCACGGCTGCACCACATCTCCACCGACGAGGTCTACGGCGACCTGGAGCTGGACGACCCGGCCCGCTTCACCGAGCAGACCCCGGTCAACCCCTCCAGCCCCTACTCCGCGAGCAAGGCCAGCGCCGACCTGCTGGTGCGGGCGTGGATCCGCTCGTTCGGCATCCCGGCCACGCTGTCCAACTGCTCCAACAACTACGGGCCCTACCAGCACGTCGAGAAGTTCATCCCGCGCCAGATCACCGGCATCCTGCAGGGCGTCAAGCCCAAGCTGTACGGCGCCGGCGCCAACGTGCGCGACTGGATCCACGTAGACGACCACAACGACGCGGTCATCGCGATCCTCGAGCAGGGCCGCGTCGGCGAGACCTACCTCATCGGCGCCGACGGCGAGCAGGACAACGCCTCGATCGTGGCGCTGCTGCTGGAGCTGATGGGCAAGCCGGCCGACTGGTTCGAGCACGTCAACGACCGGCCCGGGCACGACCTCCGCTACGCCATCGACTCCAGCAAGCTGCGGGCCGAGACCGACTGGCGGCCGCGCTACCAGGACATCCGGGCCGGGCTGACCCAGACGATCCAGTGGTACCGCGAGCACGAGGCGTGGTGGGCCCCGGCCAAGGAGCGCACCGAGCAGACCTACCAGCGACTGGGCCGCTGAGCCGGCCACCGGGCGCTGAGCCGGCCTGACCGGTCAGGCCGGCTCGGCTCAGGCCGGCTCGGCTCAGGCCGGGTCGGACGGCTCTGGCCGGGTCAGGCCGGGACCGGCGTCGCGTCGCCCACGCCGCGCTCCGACCCCGCTGGGCCCTCTGCGGCGGGGACCGCCTCGGGTGCGCCCGCCGGCGTACCGGCCAGCAGCGACCACAGCCGCCAGGCGGCGCCGACCGCCACGAGGCTGATGACCACGTGGGCGGCGACGAAGACCGTGCCGTGCCCGGCGTTGAGCGCGACCCCGGCCAGCAGCGGGCCGACGGCCGAGCCGCTGGTCTGGATCGCACCGAAGACCCCGAGCGTGGTGCCGACCATGCCGCTCGGCGCCAGGCTCGCGGTGAGCGGGTTGAGCACCGGCGCGTACATCGTCTCGCCGACCGCGAAGATGCCGAACGTCGTGACGAACAGCGTGGCGGCCAGGCCCGGGACGTGCGAGGCGGCGGCGAGGATCAGCCACGACAGAACCCAGATGCCGCCGACGACGACCAGCAGCGAGGGGGCCGAGCGGCGCGCGGTCCACCGCACCACCGCCATCTGCAGGGCGATGATCACCACACAGTTGACGGCGGCAGCCGTGCCGATCGTGCGCTCGGAGACGTCGAGGACGGTCAGCGCGTAGGCCGGCAGGCCGCTCTCGAACTGGGCGTAGAACCCGAGCGCGAGGGCGATGGTGACGAGCGCGGTCCAGCGCAGCGCCGGGGTGGCGAAGATCAGCCGGATCGCGGCGCCGCTGCCGCTGCGCCCGGCCTCCGCCGCGGTCGGCAGCGCCTCGCAGGGCGCGGCGCCGCGGCCGGCGAGGAGCAGCAGCAGACCGGACACGATGAACCCGACCGCTGCGGTGGTGAAGGCCGGCCACATGCCGTTGGGCTCGCGCAGGTTGACCATGTACCCAGCGGCGAAGGCCCCGACGGCCATGCCGAGCGCTTGCCCGGTGAACACCCAGGCGAAGACGCGACGACGGTCCTCGGAGGCGACCCACCGCAGCACCAGCACCGACTGGGCCGGCGCGGCGGCGGTGACGCCGATGCCGAAGACGAACATGCCGGCCAGGAAGGCGACCGGTGAGCCGGCGAGGATGAGGTACGCCGTACCGGCGGCAGCCACGACCTTGGCGGCGACCGCGACCCGCACGGGTGGCAGCCGGTCGGCCAGCCGCCCACCGAGCGGGGCGGCGACCAGGGCCCCGATCGAGAACAGGCTCGACGCCGCGGCGGCGACGAGGCTGCCCCAGCCACGGGTGTTGGCCGCGTAGGCGTACTGGTACGGCAGCACCGTGCCCCACCCGACCATCGCGATCGTCGACGCGAGGATCAGCAGCCGTGCGCGCTTCACCGTGTCCTCCATACTGATTGAAATTCGTAGTGTTTGGTATCGAATATTTCGACTTCGAAATCTTAGCATGAGAAGATCCGCGGTATGACGACACCCAAGCGAGCCCGCGCCAGGACCGAGTCGGCCCACGAGCTCTATCGGGCCGAGGTGGCGGCCTACGTCGCCGCGGGCGGCGACGAGACCGTGCAGCGGGTCATCACCGGCGTGCACGGCCTGGCCCGGCGCCTGAACCAGTGGTACGACCGGCAGCTGGCCGACCTCGACCTCTCCCACGGTGAGTGGTCCGTGCTCTCCCGGCTGGCGACGGTGCCGGAGGGGACGGCGCTCACGCCGAGCCAGCTGGCCGACGCCACCAACGTCGCCGCGTCCTCGATGACGCACCGCCTGGACCGGATGAGCCAGCGCGGCCTCGTCGCCCGCGCGACCGACCCGGACAACCGCACGCGCATCCTCGTCACGTTGACCGAGGGCGGTTGGGAGACGTTCCGGGCCGCGACCCAGGAGTCCAACATGGTCGAGACCGACGTGCTCGGCCGGCTCACGACGGACCAGCGCCAGGAGCTCGCCTCCCTGCTGGAGATCGTCATCGCCGGGCTGGACGAGGAGGCCCCGACCTGACCGGCCCCGGGCGCGCGGCCGGCCCGGAGGTGGCGTGCCCCGTCCTGACCCTGAGGTGGCGTGACCCGGGCGCCCCGCTCCAGCGGCCGCGGCAGGCCGGCGCACGACAGGGCCCGGCTGCTCCCCCGGAGGGAGCGGCCGGGCCCCGTGGCGTCGGTCGGGGTGTCAGCCCAGCTCGGGGAACCAGATGTCGATCTCGCGGGCGGAGGACTCCGGGGAGTCCGAGCCGTGGACGATGTTCTGCTGGACCTTCAGGCCCCAGTCGCGGCCGAGGTCGCCGCGGATCGTGCCCGGGAGCGCGGCGGTCGGATCGGTCGCGCCGGCCAGCGCGCGGAAGCCCTCGATGCAGCGGTGACCCTCGATGACCGCGGCGGTCACGGTGCCGCTGGACATGAACTCCAGCAGCGGCTCGTAGAACGGCTTGCCCTCGTGCTCGGCGTAGTGGCGCTCCAGGCGCTCGCGGTCGGGAGTGAAGATGTCCAGCGCGACGAGCGTGTAGCCCTTGGCCTCGATGCGGCGCAGGACCTCACCGGTGAGTCCGCGGGCGTAGCCGTCGGGCTTGACGAGGACGAGGGAGCGTTCGGTCATGGCCGCACCCTATCCGCCGTGCGGCGCCGTACCGTCCGAGGGGGAAGGGCCGGGTCCGGGCCGCTCCGAGGGCTGGTCGGAGGCGTGCTCGGCGTACCAGCGCGCGTCGACCCGGCGCGTGTGCTCGTCCATGGCGGCGCCCTGGACCAGCGCGGTCACCCACAGCGCCAGGAAGAGCAGGCCCACGACCAGCATCAGCGGCACGATCAGCGCACACAGCAGGGTCGCGAGCTGCAGCAGCCAGCCCAGCGTCACGCCGAAGGGACGGCGCATCAGCCCGGCGTCGAGGATGCAGACCACCGCGACCACGCTGCCGACCAGCAGGAAGCTGCCGGCCGTGGACTGGCGGTCGGCCGCCGCAATGCCGCGAGCCACCAGCGCGCCGAAGAACACGGCCAGCCCCTGGCTGCCGATGACCACTGCGGCCAGGCGCCGGGTCATCTTCTCGGGGACACCGTAGAAGGGCAGCGATCGCAGCAGGTTCACCCCGTCAGGCTATCCGCCCCGCCGTGCGCTCCCCGCGCCCGCCCGCCGGGGGCAGGCTCCCGCCGAGTGGGGCTCAGCGCCGCTCGACGACCCACCGGCCGATGACCTCCTGCGCCGTGGCCAGGCTCGCGCCGGTCTCCTGCCGGTACGCCGCGACGGCGTCCGCCTCGCGTCCCCGGGCGAGGAGCCCCTCGATCCGGATGCGCGTCCCAGCGGACACCCCGCCCCTGCGGAGCCGCGCCTCGCGGACGCGGGTGACCAGCAGGAACAGGATGACCACCACGAGGAGCAGGACGAGGTACTTCACGGCTCCACCACCCCCAGCAGCATCCGGACCTCGGCGGCTGTCGTGATCGAGCCGGTGGCGAGGACGCCTCCGCCGACACCGCCCTCGTCGGCCAGGCCGGCGGCACGGTCGAGCGCGTCGGGCAGGGTGTCGACGACCGTCACGCGGTCCTCGCCGTAGATCTCGGTCGCGAGCTCACCCAGCCGGGACGGGCTCATCGCGCGCGGCGAGGTCGTGCGGGTGATGACCACCTCGTCGAGGACCGGCTCGAGGATCTCCAGCATCGAGGTCGCATCCTTGTCCTCGAGCACCGCGATGACGCCGATGACGCGGGCGAAGTTGAACGAGTCCTCCATCGCCGCCCTGAGCGCCTCCGCGCCGGCCGGGTTGTGCGCGGCGTCGACGAGGACCGTGGGCGAACGACGCACGATCTCCAGCCGCCCCGGTGACGTGGCACCGGCCAGCCCGGCGCGCACCACGTCCACGTCGAGGCGCTGCTGGCCGCCACCGACGAAGGCCTCGACCGCCGCCAGGGCGACGGCCGCATTGTGGCCCTGGTGCGGCCCGTGCAGCGGCAGGAACAGCTCGTCGTAGTCCCCGCCGAGCCCGCGCACCGACAGCTGCTGGCCGCCGACCGCGACATCGCGGGTGAGGATGCCGAAGTCGTTGCCTTCGAAGGCCAGCGTGGCCTCGACCTCCCGGCCGCGCTCCAGCAGGATCTCGGCGACCTCGGGCTCCTGCAGCCCGACGACCGCGACCGCGCCGGCCTTGATGATCCCGCTCTTCTCGGTGGCGATGTCCTCCACCGAGCTGCCCAGGAACCGCTCGTGGTCGATCGCGATGGGCGTGACCACGGCGACCTGGCCGTCAGCGACGTTCGTCGCGTCCCAGGAGCCGCCCATCCCGACCTCCACCACCGCGACGTCCACGGGTGCGTCGGCGAACGCGGCGTAGGCGACCGCGACGACGACCTCGAAGTAGGTCATCCGGGGTCCACCCTCGGCAGCCGAGCGCTGGTCCACCATGTCGATGAACGGCAGCACGTCGTCGTACGCGGCGACGAACTTCTCGGCGGCGATCGGCTCGCCGTTGAGGGCGATCCGCTCACGGATGTCGTGCAGGTGCGGCGAGGTGAACCTGCCGGTGGACAGGCCCATCTCACGCAGCAGGCGCTCGATCATCCGCGTCGTCGACGTCTTGCCGTTGGTGCCGGTGACGTGGATGACGGGGAACGCGCGCTGAGGGTCGCCCAGCAGCTCCATCACCGCGGCGATGCGGTCCAGCGAAGGCTCGAGGTCGTGCTCGGGCGTGCGGGCGAGGATCGCCTCCTGGATCTCCCGCATCCGCCTGCGCAGGTCGAGCTGCTCGCTGGCCTGGCGCTGGGCCGAGTCCGGACGACCGGTCATGACTGCACTCCCTCGGGGTCGGCCGGCGCGGTCGTCGGCTCCGTGACGGTAGGGGCGGACGGGTCGGCCTCTGCCGTGTCCCGATGCGGGACGCGGCGCGACATCCAGACCTGGTCGGGCACCCCGCCCCCACCCGCCTCGTGGTGGGTCTCGACGAACCCGCGGGACCGGTAGAAGTGCGCGGCCGGGGTGTTGCCCTCGGTGTAGGACAGCCGGATCTCGGCGTACCGGCCGTCGGCCTCTTCCAGCACCCTTGCCAGCAGCGCGGACCCGATCCCCTGCCCGTGCTGCTCGGGCAGGACGTAGAGACGCCACAGGACGAGGTGGTCCTCCTCGCGCCCCACGCTGGCCATGCCGCAGACCTGGCCGTCGAGCTCCGCGACCGTCATCCGCCCCTGGCGGATCGCCGGGGACGTGGCCTCGGCCGACCACCACTTGGCCAGGCCCGCCTGGACGTAGTCGGCTCCGGCGATCCCCTCGTACGTCGCGGGCCACGTGCGGTGCCCCACGGCCAGCACGGCGTCGAGGTCGTCCAGGGTGGCCGTTCGGATCACGAGCGCCATCAGAGCTTCTTGACCAGGATGCGCACGGCCTGCCCGTCGCCGACGACCGCGTCGACGGTCGGCAGTGCCGCCGGCAGGGCGTTGACGTCCGGCGCCGACCCGAACTGCGTGGCCAGGGTCTCCTCGACGATCAGCGACTGGTGCGCCACCGTCGCCTCCCACACCTGCTGGTCGCCCAGCACGGTCAGGCTGATCCGGTCGCTGACGTCCAGACCGGCCTCGCGGCGGGCCTGCTGCACCGCCCGGACGATGTCGCGGGCCAGCCCCTCCTGGGCCAGCTCCGCGGTCACCGTCGTATCCAGGACGACGAAGCCGCCGCCGGGCAGCACCGCGGTGGCCCGGCTCGCCGCACCCTCGGCGGCCTGCGCCACCACGGTCTCCAGGGCGTACTCCCCCTCGACCAGGGCAAGGCCACCCGCGGTGACGGTGCCGTCGGCGTCGACGGACCAGTCGCCGGACTTGGCGCCCCGGATCGCCCGCTGGACGTCCTTGCCCAGTCGCGGGCCGGCAGCCCGGGCGTTGACGGTGAGCTTCTGGGACACCCCGAACTCCGCCTCGCTCGCCGACGCGAGGTCGATCAGCGTGACCTTGCGGACGTTGACCTCCTCCGCGACGACCGCGCCGAACGGCTCGAGGTCCGCGACGTCGGGCGCGACCACGGTGAGGTCCTGCAGCGGCAGCCGGGCGCGCAGGCCGGAGGCCTTGCGCAGGCTGCTGGCGACCGAGCAGATCTCGCGGGCCCGGTCCATGCCGGCCACGAGCACCTGGTCCTGCGGCAGGTCACCCGCCACGGGCCAGTCGGTGAGGTGCACCGACCGACCGCCGGTGAGGCCGCGCCAGATCTCCTCCGTGGTGAACGGCAGCAGCGGGGCGCAGACCCGGGTCAGCACCTCCAGGGTGGTGTAGAGGGTGTCGAACGCCTCCGTCGACGCGCCGCTCTCGCCGTCCCAGAACCGGTCGCGGGACCGGCGGATGTACCAGTTGCTCAGCACGTCCAGGAAGGTGCGCACCGAGTCGCAGGCCGAGGCGACGTCGTACGCGTCCAGCTGGCCCTCGACGCGCTCGACCAGCCGGCGCAGGGTGGCCAGCAGGTAGCGGTCCAGGACGTCCTGCGACCCGGTGGACCACTGCGCCTCGTAGCCCTGCCCACCGCGAGCAGCGTTGGCGTAGAGCGAGAAGAAGTACCACGAGCTCCACAGCGGCAGCAGCACCTGGCGCACGCCGTCGCGGATGCCCTGCTCGGTCACGACCAGGTTGCCCCCGCGCAGGATCGGCGAGGACATGAGGAACCAGCGCATCGCATCGGCGCCGTCGCGGTCGAAGACCTCCGAGACGTCCGGGTAGTTGCGCAGCGACTTGCTCATCTTGGCCCCGTCGCTGCCGAGGACGATGCCGTGGCTGACGCAGGACTGGAACGCCGGCCGGTCGAACAGGGCCGTCGCCATGATGTGCATCGTGTAGAACCAGCCGCGGGTCTGGCCGATGTACTCGACGATGAAGTCGCCCGGGAAGTGGTGCTCGAACCACTCGGCGTTCTCGAACGGGTAGTGCACCTGCGCGAACGACATGGAGCCGGAGTCGAACCAGACGTCCAGGACCTCTGGCACGCGGCGCATGGTCGAGCGTCCGGTGGGGTCGTCGGGGTTCGGCCGGGTCAGCTCGTCGACGTACGGCCGGTGCAGGTCCGTGACCTGCACGCCGAAGTCGGCCTCGAGCTCGGCGAAGGAGCCGTAGACGTCCACCCGGGGGTAGTTCGGGTCGTCGGACTTCCAGACCGGGATCGGGCTGCCCCAGAAGCGGTTCCGGCTGATCGACCAGTCGCGGGCGTTCGACAGCCACTTGCCGAACTGGCCGTGCTTGACGTGCTCGGGGACCCAGGTGATCTGCTCGTTGAGCTCGACCATCCGGTCGCGGAAGCGCGTCACCTCGACGAACCAGCTGGAGACGGCCTTGTAGATCAACGGGTGCCGGCAGCGCCAGCAGTGCGGGTAGGAGTGGACGTAGGACTCCTCACGCATGAGGACGCCGGCAGCCTTGAGGTCGTTGATGATCGGGCGGTTGGCCTCGAACACCTGCAGCCCCTGGTACGCCGGTACGGCGGCCGTGAACCTCGCACCGTCGTCGACGGTGAGCAACGTCGGGATCCCCGCCGCGTCACAGGCCAGCTGGTCGTCCTCGCCGTACGCCGGGGCCATGTGGACGACCCCGGTGCCGTCGTCGACGGTCACGTGGTCGCTCGGGATCACCTGGTACGCCTGCTCGGTGCCCCAGACGGCGGTGTCGGTGAAGAAGTCGAAGATCGGGGTGTAGCGCCGGCCGACGAGGTCGGCGCCCTTGAGCCGGGCCACGACCCGGTCGGCCGCGTCCTCCCCCAGCTCTCGGGTGTAGGCACCCAGACGCGCCTCGGCCAGGACGTAGCGCTGGCCCTCGTGCTCGACCGTCACGTAGTCGACGTCCGGGCCGACAGCCATCGCCAGGTTGCTGGGGAGCGTCCACGGCGTCGTCGTCCACGCCATCAGCCGCTCGCCGGTCTCCAGCGCGACCCAGACGGTGACCGAGGGGTCCTGGCGCTGCTGGTAGACCTCCTCGTCCATCCGCAGCTCGTGGTTGGACAGCGGCGTCTCGTCGTTCCAGCAGTAGGGCAGCACGCGCATGCCCTCATAGATCAGGCCCTTGTCGTGCAGGGTCTTGAACGCCCAGATCACCGACTCCATGTAGGAGGGGTTGAGCGTCTTGTAGTCGTGCTCGAAGTCGACCCAGCGCGCCTGGCGGGTGACGTAGTCCTGCCACTCGTCGGTGTACTTCAGCACCGACTCCCGGCACGCCTCGTTGAACTTCTCGATGCCCAGCTCGAGGATGTCGGCCTTGGTGCGCAGGCCGAGGACGCGCTGCGCCTCCAGCTCGGCCGGCAGCCCGTGGCAGTCCCAGCCGAAGCGGCGCTCGACCCGGCGACCGCGCATCGTCTGGTAGCGCGGGATGAGGTCCTTGACGTAGCCGGTGAGCAGGTGGCCGTAGTGCGGCAGACCGTTGGCGAAGGGCGGCCCGTCGTAGAACACGAACTCGTTGGACCCGTCCGGGCCGGCCTCGCGGGCCGCGACCGAGGCGGCGAAGGTGCCGTCCTGCGCCCAGTAGCGCAGGATGCGCTCCTCGATCTCCGGGAAGCGCGGGCTCGCGGCGACGCCGCCGGTGGTGCCGTGCTGCTCGTCGGCGGGGAGGAAGTCGACCTTGGGGTAGGTCATCGCATGGTCTCCGTGCTCGTCGGACCCCGCCCCTGCGGCGCGGTCGTCGTGGTGCACGAGGACGACGTCCCCCGGATCGGTCCGGGAGGCACCGCGGTACCACCTCGCTTGCCGGCCGCCATCCCCCCTGTCGAAGGGCGGCACCCGACCGCTCTGGTCCAGGCTGTGACGGGCCCACCCGTCCGGGTCTAGTCCGGCCTTGCGACCGTTTCTTCCGGAGGCTCGCCGGTGATGGCCGGGTCGATGCCTGTGCCTCCACTGTACCGGGACGCGGCTGCGGTTCCGACCCGGTTTGCCGCCGGCCCGCGGGGACGGCTCCCCTCCCGGCGCGGAACCGCCTGTCCGCCGCGGTCGGTCACGCACAGGCGGCAGGTCTCCTGGCGCGGGCTGGTGGGGACCAAAGCCCCTGCCTGGGGGGTGGGGGCGCGGGACACGGTGGCGGGGTGTGGACCAGAGCACGCGGGGACACGGGGGTCTTCGCCGACCGGGACGAGGGCGGGCGGGCTCTGGGCAAGCGCCTGCGGTCCGTGCCCCTCGACGACCCGGTCGTGCTGGCTCTCCCCCGCGGTGGCGTGCCGGTCGCCGCGCGGGTCGCCGAGGCCCTGGACGCGCCGCTGGACGTGATGGTCGTCCGCAAGGTGGGCGTGCCGTACCGGCCCGAGCTGGCCATGGGCGCCGTCAGCGAGGAGGGGGCCCGCATCGTCGAGGAGCACGTGACGCGCGGGGCCCGCATCCCGCCGCAGGCGTACGACGTCGCCGAGCAGGCCGCTGCCGCAGAGGTGGCACGCCTGGCGCGGGCGCTCCGAGGGGACCGGCCCCCGCTGCCGCTGGCCGGGCGCACCGTCGTGGTGGTCGACGACGGCGTCGCGACGGGCTCCACCGCACGGGCCGCCTGCAGGGCGGCCCGCTCCCGTGGCGCCGCCCGCGTGGTCTTCGCGGCGCCGGTCGGGCCGACCGGCTGCGGCGAGGAGCTGCGCGACGCCGCCGACGACGTCGTCGTGCTGCGGACGCCGGAGCACTTCCGCTCGGTCGGCGACTGGTACCGCGACTTCGACCAGGTCAGCGACGTCGAGGTCGCCGCGGAGCTGGCGCGGCTCGGCAGCCGGCCGGAGTCGACGCCGCAGGAGCGAGACGACAGCCCCGGAACGCCGGAGGGCGGCGGGGCCGTCGACGTCCGGATCCCCGCCGGCGACGTGGAGCTGTACGGGTATTTGTGCCCGCCCGCCGAGGGCCACGGCCTGGTCGTGTTCGCCCACGGCAGCGGCAGCAGCGCCCGCAGCCCCCGGAACCGCCTCGTGGCGCTGGCGCTGAACCGCGCCGGGCTCGGCACGCTGCTGTTCGACCTGCTCACCCCCGAGGAGGAGCGCGACCGGGGCAACGTCTTCGACATCCCGTTGCTCGCGCAACGGCTGAGGGTGGCGACCGGCTGGCTGCGCAGCACCGCGTCCGGTGTCGCCGCGACCGCCCCCCTCGGCTACTTCGGTGCGAGCACCGGAGCCGCCGCGGCGCTGACGGCCGCCGCCGAGCCCGACGCGGACGTGGCCGCGGTCGTCTCCCGCGGCGGCCGCCCGGACCTGGCCGGGAGCCGGCTGCCCGACGTCCGGTGCCCGACCCTGCTGATCGTCGGCGGCGACGACCAGCAGGTGCTGACCCTCAACCGGCGGGCACAGTCCCGGCTCACCTGCCCCAGCCGGCTGGTCGTGGTCCGCGGCGCCACGCACCTGTTCGAGGAGAAGGGCGCCCTCGAACGGGTGGCCGACCTCTCCCGCGACTGGTTTCTCACCCACCTGGGCCCGTCGGCCCCGGCCGACCCCGGCCTGTCCGACCCCGGCCTGTCCGCCTCCGCGTCGTACGACTGGCGGGCCGCTGCGTCCGCCATCACCGGGCTGCCGGGAGGCCGGGGCCTCAACATCGCCCACGAGGCGGTGGACCGGCACGTGCTGGAGGGACGGGGGGCCACCGTCGCAATCCGCAGCATCGGGGCCTCCGGCGGCGTCACCGACCTGACGTATGCCGGGCTCGGGGAACGCACGGCCCGGTTCGCCGGCGTCCTGCGGGAGCGGGGGGTGGGTTCCGGCGAGCGGGTGTTCAGCCTCATGGGGCGCGGGCCCGACCTGTTCGTCGCCGCGTTCGGCACGCTGAAGAACACCAGCGTGTTCTGTCCGCTCTTCTCCGCGTTCGGGCCGGAGCCGGTGCGCGAGCGCCTCCAGCTGGGCGACGCGAGCGTCCTGGTCACTACCCCGACGCTCTACCGGCGCCGCATCTCCGGCCTGCGGGGGTCGCTGCCGATGCTGCAGCACGTCCTCCTCGTCGGCGCGGACGCCGCCGAGGAGGCCGCCGGGATCCCTGGCACCGAGGACCTGGCGAGCGCGATGGCGGCGGCCGACCCGGACTTCGAGATCCCCCCGACCGACCCCGAGGCCATGGCGCTGCTGCACTTCACGAGCGGCACGACCGGCAAGCCCAAGGGCGCGGTGCACGTGCACGAGGCGGTGCTGGCTCACCACGTGACGGCGGCGTCCGCGCTCGACCTGCACGCCGGCGACGTCTTCTGGTGCACCGCCGACCCGGGCTGGGTCACCGGCACGTCGTACGGCATGATCGCGCCGCTGACGCACGGCGTCACGGCGATCGTCGACGCCGGGGAGTTCGACGCCCAGCGCTGGTACCGCGTCCTGCAGGACCAGCACGTGAACGTCTGGTACACCGCGCCGACGGCCCTCCGGATGCTGATGCGCGCCCGCGCGGACCTGGCCGGGGAGTTCGACCTGTCCGCGCTGCGGCACGTGGCCAGCGTCGGCGAGCCGCTCAACCCCGAGGTCGTGGTCTGGGGGCAGCAGGCGCTCCGGACCGGACCGTCCACGACAACTGGTGGCAGACCGAGACGGGCGGCGATCATGATCGCGAACACCCCCGGCATGCCGGTGCGTCCGGGCTCGATGGGCACGTCCGTTGCCGGGTATCGAGGCGACCGTGCTGGAGCGCGGCGAGGACGGACGGGCCGCCGTCGTGGGCGGTCAGGTGCACCAGGTCAGCCGCACCGGCGCCGTCGGCGAGCTGGCGCTGCGCCCGGGGTGGCCGTCGATGTTCCGCGGCTACCTGCACGACGAGCAGCGCTACCGCGCCGTGCTTCGCCGGCGGCTGGTACCTCACCGGCGACCTGGCGCGGCGGGACGCGGACGGCTACTTCTGGTTCGTCGGTCGCGCGGACGACGTGATCAAGTCGGCCGGGCACCTGATCGGGCCGTTCGAGGTCGAGAGCGCGCTGATGGAGCACCCGGCGGTGGCCGAGGTCGGAGTGATCGGCAAGCCGGACCCGGTCGCGGGATCGAGTCGTCAAGGCGTTCGTGTCGCTGCGCAGCGGCTTCGACCCCGGACGACGACCTGCGCGACGACGCTGCTCGGCCTACGGGCGCCGGCGGCTGGGCAGCGTGGCCCCGCGGGAGGTGGAGTTCGACCAGCACCTGCCGCACACGAGCAGCGGGAAGGTCATGCGGCGGCTGCTCAAGGCCCGGGAGCTCGGGCTGCCCGAGGGCGACCTGTCGACCCTGGAGCAGCGGTGAGTGCCCACCGCGCCGCGGCGCGGACGCGCGCAGGGGCAACGAGACCGGCTCCCCCGCCTGGACCGGCCGCACCGGCGGCACCCGCCACATCAGTTGCACCGCCCACCGTGGGCGCGCCGGCTGCCAACGGATCGGGCGACCCGCGGCTGGCGCTGCTGCGCCAGATGCTGCGGATCCGCCGGTTCGAGGAGACCTGCGCGCGAGCTGTACAGCGCGAGACCAGGATCCGCGGCTTCCTGCACCTGTACATCGGCGAGGAGGCGGTCGCCGTCGGGGTCCTCGACGCGATCGAGGAGCGCGACGCCGTGGTCTCGACCTACCGCGACCACGGGCACGCGCTCGCGCGCGGCCTGCCCATGGACACGGTGATGGCGGAGATGTTCGGCAAGGCGACCGGGGTGCAGCGGCGGCCGCGGCGGCTCGATGCACCTGTTCGACGTCGGGCACCGGTTCTACGGCGGCAACGCCATCGTCGGCGGCGGCCTGCCCGTGGCTGTCGGGACTGGCCCTGGCCGACCGGATGCAGCACCGCGACGCGCGTCACCGTCTGCTTCTTCGGCGACGGTGCCGTCGCCGAGGGCGAGTTCCACGAGTGCCTCAACCTGGCGGCGCTGTGGCAGCTGCCGGTGCTGTTCTGCTGCGAGAACAACCTCTACGCGATGGGCACGGCGGTGCAGCGCGCCCTCGCGGTCACCGACGTGGCGCTGCGCGCGTCGTCGTACGGCCTGGTGTCCTGGGCGGTCGACGGGATGGACGTCGGCGCCGTGCGGGACGCGACCCGGCGGGCGGTGGAGGGCATCCGGGCCGGCGGCGGCCCGGCGTTCCTGGAGCTGCGCACCTACCGGTTCCGCGCCCACTCCATGTACGACCCCGAGCTCTACCGCGACAAGGCCGAGGTCGAGCGGTGGAAGGAGCGCGACCCGATCCGGACGCTCGGCGCCCGCCTCGGCGAGGAGGGGCTGATGACGGACGACGCCCTGGCCCGGATGGAGGACGAGGTCGGCGCCGAGGTGGCCACGGCGGTCGAGGTGGCCCAGGCTGCGCCGCTGGAGCCGGTCGAGGACCTCACCCGCTTCGTCACGACGCCGGCAGGTGGGCCATGACCGCCCCGTCCCCGGCCGTGACCGACCCGGCGGCGACACCCACGGCCACCGCGACCGGCACCACGACGTACCGGGAGGCGATGCGCGCGGCCCTGCGCGAGGCGATGCGGCGCGACGAGCGCGTCTTCCTCATGGGCGAGGACGTCGGTCGGTACGGCGGGTCGTTCGCCGTCAGCCTCGGCCTGCTCGCCGAGTTCGGGCCCGAGCGGATCCGCGACACGCCCCTGTCGGAGTCGGCCTTCGTCGGTGCGGGCATCGGCGCCGCGATCGGCGGGATGCGCCCGGTCGTGGAGATCATGACGGTGAACTTCAGCCTGCTGGCGCTGGACCAGATCCTCAACAACGCCGCGACGCTGCTGCACATGTCCGGCGGCCAGGTCAGCGTGCCCCTGGTGATCCGGATGACCACCGGCGCCGGCCGCCAGCTCGCCGCGCAGCACTCGCACAGCCTGGAGGGCTGGTACGCCTCGATCCCCGGGCTGCGCGTGCTCGCCCCGGCGACACTGGAGGACGCGCGCGGGATGCTCTGGCCGGCACTGCAGGACCCCGACCCCGTGGTGGTGTTCGAGCACGGGGCGCTCTACCCGATGTCCGGGGAGCTGGCCGACCCCGCGCCCGAGGTGGACATCGACCGGGCCCGGGTCCGGCGCTCCGGGGACGACGTGACGCTGGTGACCTACGGCGGGTCGCTGTTCAAGACGCTGGAGGCGGCCGACGTGCTGGCCGCCGAGGGCATCGGCTGCGACGTCGTCGACCTTCGGGTGCTGCGCCCGCTGGACCAGGACACCGTGCTGGAGTCGGTGCGGCGCACCCACCGCGCGGTCCTCGTCGAGGAGGCGTGGCGCAGCGGCAGCCTGTCGGCCGAGATCAGCGCGCGGATCACCGAGCAGGCGTTCTACGACCTGGACGCCCCGGTACGCCGGCTCTGCGCCGCGGAGGTGCCGATGCCCTACGCCCGCCACCTGGAGGAGGCGGCGGTGCCGCAGGTGGCCACCATCGCCGACCTGGTACGCCGGGTGGTGTCCGGCCGTGACTGACTTCCGGATGCCCTCGCTCGGGGCCGACATGGACGAGGGGACCCTGCTGGAGTGGCGGGTCGGCCCCGGCGACGTCGTGCACCCCGGCGACATCGTCGCGGTCGTGGACACCGCGAAGTCGGCGGTCGAGGTGGAGAGCTTCGAGGCGGGGGTGGTGTCGAGCCTGCTCGTCGAGCCCGGGACCTCGGTGCCGGTCGGCACCCCGCTCGCGGTGCTCGGTGATCCCGGTGCCGCTGTGCCGGCTCCGGCAGCCGTCCCGGTCGCGGCCGACGTCCCCACCCACGTCACGGCTGCCCCCACCCCGGCTGTTGCGCCGCGGACCCCGTCCCCGGTGGCGAGGCACCGCGCGGCGGAGCTGGGGCTCGACCTGGCCGAGATCCCGGGCACCGGCGCCCACGGCGCGGTGACGCGCAAGGACGTCGAGCGGGCCGGTGCTGCGTCCTCGCGCCGTACGCGTGGGGGCTCGCGACCCACCCCGGCGCGGCCGCCGACCGTCCCCACGCCTGCCGGTGCGCCGTCTGCCGGTGCGGTGCCTGCCGTGGCGCCGCGCCCGGAGCGCGGACGGGTGACGCCGTATGCACGCCGGCTGGCGGCCGAGCTGGGCGTGAACCTCGGCGCCCTGCAGCGCGCCGACGGCACGGCCACGATCCGCGCGGCGGACGTGCGGGCCGCTGCGGCGGCGCCTGGTGTCGCCGGGCCGACTCCCCCGGCGCCCACGGCGCCCGCGCCGGCCGCGTCGGCCGCGTCGGCCGGCACCGAGGTCCGGAGGGACCGCACGGCCGACATGCGCCAGGCCATCGCGCGCCTGATGAGCCGGTCCAGCCGCGAGATCCCGCACTACTACCTCAGCACGACCGTGGACCTCGCCGCCGCGCTGGGCTGGCTGCACGAGCGCAACCGGGAGCTCGACGTCGGCCGGCGGCTGGTGCCCGCGGCGCTGCTGCTCAGGGCGGTGGCCCTCGCCGTCGAGCGGCACCCGGAGCTCAACGGGCACTGGGTCGACGACGCGTTCCGCCCCTGCCAGAGGGTCCATCTGGGCGTCGCGGTCTCCCTGCGCGGCGGGGGGCTGGTCGCCCCCGCGCTGCGGGACGCCCAGGACCTGCCGCTGCCGGAGCTGATGGCGCGGCTGAAGGACCTGGTGGCCCGCGCCCGTACCGGCACCCTGCGCGGCTCGGAGCTGAGCGACCCCACGATCACCGTCACCAACCTCGGCGAGCAGGGGGTCGAGTCCGTGCACGGGGTGATCTACCCGCCCCAGGTCGCCCTCGTCGGCGCGGGCCGGGTCACCGACCAGCCGCGGGCGGTCGGTGGGCTGCTCGGCGTCCGGCCCTGCCTGACGCTCACCCTGGCCGCGGACCACCGGGCCACGGACGGCTACACCGGTGGCCGGTTCCTCACCGAGGTCGACCGGCTGCTGCAGATCCCGGAGGCGCTATGACCCTGACCCAGCCCCAGGCCCGCGAGCTCGTCACGACCTCGCTGCTGCGGATCGTCCCCGACGCCGACCTGGCCGCCGTCGGTGACGGCGGCGACCTGCGCGACGCGCTCGAGCTGGACTCCCTGGACTTCCTGCGGTTCGCCGAGCTGCTCAGCAACGGGGCGGGCGAGCGGATCGAGGAGGAGGACTACCCCCGGCTGACGACGGTGGGCCGTGCCGTGTCGTTCCTGTCCGGTACCGCCCCGCCGTCCTGAGCGGCCGCCCCGGACCCTCGCGCACGGCTCCGGCTCAGGCCTCCACGTGGGCCGGCCTGTGCGTCATCGACTCGATGTCCGACACCGTGGCGTCGATGAGCTGGTGGGCGAGGTCGGTCAGGGCGCGGGCCACGGCCAGCTCGTCACCGATCTCCGGCACGGACCGATCCACCGGGTTGCACCGGGCCAGCCCGATGCCGACCAGGTGGGTGCGGTCCCGCGTGTGCAGGCGCGCCTCCGCACGGGTCTGACGCTCGTGCTCGTCGATGAAGATGTCGATCGTCCACTTCTGGGCCTCGTCCACGGCGTGCCTCCTGGCTCGGTGCCCACAGCGTGCCGACGGGCGCCGGGGAGCGCTCAGGGCCGAAGGTCCTTGCTCCCGTGCGGCCGGTCCGGCGCGTCGTACCGCTGCCGGGGCAAACCGGTTCGTCCGGCGCGCCGTACGTCTGGGAAGATTCGGGACATGACCACCCCCGCCTCCTCTGCACGCGCCGTGACCATGCCCGACAAGCCGTCCATCGACGGCCTCGAGGACAAGTGGGCGCAGGTATGGGCCGAGCAGGGCACCTACCGTTTCGACCGCTCGCGCAGCCGCGAGGAGATCTACTCGATCGACACCCCGCCCCCGACGGCGAGCGGCTCGTTGCACATCGGCCACGTGTTCTCCTACACCCAGACCGACTGCCTGGCCCGCTACAAGCGGATGGCCGGCTACGAGGTCTTCTACCCGATGGGCTGGGACGACAACGGCCTGCCGACCGAGCGCCGCGTCCAGAACTACTACGGCGTGCGCGGCGACGCCTCGCTGCCCCACGTCGAGGGCTACCAGCCGCCGCAGCAGGGTGGCGAGGGCAAGAGCGTCAAGGCCGCCGACCAGCAGCCGATCAGCCGCGCGAACTTCATCGAGCTGTGCGACATCCTCACCGTCGAGGACGAGAAGGCGTTCGAGGAGGTCTTCCGGACGGCCGGGCTGTCGGTCGACTGGGACATCAACTACCGCACCATCGACGACCGCTCGCGGGCGACGGCGCAGGAGGCGTTCCTCAACAACCTGCGCCGCGGCGAGGCCTACCAGGCGGAGGCCCCGGGTCTGTGGGACGTCACGTTCCAGACCGCCGTCGCCCAGGCTGAGCTCGAGGCGCGGGACTACCCGGGCCACTTCCACCGCGTGGCCTTCCACGGCCCCGCCGGCAGCGACGCCGTGGTGCACATCGAGACCACCCGCCCCGAGCTGCTGCCCGCCGTGGTGGCCCTCATCGCCCACCCCGACGACGAGCGGTACGCCGGGCTGTTCGGGACCACCGTCACGTCACCGCTGTTCGGCGTCGAGGTGCCGGTCCTGCCGCACTACCTGGCCGAGCCCGACAAGGGTGCCGGCATCGCGATGTGCTGCACCTTCGGTGACCTCACCGACGTGCAGTGGTGGCGCGAGCTGCAGCTCCCGACCCGGTCGGTCATCCAGCGCGACGGCCGGATCTCGCGCGAGACCCCCGAGTGGATCACCACCGAGCAGGGCCGCGCGCTGTTCGCCGAGCTCGCCGGCAAGACGACGTTCTCCGCGCGCGCCGCGGTCGTGGACGCGCTGCGCGCCTCCGGTGACCTCGACGGCGAGCCGGCGGCGACCCAGCGCAAGGCGAACTTCTACGAGAAGGGCGACAAGCCGCTGGAGATCGTCACCTCCCGCCAGTGGTACATCCGCAACGGCGGCCGTGACGAGCAGCTGCGCGCCGAGCTGATGCAGCGTGGCGAGGAGCTGGCGTTCCACCCCGCGTTCATGCGGACGCGCTACGAGAACTGGGTCGGCGGCCTCAACGGTGACTGGCTGATCAGCCGCCAGCGCTTCTTCGGTGTGCCGATCCCCGTCTGGTACCCGATCGATGCGGACGGGGAGGTGGACTACGAGCGGCCGATCGTGCCCGATGCGTCTGCACTGCCGGTGGACCCGGTCGCCGAGGCACCGGCCGGCTACGACGAGTCCCAGCGTGACCTGCCCGGCGGGTTCACCGGCGACCCCGACGTGATGGACACCTGGGCGACGTCGTCGCTGACGCCGCAGATCGCCGGCGGCTGGCGCGACGACCCCGAGCTGTTCGCCAAGGTGTTCCCGATGGACGTGCGCCCGCAGGCCCACGACATCATCCGCACCTGGCTGTTCTCCACCGTCGTCCGTGCGCACCTGGAGCACGACAGCCTGCCCTGGAAGCACGCCACGATCAGCGGCTTCATCCTCGACCCCGACCGCAAGAAGATGAGCAAGTCCAAGGGCAACGCGATCACGCCGATCGACATGCTGCGCGAGCACGGCAGCGACGCCATCCGCTACTGGTCGGCATCCGCGCGCCTCGGCACCGACGCCGCCCTGGACACCGGCCAGATGAAGGTCGGCCGTCGGCTGGCGATCAAGGTGCTCAACGCCAGCAAGTTCGCGCTGTCGTTCGGTGAGATCGACGCCAGCGCAGGCGATCTCGTCTCGCTGGTGACCGCCCCGCTGGACCGCGCCATGCTGGCCGGTCTCGCCGACGTCGTGGACAAGGCCACCGCCGGCTTCGAGGCGTTCGACTACACGCGCGCGCTGGAGGTCACCGAGACGTTCTTCTGGACGTTCTGCGACGACTACCTCGAGCTGGTCAAGGACCGTGCGTACGGCGGCCAGGGCGACGCCGGCGCGGCCTCGGCCCGCGCGGCCCTGCGGGTGGCGCTCGACGTGCTGCTGCGGCTGCTCGCACCGATCCTGCCGTACGCCACCGAGGAGGTCTGGTCCTGGTGGCACGACGGGTCCGTGCACCGTGCCGCCTGGCCGACCGCGGACGAGGTGAAGGCGGTTGCCGGTGAGGCGGACCCGGCGATGCTGGGCGCCGTCGGCGCCGCCCTGGCGGGTGTCCGCAAGGCCAAGTCGGAGGCCAAGGTCGGCATGCGCGCCGAGGTCCCGTCGATGACCCTGGCCGGTCCCGCCGCTGCGCTGGACCAGATCCGTTCTGCCGTCTCGGATCTCAGCGCCGCCGGCAAGATCGCCGACATCACCTATGCCGACGCGGAGCACGTCGAGGTCCGCGACGTCGTTCTCGTGCCCGTGCCCAAGGGCTGACCCAACCAGATCTGCGCGTTTGGGCGTAGAACGAATACGCTTTCGTGCCAGCCGAACTGGCTTGAGGGCTTGTCGGTGGTGGCGTCTAGGTTTGGTTCATGGAGGGGACCAGCTTCGAGGAGGACCGGGCGGTGCTGGTTGCGGCTGCGCCGGTGCTGCGCCGGCTGGTGGGGCGGTTGCACCAGGCCGGGTCGGACCAGCTGGGGCCGTTGTTCGCGGAGCTGGATGAGCTGAAGAGCGTGGCCGGGGCCGGGCAGGTCGGGGTGCTGGACCAGGCGTTGTCCCGCGGTGACGTCCGCGCTTCGGACGCGGCGTCGCCGACCGGGTGGGTGCGTGAGTTCGGTCCGTCGTACCGGGCCGGTGGCGCCGCGGCGCTGGTGCGGGTGGCCGAGGCGGTCGCGAAGCCCGACAACGCCCTCCTGGCCGAGGCGGTGCTGGGCGCGCGGGTCCCGGTGGGCAACGCGGCCGTCGCCTTGACGGAGATGGACAGGCTGCTGCCGCGGCTCACCCCCGCCTGCGCCGAGACCGTGCTGGCCGGGTTCGTGGCGATCGCGGAGACGGACGGCCCGGCCCAGATCCGGGCGCTGCGGACGCGGGTGATCGCCCGGTACGGGCGGCTGGGGGAGTTCCAGCGCCGGCGAGGACCGACTCAAGTCCGGCCGGTCGCTGTCCCAGCCGTACCCCGACGACGGAATGGCCGAGTACCGGCTCCGGCTGGACCCCGAAGGACGAGCCGTGCTGGAGGCGATCCTGGGGCCGCTGGCCGCACCGCAACCGTCCACCGAGTCCGGCTCGGACCTGCGGACCAGCGACCAGCGCCGAGGCCGACGCGCTGGTCGAGGTCTGTCGCCGTGCGGCCGCGGCCGGCGGGTCCGCGCCGACCACCGCCAAGGCCGCGGTCGTGGTGACGATGGACTACCAGGACCTGAAGAGTCTGACCGGGGCCGGGACGACGCTGACCGGGGACCTCCTGGCCCCGGAGACGGTCCGCAAGCTGGCCTGCGACGCCGCGGTCATCCCCGCCGTGCTCGGGTCCAGGTCGGAGGTGCTGGACCTGGGCCGGACCCGCCGGCTGGTCACCCCGGGGCTGTTGATGGCGCTGTACCTGCGCGACCGGGGCTGCACCTTCCCCGGCTGTTCGCGGCCCCCGTCCTGGTGCGACGCCCATCACTGCCGGCACTGGTGCGACGGCGGCCCGACGGACCTGACCAACCTGGCGCTGCTCTGCCCGCGGCACCACACGATCGTGCACCAGAAGGGCTACACCGCCACCGTCACCACGACCGAGGTGACCTGGCATGTGTAGCTGCCCCGCCCCGCGACCCGCCACACCAGGCGGGTCGCACCCGCACGCCGGGTGGGTCGCACCGGCACGCCCGGCGCCCGTCAGGGCGAGAAGCGGTCGGCTGGCTCGGACGTCGCCGGTAGCACCAGGACCCACGGCATGGCCCAGCCGGCCAGGGCGAGGCGGCGCCCCACGTAACGGCCCTCGTCAAGGGCCGTGACGGCACCGGTCGCCGGGTCGTAGACGTCCAGCACCGCTCGGCCGTCCCCGGGCAGGACCAGCGTCACGTGCCGCGGCGCCAGTGCATTGCCGACGTACAGCAGGGCCGGGCGCCCATCGTGCACGAGGTGCTGGAGCTGGCGATACGTCGTGGCCAGCGTCGCCGCCGAGGCGAAGCGGACCAGCCGCAGCCGGTACCGGGCACCTCGGGCCGCCGCCCCGGACTCCAGCTCGCGCCGCGCTCCCCACGGCGGGGTGCCGAGCGCCCGCGGCCATGGGAGCTGGAGCCGTCTGCCGGAGCCGACGAGAGCGTTGGTGCGCCCCATGACCAGGCGCTCCTGCTCGGCGAACCGTGCCTGCTCGGTTCGGCCGTCCGGGGGGCCACCGTGGCGCGCGACCCCTGACAGCACCCACTGCGCGAAGGCGGGGTCGGCCACCATCCTGGCGACCGTCAGCGCCGCAGAGCCGCAGCTGACCGGGCTCTGCTGCACGGGGCCGTTCCCGCCCGGACGCCACGCCACACCGTCCACGGTCCCATCCTGCGGCACCGGCGCCTCACCCGGGTGGCGGGAGCCCACCAGACCTCACCGGCGGTCCGGCGTGCCTGGGGTAGCGTGCCGCCATGGGGCGTCGGGGCGGATGGCTGGTGGGGACCGCCGTCCTCGGTCTCACCCTGCTGGCGTGGGTCGCGAGCGGTGGGTCGACACCCCTGGTGCACGGTCCGCGGGCCGCGCCGCCGTCCCCGCCCCCACCGGCACCCACCGCGACGCCGACGCCGACTGCCACCAGCCCGGACCCGCTCCACGACCTGGCCGTCAGACACTCCCCCGGCATCGACCTGACCTGGCTGGCCCGGCTTCTCCCGGTGCTCCTCGTGCTCGCCCTGGCCGCGGCTCTCGCCGCCCTGGCCGTCTGGGTCTGGCGTCGTCGGTGGCACCGCCCTTCCCCCGGCCCGGAGGCGGGCGCCGCTACCCTGCCCGACATCGCGGAGGTGCTGCGGAAGGACGCCGAGGCGCAGCTGACCGCTCTGGAGGAGGGCGACGTCCGCAACGCGGTCGTCGCCTGCTGGCTGCGCCTCGAGGAGTCCATGCTGGCCGCGGGCATCTCCCGCGACCGCTCGGAGACCTCCAGCGAGCTCGTGACCCGGGTCCTGGCCAGCCTCGAGGTCGACGGCCTCATGATCACCGCCTTGGCCGGGCTGTACCGCGAGGCCCGGTTCTCCCAGCACGAGCTGGGCGAGCGGCAGCGGCGTGCGGCCGTGGCCGCCTTGCGTTCGATCCACGCCGACCTGGCGCAGGCCGACGCGTTCGCCCCCGTCGACGGGTCGAGCGCGTGAGACGTCTGTGGGTGCGACGGGTCCTCTGGGCCGTCGGGGTGTGGGTCGGATTCTGTGTGGTCACCACGCTCGCCCGGATGGGGCCACGGCCCCTGCTGCTTCTGGGGGCCTTCGCGGCTGCGGCCATGCTGTGCTGGCTGGCCCTCGACCTGGCTTACCCGGTGGAGAAGGCGTGGTGGGAGCCTGCGGCGGTTCCCTGGAAACGGGTCCGTGGCCAGGACCGGCGGCTCGCCGTCCTGCGCAGCCGGCTGCAGACGGGGCGCGATCGCGACGCCTCCCTTCGGCCGCTGCTGATCGGGCTGATCGAGCAGCGGTTGCGCTCCCGGGGCCTTCGCCTCGACACCGATGACGAGGCCGCGCGGGCGGCGCTCGGCGAGGCGCTCACCAACTTCGTAGACCACCCCCCGGCAAAGCGCGCGTACGACCCCGCTCCCCTGTCCGACCTCCTCACCCGAATCGAGTCCCTGTGACCAGCACCGCCCAGCTCGACCTGCCAGCCGTCTCGCGTCTCGCCGGGGACGTCATCGACGAGGTCGAGCGCGCCGTCGTCGGCAAGAGGCCGGCCCTGACGCTGGTCCTGTCGGGGATCCTCGCCGGCGGCCACGTGCTGCTGGAGGACTTCCCGGGGCTCGGCAAGACCTTGGCCGCGCGCTCGTTCGCCCAGGCCCTGGGGTTGGAGTTCACCCGCGCACAGTTCACCCCCGACCTGCTGCCGGCGGACCTGACCGGCTCCTTCGTCTACGACCAGCGCGCCGGCGAGTTCTCCTTCCGTGCCGGTCCGCTCTTCACCGGGCTGCTCCTCGCCGACGAGATCAACCGCACCCCGCCCAAGACCCAGGCAGCCCTGCTCGAGGCCATGCAGGAGGGCCAGGTCACCGTCGAGGGCCAGACCTTCCCGCTGGCGCGACCGTTCCATGTGCTCGCCACCGCGAACCCGGTGGAGTATGAGGGGACCTATCCCCTGCCGGAGGCACAGCTCGACCGCTTCCTGATGCGTGTCGGCTTCGGCTACCCCACGCCGCAGGAGGAGTGGGAGGTGCTGCAGCGCCGGATGGCGCGTCGGCAGGAGGAGCAGACGCTGCGGGCGGTCACCGACGCCGCCGGCCTGCTCGGGATGCAGGCAGCGATCGAGACGGTCACCGTCGACCCCGCCATCGGCCGGTACTGCGTCGCGCTGACCGTCGCCACCCGCGGCCACGCCCACACCCTGGTTGGTTCCTCCCCCCGGGGCGCGCTCGCCCTGCTGCTCACCGCGCGGGCCCACGCGGTCATCGGCGGCAGCGACTTCGTGACCCCGGAGGACGTCAAGGCGGTGGCCCGCCCGGTGCTCGCGCATCGCGTCACAGTGAAGCCGGAGCTGTGGATGAGCAACGTGACAGGCGCCACCGTCGTGGAGGCGGTCCTCAGCTCGGTGCCCGTGCCGTCTGCTCGCGAGTACCGCGTGGCGGGCTGAGCTCGTGCCACCGACCGGCAGCGACGTGCCGTGGCACCCGACGGCCGCCCACGTGCGCGCGGCCCTGGGCGGCACCGCCTTGGCGCTGATGGCCGTCCTGCTGCAGCGCCCCGACCTGCTGGTGCTCTCGGCCCCGCTGCTCGTCGTGGCGCTCTGGTCCGCGGTGACCCGCCCCCACGCGTCCCTGAGCGCCGAGGCGCGGCTGCGGCAGGGCACGCTGCGCGAGGACGAGGCGACGACGTGGCAGGTCCGCGTCGGGCTCGCCCAGCGCACCGAGCAGGTGGTCTGCGTCGCCGGTCCGTCACCGTACGTCGCGCTGCACCCCGCCTCCGGCGTGCAGGTGCAGGGCGTGCAGGTGCAGGGCGTGCAGATGCAGGGCGGGGACGAGGACCCACCGCACGCGGACCGACCTCACCCGGACACGTCGTACGCGCCCACACCCGAGGACGCCACCGCCGGGACGGAGACCGCCGAGAGCCCGCGGACCGCCGTCGCCGAGGTCGTCGTCCAGTCCCGCCGATGGGGGCGTCGCGCGGTCGCCCCCGGTCTCGTCGCGGGCGGCAGCAGCTGGGGCGCCTTCCGATGGGGGCCGGTGGAGCTCGCCCCGCTGACGCTCACCACCCTGCCGCTACCGGCGACCTTCGACGCCGCCGCGCCGGCACCACACCCGTTCGGCCTCGTCGGCCTCAACCGGTCCAGCCGCCCGGGCGACGGAAGCGAGTTCGCCGGGATCCGCCCCTTCCGGGCCGGTGACCGGCTGCGCCGGCTGCACTGGCCGCGGTCACTGCGCACCGGCGAGCTGCACGTCACCTCGACCTTTGCCGACCAGGACAGCCTCGTGGTCCTCGTGGTCGATGCGCTGAGCGACGTCGGCCGCAGCGAGGGCGTGGCCGGCGCCGCGAGCAGCCTGGACACCACTGTCCGGGCCGCCGGCGCGGTGGCGGAGCACCACCTGCGCCGCGGGGACCGGGTCGGTGTGCAGGTCGTCGGCACCACGGGCGTGACCCGGGTCCCGCCGTCGACCGGCCGGAACGCGCTGCGCCGGGTGCTGGACACCCTCGCGCTGATCGAGGTCGGCACCGACCCGCGTCCGCCGGAGGCCAGGCTACGCCTGGGCCTGGGGGCCGACGCGATGGTGGTCATGCTGTCGCCGCTGGTGTCACCGGTGGCCCTTCAGCAGGCGGTCGTCCTCGCCCGGCACGGGCTCACCGTCGTGGTCATCGACACGCTGCCCACCGACCTCCACACGAGCGAGGAGGACGTGCTCACCAGGCTGGCGTGGCGCATCCGGCTGCTGGAGCGGGAGCACGAGATGCAGCAGGTGCAGGAGGCCGGCATCCCGGTGGTCGCGTGGCGTGGGCCGGGCAGCCTGGACCAGGTGCTGCGCGACCTCAGCCGCCGGTCGCGCGCGCCGCGCGTGGTACGCGGATGAGCGCCTCGACCCGGGCCGGGCGGGTCGCCGATGAGCTGACCCTCCTCAGCGGCCACCAACGCGTCCTGCGCCTGCTCGTGGGGTTGGCTCCGCCGGCGGTCCTCGGATGCTCCCTCCTGGCCGGCGCGCCGTTCGCCTGGTGGGTGCTGGTGGTCGTGGTCGCCCTCGGGCTGCTCTGCCTCGCGGTCCCGGACTCGCACTCGGTGCTGATGACCGTGGCCTTCCTGGCGTGGCGGTGGCTGGCCGACGTCGACGACCCGCGCACGCCGTGGGTGGTGCCGGCCGCCCTCGCCGTACTCGTCCTGCATACGGCGGCGGCCGCCGCGGCCAGCACCCCTGGCCCCGCGGTGCTCGACCCACTCACCCGGAGACGGTGGCTGCGGCGTACCGCTGTCGTGGCCCTGGCGACCGTCGGGGTCGGGGGGCTGACCGCGGCGGCGGGAGCGCTGCGGCCGGCGCCCAGCGCGGCCGCGACCCTGGCCGCAGTGGTCCTGGTCGCCGCCGTGGCCGGGGTGCTGCGCCGCAGCGGCGGCTGAGCGAGCACCGGCCCCGAACGCGGGAGCGGCCGGCTGGGGTCTCCCCCGGCCGGCCGCTCCAGCGCCGTACAGCTGTCGTCGGACTACTACGTCAGGCGGACTCCTTGCGCACGGGGCGCTTGCGGGTCGTCGGTACCTCGCGGCGCACGATGGTCGGGAGGACGTTGTCCTGGACCACCTCGCGGGTTACTACGACCCGGGCGATGTCCTCGTCGCTGGGCACGTCGAACATCACGGGGAGCAGGACCTCCTCCATGATCGCGCGCAGCCCGCGGGCACCGGTGCCACGCAGCAGCGCCTGGTCGGCGATGGCGGCGATGGCGTCGTCGGTGAACTCGAGCTCGACGCCGTCGATGTCGAACATCCGCTTGTACTGCTTGACCAGCGCGTTGCGGGGCTGGGTCAGGATGCGCTCGAGGGCGTCACGGTCCAGCGGCGAGACGGTCGTGATGACCGGCAGCCGGCCGATGAACTCCGGGATCAGCCCGAACTTCATCAGGTCCTCGGGCATGACGTCGCCGTAGCTCTCGCCCACGTCCTTGGCCGTGTGGAGCTGGGAGCCGAACCCGAGGCCCTTCTGGCCGGAGCGCGACTCGATCAGCTTCTCGAGGCCGGCGAAGGCACCGCCGACGATGAACAGCACGTTGGTGGTGTCGATCTGGATGAACTCCTGGTGCGGGTGCTTGCGGCCACCCTGGGGCGGCACGGAGGCCGTCGTCCCCTCCAGGATCTTCAGCAGCGCCTGCTGGACGCCCTCGCCGGAGACGTCACGGGTGATCGAGGGGTTCTCGCTCTTGCGGGCGATCTTGTCGACCTCGTCGATGTAGATGATGCCCGTCTCGGCCTTCTTGACGTCGTAGTCAGCGGCCTGGATGAGCTTGAGCAGGATGTTCTCGACGTCCTCGCCGACGTAGCCCGCCTCGGTCAGGGCGGTGGCGTCGGCGATCGCGAACGGGACGTTGAGCATCCGCGCGAGGGTCTGGGCGAGGTAGGTCTTGCCGCACCCGGTGGGGCCGATCAGCAGGATGTTGGACTTGGCGATGTCGACCGAGTCGGCGTCCTTCTTGGAGCCGGACTCCCCGGCCTGGATGCGCTTGTAGTGGTTGTAGACCGCCACGGCCAGCGCCCGCTTGGCGGGGTCCTGGCCGATGACGAACTGCTCGAGGAAGTCGAAGATCTCGCGCGGCTTGGGCAGCTCGTCCAGGCCCAGCTCCGATGTCTCGGCCAGCTCCTCCTCGATGATCTCGTTGCACAGGTCGATGCACTCGTCGCAGATGTAGACACCCGGACCGGCAATGAGCTTCTTCACCTGCTTCTGGCTCTTACCGCAGAACGAGCACTTCAGCAGGTCGCCACCGTCTCCGATGCGTGCCACGAGGCGATCCTTCCAGTTGGTCTGCCCGGAGCGGGGAGCTCTCCGAGTCGTTGTGCGTCGGTCAGGCCGGTGCCGTCCGGAGCCCAGGGCCCCGTTCGTCCGGGTTCGTGCCCACCGCCACGGGGCGTTGTCGGGGCTGTACGGCGTTTCCGGCGCGGGCCCCGTGCCCCGTGCCAGTCCCGAGACGGTACCGCGGGCCACTGGCGCACACCCTCATTGAACGCCGGTGTCGGCGTCGCGTCACGGGGGTTCCGCCAAGAGCGGACAACACGCCGTGGGTCCTGCCGGCCACCGCTGCCACGGCCGCCGCGCGCGGTCGTCCCGCCCGCGGCGGCCGTGGCGCGCCCGCTCAGGAGTCGAGCGAGCCCTTGCGGCTCAGGAGGACCTCGTCGATCAGGCCGTACTCCTTGGCCGCCTCGGCGGACAGGATCTTGTCGCGCTCGATGTCGTTCTCGACCGTCTCGATGGAGCGACCCGTGTGCTTGGCCAGCGTCTCCTCCAGCCAGGTGCGCATGCGCAGCACCTCGTTGGCCTGGATCTCGATGTCACTGGCCTGGCCGTAGTCACCGCCGGCGAGGGCCGGCTGGTGGATGAGGATCCGCGCGTTCGGAAGGGCGAACCGCTTGCCGGGTGCTCCCGCGCCGAGGAGCACGGCGGCCGCCGAGGCGGCCTGGCCGATGACGAAGGTCTGCACGTCGGGACGGACGTACTGCATCGTGTCGTAGATCGCCGTCATCGCGGTGAACGAGCCACCCGGTGAGTTGATGTACATGAGGATGTCGCGGTCGGGGTCCTGGGACTCCAGCACGATCAGCTGGGCGATGATGTCGTCCGCGGACGCGTCATCGACCTGCACGCCGAGGAAGATGATGCGGTCCTCGAAGAGCTTGGTGTAGGGGTCGGTCCGCTTCATGCCGTAGGAGGTGCGCTCCTCGAACTGCGGAAGGATGTAGCGGCTGCTCGGGCCGGGGACCTGCAGGCCGCCATACGGGGTGTTCATCATGGTTCTCCAGATTCAGGCTGGTATGGCGGGTGGTCAGGCGCCGGTGCCGGCTCCACCGGGCGCCTGGCCGGCGCTGGTGTAGACGTGGTCGACGAAGCCGTACTCCTTGGCCTCCTCGGCGGCGAACCAGCGGTCGCGGTCGGAGTCCTTCTCGACCTGCTCGACGGTCTGCCCGGTGTGCTGGGCGATGAGCTGGGCCATCTGCTTCTTGATGTAGAGCATCTGCTCGGCCTGGATCTTGATGTCGGAGGCGGTGCCACCGATGCCGCCGGAGGGCTGGTGCATCATCACCCGGGCGTGCGGGGTGGCGTAGCGCTTGCCGGGGGCACCGGCGCTCAGCAGGAACTGGCCCATGCTCGCGGCCAGACCCATGGCGACCGTCGCGACGTCGTTGGGGACCCACTGCATCGTGTCGAAGATGGCCATGCCGGCCGTCACCGAGCCGCCGGGTGAGTTGATGTAGAGCCAGATGTCCTTCTCGGGGTCCTCGGCGGCCAGCAGCAGCAGCTGGGCGCAGATCGCGTTGGCGTTGTCGTCACGGACCTCGGAGCCCAGGAAGATGATGCGCTCCTTGAGCAACCGGTTGTAGATGTGGTCGTCCAGGCCGCCGAGCGTTCCTTCGCCGGCGGCGACGACCTCGTTGCTGTGGGTCACCGTGTCTCCATCTCATCTGTGCGGATCTCGGACCTCGCGGTCCGTTCGATGACCCTAACGCCCGGCTCGGCGCGGGAAGTCCCTCGATCCGGCCCTGTTCGCCGTGAGCGCACAAGCCCCTCCGGCCAGCAAACCTGGCGGTCCTGCACGGCGCACCGCCACGAACCTGGCGGTCCTGCATGCGCCGCGCCCACGAACCTCGCGGTCCTGCAGGCGGGTACGACGAAGCCCGCGCGCCCGGTCCCGGAGGGGACACGGCCGCGCGGGCCTCGAGGAGTCAGCGGGGCTGCTCAGGCGTGGTCGGCCGGTCGTGGCCCTCGTGGTCGTGACCCTCGTGGTCACCGTGGTCGTGACCCTCGTGGTCGTGACCCTCGTGGTCCCCGGACGTGGCGTCCTCGCCGGTGTTCAGCGCGTTGAGGTCGACCTCGTTGCCGTCGGCGTCGACGACCTTGGCCTTCTCCAGCACCGTCGCAAGCGCCTTGCGGCGGGCGACCTCGGCCACCATCGCGGGGATCTGGCCACCCTCGTCGACCGCCTTGGCGAAGTCGTTGGGCTCCATGCCGTACTGCGAGGCCGTCATGACGAGGTACTCGATCAGCTCCTGCTGGCCGACGCTGACCTCCTCCTTCTCGGCGATCGCGTCGAGCAGGAACTGGGCGCGCAGGGCCTTGCGGGTGCTCTCGTCGACCTCGGCGCGGTGCTCGTCGTCCTCGAGGCGCGACTCGTTCTCGAGGTGGCTCGTGACCTCGGCCTCGACGAGCGCGTCGGGCACGGGGATCTCGGTCGTCTCGAGCAGCTGCTCGAGCACCTTGTCGCGGGCCTGGACGCCCTGCTCGAAGCGCTTCGCCTGCTCGGCCTGGGCCTGGATGTCGGCCTGCAGCTCCTCGAAGGTGTCGAACTCCGAGGCCAGCTGGGCGAAGTCGTCGTCCAGCTCGGGCAGCACGCGCTCCTTGACCGACTGCACGGTCACGGTGACCTCGGCGTCCTGGCCCTCCCGCTCGCCACCGGCCAGCGGGGCGGTGAAGGTCTTGGTCTCGCCGGTGGACATCCCGACGAGCGCGTCGTCGAGGCCGTCGATCATGTTGCCGGTGCCGATCTCGTAGGAGATCCCCTTGACCGAGTCGATCTCCTCGTCGCCGATCTTGGCCTCGAGGTCGATGGAGACGAAGTCGCCGGTCGCGGCGGCGCGCTCGATGCCGGTGAGGGTGCCGAAACGCTGGCGCAGCGTGGTGAGGCGCTCCTGCGCGTCAGCGGCGGTCGCCTCGCCGTCCACGTTGTCCACCGCGACGGTCAGCCCGTCGTAGTCGGGCAGCTGCAGCTCGGGGCGCACGTCGACCTCGACGGTGAACTTCAGCTCCTGGCCGTCCTCGGCGGGCACGTCGGTCACGTCGACCTCGGGCTGCCCGAGCGGGCGCACCTTGTTCTCCTCGACGGCCTGGCCGTAGAAGCGCGGCAGGGCCTCGTTGACGGCCTCCTGCAGCACAGCGCCGCGGCCGACGCGCTGGTCGATGATCCGCGCGGGGACCTTGCCCTGGCGGAAGCCCGGAACGGAGATCTGCGAGGAGATCGTCTTGTACGCCGCGTCGAGGCTCGGCTTGAGCTCCTCGAAGGGGACCTCGACGGTCAGCTTGACCCGGGTCGGGTTGAGGGTCTCGAGCGCACTCTTCACTGCGGGGTACTCCAGCATCGATGGGGGAAGTTCGGGCGGGTTCTGCGTCCCGGCACGCGCCGAGACCTCCCGAGATGCTATCCGCTCCGCGCCCGCAAGCCGAAACGACGTACGCGCCCGGGGTGAGCGCGCGACGTACGGCGGCTAGCGTGGCCGCATGAGCGACGCGCGCGAGGACAACCTGCTGACCACCGACGCCGGTGGGAGCGGCACCGGCGACGCCCTGACCCCCGAGGGAGCCGGCCGCCGGCCGCAGCGGCACCACGAGGACACCGAGGGTGGGGACGACGGCACGCAGGAGGGCCTGCTGACGGACCCGCAGACGACGGGCGCGGCGCCGGAGAACACCGACCCGGGCCGCAGCGGCGTCTACGGCCAGTCAGACGACAGCGCCGGCAGCGGACGCGACGCCTGAGCACGGGGGCGCCGCCTGAGCCGGGGGCGCCGCCCGTGCCGCGGCCAGGCGGTCGGGTGCGCCGCGCGGCGCGGCGCACTAGCGTCGGGGCATGGCTGACAGTGCAGACCGCGGGACCTACGACGTCATCGTGCTCGGCGCCGGCCCGGTGGGCGAGAACGTCGCGGACCGGGCGGGGCGACGCGGCCTGAAGGTCGCGGTCGTCGAGCGCCGGCTCGTGGGCGGTGAGTGCAGCTTCTGGGCGTGCATCCCCTCCAAGGCGCTGCTGCGCCCGATCCACGCCGCGCACGCCGCCCGACGCGTCCGCGGGGTGAGCGGGGCGACGCTGGAGCCCAGGGAGGTGTTCGCCCGCCGTGACTACTGGGTCTCCAGCTACGACGACAGCGGCGCCAAGACCTGGCTGGACTCGGCGGGCATCGACCTGGTCCGCGGCAACGGCCGCCTGGCCGGCGAGCGGGCGGTCGAGGTGGACGGCACGACCTACCGCGCGAACGTCGCCGTGGTCCTCGCCACCGGCACGACGGCGGCGGTCCCCGACATCCCCGGCCTGCGTGACGCGCAGCCGTGGACCAACATCGAGGCGACCGCGGCCTCGAGGGTCCCCCACCGCCTGGTGGTGCTCGGCGGCGGCGTGGTGGCGTGCGAGATGGCCCAGGTCTTCGCCGCGCTCGGCTCCTCGGTGACCGTGATCGAGCGGGGCGACCGGCTGCTCGGCCGGGCCGAGCCGGTTGCCAGCGCGATGGTCCGCGACGGGCTCAAGCGCGAGGGAGCCACGATCCGGCTCGGCGTCACCGCCGAGTCGGTCTCGCGCCCCTCCCCCGGCGGCTCGGTCAGCGTCCATCTCTCCGATGGGTCCTCGGTCACGGCCGACGAGATCCTGTGCGCCCTCGGCCGCACACCGCGCACGGAGGAGCTCGGGCTGGAGACCGTCGGCGCCAAGGTCGACGAGCGTGGCTACGTGGAGGTGGACGACACCGGCGAGGTCACCTCGGTGCCGGGGCAGTGGCTCTACGCCGTGGGCGACGTCAACGGCCGCAACCTGCTCACTCACATGGGCAAGTACCAGGGTCGCGTGGCCGGCGACGTGATCGCCGCGCGTGCCGCCGGCGCCCCCACCGACGGGCCGGGCATGACGGCCTGGGCGGACCACCTCGGTGCCCCGCAGGTCATCTTCACCGACCCCGAGGTCGCCTCCGCCGGGCTGACCGAGGCCATGGCCCGGGCCGACGGCCGCCAGATCCGCGTCGTCGACGTCGACATGGGCTCGGTCTCCGGGTCGGGCCTGCAGGCCGACGACTACAGCGGGGCCGCGCGGCTCGTGGTCGATGCCGAGACCCGGGTCGTGCTGGGCGCCACGTTCGTCGGCCAGGACGTCGCCGAGATGGCCCACGCCGCCGCGATCGCCGTGACCGGGCACCTGACCGTCGACCAGCTGTGGCACGCCGTACCGTCCTTCCCCACCATGAGCGAGGTCTGGCTCCGACTGCTCGAGGAGTTCGGCCTGTGACCTCCCGGCCGCCGGAGATCGACCTGTGGGACGCTGCGCGGGCCCGGGTGTCGGCGGCCGGGCTGTGGCGCGTGTACGACGAGGTGCGCGGCGACGGCGCGTCGTTCGACGCCTGGCAGGCCGAGGTGTTCGAGCCCGACTGCGCCCGGGCCGGGTTCCGCCTCTCCGTCGCGCGGTGCGACCACGAGATCGTGGGCTACGCCTACGGGTTCTTCGGCGAGCGCGGGCAACCGTGGTCCGACCGGGTCGCGGCGGCACTGCCCGAGGAGGTGGCCGCGACCTGGCTCGGCGAGCACTTCGAGCTGGCGGATCTGGCGGTCCTGGCGTCCCACCGTCGTCACGGCGGTGGCCGGCGACTGCACGACGTGCTGATGGACGGGGAGACCCGACCGGCCCTGCTGGCCACCGACGACGCCGACACGGCGGCCGTGCGGCTGCTCGCCTCGCGCGGCTGGCAGCGTCTGGGGCTGCTGTCCGAGGGCGTGCAGGTGATGGGGCTGCGCCGGTCGGGGTAGCCGGATTCGAACCGGCGGCCTTCCGCTCCCAAAGCGGACGCGCTACCAAGCTGCGCCATACCCCGTTGCCGTCATCCTGAGCCCGTCCGGCACCCGTGCGGGGTGCCGGATTTCGGATCGCGCGACGGCGGGCATTAGGCTAACGCCCCGCAGCACCCGCACCGACGGCGGGCGCTCGCGCGGGTGTAGCTCAATGGCAGAGCCCCAGCCTTCCAAGCTGGCCATGCCGGTTCGATCCCGGTCACCCGCTCCACTCCGGAGCCGCAGGTCAGGACCCCATCCGACCTGCGGCTCCCGCGTTTCCGCAGGTGATCGGCAGGGACGAGCCCGTCAGCTGGCGGGGTGCGGGTCGTACCAGCCGCCGTGGTCGTCTGCCAGCGCGGCGAACCGGTCGCGCAGCCCGCTCTCGACCGGACCCGACTCGTCGGCGACGTTCTCCTCGCGGACGTGGACCGCCCACTCGTGGGCCTCGGCGTCGTCCTCGCCGGCCAGGGCCTCGCGGACGACCCGCACCTCGGTGAAGCCCTCGCCGGACAGGGAGGCGGCGACCTCCTCGGCGGTCTCGCGCTCGGGGAAAACCATCAGGTGGTCGCTCACCCGCCCAGTATGCCGTCCTGGACGTGCCGTCCCCGACGGCCGGCTGCTGCGGCCGGAGCGGCGACCCCTGCTGCGGCCGCAGCGGCGACCGGTTGCTGCGGCAAGAGCGGCGACCTGACAGGCTTGTCCCATGAAGCAGATCGCCTTTCCCCGGGTGGGCGAGGAGCCGGAGGGCGTGCCGGTCGGGCTGACCCGCTTCGCGTGGCTGTCCATCGCAGCGGCCCTGGTCACCATCGCCCTCAAGACCAGCGCCTACCTCCTGACGGGGTCCGTCGGCCTCCTCTCGGACGCCGCCGAGTCCGTGGTCAACCTGGTGGCCGCGGTCGTCGCCCTCATCGCCCTGCGCGTCGCCGCCAAGCCCGCCGACGCCAACCACCACTACGGCCACGGCAAGGCCGAGTACTTCTCCGCCGGCATCGAGGGCCTGATGATCTTCGTGGCCGCCGCGGTGATCCTGGTCAGCGCGGTGGACCGGTTCCTGCACCCCTCGGCCATCGAGAGCGTCGGCGTCGGCCTGGCCATCTCCACCGTCGCCTCCGTCGTCAACGGTGCCGTCGGGCTGCTGCTGATCCGGGCCGGGCGCGCACACCGCTCGGTCACCCTCACCGCCGACGGCAAGCACCTGCTCACCGACGTGTGGACCTCGGTCGGCGTCATCGTCGGCGTGCTCCTCGTCGCCCTGACCGGGTGGCAGCGGCTCGACCCCGTCGTGGCCGCGCTGGTCGGCGTCAACATCCTCGTCACCGGTTACCGCCTCGTGTCCCAGTCCGTCACCTCGCTGCTGGACGCAGCGCTGCCCGAGGAGGACGTGGTCCGCCTGACCGCCGTCCTGGACCGGCTGCGCACCGCGGACGTCGACTTCAGCGACCTGCGCACGCGCGAGTCCGGTCGGCACCGGTTCGTGGCGTTGACGGTCCTCGTACCCGGCAGCTGGACCGTCGAGCGGGCCCACGACGTGGCCGACGACGTCGAGACGGCGATCGCCGCGGACCTCGCTCACACCGAGGTGCAGACCCACATCGAGCCGCATGCCCGGCACGCGGCCGGCGCCACGCAGAGCGCCGCCGTGCCGTCGCCGTACCGCTGAGGATGGCGCCTGCGGTCAGTGGCCGTCGTAGGCCCAGGAACGCCACTGACGGATGCGCAGGGCGATGACCGGACCGGCCGGTGCGGCGCCGGCGTACTGCGGGTACTTGCCCACCAGCGCCACGACCGCCTGCCGCTCCTCGGTCGAGCCGGGAACGAGCACCTCCGCGGCACCGTCGGCCCGCACCCACCACAGGGCGGACCAGTCCTCGTCGTACTCGTCCACCAGGAGGGCGGCACGGCCCGTGGCCTCGACGTCGGCCAGCCGGCGCAGTCGCCGGGTCGTCTTGGGCTTGCCGTCCACGGCCGTGTAGAGAGCCTCCCCCACGAGCGCGAACACCACTGGCACGACGTGCGGTTCACCCTCTGCAGAGACCGTGGCGAGCCTGCCCACCCGCGCCGCGGCGAGTCGTGATCGGCGTTCGTCCGGCCCCATGCCCCCACCGTAGGACGTCGCGTGCGCCGGCACCGGGACAAAAAGAAACCCCCGCGGCGTGGCCGCCGCGGGGGTCGAGGTCGTCCTGCGGTCAGTACCAGCGCCGCTTGGTGCCGCCGATCGGGATGAAGTTCACCACGAGACCGATGACCAGGACGATGATCCCGATGGTGAGCAGGATCTTCAGGCTGGAGACAAGCAGGCCCAGCAGGATCAGGATGATGCCGAGGATGATCATGCACACGCTCCTTGCAGTGGAATGGGACGATCGGAGCATAGTGACCGGCACGACACAGCAGATCGCCTGCACGGCGTACGGCGTGTCGCGAACGGACCCGGGACGGGTGCCCGACATGGTCCGGGCCCTCCCGGCACCGGGCGGCGCCCCCGGGTCGCCGACGTCAGGTGCGCGGCATACGGTGCCAGCATGGAATTCCGATACCTCGGCAACAGCGGGCTCAAGATCTCCGAGATCACCTACGGCAACTGGCTCACCCACGGATCGCAGGTGGAGAACGACACCGCGACCCAGTGCGTGCGGGCCGCCCTCGACAACGGCATCTCCACGTTCGACACCGCCGACACCTACGCCAACACCAGGGCTGAGGTGGTCCTCGGCGAGGCGCTGAAGGGCGAGCGACGCGAGTCCCTCGAGATCTTCACCAAGGTCTACTGGCCGACCGGCCCCGGCGGCAAGAACGACACCGGCCTGTCGCGCAAGCACGTCATGGAGTCGATCAACGGCTCCCTGCAGCGGCTGCAGACCGACTACGTCGACCTGTACCAGGCCCACCGCTACGACACCGAGACGCCGCTGGAGGAGACGATGCAGGCGTTCGCCGACATCGTCCGCCAGGGCAAGGCGCTCTACATCGGCGTCAGCGAGTGGACCGCGGACCAGATCCGCGAGGGCGTCAAGCTGAGCAAGGAGCTCGGCTTCCAGCTCATCTCCAGCCAGCCGCAGTACTCCATGCTCTGGCGGGTCATCGAGGACGAGGTCGTGCCGACCTCCCGTGAGCTCGGCGTGTCCCAGATCGTCTGGTCCCCGGTGGCCCAGGGCGTGCTGACCGGCAAGTACAAGCCGGGCGAGCAGCCCCCGGCCGGCTCGCGCGCCACCGACGAGAAGGGCGGTGCGGACATGATCAAGCGCTTCATGAACGACGACGTCCTCACCCGCGTGCAGGCCCTCACGCCCGTCGCGAAGGAGCTCGACCTGTCCCTCGCCCAGCTCGCGGTCGCATGGGTGCTGCAGAACGACAACGTCGCCGCGGCACTGATCGGGGCCAGCCGCCCCGAGCAGGTGACCGAGAACGCCAAGGCCGCGGGCGTGACCATCCCCGCCGAGCTCATGGCCCGGATCGACGACGCCCTCGGGGACGTCGTGGAGCGCGACCCCGGCAAGACCGCGGAGACCTCGCCCCAGGCCCGCGTCGCCTGACCGGTCGTACGCCGCCCGGCCCCCGTCCCGCGAAGGGCCGGGGGCCGGTCTGTCTGTCCCGGCGCCGCCGAGCACTCGGGGTCGGGTCGGGGTCGGGTCGGGGTCGGGTCGGGGGCCTCCCCGATGGGAACGACGGCCGCGGGCGGTCAGGCTCGAAGCATGACCACCACACCCGCCCCCCAGCCCTTCCGCCGCCGCGCGCACGACCGCATCCTCGGCGGCGTCTGCGGTGCCGTCGCCGACCGCACCGGCATCGACGTCGGCATCGTCCGGCTGATCGCCGTCCTGCTGTCGGTCTTCGGCGGCGTCGCGATCCCCGCCTACCTGGCCGCCTGGCTGCTCCTGCCCGAGGACGGCCAGGACCGCTCACCGGCCGAGCGCCTGCTGTCGCGGTGACCGGCGACGGGCGGGGCGAGGTTCGACGACGGCCACGTCGCGCGCCTAGATTGAACTGTCTCCCCGCCGGCCACCGGGCCGGCGCACGACGCGAAGGAACCGCACCCATGGGCATGTTCGACAACCTCAAGGGCAAGGCCGACCAGCTCAAGGAGAAGGCCAGCGCGCTCGTCGACCAGCACGGCGACAAGATCGATCAGGGCCTCGACAAGGCCGGGGAGATGGTCGACAAGAAGACCGGCGGCAAGTACACCGACCAGATCGCCACCGGCAAGACCATGGCCCGCGAGCAGCTGGACAACCTCGACGGCCGCAAGGACGACTTCCCCCGCCGCGACGACGCCGTCGACGCGGTCGACGAGCAGCCCGCCCCGATCGACCCAGCCACCCCGATCCCGCCGGCGGAGCCGATCGACCCCAGCGCGCCGCGCAACCCGCTCTGAGCTGCCGGCGGGTCAGGGGCAGCACCGCTCGCCGCACAGCGCGACACCGCACCCGAGCACCGCGGGCCGCCGCCCCTCGAGGCTGCGGCCCGCGGCGCGCGCCCGGGGGACGCGTGGTGCGCCGGTCCCGTCAGCTGCGCCAGATGAGGACGACCGCGCGGTCGTCGGTCTCGCCGGCGAGCGCCGTCGCGCAGATGCGGGCCGCGCCGCCGGCGAAGCCACGGGAGACCAGCCGCTCCGCCTCGCCGAGCATCCGGTCGATGCCCACGTGCAGGTCCCGGGTCCGGGTCTCGATGACCCCGTCGGTGTAGAGCAGCAGGGCGTCCCCCCGCTCGAGGCGGCCCGTCTGGCGGGGGAAGTCGCTGCCGGCCGTCACGCCCAGCAGCGGGCCGCCGGTGGCGTCGAGCAGCCCCCAACGTCCCGACCCGGCCGCGAACTTCACACCCGGCGGGTGCCCGGCGCTGCCGATGCAGAAGACACCGGTCTCGAGGTTGAGCGCGAGATGGACCGCAGTGGCGAAGCCCTCGTTCCAGTCCTGGCGCAACAGGTAGGCGTTGGCGGCCGGCAGGAAGCCCTCGGGCTCCATCGCGCCGAGCAGGCCACCGAAGGCCCCCGACAGCAACAGTGCCCGCGTGCCGGCGTTGACGCCCTTGCCGGACACGTCGATCAACGCCACCTCCAGGCGGGTGCCGTTGTCGGACCGGTTGGCCACGACGAAGTCACCCGAGAACGCGTCGCCGTACGCCGACTTCAGCGCGGCCTCGGCGTGCCAGGGCTCCGGCAGGTCGGGCAGCAGCCCGTGCGCCCGCAACCGGTCACGCAGGTCGACCAACATCGACTCCCCCAGCGTGCCTTGCACACCGAGGCGGGACCGGGACAGGCACAGCGCGCCCATCATCGCCGCGATGAGGCCCACGATGAGGATCCCCCCGCCGAGACCGGGTTTGGCCGGCTCGAGGAGGAGCGCCACCGAGGCGACCCCGACGGTGACCACACCGAGCACACCGAGGAACCACCGCAGCGGCAGGAAGAGCCCGGCGACGACGACGAGCGGGGCGTAGGCGGCGTACGACACCACCAGCGGCCACCGCGCCATGGCGACCGCGAGGGCCACGGACACCGCGATGATCACCGCAGCGAGGGTCACCGAGGACGAGAGCCGGCCGAGGACGGAGCCGCGCCGGATCGCACGGGTCACCTTCACGGCACGACGTCGGCGCGCGACCACGTCGACTTGAGTCGTCACGGTCGAACCATACGGTCGCGATGGGAATCGTGCCGGACGTTTGACCGAGTCCTGACCCGGCGTGCCCCCTGCCCTCTCCCGTGTCGGAGCGGAGAGCGCAATCAGCCCTCTCCGGCCGGGATCGGCGGCAGGTCTCCGTCGTGCTCGTAACGCTCCACCATGGCCAGCCGGCGCGCGTGGCGCTCCTCGCCGCTGAACGGCGTGGTGAGGAACGCCTCGCAGATCTCGCGGGCCTCCTCGACCGTGGTCATCCGTGCGCCGATCGAGACCACCTGCGCGTTGTTGTGCGCCCGCGCCAGCTGGGCCAGCTCGGGGCGGTAGGCCAGGGCCGCGCGGATGCCGCGGACCTTGTTGGCCGCGATCTGCTCACCGTTGCCCGACCCGCCGAGCACGACGCCGAGGGCGCCGACGTCACCGGAGACGGCCTCGGCCGCGCGCAGCACGGCCACCGGGTAGTCGTCCTCGGCGTCGTAGTAGTCGGGCCCGTGGTCGACGACGTCGTACCCCTTCTCCTGCAGGAAGGTCACGAGGTCGTTCTTGAGGTCGAAGGCGGCGTGGTCGCCGCCGATGTGTACGCGCATCAGGTCGTGTCCTTCGTGTCCTTGGTTGCCGGTCAGTCGAACACGGGGCCGGAGGTGCGGGTGCGCTTCAGCTCGTAGAAGCCGGGCGTCCCGGCGACCAGCACGCAGCCGTCCCAGAGCCGCCCGGCGGCCTCGCCCTTGGGCGCGGGGGTGACGACCGGGCCGAAGAACGCCACGCCCTCCACGGCGATGACGGGGGTGCCGACGTCCTGGCCGACCAGGTCGATGCCGCGCTGGTGGCTCGCGCGCAGCGGCTCGTCGACCTCCGTCGACGTCGCGAACCGCGCCAGGTCGGCCGGCAGCCCGACCTCCTCCAGCGCGCCGCTGATGACGACCTCGTAGTCCTTCTCCCCGCCGAGGTGGATGCGGTTGCCCATCGCGTCGTACAGCGGCTTGATCACCGTGTCACCGTGCTCGCGGGCAGCGGCGACGATGACCCGGACCGGGCCCCACGCCTGCTTCATCATCCGCGCGTAGTCGTCGGGCAGGTCGGCGTCCTCGTTGAGGACGGCCAGGCTCATCACGGACCACGTCACCTCGACGTCGCGGACCTTCTCGACCTCCATCAGCCAGCGGGACGTCATCCACGCCCACGGGCACAGCGGGTCGAACCAGAGCTCGACGGGGGTCTTCGTCGTGTCGGTCACCCGCCCATCCTGCCAGCACGTCCGAGGTGCCGACACTCGTGGGCGTCGTCGCCCATCGCACCGTCCGTCGCGCGTGCGAGGATGACACGACCCCCGACCCGAGTGCCGTCTAGGAGACCCCGTGCCCGGCAAGAACCTCACCCGCGACGAAGCCCGCGAACGCGCAGACCTGCTCTCCGTGACGTCGTACGACGTCACGCTCGACCTGACCACCGGTCCGACGACGTTCCGGAGCACCACCACGGTGAGGTTCGACGCCTCGACCGAGGGCGCCTCCACCTTCATCGACCTCATCGCCGAGTCGGTGCAGTCGATCAGCCTCAACGGCGAGAGCCTCGACCCGGGCACGCACTTCGACGGGGTGCGTGTCCAGCTGCCGTCGCTGCGCACCACCAACGAGCTGACGATCGACGCCACCGGCGTCTACATGAACACCGGCGAGGGCCTGCACCGGTTCGTCGACCCGGTCGATGACGAGGTCTACCTCTACACGCAGTTCGAGGTCCCCGACTCCCGGCGCATGTTCGCGGTCTTCGAGCAGCCCGACCTCAAGGCCAGCTTCGCCTTCACGGTGACCGCCCCAGCCCGCTGGCAGGTCGTCTCCAACGAGCCGACCCCCGAGCCGGTCCCCGCCGGCGAGGCCGACGGCGAGCCCAGCGCCACCTGGTCCTTCCCCGCGACACCGCGGATCTCCAGCTACATCACCGCCCTGATCGCCGGTCCGTACGACGTGGTGCGCGACGAGGTCCAGACCCGCAACGGCACCGTGCCGCTCGGCGTCTTCTGCCGCAGGTCGCTGACCGCGCACCTGGACGCGGACAACATCTTCGACTGCACCAAGCGCGGGTTCGCGTTCTTCGAGAACGAGTTCGACCAGCCCTACCCGTTCACCAAGTACGACCAGATCTTCACGCCCGAGTACAACATGGGCGCGATGGAGAACGCCGGTGCCGTGACCTTCACCGAGGTCTACGTGTTCCGCGCCAAGGTCGCCGACGCCATCGTCGAGCGCCGCGCGCTGACGATCCTGCACGAGCTGGCGCACATGTGGTTCGGCGACCTGGTCACGATGCAGTGGTGGAACGACCTGTGGCTCAACGAGTCCTTCGCCGAGTGGGCCTCCACCACGGCCCAGGCCGAGGCCACGCAGTGGACCAGCGCCTGGACGACGTTCGGCACCTCGGAGAAGGCCTGGGCCTACCGCCAGGACCAGCTCTCCTCCACCCACCCGATCGTCGCCGACATCCGCGACCTGGCCGACGTCGAGGTCAACTTCGACGGCATCACCTACGCCAAGGGCGCCTCGGTGCTCAAGCAGCTCGTCGCCTACGTCGGGCGTGAGCCGTTCACCGCGGGGCTGCGTGCCTACTTCGCCAAGTACGCCTGGCAGAACACCACGCTGCCGGACCTGCTGGCCGAGCTGGAGCGGACCTCCGGCCGGGACCTCTCGACGTGGTCCAAGCTGTGGTTGGAGACCGCCGGGGTCAACACGCTGCGCCCCGAGGTCACCGTTGACGAGCACGGTGTCATCACCGCCGCCACCATCACCCAGACCGCGGCCGAGGGCTTCCCGACGCTGCGCCCGCACCGGCTCGCCGTGGGGCTCTACACCGTGCAGGGCGACCAGCTCGTGCGCACGGACCGCCTCGAGCTCGACGTCGACGGCGAGCGCACCGAGGTGCCCGAGCTGGTCGGCCGGCCCCAGCCGGACCTGCTGCTGGTCAACGACGACGACCTGGCCTACGCCAAGATCCGCCTCGACGAGCGTTCCACCGCCACGGCCGTGGCCCACCCGCGCGGCTTCGCCGACAGCCTGCCGCGCGCGCTGGTCCTCGGCGCCGCGTGGGACATGACCCGTGACGCCGAGATGCCCGGCCGCGACTTCGTCGCGCTGGTCCTTCGCTCCCTGCCGGGCGAGGCCGACTCCACCCTGCTGCGGACGCTCCTGTCCCAGCTGCAGGCGACGGTGACCATGTACGTCGCCCCGCAGCACCGCGAGGCGGTGGCCGCCGACGTCGTCCGACGGCTGCGCGCGCTGGTCGGCTCCGCCGAGCCGGGCAGCGACGCCCAGCTGCAGCTGGTGACCGCCTTCGCCGGCTATGCGCAGGCGCCGGAGGACACGGCGTACCTGCAGTCGCTCCTGGCGGGCAGCACGACGCTCGAGGGCCTGGCCGTCGACACGGAGATGCGGTGGACGCTGCTGACGGGCCTGGCGACCGCCGGTGTGGTCGGTGCGCGCGAGATCGAGGCCGAGCGCGAGCGCGACGACACCGCGACCGGCCGCGAGCGCGCCGCTCGCGCCCTGGCCTCCCGGCCCACGGCCGAGGCCAAGGCCGACGCCTGGCGCATGGCGGTCACCGAGGACGGCCTGGCCAACCAGACCGTCGCCGCGGTGGGCATCGGCTTCGGCCGCGCGCACGACCCGCAGCTGCTGGCGCCGTACGTCGCGCGCTACCACGACGCGCTGCTGGAGGTGTGGAGCTCGCGCACCCACGCCATCGCCGAGTCCGTCGTCGAGCTGTTCTACCCGCAGCTGCTGGCCAGCCGCGAGCTGGCCGACGCCACGCAGGCCTGGCTGGACGCGCACGCCGACGCCCCGGCCGGGCTGCGCCGGCTGGTCGGCGAGAACCGTGACGGCATCACCCGGGCCCTCGCGGCCCAGGAGCGGGACGCCGCGCGCGGCTGACCCGCCCGACACAGCACAGGACCCCCTCAGCCGTCCGGCTGCGGGGGTCCTGTGCTGTCCGGGGCGCCCGGTGGGCGCGGCCGTCGCGGGCGGCGGGTGGCTCCGGGCTTGTCGGGCGGCTCAGCGGTCAGCGCTGGGCGACCGTGCGGGCCAGCCGCCGGGCCCAGCGTGAGGCCATGAGGTCCTCCAGCAGCACCGGCTCGCCCTCCGGGCCGGCCAGCGGCAGCCGCCAGTTGGGGTACTCCTCGTCGGTGCCGGGCTGGTTGATGGTGCGCCGGTCGGCGGTCAGGTCGGACACCGAGACCCCGATCAGGCGCGCCGGGGTCCAGGTGAGGAACCGGTGCAGGGCCTCGACGACGTCGTGCTCGTCGCCGTCGGCGCGCAGCAGCCCCCGGTCGCGCAGCATCGTCAGGACGGCCTCCTGCTCGGCGGCGTCGACCGCGCGCTCCTGCTCGACGGGGCGGGTCAGCAGGCCGAGCTCCTCGCGCAGGTCGATGTGCTCGCCGGCGAGGTAGCCCGCAGTCGGCGGGAGGTCGTGCGTGGTGACGGTGGCCAGGCACAGCTCGCGGTAGGCCTCCGCCGGCAGGGGCCGACCCTCCGCGTCCTTCTCGAACCACAGGATGGAGGTGCCGAGGACCCCCCGCTCGTACAGGTAGTCGCGCACCCACGGCTCGACCACGCCCAGGTCCTCGCCGACGACGAGGGCGCCCGCGCGGTACGCCTCCAGCGCCAGGATGCCGATCAGGGCCTCGTGGTCGTAGCGCACGTAGGTGCCGGCGTCGGGCGTCGTCCCCTCCGGCACCCACCACAGCCGGAACAGGCCGATGACGTGGTCGACCCGGATGCCGCCGGCGTGGCGCAGGACGGTGCGCAGCATGTCCCGGTACGGCGCGTAGCCCAGCTCCTGCAGGCGGTCCGGCCGCCACGGCGGCTGGCTCCAGTCCTGCCCCATCTGGTTGAAGGGGTCCGGCGGTGCGCCGACGTTGACCCTGCGGGCCAGTGCGTCGGCCAGCCCCCACGCGTCGGCGCCTGAGGGGTGCACGCCGACGGCGAGGTCGTGGACGACACCGATCGCCATCCCGTCGTGCCGGGCGTCCTGCTGCACGGTGGCGAGCTGCTCGTCGACGACCCACTGCAGCCACTGGTGGAACAGCACGTCCTCGGCGAGGTCCTCCCGGGCGGCGGCCACCCCGGCGCTGCGGGGGTCGTGCAGCTCCTCGGGCCACTCGTCCCAGGGCAGCCCGTGCTTCTGCGCGAGCGCGCACCAGGTGGCGAAGTCGACCAGGCCCTGTCCCTCCCGCTCGACGAACGCGGCGAACGCGCGCTCGCGCCGCGGGGACCGGGGCAGCTGGAAGACGATCCGCAGCGCCGCCGCCTTGGCCTGCCATGACGCATCGCGGTCGATGACGTCGTCGGTGTTGAGGGCGCGGGCGTCATCCGCGTGCCACTCCAGCAGCTGGCGCTCGGCCGCCGAGACGTAGCCCAGCTCGGGGATGTCCTCGACCCGGATGTACATCGGGTTGACGAACCGCCGGGTCGTGGGCAGGTAGGGCGACGGCTCCATCGGCGGCACCGGCTCGGCGGCGTGCAGGGGGTTGACCAGGACGAAGTCCGCCCCGAGGTCCCGGGCCGCCCACGAGGCCAGCTCGCCGAGGTCGGCCAGGTCGCCGACTCCCCAGGAGCGCCGTGACCGCACGGAGTACAGCTGGGTCATCAGACCGAACGCGCGGCGTCCGGCCAGCGCCGGCGGCAGCTGCAGCCGGGCCGGGGTGACGACCAGCGGGGCCGAGGCGGTGGTGCCGCCCTGGGACGCCACGAGGGCGTGCCACCCGAGCGGCAGGTCCCCGGGCAGCTCGTACGTCGCCTCGCCGACCTCCCGGCCGTCGATGACCCGCGGCGGGACCCAGTGGTCGACCTGGCGCACGTCGCGGCGGCCGCCGTCCTCCAGCTCGACCCAGACCTCGGCCCGCTCACCGTGCGGCAGGTGCACCGGAACCCACGGGGTCCAGCCCTCGCGGCACACGACCACGGGCGGCAGCAGCCGGCGCCAGGGCCGGTCCGCCTCCTGCGCCAGGGCCCGCGCCGCGGCCGCGTCGTCCGAGGCGTCGATGCCGAGGGCTCGCAGCACCGCCACGATGGTGCTGGCAGGCACGATGACGTTGCCGCCGCGCCAGTCGTCGTACTCGGTCGCCACGCCCATGGCCTTGGCCAGGTCGGCGAGCACCCGGGACGGGGCGGTCGGGGCAGGCGGTGGAGCGGGGTTCCCGTCAGGAGGCGTCACGCGGGGAGTCTTTCACGGAGGCGGCAGCGGTGCCCGGCACGCACCCGCCCCCGGGACCGTCGCGCCCGGTTCGCCATGATGTGCGCCATGTGGCTCTCCTCCCTCGACCCGACAGCGGTGCGCACCGGCGCCGATGACCTCGTCGCCTGGCTCACCTCGGACGGCCTGCGCATCCTCGTCACCGTCGTGGGCGCGGTCGTGCTGCGGTTGCTGCTGCACCGGTCGATCGACCGCGTCGTCAGCGGCACGGTGCAGCGCGCCGGCGAGCGGGACCAGCGCCTGTCCGGTCGCGCCGCCCGCGTGCTGTCGGCGGCGACGGGACCGGCCTCGGAGCGGCGCCGGCAGCGGGCCGCGACGATGGGCGCCATCCTCAAGAGCACGTCGACCTTCGCCATCTCCGCGATGGCGATCCTCACCGTCATGGGGTTGCTCGGTCTGCCGCTCGGGCCGCTGCTGGCCTCCGCCGGGGTCGGCGGTGTGGCCCTGGGCTTCGGCGCCCAGAGCCTGGTCAAGGACTTCCTCTCGGGCATCTTCATGATCGTCGAGGACCAGTACGGCGTCGGCGACGTCGTCGACACCGGCGAGGCGATCGGCACCGTCGAGGACGTCACGCTGCGGGTCACGCGGCTGCGTGACGGCAGCGGCGTGGTCTGGTACGTCCGCAACGGCCAGATCGTCCGCATCGCCAACCGCTCGCAGGGGTGGGCCACCGCCGTGGTGGACACCCAGGTGGCGTACGACGAGGACATCGACCGCGCGATCGGCGTGATGCGTGAGGTCGTGCACCAGATGGACCAGGACCCGGCGTGGGAGGGCCGGCTGCTCGAGGAGCCGTCCGTGGTCGGCGTGGAGTCGATCGCGGCCGGTGCGGTGACGGTGCGGATCGTCGCCAAGTGCGCTCCCGGGGAGGACTTCCCGCTGCAGCGCGAGCTCCGCGAGCGGGTCAAGGTGGCCCTGGACCGTGCGGGCGTGCGCGCCCCACAGCTGCTGTCGCCGTACGGCGCGGGTGCACCCCGCGCATGAGGCAACCTCTCGGTCGGCCGGTCACCCTCGCGGTCCACCCGGCCGACGTCGGTCCGCAGGGCCGGACGCCGGCGGTTCTGCGCTGACCCCGCCCAGGGCAGCCGGGGTCCCGGCACCTGAGAGACTTCGGGGGTGACCGGTGAGAGCTTCTATGACCAGGTGGGCGGCCACGAGACGTTCGTCAAGCTCGTCCACGAGTTCTACCGCGGGGTGGCGGGCGACCCGCCGCTGCGGGCGCTCTACCCCGAGGAGGACCTCGGACCGGCGGAGGTGCGCTTCCGGATGTTCCTCGAGCAGTACTGGGGCGGACCGACGACGTACTCCGACCAGCGGGGCCACCCGCGCCTGCGGATGCGGCACCAGCCGTTCACGGTCACCCCGGCCCAGCGCGACCGCTGGCTGACCCACATCATGGCCGCGGTCGACACCCTCGACCTGGCGCCGGCGAACGACCTGCTCCTGCGCGACTACCTCGAGCGCGCCGCCCACTCGATGGTCAACGCCCTGCACGACTGAGACGTGGGGCGCCGGCCCGGGCGCCTCCCCCGCGTGAGCGGCGCGGGCTCCGCCCCGCGCAGGTTCTTGCCCATTCCGTGAGAGGCCGCCGGTCCAATTTTCCTCCCGGCCCTGCGGCAGTGGAGGATGGTGTCCCGTGACCGACGTTTCCACCCTCCACTCCCCGACCGACGCGCCCACCGTGACGCTCGCGGGCGCCCCTGTCCACACCGCAGACACCGACCCCGCCTGGTGGCGGCACGCGGTGATCTACCAGATCTACCCCCGCTCGTGGGCCGACGGCAACGGTGACGGCATCGGCGACCTGCCCGGCATCACCGCGCGCCTGCCCTACCTGCGCGACCTCGGTGTCGACGCCGTCTGGCTCTCGCCCTTCTACACCTCCCCGCAGGCCGACGCCGGCTACGACGTCGCCGACTACCGGGACATCGACCCGCTCTTCGGGACCCTGGCCGACGCCGACGCGATGATCGCCCGCGCGCACGAGCTCGGCATCAAGGTCATCGTCGACCTGGTGCCGAACCACTCCTCGGACGAGCACGACTGGTTCCAGGCCGCGCTCGCCGCCGGGCCGGGCAGCCCCGAGCGCGCCCGCTACCTGTTCCGCGACGGCAAGGGCGAGCACGGCGAGCTGCCGCCCAACAACTGGGACAGCGTCTTCGGCGGCCCCGCGTGGACCCGTACCACCAACCCCGACGGCACGCCGGGCCAGTGGTACCTGCACCTGTTCGACCCCAAGCAGCCCGACTTCGACTGGACCCACCCTGAGGTCCGGGCCGAGTTCGAGGACGTCCTGCGGTTCTGGCTGAACCGCGGCGTGGACGGTTTCCGCGTCGACGTCGCCCACGGGCTGGTCAAGGAGGAGGGCCTGCCGGACTGGGCCGAGTCCCAGGCGCTGCTGGGCAACACCGACGGCAGCGACGGCAAGGACGACAAGCGGGCCCCGATGTGGGACCAGGACGGCGTCCACGAGGTCTACGAGCAGTGGCGCAAGATCCTCACCTCGTACAACCCGGTCGGCGACGGGCACGACCCGCAGGCCGACCGCATCCTCTGCGCCGAGGCGTGGGTGACCCCGCAGGAGCGCGCGGTCCGCTACGTCCGCGGCACCGAGATGCACCAGGCGTTCAACTTCGACTTCCTGCAGTCGCCGTGGCTCGCACCCCAGCTCCGCGCCGTCGTCGAGTCCTCCTTCGCGGCCAACGACTCCGTCGGTGCCCCGACCACGTGGGTGCTGTCCAACCACGACGTCGTGCGCCACGCCTCGCGCCTGGGCCTGCCGGTGGGCACCCGCCGCCCCAACGGCATCGGCATCGGCGACCCGCAGCCGGACGCCGAGCTGGGCCTGCGGCGTGCCCGTGCCGCGACCGCGCTGATGCTGGCGCTGCCGGGCTCGTCCTACCTGTACCAGGGTGAGGAGCTCGGCCTGCCCGACTCCACCGACATGCCCGACCACCACCGCCAGGACCCGAGCTGGGAGCGCTCCGGGCGCACCGAGCGCGGCCGCGACGGGTGCCGGGTGCCGATGCCGTGGGTCGCGGACGCCCCCTCGCTGGGCTTCGGGCCCTCGGACCAGACCTGGCTGCCGCAGCCGGCGAGCTACGCGGCCCTGGCCGTGGACCAGCAGGACGGCGTCGAGGGCTCCACCCTGGAGCTCTACCGCGCGCTGCTGGCCACCCGGCGTGCCCGTGCCCTCGGCACCGGGTCGCTGACGTGGGTGGAGGGCCTGCCCGAGGAGGTCGTCGCCTTCGCCGTCACCCCGGCCGAGGCTGATCGCGAGCGCACCCTCGTCGTGACCAACCTGGGCGAGGCGCCGGTCGCCCTGCCCGAGGGCGCCCAGGTGCTGCTGTCCAGCAGCCCGCTGGAGGAGGACGCCATCCCGGCCGACACGACGGTCTGGGCGCGCTGGTAGGACGCCGCACCACCGGCGAGCGCACCCTCAGCGCGAAAGCGGTGTCCTCTGTCGGACCGGGGCCCTACGGTCGGGGTCATGCGCTACGGGATCGTGATGCCGTTCGGGGACGCCGCCGAGATCGCCGACGCCGCCGCGCTGGCCGAGCGCAGCGGTTGGGACGCCCTCTTCGCCTGGGAGGCGGTCTGGGGCGTGGACGCCTGGGTCGCCCTCACCGCGGCGGCGATGCGCACCCGCACCCTGCGCCTGGGCACCATGCTGACACCCGTCCCGCGGCTGAAGCCGTGGGACCTGGCCTCGCGGGTGCTCACCCTCGACCAGCTCTCGGGTGGCCGCGTCACCCTGGGCGTCGGGCTGGGCGCCCTGCACGAGGGATGGACGGCCTTCGAGCCCGATGAGGGCCGGCGCGTGCGGGTGGAGAAGCTCGACGAGGCGCTCGCCATCTACGCCGGCCTGATGGGCGGACAGCCCTTCTCCTTCGAGGGCCGCCACTTCACCGTCAGCCCCACCGACTTCCTGCTGCCGGACCCACCCGTCCAGCGGCCGCACCCGCCGGTGTGGCTCGTCGGCGCATGGCGTGTCGGGGCCATCCGGCAGCCGTCGCTGGAGCGGGCGGCGCGGTGGCAGGGATGGCTGCCGCAGGTCGTCGACGGCGACTGGGTGGGCAACCCGCGCAGCCCCGACGAGATGGCCTCGATGCTGGCGACGGTACGCACGGCGCGCGAGGCCGCCGGGCTGCCGTGGCAGGGCTTCGACGTCTGCGTCGAGGGCGAGCTGCACGGGAACGACCCGCTGCGTGGCGACGTCGCGGCCTGGCAGGAGGCCGGAGCCACGTGGTGGGTCGAGGGCGCCTGGGGGCTGCCACGCACGCCGGCCGGACGGGAGGAGCTGACCCGTCGCATCGCGGCCGGCCCACGGCGGAGCGAGCACCCCTCGGCCCGGGAGGACGTGCACCCGCCCCCGACGACGGCGCCCGCGGCCGGGTGGACGCCGGACGCAGCCGGGTAACGCCGAGCCTGAGGCCGCGGCGGCTGCGCACTAGCCTTGTCACCGTGACCGACGCGATGGCGCCCCAGACGACCGGACGGCGCGCACCCGGTCCCATGTCCCCGGCGCACCGCCTGGTGACCATCTCGCTGGTCGCCCTCGTGACGATCATCGCCTTCGAGGCGATGGCCATCTCCACCGCCATGCCGATCATCGCCCGCGACCTGGACGCGGTCCGCTCCTACGGCCTGGCGTTCTCGGCCATGCTCACCACCCAGCTGCTCGGCATCGTCCTCGCCGGGGTCTGGTGCGACCGGCGCGGCCCCCTGCCCTCGCTCTTCGCCGGGCAGGCGCTGATGGCCGCCGGCACCGCGCTGGCCGGCCTGGCCCCGACGTTCCTGGTGCTGCTCGCCGGTCGTCTGGTCGCCGGTCTGGGCGCCGGGCTGCTGACGGTGGCGATCTACGTCGTCATCGGCCGCGCCTACCCCGAGGCGCTGCGCCCCCGGGTCTTCAGCTGGATCTCCGCCGCGTGGGTGCTGCCCTCGCTGGTCGGGCCGCCGATCGCCGGGTGGCTGGCCGAGACCTTCTCGTGGCGGTGGGTCTTCCTCGTCGTGGTCGTCCCGGTCGCCGTGACGATGGTCGTCGTGGCCAGCCGGCACGAGACGATGCGCGACGACTCCGACACGGAGCTGAGCCCGACCCCGGTGGCCGAGCAGCGCCGGCTGGTGGTCCTCGGGCTCGTCGTCGCGGTGGCCGCCGGCGCGATGCAGTGGGGCGCCGAGAGCCTGGTGCCCGTGCGGGTCCTGCCGCTGGTCGCCGCCGTCGCCGGCCTCGCCGGCGTGCTCGCCGCCAGCCCGCGGCTGGTGCCCCGCGGCACCCTGCGGATGGCGCGGGGGCTCCCGTCGGTGATGCTCTGCCGGTTCCTGCTCACCGCGGCCTTCAACGGCGCCATGACGTTCGTGCCGCTGATGCTGATCCTCAGCCGCGGGCTCGGGGCGACCGTCGCCGGCGCCATGCTCACGATCGGCGCGGTCGGGTGGTCGGCCGGCTCATGGGTGCAGGGACAGCACCGGTTCGCCGGCCTCCGCTCGTCGCTGGTCTCGGTCGGCGGCGCCTCGCTCGCCGTCGGGGTCGCGGGCCTGGCGGCCGTCGCCGGCTTCGACCTGCCCTACGGCCTCGTGGGCGTGGCAGCGGCGCTGTGCGGCACCGGCATGGGGCTGGCCATGTCCTCGACGTCGGTGCTCTCGCTGTCCCTGTCGCCGGTGGTCGAGCACGGGCGCACGTCCTCCTCGCTGCAGCTCGCGGACGTCCTGGGCAGCGTCATGGGCATCGCCGCGGCGGGCTCGGTGTTCGCCGCGCTGCACGACGGGGTGCGCTCCGACATCCCGACGTTCGTGCTGATGTGGCTGGCCCTCGCGGCCGTCGCCGCCCTGGTCGTGCCCGGGGGTCAGCGCACGAGGCCGTGACCTGTGGGGGGTCAGCGCACCAGGACGTGGCCGGCGACGGTCGACACGCGGGTCCACCGGCCGTGCGCGAACACCCGCACCGGGCCGTCGACGAGGAAGCCCAGCGCGTACGCCGCGAACGCCGCCCCCGCGGGCACGGGTGGGGTGGTGAGGGTGTCGCGGGCCCAGACGCTCTGCCGCAGCGTGGCCACGGCGTGCGCCCCGGACCCCTCGGGTGAGCCCTGGGTGATCTCGGCGATCCCCGCGACCGCGGCAGCGCGCAGGTCCTCGGGCCGCAGCTCCCCCACCGGCTCCCAGCCCGACCGCGGCGGCGCCATCGCCGCCCAGCCGGCGCTGACCGTCGTCGGCGGCACCGGCAGCGTGGCGCCGGCACCGGGCCCGCGCCGCGCCAGCCGGTCGGTGATGCCGGCCAGGGGCACGGTCACGTCGAGCTCGGCCGGCTCGGCCAGCGGCATCACGCGCATGCCGATCACCGCGCCCTGCTTCATCAGGCCCTGCCCGGGCAGCACCCCGACGTACGCCGCGAGCGCCGTACCAGCGGCCTGCAGGCGGACCGCCCCCTCGGCGTCGAGGGTCCGGGCGCGGTCGACGTACGTGCCGAGGTCGGCCAGTGCCTCCGCGTCGGCGAGGTGCAGCTCGCTCACGTCGCGGCGCGCTGACGCCAGCGGAACGGCACCGGCTCGCCCGAGACGCTCTTGAGCACCTGGCGCTCCTGGGGGCGCAGGCGACGGGGCGTGGCGGTGGTGAAGTCGTAGGCCACCAACGTGGTCTCGGCGCGGGCGTAGAGCGCCTCGCCGACCGAGGCCGGGTCGCGTACCTCATAGGCCAGGTCGAAGCTGGCCCCGGAGATCTGGGTGGCCCACATGTCGACCTGGATCGGGGCGATCCGAAACTCCAGCGGCGCGAGGTACTCGATCTCGTGGCGGGCCACGAGCACCCCCTCGTCGAGCATCGACCGGTCCTGGCCGAACCACTCCTGGAACCCGATCACGCGCGCGTCCTCCAGCAGCCGCAGGAACTGCACGTTGTTCACGTGCCCGTAGGCGTCCATGTCGGACCACCGCAGCGGGACGTCGACACGGTAGGGGCGCTCGGTGCTCACGCGGTCGGCCATGTGCCCATCATCGCAGCCGACCGATATCGTCCCGTACGTGACCGTGCCCCAGGAACCCGCCGAGCTCGACCCCCTGGACGACCTGCTGGACGTCCTCGACCTGAAACCCGTCGGCGCTGCGCACATCAGCGTCGACAGCCCCGGCGACGACGAGTCCGACCTCGGCGGCTCGGAGGCCGACATCTTCGTCGGCCGCAGCCAGCCGATGCCGCACGGGCGGGTCTTCGGCGGCCAGGTGCTGGCGCAGTCGATCATCGCCGCAGGGCGCACGGTCGAGGAGGGCGACGGCGGCCCCCGGCACATCCACTCACTGCACGGTTACTTCCTGCGCCCGGGCGACTCCAGCCACCCGATCCGGTTCGCGGTCGAGCGGCTGCGCGACGGCCGGTCGTTCTCGGCCCGGCGGGTCCACGCCATCCAGTACGGCAAGCCGATCCTGTCGATGATCACGTCGTTCCAGACCGACGCCGGCGGACTGGACCACCAGGACTCGATGCCCGCGTCCCCCGACCCCGAGCAGCTGCCGACCACGGCCGAGGAGCTCGCCGGCTTCGACGACGCCGCCTCCGGCATCTGGTCGACGCGGCAGTCGATCGACCTGCGGCACGTCGAGGGGGCCATCTACCTCGTCCCCGGCCGGCAGCGCGCGGCCCAGCAGAGCGTCTGGCTCAGGGCCGCCGGGCGGCTGCCGGACGACCCGCTGCTGCATGCCGCCGTCCTCGCCTACAGCTCGGACTACTCCCTGCTCGAGGCGGTGCTGCGCAGGCACGGCCTGGCCTGGGCGGACCCGCGGCTGCGCCCCGCCAGCCTCGACCACGCGATGTGGTTCCACCGCCGGGCGCGAGCCGACGAGTGGACGCTCTACACGCAGGCCTCCCCCTCCGCGTCGGGGGGACGCGGCCTGGCCGCCGGGCGGATGTTCGCCGCCGACGGCACGCTGGTGGCCTCGGTGGCCCAGGAGGGCATGCTGCGGGTCAAGGAGTCCTGACCGCTGCCGCGTGCCGGGTTTCGCGCTAAGCGCCCGCTTAGTACGCTCGCGGCATGGTGGACGGTCTCGACCTCGGCGCACTCGCGGGCTTCCTGCGCTCCACCGGCGCGGTGCGTGACCCCGGCGACCGCCCGTGCGGGAAGCTGCGCGCGCAGCTGATCGCCGGCGGCAAGTCCAACCTGACCTACCGGGTCACCGACGGCGTCCACGACTGGGTGGTCCGGCGGCCGCCGCTCGGCCATGTGCTCGCCACCGCCCACGACATGGCCCGGGAGCACCGCGTGATGTCCGCGCTGGCCGGCACCACCGTGCCGGTGCCGGAGATGGTGGCGCTGTGCGAGGACCTGGCGGTGATGGGCGTGCCGTTCTACGTCATGCAGTACGTCGAAGGTGAGGTGCTGCGGCGTACGGCCCAGTCCGCGGACCTGACGGACGACCAGCGAGCCGATGTCGCGCACCGGCTGGTCGACACCCTCGCCGACCTGCATGCGGTGGACCCGGCCACGGTGGGCCTCTCCGACTTCGGCCACCCCGAGGGGTTCCTCGAGCGGCAGGTCCGGCGCTGGAGCGCCCAGCTGGAGCGGTCGCGCACGCGCGAGGTGCCCGGCTTCCCCGAGCTCGCCGCGGCGCTCACGGCGCGCGTGCCCCGAAGCCAGCGCGCGGGCATCGTCCACGGGGACTACCGGCTCGACAACGTGCTCATCGGCAAGGACCAGCAGATCCGCGCCGTGCTCGACTGGGAGATGGCCACCCTGGGCGACCCGCTGTGCGACCTCGGCCTGCTGCCGGTCTACGCGATCCCCGCGGCCGGGGTGACCGGGGTCGTCTCGGACGGCATGGGCCCGCACAACGGCTTCCCCTCGATGGACACCCTGGTCGAGCGCTACGCCTCCCGCACCGGCCTGGACCTCACCCCCCTGCCTTGGTACGTCGCCCTCGGCTACTACAAGCTCGCGGTGATCTGCGAGGGCATCCACGCCCGGCACCTCGCCGGCCAGACCGTCGGGCCCGGCTTCGACCGGATCGGCGAGCTGGTTCCCCCGCTCGTCGCCGCCGGCTCCGCCGCCCTCGGCTGACCACGTCCTTTCCCCCACCCCCGCTCCGACGTACGACGCCCCTGGAGGCACACATGAGCAGCACCACCCAGCGCACCGCCATCGTCACGGGCGCAGCCCGCGGCATCGGCGCAGCGACCGCCATCCGGCTGGCCGCCGACGGCCACGCCGTCGCCGTGCTCGATCTTGACGAGAACGCCTGCACCGACACGGTTTCCGCGATCACCTCGGCCGGTGGGCGCGCGATCGCCGTGGGGGTGGACGTCAGCCGGCCGGAGCAGGTGGAGGCGGCCGTCGCCCGTGTCGCCGACGAGCTCGGCGCACCGACGATCCTGGTCAACAACGCCGGGATCATCCGCGACAACCTCCTCTTCCGGATGTCCGTCGAGGACTGGGACGCCGTGATGAACGTGCACCTGCGCGGGGCGTTCCTGATGACCAAGGCCGTCCAGGCGCACATGTCGGCGGAGAAGTACGGCCGGATCGTCAACCTCTCCTCCACCTCCGCGCAGGGCAACCGGGGGCAGGTCAACTACTCGGCCGCCAAGGCGGGGCTGCAGGGCTTCACCAAGACGCTGGCCATCGAGCTGGGCCGCTTCAACGTCACCGCCAACGCCGTCGCGCCGGGCTTCATCGCCACCGACATGACCCGCCAGACGGCCGAGCGGATGAAGATCAGCTTCGAGGACTTCATCGCCGGGGCGTCGGCCCAGATCCCGGTCGGCCGGGTCGGTCAGCCCGAGGACATCGCCAACACGATCTCGTTCCTCACCAGCGAGCAGTCCGGGTTCGTCTCCGGCCAGGTCATCTACGTCGCCGGTGGCCCCCAGGACTGAGTGGCTGTACGCCGCCGTCCCCGGCACGCGGGGCGCCGGGGACGGACGAGCGGCTCGGGTCCGGGACCTAGCCGTCCAGCCGGTCGAGGGCGACGTATCCGTAGTGCAGGGCGTCCGCCCCGGCGGCCGCATCGAGGATCGCCGTGACGATCCGGGCCTGCCGCGGCACCAGCAGGTGGGCGGTGACCAACGCGGTCGCCGCCCACTGGGCCATGCAGAACGGGCAGGTCAACAGCTCACCGACGGCATGGGCCACGGGACGCTCGTGCCCCGAGGGCCGCACCTGCTCGTTGAGCTCGGAGGCGATGCCCGACCCGTCGAGCCGCGTGAACGGCGCCCGCAGCGGGCTGGCGATCGTCTCCTTGGTCAGCGTTCGGCTGAGGCGGTGCGCAGCGATGGTGATGCGCACCAGGTCGCCGGTCGAGATGGACCGGTCGGCCGCCCTGCCCCGGCCGCTGGCCCACACGGCGGTGGCGCCCGCGGCGACGTAGACGCCGATCAGCGTCACGTAGCCGCGCAGCGGCTGGTCGGAGGAGTACTGCCGCTGCACCGAGGCAGCAGAAGCGCGCCCGGCACGGACGACCCGGCTGACCGGTCGCGCGTCCCGTCCGCGGCGGCGCAGGTCGGTGACGAACTCGGAAGCTGACATGGCTTCCTCCTACCCGGCGCCGCGCCCCGCCATGCGGCCGGTGACCCGCCTCACGGCGGGGGGCACTCCCCTGCTCGCGACCCGCCGGATCAGCCGCCGGCGGGACCGACGACCACGCGACCGGTGGTCGCGCCGGTGGCCAGCCGGGTGAGGGCGTCCGCGGCGCCGGTGAACGGCACCCGCTCGGACACCACCGGGCGCACCCGCCCCTCCTGCGCCCAGCGCGTCAGCACCGCATGGGCGTCGTCGGCCACGGCGTGGTCGCGCTGGAGGTAGAGGCCCCAGTGCAGGCCGACGATCGAGTAGTTCTTCACCAGCGCGTGACCCAGCGGCGGGCTCGGGATCGTGCCGGAGGTGAAGCCGACGACGACGATCCGGCCCTCGAACGCGATCACCTTGGTCGAGGCGTCGTACGACGCGCCACCCACGGGGTCGAACACCACGTCGACGCCGCGCGCCCCACAGAGCTCCTTGACCGCGGCGACGACGTCCACCTGCGACCGGTCGACGACGTGGTCGGCGCCGGCCTCGACCGCGGCGGCGACCTTGGGCGCGCCGCCCACGACGCCGATCACGGTGGCACCGAGGGCCTTGGCGACCTGGACGGCGGCCGAGCCCACCCCGCCCGCGGCGGCGTGCACCAGCACGGTCTCACCCGACCGCAGCGCGGCACGGCGGGCGAGCCCGACGTACGCCGTCTGGAAGGCGACCGTCAGAGCGGCCGCCTCGGCGTCGCCCAGCGCCTCCGGCGCCGGGAACAGCGCCTCGGCCGGCAGCAGGGCCCGCTCGGCCAGTCCGCCGTGCGGCGGGGCCGGCATGCCGACGACCCGGTCACCGACCCGGCAGCCACCCACCCCGGCACCGACCTCGACCACCCGGCCGCAGACCTCGATCCCGGGCACGAAGGGCAGCGGGGGTCGCACCTGGTAGAGGCCTCGCGCCATGAGCACGTCGGGGAAGTTCAGCGCGGTGGCCAGCACCTCGACCACGACGTGCCCGGGGGCCGCGCCCGGCGCGGGCACCTGCGTGAGGGACATGACCTCGGACGGCTCACCGAGCGCGGCCACCTGCCAGGCCCGCATCAGCTGCGGCTGCCCATGAGCACCGCCGGCAGGGACCGGCTCAGGCGGCGCATCCCGGCCAGCCACCGGTCCGGGTCCGCGGCGCGCGCGGCGTACATCGGCCCGACCTCGGGGTGCGGCAGGACGAGGAACTCCCCCGCCTCGATGGCGCGCAGCAGCGCGGTGGCCACGTCGTCGGCCTCGACCGCCGACTCCTCCATCAGCGCCTTCCCGGCGGCCCCGGAGTCCTCGAGCATCTGCGTGCGCACCCCCTGCGGGCAGACCGCGTGCACCCGGACGCCGGCGTCGCCGTACGTCATGGACATCCACTCCGCGAACGCGTACGCCGCGTGCTTGGTCACGGCGTACGGCGCCGCGCCGGGGATGCTCAGCAGGCCGGCCGCCGACACGGTCGCGACGAAGGTGCCGTGTCCTCGCGAGCTCCACTGCGGCACCAACAGCTTCGCCGCCCGCACGTGCGCCATGACGTTGACCTGCCACGAGGTCTCCCAGGCGCGCTCGGGGGCATCGGCCAGGCCGCCGCGGGCGACTCCCGCGTTGGCGCAGTAGACCTCGACCGGACCGGCCAGGGCGCCCGCCGCGCCGATCAGCTGCTCGACGCCGGCCTCGGTCGAGGCGTCCCCCGGGACGGCGAGGCCGCCGACGGCACCCGCCACCTCGTGCGCCGCGCGCGCGTCGAGGTCGTTGACGACGACCTTGGCCCCCTCGTCCGCGAACATCCGGGCGTAGGCCGCCCCGATGCCCCGGCCCCCGCCGGTGACCACGACGACCCGGCCGCCGTAGCGGCTCACAGGGCGCCGCCGAGGGTGACGCCGCCGTCGACGACGAGCGTCTGACCGGTGATCCAGCTCGCGTCGCGCGAGAGCAGGAACGAGACGGCACCGGCCACGTCCTCCGGCACCCCCAGCCGCTTCATCGGGTACGCCGACGCCACCTCCTCCTCACGGCCCTCGTACAGGGCGCTGGCGAACTGGGTCTTGACCACGGCGGGGGCGACGGCGTTGACCCGGACCTGCGGGCCGAGCTGGTGACCGAGCTCGGTGGTGAGGTGGATCAGGGCGGCCTTGCTCACGGCGTACCAGCCGAGCATCCCGGTGGCGCCGAGGCCTGCGACGGAAGCGATGTTGACGACGGCTCCGCCGGGCACGTCCTGGGTGCCCAGACCGCCGGCGACGGCCTTCTGGGTCCAGCTGAAGGCACCGAGCACGTTGACCTCCAGGATCTTGCGGGCGGCGTCGACCCCGGTGTCGAGCATCGGCCCGTACGCCGGGTTGATACCCGCGTTGTTGACCAGGTAGTCCAACCGGCCGAAGGCCTCCTTGGCACGCTGGACCACCTCGTCCTGGTGGGCCTCGTCGTCGGCGCGTCCGGCGATGCCCAGCGCGTGGCCTGGGCCGCCCAGCTCCGCCACCGCCTGCTCCAGCGCGTCGGCCTTGCGGCCGGTGAGCACGACCCTGCCGCCCTCCTGCACCAGCCGCCGGGCGATGCCCAGCCCGATGCCGCGGCTGGACCCGGTGACGATGGCGACCGTGTTGTCGTGGTGTCCCACGTGCTGCTCCTTCGTTGGTGCGGTGGCGGCCCAGGGCGCCCGGCGCCGCCACGGGCGGCGCGGACCCGGGGCCGAGTCGGCTCGTGTGCTCCGGCGCGCCCGGGCGGTTGGTGCGGCCCGTGCGGCTCAGAGGCCGAGGTCGCGACCGATGAGCTCCTTCATGATCTCGTTGGATCCGGCCCAGATCTTGGTGACGCGGGCGTCCCGCCAGGCGCGCGCGACCCGGTACTCGTTCATGTACCCGTAGCCGCCGTGCAGCTGCACGCAGGCGTCCAGCACGTCGTTCTGCACCTCCGCAGACCACCACTTGGCCTTCGCGGCGTCCACCGCGGTCAGCCGGCGCTCCTGGTGCGCGGCGACGCAGACGTCGACGTACGCCTGGGTGACCTCGATCTTGGTCAGCAGCTCGGCGAGGAGGAACTTGTTGTGCTGGAAGGCGCCGATCGGCTGACCGAAGGCCTTGCGCTCCTTGGCGTAGGCGATGCGTCTCGACGAGGATCTGCTTCGCGTGGGCGGTGTTGGACACCGCGGCGCCGATGCGCTCCTGCGGCAGCCGCTCCATCATGGCGATGAAGCCCCGGTCCACCTCGCCGATGCGGTTGGCGTCGGGGACCCGCACGTCGGTGAAGAAGAGCTCGGCGGTGTCGGACTCCTCCTGGCCGACCTTGTCGAGCTTGCGGCCGCGCTCGAAGCCCGCCATGCCGGTCTCGACCCCGAACAGCGTGATGCCCTTGGCGCCCTTCTCCGGGGAGGTCCGCGCGGCCACCACGACCAGATCGGCCGAGTAGCCGTTGGTGATGAAGGTCTTGGAGCCGTTGAGGACCCAGTCGTCGCCGTCGCGGACCGCGGTGGTCTTCAGCGCCGCGAGGTCCGAGCCGCCGCTGGGCTCGGTCATGGCGATCGCGGTGACGATCTCGCCGGAGCAGAAGCCGGGCAGCCACCGCTGCTTCTGCTCCTCCGTGCCGAGGTCCACGAGGTACGGCGCGACGCAGTCGGTGTGGATGCCGAAGCAGGAGGAGGCGGCGGCGGTGAACTTCGAGAGCTCCTCGGCGAGCACGGCGTTGAGGCGGAAGTCGCCGGCCTCGGAGCCGCCGTACTGCTCGGGCACCTCGAGTCCGAGCAGCCCCTGTGCGCCGGCCTCGAGCCAGACGTCACGGCCCATCGCCTTGTCCTTGAGGAAGTCCTCGGCGCGCGGCTTCAGGCTGCGCTCGACGAACTCGCGGGCGGTCTCGCGGAAGGCCTCGTGGTCGGGGCCGTAGACGTTGCGGGGCATGACAGTCCTCCATTGACTAAGCGCTTGCTTAGTCTCCGGCCCGTGGGGCATGCTGTCAACCATGACGAGCACGGCCAGGTCACGCGGGGGCGAAGGCAGGGCTGCCGGCGCCGATGCGGTCCAGCGGCTGATCGACGCCGCCGGCGAAGCGTTCGCGGACAAGGGGTTTCACGCCACGACCACGCGTGACATCGCCGCCCGGGCGCAGATGAGCCCGGCCGGGGTCTACGTGCACTTCGCCAGCAAGGAGGACCTGCTCTTCCACCTCAGCGAGCGCGGCCACCTCGTCGCCCTGGAGATCCTCGAGGAGGCCCGTGCGGGTGCGGACACCCCGCCGGCCCAGCTCGCCGCGATCGTCGGCGCGTTCGCGCGGTGGCACGCCGAGCACTTCCGGACGGCCCGGATCGTGCAGTACGAGTTCCCGCACCTCTCCCCCGCCCACCGCGACCGCGTCCTCGGGCTGCGCAAGCGCCTGGACGCCGTGGTGCGCGAGGTCCTCGAGGCCGGCATCGCCAGCGGCGACTTCGACGTCGCCGACCTGCAGAGCACGACGCTCGCGCTGCAGTCGCTCACCGTGGACGTGGCCCGCTGGTACGAACCGGGAATCCGCCGCACGCCGGAGTCGATCGGCGCGGCGTACGCCGACCTGGCCCTCCGCCTCGTCCGTCGCTGACCGCTCGCTCCACCCGGCCGGACGCCTCCCGCCGACTCCTGCTGCCCCGGCTGGACGGGAGGCCGCTGCCCTCTCGCTCCCCGACCGTCCGCCGTGCGCAGGGCATCACTCCGGCGGCGACGCCGGCTCGGCGGTCGAGGGTCGTCGGTCCCGGGCCTGCAGCGCCAGCCACAGCTCGTAGCGCGCCCTCGGCTCGGCCAGCGGCCGCCCCGTCACCGCCTCGGCCCGGTCGAGCCGGTTGCGCACGGTGTGCCGGTGCACGCCGAGCCGTCGGGCGGTCTCATCGGCCGAGCCGCCGAGCTCCAGCCACGTCGCGAGGGTGTGCAGGAGGGTGCCGCTGCGGTCGGCCTGCTCCAGCGGTCGCAGCACCGCGTCGGCGAAGCCACCGAGGACGCCGTCGTCGGCGAGGGACAGCAGCAGCCCGACGCTGGCCAGCTCGGCCGCCTCCACGACACGACCCGACCGTCGGCTCGCCGCCACGGCCGAGCGCGCCTCCCGCACCGAGGCCGACGCCAGGTGAGCGGACACGACCGGCCCGACGCCGGCCGGCAGACCCCGGGCGAACCGTGCCAGCAGCGCCGGGGCGTCCACCTCCTCCACCGCGAGCGCCTCGACCAGCCCCTCGTGCACGCGGACGAGGCCGCCCGGCAGGGCCAGCGCCAGGTCGGCGGCGACCTCGGTCGAGTCCCCGGCGCCGGGCTCGACGGCCAGCCCCCGGACGCGGGCCGGGAGCCCGGCGACGGCCAGCAGGTGCGCGGCCTGGGACGGGGCAACCCCCGGGGCCAGGATCCGGCGCAGCGCGCCGGCGCGCTCACGGCGGCGGTCGGCTCCCAGCAGGTGCCGGCGCTCCAGCTCCAGCGACAGCAGCGACACCATGCCCTGCAGCACCAGGCGGTCGGCACCGTCACCGGCGCCGGAGACCGCGAGCAGCCCCCGGACCCGTCGCGCCCCCAGCGGCTGCAGGCGCACGGTGCCGGCAGCGGTGCCGACCGAGGCGCTGGCACGCAGACCCCGCTCGAGCAGGTCCTCGGCCAGCGGTGCGGCCGCCGCGACCAGGTGCTCGGCGCCCTCACCGGCCGAGGTGAGCAGCCGTCCGGCCGCATCCAGCACGGCGGCGGCACCGTTGGCCGCGGCCCAGACGCCCAGCAGGCCCTCGATACCGCCGTTGGCCGCCGCCGCGGCGGTGAGCGCGCGGTGCTGGTTCACCGCCGCCTCCAACCCAGCCCGTTCGGCCGCCGCCCGTGCTGCGAACACCGCCTTCGTGACGGCGATGAACGGCACGTCGCCGGGCACCGCCAGCAACGGGACGCCCTGCTGGCGACCCGCGTCGACCATCGCCGCCGGCGCCTCCTGGAAGGGCAGCTCGGAGCCGAGGCCGACCGCCAGTGCGGCGACCCCCGCGCCGGCCGCCTCGGCCACCCACCTGCGCTGTCGGCGGGCGTCGGCGCCCACCTGCAGGCCGACCGTCATCAGCAGCTCGCCCCCCTGCAGCCAGGCCCCCGGCAGTGCCAGCTCGCTCACGTGCGCGGCCTCGATCACGCGGTCGTGGCCGATGCCTCCGGTGGTGTCGACCAGGTGCAGGGCGGGGTCGGCGAGCAGCTGCCCCACGGTCACGGTCACGAAGCACCCCTGGACGCCATGTCCAGATCATGCCCGACTCCTGGACGTCGGGTCGATGGCGCTCCCTCCACGCCGACCCCTAGCGTCGACCCATCCAACCGAGGAGACCCCCGCATGCCCGATCGCTCCCTGCCACCGCTCGACGAGGCCGACGCCCTGTCGGCGCTCGACGCCCTCGTCGAGGCCTTCTCCCGCACCGACACCACGGCGTACTTCGCGTGCCTGGCGCCCGAGGCGACGTTCCTGTTCCACAGCGAGCCCGAGGTCATCGCGGGACGTGCGGCGTACCGGGCTCTGTGGGACTCCTGGGTGACGGAGGGCTGGCGCGTGGTGGGGTGCGACAGCAGCGACCGGCAGGTGCAGCTGCTCGGCAGCGCCGCTGTCGTGACGCACCGGGTGCGGACGACCATCCGCACCCCCGAGGGCGAGCAGCGGCTCGACGAGCGGGAGACCGTCGTCGTGGCCCGCGGCGACGACGACGTCGTCCGCGTCGTGCACGAGCACCTGTCCGTCACTCCTTCCCCGAAGACCGGGAAGGTCGGGTCCTGAGCCAGGAGCAGACCGCCACCGCGCCGGTCCCCGTCGGGACGGCGTCGTCGTCGATCACCGAGGTCGAGACCTACGGCGTCGAGCAGATCCCCGACGCGGACCGCAGCGCCCGGCCGCTGGACCTGTTCCGGGTCTGTTTCGGCGGCGCCAACACCTTCGCCACCAGCGTGCTCGGCGCGTTCCCGATCCTGTTCGGGCTCTCGTTCTGGCAGGGCGCGGCCGCCACGGTCGTCGGCCTCGTCCTCGGCGCGCTCGTGCTCGCCCCGATGGCGGTGTTCGGACCCGTCAACGGCACGAACAACGCGGTCAGCTCCAGCGCCCACCTGGGCGTGCACGGGCGGGTGGTCGGCTCGTTCCTGTCGCTGCTGACCGCCGTGGCTTTCTTCAGCATCTCGGTCTGGAGCTCCGGTGACGCGCTCGTCGGCGGCGCCCACCGCCTGGTGGGACTGCCGCAGACCACCCCGGTCTACGCCGTGGCGTACGGCGTCTTCGCCATGCTCGTGCTCGTGGTCTGCGTCTACGGTTTCCGCTTCATGCTGTTCGTCAACAAGATCGCGGTCGCCGCCGCCAGCGCGCTCTTCCTCCTCGGGATCTTCGCGTTCGCCGGCGACTTCAACCCGTCGTACGCAGGGGTGTTCACGCCGCAGGCGGACGCGGCCACCACCGCGCTGTTCTGGCCTTCCTTCATCGGTGCCGCCCTGATCGTCCTGTCCAACCCGGTGTCCTTCGGGGCGTTCCTCGGCGACTGGTCGCGCTACATCCCGGCCGACACGCCCCGCCGCAAGGTCATGGGCGCCGCCTTTCTGGCTCAGATCGCGACGATCGTGCCGTTCGGCTTCGGCCTGGTGACCGCCTCGATCATCGCCGCCAAGGCCCCGACCTACCTCGACGCTGCTGCGCCCAACTACGTCGGTGGGCTGCTCGCGGTCTCGCCCGGGTGGTACTTCCTGCCGCTGTGCCTGATCGCGCTGATCGGTGGCATGTCGACCGGCACGACCTCCCTCTACGGCACGGGCCTGGACTTCTCCAGCGTCTTCCCGCGCTTCAACCGGGTCCAGGCGACGCTCTTCATCGGCGCGCTGTCGGTCGCGTTCATCTTCGTCGGACGGTTCGCGCTCAACCTGGTGCAGAGCATCTCGACGTTCGCCGTGCTGATCATCACCTGTACGGCGCCGTGGATGGTCGTGATGATGCTCGGCTTCGTCACCCGCCGTGGCTGGTACGACCCCGACGCGCTGCAGGTGTTCAACCGTCGGCAGCGCGGTGGCCGCTACTGGTTCAACCACGGCTGGAACTGGCGTGGCCTGTCGGCGTGGCTGCTCAGCGCGGCGCTCGGCCTGCTGTTCACCAACATCCCGGGGCAGTTCGTCGGGCCGCTGGGCAACCTCGCCGGCGGCGCCGACATCAGCCTGCCCCTCTCCCTCGGGGTGGCGGCCGTGCTCTACCTGTCGCTGCTCTGGGTCTTCCCGGAGCCGCGGGCGGTGCACGGCCCGCGTGGTCCGTTCCTGACGCGTGCGGTCGCGGCACCGGTCGCCCCGATCACCAGGGAGCGCTGACCCGTGGCCGGTCCGGTGCTGCACGACCTGTCCCACCCGCTGCGGTCCGGGATGCCGGTCTACCCCGGGGACCCGCACGTCGCGATCGCGCCCGCGCTGACCGTCGCCGGCGAGGGGGTCAACGTGCTCGGGCTGCACCTCGGTTCGCAGTCCGGGACGCACGTCGACGCGCCGTACCACGTCGACGACGCGCTGCCCGACCTCGACGCCCTGCCGCTGGAGCGGTTCGTGGGACGAGCCGTGCTGCTGGACGCACGCGCCGCCGACCCCCGCCAGGAGCTGCCGGCCTCGGCGCTCGACCCGGTGGCCGACCGGCTCGGCCCCGGCATCGTGCTGCTCGTGGTGACGGGCTGGTCGCGGCACTGGGGCTCGCCGGCGTACGTGGAGCACCCCTTCCTGTCCCCCGGGCTGGCTCGGCGCATCATCGACCTCGGCGTGCTGACGGTGGGCATCGACGCCCTCAGCGTCGACGCGACCCCAGCCGACGAGGCGACCGGGCTGCCGAGCCACCAGGTGCTGTGCGGGAGCCACGCCGTCATCGCCGAGAACCTCACCGCGCTCGGACCCCTGCTGGCCGCCCAGGACGCCGGGCTCGCGGTCGAGGTCAGCCTGCTGCCGCTGCGGATCGAGCACGGCGACGGCGCGCCGGTCCGCGCCGTCGCCACCGTCCGCGGCTGACCACCCCCGAGGTGGCCGAAGGCCGGCGTGCCCGGTGCACGCCGGCCTTCGGCCAGATCCCGACCGAGGTCAGTCGCGGGTGAGCTTGCGGTAGGTCACCCGGTGCGGCCTCGCGGCGTCGGCGCCCAGGCGCTCGACCTTGTTCGCCTCGTAGGACTCGTAGTTGCCCTCGAACCAGTACCAGCTGGCCGGGTTCTCGTCGGCGCCCTCGTAGGCGAGGATGTGCGTCGCCACCCGGTCCAGGAACCACCGGTCGTGGCTGATCACGACGGCGCAGCCGGGGAAGTCCAGCAGCGCGTTCTCGAGGGAACCGAGGGTCTCGACGTCGAGGTCGTTGGTCGGCTCGTCGAGCAGCAGCAGGTTGCCGCCCTGCTTGAGGGTGAGCGCCAGGTTGAGCCGGTTGCGCTCGCCGCCGGAGAGGACGCCGGTCATCTTCTGCTGGTCCGGACCCTTGAAGCCGAACGGGGAGACGTAGGCGCGAGAAGGGATCTCGACGTTGCCGACCTTGATGTAGTCCAGGCCGTCCGACACCGTCTCCCACACGTTCTTCGTCGGGTCGATCCCGGCGCGGCTCTGGTCGACGTAGGAGATCTTGACCGTCTCGCCGACCTTCACCGTGCCCGCGTCGGTCTCCTCGAGCCCCACGATGGTCTTGAACAGCGTGGTCTTGCCGACGCCGTTCGGGCCGATGACCCCGACGATGCCGTTGCGCGGCAACGTGAACGAGAGCCCGTCGATCAGGATCCGGTCGTCGAAGCCCTTGGTGAGGTCGTCGACCTCGATGACGACGCTGCCGAGGCGGGGGCCCGGCGGGATCTGGATCTCCTCGAAGTCGAGCTTGCGGGTGCGGTCGGCCTCGGCCGCCATCTCCTCGTACCGGGCCAGGCGCGCCTTGGACTTGGTCTGGCGGCCCTTGGCGTTGGACCGCACCCACTCCAGCTCGGTCTTGAGCCGCTTGGCGAGCTTGGCGTCCTTCTTGCCCTGGACGGGCAGGCGCTCGGCCTTCTTCTCCAGGTAGGTCGAGTAGTTGCCCTCGTAGGGGTACAGCCGGCCGCGGTCGACCTCGGCGATCCACTCGGCGACGTTGTCCAGGAAGTACCGGTCGTGGGTGACGGCGAGCACGGCGCCGGGGTACTTCGCCAGGTGCTGCTCGAGCCACTGCACGCTCTCGGCGTCCAGGTGGTTGGTGGGCTCGTCGAGCAGCAGCAGGTCGGGCTTGGACAGCAGCAGCTTGCACAGCGCGACGCGGCGGCGCTCACCACCGGACAGGACGGTGACGTCGGCGTCCGGCGGCGGGCACCGCAGGGCGTCCATCGCCTGCTCCAGCTGGGAGTCGAGGTCCCACGCGTCGGCGGCGTCGATCTGCCTCCTGGAGCTTGCCCATCTCCTCCATCAGCGCGTCGAAGTCGGCATCCGGCTCGGCCATCTCGGCGGAGATCGCGTTGAACCGGTCGACCTGCAGCTTGATCTCGCCGAGGCCCTCCTCGACGTTGCCGAGGACGGTCTTGTCCTCGTTCAGCGGCGGCTCCTGCAGCAGGATGCCGACGGTGTAGCCCGGCGACAGGCGCGCCTCGCCGTTCGAGGGCTGGTCGAGGCCCGCCATGATCTTCAGGATGGTGGACTTGCCGGCGCCGTTCGGACCGACGACACCGATCTTCGCGCCGGGGTAGAACGACATCGTGACGTCATCGAGGATGACCTTGTCGCCGTGCGCCTTGCGCGCCTTGGTCATGGTGTAGATGAACTCGGGCATGGTGCTCAGGCTATCTGCCCGCGGCGCTCCCGTTGAATTCCGTGCTCCCGTCCGGCATGGAACCGCACGTCACCCCACGGCATCGGCCGTCGGCTGTGTGCACCGGGCCCCGGCGCACGCCCCTACCTCCAGAAGGCCGCGCCGGGACCCGGGACCCGGGTCCCGAGGTCAGGAGGCGCCGGCGCCGACGACCTCGTAGGCGTCCGTGTCGGCTGCGTCGACGTCGAACCCGCCGGCCTCCGGCTGGACGTCGTCGCCCGCGTCGGCCGCCGGCTGCAGACCGTACGGCGCGCCCTCGTCGTCGCGGGCCTCGTCGTCGCGGGCCTCGTCGTCGCGGGGCTCGTCGTCGTGGGCCTCGTCGTCGGCCTCGTTGCCGCCGCCGGAGCCGTCGAGCGCCTCCCCCGCCTGCTGCACGGCCGGGTCAGCCAGCCGGTCGTGCTGCTCCAGCTGCGGCCGAGCCACCCGGATGAACGTGGACTGACCACGGGTGAGGTCGTGACCGACGTTGTAGGCGTCGATCTCCACGGTCGTGCCCGTCCGCTCCCCGTTGGTCCACTGGTTGATCCGCATCCGGCCGTAGACGACCACCGGGTGCCCCTTCTCCAGCGAGTTGGCCAGGTTGATGCCCAGCGACCGGAACGCCGTCACGTTGACGAAGTTGGTCCCCGCGTCGATGTACTCGCCCGTCTTGTGGTCCACCCGGCGTACGTTGGACGCCACCCGGAAGGTCACGAACGGCACGTCGGCGCGCGTCCTGCGGACCTGCGGGTCGCCCACGACGTTCCCGGAGATCGTCACGTAGGTCTCGTTCATCCCCAACACCTCATCTGTCTCGGCCATGTGCCCGCCACGACGGCGGGTGTTCCCAGAGTCGGTATGCCGCCCCGCCCCGGCCAGCGCGCGGCCGTGCGGTGTGGACCGTGGGACGAGCGGTCGCCGACCTGTGGACAGCGACGCCGGTCGTCGCCGCCCACAGCAGAGCCCGGGGGCCGGGCGCCGGGCCCGCAGAACCACCAGGCCTGCCGGCAGGTGGGGCGCCGGTCAGGAGCGGCGGGCGACGGCGGTGTCGAGCCCTTCGCGGGTCCTGCGGTGACGATCCAGGACGGCCTGCACCGGGGCCACCACGAGGTCGCGCGCCACGACGCCGACGCTGTCGCGCAGACGTCGGGCGATGACCTTGCGACGGCGTCGGGCCCCGATGCGCGCCAACGGCCGCGCCAGCGCCGAGAGCAGCAGCCCGAGCAGCAACCCGCCGAGCAGCATCAGGGTCGGCACCGGGAGGATGCCCACCCGCGGCGTCCCCGGCTCGGGCAACCGCAGCCACGCCATGCCGGCCAGCACCGCCAGCCAGGCGAGGCCGAGCACAGCGGCCAGGGCGAGAAGCCACTGCAGCAGATTGAGAGCTCCCCACCACAAGGGTCTTCGCGTCCGCAGCGGCGTGCGCATCACCGCCCCGTCCAGGGCGTCGCCGAGGTCATCGCCGGGCGGGGTCGCCGCGTCGGCCACCGACTGCGACCACCGTTGCGGCAGCTGGCCGCCCACCCGATCACCGAGCGCCCGCGTGGCCAGCTCGACCGCCGACCGCGCTGCGGGCGTCGCCGGCGGCAACGACGAACGTCCCAGCACCGCACGGACGTCCGACCCGGTGATGCCGTCGGCGCCACGCGTGGCGTCCCCGATCGGCGTGCCCAGACGCAGGCGGCGCAACGGATCCGGTCGCAGCCGGCGCACCCACCGGGTGAACGGCCACCCGGTGTGGGCGGACGCCTCCCGGCGGTAGTCCCGTTGGACCGCGTCCAGCACCACGGGCAGGCCCGCGGCGCGGGTGAGCGCGTCCACGAGGTCGGCATCCGCGTGCTCGTCGAGCCGTGGCTCGGTGTCGGCCACCCCGGCCCGCAGCCGGCCGGCCACCGAGCGCACGTCACCGTCCAGGCGTTGCACCGCAGCGGTGCGGCCGGCCACCGCCACGCTGACGCGGTGCTGCAGATCCACGACCCCGCTGCCGTCGCGGGCGGAGGTGACCAGCACCTCGCCGACGTCCAGGCCGTCCTCCCGCAGCAGCCGGCCGAGGTCCTTGCGACACGCGGAGACCGCTTCCGGCGTCAGCCGGTCCGCCTGGTTGAGCACCACGAGCGTCACCGCGTCATGCCCGGAGAGCGCGGTGAGGTAGTCCCGGTGCAGCCGGGCGTCGGCGTACTTCTGGGGGTCGGTCACCCAGACGAACACGTCGACCAGCCCCAGCACCCGATCGGCCTCGACGCGGTGCTCCACCTGCCGCGAGTCGAAGTCGGGCAGGTCCAGCAGCACCAAGCCGTCCAGGCCCAGCCCCTCGGGCTCGGTGCGCGCGTCGACGTGGTGGCGCGCCCCGACCGCGAGCCAGTCCAGCAGCGCCGACGCGGGGTCCGGGCCCCACACGGCCGCCGTCGGGGTCGCGGTCGTCGGGCGGCGTGCCCCGACGGTCGCCACGTCGGCACCGACCAGGTCGTTGAACAGGCTGGACTTCCCGCTCCCGGTGGCGCCTGCGAGCGCGACGACGGTGTGGCCTCCGGCGATCGAGGTCCGCTCCCCGATCTGCGTCACCACCCGCCGCGCCTGAGCCGCCAGAGCCGGGTCCAGCTCCGCGGCGCCCGCCTGGAGCGCCTCGTCCAGCGCGGCACCACGGAGACGGATGTCGTCGGCCGACGCGGCCACGGCACGCTTGCTGCCCATCTTCAGCGGGCTCATCGCGTCGCCTCCACGGCCGCCACAGCCAGTGAAAGAGCCTGCGACTGCTTCGGATCCACCGCCACCGCCTCGGTCACCACGTCGAACCGAGCCTGCTCGCCGGCGTACAGCTCGGCGGTCCGGCGCAGCAGCTCGGCCCGTGCCTTGGTTGCGAGCTCGCGCACCGCCTGGTCACCGAAGACGCCCTCGAGCAGCCGCTGGGCGAGCACCGCCGACCCTCCGGCGATGCCGATCTCAGCTCCCGACAGGCCCATGGTCTGGCTGAACGCCGCGAGCATCAGCACGACGCCGATCCCGTTGACACCGAAGGACAGCACTCGCGCCGTGGTGCGCCGGTCCTTGCCCTCCTCGCGCACCAGGTCGAGGAGGTACCCCTGCCAGTCACGCACCAGGCGGTCCACCCTCGCCGGCAGGTCGGGTGACGGCCCGGCCAGCTCGGGATGGGCCGCGACCACCTGAGGACCCCCGGGCAGCTGCCGCCACCGGCGGACCGTGGACGAGGCCGCGCCGTGCGCCTGCGCGGTGAGCAGCTCCGCGACCCCGCTCTGCAGCGCCTCGCCGAGGTGCCGCGCGGGAGGCGGGTTTCCCTTGATCGCCGCGGTGACCCGGTCGCGCAGCCGGCCGATGCCGGCCTCCAGCTGGCGAAGGAGCTCTCCCGTGCCGACGAACTCCTGCCACCGGGCGAGGACCTCACCGCGCAGCAGGCTGCCGTCGGTCATGCCCACCTCGACGGCCTCCGTCGCGGCGAGGTACGCGGCACCAGCCTCTGCGGACAGCGCCTCGACCGCCCGGTCCTGCGCCTCACTGGCCTCGACGAGTCCTCCCACCCGCCCGGACAGTGAGTCCAGGGCGCCGGTCAGGGTGCGCCGTATGACGATGCCGCGCGCCTTCGCGTCACGGGCGAGGGCCGCGAGCCACGACCTCAGGCGTGCGACGTCCCCGTCCGGCAGCCGCCCCTGGGCGTCCAGGACGGTCTCCGGCACCGGGAACAGCGGCGCACCCGCGAGCCCCTGCTCCCGCAGCATCGAGGCGAGGTGGCTGCGGATGTCCTCCATCGCCTCCGGCGGCACGCGGTCCAGCACGATCGCCACCGACGTGCCGCGCGCAGCGGCCTCTCTCAGCAGGTCCCACGGCACCGCGTCGGCGTAGCGGGCGGCGGTGGTCACGAACAGCCACAGGTCGGCGGCGGACAGGAGCTGGGTCGCGAGCTCCCGGTTGGCGAGGACGACCGAGTCGATGTCGGGAGCATCCAGCAGGGCCAGCCCCGGGTACAGCGCGTCGGTGGCCACCAGCCGTACGGCCGACGGGTCGTCCTTGCCCGCACCTGCCACACCGACACCGACGTTGCCGGGCGCCGTACCGGTGGTGCGGGCCAGCCCGGGCAGGATCCGGGTCCCGCTGAACCAGCCGGCGTCGGCAGGGTGGTGGACCAGGACGGGCGAGCGGGTGGTCGGCCGCAGCACACCGCTGCGCGTGACCGTCTCCCGCACCAGGGAGTTCACCAGCGTGGACTTGCCTGCGCCGGTCGAGCCCCCCACGACGGCCAGCAGCGGCGCGTCCAGCGCCTCCAGCCGCGGCAGGACGTAGTCGTCCAGCTGTTTCAGCAGCGAGGCCCGCGAGCTCCGGGCGGCCTCGGCCCCGGGCAGGTCGAGCGGCAGCGCCGCCTGCTCCACGGCGTCGCGAAGGGTGCGGACGGCGGCGAGCAGCCCTGAGTCGTCGACCACGTCCGTCACAGGCGCAAGCCTGCCCTGAGCGGCCGCTCAGCCCAAACCGAACCGCCGTGACCCGCGTCAGGGACGGGTCAAGAAATACCGCGGGACCTCCACGAGGGCACGTACGGCGTCTGCGTGGCCCGGTTCGGGAGCCGGGTGCGGCAGGAGACGTGGCCCGGAAACGTCCACGTGGGGCCCCTGTTGAGGCATCCGGACGCCGCCGTACAGGCCCTTCGGCCCTGTCCGTAAACAGATGTGGCGGGGTCTGTGGCGCAATGGCCCGGGGCGGCGCATAGTGGATGCACGGTCTGTCAATCACCTGTGGAGTCCCCGTGCCGGACAACGACAACACTGCCCCTGACCTGCTCCCCGTGCTGTCGCGCGGGCGCCACCGTAACGCCACCAAGGGTGCCTGCTTCATGGAGCTGGCGTCGTTCCTGGCCGGCGAGCGCTGGAGCGACCATCCCTCGTGCACCCACCCGCTGCTGGCCGAGCTGGCACGGTCGGTGAACGACTACACCACCGACGCCGCCCGGCCCAGGCTGGCGACCCTGATCCCCTCGGTCATCGGCCTGACGAGCAGCGAACCCAAGATCGACGTGGTCCTCGCCCTGCGTGCCGCCACGGTGGGCCTGCCCATCGTGTCCGCCGAGCGTCAGGGCGTCCTGGCCGTCGGGCTGCTCGCCTGCGAGCGCGTGATGTGCGACTTCGACGACCCGCAGCTCATGCCGCTGCGCGAGGAGGGTCTCGAGGCACTGGACCGCGTCCCGCAGGCCGTGAAGTGGGCGCGCCGGTTCAACCGTGACACCGGGGTCTCGCAGCGGGACTTCCGCCGCCGGGCCGCGCCGCGGATCGTCAACTGCTCGGTGCAGGGCATCGCCAAGGCCTGCATCAGCGACCCCGACGCCATGCTGCGCAGCCTGCTCGAGACCGCGATCGAGGATGTCCGCTCCATCACCGCAGCGCCGGTGGAGGTCGCGGTCAAGCCCGACCCGCTGGCGTGGCCGGTCGCCCTCACCCGCGCCCAGTAGGCGGGACGCCCCGAGCACGAGACGCCACGACGTAGGGCGCTGAAGCCCGCAGGTCCTCAGCGCCCCACGTCGTTGCCGTGTCCCTGAGCTCGCGTCCCGGCCTCGGCGCCCGCCGACCGCCGGGCCCCCTCGACGGGCGCCGAGCGCCGGGCCGTCTCGACGGGCGTGGGCCGTCGGACCTCCTCCTGGCGCTGGACCGCGCCGACCCAGACCCAGACCTCGTGCAGATGCGGCGGCGCACCGAAGCGCACCCGCACGGCTCGCCTGGTCCACGCCACCGCCTGGCCGGTGACCTGCTCCTCCACGCCGTCCTCCCACAGGACCCAGGCCGTCACCGGGGTCGGCGCGTCGGGTTGGGTGACCAGGTTGTCGAGCAGCTGCTCGGGGGTCAGGGAACGCGGCTGTCGCAGCGCCCGGCGGGGTCGATCGGTCACGCCGCCATCGTATCGAACGTGTGTTCGGCCCAGAAGGCCTGTGCCCGAACCTTCCGGCAGCCGGTTGCCACACGACCCCCGTGACCCGGTTCAGGCCCTCCCGGCTGGCCGAGGTGAGGGCCCTCGACCCGGACCCGACAGCGTTTCGCAGCCGGCAGCAGGCACTCTCGAAGCGCTGACGCCGCCGCCCGGTACGGCGATGATGGGGTATGACCAACATGGACACCACGGTGGTCGAGCTCGACGAGAGCTTCTTCGCCGATCCGCACAGGCTCTACGCCGTCCTGCGGGAGGAACGGCCGGTCACCCGCGCGCGGACCGCCCTCGGCATGCACGTGTGGCTCGTGACGCGGTACGACGACGCCCGGGCGGCGCTCGCCGACCCCCGGTTGTCCAAGGACGGGACGCGCTTCGCGACGTTGCTCGAACGGGCGACGGTGGGCCCGGACCAGCAGGTCGAGTTCGCGGACTCCCTGGCGCGGCACATGCTCAGCTCCGATCCTCCGGACCACACCCGGCTGCGCAAGCTGGTCACCCGCGCATTCACGGCACGGGCCATCGCCGGTATGCGACCGCGGATCGAGCAGATCGCCGCCGGGCTGGCCGATGAGATGGGCGCCGGACCGGAGGAGGTCGACCTCCTCGACGCATTCGCCTTCCCGCTGCCGATGAGCGTGATCTGCGAGCTGCTCGGCGTGCCGGAAGGCGACCGGACGGCATTCCGGACGTGGTCCAACACGCTGCTCGGCGATGGCTCCGGCGAGACGGCCCCAGCCCGTCAGGCGGCTCACGCCGCCATGGCGCAGTACCTGGCGACCCTCGTCGCGGACAAGCGGGCGCGTCCAGCGCAGGACATGCTCTCCGAGATCGTGGCGGTGTCGGAGGACGCCGACCGCCTCTCCCCCGACGAGACCGTCTCGATGGCTTTCCTGCTCCTGGTCGCCGGCCACGAGACGACCGTCAACCTCATCGGCAACGGCATGCTGGCCCTGCTGCGCCATCCCGACCAGCTGCGCGCCCTGCACGCCGATCCGGACCTGACGCCCGGTGCCGTGGAGGAGCTCCTGCGATACGACGGCCCGGTCAACCTCGCCACGTTCCGGCACACGACCGAGGCCGTGGAGATCTCCGGGACCACGATTCCCCCGGGCGAGGTCGTGCTGGTCGCCCTCACGTCCGCCAACCGCGACCTCGCGAGGTTCCCGGCGGCCGACCAGCTCGACCTCCGGCGGGACGAGGGCAGCCACCTGGCCTTCGGCTTCGGGCTCCACCACTGCCTGGGCGCCCCGCTGGCCAGGCTGGAGGGTGACATCGCGTTCCGGACGCTGCTGACCCGTTTCCCCGACCTGGCGCTGGCAGGCGACCCCGAGGAGCTGACCTGGCGCGCCAGCACCCTCATCCGGGGGTTGACGCGGCTGCCGGTGCGGCTGCGCGGCTGATCCGCTTCCCCGTGAGCCCGTGGGCCCGTGAGCCCGTGAGCGTCGCTCCCCGCCCACACGTCCTTCCGGCGGAGTGGTCGGCCGCTTTTTCCCGGAGGGCGCGGCGCTGGGGCCTCGGTGCATCGACGGGGGCGCCGCCGCCTCGGCCCATGGATCATCGGCGCGGGGGCAGATGGGACGGACATCCCTCCATAGGGGGAAGCGGGCGCGAGATGCCGAACAGAGCCAGACGCCTTGGTGCCCTGGCGGCTGCAGCCATGACGGCGGCAACGATGGCCGGGGCGGCAGCCGCCGCACGGCTGGCCGAGGCGCCGACCGCCACCACCGCCGCGACCGCCTTCGGATGGGGGTCACCGATCCACGCCGAGGAGTTCACCAGCGGCACGGCCCCGAGCCCGACGAGCTGGTACGTCTACAGCAGCACCGGCCACAACGGACAGGGCCTGCGCGCCCCCGGGGCCTGGTCCGTCGAGGCCGGCAACGCGATCGTCCACGGCGACGCCAACGGCACCACGGGTGGCATGGCGGCGAGGTGGTCGGGGGCCGACAGCAAGTACGGCCGGTGGGAGGTGCGCATGAAGACCAGCGCCAACCGTGACCCCGCGTACCACCCCGTCCTGATCCTGTGGCCGAGCAACGACGACTGGCCCTGCGGTGGCGAGATCGACTTCTCCGAGGGCACCAGCGCCGACATCCGCAGGACCGGGTTCTACTACCATCACGGCTGCACGAACCAGCAGACGCAGGTGTCGATCCCCAACGACACCAGCGTCTGGCACACCTACGCCGTCCAGTGGACCAGGTACGGCGTGACCGGCTACATCGACGGGCGCGTGTGGTTCCAGGACGACGACACCTCCCACCTGCCCCCGGGCCCGATGCACCTGACCATGCAGCTCGACTGGTTCCCGGAGGCGGGCAGGGCCACGACGGACACGTGGATGTTCGTGGACTGGGCGCGCCAGTACGCACCGCAGAAGTAGGGGCAGGCTCTCGCCGAAGAGCGGACCTCCGCCTTCGCCTGGATCGTCTGCGCCCCCGGCAGGACTCGAACCTGCGACCTAGAGATTAGAAGGCTCTTGCTCTATCCAGCTGAGCTACGAGGGCAGTGCCGCCGGCAGGCGACGGCACGAGTGTAGGTGAGGCGTGCGGCGTACCGGGGCCCCTGCCGCCCAGGCGCCGCTCAGGCGTCGCGCACGCGGCCCAGGATGAGCGACGCCACCTCGTCCGGTTGCTTCTCCGGCAGCCAGTGACCGGCCTTCAGCACCTCGAAGGCGTAGGGCCCCGTGACGTAGTCGGCCGTCAGCTCGGCCGCCGCGCGCCCCAGGGCGGGGTCCTTCTCTCCCCAGGCGTACGTCGTGGGCACGCCCACCCTGGGGGTCGCGACCATGTGCGAGAACGGCATCGCGCGGTACCAGTTCAGCGCTCCGGTTGCCGCTCCCGGCTCGGCCATCCGGGCCGCATACCGCTCCGCCGCGGCCGGCGTCAGGCCCTGGGCACGCAGCATGGACGCCACCGTCTTCTTCACCAGCACCTCCGGCAACACGGGGAGCTGGAACAGCGCCATGTACCAGGACTGCAGCGCCTGGGTGCTGCGGACCATGGAGGCCATCAGCGCGGACGGGTGGGGTGTGGACAGGGCGACGAGACTGCGGACGCGCCCGGGGTGCCGGGCCGCGAGCGCCCAGGCAACCGCGCCGCCCCAGTCGTGCCCGACGACGTGGGCCCGGTCCACGCCGGCCTGGTCCAGCAGGGCGAGGATGTCGGCGACCAGCTGCTCCAGGACGTAGTCCCGCCGCGACGGGGGCCGCGCGCCCGGGGAGTAGCCGCGCTGGTCCGGCACCAGCGTGCGCAGACCGGCCTGCTGCAACGCCGGGACGACGGCGTCGAAGGAGCTGCCGTCCTGCGGGAAGCCGTGCAGCAGCACGACGGCGTCCCCGTCGCCGGGCCCGTGGTCGCGGACGTCGAAGACGAGGTCGTTGCGGCGGAACTGCGTCAGGGGGCCCATGGCCCGAGGATAGGGGCGGCCCCGGACGTCACGCCTGCCCGGAGCACGCCGCCGGCGCCCTCCGGGGAGGTCAGAAGGCGCCGCTGCCGATGAAGTCCCGCCGGCGCGTGACCACCGACTGCAGGAGCCGCCGCTCGGTCGCGAGCGCCACCGGGTCGACCTCACCGCGGAGCATCCGCCGCCGCAACAGGGCCAGCTCGCTCGCGGCGTCCTGGAACGCCTCCATCCCCGCCAGCGCGGGCCGTCCGCCGGTCAGCCGGGCCCATCGGCGCGCGCGGCGGCGATCGGGCATCCGCGCGAGCATGTCCACCTCTGGATAGCTGAGCCAGCCGGCGGCGGCATACGGGCGCAGGTGCTTGCCGATCAGGCGACCCTCGCGCCGGCGGGCCCACACGGCCACGCCGACGAACCCGAGAAAGACCGGGATCTGCAGGAACGCGTAGAAGACGAGGAAGCCGTTGAGGCCGGCGACCGAGGACAGGTTCCACGTGGAGTGCAGCACCATGGCGAGGAGCAGCCCGCACAGCGGCGCCACCACCCGCAGCAGCCGCGAGCGCGTGGTGGCGGCGATGCCGAGCCCGATCCCGGTGCAGATGGTGAACAGCGGATGGGCGAACGGGCCGATGACGCCACGCACGAAGAAGACCGTGGCGAGCCCCGCGCTACCGCCCTCGCTGAACGCGCGACCGAGATAGAGGATGTTCTCCGCGAACGCGAAGCCCGCGGCGCAGATGCCCGCATAGACCATGCCGTCGACGATCCCGTCGAACTCCCGCCGCCGGAACAGCAGGATCAGCAGCACCGCCACGCCCTTGAGCGACTCCTCCACGATCGGCGCGATCCCCACCGAGGCCACCGTCACCGGGTCCTGGTCCACCTGTTGCAGCAGCACGATCGAGGACGTGTTGAGCACCAGCGCTCCCGCACTGGCCACGAACGCGCCCCAGCCGAACGCGAACAGCAACAGCGGCACCGGCTCGGCCTCGAACCGGTCGAGCCAGAGGAACGCCGGTACGACGATCCCGAGCGGCAGCGCCGCCAGGACCAGACCGAGCAGCGAGGCCTGGACACCGGCGTCGGCGCCGATGGCTCCGGCCAGGACGAGGCCGCACAGGGCGAAGCCGACCAGGACCACCGCCAGCTCCACCCAGCGTCGGATCATCGGCCGCCTGGTGGCGTTGAGCGGCCCCGGTGGGAGGGGCTCCTGCGGGGCGACCTGCGGCGGCCGTGCCTCTCGCCACGTCATGCCCCGCAGGGTAGTCGCAGCCCCCCTCTACAGTGTCCCCGTGGCCCAGAACGGAAACGAACGCGCACTGACTGACCGGATCGTGTGGATCGACTGCGAGATGACCGGGCTCAGCCTGGCCACTGACGCGCTGGTCGAGGTGGCGGCGCTCGTGACGGACTACGAGCTGAACCAGCTCGGCGACGGCGTCGACCTCGTCGTCGCTCCCCCCGCCGAGGCATTGGCGCAGATGGACGACTTCGTCCGCGACATGCACACCTCCAGCGGCCTGCTCGAGGAGCTGGCGACCGGCATCACGCTGGCCGAGGCGGAGGAGCAGGTACTCGCCTACGTCCGCGAGTGGGTCCCCGAGCCGGCCAAGGCTCCGCTGGGGGGCAACACGGTCGCGACCGACCGCGGCTTCCTCGCCCGTGACATGCCGGAGCTCGAGTCCCACCTGCACTACCGCATCATCGACGTCTCCTCGATCAAGGAGCTGTCCCGCAGGTGGTATCCGCGGGCCTACTTCAACGCCCCGAAGAAGAGCGGCGGACACCGCGCGCTCGCCGACATCCGCGAGAGCATCGCCGAGCTGCGCTACTACCGCGAGGCCGTGTTCGTGCCGCAGCCCGGCCCGGACTCCGACGCCGCCAAGGCGATCGCCGCCCGTCACCAGGTCGACCCCGACGCCTCCTGACCCCGGCACGCCGTACGGCGCCGGTGCCGCCGCCCCGGCTTCGGGGGGTGGTCAGAACCGCTCCCGGGATTGGGTACGATAGGCGCCGCTGAACAGGCGGCCGGTTCCGACCGGCCGTTCTTCAAGGCGTGGTGGGTGTAGCTCAGCTGGTAGAGCGCCGCGTTGTGGTCGCGGATGTCGCGGGTTCAAGTCCCGTCACTCACCCCACGGCAACGAGCCCCTGACCTGCGGAAACGCAGGTCAGGGGCTCTTTCGTTGCCGGCTCGCCCCCCAGTTGACATCATGCCCGTTGGCAAGGGAGTCGTCCTGATGGGGATGAGCGAGCGGACATCACGCCAGGCCATCACCCACGTCGCAGCGGCGCTCTTCGCGGGGCAGGCGGCAGGGCACGTCATCGTGGCCGGGATGCCGAAGCTGCGGACCGCCATGCACTGGACACCGTGTTCACCTTCGCGGACCGCGACGTCGTCACCCTCTACCCGGTCATCATGGACAGCGTCCGCCCGTTCTCGCTCCACCCGAGCGACACGAGCGCCCGTGTCGAGATCGTCGACGAGGGCTCGCACCACTTCACGCAGGTGGTGGCCAAGGCACTCGGCCTGCCCGAGCTGCGGATCATCGACACCGGCGGCGACGTCTACGTCTCGGAACGTCAGCAGTGGGACAGCGGCAACAACGCCGTCGCGGTCGGACCCGGCGTCGTGTTCACCTACGACCGCAACACCCACACCAACACCCTGCTCCGCAAAGCCGGAATCGAGGTCATCACGATCGTCGGCACCGAGCTCGGACGCGGTCGCGGCGGAGGCCACTGCATGACCTGCCCCATCATCCGCGACCCCTGAATGCGGCGGCCCTAACGAGCGCGCCCGTCCTGGCGCCGCCGACGCCGAACCTGGTGGGCCGTCTGCGACAGGTACACGTGCGGGACTGGTACGACGGGTTGCCGGCGCCCTGGACGCCGACCTGGGCCACGGCGGGGCGCGAGGCTCTGGACAGGAAGCAGCGGCGGATCGCGCTGGCACCGACGCTGCTCGCCGACCAGCCCGCGCTCGTTGCCGTAGGGGCGCCAAGCAGGGCCGCCGCGAGCGGGAAGGGACCTTCGGCACTGTGGGTGGGTCTGGGGCGAGGCAAGGCTCAGACCCACCCGGGCAGAACTCCGGAACCCCTTCCCCAGTGGGGAGGCCGCGCCGGTCCGGGCGGTAAGGAGCTCACTCGGCGCTGGCGAGGACCCGGTCACGCGGTCAACTGCCGGTGCTCGATGGTCCTACGCGAGAGTGTGCTGCAGGCCCCTGCAGCGCGGAGAAGGAATGAGGCGGCCATGCCACGACGTAGGGGAAGAGCGGGACTACTGGGCAAAGTGGGAAAGACAGCCGCCGTCGCAGGCACCGCCACGGCAGTGAGCGGAGGATTGCGACGCCGCGCCGCACAGCGGCAGGCGGCGCAAGCGCCACCGCAGGAGACCACATCCGAGGCTGCAGCCGCCCCGCAGGAGGCGCCGCAAGACTCGACGGGCACTGGACCGGGACCGGGGCCGGCCGTGGGCCCCGCGGTGTCCACCGACGACAAGATCGCGCAGATCCGCCAGCTGGGTGAGCTGAAGGACCAGGGGCTGTTGACGGAGGAGGAGTTCGCGGACGAGAAGAGGAAGATCCTCGGGAGCTAGCCCAGGATCGGCGTACCAGCCGCAGGCGCCGATGAAGGCGGTCCGCAAGGACCTCAAGACCATCACCAGTAATGCCAACGGCGACGGCGGGAGCCACCACGGCCTGCGGGCCTTCTTACCAACGGCGTAGCGGGTTTGGGGGCAACCCTTCTCAGGATCTGCACGCCCCAACGCTGGCCCGTCGATGCCGGATGGAGTTCTACGACGTCGGAGCCGTCGTGTGGATTCTGCGCAAGTGCGTGTGGTTGGGTTCCCGACTTCTCCGTTGCGGAGTACGAGGACCCGCCGCGCGATGTCGACGCACAGATGCGCGGCGGACACCCGTTCGTCGCGCACTCAACCCGGCGCCTCATCGAGGCCCGGGTCCCCACTGACGAGGACGCGCGCCCTTGCCGCTCTCCACGCGAAAGTCCGGGATGTAGCCGCACGCTTCGCCATGCCCGCGAGAGGGGCGAATGAGAGCATCAAGACGTGAGCACGTCTGGGCCCGTGACCGGCAGCGCGCTGGCCATCACCGCGGCGACCGCCTTGGCGTTGGCGTTGGCGTTGCCAGGTTGCTCGTCCTCGGCCGTACAACAGTCGACAGCGGATCGGCCCATGACGAAGGCAGTGACCAGCGATCTTGGTGGCACGACGTTGGTCACGGAGACTTCCGGTGGCGGATGCCAAAGTGCATTTCTGACGGCGAAGGAGAGCCAGGGATCTGTGAGCCTCACCCTGCATGTGAGGACACGAACCGTCGGTGGGGTCTGTGACGCATCGGAGCATCGCATGCGGGCCGAGGTCCGCCTTGAGCATCCATTGGACGGACGCGCGCTCCTTGACGGAGTCACCGGTTCCAGGTTGACCGTGTCGGCCAAGGGGTGAGCTGTGCCCCCTGCGCCCTACCTCGTCCGACCGTGCCGCTGATGGCGCAGGACGGGTACGACGTCGTTGACATTCGCGGATGCTCGTGAGGGACAGGTCGGCCGGCCTCCGGCTCCGCACCGAGGGGCTGTCAGGAGTTGCCGCCCTCTTGGCGGTGGCGGTTCTGGACGCCCGCCCCTTCCCCGCGGCCGCTGGTAGGACGCCCCGGTCGGGGCAAACCTGACACAGCGCGGCACGGGGGTCGCCGTGCGCCGCATGGCCCTTCGCCGAGCTGGGGGGCATTTTTGGGGGGCGGCCCCATGTCCCTGTGGGCCGTGTCCTTTCTCCGGGCGCGGCCCACAGGTGTTCCGCGGCGTTGCCGCCGACAGGACCGCACGTCGAACACCGGCCACCTGCGAGCTAGCGAACGCCCTCCCACAACGCGCGTTCCCAGGACCGCGGGTCGTCCACCACCGCCGAGGGGACGTCGAACCGCATGGTCGCCCTGCGGCCCAGGTCGTACCTCGGCCAGCCGGGGTCCCCGGTGGTGGCGAACGACACCCACGCTGCGTGCATGGTGTCCGCGAGCTGCTGCGGCGGGTCCGCGGCCAGCAGCGGCCCGAGCAGGGGAAGGTCCTGGTCCAGGGCGTCGAAGACGAAAGGGATCTCCAGGGCATGGACGGCGCCGAGCCGTCCGCCGAACGCCGTCGACTGCCAAGCGAACTCATATACATGTAGGTGTCGGACCTCGCCGTGGCGTGGGCGTCGGCGAGGCGGATGCCAGGTACACGGACCCACCAGTCGGTCTGCACCGCCGCAAGCAGATCGCCCGGGCCCGCACCGGGACAGGCAGCGCGGTACGCCGCCAGCGCCGTCTGCACCGGCAGTCCGTAGGCGGCCAGCGCCTGGTAGCCACCCTCCTCGACGGGCCCGGTCAGGGTCTCCTCGGTGACCTGGTCGATGGCGCCCGAGGCGACGAGGAACAGCCGCCAGTCGTCGACGTTGGTGCCGACGATGAGCTCCACGTCCCCGCCCGCGCCGCCGGCGATCCGGTCGATCGGCGGACCGGGGATGACGTCGCCGTCGACGACCGGTTGCCACGGCATCGTGCGTGGCCACCACCTCCTCGCTCCAGCGCTCCGGGTCCGGATCGGCCATCAGGTCTGCCTTCAGCTCCGCCTGCGCGGTGAGCAGCTGGTCGACGGGCACCGCGGCCATCGCCTCCCGGGTCGGGGGAACCCGCAGCCGCGCGGCGAGGTCGCGCCCGATCCGCCGCGCGGTCGCCACCGGAACCACGTGGTGTGCTGCGCCGCTCTGCGCGATCGCCCGCCGGAACAGGCCCTCGGCCCGCGGCATGGACGGCACACCGAGGAACGCGCACACACCATCCGTGACACGGCCGTGGAGTGCGCCGGCCGCGGTCCTGACCACTGGGTCCATGCCCACGACGGTGTCGCCACGCGGCCGCCGCCCGGCAGAGGCAAAGGGCCTCCGGCTCCTACCAGGCGCCCAGAGGGCGGGACGGAGATGCGGTGCTGGCCCGTTGCGGGTCCGCGCCGGCGACCGTGGTGCGGCCGGACCCGTGGCCGCCGTACCAGTCCAGGACCAGCATGGTGGCGTCGTCGGACAGGGTCGGGCCGCTGATCTGGAGGACCTTGTCGGTCAGGCGCCGGGTGGCCTCGCGCGGATGCAGGTCGCGGCTGCGGATGATCTCGTTGACCAGGTCCAGCGTGGCGGCGTTCCGCTCCAGCATGCCGTCGGTGACCAGCACCAGCCGGTCGCCGGGCTCGAGAACCAGGTCGGTGCTCCGGTAGGTGGTGTCGGGGAAGATGCCCAGCGGGAGGTCGACCGGGATGGCGATCGGCGTGACCGTCCCGGCCCGGCACAGGTAGAGGGGCACGTGCCCGGCGTTGACCAGCGCCAGGGTGCCGGTGCGCAGGTCCAGGCGCCCCAGCAACCCGGTTGCGAACCCTTCGGTGCCGGTGCTGGTGGCCCGTTCGTGCAGCGCGAGGTTCGCAGCAGTCGCCTGCTCGAGCAAGGACGCGCCGGCGCGGCGGGTGTTGCGCAGGCTCCCGACGCACAACGTCGCGGTCAGGGCGCTGGCCACGCCGTGGCCCATCGCGTCGGTCACCGACAGGTGCAGGACGTCGCGGGCCAGGCTGTAGTCGAACGTGTCCCCGCCGACGGAGGCCGCCGGCTCCAGCCACGCCGAGAGAACGAAGGCACCGGCCTCGCAGGTGAACGCGGCCGGTAGCAGCCGGCGCTGGATCTCCGCAGGCAGCGTGAACAAGGTGCTGCGCTGTCCCCATTCGAACAGGTCGGTGTGCCGCCGGTTGGCAATCACCACGAAGGCCAGCACGTGACCGATCCGGGCGATCTGGGACAGCACCGGCTCGTCGGGCTCCTCCGGCAGGCTCAGCTGCAACAGGCCCAGCACCTCTCCGCGCTCGGTCACCGGCGCCAGGATGGTCCACGTGCCCCGCTCCCCGTCTCGAGCACCCGAGAACGCCGGCAGCACCACCTGGACCGTCTGGGTGCGCAGCGCCTCCTCGGCGGCCCCGCTGCCGAACGGCAGCTCCACCGCGCGTTCTTCATCGTCGGAGCGACGGACGCCGCCGTCGAAGAAGGCGCCGCCGTCCAAGCGCTCGCGCGCACCCTCGCCCGGCTGCACATGCGACAGGCGGACAAGACCGCGCCCGGACACGTCCGTGATCAGGAAGAAGGCCGCCTCGGCACGGAGGGCCCGCGCCAGCGCATCCGTGACCGCCTCGACCGCCTGCAGCGGCGAGGCGTTCTCAGCAGCGTCGAGAACCTGGCTCAGCGGGCCCTCGGACGCCTCAACCACCTCCATGCCACTCGAGCCTAGGCCCTATTCACCCCCAACCGGTATGCCAAACGGTCTACGGCGCGGTGGGTCCCGAGCGCCCCTTCGAGGCTGCGTCCTTCCGCGCGGCCGTGTTCCCCCGGGTCGCTCCGCCCGCGCGCGTAGCGAGCACGGCCCCGCGGCCGCTGGCTAGGCGTCGGGCGGGCTCACGAGGAGGAACCGTGCGTTCGAGGCCTCCTGCCTGACCGCGCGTGCCGCGGTGTACTCCGGCGAGTCGTACCAGCGCCGGGCGGCCTCGGCATCGGGGAACTCCAGAACGACGAAGCGCCCGGTTGGCCACTCTCCCTCGAGGACCTCCACGGTGCCACCGCGCACCGCGTAGCGCCCTCCGTACTGCTCCACCGCGTCGCCTGCCAGGACCTTGTAGTCCTCGTAGCGCTCGGGGTCATGGACATCGATGTCGGCCAGCACGTAGACGGTCATGGCACGAGCATGACTGACGCCGAGTCGCCACCACGTGCCGGCGTCCACCTCGAGGCTGTCAGCCGACCAGTCGCACCTGCCGCGCGGCGGCCGTGCACCGCCTGTGCGAACTGCACCTCCAGCCTCAGCGGCTGGGCACGCTCAGGTCGGCAGCACCGCCTTATACGGGCGAACGGCACCGGCACCCCTCGGGACTACCGGCGACGCACCCGGCGAGCGGCTCCCCTGGCTGTGGAGGCGATCCGGGCCGAAGCCGCACGCGCCCACGGATACTCGGTGCCCAGCACGGCGAGGCCGGCGACGATCGGAGGGATGGTCCACGGACCGGGCAGCACGACCGCCACGGCGCCGACGCCGATCAGGCCCACGCCGACCGTGGTGACGACCGGCTTGCGCACGGTGGCAGGAAGGTCGGCCCAACGGGCGGCGAGCTGGGAGCGCATGGCCACATTCTCCCTGATCGCACCACCGCCACGCGAGGCTCGGGCAGTTGCCGGGACGGTCACGCAACAGGGGCGAATCCCGGCACGCTGTGCCCCAACCAGACGAGGCTCGAGGGAAGGAGGCTCTGGAACAAGCTGATCCGGTGCCCAGCGTGCTGGAGCACCACCGCCTTGACCGAGAGCGGCGGTCGCGTGGCCTTCAGGAACGCCGCGGTGGAGGAGTACGACACCGAGTCGGCATGCGAGGTCTCGAGCCAGATCGCGACAGGGGGCGAGGCCCGATGGGCACGCGCGAGAAGGTTGTAGCGGCGGGACAAGGCGCTCCCCGGCGGGTAGGGCTCGTACAGCGGCCCGAACTCCGGTCGGAAGTACCCGCCCATGACGATCGCCGTGGAGTACTGCGCCGGGTGCAGCATGGCCACCATCGCGGCGCACCAGCCACCGGTGGACAGGCCGATCGCCGCCCACGAGCCACGGTCCGTCCGCACGCGGAACGTCCGCGCGACCCAGTCCGGCACGTCCCTCGCCAGCCACGTCTCGATCTGCGGCCGCCCGCCGACGCCGTTGACGCACTCCGTGTCCACGCCCGGGGGGAGCTCGACCTGTGGCGAGACGACAAGGGCCTCGCGCATCTGGCCCGCTGCCGCCAGCTGGGTCACGTTGTTGCCCAGAGCCATGGTGCGGATCCACGACCCCGGCCCGCCGGGGTAGCCCTGGAACGCCTCCATGACGGGATAGCGCAGGCGCGCATGCTGCGGGTCCCGGTACCCCGACGGCAGCTGGACCTCGACCGTCCCGGTCAGGCCGCTGTGGACCCCCTTGACCCGGTAGGTCACCACACCCGTGGGGCTGATGCGCCCCACCGGCAGCGGAGGCAGCCGAGATGCTGCCACGGCGGCCTCACCGCGTACGGCGGTTCGGGTCGCGCGGCTGGCCGTCGCACCCCGACTGACCGCCGTGGAGGTGGGCGCCCCACCGAACGCGCCGCGCAGGTCGGTCCAGTCGGCGAAGAACAGGAACTGGGCGTTGAGCAGGGCACCGGCGGTCACCAGGACCAGCGCGTTGAGGAGGACCAGCATCCCGACGCGCCCGCCGACCCGGGGAACGCCGCGGCCGGCCATTGCCGGCCACACCAACACCACGGCGACGAACGCCAGCACGGTGACCGTCATCACCATCCCCAGGAACAGCGGCCCGGTCAGGGACATCGCAGCTTCTCCTTCCATACGCGCAACGGGACCGTCGCCACTCCATCGGGCGCGACCCTAAGGGCCCCGCCTGTGGAATTGCTGGAAGGAAACCGGGCACCACCTCTCCACCGGGTCACCCGGGGCCGCCCCGCCGCACCCTCCGGCGAGCGGCGCGGCGACTGGGGGCCGCCGCAGCGGCTCGGGCCCGGCGCAGCCGCTCAGGCGCGACGCAGCCGGCTCGGCGCCGGCGCGGCGGCTCAGCGCCGGCGCGGCGGCTCAGGCGCGACGTGGCAGGTCAGCCCCGGCTGCGCAGCTCCTGCCAGTACGGCGCCCTGGCCGGGATCCGCGGCAACGTGGACGCGACCGTGCCGAACCGGTCGTCGCCTGCCTCCCAGGAGGCGTATGCGGCGTCGATCTCGTCGCGGGTGCGGCCGACGAAGTTCCACCACATCAGGATCGGCTCCTCGAACGGCTCCCCGCCCAGCAGGAGCGCACGGGTCGGCTCCCGGACGTCGAACACCAGCTCGTCGCGCCCCTCGCCGAGGTAGCCGAGCCGGCCGGGCACCACCGGTGTGCCGTGCACGGCCACCGCACCCTCGAGCACCACCACGGCGTACTCGAAGTCCGCTCGCAGCGGGACGGTCGTGGGCCGGTGGAGCGCGAGCTCGACACCCACCAGCTCGGTGTCGTGGCGGGCCGGGCTCACCAGACCGCCGAGGTCGCCGACCAGGACGGTGGCCACACCGCCGTCGAGGTCGCCCTGCGGCAGGTCGGTGTGGTGCTCGAACGCCGGCGCGCCGGAACGCGTCGCGTTCGGCTGCGCCACCCACAGCTGGATGCCCTCGAGCGTCCCGCGGTAGTGCCCGGTGGCCTCCTCGGCGTGGGACACCCCGGCCCCGGCGGTCATCAGGTTGAGCTGACCGGGGGCGATGACCTGCTCGGAGCCGAGGCTGTCGCGGTGCAGCGCCTGCCCGTCGACGAGCCACGTGACCGTCTGCAGGCCGATGTGCGGGTGCGGCCCGATGTCCAGGCCGCTGTTCTCCGTGACATCAGCGGGCCCCATGTGGTCCGCGAAGCACCAGGCCCCGACCGTACGACGCCCTCTGCGGGGCAGCGCCCGCCGCACCCGCATCCGGCCCACGAGCTCCTCACGGCTGTCGCTGACCTCGATGCACGGGGCGGTGGGGTGGCCCGCGTCGGCGACGGACGGCGTGGCGTCGACGCTGGTGACAGGGCCGCTCATCAGAGCACCTTGCTCCCGTACATCTCCCCGAGCGGGTCGGCGATCAGCTCGATCCGGGCGCCGTCGGGGTCGCTGAAGTAGACCGACACCTCGCTGTGGACCACGTGCTCGACCCCCGCCTCGTCGAGCTTGCGGACGAGGTGCGGCCACCGCTCCGGCTCGACCGAGATCGCCATGTGGTGCAGGCCACCGAGCACCTCGGCATACGGCCCTACGTCCAGCCCGGGAAAGTCGAAGAACGCCAACAGGTTTCCGTTGCCGATGTCGAAGAAGAAGTGCGTCGAGCCCGGGTAGTCACGGTTCTCGATCAGCTCGGTCAGCGGGAACTCCAGGACGTCCTGGTAGAACCGGATGGTCCGCTCCACGTCGCTGCTGATGAGCGCCGTGTGGTGCAGGCCGCGGGCCGAGGACGCCGGTCGGTCCCCGGCCGGACGCAGGTGCTGGGCGCGGATCCGGCCGCGCTCCGCCTCGAGGGCAACCAGGTCTGGGGTGGTGTCGGTCATCATGCTCCTCCGGGGTTGGGGTGGGTCTGCGCGGCGTCGGTCGGTGGGCGGCGGCCGTCGCGGGCGTCTCCCAGGAGGCGACGCAGGTCGGCGGCGTCGAACGCCCGCGGGTTGGGCACGTCGGCCGACGCGACGGCCGCGGCCACGGCGTCGACGGCGTCGGCCCGCAGACCGAGGGCGGCCAGCGACGTCGGGGCGCCGAGACGCTCGGCGAGGTCGAAGAGCGCCCCGGCCACTGCGGACGGGCCGTCGACGCCGAGGGCGCGCGCGGCGCCGGCGAAGGCCTGCGGCACGGCGGGTGCGTTGAACGCGGCCACCTGCGGCAGCAGCGCGCTGTGGACACCGGCGTGCGGCAGCCGGTAGAAGCCACCCAGGACGTGGGCGAGCTTGTGGTGCAGCCCCATCGTGGTGCTGCCGAGCACCCAGCCGGCGAGCCACGCGCCGTACAGCGCCTCTGTCCGGGCGTCGAGGTCGCCACCGTCGGCGACGGCACCCGGCAGGCCCGTCGACAGTGCGCGCAGCGCCTCCTCGGCCAGGTCGCCCAGCCGCGGCGTGACGTCGGGGGCGTACCCCGCCTCCAGCGCGTGGGCGAGCGCGTTCATGCCGCTCGCCGCAGTGGTGTCCGCGGGCAGCGGAACGGTCAGCTCCGGGTCGTAGACCACGGTCCGCGGCAGGACCCGCGGGTCGCGCCCGGTGGTCTTGCCCTGAGCGCCGGTCAGACCCCACACCGGCGTCATCTCGCTGCCGGCGTACGTGGTGGGAACGGCCAGCACGGGCAACCCGGTCTCCAGGGCGACCGCCTTGGCCAGGCCGGTGGCCGAGCCGCCGCCGATGGCCACCAGCACCCCGGCCCCGAGCTCGCGCGCCCGGTCGACGGCAGCGGCGGCGAGGTCGACCGGCACGTGCTGGGTCACGTCCCGCAGCCTGCCCACCACGGCCCGGTCGAGGCCTGCGCTGACCCGCTCGGCCGCTTCGTCCTCGTGGCGGCCCGCCACCAGGAGCACCCGGCCCCCCAGGGCGCGCGCCTCCGGCGCCACCCGCGTGAGCGTCCCGACACCGAAAACCACCCGGACCGGCCGGCCCACCACCGTTGCGTCGCACGTGAAGGCGCGTCGCGGTGGCAGTTCCTGCTGCTGCGTCATCGAGGCGCCCTCCGCTCGTGCAGCCGGTGCCGGCCCGGACCGCGGTGCTGGCGTTCAGCCCCACCCTAGTTCTCCGGCGCCCTCTCCCGGCACGCGTTCCCACGGGACCAACCCACCACCCGTGGAAGACTCGCGGCATGACCTACACCGGATCTGTGACCCCGGGCGGCCCGAGCGCCGTCCGCACCCTCGACGGCCTCACCATCCGCAAGGCGAGCGTCTCGGAGATGGACAACAACGTCTACCTGCTGACCTGCGCTGCGACTGGTGCGCAGGCGCTGGTCGACGCCGCGGACGACGCCCCCCGGATCCTCGCCCTGCTGCGGGAGGGGACCGGCGGGCTGGACCTCCTCGTCACGACACACCAGCACTGGGACCACCACCGGGCCCTGGCCGAGGTGCTGGCCGCGACGTCCGCGACGAGTGCGGCCGGCGCTGCCGACGCCGATGCCCTTCCGGTGCTTCCCGACCGCAGACTGGAGCACGGCGACACGGTCGCCTTCGGGGACGTGACCCTCGACGTGATCCACCTGCGGGGGCACACGCCCGGCTCCATCGCGCTGGCCTGGACCGAGCCGTCCGGCGTCGCCCACCTGTTCACCGGCGACAGCCTGTTCCCCGGCGGCGTCGGCAACGTCAACAAGGACCCCGAGCGCTTCGCCTCGCTGCTCGCGGACGTCGAGGAGCGGATCTTCGACCGGTACGACGACCGCGCCTGGGTCTACCCCGGCCACGGCGCCGACACCACGCTCGGGGCCGAGCGGCCGTCGCTGCCGCAGTGGCGCGAGCGCGGCTGGTAGCCCGAAGCATCTGAGCCTCCGTCCCGGCTGCCTGCCACGTCGCGCTTCCACGCTGGTCCCGGGCCTTTCGCGACTTCAACACCCGCTCAACCCCCGTTGGGGGGGATATGCGGCGTACGCTCGTTTTGTCCATATCAGGGGAACGGCGGTCCAGGTGGAGGCCTGTCTGATGTACCCGTCCCGGTTCATGCCCTGCGTCGAGTGCGGCGCGTCGGTCGAGCAGTCGAAGGTCGCGAGCCATCGCTGCCAGACCGAGCAGTTCGTGGAGTACCAGGTGTTTCGGATGCACGCGGCCATCGCGCGGTTCGAGGACGACCTGAAGGCGTACCTGCACAGCTCCCGCGGGAAGTTCGAGGCATGGCTCGCGGCGCGGCAGGTGAGCGGCACCAGCTCACGGTAGGCAGCACCGGTCGACGATCCCGATCGCCTGCGGCGTCAGTCGATCCGCGCGATCGGGGAGCCCTGCGGAACCGCCCCGTCCTCGGTCACCAGCAGGTGCACGGTCCCGTCGCACGGTGCCGGGACCTCGGCGGCCACCTTGTCCACCTGCACCTCGGCGAGCAGCTGGTCGGTGTGCACGCTCTCGCCCTCGGCGACGAACCACGTCGACACCACGCCCTCGGCCGTCGCACTCTCCTTGGACAGCGCGGGAAACAGGACCTCGGTCATCGGTAGACGACGCGCTGGATCGCGGCCTCGATGCGTTCCTGACGCGGCAGCACGGCGTACTCGAGCGAATGGGCGTAGGGCACCGGCACATCGGGGTTGGCCACACGCACGATCGGCGCGCGCAACATGCCGGGGTCGACGTCGGTGATGGTGGCGGCGATCTCGCCCGAGAGCCCGAACGACTGGTAGTCCTCGTCCACGACGACGAGCCGGCCGGTGCGGGACACCGACTCCAGGATCGTCCCGCGGTCGAGCGGGACGAGGCTGCGCAGGTCGATCACCTCGATCTCGACTCCCTGTGCCGCAAGGGTTTCGGCCACATCGAGGGCATGGTGCACCGAGAGCGAGAGCGTCACGACGGTCGCGTCCGTGCCCGGGCGCACCACCTTGGCCTCGCCGATCGGCACGGTGTAGGACCCATCGGGCACGTCGCCGGTCGAGCGCGGGTTCTTCGCCATCCACGGCAGCCCCATGACGCCCTTGTGGAACATGTAGACCACCGGGTTGTCGTCGCGGATGGCCGACGTCATCAGGCCCTTGGCGTCGTAGGGGTTGCTGGGCACGACGACCTTCATCCCGGGCAGGTGCGCGAACGTGCCCCACAGACACTGCGAGTGCTGCGCCGCGTCGGAGTACCCGCCGCCGACGGCCGTCGTGAGGACCATCGGCACCCTCACGTGGCCGTCCGGACTCGTAAGTGGATCTTGGCCATGTGGTTGTAGATCTGGTCCAGGCAGACGCCGATGAAGTCGACGAACATCAGCTCGGCGATCGGCCGCATCCCCTCGACGGCGGCGCCGATGGCCAGGCCGATGAACGCGCTCTCGGAGATCGGGGTGTCGATCACCCGGTACGGCCCGAACCGCTCCTGCAGTCCGGTGGTGGAGCTGAAGATCCCGCCGTAGGGGCCGACGTCCTCGCCGAGGTAGAAGACCGACGGGTCGCGCTCCATCTCCTAGCGCGATGGCCTCGACCATGGCCTTGGCCGTGGTGACGCGGTGGCTGCCACGGGGTGCCGGGACGACCGGCGACTCGGTGATGGTCATGTCGGCTCCTCAGGCGAACACGTAGGACGCGGCGTCGTACGGGTCGGGCAGCGGGCTCTGCTTCGCGAACGCGACCGCGCGCTCGACCCGCGCCGACCGCCTCCTCGGCGACCTGGTCGACCGTTGCGTCGTCGAGGACGCCGGCGTCGCGCAGCGTGTGCTCGTACGTCGGGATCGGGTCACGACCGGGGACATCCTCGAGGTCGGTCCGGTAGCCCTGGGCGTCGCCCTCGAAGTGGCCCCACAGCCGCAGCGTGTGCACCTCGATCAGGGAGGGCCCCTCGCCCGCCCGGGCCCGCGCGACCGCACGCCCGGCGGCGTCGTACACGGCCTCGACCGCGTTGTCCTCGATCCGTTCGGCGGGCATGTCGTAGGCCGCTCCACGGACCGCGTTGGACGGCACCGCGGTGGAGGCCGCGCGCGGCACGGAGATGCCCCAGTCGTTGTCCTCGATCACGAACACCACCGGAAGCCTCCACAGCGCAGCCAGGTTCAGCGACTCGTGGAAGGCGCCCTGGTTGGCGGCGCCCTCGCCGGTGACGGCGACGGCGACCCGGTCCGTGCCCCTGGTGGCGGAAGGCGAAGGCCTGGCCCAGTGCCGGCGGGTAGCCCTCGGCGATGATGCCCGAGCAGGAGAAGTGGACGGCCGGGTCGAACAGGTGCATGTGACCGCCGCGACCGCGACCCAGGCCGGTCTCGCGCCCGAAGATCTCGGCCGTCATCGCGTCCAGGTCCACGCCGTGGGCGATCGCGAGGTGGTGCGGGCGGTGCGTGGCGGTGACCGCGTCCTCGGCGGTGAGGTGCGCGCAGACGCCGGCGGCGACGGGTTCCTGGCCGGCGGCGAGATGCATCTCCCCGGGCACCAGACCCTTGCCGATGTCGAAGCCGGGGCCCTTGTCCGCGTGGTACTCGCGCAGGATCGCCTCCTCGAAGGTCCGCGCCAGGACCATCGTGCGGTACAGGCCCAACCGGGTCGCCGCGTCGAGCGGGGCGACGACAGCCGGCCCCTGCGGTGCGGTGGTCGTCATGGGTTCCTCCAGCGGAGAGGGTGCGGACGCGTGGGTCAGCAGGACGCCCGTGCTGCCGGCGCGTCCGACCAGCATCTCCGCGCCGGCGGCCGCGAGCCATCATCCGTCGGGGATGAACGCCGTTGCGCACCATGGTCGGCGCGACGGGCGGCGGTCGTCCGGTCACACCGGGCCGCGGTCGGGGCCGGCCCCCGCCCCCGGCCCGGGCTCTGGCTCGGCCTTCGCCCCCGCCTCGAGGTCCGCCTCCTGCTCCGCCTCGGCCGCGTGCTCAGGCTCGCTCCCCGGCTCGTGCTCGCTCCGGAGCGCCCAGGGGCCGAGCCGGAGGGACAGGTAGCTCAGTCCGCCGACCGGGATGGGCAGCCAGAACGACGCCGCTCGCCACGCCAGGACCCCGAGGGTCGCGGTGGCGGCCGGGGTCCCGAGCCCCACCAGCGCCGGGATGAGGAACCCCTCGATGACTCCCAGGCCACCCGGGGTGATGGGCAGGCCACCGAGGAGGTTCGCCAGTCCGTAGGCCACGAGCAGCTCGTCGGCGTTCAACCGGTGCCCGAAGGCCGCCACGAAGACCCACAGCGACGCCGCGTCCAGCAGCCAGTTGGCGCCGGCCCAGGCCGTGGTCCGCAGCAGCAGCCGGTGGTCCGAGCGCAGCGCCCTCACGCCGGTGAGGAGGCTGTGCAACGTCGCCTCGACGAAACCCCTGCTGAAGGCCGGCAGCCTGCGGACCAGGCGCCGTGCCGCGCTCCGGGCGGCCTCGACGTTCCGGCTCAGCCAGATCAGGAGCACGGTCGCGGCCCCGAGCAGGACGGCGACCACCAGACCCGCTCCGACGTAGAGCTGGCTGTGCTGGGTGCGCGGCAGCGTGATGAGGACGCTGCCACTGAACAGGACGGCCAGCACGCCGACCTGCGCCGTCGTCTGGATCGCGGCGGCGCTCAGCACCTGGGGCGCCGGCACCCCAGCCACGGTCAACAGCCGGAACCCCAGCGCCGCGCCGGCCGCATCACCCGCGGGCACCGTGTGGCTGAGCCCGAAGGAACTGACGTCGATGCGCAGGACGGTCCAGTAGCTGGGCCGGAAGCCCGGCAGGACCGTGAGGGTCAGGCGGCTGTACGACGCGATCGCAGCCGCCTCCAGCAGCACGCCCACGAGCAGCGTGGCCGGGTCCAGGCGGGACAGCAGCCGCCCCGCGCCCTCGGCGCGCGCCAGCAGCGGCCCACCGAGGTAGAACACCACCAGGAACGTCAGCAGCAGGCCGACGCTGCGCCAGGCCCACCGTCGGCCGGCACGTCCTCCCCCCGCCCGCGCAGCGGCCACACCCCCATCCTGCCGTCCGGTGGGGCGTGAGCGGACCGGCTACGCCAGGACTGCCAGCAGGTGACGCTCCGCGGCGGCAAGGTAGTCCTCCAGCTCGGCGCGGGCGCCGTCCCGGTCCCCGGCGTCGAGCAACGTGACCAGGTGCCGGTTCCGGGCGACGTACGGCTCGTGCAGGGCACGGTCGTCCGGCAGCAGCAGGAAGGCCAGGCGCAGCTCGGCGAGGAGATGCTCGAACATCGCCGAGAGGTGCGGGCTGCGGCACGCGGACATGAGGACGCGGTGGAACTCGATGTCAGCGGTGCCGAGGGCGTCCCAGTCCCCGGAGGCCGCTGCAGCGCGCGCCTGGTCGACGAGCCGTCGCAGGGCCGCCCGGGTGTCGGCGTCCGCGATCGCGGCGTCCACGCCCAGCGGCTCGACCAGGCGACGGGTCAGGTACATCGAGCGGATGTCGTCCGGGCCGACCGTGCGGACGTGCACCCCTCGGTGCAGCGTGTGGTCGACCAGGCGCTCGTGCGACAGCAGCCGGAACGCCTCGCGCACCGTGTTGCGCGAGATCGAGAACGCGGCGGACACCTGCTCCTCACGCAGCCGGGTGCCCGGGCGGAGCCGGCCCTGCGCGATCTGCAGGCGCAGCACCCCCGCCGCGTGCTCCGCGGTGCTGGTGCGTGGCGCCAGCGCCGGCAACGCGGCCAGCTCGTCCACATCCGACGTCGAAGCCACTGCGGATCCTCCCTGCGTCGCGCGCCGATGGTGGCCTCAACCTATAGCACCGGACCCGGGTTGTTCCCTCTTCCCCTTGTCACATTGTTCAACAATCAGTACGGTTCCCGGAAGGTGCCGACGGCGCCACCTAGGAGACGGCATGTCCAGCAGCAGCTCCCCCCGCACCGCTTCCGCTCCACCGTCGTCCGTGCGCCGCGTCGTCGTCGCGAGCCTGATGGGCACGTCGCTGGAGTGGTACGACTTCTTCATCTACGGCACCGCCGCCGCGCTGGTCTTCAACAAGCTCTTCTTTCCCGAGCTTCGAGCCGCTGGTGGGCACCCTGCTGGCCTTCGCGACGTACGCCGTCGGCTTCGTCGCCCGCCCGCTCGGCGGCATCGTCTTCGGCCACTACGGCGACAAGCTCGGCCGCAAGAACGTCCTGGTGATCACCCTGCTGCTGATGGGCACTGGCGACGTTCGCGATCGGGCTGATGCCCACCTACGCCACGATCGGGGTGTGGGCACCGATCCTGCTGGTGGCACTGCGTTTCCTCCAGGGGTTCGGCCTCGGCGGCGAGTGGGGCGGCGCCGTCCTCATGACGCTGGAGTCCGGCGACGACCGGCGACGCGGGCTCAACGCGAGCTGGCCACAGGTCGGCGTACCGATCGGCCTGCTCCTCGCCAACGGCGTCCTGTCGCTGATGCGGCGCGCTGACCGACGGGCGCGGCGTTCCTGTCGTGGGGCTGGCGGGTGCCGTTCCTGCTCAGCGGGGTGCTCGTGCTCGTCGGGCTGTGGATCCGGATGACCATCGCCGAGAGCCCGCTGTTCCAGGAGGTCGAGGCCAAGGACACCAAGGCCCGCGCGCCGATCGTCGAGGTCCTGCGCTCCTACCCCAGGCAGGTGCTGCTGGCCATCGGCGCACGGGTCGGTGTGGACGTCGCCTTCTACACGTTCGTCCTGTTCATCACGACGTACGTCGCCACGTACCTCAAGCTGCCGCGCAGCTACGCGCTCAACGCGGTGCTCATCGCCGCGACGTGCCAGGTGTTCCTGATCCCCTGGTTCGGCCACCTGTCCGACCGATTCGGCCGGCGCCCGGTCTACCTCGTCGGGGCGATCGGCTCGGCGGTCTGGGTGTTCGTCTTCTTCGCCCTGCTCGACACCGGCACCTTCGCCCTCATCGTCCTCGCGACGGTGGTCGCCCTGGTCTTCCACGCCGCCATGTACGGCCCGCAGGCGTCCTTCATCGCCGAGATGTTCCCGACCCGGGTCCGCTACACGGGGGCCTCGATGGGCTACCAGCTCGCCGGCATCCTCGGCGGGGCGCTGGCGCCGATCATCTCGGTGGCGCTGCTGGACCGCTACGACACCTCGCTGGTCGTGTCGGTGTACGTCGTGCTGGTGCTGGCGCTCACCACCGTCTGCGTCCTGCTCTCCCCGGAGACCTCGCGCCTGGACCTCAAGGCCGACCCGGTCGGGCAGCACGCGCCCTCCGGTGGCGTGGCATGACCACGGTGAGCATCGACCTCAACAGCGACCTCGGCGAGGGCTTCGGGACCTGGACCCTCGGCGACGACGACGCGCTGCTGGAGGTGGTCACCAGCGCCAACGTCGCGTGCGGTTTCCACGCCGGCGATCCCGACATCCTGCGCCGCATCTGCGGTCTGGCGGCCGAGCGCGGGGTCGTCATCGGGGCCCAGGTCGCCTACCGGGACCTGCACGGCTTCGGCCGCCGCGCCATGGAGGTCGACCCGCCGACGCTGACCAACGAGGTGATCTACCAGATCGCGGCGCTGGACGGCTTCGCCCGCATCGCCGGCACACGGGTCAGCTACGTCAAGCCGCACGGGGCGCTGTACAACGCCGTGGTGCACCACGTGGACCAGGCCGCCGCCGTGGTCGAGGCCGTCCGCCTGTACGACGCGTCGCTGCCCGTGATGGGCCTGCCGGGGTCCTCCATCCTCAACCAGGCCGTGGACGCCGGGCTGTCCACGGTCACCGAGGCGTTCGCCGACCGCGGGTACACACCACAGGGAACGCTCGTGCCGAGGTCGCAGCCCGGTGCGCTGTTGCACGATCCCCAGGAGGTGGCCGAACGGATGGTGACCATGGTCCGTACCGGGCAGCTGACGGCTTCCGACGGCTCGGCCGTCGCCGTCTCGGCCAGCTCGATCTGCGTCCACGGCGACTCCCCCGCTGCCGTCGAGATGGCGGTTGCGGTGCGAAAAGCATTGACCGAGGCGGGGATCGACGTTCGGCCGTTCGCGACATGACCGGTCGCCTACTGCCCTGTGGCGAGGCAGCCGTCCTCGTCGAGCTGGACGGGCTGGACGAGGTGATCGCGCTGGACCAGGCGGTGCAGTCCGCGATCGCCAGTGGTGACAGCGCCTTTGCCGATGTGGTCGACGTGGTCCCGGGTGCGCGCACCGTGCTGCTCGTGGTCCGCGACGGGGCGGACGTCGCCCCGCTCCGGCGCGCCCTGCCCACCCTGTCCCTGGGCGACGGCGGGTCGCCCGCCGGCGCCAGCCGGGGCGGAGCCGGCACGAGCGTCGAGATCGCGGTGCGCTACGAAGGTCCTGACCTGGAGGAGGTCTGCGCGCTCACCGGACTCAGCCGCGCGGAGCTGGTCGCGGCCCACACCGGGACACCGTGGACGGCCGCATTCGTCGGGTTCGCACCGGGCTTCGCCTACCTGACCGGGGGTGACGAGCGGCTGAAGGTGCCCCGGCGCCACGAGCCGCGCACGTCCGTCCCGCCCGGCTCCGTAGGGCTCGCCGGCGGCTACAGCGCCGTGTACCCCCGCGCCTCGCCCGGCGGCTGGCAGCTGATCGGGCACACCGACGTCGCCGTGTGGGACGTCGACCGCGAGCCGCCAGCTCTGCTCCCTCCGGGCGCGGTCATCCGCTTCGTCGACGCCGGTGCCGGTGCCGACACCGGTGCCGGTGACGACGCCGGTGCCGTGGCCGGCGACGGCACCGCGGGGCTGGCGCCGTGATGCGGGCACCCGCGGCGCTCGAGGTGCTGGCCACCGGGCCGCTGGCGTTGCTGCAGGACCTCGGCCGTCCGGGTCTGGCGTCCGTGGGTGTCAGCCGGTCGGGGGCGGCCGACCGTGGTTCGTTCCGTCTCGGCGCACGGCTGCTCGCCCAGGACGCCAGCGCCGCCGCCATCGAGGTCACCTTCGGCGGGCTGGAGGTCCGGGTGCGCGGAACCGTGATGATGGCCCTCACCGGCGCGCCGGCACCCGCACGGGTCGGGTCGCGGACGGTGGCCCACCTCGCTCCGCTGGTGCTGCGCGACGGCGACGTCCTGCACCTGGGGGCGCCTCCTGTCGGGCTACGCAGCTACGTGAGCGTGCGCGGCGGCCTCGCCGTGCGCGCCGTCCTGGGTTCCCGGTCCACCGACGTGCTCTCAGGCCTCGGCCCGGCGCCGCTGCGGACCGGTGACGTGCTGGAGGTCGGGCCCGCACCGGCGGGCTTCCCCTGCGTGGACGTCGCCCCACTGCGTCCCCTGACCTCTGCGCCGATCGTGGTCAGGGCGGATCCGGGTCCGCGCGCCGACTGGCTCGCGGACCCGGAGCAGCTGACGTCGACCTCCTGGACGGTGTCGAGCCGCAGCGACCGCGTCGGCATCCGACTCGAGGGCACCGCGTTGCGCCACCATCCGGACCGGCGGGGCCAGGAGCTGCCCAGCGAGGGCGTCGTCCGCGGGGCGATCCAGGTCCCGCCCGGCGGTGGGCCCGTGCTCTTCCTCGCCGACCACCCCGTCACGGGGGGCTACCCCGTTGCCGCCGTCGTCCGGGAGGCTGACGTCGACCGCCTCGCCCAGGCGGTGCCCGGTCAGACCGTCCGGATCTGCCTCCCGGGTCTGCTGCCGGTCACGAAGGAAGAGGGCACATGACGGTTTCCGAGCTGGTCACCCTGCTATCGCACCAGGACCCCGACGCTGTGGTGTGCGTCCCCCAGTGGGAGAGCCTGGCCTGGGCGACCATTGACAGCATCGAGGAGCTCGACGACGGCGGGGTGCTTCTCAGCCCGGTCGAGGACCGCACCCCGTACCCGGAGGACTGAGCCGCACCGTCAGGACGCCACCGATCCTCGGGACGTACCGGCGCCGTCAGGGCTCCCCGACCCTCAGCCGGCCCGGGCCCCGTCATCGTCCACCCCGCACCGGGCCTGCTGCTGTTCAAGCGGCGGTATAGATACGTCAAAAGGCGTATTCAGGCGTGACCCACGGCCGTAATGTCGCACCTGTCGAGGATGCAGGGCGGGCCCAGACCTCGCTGGTCCTGCGCCTCGCTGCCAGGGGTCGCCGGCGTCCAGGGGGACGCCGGGGGCCCTAAGGTCTGGGCGACGTCTGTCCGGCACCTCACCGCGTCGTGAGGCCCCCTCCTCACGGGTCCGGCTCAGGCGTCGTAACCGCCGCCGAAGTCGCCGCCGCCGTAGTCACCGCCACCGAAACCGCCGAAGGCATCCCCGGTCCCGTCACCGCCGCCGCCGTAGTCGCCGCCTCCGTAGTCGCCTCGAGTCGCCTGTAGTCGCCGCTGTCGCCGACGGTCTGGGCGCCGGACGGGTCGCCGCCGTTCCCGCTGTCGTTTCCGTTGCCGCCGTTGTCGTTGCCGCCGTTGGCGTTGTTGTCGTTGTTGCCATAGTTGTCACCGGCGTCGTTGCCGTGGAAGTCGTCGAAGATCTCGTTCGCGATCGCTGTGCCGACGAAGGCGCCGGCCATGCTGGCGAAGAGCCCGCCGGCGAGCACGCCGCCCATACCCATACCCATGCCGCTGCCCATGCCGTAGCCGCCCATGCCGTAGCCCCGGCCGGCGAACGTGCGCTCCAGCAGGCCTGGCTGACGGATCTCCGCGCGTGTGGCCATCCGGGCCAGCGCCGTCGGGTCGTCCGAGGCGGCCCGCTCCGACGCCGGGACCTGGCTGCCGAGCTCGGTCAGCACCGTCCGCCGCTGTTCCGGGGTCAGCGTGGCGAACGCCTCGGCGTGGGCCTGCTCGATGGCGTCCGGCGGTGCGGTGCGCAGGAGGTAGCGGTAACGCTCGATCGCGGCCTCGTCCCCGCGGCCCTGCCCGGGCCGGGTCGGCGGCGGGGTGTCCTGCGGCGTACTCGCGGGTGGGGCGTACTGCGGTGCGTCGCCACGCTGCCCGTTGCGGTTGCCGCCGAACAGTCGGTCCAGGAGTCCCATGGTGGTCCCTTCATCGGGAGCGTTCTCTGCGGTCGGGCTACGGCCACTTCGCCCTCGCCCCTGCCGCACCGGTGCCCACCAGCCCTCGCAGGTATGACGCCCCGGGCGCCGCATCGTCGCGGGCGGGCGGGTTCATCGTCCATCACGGCCGACGTCCCCGCTGGTGCGGCGCCGGCAGCATCGTCGTACCGGCCAGCGGGGCGGCGGCGACCGGGACCTCCCGGCCGCCGCCACCGCGGCGACGTCAGCTGTCGGTGCGCCCGGAGAGCTTGTCGCGCAGGCGATCCACGAGGCCCACGCCGGGGCCCACCACCTTGTGGAAGACCTGGTTGTTGGGTGCGCCCGGGTGCGGCCGCGTCGGAGCGACCTTCTTGGCGGCCTCGACCTTCCCGGCCATCTGCACCAGCTCCTCACGGGGGATGCGGGCCCTCAGCTGGGGGAACTGGTCGCGCTCCTCGTCGGCGATGTGGTCGGCGAGGATCGTCTCGAGCTGGCGCAGCAGCTCGGTGAACTGCGGGTCCGAGGCGTCCACGGCCTCGAGCTGCTTCATCGTGGACTCGAGCTCCTTGTGCTCGGTGGTGTCGTGCTCGACGGCGGCGTCGCCGTCCGGCAGGTGCTTGCGCATGGCCGGGTAGACATACATCTCCTCGGCCACCGAGTGCCGCACCAGCTCGCTGATCACGGTGTCGGCGAGGTCGCGGCGCTGCTCAGCGTCCGTGGTGACCCAGATCTCGCCGATGAGCGCCGTCACCTCGTGGTGGTCCGTGGTCAGCACGTCGACGACATCAGGGCCGGTCGCACTGTCGGTCGAGTCGCCGGAGCGGCCGGACATCGCTGCTGCCGCCGCCACGCCGGCCACCGCGGCCGCCGCACCAGCCGCCACGGCCTTGCCCGACACGCCGGCCTTGCCGCTGTCACCCTCGGACAGCACCGCGTCCTCGGCTCCCGGGATGCCGACGGTGACGTCCTCGTTGACCGCGCCACGCCAGCCACCGGTCTCGCTGCCGCGCGCCTCGATGAACGCCTTGAACTTCTCGAGGTCCTTCTCGGCCTGCCGCTGCACGATGTTGAGCGCGTCGCCGGCCTTCTCCACCGCGCCCTCAGGCTCGTACTCCAGGTGCAAGGTCACCGACGTGGCGGCCGCGCCGACCGGGGTGAAGTACACCGCCCCCGCGTTCGTGGCGCCGCCGACGGCAGCCCAGGCGACCTTGCGGTCCGGCACCTGCTCGAGGATCGCGGCGTCCCACTCCCGCTTCACCCCGCCGATCTCGGCGACCCAGTGGACCGTCTGGTCATCGACCTGCGTCACCTGCTGGACCCCGCCCATGAACTGGGGGAACTCCTCGAACTGCGTCCACTGGTTGTACACGGCGCGCACCGGCGCATCGACCTGGATGGACTTCTCGACCTTGGTGGTCACGTCAGCTGTCCTCTCGTTGCTGGTCTGTGCCCTGACCTCAGCCGTGTACCCGCCGCGGTCAGTACCTCAAACCGTTCGAGGCGGACCAGCGCTGACCTCCCGCGTTCTGGCCGCTCAGCGCTCGACGAGCGGGCGGGGCTGACGCGGCCGCGCCGGGACGCTGGAAGCCGGCCGGTGCAATGTCTGCCCGCTCAGGGCAGCCGCTCACGCTCCGGTTGCACCGGGGCGCCCTCGCCCGGCTCCGCGGCGGCCGGCTCAGGCGCGAGCGCGCTCGCCGGCACGACGCCGTCCCCGTCCTGCTCGAGGTGGGCATGGTGCTCCTGGTGCTCGCTGCGCATCCGCTGCAGGAAGGTCCGGGTGCGCTCGTGCTGGGGGTTGTCGATGACCGAGCGGGGCTTGCCCTGTTCGACCACGACCCCGCCGTCCATGAAGATCACCTTGTCAGCGACCCCGCGGGCGAAGGACATCTCGTGCGTGACGACGATCATCGTCATGCCGTCCTGGGCGAGCTCGCGCATGACCGCCAGGACCTCACCGATGAGCTCGGGGTCCAGGGCGGAGGTCGGCTCGTCGAACAGCATCAGCTTGGGGTCCATCGCCAGCGCACGGGCGATGGCGACCCGCTGCTGCTGGCCGCCGGACAGCTGCGCCGGGTAGGCATCGGGCTTGTCCTTCAGCCCCACCCGCTCGAGCAGGCTCAGGGCGCGCTCCCGGGACGCCTCCTTCTTCTCGCCCTTGACCAGGCAGGGGCCCTCCATGATGTTCTGCAGCGCGGTCATGTGCGGAAAGAGGTTCCAGCGCTGGAAGACCATGCCGATGTCGCGGCGCTGGTGGGCGATCCGCTTGTCGGACAGCCGGTGCAGCTTGCCGCCGCGCTCCTCGTAGCCCATCAGGTCACCGTCGACCCAGATCCGGCCGCCGTCGATGGTCTCGAGCTGGTTGATGCACCGCAGGAGCGTGGTCTTGCCCGACCCGGAGGGCCCGAGCAGGCACACGACCTGCCCGGAGTTCACCGACAGGTCGATGCCCTTGAGGACCTCGGTGCCGTGGAAGGCCTTCATCACGTTGACCGCGTGCACCAGCGGCAGGTTGCTCGCGTCGGTGTCGTTGCCGTAGGGCATCAGGCTCCTCCAGCCCCGGCCGGGCGCGCAAACCGCTTGGTCTTCTGCTTCTTCTGACCGAAGCCGCGCCCGAAGTGCCGCTCGATGTAGTACTGGCCGACCATCAGGACGCTCGTGGCGATGAGGTAGAAGATCACCGCGGCCACGAGCACCTCGAAGGTGCGGTAGGTGCGCGACCCGATCGACGTGAGCTGGAAGAACAGCTCGTCACCGAGCGGGATCGCGATCAGCAGGGACGTGTCCTTGAGCATGGCGATCGTCTCGTTGCCGGTCGGCGGCACGATCACGCGCATGGCCTGCGGCAGGATGACCCGACGCATGGCCTGGGCGCGGTTCATGCCGATCGCCTGGGCCGCCTCGCTCTGGCCGGGGTCGACCGACAGGATCCCGGCCCGGGCGATCTCGGCCATGTAGGCCGCCTCGGAGAGCCCGAGTCCGAGGACCGCGCCGAACAGGCCGGCGAAGAGCTCGTTGGCGTTGAGGCTGAGGAAGCGCAGGTCGCCCTGAAGTCCGAGCAGCTGCATGATCTTCCAGTCGAACGGAACCCCGAGGCTGAGGCCGCCCTTCTGGAAGAGGATGCCGAGAGCGCCCATGATCGTCAGCAGCACGTAGCGCGGCACGCTGCGGAAGAACCAGGTGAACAGCCAGGCGACGCCCGAGAGCACCGGGTTCGGCGAGAGTCGCATGATGGCGAGGATCACACCGCCGGAGACGCCGACCAGCATCGACAGCACCGTCACCAGCAGGGTCCCGATGTAGAAGCCGCGCAGCACCGGCGTCTGCTGCATGGCCTGGAAGATGAACGACCAGTCGAACGCCGGGTTGGTGAGCAGCATGCTGACGAACATCGCCGCGAGCACCAGGATGATCGCGATGGCGACCCATCTGCCGGGGTGGCGGACCGGTACGGCGTGGATGCGGCCCGGCCGGTCGTCGTCCCTCATGGCGGTCAGGGGTTGACGGCGAAGTCGGAGATGGCGCCGGCCTCGTTGCCCCACTTGGCGAGGATCTTCTTGTACGCCCCGGACGCGTCGAGAGCCTTCAGCGCGTCGGCGATGGCCTGGGCGAAGTCCTTCTCAGCCTTGGGCACGACCGCGCCGTACGGTGCCGCGTCGTAGATGCCGCCGGCCGCCGCGATCTTGCCGCCGGACTGCTTGATCGCGTAGGCCACGACCGGGGAGTCCGCGAGCATGGCGTCAGCCTTGCCCGAGGCGACCGCCGCGGTCGCCTGGTCCTGGCCGGTGTAGACCAGCACGTTGATCGGCTTGCCCGCGGCCGCGCACTTCTTGGCTTTGGCCGGCAGGTCCTCCTCCTGCTGCACCGTGCCCTTCTGGACGGCGACGTTGAGTCCGCAGGGGTCGTTGGGGTTGACCTTCTTGGGGTTGCCCGGCGCGGTGGCCCACTGGGTGCCGGCGTTGAAGTAGCTGACCATGTTGACCTGCTGCTTGCGCTTGTCGTTGATGGTGAAGCTCGAGACGCCCATGTCGTACTTGCCGCCCTGCACGCCGGTGATGATGGAGTCGAACTTCGCCGGCTGCCACTGCACCTTCACGCCGAGGGTCTGACCCACGGCGTTGAACAGGTCGACGTCCATCCCCTCGACGGTGGCGCCGTCAGCGGCCAGGAACTCGTTGGGCGCGTACGACGCGTCGGTGCCGATCACGATGGTTCCGGCGGACTTGACCTTGGGCGGCAGCTTGGCGGCCAGCGCCGCATCCTTGGTCTGGGTGGGCGCCGGTGCCGTGCTGGTCTTGTTGTCCCCACTGGAGAGGGAGCTGTTGCCGCAGCCGGCGAGGACCAGGGACACTCCGGTGACGGCCGCACAGAGGGCCAGCGGTGCAGATGCACGACGAGCGGTCATGAACAGTTCCTTCCACGTGCGGGACCTTGACCGGATGCTAGGACCCCCGGACGGATGACCCTAGACGAACCGGCTTGGTCGTTGCAGCAGTGCACCACCGCCTGCCTGCAGGAGCCGCACAGACGCGGCGGGCCAGCACCATTCTCCGGTCCTGGTTCGACCCCGGACAACCGGACGAAGGTCCTGTTCGGACGACGTACCGGCTCCACCGGCGGGCGGGCCGCGACCGGGCGCGGGGGCGCCGCCACCGGTGCGGGCCGGCTGCCACTGGGTGCGGGCGCGCCACGCACCGCGGAGCGGGGTTGCACAGGGTTGAAACCGGTTGCCCCTATCCGCCCCTTTGTGGACCCTTGGGCGTATCGTTCCGAGTTGCTGACCGCCCCAGACACCGGTGGACGCAGCACCGGATGGACCGATTCCGAAGGAGGGTCCCCGGGATGGCCAGCAGAGCCACCGCGGCCCCCGCGCTGGGAGACCCAGGCACCAGCACGAGCGAGGACGGGCCCCCGTCCGGCAGCGCAGCCAGGCCCCACGACGGATACCGGCACGAGGCGTTTCTCTGGAAGGGCGAGGGCGAGTTCCTCGCCGGCACCGCGCCGTTCATCCTCGACGGCCTGGCCGCCGGGCAGCCGGTCATGGTCGCGGTCATCCAGCAGCGCATCGACCTGCTCCGCGCCGCCCTGGGTCCCGACGCCGCCGCGGCCGTTCTCTTCGTGGACATGGCGCACATCGGCCGCAACCCCGCCCGCATCATCCCCGCCTGGCGCGGGTTCCTCGACGAGCACGGCGCCGGCGGCCGCCCGGTGCGCGGCATCGGTGAGCCGGTCTGGGCCGGCCGACGGCCCGCCGAGGTGACCGAGTGCCAGTTCCACGAGGCGCTGCTCAACCTCGCCGTCGAGCCGCACGTCCCGCTGTGGCTGCTGTGCCCGTACGACGTCCAGGCCCTGGCTCCCGACGTGGTCACCGAGGCGCATCGCAGCCACCCGGCCCTCGTCGACGCCGACTCCCACCGCGGCAGCACGATGTACGGCGGTTCGCACCACGTCCGGAGCGTGTTCGCCTCCGACCTGCCGCAGGTGGGCACCGGGTCGGGTCGCGCGTTCTCCGCCGACGACCTGCCCGGCGTCCGCCAGGACGTGCTCGACCACGCGGCTGCCGCCGGGATGCCGGCCGGTCGATCGGCCGACCTCGCGCTGGCCGTCCACGAGGTCGCGGCCAACAGCCTCGAACACGCCCAGGGCACGGGGTTGTTCCGCATCTGGCAGGACGACGACGCGCTGGTGTGCGAGGTCCGTGACGTCGGCCGCATCCAGGACCCCCTCGTGGGGCGGACGTTGCCGGCGTGGGACGACGAGGGCGGCCGCGGGCTCTGGATGGCCAACCACCTGTGTGACCTCGTGCAGGTGCGCTCGAGCCCCTCCGGCACTACCGTCCGAATCTCGACCTGGCTCTAGCCGGTCCCGGGGCCGCGCCCGCACGGCCCTCGCCCGGCGGCCAGGACCGCCGCCGTCCCCACGGGACGGCCCGAGGGAAGCAGGATCCCGTGCCGATCGACAGAAACCACATCGTGCAGGTGCTGCGTCAGCGTGGCGACGAGGCCCACGCCCGTGACGCCGAGAGCAGCCTGCCCGCACAGGTCGACCCGGCCGAGCACGCCGACGCGCTCGAGCGCCTCGGGCTCAACCCCCAGAACCTGCTCGACGAGGACGCAGCGGGGCTGGAGGACAAGCTCGACCCCGACGACATCGTGCCGTACGCCTGAGCTGTCACGCCTCACGCGCCCGAACACCTGAAGTGCACTCCGCCTGACCAAGCCCGTACCGACGCCGGAGGGCCGGCGCCACGTCCGCGGCCGGCGCCCTGCCGTCAGCAGATGCTGGCGCTTTCGGCCCGGTCGTTCGCGGCGCTGCCCACGTTGGCGGCGCTGCCGACACCGTAGTCCGTCCACAGCAGGGCGCCCGTCGTGTTCGGCCCGTCGTAGGCCGAGACGGTGTGCGAGGAGTTGTTCACCCAGCTGGAGATGGTGTTGTTGAAGCCGTAGTCGCCGAAGTTGACCGCCGAGCTGCAGTAGGTGTCGGCGAACTGCAGCCGCCGACCGCTGAAGCCGACGTCGGAGTAGAAGCAGGTGTAGCGCGCCGAGAACGACCACGGGCAGCTGTCGGACGAGGCGACGGCCGACGTCAGCGCTCGCGCCCTGCTCCTTCCAGACCCGGCCGCCACCTCACCGGTCCCGGGGACCGGCAGCGACAGCATGACGTCGCCGCCCTGCCACGACACCTGGTACTGGCTGATCTGCGTGCCGCCGGGCCGGCCCCGCAGCACCGCGTCGATCTGGTGCTGGAGCGCGATGCGCCCAGCGGGCGCGAGGTGCAGCGAGTTGGCCCACCGTGCGCCCTCCGCCTGCGAGGCGGGCGCCACGCCCATGGCCCCCACCGTGAGAGCCGCCGTCAGCGCGCCCACCGCGCGAAGACGTCTGGTCATCCGGGCACTCCCTCCCGGGAGCCCGGCATCGGGCCCCTATCGAGGAGAACACGGCTACCGCCGGCCGGCAATCCCGAAGGTTTGCGGCCGCGCCTCTGTCATTCAGTGGAAGGCCTCACCGCCACAGGTGGTACTGGATCACCGAAGGCACCGGCACGTCGAGGGCGCCGGCCGTCGTCGTCAGCCACTGCTCGCTCGACAACAGGGCACCGGTGTGTGGGTCGAACACCAGGACGTAACGCACGGGCAGCCCGGTGAACGCGCTGTCGACCGCGACCGCGGTGCCGGCGCGGCCGGCGCGGTCGGTCACGTTGCCCAGGGTCCGCACGCCGGGAGCCGCGGCAAGGACACCCATCAGCGCGGCCTGCGTCGCCGGGGTGCTGCGCCACTCGCTCGCGAGGTCCGTCACGGCGACGAACAGCTCGCCGGTGCCGTGGCTGTCGATGGGGTGCGCGGTCGAGAGGTAACCGCGCAGCGCTGCGACCGACGACGGTGGGCGCGCGGGGTAGAGCGGGCGGTACTGGCCCGGGGCGTACTCGGCATCGCTGATCGGCGTGCCCGCAGCCGCTGGCCGCCCTGCCGCCTCCCACGCCTTGCGATAGGCGGGGCTCGGGAAGTACGTCGTTCCGGCGACCGCCCGGGCCACGGCCGAGCCGTCTGGCTGCCAGGTGAGGTGCACCTCCTCGGGGACCACCGCCACGGTCACCGACCGGCCGTCGATCCGGTTGGCGAGCGACCACCGCTCGTAGCTGACCCGGCGCAGGTCCCCCGTCACGCCGCGCGCTGCCCTGGCCACGCGGGCGAGCCGGCCGAGGACGGTGCCGGCGCTCTCCCCCGTGGACGTCGTCTGCAGGAGGGGTGGCGTCGCGGCCAAGGCGGGGACCGGCCCACCGCGCCCTGGCGCCAGCACGACCGACAGCGCGAGCACTGCGATCACCAGCGCCACGACGGCCGCACCGGCCATGGACGACCGCCGCCGCATCGACCAGCGCTGACCCGTCGCCACCGCCACCGGCTCCCGCCGGCGCACCGTCCGCGCCTGCTGCGGCGGCGCGGGCACGAAGGGCACGGCAGCGGTCGCCGCACGTGAACCGTCGTCCTCCAGGAGCCGCTGCAGGTCGGCCCTGGCCCGGTCATCGAGCGCTCCCCCGCTGCCGACCCGCCGGGCGGGGTCCGCCCGGCGCAGCAGCAGCATCTCGTCAACCATGGTCGGCCTCCGCATCGTGGGCGTGGGGATCGTCGGGTGTGTCCGGGTCCTGCGCCATCAGGGCGCGCAGACGCTGCCGGGCCCGGTGCAGGCGCACGGCAGCAGCGTTGTTGGAGCAGTTGAGGACCGCGGCGATGTCCGCTCCGGAGAGGTCCTCCCACGCGGACAGCCGCAGCACCTCCTGGTCGGCGTCGGAGAGTCGGTGCAGCGCCTCGACGACCCAGATCCGCTCGGCGGACAGGTCCTCGTCCTCGTCGACGGCGAGCCCGGCCAGTCGCTCGTGCAGCCGGTCCTGCCGTGTCTGGGCGCGGTACTCGTTCGCGAGGACGCGACGGGCGACGCCGTACAGCCAGGGGAGCACCGGGTCGGGCAGCTCGTCGAGCCGCCTCCACGCCACGACGAACACCTCAGCGGTGAGGTCGCGGCAACGGGGCTCGTCGCCCAGCCGGCGCAGGAGAAACCGAAGGACCGACCAGTAGTGCAGCTCGTACAGGTGCGTGAACCGCCGCTGCGCGAGCTCGTCGACCCTCATGACAGGTACGTGTCCGTGTCCCGCCCGTTTCTTACAGTCACGTCTGCCATTCTCCTGCGACGCGTCGACCCCCAGCCGCCGTAGTCCACAGGCCCCTCGCTCAGGGCATGGCAAGGGCCCCCTCACCGACGTGCGGCGAAGGGGCCCGGTGCGGTCCGGCCGGCGGCTCAGGCGGCCATCGGTGTCGCGACCCACATGGGCCCGCGGTTGGTCTCGACGATCTCGGGGACGACGGCGTACGTCACCGTGCGCCCCAGGTCGTCCCAGGCAAAGGTGTGGCCGGGGCTCGCGTTGCGCTCCAGCGGCCAGCGCTCGTTGTCGTGCGCACCACCGCGGCAGAGGGCGTATCGAGGGTTCATGGTGCGACGGTAGGCCGCCAGGCGCCGGTGACGGCGGCGAACTTACCCAGCCTTTACCACTTCGGAGCCGCACTGAGACCTGATCGGCCAGAATGTCCGGAGTGCCCGCTGCCCGAGCACCCACCGCACGGGTCTGCGAAGATCGGGACGATGTATGCCGGCCCGTGGCGCCATGCGCGCTCCCTCACCGTGGGTGCCGTCTGCGTGGCCCTGTCGGTCGCGGGGCACCTGGCCGGCGGTGGCAGCGCACCGGACGCGGCGCACGCTCCGCTCGCGGTCCTCGGCCTGGTCGTCGTGACGGCGCTTCTGTGCCTCGCCCTCGGCGCTGCCAGTCGGCGCCGGTGGACCTTCGGCCGCGCCGTCCTCGCCCTCGGGATGGGCCAGGCCGTCCTGCACGCGGCGTTCGCCCTGGTGCTCGTTCCGGCCGGATCCCCCGGGGCTCGGGTGTCCGCGGCCATGCCGGGCATGGCCGGCATGCCCGGCATGGCCGCCGGGGCACCCCTGTGGTCGTCCGGCTCCGCCTTCTCGATGGCTGCCGGGCACACTGTCGCGGCCCTGGCCGTCGCGGCGGTGATCGCCCGGACGGACGCGGCCCTTGCGATGTGGTTCACCGTGTCGGCCGCGAGGACGCTGGCGCGCCGTGCTGTGCGGCGGGTGGTCCGCGCCGTCGGCGCGGCGGCCCGGTCGGCCGAGGAGCACGCGGACGCGCCCCGTCGCCCGGCGTCGGCCGGATGCGGCTGGCTGCTGCGGCCGGCGCTGCGTCAGCGCGTGGACGGGCGCGGCGCGTCCCGCCGGGGACCACCCCGGCCGGCCTGACGCCCTGCCCCGAGCTCTCGCGACGCGCCACGCGTGCGTCCTGCCGGCGTCGACCGACGCCACGAAAGGTCTTCCGTGCTCCCGCTCCATCGCGCCATCCGGCGCCTGCTCCGTCGTACCGGCCCGCCTGCTTCCCGTCACCGGCGCGCGCCGTCGCACGCCCTCCACCTCCCGACCATCCGGACCGTCGCCGTCCTCGCCGCCGGCACCCTGACCCTTGCCGGCGGGTTCGCGTCGGTGGTCACCTCAGCCGCACCCGCCTCGGCCCACGCGGTCCTCGTCAAGGCCACCCCTGCCGACGGCGCTGTGCTCAGCACCGCCCCGACCTCCGTGGCGCTGCAGTTCGACGACCCGATCAGCACGTCGTTCGCCACCCTCGCCGTCACCGGGCCAGACGGTTCGACCGTCAGCTCGGGCAAGGCGTCGGTCTCGGGGAACACGGTGTCGGCCGCGCTGGACCACGGCCTCGCGCCCGGGCGGTACCGGACGGTGTTCCGGGTCGTCAGCCAGGACGGTCACCCGGTCAACGGCCAGCTCACCTTCACCCTGAAGCTGCCGGGTGGCGCGGCGCCGTCCGCGACCGCACCCGGCGCGCCGTCCGCCGGCGCCACCACCAGCGGCGGGGCCACCGCGCCCCAAAGCCCCTCGGGCGACACCGGGGCGACCTCCACCGCAGGGGGCGCCCCGGCCGACGGATCATCGTGGCTGGCCGACAACCTGCTCCCTCTGACGGGGGCCCTCCTGCTCGTGGTCATCGGCGCCGGCGCCCTGCTCTGGGACCGTCTGCGGCACTGACCAGACCCGGATTTCGCGGTCAGCCCATGCTCCTGATAACGTCTCTCCTCGTTGCGCCGTTAGCTCAATTGGCAGAGCAGCTGACTCTTAATCAGCGGGTTCGGGGTTCGAGTCCCTGACGGCGCACCAGCGATGCAGGGAGACGACCTGCGGACAGAACGGCCCACCTTCCCGGTGGGCCGTTCTGCGTCTCCCGCGGGTCCCGGCCGGCCCCGCCGTGATGCCGGTGCCGCACCAGGCCTCTCTCGGGCAGCGGCCGGCCTCGATGCCGGGCGTGCAGCCGCGGCTAGTCGTGGAGCACGGCCCACACCACCTTGCCGCCGTCCCCGGCGGGAAGGACCCCCCAGGTGTCGGCCACGGCGGCCACCAGGAGCAGCCCTCGCCCACGAGGACGTGAGGGTTCGACCGGCTGCGGCTGCGGCCGCTCGCTGCTGGCGTCACGCACCGCGACCCGCAGCCGCCTGCCACATCGCGCCACCGAGAGCCCCACGACGCTGCCGGCGTGCGGGAGCGCGTTCGTGACCAGCTCACTCACCACCAGGGTGGCGGACGCACTGACGGACGACATGCCCCACCGGTCGCAGGCCTGGGCCACCACCTCCCGCGCAGCACCGGCCGAGCGCGGGTCGGGCTCGAGTGACATCCGCACGGTCGAGGCCGGACGGCGGGCCAGGAGCCGGGACAGCGCCGGCTCACGCTCCGGCTCGACCATGAGGTGCCGACTGTCCGGCTGCGCCGCCAGCGCCTCGCGCAGCTGTGCGTCCGGGCACACCACCGCGATGGGTACACCGGGCCACTGCTCCACCTCGGCCCCGAGACTGGCCAGCAGCGCGACCGACTCGTGGTCCACCGCCCCCGTGACGCCAGAGACGTCGCAGACCACAGCGGCCGGCTCCTCCGCCAGGCCGAGCAGCACCGCGTAGTACGCCGGTTCGGCCACCTCGGCCAGGCTGCCCCGCACGTCGAGCACCAGCACGGTGCCGACGCCCGCGACGCTCACCGGCTCCAGGTGCAGGTCGTCACCGTCGGGCGCGTCCGTGCCGTCTCCCGGTGGCTCCTCAACCATGGTGCTCCCTTACCCCCAACGTCGCCCGTTCCACGACCTTGCACACCCCCACGACCAGTCAGCCCAGCATGACGTGTCGTCCCGGGCGGCGCACCCGGGGCGCCCCCTGCGAGGCTGGGCGCATGCAATCCCGCGTTGACTTCATCACCATCGCGACGCCCGACCTCGAGGCCGCTCGGAGGTTCTACGTCACCGGCCTGGGATGGACCCCCACCCTGGACGTACCGGGAGAGATCCTGTTCTTCCAGGTGGGGCACGGCACCATGCTGGGGCTGTACGACGCCGCCGCGTTCCGGGCCGACCTCGGCCTGCCCGACGACGTTGAGCTGTCGACCAGCGGCACGGTCCTGTCACACAACGTCGCCGACCCCGCGTCCGTCGACCGGATCGTCGATGCGGCGGCGTCGACCGGCGCGACGGTGGTCAAGCCGCCGCAACGCGCCGCCTTCGGTGGTTACCACGGGCACGTCGCCGACCCGAACGGCGTGATCTGGGAGATCGCCCACAACCCCGGCTGGCGCGTCGACCCGGACGGGACCGTGCGGCTGGACGCGGACGCCCCTCCAGCGTGAGGCACCGGCGCCCCGGGACCGCAAGAGTCCTGGGGCGCCGGGCGGGGTCGTGACGGCTCGGGGTGGCCCCTCGCGGGGCCGGCGAAGCGGCGGCCGGCTCACCCTCAGTTGCCGACGAGGCGCAGGCTGAAGGTGCTGCCGCCCTTGCCGTCGGAGGATGCCTGAACCCCCACCGACCGCAGCGCCTTGACGAACTCCCTCTGCTCGCTGGGCACCCGGTCGAGGTACAGCTTCTCGACCCGGTCCAGGTTCACGTAGGCCGCGACCTGCTCCTTGCCGGCGCCGGGCACCGCGAGCCGGAAGCCCTCGTCCGCGCCCAGCGTGCCCTTGGTCTTCAGCTGGGTGAGGTAGTCCGGGCTCGTGGCGAGGTAGAACGCATCGCCGTCGGCCGCGTGCACCAGGGGCAGCGTGGCCCCCTGGTCGCCGGCCAGCTTCTCGAGCCTGCCGACGATCGCCTCGGCCTTGGCGGCGTCGGTCGTGACCTTCAGACCGACCTTGGGCAGCGTGGAGCCGCCGAGATCCTGCTCCGGCAGGGCCAGCAGCAGGCGCTTGCCGAGCAGCGTCTGCAGGTCCTGCGGCAGGCTCAGGCCGAGCTGCTGCTCGACCCCGGCGATCTGGTCCTTGACCTGCGGCCCCATGGCGTCCGCGCTCTGCATGATCTGGTCCCACGCAGTGCCGACGGCCTCACCGGCGTTGGCCACCGACACGGCCACGGCGGTGTCGGCCGGCAGCTCGGTCAGCGTGGACGGCTGGTTGCCCGTCACCGTGGTCGCCTTGGCGCCGCGGCCGATGCCGGCCAGCTCCAGGTAGGAGGCGTCGAAGCGCAGGGCGAACGCCAGGCGTCCCGCCTTGTCGATGACGTTCTCGACGGCAGCGGGGGTGCTCTGGCCCGCCGTCGCCTGGGCCAGCTTCACCGCCTTGGCCGCGTCGGTCCAGCCCGACAGCACGCCCTGCTCCCCCAGCGCCTTCATGTCCTCCGCGTACGTCGTGTTCGCGGCCAGCGTGCCCTTGTCGAGGGCGGCCGAGAGATCGGCCCCCTTGCCCTTCTCGGTCAGCAGGGCGTAGCCGTCGCGGAAGGCGACGTCGGAGCCCCCGGCGGTCCCGTCCCCGGCCGACATCAGCGTGTCGAGGCCGGCCCTGGCCCTCTGCTCGTCCTTGACCTGGAGGGCGACGGCGACGTTGACGTCGCCGGGCTTGTCCGACGGCAGCACGGCGACGCCCAGGCGGTCACCGAGCCAGGGCTTGACGTCCCGGTCGTAGTTGACCTTCTTCAGGCCGGCGGAGTCCTTCTGCAGCGACTCGAACAGCCTCTGCCGCGGGTCACCGCCACCTGAGACCGCGTCGTTGACCTGGGGCAGCTTCCTGAGCAGTCGTACGGCGGCGATCTTCTGACCCGCGGACGGGTCGATGTCCATGCGCACGTAGGCGATGGCGTTGCCCGGGAGCACCTCGTCCGGCTGCGCGCCGCCACCGGACAGGGTGGTGACGGCAACGGCGGTGCCGCCTCCGACGACAAGTGCGCCACCGAGCAGACCACCCCACAGCAGGTTCCGCCGAGTGCGGCGGGGTGCGGCGGTGGAGACCGCCGGACGGGCCGGCGTCGACGGCGGCCGGTCCGTGCGGCTGGTCGGGCGTGGGCGTGGGCGTGCTCATGATGGTGGTTCCCCCTGTGGTGCGGTGATGACGGGGGAACCGTAGCGGGTGGCCGATGGCTTCCGTGGCGATCGAGTCCGGACCGTTACCGCGCCGGCGACAGCTCCGGCAGCTTCGGTAGCGGCGCCTGGCACAGCCAGGCGTGAAAGAGCTCGCGCAGAGACATGTCGCTGTGCCGGGAGGCCAGGTCGACGAAGTCATCGGTGACGGCCGTGCCGTGGGCATGGGCGCGTGTCCATGCCCTGAGCGTGCCGAAGAACGTCACGTCCCCGACCGTGAGGCGAACGGCGTGCAGCGTCAACGCTCCTCGCTTGTAGACGCGGTCGTCGAACATCAGCTCGGGCCCCGGGTCGCCGACGGTGATGTCCTGGGGAAGGCTGGTCAGCCGCTCGTACGCCCGGCGCGCCAGCACGTCGGCGGACGAGCCACCAGAGCCTTCCGACCACAGCCACTCGGCGTAGCACGCGAACCCTTCGTGGAGCCAGATGTCCTGCCAGCGCGCGGCCGTGACGCTGTTGCCGAACCACTGGTGCGCCAGCTCGTGCGCGACCAGGCGCTGCGCACCCCGTCGCCCGTCCAGGTGGTTGCGCCCGAACACCGACAGCCCCTGGGCCTCGAGCGGGATCTCGAGCTCGTCGTCGGCCACGACGACGGTGTAGCTCGCGAACGGGTAGGGGCCGAACAGCCGCTCGAACAGCACCATCATCTCGTGCTGGCGGCCGAAGTCGTGGCGGAACAGGGCCTGCAGCCGCTCCGGCACCGCGGCCACCTGGCGCACCGGGACGGCGGCCGTCTCGAGGGCCTTGTAGCGCCCGATCTGGACAGTGGCCAGGTAGGTCGACATGGGCTCGACCTGCTCGTAGCACCACCGCTCGCGGCTGGACATCACCATCCGTTCGGTGAGGACGCCGTTGGCCACCACGTGGTAGCCGGGGTCAGTGGTCACGGCGATGGAGTAGCTCGCCTTGTCGCTCGGGTGGTCGTTGCACGGAAACCAGGACGGCGCCCCGTCAGGCTGTCCCGCGACGATCACGCCGTCGGTGAGCTCCTCCCAGCCGACCTCTCCCCAGGTGCCGTCCAGCGGCTCGGGGCGGCCCGAGTACTGCACGTCCACGACGAGCGCGGCGCCCACCCCCACCGCCGACTCCAGCCAGACGTGCAGCTTGCCGGAACGCTGGGTGTAACGGGCCGCGCGGCGGCCGTTCACCATCACCTTGGCGACCCGCAGCCCGGCGAGGTCGAGGCTGAACCGGTCCAGTCCCCGCGTGGCGGTCGCGTGCAGCCGCGCCCGGGCCGCCAGCCGGTTGCTGACGACCCTGTACTCCAGGTCGAGCTCGTAACGGCTGACCGTGTAGCCCGCGTTGCCGTGGCCCGGGAGGTAGGGGTCGAACGCCGTGCCGTCGACCTGCGGCGGAACGGCCGGCGAACCCGTCATACCGGCTCCGAGCCGGGCGTGGTCCAGGGCGCGATCGGGTTGCCGGTCCAGCGCGTGCCGGCTGGTACGTCGTCCCCGCGCAGCACCAGCGAAGCCGGCCCGACCGTGGCCCGCTCCCCGATGGACGCGGCCGGCAGGATCACCCCGTGCGGGCCGAGGGTCGCACCCGGGCCGAGGGCGACGGTGTCCATGCTCATGATCCGATCATGGAACAGGTGGGTCTGGAGCACGCACCCGCGGTTGACGCTCACCCCCGCACCGAGGGCGACGAGGTCCGCCTCGGGCAGCCAGTACGTCTCACACCACACACCCCGTCCCATGCCCGCTCCGAGCGAGCGCAACCACAGGGCGAGGCTCGCGGTTCCGGCGGCACCGCGCGCGAACCACGGGGCGGCGAGCATCTCGACGAACGTGTCCGCCAGCTCGTTGCGCCAGACGAACGAGCTCCACAGCGGGTGCTCCGACACCCTGCCCCGCCCCACGAGGGCCCACTTGGCCGCCGTCGTGACGACGCACGCGACCAGTCCGGCGCCCAGCACCACCGGACCGGCGAGCAGCACCGCACCGAGCAGGCCCCACCGCTCGAGGCACGCCTGGAGTGCCAGCAGCACGCCGACGCCGAGCCCGACGGTGCAGATCACCGGCACCAGCCGCAGGACCTCCACCGCACCGCGGGCCACACGCAGCCGGGCGGGCGGCCGGAACGTGCGCGCCTCGTCCGCGGCCGAGGCGGCACGGCGCAGCGGCACCGGAGGGGAACCGAGCCATGAGCTTCCCGCCTTGGCCCGTTCCGGTGTGGCCGAGAGGACCGCGACGAGCCCCCGCTTGGGCACGACGCGACCTGGCGCCGTCATGCCGGAGTTGCCGAGGAAGGCCCGCTTGCCCACCTTGGCCCGCTCGATCCGCATCCACCCGCGGCCCAGCTCGTAGGAGCCCACCATCGTGTCGTCGGCGAGGAAGGCCCCGTCGCCCACGGTCGTCATCCGCGGCAGCATCAGCACGGTCGAGGCCTCGACATCGCGCCCCACCTTCGCGCCGAGCGCCCGGAGCCACACCGGCGTCACCAGGCTCGCGTAGAGCGGGAACAGCAGCGTGCGGGCGTCGTCCATCAGGCGCTCGGTGGCCCAGACCTGCCAGCCGGTGCGGCTGCGCACGGCGTGGACGCCCTCCGTGAGGCCGGCGCCGAGGGCCCTCACGCTGACCAGCGTCAGCGCCGCCAGGACGGCGAACGCGGTCACGGCGCCCAGCGGCAGCCAGCGGGCCACACCGGCCGCAGCCTCCGCGAAGGCCGCCGTGCGACCGACGCCGGCCCAGACGACGAGCAGGCCACACCCGGCGGCGACGAGCGGGTAGCAGGCGAGCAGGGCGGCGGTCAGCCCGTAGACGCCCACCCACCCCGAGCCGCGCGGCGCCCTCCGGTCGGGCCAGCGGTGCCGGGCGGGCCCGGCGAAGACCGCCGGTGACCCTGCCCAGCCCTCACCCGGTGGAACCGGGGCCAGCACGGCGGAGCCGGCCGCGACCTCCGCCCGCTGGCCGACCCTGGTGCCGGGCGTCAGGATGCTGCGGGCGCCCACGCAGGCGCCCGCGTCCACCCGGACGCGTCCAACGTGCAGCACGTCGCCATCGAGCCAGTGGCCGCTGAGGTCGACCTCCGGCTCGATGGCACACCCCTTGCCCAGCACCAGCATGCCGGTGACCGGAGGCATCGAGTGCAGGTCGACGTCACGGCCGACCGTGGCCCCGAGGGCACGGGCGTAGTAGGTGACCCACGGGGCTCCGGGCAGGTTGTCGGCGCCCGCCGCCGCCGCGAACGCCTCGGTGAACCACAGCCGCAGGTGCACGCTGCCACCGCGGGGGTAGCGGCCCGGGCGCAGGCCACGCAGCAGCAGCCGGGCGACCACGACCGTCGTCCCCATCCTGCCGAGCGGGGTCACGAGCAGCAGCCAGCCGGTCAGCACCCACCACCAGGACACCGTTGCCACCCAGGGCGCCCGCCCGCTCACCGCCGCGAGGTGGCCCAGGGCGCCGAGCCAGACCAGCCAGCGCCAGCCGACCAGGGCGGCGAGGGGCAGCCGGAGCAGGCCCTGCGCCGCCTGGGCGCGTACCGGTGTCGGGCGCACGTCCCGGCGGACCGTCTCCACGGGCGGGGCGAACTCGTCCAGGACCTCGGCAAGGTCTCCCAGGCGCGGGTGGTCGTAGACGTCGGCCACGGTGACCCCGGGATACCGCTCCCGCAGCAGCGACACCAGCTGCGCGGCCGCGAGGCTGCCGCCGCCGTCGTCGAAGAAGTCGTGGTCCGGGCCGGTGACCGCGACCCCGACGGTGCGGGTCCACCGCGCGGCGAGCCACCCTGCCGTGCCAGGCAGTACGGCGCCGCCCTCGTCGCCCTCCTCGACCCGCTCCAGCGGCCACGGGAGAGCGTCCCGGTCGACCTTGCCCGAGCCGCGGGTGGGCAGCGAGTCGACCACCGCGAGGGTCGGGACGAGCGCGGCAGGCAGCCGGGCCCGCAGGAGCGCGCGGCACGCCGCCAGGTCCAGCGGGACGCCTCCGACGGGGGCGAGGTAGCCCACGAGGACCTGGTGCCCCGAAGTGGTGCTGCGCACCGCTGCGGCGGCGCCGGCGACCCCGGGGAGGGCCTGCAGCGCCGCGTCCACCTCGCCCAGCTCGATCCGCCGGCCGCCGAGCTTGACCTGGTCGTCGGCGCGGCCGACGAAGACCAGCCCCTCCGCCTCGAACCGGACGAGGTCGCCGCTGCGATAGGCGCGGTCCCAGCCCAGCTGCGGCGCGGCGGCGTACTTCTCGGCGTCCCGTGCCGGATCGAGGTAGCGGGCCAGGCCGACACCGCCGATCACCAGCTCGCCGACGTGTCCCTCCCCGACCGGTTCCCCCTGCTTGTCCACCACCGCCAGGTCCCAGCCGGCCAGGGGGTACCCGATCCGCACCGGGCCGGTCCCGGTCATCCGGGCGGCGCAGGCGACCACGGTGGCCTCCGTGGGGCCGTACGTGTTCCACACCTCCCGCCCCGCCACGCTGAGGCGGGCGGCCAGGTCCGGCGGGCACGCCTCCCCTCCGAAGATGAGCAGTCGCACCGCGGCGAGCTCCTCCGACCGCCACAGTCCGGCGAGCGTCGGCACGGTGGAGATCACGCTGATCCGCTGCGCCACCAGCCAGGGCCCGAGGTCCATCCCGGTGCGCACCAGCGCCCGTGGCGCCGGAACCAGGCAGGCTCCGTGCGCCCAGGCGAGCCACATCTCCTCGCACGAGGCGTCGAAGGCGACCGACAGTCCCGCGAGCACCCGGTCTCCCGGGCCCAGCGGCGACTTCTGCAGGAACAGCCGGGACTCGGCGTCGACGAACGCGGCCGCCGAGCGGTGTGACACCGCCACACCCTTGGGCGCACCCGTCGAGCCGGAGGTGAAGATGACCCAGGCATCGTCGGCGGGGGCGGGAGCCCGTGGCACGTCCGGCGCCGGTGGGACGGGGTGGCGTCGTTCCACCTCGGCCTCGTCCCGGAGCACGACCGCCACGTCGGCCTCGGTGAAGACCAGCCGCGCCCGCTCGTCCGGGTCGTCCACGTCGACCGGCACGTACGCCGCACCGGCCGCCAGGGTCGCCAGGATCGCGACGTACAGCTCGGCGGTGCCGGAGGCGATCCGGATGCCCACCCGGTCTCCCGGGCGCACCCCTTCGGCGTGGAGCTCGGCGGCGCGGGTGACCACGTGGGCGGCCAGCTCGCTGTAGGTCAGGACGACCGCGCCGTCGTCGATCGCCGGTGCCGCGCCGTGGGCGTCGACGCTCGTGCGGAACACGTCGAGGAGTGTCCGCGGAGGCCCCGCCTCGCCGGAGCGGCGGAACCGGTTCCGCCGGGCTTGCGCGGTCAGGGGCCCTTCCACCTCAGCACCACCTCGTCGTGCCTGGACGGTGACCTCGCGGCGGGGAGCAGGTCACGGCACCACGTCACTCTCGTGCACGCCCCCTTCCCGGCGCAACGTCCGCCACACCGGCGGCACGTCACCGCGTCTGCGCGCCCACCGTGACCGCCCGCGGTGAACAGCGGGTGCCCTGGTCATGCACGAGCGGCGACGGCAAGGCGTCGTTCACCCGGTCCTGCGTCGGTGCCCGGCCGGGAGGACAAGCCCGTACGACCGGGTGATCATGGAGAGGCACGTCCGGAGCAGCCCACCACCGAGGTCCTGGCTGGAGGACCGTATGCCGTACCCCTCCGCGCTCGCGGCCCTTCCGGTTCCCCACGACGCCGCCACACCGCTGGACCTGATGGCGGCTCGTGAGCAGATGGCCCTGTCGCTGGGATGGCACATCGTGCTCGCCTGCTTCGGAGTCGGCCTGCCGGCGCTGACGCTGTTCGCCGAGTGGCGGGGCATCCGGACGGGCGACCTGAGCTACCAGCTCCTGGCGCGCCGGTGGGCCAAGGCGATGGGCGTGCTGTTCGCTGTCGGGGCGGTCTCCGGCACCATCCTGTCCTTCGAGATGGGCCTGCTGTGGCCGGGGCTCATGAGCGACGTACGGGCAGGTGATCGGCCTGCCGTTCGCCCTGGAGGGCATCGCCTTCTTCATCGAGGCGATCTTCCTGGGCATCTACCTCTACGGCTGGGACCGGCTGCCGCCGCGCACGCACCTGCTGTCCGGCCTCCCGATCGTCGTCGCCGGCGTGGCCTCGGCCTTCTTCGTCGTCACCGCCAACGCCTGGATGAACCAGCCCCGCGGATTCGACCTGCAGGCCGGGCAGCGTGACCGACGTCGAGCCGTGTGGTCGGCGATGTTCAACCCCGCGACGCCGCCGCAGACGGTGCACATGATCCTGGCGGCGTTCATGGTCTCGGGGTTCGGCCTGGCGAGCGTCTACGCGGTGGCGATGCTGCGCGGTCGCCGGGACCGTTACCACCGGCTCGGGTTCATCGTGCCGTTCACTGTTCGCCGGTGTGCTGACCCCGGTGCAGATCGTCGTCGGCGACTGGGCGGCGCACTTCGTCGCGGACTACCAGCCCACCAAGCTCGCTGCCATGGAGGGCGTGTTCCGCACCGCTCACGGAGTGCCCCTGCACCTCGGCGGGGTCGCCGTCGACGGGCAGCTGCGCTACGCCCTCGAGATCCCCAACGGCCTGTCCCTGTTGGCGCACTGGAGCCCCGAGGCGCAGGTGATCGGGCTGGACCGGGTGGCGCCGGCCGACCACCCGCCGGTCAACGTCGTCCACCTGGCCTTCGCAGGGCATGGTCGGCATCGGCTTCGCCCTCGTGGCGCTGAGCGCGTGGCTGGCGGTGGTGTGGTGGCGTCGGCGCGACCTGCCGTCGAACCGGTGGTTCTACCGCGCGACCGCCGTGTCCGGCGTCGCCGCGGTGGTGGCCCTGGAGTGCGGGTGGGTGACCACGGAGGTCGGTCGGCAGCCCTGGACCGTCTACGGCCTGTTGCGCACCCGCGACGCGGTCAACCCCGCGCCGGGACTGATGGGTCGGCCTGGTCGTGGTCGCCCTCGTCTACCTCGTGCTGACCGTCGCGAGCGTCTACGTCCTGCGGATGCTGGCCCGGGCGACCCCGGTGCCCGCGGCCCCGCAGGAGGAGGACGTCGAGGGGGTACCGGGTCGTATGACGTCCGCGACCAGTTCTGCTCGCCGTGATGTGGGTCGGCATGACGGCCTACATCCTCTTCGCCGGCGCGGACTTCGGCGGCGGCTTCTGGGACCTGTTCGCCGGCAGCGCCGAGAAGGGGCGCCGGACGCGGTCGCTGATCGAGCACGCCCTCGGGCCGGTGTGGGAGACCAACCACGTCTGGCTGATCTTCGTCCTGGTGGTGCTGTGGACGGGCTTCTCGCCGGTCTTCGCCGCGGTCATGTCCACGCTGTACATCCCGCTGACGGCGGCCGCGCTCGGGATCATCGCGCGGGGCGTCCGCCTTCGCGTTCCGCAAGGCCAGCGACCAGCTGTGGCAGCAGCGCCTGTTCGGGGCGACGTTCGCGTTCTCCTCAGTGGCCACGCCGTACTTCCTGGGTGCGGTCGCCGGTGCCGTCGCGTCCGGCCGGGTGCCGCCCGGACTGGCGCGCGGCGACATCTGGGGCAGCTGGTGGAACCCCACGTCGACGGTCACCGGCGTCCTGGCCGTGGCCGTCTGCGCCTACCTGGCGGCCGTCTACCTCACCCATGATGCCGAGCGCAGCGCTCCGGAGCTGGTCGAGCCCCTACGCCGGCGGGCCCTGATGGCCGGCATGGCGGCGGGCGTGCTCTCGGGTGTCGGGCTGCTGGTGCTGCGCGCGGACGCGCCCGCCCTCTTCGCCGAGCTCACCGGCGGACCGCCGGGGATGCTCGCCGCCGCATCGGCCCTGTGCGGGCTGGCGTCACTGGTGCTGCTGGTGCTGCGCCGCCACGTCGCGGTGCGGCTCACCGCCGCGGCGACCGTCACCGCGGTGATGTGGGCCTGGGCGACCGGGCAGTACCCCTTGGTCCTGCCGCCACGGGCGACCGTCTCCGACGTCCAGTCCACGCCCGCCGTGCTGGACGCCACGCTGGTCGCGCTGGCCGCCGGCGCGGTGCTGCTGGTGCCGTCACTGATCTGGCTCTACACACTGTTCCAACGGGAGGAGGCGGTGCCGTCGGCGCCGGCGGCCACGCCCTCGGACACTCCCCCGGACGCGCAGCGGCCCTGACCCGGCGTCCCTTCGCCGACCGGCCTTCGCCGGCTGCCCCTGGTGATCGCGACGGCCTGGCCGCAAAGCCCGAGAACGCTCATCTCGGCTCGGCGGACCCCGAGGGTCTGATCGCGTCTGGTCCAGACCGTCACGATCGGGACCATCCTGCTCCCGGTGTCAGCGGTCTGCCTGCAGAACGCGCAAACCGACGACCGGGGCCGGCGGCGGCCTCAGACGACGGCGTGCGCGCCGGGTGCGCAGGTCTGCTCGCGCTCGGGGCCGGCGTCGCGCGGAGCCCGGTTGAACGTACTGCGCCCGTGCAGCACCAGGCACAGGCCGGCCACGACGAGGACCGACAGCAGCGCCCAGATGGCGAGGACGAGCAGCAGCGGCGTCATGCGGTGCGCCTGGGTCGGACAACCGGTGCGGCCATGAGCGGTCCCTCCTGCGACGGCGGCGCCGTCCATGACGCCCAACCGGAGTATGGCCACTCCGCGTCTGTCGCCACCGGGGAACCTACGCTTTATTGACCAGATGTTTACCTTGTCGGCTCCGCCCTCGAGCGCACGCATCTTGCTGCGCGAGACGGCGACGGCCGGGGGTTGAGGGATCTCCCACCCAGATGGTGTGATTGCCCGCATGTCCTCCATGACAGCGCGAATGCCGAGGTGCGCGGACGCTCCGCGCATCCCCGCCGTGCGCTGTCGGCGCCGGCCCTGACCCCGCCCGCCCGCCCGCCGCCCGCAGCCCACCCGCGGCGCAGCCCCCGGAGACATCCCATGACCGCAGCGACGGCCCTGATCGGCCACTCCCGCCGCCACATCGACCTCATCCTGACCGCCAGTGCCCTCTGTCCGCGGCCGCGCAGCCGCCCCCGACAGACCCGCACCCCGCTCAGGAGAGACCATGACCCTCGCCCCCGCACGCACCGGCGGCACCCCCGGTATCGACCGCTTCACCCCCGCGCAGCTGCTGCGCACCGCCCGGCTCTTCGCCTCTGACCCCGCCCTTCCCACCCTGCTCGACGACGGCTCCGGCGACCGGCGGTGGGCCGAGCTCGACTCCTCCCCCGCGCTCCAGGTCTGGCTGATCGGCTGGCCCGCCGGCACGGACACCGGCTGGCACGACCACGGGGACGCCGCCGGCGCCTTCGTGACCGTGCAGGGCGCCCTCCAGGAGCAGACGTGGTCCGACGGCCGACTGCAGGAGCGCCGGCTGACGGCGGGCGCCGGGGGCGCCTTCGGTGGCCGGCACGTGCACCACGTCGCGAACGCCGGCACGCAGCCAGCGCTGTCGGTCCACGTCTACGCACCGCGGCTGACGCGGATGGCGCGATACGTGCTGACGCCGACCGGGCCGCGCCGCACCGGCATCGAGCGGGCCGGGGCAGACTGGTGAGCGCCGCCATCGCCGTGCGGCCGGGCACCGACGACCTGTGGGAGACCTCCTTGTTCTCGAGCCGACCGGGCACCGGGCGTGGCTGGGACGCGCCGACGTACGACGGCATCGACGACCAGCTGGCCGACTCACGCTCCAGGCTGAGCCGGCTGAGCGCCCGGGCGGCGTACCAGGAGGCGCTGCACGGGCGGGCAGTGCTGGTCGACATCCGGCCGCAGGCCCAGCGAGCAGAGGAGGGTCAGGTGCACCCCGGCCTCGCGCCGCTGGTCATCGAGCGCAACGTCCTCGAGTGGCGCCTGGACCCGCGCTCGGAGGCGCGGATCGGGCTGGCCGCTCCCGACCGGCGCGTCGTCGTCCTGTGCCAGGAGGGCTACACCTCCTCGCTGGCCGCCGACGCCCTGCTCCGGCTCGGGCTGCACCGCGCCACCGACATGGCCGGCGGGTTCGCCGCCTGGCGCGCCGCCGGCCTTCCGGTCGCCGACGCCACCTGACGCGGCCGCGCCGACGCGTCGATCCCTGCGGGTACGGCGCGTCGGTGCGCCCCAGGGGCGCTCGGTACGATCCCCCGGTTGCCCTTGCCACCGGAGGAGATCCCATGCGCGCGCTCGTGAAGCAGCAGGCCGGCCCCGGCCTCGAGCTCGTCGAGCGCCCGGAGCCCGACGTCGGGCCGGGTGACGTCCTGATCCGGGTGGAGCGGGCCGGCCTGTGCGGCACCGACCTGCACCTGGAGCGGTGGGACGACTGGGCCGCCGCGACGGTGAACGCGCCGCTGGTGCTGGGGCACGAGTTCTTCGGCGAGGTCGTGCGGGTCGGCCGGGACGTCACCTCGGTCTCGGTGGGGCAGAAGGCCTCGGGCGAGGGGCACGTGGTCTGTGGCACCTGCCGCAACTGCCGGGCCGGTCGCCGCCAGCTGTGCATCCGCACCAGCAGCGTCGGCGTCAACCGCGACGGGGCCTTCGCCGACTACGTGGCCATCCCGGCGGGCAACGTGTGGGTGCAGCCGGACGACCTGGACCCCGACCTGGGCGCCGTGTTCGACCCACTGGGCAACGCGGTCCACACCACGCTCAGCTTCCCGGTCGCCGGCGAGGACGTGCTCGTCACGGGCGCGGGGCCGATCGGGGTGATGTCGGCGGCCATCGCCCGCCACGTCGGCGCCCGCTACGTCGTGGTGACCGACGTCAGCGAGTACCGCCTCGACCTCGCCCGGCGCGCCGGTGCCGACCTGGCCGTCAACGTCTCGACGACCAGCGTCGCCGAGGCCCAGCGGGAGCTGGGCATGCGCGAGGGCTTCGACGTCGGCCTGGAGATGAGCGGCAGCCCCCTGGCCATGGAGGACATGCTCGCCAACCTCAACCACGGCGCCCGCGTCGCGATGCTCGGGCTGCCCAAGGACCCGTTCCCGATCGACTGGGGCCGCGTGATCACCCACATGATCACCATCAAGGGCATCTACGGCCGGGAGATGTACGACACCTGGTATGCGATGAGCTCCATGCTGCAGACGAGCGAGCGGCTGCGCGCCGCCGTCAGCTCGGTGATCACCCACCGCTTCCCGGCCGAGAAGTGGCAGGACGCGTTCCTGGCCGCGCACTCCGGGGCGTGCGGCAAGGTCGTCCTCGACTGGTCCTGACGCCCTGTCCCCGCCCGACCTGCGAGACCCCCGCCGAGAGAAGGCAACCGATGTACGGAACGTTCAAGGACGACCTGGCCGCCACGCTGACGCGAGATCCGCGACGCGGGTCTGTACAAGCACGAGCGTGAGCTGACCTCGCCGCAGTCCGCGCATGTCACGACGGCGAAGGCCGAGGCGCTCAACTTCTGCGCCAACAACTACCTCGGCCTGGCCAACCACCCCGACGTGGTCGCCGCCGCCGCAACAGCCCTGCAGGAGTGGGGGTTCGGCATGGCCAGCGTCCGCTTCATCTGCGGCACGCAGACGCTCCACACGCGACTCGAGGCCCGGCTTTCGGAGTTCCTCGGCACCGAGGCCACGATCCTGTACTCCTCCTGCTTCGACGCCAACGGCGGTGTCTTCGAGACGCTGTTCGGCGCCGAGGACGCGATCATCTCGGACGCGCTGAACCACGCGTCGCTCATCGACGGCATCCGCCTGTGCAAGGCGCGGCGGCTCCGCTACCGCAACGCCGACATGGCGGACCTCGAGCTGCAGCTGAAGAGCGCCGCGGACGCGCGCCGACGCGTCATCGTCACCGACGGCGTCTTCTCGATGGACGGCTCCTACGCCCCGCTGGACGAGATCTGCGACCTGGCAGACCGGTACGACGCGCTCGTCATGGTCGACGACTCCCACGCCGTGGGCTTCGTCGGGGCGGGCGGTCGCGGCACGCCCGAGCTCTTCGGGGTGATGGACCGCGTCGACATCCTCACCGGCACGCTCGGCAAGGCGCTGGGCGGGGCCTCCGGCGGCTACGTCAGTGCCCACCAGGAGATCGTCGACCTGCTGCGCCAGCGTTCGCGGCCCTACCTGTTCTCCAACGCCGTGGCTCCGACGGTCGCGGCCGGTTCACTGGCCGCGCTGGAGCTCGCCGCCTCCTCCGACGACGCCCGGGCCCGGCTGCGCGACAACGCGTCGCTCTTCCGGTCGCTCATGGCCGCAGCGGGTTTCGACCTCGTGCCGGGCTCGCATCCGATCATCCCGGTGATGTTCCCCGGTGAGGACGGCGCCCGGACGGCTGCCGCGGTCGCCGACGCGATGCTGGCCGAGGGGGTCTACGTGATCGCCTTCTCCTATCCGGTGGTGCCGCAGGGCAAGGCTCGCATCCGGGTCCAGCTCTCGGCGGCCCACAGCGAGGCGGACGTCCGGCGCTGCGTCGACGCGTTCGTCTCGGCGCGGGCGTCCGTGGCCTGAGCGGCGCGAGGTCCCCGGCGCGGCTCCGGGGTCCGGCGTCGCCGCCTCACCAGGCGCACAGCGGTCAGAGCGGGCGCACCCGCAGGGTCAGCCCGCCACGCGGACGCAGGGTGACGAACGCGTTGACGGCGGGACGCTTCCACGGTCGCGGCAGGGTGACCTCGTGGTCGCGGAGCAGCCCGGCGAGCACCACGGCCAGCTCCACCAGCGCGAAGTCGCGACCGATGCACAGGCGCGGGCCGAGGCCGAACGGCACGTAGTCGGGCCGCGCCACCGTCGACGTGTCGCCGAGGAACCGCTCCGGAGTGAAAGCGAGCGGGTCGGGCCACGAGTCGGCGTCGCGGTGCAGCAGCCACGGGCTGATGATCGCGATGGTGCCCGCCGGAACGGCTTGTCCGCCAACCACATCCGGCTCGGTCGACCGCCTCGACACCACCCAGCCGGGCGGGAACAGGCGCAGCGACTCGTCGATGACCGCCCGCGTCCACGGCAGCTCCTGGCGCAGCCGCATCGGCGATGGAGCGGCGTCCAGCGTGCGGACCTCCTCGCGGAGCCGGTCCTGGGCGGTGGGGTTCTCCGCCAGCAGCATGAGCGTCCAGGTCAACGCCGACGCCACCGTCTCGTGGCCGGCCACGACCATCGTGACGAGCTCGTCCCGGATACCGTCGTCGTCGAGCCCGGCCGAGATCAGTAGCCCGAGCAGGTCGCTGTCCTGCTCCCCCACGCCGCGGGCACGGCGCTCGGCCGTGAGGTCCCGGCAGATCGAGTCCAGCTCGCTCACCGCGGCGCGCAGCCGCCGGTGGGCGGTGGTCGGCACCCAGCCGGGCAGCGGCACGGTCTGTGCCTGGGCCACCACGAGCTCGGCCGCCTCGTCAGTCGCGTGGACCAGACGCTCGGTCTGCTCGGTGAGGTCGCGGTCGAACAGCGTCCGACCGATGACGTCCAGGGTGATCCCGAGCGCGAGCGCGTCCACGTCGATGTCGGTCCCCGAGGCCGGCATCCCACGCCAGGACCCCACGACGGTCGCGGCAGCTGTCGCCACGCCGTCCCCGATCGTGCCCAGCCGGCCGTGGTGGAAGGCCGGCTGCGCGGCGCGCCGCCGGCCGAGCCAGCGGTCGTCGCTGACGGCGAGCAGGCCCGGCCCGGTCACCGTCGCGAGCGCGGCGTACTGCACGGTGTTCTTGGTCCAACGGCGGGCGTTGCCCTGCAGGATCCCGCGCACCGCCTCGGGGTCGCTGACCAGCAGCGCCGGCGAGCCAGGCACGGGGAACGCCACCAGGTCGCCGTACCGCAGGCGCACCTGCTCGAGGAAGGCCAGGGGGTTGGCGCGGATCGCCGTGAAGCCGGCAGCCATGTCCCACGGGGTGGGCCCAGGCAGGCCCAGCGTGTCCGGGCGCAGAGACCTCAGAGGTAGAGCCCCGTCTGTCCGTCCTCGACCCGCGGCGCAGCGACCGCGTGGATGTCGCGCTCGCGCATGAGGACGTAGTCCTTGCCGTGGAGCTCGACCTCGGAGCGGTCCTCGCGGTCGAACAGCACCCGGTCACCCACATGCACCTGACGGACGTTGTGGCCGATGGCCACGGCCTCACCCCAGGACAGCCGCTTCCCGACGCTGACCGTGGAGGGGATGAGGATGCCACCACCGGTGTGCCGCTCGCCGGACTCGCCCTCGAGGGACACGAGCACGCGGTCGTGCAGCATGCGGATGGGCAGCCGCTCGGTGGCAGCGGGCTCAGCCACGCGTGCGGCGCCAGACGACCAGCCCGACCAGGGCGACGACCGCGGCCACGACGGCGGCGATGCGCTCGATCCGCAGATCACCGGTCGGCGTGTGGGTCGCCTCGTTCAGCTTGACCTTGGCGGACTCGGCCTGACGGCGGGCGATCTCCTTGGGCTGGGCCCGCACGGCGAGCTCGTCGATCGTGCTGGCCAGCCGGGCCCGCGTCGCCGCGATCTCGGCCTCGATGTCGCCGACCGACTGCTTGCTCTGCTCGCTCATTCGTGGAGTCCCTTCGGGCCTTCGGAGATGCTGCAGCGACCATAACGCAGACTGGGTCCGGACATTCCTGCCCGTCGCCCGCACCGCCCTACGTGGAGGACCTCATGCCCCGTCTCGAAGCGCGCCAAACCGCCCCCGACTTCACCCTGACCGATCACGAGGGGCGCACCGTGCGCCTCGCCGACTTTGCCGGGCGACGGGTCATCCTCTTCTTCTACCCGGCCGCCATGACGCCCGGCTGCACCAAGGAGGCGTGCGACTTCCGCGACTCGCTGGTGCACCTGCAGCAGGCCGGGTACGACGTCGTGGGCATCAGTCCTGACCCGCCGGCCAAGCTGGCCCGGTTCGTGGAGCAGGAGTCGCTCACCTACCCGCTGCTCTCCGACCCGGACAAGCAGGTGATGGACGCCTACGGGGCCTATGGCGAGAAGTCGCTCTACGGCAAGAAGGTCACCGGGGTCATCCGCTCGACCGTGGTCGTGGGCCCGGACGGGACGGTGGAGCTGGCCAAGTACAACGTCAAGGCCACCGGTCACGTCGCCTCGCTCAGCAAGGCACTCGGGCTGGCCGCGTAGGCCGGCCCCGCACTCGCCCTCGGGGCCGGCGGCAGCGCCGCGCGCCCGGACCTGCTGCGGCATGGCCCGGGCGCGGCCACGTCGCCGGCCCCGTACGATCGGGGCTGCGCGGAAGTGGTGAAACTGGCAGACACGCAGGATTTAGGTTCCTGTGCCTTCGGGCGTGAGGGTTCAAGTCCCTTCTTCCGCACGCATCCGGGACATCCGCCCGTCGGCGACGAGTGCCTCCGGTCCTCCTTGGTTCGTTGGTTCCTTGGTTCCTTGGTCTCTTTGGGAGCCCCCCAGCGCGGCGTAGCGGCACGCCGATGAACCACCGCCCGTCAGAAGGAGATTGCTGTCATCGGCTGCGTGCACCGGCGGCCATCGTCGGCGACGCCGAGCGTGGCCGACGGGGACGGCTCGAGCCCCGGATGAGGGGCGGCCCGACCACGCTGACGATCAGGCAGCGACCGGACGGGCACGCCGCTCCCCCACCAGCTGACCCACGAGGTGGTCGACGAGGAACGGTGACGAGGCAATGCCCTGGTGCCCGCGGCGGGGCACCACCACGTTGAGCGCGCGGTCGGCGGCGACGAGTGCGGAGGAGGACGGTACGAAGACGTCCAGCTCCGAGTAGTAGTTCACCCACAGCGCCGGTTCCTGCAGGTGCTGGTGCTCCAGCTCGGCCAGCCGCGAGGAGCCAGGCCGCATGGCTCGTGCGCAGCCGCCGGCCATGAGTCGCGCGGCGTGCGAGCCGCGGTGCGGTGTGGCGATCGTCGCGAGTGTCTCCACGCGGACCGCCGGATGCCCGCTCTGGGCCACCCGCCGCGCCACCAGACCACCCAGGCTGTGCCCGATCAGGTGGATGCTGGACGACGTCGCGGTGCCGGCGACCGCCTCGCACAGGGCGGCGACCCCGGCGCAGACGGTGACCGGACCTGTCCTCGCGGCGTTGTACCGGGCCATCACCACGTGGGAGAAGCCTTCGGCGTACAGCTGCTGCCGCAGGCGGGTCCACACCGCAACGGTGGCGCCGAACCCGTGCACCAGCACCACCGGGGCCCGTCCACCTCCGGCCGGTCCGGGCGCGGCACCAGCTGTGCAGTCCTGCACGCCTGCGGGGGCGCGCCACGCCGACGTCGTCAGCGCGGGGAGCCTCAGCTCCTTCACCGCCAGAGGTACGGCGTGCAGCAGGGAACGTGGACGCATCGTCGCTCCTCCTCCGCAGCGAGCGGCTGGGTCGGACGCCGCCGTGGTCGCCGGCGTCGGGTGCGTTCGTTCGACCATGACGGGCCGGCGGCGCCACAGGTAGGCCCCCCGAGGTGCGGACTGCGCACCCCAGGTGGCGCCGACACCAGCCCTGGGGTGCCTGCCGGTACCTCCCTCGCGTCGGCAGAGTCGTGTCAGGCAGACCACCACCCCGACACGACCCCACCGGAGGACGCCATGCGCACGTCGACCACCCACCGCTCCAGCGACGGACGCCGGAACGCCGACACCGCCCACCACCACCCGAACGTCCACGCCCACGGCGGCGGCTGGGTGTGGTCCTGCTCGTGCGGGAGCCGCACCTGCAGGACGAGCGCACCGCCGTCGTCGTGGCGGTCGGCCGTGGTGGAGGCGCTTCGCCACTCCACGCAGCTGGCAGCCTGAGACCGAGCGCCTCGAGACTGCCGCCGGCCCCACGCGCATCCACCGCCGGCGACGCCCGTGCCCAGTGAGCGCAGCCCCGTCCCACGGCGACCTGGCACACTCCGGGCCCCCGGCGAGCGCCGCGGCACGCCATCGGCACCACTGCGGCAACCACTCCGACTCGCCCCCGGTCGCTCTGCCCGGACAATGGACGCATGCCGTCGACCCGCACCGATCCCGGAGGGGAGCTCGCCGTTCGGCCCGGCCCCGGTGTCCCCCAGGGGCTCGTCCTGCCGGCCGCCGACCTGGTCGAACGCTTCTCCCGGTCGTCGGGCCCTGGAGGTCAGGGAGTCAACACGACCGACAGCCGCGCTGAGCTGCGCTTCGACGTCTGCAGGTCGGCCGGGTTACGAACGCTGAGCGAGGCCCAGCGCGATCGGGTGGTGACGAGGTTGGCGGCCCGGATGGTCGGCGACGAGGTGGTCATCGTGGCGTCCGAGCACCGTTCGCAGCGACAGAACCGGGTTGCGGCCCGGGAACGGTTGGCCGCCCTGTTGCGGGAGGCACTGGCGCCACCGCCCCCGGCGCGACGCAGGACCAAGCCGTCGCGGGGCGCCCAGCAGCGCCGGCTGACCGCCAAGAAGCAGCGCGGTGTCACCAAGGCGGGTCGCGGCCGGGTCACCGGGGAGTAACCGAAAACCACGGCAGTCATCCTGCAGCCGGCAACCGCCTCAGCCGGCAGTGACCGTGACGCTGTGCCAGCCGCTGGCCCCGTCGGGGGCCGGCGGGGCCACCCGACCGGTCTGCACCGCCCCGGTGTCGTCGACGGCCCGCACCGTCAGGGTGTGGTTCCCCTTTCCGGCGTCCCACTCGAACACCCACTGCCGCCACGCATCGACCGTCGGCTCGGCGGCGAGCCGCGCCGGCTGCCACGGCCCGTCGTCCACCCGCACCTCCACCGCCCGGATGCCGCGGTGCTGCGCCCACGCCACCCCGGCGACCGCGACGGTGCCTGCCTTCACCCGGTCCCCGCTGGCCGGCACGTCGATCCGGGAGGCCGTCTTGATCGGTCCCCGCTCGGACCAGCCGCGCGGCGTCCAGTACGCCACGTCCGCCGCGAACGTCGTGACCTTCAGGTCCACGACCCACTTGGTCGCCGACACGTACCCGTACAGCCCCGGCACGACCATCCGGACCGGGAACCCGTGCTCGACCGGCAGCGGCTCACCGTTCATGGCCACGGCGAGCAGCGCGTTCCGGTGGTCGGTCAGCGCCTGCAGCGGCGTCCCCGCGGTGAACCCGTCGATGCTCGTCGAGAGCACCATGTCCGCACCGCGCTGCGGGCCGGCCATCGCGAGCAGCTCGCGGATCGGCCATCCCGTCCACACCGCGTTGCCGGCGAGGTCACCACCGACCTCGTTGGAGACGCACGTCAGGGTCACCAGCGCCTGCTGCATCGGCTTGGACATCAGCGTGTCCCAGTCGATCTCGACCTCCCGGTCGACGAGGCCGTGCACCCGCAGCTTCCACCCGCGCGTGTCCACCTGCGGGACCACCAGCGCCGTGTCGATGCGGTAGAACTCCGCGTTCGGCACGACGTACGGCGTGATGCCCGGGATCTCGAGCTGCGCCGCGGCGGGGACCGACACGGGAGTCGGCACGGTCGGCACGGTCACGTCGGCGCGGGCCTGCGCCACGGCGTTGGCCCTTCCGCCCAGGAGCTGCCCCACGGCGCCCGAGGCGACAGCTGCTCCGGCAACGCCGGCGCCGCCGAGCAGCAGCCGTCGCCGGTCGAGCCCGGACCGCCCCTGCTGCGGGCGAGGTTGCAGCCGCAGCAACACGCTCAGCGCCCACAGGCCCGCAACCGTGCCCACGAGCGTCGGCACGATGTCGAGCGGGCGGCTGCCCGGCCGGCTCATGACCGCGGCCGCGCCCACAGCGCCGACCAGGGCGAACGCCACGAACCCCGCCGTACGACGTCGTGCGGCCAGGACGCCGATCGCCGCGCACACCAGGACGAGGGCGAGCGCCATCCCGACGAACAGGGCGAGCTTGTCGTTGGTGCCGAAGGTGCTGACCGCGAAGTTCTTCAGCCACAACGGCGTCCGGTCCACGAAGGCCCCACCGACGGCCAGCACCGGCGAGGGCTGACCCCCGGTCATGCTGGCCCTGGCCAGCGCCCCCGACAGCAGCGTCGCCACACCCAGGGTCAGCGCGCCGGCGAGCAGCCCAGCCATGGCCGCACCGGAGAGTCGTTTCACGCCTCCCAGAGTGTCACGTTTCCGCGCTTCCTCGGGCACGCCGTGCGCGGCCCTAACGCCCGCCGAACGCCTCGCGCAGGTCGGGCCCCAGCGCGCGGAACGCCAGCCCGCGGTGGGAGATGGCGTTCTTCTCCGCGGGCGTGAGCTCCGCCGCGGTCCGCGCGTCGCCGTCCACCTCGAGCACCGGGTCGTAGCCGAAGCCGTGGGACCCGCGAGGTGCCCGGGCGACCCGCCCGGGCATGCGGCCCTCGCGCGCCCACGTCCGGCCGTCGGGAAGGGCCAGCACGGCGGCGCAGACGAACGCCGCAGCGCGGTGCTCGTCGGGCACGTCGCCGATCTGCGCCAGCAACAGCTCCAGGTTGGCCACGTCGTCGCCGTGCCGGCCGGACCAGCGCGCACTGAAGACGCCGGGGGCACCGCCCAGCACGTCGACGGCCAGCCCGGAGTCGTCGGCCACCGCCGGGAGACCCGTCGCCTCCGCCGCGGCGACCGCCTTGAGCGTGGCGTTCTCGACGAAGGTCACGCCGGACTCGACCACGTCGGCCACGTCGGGGAACTGGTCCATGCCGACGACCTCCAGCCCCAGGTCGTCCACCACCTCGGCGAGGATCTCCCGCAGCTCGCGGACCTTGTGCGCGTTGCGGGTGGCCAGGACGACGCGGCTCACTGCGGCACCGCCACGGCCAGCGCCTCGAGCTGCCGCCGGGTCAGCTCGGCGCAGCCGGCGGTGGCGAGGTCGAGCAGCGCACCGAGCGCCTCACGGCCGAACGGCTCCGCCTCGGCCGTCCCTTGCACCTCGACGAAGGCGCCGGTTCCGGTCATCACGACGTTCATGTCGGTGTCGGCGGTGGAGTCCTCGGGATAGTCCAGGTCGAGCAGCGGCTCGCCGCCCACCATGCCGACGCTGACCGCCGCGATGGAGCCCTTCAGCGGCTGGGCGGACGCCTTGATCGCGCGCTGGCGGCGACCGGTCTCGATGGCGTCGGCGAGCGCGACGTACGCGCCGGTGATGGCGGCCGTGCGCGTGCCGCCGTCGGCCTGGAGGACGTCACAGTCGAGCACGATCGTGTTCTCGCCCAAAGCCTTCGTGTCGACCACGGAGCGGAGGCTGCGACCGATGAGCCGGGAGATCTCGTGCGTGCGCCCTCCGATGCGCCCCTTGACCGACTCGCGGTCGGAGCGGGTGTTGGTCGCACGCGGCAGCATGGCGTACTCCGCGGTCACCCAGCCCTCACCGCTGCCCTTGCGCCAGCGCGGCACCCCCTCGGTGAACGACGCCGCGCACAGCACCCGGGTCCGGCCGAACTCGACGAGCACGCTGCCCTCGGCGTGGTCCAGCCAGTTGCGGGTGATCCGGATGTCGCGGAGCTGGTCGTGGGCACGGCCGTCGTGTCGAGTCATGCGCCCAAGATTAGGCGGTGCCGCGACGCGCCCGATCCAGGCCTACAGCTCGTACGTCGCGCCGGGAGAGGCCAGCTCGACCTCACCCGTCCAGATCTCGGCGGCCTGCGCACGGCACACCTCGGGGTCGTTCCACGGCGGCAGGTGGGTCAGCATCAGGCGCTGCACCTCCCCGGCCTCGACCGCCGCGCGCGCGGCGCGGCTGCCCGAGAGGTGGATGCCGACGGCGGTGTCGCGGCCGTCCACGAAGGCGGAGTCCGCGAGGACCAGCGAGGCGCCGTGGCACAGCGGAGCAAGCGCCGGGCACGCGTCGGTGTCACCGGTGTAGGCCAGCGTGCGGCCGTCGACCTCGACCCTCACGCCGTACGCCTCGACCGGGTGAGCGACCCGGAACGGGGTGACCGTGAACGGCCCCACCTCGAACGCGTCCCGGTCGGTCAGCTCGCGGAAGTCCAGCTCGACCGCCATGCCGTCCGGGTCGTCGAGGTCGTAGGCGCGGGTCATCCGGTCGCCGATCCCCGTCGGGCCGTAGACCGGAACGGCCCGGGGGTTGGGGCCGCGCGGGTCGTACCGCTGGGCGACGTACAGGCCGCACAGGTCCATGCAGTGGTCCGGGTGCAGGTGGCTGATGACCACGGCGTCGAGCGCGCGGAGGTCCACGTGCCGTTGCAGCGCCCCCAGCGACCCGTTGCCGAGGTCGAGGACCAGGCGCCAGGTGCGACCCTCGTGCTCGGCCTCCACCAGATAGCACGAGGCCGGGGACGAGGGACCCGGCAGCGACCCGGTGCACCCGACGACGGTCAGCCTCATCGGCTGGCCACGGTCTCCGCCGTGGCCTGCACCACCTCGGGCCCGAGGAACCGGCGTGCCAGCCGCTCGAACTCGCCCGGGTCGCCCGTCGTGACGAACTCGTGGGTCGGCGGCGGAAGGTCGTCCGGGCGCAGCGCATCGGCGTCGGCGAGCACGCGGTAGACGTCCTTGGCCGTCTCCTCGGCCGAGGACACCAGCGTGACGTCCTCGCCCATCACGTAGGAGATGACACCGGTCAGCAACGGGTAGTGGGTGCAGCCCAGGATCAGCGTGTCGACGCCCTGCGCGGCGATCGGGGCGAGGTACTCGTGGGCAGCGCTGAGCAGCTCCGGGCCGCCGGTCACGCCCGACTCGACGAACTCCACGAAGCGCGGGCACGGCCGGCTCGTGACGGTGATCTGCGGCGCGGCGGCGAAGGAGTCGGCGTACGCGTGGCTCTGGTGCGTGGCCTGCGTCGAGATCACGCCGACCCGGTTGTTGCGGGTCGCCGAGACCGCGCGCCGGACGGCCGGGCGGATCACCTCGACCACCGGCACGTCGTACCGCTCACGGGCGTCGTGCAGCATCGCCGCCGACGCGGAGTTGCACGCGATCACCAGTGCCTTGACGTCACGGTCGACCAGCCGGTCCATGCACTCCAGGGCGAACCGGCGCACCTCGGCGATCGGCCGGGGACCGTACGGCTGGCGGGCGGTGTCACCGAGGTAGGCGATGGACTCGTGCGGCAGCTGGTCGAGAACCGCTCGGGCCACGGTGAGTCCGCCGTAGCCGCTGTCGAAGATGCCGATCGGTGCGTCTGCCACCGTCAGAGCGTAGACGGGCGCCGGCGGAGGGACCGAACGGACACGACGTTCCATCCGTCACACCCCGCCGCCCCCGACCACCGCTGCCACGACGGCGGCAGGACCGGCACCCCACGCCCTCAGGCCATCAGCGCCTGCGTCAGCGACTCCTGCAGCCACGTCATGAAGTCGTAGTACGCCGCCAGGATCGTGGCCGGGTCGTCGTCGTCCTCCTGCTCGAGCCGGTCGGCGAGCGCCTCGGCGTCCTCGTCGGTGCGCAGGCCCAGCCGCTCCCCCAGCAGCAGCCGGACGTCGGTCAGCGCGACCACCATCGCCCCGGCCTGTGCCTGGTCGAGGACGACCTTGTCGCCGTCGGCCGCCAGCAGCGCGTCGAGTGCCGTGGTCAGGTTGGCGGTCTTGCGCTCCCGCAGGCCGCGCTCCGTCAACCGCCGGAACTCGGCCGCGGCGGCCTCGTCCTCGCGGTGGGCGGGAGGCAGCAGCCGCTCCAGCGCGGGGTCGCGCGGCCCCTCCAGCCGGGGGTCGGTGGCGTCCTGGAAGGACGGCATCTCCATGGAGGCGACGAGGTCGTCGAAGGGGTCGCCGGTGTCCACCCGCGGCGCCGGGGCGAGGAACTCCCGGGTCTGGTCCAGCAACCCGGCGACGACCTCACGCTCCAGGCGGTCCAGCCGCGCGACGAACCGGTCACCCTTGCGCTTGAACGCCTTTGCCACTCACTCGTCCTTCTGGAACGTCGCCCACAGGCCGTATGCCTGCAGTGCCTCGGTGTCGTGCTCCATCTTCTCGCGGGAGCCGGTCGACACGACCGCACGCCCCTTCTGGTGCACGTCCAGCATCAGCCGCTCGGACTTCTCGCGCGAGTAGCCGAAGTAGCTCTGGAACACATACGTCACGTAGGACATGAGGTTGACCGGGTCGTTCCAGACCAGGGTGATCCAGGGCTGGTCGAGGTCGGTCTCCTCGGTCAGCTCGAGGCTCTGCTGCTCCACGGGGGCGATCGACACGGGACCACCATAGGCTGAGCCCCGTGACGAGCACCGCCCTGCTGACCGACCACTACGAGCTCACCATGCTGCAGGCCGCGCTGCGCAGCGGCGCCGCCGAGCGACGCTGCGTGTTCGAGGTCTTCGCCCGCCGCCTCCCCGAGGGCCGCCGGTACGGCGTCGTGGCCGGCACCGGCCGCCTGCTCGAGGCCGTCCGCGACTTCCGCTTCGGGGAGGAGGAGCTGACCGCGCTGCGCGAGGCCGACGTGGTCGACGAGCAGACGCTGGACTTCCTCGCCGGGTACCGGTTCACCGGCGACATCTCCGGCTACGCCGAGGGCGAGTGCTTCTTCCCCGGGTCGCCGCTGGTGGTGGTCGAGGCCTGCTTCGCCGAGGGGGTGCTGCTGGAGACGCTGATCCTCTCGATCCTCAACCACGACGCCGCCGTGGCCGCGGCCGCCTCGCGCATGGTCTGCGCCGCGGGTGACCGGCCCTGCCTGGAGATGGGCTCGCGCCGCACGCACGAGCAGGCGGCGGTCGCGGCAGCGCGGGCGGCGTACGTCGCCGGGTTCGCCGCCACCAGCAACCTGGAGGCGGGGCGCAGGTACGGCGTCCCGACCGCCGGGACCAGCGCGCACGCGTTCACCCTGCTGCACGACGACGAGCGGACCGCGTTCGAGGCGCAGGTGGCGTCGCTGGGCAAGGACACGACCTTGCTGGTGGACACCTACGACGTGGCGGCGGCCGTGCGAGACCGCGGTGGAGGTGGCCGGCCCGGAGCTCGGCGCCGTGCGGCTGGACTCCGGCGACCTGCTGACCCAGGCCGCCGAGGTGCGTGCCCAGCTCGACGCGCTCGGCGCCCGTGACACCAGGATCGTGGTGACCTCCGACCTGGACGAGCACGCCATCGCCGCCCTGGCCGCCGCCCCGGTCGACTCCTACGGCGTCGGCACGTCGCTGGTCACCGGCTCGGGGGCCCCGACCGCCGGGCTGGTCTACAAGCTGGTGTCCCGCGCCGACGCCAGCGGCACCCTGGTCGACGTGGCCAAGAAGAGCAAGGACAAGGCCTCGGTCGGCGGCCGCAAGTGGGCCCTGCGCCGGCGACGCGCCGACGGGGTGGCCGAGGCCGAGGTGATCGGGGTGGGCGCGCGCCCGGCCGACGACGGCGACGACCGCCCTCTGCTGGTGGAGCTCGTGCGCGGCGGCGAGGTGGTGGCCACCGACCTCGACCTCGCCTCGGCCCGCGGGCGGCACGAGCGGTCCCTCGCCGAGCTGCCGCCCAGGGCCCACCAGCTCTCCCGCGGTGAGCCCGCCATCCCGACCGTCTACGAGACCGACCGGTCCTGAGCCCGGCCCGTACGGCGGCGCGCCCGCGGGCCACCGGTTAGCGTCTGGGCATGACCGAGAGCCCCAGCCGAGCGCTGATCATCGTCGACGTGCAGAACGACTTCTGCGAGGGCGGCTCGCTGGCCGTCGCCGGCGGCGCCGCCGTGGCCGGGGCCATCAGCCGGTACGTCGCCTCCTGCGCCGGACGGTACGCCGCGGTCGTGGCCACCACGGACTGGCACGACGACCCGGGCGCGCACTTCTCCGACGCCCCCGACTACGTCGACAGCTGGCCCGCGCACTGCCGGATCGGCACGGAGGGCGCGCTCATCCACCCCGACGCCGAGCCGGCGTTCGAGCACGTGCAGGCCGTCTTCCGCAAGGGCGTGCACCAGGCGGCGTACAGCGGCTTCGAGGGCGTCACGCCCGAGGGCGACCGGCAGGTGCCGCTCGCGGACTGGCTGCGCGAGCGGGCGGTCGAGGACGTGGACGTCGTCGGCATCGCCACCGACCACTGCGTGCGCGCCACCGCCCTGGACGCCGCCGCCGAGGGCTTCGGCACGACGGTCCTGCTGGGCCTCACGGCCGGGGTCGCCCGCCAGACCACCGAACGCGCTCTGGCGCAGCTGCGCGAGGCAGGCGTCGCGCTGGACGGAGAGCCGCATGTCGGCACGCCGCCGGACGTCGCCGGGGACTGACCCCGTCGAGGGCCGTCCCCGGCGACCACGGGGCGCGGCGTGGCCTAGTGACGGCCGCCCTCGGCGGCGCCGACGACCTGCACCGGCACACCGTTCGAGGTGAGCCTCCAGTCGTAGGTGGAGAACGCCTTCGCGTCGATCGTGTGGGCCGCGGTGACCCAGTCGATGATGAGCTGGCGGATCTCCGTCTGCTTGTTGAACACCACCGGCGCAGTCGTCACGCCGGGGAAGTTGCCGCCGCCGGACTGGCGGTAGTTGTTGATCGCGACCACGAATGACTGGCCCGCGGTGACGGGGGCGCCGCCGTAGGTGAGGTTCCTGATCCGCGACCCCGGCGCCTGGGCGATGTCGATGTCGTGGGCCAGCGGCGCGTCGAGGCCGCCCATGACGTCGTAGTTGTAGTCCGGCGTCCCGGTGGGCGCGTTGGGGGTGACGGCGCCCGTGACCTCGTCGGGCGCGAACGGGCCGACGCCGCTGACCTGCTTGAAGTAGTGAGCCGACCACTCGAGGTAGGCCAGGACCTCCGCACCCGTCATCCGGATGCCCAGCAGCGTGTTGTCGTAGACGTAGAGCCCCGCGACGTCGTGCACCGTCACGTCGCCGGCGGGGATGGCGGCGTCGCGGTTGAACGGCGCGGCGATCGACAGCACCGGGTGGTCCCTGGCCAGCAGCCTGGACACCGCACGGTCCTCGGGAACGGTGTTGGCGTTGAGCAGGTGGGCGTGGGCGGTGTCCACCGTCCAGCGACCATGCTCCTGCACGAGGTCGAGGTCCATCACCGTCAGGCGCATGCCCCACTTCAGCGGCTCGGACAGCAGGACCTTGCGGCCGGTCTTCTCGTTGATGACGAAGAGCTCGGGGATCTCCTCGTGCGCGTGCCCGACCAGGATGGCGTCGATGTCGGGGACCTGTTGTGCCAGAGGGGTGCTGGCGTTCTCGGGGTAGGGCAGCGCGTCGCCGTACGAGGAGGACGTCTTGGACCCGGAGTGGCAGGACACGATGACGACGTCAGCGCCGGCGCGCTTGAGGCGCGGCACGAACGTCCTGGCCTGCTCGGACGATGCCGGGGAAACGCACCTTGCCCTCGACGTTGTCGCGGTCCCAGATGGCGACGCCCGGGGGTGACCAGCCCGAGGATGCCGACCATCACGTCCTTGCCGTCCGGGGTGCGGACCCGCTTGATCACGTAGGGCGGGAACGTCGGCGCGCCGGTCTTCCAGTCGGGAGCCGCGGCTCAGGCCTCCGGCTGCGCCCGGCCGCCGACCCAGGACCACGCGTAGCGGCCGTCGTCGGTCGCCCGCCCTGCCTCGCCGAGCTCGAGCGGGCGGAAGGTGTCGACCATGACCGCGAGCTCGTCGAAGTACTCCACCCCGATCGAGCGCTCGTAGGCGCCGGGTTGCGGTCCGTGCGCGTGTCCCCCGGGGTGCAGTGAGACCGATCCCCTGCCGATGCCCGAGCCCTTGCGCGCCTCGTAGTCGCCGTCGACGTAGAACATGACCTCGTCGCTGTCGACGTTGGAGTGGTAGTAGGGCACCGGGATCGACAGCGGGTGGTAGTCCACCTTGCGCGGCACGAAGTTGCAGATGACGAAGCCCGCGCCCTCGAACACCTGGTGCACGGGCGGCGGCTGGTGCACCCGGCCGGTGATCGGCTCGAAGTCGCGCACGTTGAAGGCGTAGGGGTACAGGCAGCCGTCCCAGCCCACGACGTCCAGCGGGTGGTGCGCTGAGGTGTGGACGCTCCCGACGATCCCCGAGGGCCCGTTGCCGCGGTGCTTGAGGAAGACCTCCGTCGGCACGTCGGCCGCCGCGCCGATGTCCTCGGCCAGCAGCGTGGACGTGGGCACCCTCAGGTCGCGCTCGCAGTACGGCGCGTGCTCCAGCAGCTGGCCGAACCGGCTGAGGTAGCGCCGGGGTGGGCTGATGTGGGAGTTGGCCTCGATGCAGTAGGCCCGCAGCGGCACGCTGCCCTCGGCGACCTTGGGCACCCACCGGTGCGTGGTCGCCCGCGGGATGACGAGATAGTCGCCGTGCGCGACGTCGAACACGCCGAACACCGTCTCGACCCGCGCCTCACCGCGCTCGACGTAGATGCACTCGTCGCCGATCGCGTTGCGGTAGAAGGGGCTTGGCGAGTCCGCGACCACGTAGGAGATGCGCACGTCGCCGTTGGCCAGCACCAGCCGCCGTCCCGTCACGACGTCGACCCCACGGATGGAGTCCTCGTCGGGGAACAGGTCGTGGAGCGACAGGTGCCTGGGCAGCAGGGGGTGGTTCGGGGTGGTGGACAGGTCGGGCAGCTCCCAGGTGTGGGCGTCGACGATCGCGGACGGCAGCCCCCGGTGGTAGAGCAGCGAGGAGTCCGAGGAGAACCCCTCCTCGCCCATCAGCTCCTCGTAGTACAGCGCGCCCTCGGGCGTGCGGTGTTGCGTGTGCCGCTTGGGCGGGACGTGTCCGATCCGCTGGTAGTGCGCCATGCCACTCCCGGTACCGTCGTGCGTCCGTTCAGCGGACGCAGGTGTCACTGTCAACCCAGCGTCCAGTAGCCTGCCGGTCATGTCAATGACGCCGCAGGATCCGCCCCCCGCGCGGGCGGCGGACCCGGCCGAGCGTGCGCTCTTCCGCCGCCTGGTCGACGACGCCGCGGTCTTTCCTCCGGGCCTGGCTCCCCTGCCCCGTGCCGTGGAGGAGCACCTGGCCCGCCGGTCGCAGCCGTGGGCCGACCTCGTCGGGCCGCTCCTCCTGCCTGCCGCCGCGGCTCCCGAGCTGCTGGCCCTCCCCCGGGCGGCGCCGCTGGACGTCGCGCTCGTGGGCCGCCCCGGCACCGCCCTGGACGTCGTGGAACGCGCCCTCGACCAGCTCGGCCGCGACCCCACGGTGACCGTGGTGGGCACCGAGGTCGCCTGGTCCAGCGAGTGGGCCGGGTCGCTGGGCTGGGGCCTGCCCGTGTCGGTGGAGGTGCCGCGCGGGCCCGACCTCGCCCCCGCGCTGGAGGACATCCGGGACCACACGGGCGGCCGGAGCCCGCTGCAGGCCAAGCTGCGCACCGGCGCCACGGACACACTGCCGGTCCCGGACGCGACCGAGCTGGCGATGTTCCTGCGCACCTGTGTCGACATGGACCTGGGGTTCAAGCTCACCGGTGGCCTGCACCGCGCCGTCGCGCACACCACCGCCGACGGCGAGCGCCAGCACGGGTTTCTCAACGTGCTCTGCGCCACCCGCTGGGCGCTCGCCCACGCCGCGGAGGTGCCCGAGCTGGCGGCCCTGCTGGAGCAACGGGACCCCGCGCCACTGGTGGACATCCTCACCCGCATGAGCGCGGCCGACGCCAGCGTCGTCCGCGCCTTCTTCACGGCGTACGGCTGCTGCGGGGTCACCGACCCCGTCCACGACCTGTCGACGCTGGGCCTGATCAAGGAGACCGTATGAGCAGCAGCTGGCTCGACCTGCCTGCAGACCACCCCTTCGGCCTGGCCGCGCTGCCGTACGGCGTGTTCTCCACCGACGACCCGGACCTGCGCCGGGTCGGCGTCCGCGTCGGTGACCACGTGCTGGACGCAGGCGTCGCCGCCGAGCACGCCGGCATGGAGTCCGGCACCAGCTGGACCCAGCCGAGCCTGAACGACTTCCTCTCGCGTGGCCCGCACGCCTGGGCCGCGGCCCGCCGGTGGCTCGTCGAGGTGCTCAGCGACCCCGCCCACCGCGACGCGGTCGAACCGCACCTGCTGCCGCTGTCGGCGGTGACGATGCACCTGCCGTTCGAGGTGGCCGACTACGTCGACTTCTACGCCAGCGAGCAGCACGCCACCAACGTGGGCCGGATCTTCCGCCCCGACGGCCAGGCGCTGACCCCGAACTGGAAGCACCTGCCCATCGGCTACCACGGCCGCGCCGGCACGGTGGTGGTGAGCGGCAGTGACGTGGTCCGGCCCACCGGTCAGCGCAAGGCGCCCGGTGACGCGGTGCCGGTGTTCGGGCCCAGCGTGCGACTCGACATCGAGGCCGAGCTCGGCTTCGTCGTCGGCGGCGCGACCCCGATCGGCACCCGGGTGGGAGTCGACGAAGCCGAGGACCACCTCTTCGGGGTGGTGCTGCTCAACGACTGGAGCGCGCGGGACATCCAGGCCTGGGAGTACGTCCCGCTCGGCCCGTTCCTCGGCAAGTCCTTCTGCACCAGCATCTCCGCGTGGGTGCTGCCGATGGAGGCCCTGCACGACGCCCGCGTCGCCCTGCCCGGCCAGGACCCCGAGCCGCTGCCCTACCTGCGCGGCGCGGACGACGCGGCGACGTACGGCCTCGACGTCCACTGCGAGGTCCGGCTCAACGGCACGCTCATCTCGACGCCGGACTACGCGGGGATGTACTGGTCCCCCACGCAGATGCTGGCCCACCTCAGCGTCAACGGCGCCAGCCTGCGCGACGGCGACCTGTTCGGGTCGGGGACCATCAGCGGCTCCGACCCCGGCACGCGCGGGTCGCTGCTCGAGCTGACCTGGAACGGTCAGGAACCCCTGACCCTGGCGGACGGGTCCAGCCGGTCGTTCCTGCAGGACGGCGACACGGTGACGATCACCGGCTGGGCGCCGGGCCCGGACGGCGGCCGGGTCGCCCTCGGCGAGGTCACCGGCACGGTCGTGCCCGGACCCGCCTGAGCCCGGCAACCGACGGACACCGAGCTTGCCGGGCCGCACTCATGACGCCGGTTTCGCGCCGCCATGACGTGCCCGCTCCACGCAGCGGGATCGGTCCAGCGCATCACGCGCTGAGCAGGCGGTCGTGGAAGCGCCCCTCGAGGAGAGAGGGTCCACGGCTGCGTGCGGCTGGTGGCCTCTGGACGGGATGCGGCCTGCCGGCTGGGTGGGGTGGCGTCGGGCTGGTGTAGTGGTGGCCGGTGGGCGTGCGGGTGCGCACGTGCCCGGCGGTGGTGGTGGCGTGGGCGTGCCAGCCAGGGGCCTCCTTGGCCAGGTTGCATGCGGCGCACAGGCCCTGCGCGTTGGTCGCGGCAGTGGGGCCGCCGTGGGCATGCCGGGTGGGGTGGTCGAGGTGGCGGATCGGGGCGTCGCACCAAGGGGTGCGGCAGCTCTGGTCGCGGGTGATCAGGAACCTGCGCAGGCCGCCGGTGAAGGTGCGGCCTGTGGAGTCCATGCCGACCAGGGCCCTCCCGGGTGGACGCGTGTAGAGCCGGCGGACCCACACGTCGGCGTCGGTGTCGGCCAGCCAGGTCCGGGCGAAGGGGGCCGGGACCGGCCCGTAGCCGTGGACCTGGGCCGGGGCCGGGTCGTGCCCGAGCAGGGCGGTGTCGCTCATCACGAGCTGGACCTCGACGGGAACCGCGGCGGCGCTGGCCTGCCCGGTGACCCGTTCGACCAGGGTGTCGGCCATGATCTGGCCCCGGCCCCGCTGGTCGCCCGCCGAGCGCAGGGTGTCCGCGTGCCGACTCAGCGCGGCGTGCACCGCCACGCCCTGGGCGACCGGGAGCAGCCCGGTCAGGAACGTCATGGTGTCCGGTGCCGGGCGCAGGCTGACCCGCCGCTGGGTGACGGCGTGGGCGGCCCGGGCGCTGAAGGCGTGCGGGTCCAGCCGGTAGGCGATCCGGCGGGCCGCCTGCTCGATGCCGCGGTCACCGAGCCCGGCCAGGGCACCTGGGGCGGCCAGCTCGGCGTCGAGGGCCGCGCGGTCCTGCAGGGTCAGGCAGGCGCTCTCGCGCACGATCAGGGTGACCCGCCACTCGCTGAGCGCCCCGGCCGCGAAAGCGGCGGCGGTCTGCGGCATCTCGGCCAACGCCACGGCAACCCCCAGATGCCGGGACCCTTTGGCTGGGCTGTCCCGGCGGGCCAGCGCCACCTGCGCCCCGACCCCGACACCGACCTCCCGGGCCGGCGCCCCGGCCGCAACCTGGGCGGCCCGCTGCGACGCGGCGAACGACAGCGTGATCCGGGCCTGCGCGGCCGCCGCCGCGGCCTTGAGCTCCTCCAGCGCCCGCAACGCCTCGACCCGGTCGGCGTCTACGGAGGGGGCCAAGCGGCCGAGCGCGGCCACCCACCCACGGACGGCGTCCGTGCCGACTGCCCCATTGCCGTGGACCATGAGACCATGATACTCGAACACCTGTTCGATCGGAAGGCCCTGTGGATCGCGCGACATGCGGCGCGGCTGGCCGCGGCGCGGGGCTTGGCCGCGGCGCGGGGCTTGGTCGTTACGCCTGGCTTGGCCGTGACGCCTGGCGCACGGCTCGCGGGTGGCGCGCCACTCAGCCGTGACGCGGCTCAGCCGTGGCGGCGCTCAGCTGTGGCGGCGCGGTTGCTGTCCGAGGACGACGTTGGTGGCGGCCGCCTTGTCGTGCAGGGCCTGTCGGCGCTCGTCCCACAGCGGCCAGAGCGAGTCCAGGATCGTGAACAGGCTGCCGAGGAGGCCGACGACCGGCAGCAGCCCGACGATGCTGCCGGCCTCCTTGACGAACGTCCGCCGCACCACCGCCGCCAACGGCGGCGCCCCGGGGCGCTCCCGCAGCCGCACGCTGATCCCCACGAGGCGGCGGCCCGGCGTGGTGCCGTGCCAGGTGAGCAGCACGATCTCGTAGGCCATGTAGATCACGATGCTCGCCAGGCTGACCGGCAGCAGGGCGCTGGCCAGCTCGACGGGGGCGGGCGGCGGCGTGCCGCCGCTCTGCGCCGCGTCGATGCTGGCGCGGAAGAAGTCGGACATGATGCCGGCGGCACGACCGAGCGCCGGGAACGTCACCACCGCGGTGAGGATCGCGCAGATCACCCCGTCGACGATCCGGGCGGCGACGCGCCGCCACCAGCCGGACAGGAGGACGCCGTCGGGGGTCGTCGGCTGCGGGCGGCCGAGCTGGACACCCTGCCACGGTGGGGCGACGGGCGACTGCTGCCCCCGCTCGCCGTGCCCCTGTCGGCCCTGTCCGCCCTGGCTGCTGTAGGGCCCGGTGCTGGCGAGGTCCTGGGCCGCCCCGATGCCGGACTGGTCGACCGTGGGCGACCTGCGCGGCGCGACGTGGCTGGTCCAGACCACGCCGTCCCAGTAGCGCAGCAGGCTGGCGTCGTTCGGGTCGTCGTACCACCCGGAGGGCTGTGTCATGCGCCCAGCCTTTCACGCCTGCGGACCCCCGCCACGCACCTTGACCTCGGGAGGTGACCCCGGCCGTGCGGCGATACGGTCGTCCCCATGAGCGACCACTCGATACTGCGGACCAAGCCGGTGGAGGACGTCCTCGCCCAAGGCGGTGACGAGGAGGACGGGCACGGCGGCCGCTCGAGCGGATCGGCGCTCAAGCGCCGTCTGGGCCCGCTCGACCTCATGGGCTTCGGCGTCGGCATCGTCATCGGCACCGGGATCTTCACGCTCACCGGCATCGAGGCCAAGAACCACGCCGGGCCCGGAGTCGTCATCTCGTTCGGCATCGCCGGCGTCGTGAGCCTGCTCGCGGCCCTGTGCTACGCCGAGATGTCCTCCGCCGTCCCGACGGCCGGGAGCGCCTACACCTACGCGTACGCCACGATCGGTGAGGTGTTCGCGTGGATCATCGGCTGGGACCTGATCCTCGAGTTCGCCCTCGGCGCAGCGGTCGTCGCCCGCGGGTGGTCGGGCTACCTGCAGGAGCTGTTCGGCCTGCCGCCGTCGATCTTCGGTGAGGGCTCGACCATCAACGTCGGTGCCGTCGCCATCGTGCTGGTGCTCGGCGTCGTCGCGCTCGTCGGCATCCGCGAGAGCGCCCGGGTCACGAACGCGCTCGTCGTGGTCAAGGTGGCGATCTGCCTCTTCGTCATCGTCGCCGGCGCGTTCTTCGTCCAGAAGGCCAACCTCACCCCCTTCATCCCGGCCTCAGCCCCGGTCCAGCAGGGCACCAGCGGCCTGAAGCAGCCGCTGGGCCAGGCGCTGTTCGGGATCGAGCCGTCGGCCTTCGGCTTCGCCGGCATCCTCACCGCCGCGGCGGTGGTCTTCTTCGCCTACACCGGGTTCGAGGCCGTGGCGAACATGGGCGAGGAGACCCGGCGCCCGGCGCGTGACCTGCCCCTGGGCCTGCTCGGCACCCTCGGCCTGTGCACCGTGCTCTACATCGGCGTGTCGTTCGTGCTCACCGGGATGGTGAAGTACAACCGGATCAGCGAGGGCGCGCCGATCGCCAACGCCTTCGAGCAGGTCGGCCTCAGCTGGGCGGCCAAGCTCGTCTCGGTCGCCGCCATCTGCGGGCTGACGTCGGTCATCCTCGTGGACATCCTCGCCATGGGACGGATCGGCTTCGCGATGGGCCGCGACCGGCTGCTCCCGCCCGCCGTCGCCAAGATCCACCCCAAGTGGGGCACGCCGTACCGCATCACGGCCGGGACCATCGTGTTCGTCGCGGTCCTGGCCGGCCTCGTCCCGCTCAGCGCCCTGGCCGACCTGGTCAGCATCGGCACGCTGTTCGCCTTCATCGTCGTCTCGATCGCGGTGCCGGTGCTGCGCCGCACGAAGCCGGAGATGAAGCGGCCGTTCCGGACGCCGTTCTCCCCCGTTCTCCCGATCGTGTCCGCCCTGGCCTGCCTCTACCTGATGACCAACCTCAGCCTGGAGACGTGGCTGCGGTTCGCGGTGTGGATGGCGGTGGGTCTCGCGGTCTACCTCACCTACGGGCGCCGCAACGCCCGGCTGGCCCAGACCGACTACGACCGCAACGCCTCGAGCACCGCACGCTGAGGTCCCAGCTCGTACGCCGCTGCGGCCCGCTCCCGCATCAACGGGGGCGGGCCGCGGCCGTGCGGGCCGGGGATCAGAGGTTGCCGCGGCGCTCCTGCTCGCGCTCGATGGCCTCGAACAGCGCCTTGAAGTTGCCCTTGCCGAAGCCCAGCGAGCCGTGGCGCTCGATCATCTCGAAGAACACCGTGGGGCGGTCGCCGACCGGGCGGGTGAAGATCTGCAGGAGATAACCGTCCTCGTCCCGGTCGACGAGGATGCCGCGCTTCTGCAGCTCCTCGATCGGGACCCGGACGTTGCCGATGCGCTCGCGCAGGGCGGGGTCCTCGTAGTACGAGTCCGGGGTCGAGAGGAACTCCACACCCTCGGCGCGCATGGCGTCGACCGTCGCGAGGATGTCGTTGGTCGCCAGCGCGAGGTGCTGCACGCCCGGGCCGTCGTAGAACTCGAGGAACTCATCGATCTGGCTCTTCTTCTTGGCGATCGCCGGCTCGTTGAGCGGGAACTTGACCCGGTGGTTGCCGTTGGCGACGACCTTGGACATCAGCGCCGAGTAGTCGGTGGCGATGTCGTCGCCGACGAACTCGGCCATGTTCACGAAGCCCATGACCTTGTTGTAGTACGTCACCCACTCATCCATCCGGCCCAGCTCGACGTTGCCGACCACGTGGTCGAGGGCCTGGAACATCCGCCGCGGCGCACCGTCCCGCTTGACGAAGCCCGAGGTGCGCTCGACGTAGCCGGGCAGGTAGATGCCGGTGTAGCGCGAGCGGTCGATGAGGGTGTGACGCGTGTCGCCGTACGCGGCGATCGCCGCGACCCGGACGGTGCCGTGCTCGTCGGAGACGTCCTCGGGCTCCTGGACGATGGTGGCGCCCATGGCGCGGGCGTGCTCGATGCAGCGGTCGACGTCCGGCACCTCCAGGGCGATGTCGACGACGCCGTCGCCGTGACGCCGGTGGTGGTCGTGCAGGGGGCTCTGGGGCGAGACGCCACCCTTGACCACGAAACGGCAGGAGCCGCTCTTGAGCACGAACGCCTTGTGGTCGCGGTTGCCGGTCTCCGGGCCGCTGTAGGCGACCAGCTCCATGCCGTACGCGGACTGGTAGTAGTGCGCGGTCTGCGTGGCGTTGCCGACGACGAACACCAGCGCGTCCCAGCCGGTCACCGGGAACGGGTCCTTGGTCTGGTCGTAGGCCACGAGCCCGACGAGCTGCTTGAGCTGGTCCAGGTCGAGGTCGGCGTCGCGCTCTTCGGGTGTCAGGGCGATGGTGTCGGTCATGGCTGCACTGTGGACCACCGGCCACAGGTGGGCAACCATGCCGCTGGACCCTGGTCACGATGTACAACCTGTTGCCTTGGACCGGTAGATGGCTGGACACTCTGCCCATGACGATCGACGCCCTCGACGGCCGCCTGCTCACCCTGCTCACCGAGCTGCCGCAGATCGGCGTGCTCGGGGCGTCACGGGCGCTCGGCGTGGCCCGCGGCACGGTGCAGGCTCGCCTCGACCGGCTTCTCCAGCGCGGGGTGATCACGACGATGGCACCCCACGTCGACCCGTCCGCGCTCGGCTTCCCGGTGACGGCGTTCTGCACGCTGGAGATCCGCCAGGGGCGAGGCCACGACCCGGTGGTCACGCACCTCTCGGGGATCCCGGAGGTGCTCGAGGCGCACACCATCACCGGGTCCGGGGACCTGTGGATCCGCGTCGTCGCACGGGACAACACCGACCTGCAGCGGGTGATCGACCAGGTCGTGGACGAGGGGCACGTCGTCCGGGCCTCCACCGTCATCGCCCTGGCCAGCCAGATCGGCTACCGCACCCTGCCGCTGGTGCAGGCGGCCGCGTCAGCGCAGGAGTGAGGCGATCTCCCGGGCGGCCGCCTGCACCTTCGGGCCGACGCTGGAGGCGTCCAGCTCGACCATCGACACCACGCCGAGCGACGCCTCGAGACCAGCCACGCCGACCAGCGGGGCCGCGATGCCGTGCGCCCCGGACTGCAGCTCCCCGTCGGTGGCGACGTAGCCGTCCTGCCCCCGCCGGGCGGCGAGGATCGCGCGGCCGGCCGCACCGCGGTCGAGCGCATGCCGGGTTCCGATGCGGTAGGCCACGTGGTAGCTGGTCCAGGACGGCTCCACCACGGCGATCGCCAGCGCCTCACCGCCCTCGACGACGGTGAGGTGCGCCGTGGCGCCCACCGTGTCGGCGAGCGCGCGCAGGGTGGGGAGAGCCCCCTCGCGCAGCAGCGGCAGCACGGAGCTGGACAGGCGGGTGATGGCCAGTCCCAGCCGGACCCGGCCGTCCTCACGCCGACGGACGAAGTCGCGGGCCTCCAGCGTGGCCACCAGCCGGTAGACCACCGGGCGACCGACCCCGAGCTCGGCGGCGAGCTCGGTCACGGTGAGGCCGCCGGCGTGCTCGCGCGAACCGAGCAGCTGCAGCACGGCGAGGCCGCGGTCCAGCGTCTGCGACGTCTCTCCCCCGACGGCGCGCCGCGCGCCGGTGCTGGGCTCGCCGGCGGGAGTGGTCACGCGCCCACGGTACCGCCGGGAAGACCGCGGTGACGCGGCCCGCAGGCCCGTGGAGGATGCCCGCTCGTGCCCGCGCCTCTGCGGCCCCGGAGACTCCGAGGAAGCGGCGGCTCCAGGGCCCGGCAGGGCGGGCGACCCCTCGGGCTCAGCGCCGTCCGACGAACCAGCGCCGGATCGTCTCGATCCGCTCGGTCACCTGCTCGGCGGTCGCCTGGTCCAGCGCCGGGCCGCCGCAGTGACGACGAAGGTCGGTGTGGACCACGGCGTGCGGGGCGCCGTTCTTGCGCGCGTATGCAGAGACCAGGGCGTTGAGCTCCTTGCGGGTGGCGGCCAGGGCGCGGTGGGCCGACACCTGCTCCTCGGCCTTGCGGGACCGGCCGGCGCCCTGCGCCGACTGGCGCTCACGCAGCAGGGTGGCCACCTGGTCGGGCTCGAGCAGTCCGGGCAGCCCGAGGAAGTCCTCCTCCTCGTCCGAGCCCGGCGCCCCGCCCAGGCCGAACTGCTCGGCGTCGAACAGCACGTGGTCGAACTCCGCCTCGGACTCCAGCGCCTCGAACGCGAGCTGGTCGATGTCGGCGGTGGACTCGGTGCGGTTGGCCGCGGCGAGCAGCGCGTCCTCGGGGGCCCACATGGAGTCCTCGGGGTTGTCGGACTTCGGCCGGTCGAGGGCGTGGTCCCGCTCGTCCTCCAGCCGGGCGGCGTGCTCGAGGATCAACGGGACGCTGGGCAGGAACACCGAGGCGGTCTCGCCCCGGCGCCGGGCGCGGACGAACCGGCCGACGGCCTGGGCGAAGAACAGCGGCGTGGACGTCGACGTGGCGTAGACCCCCACGCTGAGCCGGGGCACGTCCACCCCCTCGGAGACCATCCGCACCGCGACCATCCACCGCTGGTTCCCCTCGGCGAAGGCCTCGATGTTGCCCGAGGACCCGGCGTAGTCGGAGAGCACGACGACGGGCTTCTCGCCGCAGATCGACTCCAGGATCTTGGCGTAGGCGCGGGCCTGGGTCTGGTCGGTGGCGATGACGAGGCCGCCCGCGTCGGGCACCCCGCGGCGTACCTCGGTGAGGCGGCGGTCGGCAGCGGTCAGCACGGCCGGGATCCACTCGCCCTTGGCGTCCAGCGCCGTGCGCCAGGCATGGGCGGTGAGGTCCTTGGTCAGCGGCTCGCCGAGGCGGGCGGAGACCTCGTCACCGGCCTTGGTGCGCCAGCGCATCGCACCGCCGTACGCCAGGAACAGGACCGGCCGCACGACGCCGTCGCGCAGCGCCTCGGCGTAGCCGTAGGTGTAGTCCGCCGAGGACCGGCGGATGCCGTCGCGGCCCTCGGCGTAGGTGACGAACGGGATGGGGCTGGTGTCCGACCGGAACGGCGTGCCGGTGAGGCAGACCCGGCGGGTGGCTGGCTCGAACGCCTCGCGGATCGCGTCGCCCCAGGACAGGTTGTCGCCGCCGTGGTGGACCTCATCGAGGATGACCAGGGTGGGCGCGGCCTCGGTGCGGGCCCGGTGCAGCAGCGGCTTGCTGGCGACCTGGGCATAGGTGAGGGCCACGCCGTCGAACTCGGCGTTGTGCCGGCCCTGGGCGTTGGTGAAGTGCGGGTCGATGCTGATGCCCACCCGGGCGGCGGCGTCGGCCCACTGGGTCTTCAGGTGCTCGGTGGGGGCGACGACGGTGACCCGCCGGACGATCCCCCGCGCCAGCAGCTCGGTCGCAAGGCGAAGCGCGTAGGTCGTCTTGCCGGCGCCGGGCGTGGCGACGGCGAGGAAGTCGCGGGGGGCTTCGCGCAGGTACTGGTCCAGGGCCGCGGCCTGCCAGGCACGGAGCTTGGAGGCGGTGCCCCAGGCCGCCCGCTCCGGGAACGCTGGGGACAGGTGAGATGCGGCTGTGGTGCTCATAGGCGTTCGAGGATAACGACTTCCGGCCCGGGACATGCCCGGGGCCCCGCCTGGTCGAGCGGGGCCGACGCGCGTGTTATCGCGTGTCGTCGCCCCGGCGAGGGCCGGCCCGGACCGGTCAGTCCTTGCCGTCCTGGGGGGCCCGCAGCCCGTCGTAGATCTCCTGGCAGACCGGACACACGGGGAACTTCTTGGGGTCGCGACCGGGCACCCAGACCTTGCCGCACAGGGCCACCACCGGCTCGCCGGACAGGGCGCTCTCGAGGATCTTCTCCTTGCGCACGTAGTGCGAGAAGCGCTCGTGGTCGCCCGGCTCCTGCAGCTGCTCCTCGACCTGCTCGCGCTCCAGCACCGCCGTGGAGGTCCCGGGCCCGCTCGGGTCGGACTGGCGCTCGGGCTGCGGCGCGAACGGGTCGGAGGGGTCGCTCATCGACGGCTGACGGTCGCTCATGGCCTCGATTCTAGGCGCCGCGACGGGCCGGTACGGCGCGCCGTACCCGTCCGCTCGCCGGTCAGTTCATCGTGGGGTCGTCGGGAAACGTCGCGACGAGCGCCAGGTTGCCGCGCTGGCGGCGCAGGACGACCCGCCAGAGCCGGTCCGGCTCGGGGCTGAAGGCGTCGCGCGCCTCGGCGTCCACGACGTACCAGCCGCCAGCCTGGATCTCCCCCTCGAGCTGGCCTGCGGACCACCCGGCGTAACCGGCGAAGATGCGCATGCCGGCGATCTCGGGGACCACGACCGGTGGCGGGACGTCGAGGTCGACCAGGCCGAGGCCGCCGAAGAGGCGGCGGACCCCCAGCGGCTCGTCCGTGTCACCGGGCACGGTGACGATGCCGAGGGCGGAGTCCAGCGCCACCGGGCCGCCCTGGAAGAGCTGGGCCGGCGGGGTGACGTAGGCCTGCCACGGCGGCAGCACGGAGTCGACCTCGGCGTCCAGGGGCTTGTTGAGCACCACCCCTTGCGCGCCGTCGTCGCCGTGGTGCAGGAGCAGCACGACGCTGCGCTTGAACACATCACCCCCGGTGTGCGGGGTCGCGACAAGCAGCTGCCCGGTGAGGAAGGACTCCACACCGGGCATTCTCGCCTGTTCGGCGGCGCGCCGCAGGCCTGGCCCCGGCTCGGGGTCAGGCCTGCGGCACGCGGTCAGGAGCGGGGGCCGCGGAAGCTGCGCGGGCCACGGCTGCCGCCGCCGGTCGGGCCGCCCCGGCCGCCGCGGCCGTGCTGCGGCCGGCGGTGGCCCCGCTGCTCCCCGTCGAGCAGGCGACGCACCTGGCTCTCCGGGATCGGCACGCCGCTCGGGGTGCGGGCTCCGGCCTCTACCAGGCTGGCGTCGCCGGGGACGGTGCGGGACGGGACGGCGTCGATGCCGGCGTCACGGGCGAGGCGCTCCATGCCGCGACGCTGGTGCGGCAGGGCCAGGGTGATGACCGTGCCCCGGTCGCCCGCACGGGCGGTGCGCCCGGAGCGGTGCAGGTAGTCCTTGTGGTCGGCCGGCGGGTCGACCTGCAGGACGACGCTGACGTCGTCGACGTGGATGCCGCGGGCGGCGACGTCGGTGGCGACCAGCACCGGGAGGGTGCCGTCCTTGAAGGCGCCGAGGACGCGGTTGCGGGCGCCCTGGTTGAGGCCGCCGTGCAGGGCCGCCGCGAAGACGCCCTGCTCACGCAGCTGCTCGGCGACGCGGTCGGCGCCGAGCTTGGTGCGCACGAAGACGACGGTGCGTCCCTCGCGGTTGGCGACCTCGGCGGTGATCGACTTCTTGTGCATGGGGTCGATCAGCATGATGTGGTGCGCCATCGTCGTGACGCTGGCCGAGGCCGCGTCCGTCGAGTGCGTCACGGCGTCCTTGAGGTAGCGCTCGACCAGCTGGTCGATGCCCCGGTCCAGGGTCGCCGAGAACAGCAGCCGCTGGCCGCCCTCGGGGATCCGGTCGAGGATCGCCGTGATCTCGGGCAGGAAGCCCATCTCGGCCATGTGGTCGGCCTCGTCGAGGACGGCGATGGTGCAGTCGCCCAGGTCGACCGCGCCGCGCTCGATCAGGTCGTTGAGGCGACCCGGGGTGGCGATGAGGAGGTCGACGCCGCGGTCCAGCGCGCTGAGCTGGGGCTGGTACGGCATGCCGCCGGCGACGAGCTTGTGTCGCAGACCCAGGACGTGCACCAGCGGCTCGAGGGCGTCGCTGATCTGCATCGCGAGCTCACGGGTGGGGCTCATGACCAGGGCCTTGGGCCGGCGCGCCGCGGCCGGGGAGCCGGCGGCCAGGCGGGCCAGGGTCGGCAGGCCGAACGCGAGCGTCTTGCCCGAGCCGGTCTGACCGCGGCCGAGGACGTCCTTGCCGGCCATCGCGTCCGGGATGGTCGCGACCTGGATCGGGAACGGCGTCGTGATGCCGTCACGGGCCAGGCGCGCCACCAGCTGCTTGGGCAGTCCCAGGGCCGCGAACCCGTTGTCCTGGGCCACGGTCACGGGCGGCTGGTCGGTGGGCGGCGTGAACTTCGCGCGGGGGGCGAGCTCGGCGCGTCGGTCGTCGCGCTGGAACGGGCGCGGGGCCCGGTCGTCACGCTTCCACTCGGTGCGCGCCGGACGCTCGTCACGGCTGAACGAACGAGGCGCCCGGTCATCCCGGCGGTCGCTGCTGCGGGCCGGACGGTCGTCACGCTTCCACTCGGTGCGCGCCGGACGCTCGTCACGGCTGAACGAACGAGGCGCCCGGTCATCCCGGCGGTCGCTGCTGCGGGCCGGACGGTCGTCACGCTTCCACTCGGTGCGCGCCGGACGCTCGTCACGGCTGAACGAACGAGGCGCCCGGTCATCCCGGCGGTCGCTGCTGCGGGCCGGACGGTCGTCACGCTTCCACTCGGTGCGCGCCGGACGCTCGTCACGGCTGAACGAACGAGGCGCCCGGTCATCCCGGCGGTCGCTGCTGCGGGCCGGACGGTCGTCACGCTTCCACTCGGTGCGCGCCGGACGCTCGTCACGGCTGAACGAACGAGGCGCCCGGTCATCCCGGCCGGCGGAGCGGGGGGCGCGGTCGTCGTACGACGCGCTCGGGCCGCCCTGGCCGCGGTGCGGCTTCTTGGCGGTGTTCTGGGCCTCGGCCTTCTTGGCCGTGCTCCAACGGGCTTTCTTGGGCGCACTGACGCGCCCGACGTGCTTGCTCACAGGCAAAGTCCACTTCGGTGCTCGAGGTAGGCACGCCTCGAGCTACCTGGCAGCGGTAACGGTGAGAACGAGCCACAGGCGCTGTGTGCGCCCGGCGGGCCGGTGCTGACACTTGTCAGCCGGCTGGTCCCCGATCAAACCAACTGCCTCGCACCGCGTGCGAGTCGGACGCTGCCAGCGTCATCGGCATCGGGTGCCCCAAGTCTACCAGCGGCGCATCCTGGCGATGACCAGGAAGGCGCCCAGCGCAAGGCCCACGCCCGTGAGGTCGGCCACAGCGTCCCAGACGTCACCGTCCCGCGACGGCAGGAGCGTGGCCTGCACCACCTCACTCACGGGGGCGTGCAGGGCCAGCAGGGTCAGCACCCAACGGCGGGGCAGCCCGGCCAGCAGCGCGGTCAGCACCGCCGCGCAGAACACCCCCGCATGGATCACCTTGTCCAGCCCGTTCAGCTCCGGGCTGCCGGGCGCCGACGGGGCGTAGAGCACCACCAGCTGCACCAGCAGGGACACCCCGAGCAGGACGAGCCAGACGCGCCGCGTCCGCGGCGTGCGGATGCCGTCGTACCGGCCGGGTCGGTGGTCCGATGCGGCCCCGCTCATCCCCCGTGCGGACCGGCGGTGGGCACGGCCACCGGCGGCACCGCGGAGGGCAGGCCGGGCGCGGCCTCGCTGCCGGGCTCGGCACCGGTGTGGGAGCGGGCGGCGTCCGCCGCGACGGTCGCCGCGGCCCCGGGGGCGGCGGAGCGTGCGGCCGCCTCGACCGCGGCGGCGACCACCTTGGTCACGTCCGGGTGGAACACGCTGGGCACGATGTAGGCCGCGTTCAGCTCGTCCTCGGAGACGACCTCCGCCAGCGCGTTCGCCGCCGCCAGCAGCACGTCGTCCGGGATCGGTGTTGGTCGCCGCGTCGAGCAGACCCGCGGAAGACCCCGGGGAAGACCAGCACGTTGTTGATCTGGTTGGCGAAGTCGCTGCGACCGGTCGCCACGACGGCGGCGTGCTGGGCGGCCTCGGCGGGGTCGACCTCCGGGTCCGGGTTGGCCATCGCGAAGACGATGGCGTCGTCGTCCATGGTGGCGATGTCGTCGCCGGTCGAGGATGCCCGGGGCCGAGACGCCGATGAAGACGTCGGCGCCGGCGACGGCGTCCTTCAGGGAGCCGGTCACGCCGCCCGGGTTGGTGTGCTCGGCGATCCAGCCGAGGTTGCTGCCCGGCGTCGTCGCGATGTCGGGTCGGCCGCCGTGCACGACCCCGTGCGAGTCGCAGACGACGACGTCGGTGGCACCCGCCTCGAGCAGCAGCTTGAGGATCGCGGTGCCGGCCGCACCCGCGCCGGTCATCACGATCGCGGACGTCGGGTGAGGTCCTTGCCGACGACCCGCAGGGCGTTGCTCAGCGCGGCCAGCGTCACGATCGCGGTGCCGTGCTGGTCGTCGTGGAAGACGGGGATGTCCAGCTCCTCGCGCAGCCGGGCCTCGACCTCGAAGCAGCGCGGCGCCGAGATGTCCTCGAGGTTGATGCCGGCGAAGACCGGCGCGATCGCCTTGACCGCGGCGACGATCTCGTCGACGTCCTGGGTGTCCAGGCAGATCGGGAAGGCGTCGATGTCGGCGAAGCGCTTGAACAGCGCCGCCTTGCCCTCCATCACCGGCAGCGCCGCGAGCGGGCCGATGTTGCCCAGCCCGAGCACCGCCGAGCCGTCGGTGACCACGGCGACCGTGTTGCGCTTGATGGTCAGGCGCCGGGCGTCCTCGGGGTTCTCGGCGATGGCCATGCAGACGCGGGCCACGCCCGGGGTGTAGATCAGCGACAGGTCGTCGCGGTTGCGGATCGGCACCTTCGACTCGATCGTCAGCTTGCCGCCGAGGTGGACCAGGAAGGTGCGGTCGCTGACCTTGCCGATCTCGACGCCGTGCACGCGCGCGCATGGCGGCCGACGATCTCGTCGGCGTGGCTCTGCGTCACGCGCCGCCGCCGTGACGTCGACGCGCAGCCGCTGGTGGCCGGAGGCGGTGACGTCCAGGCCGGTCACCAGGCCGCCGACTGCGCTCGATGGCGGTGGTGAGCTCGCTGACCGCGGTCGGCCGGGCCGGGCAGCTCCAGCCGGACGGTGATCGAGTTCGAGACGGAGGGAGCAGCGGTCATGGGCCTCATCCTGTCAACTACTGGCCGGTATGCCGACTTGTGTCCTTTGTGTGCGCGTCGCGGCGCGGCGCCGGGTGCGGCCCGGGGTGCGCGCACCCCGGGCCGGTCGGGGTCAGCGGGAGGGAACCGCGGTGCGGCGGTGCTTCACGACCCCCACCGCGATGATGACCGCTGCGAGCGCGACGCTCAGCCAGAGCTCGAGCCGGAGGCCGGGGCGGACGATCATCAGCACGAGGACGCCGACGATGAACGCGATGGTGATGTAGGTGAGCGCCGGGAACGCCCACATCCGCACGGCGGGCTCGGTGCCCTCGGCGTCCAGCTCGCGGCGCATCTTCAGCTGCGACAGCGCGATCACCAGGTAGACGAACAGCGCGATCGCGCCGGAGCTGGCGAGCAGGTAGCCGAAGATCTCGCCGGGCAGGACGTAGTTGCCGATGACGCCGAGGAAGCCCACGACCGAGCTGGCGATGATCGCGGTGGCCGGCACGCCGTTGCTCCGGACCCGGGACCACGAACGCGGGGCGTCGCCCCGGCTGGAGAGGGAGAACACCATGCGGGACGCGGTGTAGAGCGCCGAGTTCAGGCAGGACGCGACCGCGGTGAGGATGACGACGTCGAGCATCGGGGCCAGGTGGCCCAGGCCGATCTGGTCGAGCACGGTCTGGTACGAACCGCGCTCGACCAGGCCCTAGGAGTTCCAGGCACCAGGGCGACGACGACGAAGATCGAGCCGAGGTAGAACAGGCCGATCCGCCAGATCACCGAGTTGACGGCCTTGCGGATGCCGTGCTCGGGGTCGTGCGATTCGGCCGCCGCGATGGTGACGATCTCGGTGCCCATGAAGGAGAACATCGTGGTCAGCATCGCGGCGATGACGGCGCCGAAGCCGTTGGGCATGAACCCGCCGTTGCCGATCAGGTGGCAGACGCCGCTGAGGCTGGAATCGGGCAGGATGCCGAAGATGGCGAGCACCCCGATCGCGATGAAGGCCACGATCGCGACGACCTTGATCAGCGCGAACCAGAACTCGAACTCGCCGTAGTTGCCGACGCTGAACAGGTTGGTGACCGTCGAGCAGGAGCGGTGATGAGCGAGGGCGAAGGCCCACTGCGGGACGGCGTCGAACCAGTCGTGCAGGATGATCGCGGCGGCGGTGGCCTCGACGGGAATGACGAACACCCAGAACCACCAGTACAGCCAGCCGATGGTGAAGCCGGCCCACCGACCGATGGCGCGGTCGGCGTAGGTGGAGAAGGAGCCGGTGTCGGGGTAGGCCGTGGCCATCTCGCCGAGCATCCGCATCACGAGGACCACCAGCGTGCCGGCGAGCGCGTAGGCGATCAGCACGGCCGGGCCGGCCTTGGCGATGGCGGTGGCCGACCCGACGAACAGACCGGCGCCGATGACACCGGCGATCGAGATCATCGTGATGTGACGCGGTTTGAGTCCGGCACCCAGGTGGCCGCCCCCCGGCTGGTCGAGTTTCTGCGTTGTTCGTTGGGTCACAGAGGACAAAGTCCTCTGGTTCATCCGGCAAAGCAAATCGACACGGACGCCGTCGATGTCGCCGGAGTCACCGGCGACGCTGCTCGGAACGGTGCCGACGACGTAGCACGTGCAAGGTGATTCGCCGTTCGATGATGCGTTGACCGTTGACCGCCAGCCACACCGACACGGCGGCGAGCGGCAGCTCGATGAGTGTCGCAGAGGCCAGGGCCATCACCAGCTCCCGGCGGCTCGGGGCCGTCACGACGTCGAACCACGCGTCGACGACGAGGAACCCCGCGTTCAGGGAGGCAGCGACGGCCAGCCACCGCGACCGCGTCGCGGCGGACCACGCGGCCCACAGCAGGACGGCGAAGAGACCGACGTCGAAGCCCGCCCACGCGAGGTCGTAATGGGCCGCCCGCTGCTCGCTCGGCAGCGACACGGCGAGGTAGACGGTCCACGGGACCATCAAGAGGGCGAGCACCGCGAACACGGGTCCGGCCCAACGCGCCCGCCTGCTGACCGCGGCCAGGTCGGCCGCGAGCGCGGTCATCGACGACACGGGGTCCGCCGCTGCGGGGTCGTGCCCCGCAGGGGCGCCGGGTCGCGGGTCCGCCACCTCGGGGGCCGCCACCTCGGGGGCCGCCACCTCGGGGCCCGGGACCGCGGGGTCCCGGGCCGCCGGGTCGTCCGTCCACATGGGCCCAGCGTGCCATTGCGGGCCCACCGCCGCCGACGCCGGGACCACGGTGTCGGGAATGACCCGGGTCCGCCAATGCTTGGACCGGGGGAACCGGACCACCAAGGAAGGCAGGACCCATGAGCACCGTCGCGCTGACCGAGAGCACCTTCGAGGAGACCATCCAGGAAGGCATCGTCCTGGTCGACTTCTGGGCGGAGTGGTGCGGACCGTGCCGCCAGTTCGGTCCCGTCTTCGAGAAGGCGTCCACCGAGCACTCGGACATCACCTTCGCCAAGATCGACACCGAGGCCGAGCAGGGCCTGGCCGCGGCAGCCGGCATCACCTCGATCCCGACGCTGATGGCCTTCCGGGACGGCATCCTGGTGTTCGCCCAGCCGGGCGCCCTGCCCGCCGCGGCCCTGGAGCAGGTCATCACCGGTGTCCGCGGCCTCGACATGGAGGACGTGCGGGCCCAGGTCGAGCAGGAGCAGGCGGCCCGGTCCGCGGCCGGCTCCGCGACACCCAAGGCCTGACCGCCGCACCACGCCAGGGTTTCCCTGACGGCGCAGATGCTGCCGGCGGCAGAATCTGAACCACCGGGGGGCCCCCGTCGTGTCGAGGGCAGGGAGGTGCCGTGTCCGACAGCCAGGTCGACCTCATGCGGGCCCTGCACGACGAGCACGCGGCGTCGCTGTGGGGGTACTGCCTGCGGCTGACCGGCGGCGACCACGCCCGCGCCCAGGACGTCGTGCAGGAGACGCTCCTGCGCGCCTGGCGGCACCCGTCGGTGCTCGACCAGTCGCAGCGGTCGGCGCGGTCGTGGCTGTTCACGGTGGCCCGCAACGTCGTCATCGACGACTGGCGCACCCGCCGCTCCCGGCTGGAGCTGTCGACGGGAGACGTGCCCGAGGTCGTGCCCCGCGACCAGACCGACGAGCTGCTGCAGTCCTGGATGGTCGCCGACGCCTTGTCGCACCTGTCCGAGGACCACCGCCAGGTCCTCGTCGAGTGCTACTACCGGGGGCGGTCCGTGGCTGACGCGGCGCAGCGTCTGGGTGTGCCCGTCGGCACGGTGAAGTCCCGCACGCACTACGCGCTGCGCGCACTGCGCCTCGCGCTCGAGGAGATGGGGGTCGAGTCGTGAGCACCGACGAGTTCTCCACGTACGACGCCGCGTACGTGCTCGGCGCCCTCTCGCCTTCCGAGCGCAGCGCCTTCGAGGCGCACCTGCGCACCTGCGCCTCGTGCGCCGGTGGGGTCACCGCCCTCGCCGGGCTGCCGGGGCTGCTTGCCAAGGTCCCCGTGGACGAGGTCACCGAGCCGGTCCCGGCCCCCCTGCCGCAGACCCTGCTGCCCCGTCTGCTGCGTGAGGTCGCTGCCCGCCGGCGCCGGCGACGCTGGGTCGCCGGGCTGTCGGCCGCGGCCGCCGCGGTCGCAATCGCCACCGGCGCCGGTGTGGTGGGGTCCTCGTTCGCACCGGACCAGCGACCGGCCACGCCGCCGGCAGCGACCTCCACGGCTCCCGAGCGGGACCTCGCGGCGGTCGTACCGTCGCCGGTCACCGCCAGCGTGACGATGGTGCCCATGGCGTGGGGCACGCGGCTGGACCTGCGCTGCGACTACTACGCGTCCGGCGGCGGCACCGCCTCACGGGAGTACACCCTGGTGGTGCACAACCGGACCGGACGCAGCCAGCAGGTGGCCGCGTGGCAGGCCCTGCCGGGCAAGGAGCTCTCCCTGACCGCTGCGAGCTCGTGGCACCCGCGAGACATCGCCGACGTCGAGGTGCAGACCGCTCGCGGCCAACCCCTGCTGCGGCTGGCGAACTAGCGTTGCTGCGCCCCTGGCCTCAGGGCAGGACCGCCAGCGCCTCGGTGCTCGCGCTCCTGACCGGCAGCTGCAGCGGGCCGTGCGTCGGGGTCGAGGGGCAGCTCGGGTCGGGGGTGGGTGACGGGCTGGCCAGAGGGCCCGGAGCAGTGCGGGTGCCGCTGGGGGCGCCCTGCCCGTCGGTGGTCGCCGGCCCGCTCGAGGCACAGGTCGAGGTGGAGGACCCCGACCCGGTGGTGGGGTCCGCCGACGTCGCCCCTGTGCTGGGCGGCGACGAGGTGGCCGGCGGTGAGGTGGCCGGCGATGAGGTGGTCGTCGGCTGCGGGGCGGAGCTGGAGGTGGTGGAGCTCGTCGAGGTGGAGCCCGTCGGTGCAGGGGCAGACGTCGAGGTCGTGCTGCTGGTCGACGTGGAGCCCGTCGGCGCAGGGGCAGACGTCGAGGTCGTGCTGCTGGTCGACGTGGAGCCCGTCGGCGCAGGGGCAGACGTCGAGGTCGTGCTGCTGGTCGACGTGGAGCCCGTCGGCGCAGGGGCAGACGTCGAGCTGGTGCCGCTCGACGAGGTGGTGGAGCTCGTCGGCGCCGACGTGGAGGTCCCCGACGAGCTCGAGGACGTCGGCGCGGACGTGGGAGGGGTCGACGTGGGCGCCTTGGTCGCGGGTGCGGTCGTCGTGGGCGCCGTGGTCCTCGGCGTCTTCGGCGCCGGCGTGGTGGCAGAGGGCACTCGGTCCGGGCCGGGTGCCGGCGACGTCGTGGCGCTCCTCGCGGAGACCGGAGGCGGCGGCACCGACGCGCTGGACACCGGCCCCGACCACACGCCGTCGCGGTAGGCCAGTCCCCAGCCGAGCACCGCACCCAGGTAGGAGGTGGAGTAGTTGTAGCTCAGCACCGCCGTGGCCAGGCCCGAGGGAGTGCGCAGGTCGCCGCCGGAGGCGCACAGGTAGCGGCCGGCGGCGAGGGCGGCGTCGTAGATGTTGGACGGGTCGGAGCGACCGTCGCCGTTGCCGTCGGCGGCGAACGAGCGCCAGGTGCCCGGCAGGAACTGCATCGGGCCCACGGCCCGGTCGTACACCGGGTCGAGGTCCAGCGCCCCGCCGTCGGTGTCGCGGATGACCGCCGTCCCGGGCACCGTGCCGTCAAGCCGTGGCCCGAGGATCACGCCCCGCGTCGTACCGGCGCTGGTGACCCGGCCCCCTGCGGCCTGACCGGACTCGATCCGGCCGATGCCCGCGAGCAGCCACCAGGGCAGCCCGCAGCCGGGGTCGGTGGCCGACAGGGAGCCGGCCGCCCGGCGGTAGGCGTCCAGCACCAGCGAGGGGATGCCGCGGGAGGCGCCGGCGAGGCCCGGTGGCACCGCTGCGGCCTGGCTGCCGGGGACCCCGGGGAGCGTGCTGTCCCCCGACGCGGTCCCCGGCGGGTCGGCACGCACGCCGGCCTCGGCCACGGGCAGGAACATGCCGGTGCCCTGCCCCGCGCCGGGCCAGGGCGCACCGGCGGGTGCGGCCAGCGCCACCGCCTCCGGGGTGATGGGGCGCTCGGCCCGGTTCAGGCTCAGCGCGGGAACGGACACCAGGGACGCCGCGGCCAGCCCGGCCAGTCCGGCCCGTCCGAGGACGCGGCGAACGTGGCGCGCCCGGCGGCGCAGACGGAGCCGGACGACACGCGGCTGCGGGGCGGCGTGGCGGGGGGGGTGTTGGGACTCCGCCGGGCGCATGCCGTCTCCCCTCGCATCGGTCCCCTGAAGCGTGGACGCCGGGGGGTCCCATGAGCTCCACGGGGCGACCTCGGCGTGCTCCCGATGCTACGCGCGGGCCCTGACGAAGCGCAGCGGAAAACGGAGGTCGGACCACCACGTGGACGCCGGTCGGGGTGCGAACCTCGCATCCCGGACAGTGGTGCGGTGCACTACCTCGGCATCGACCTGGCGTGGGGCCAGCGGTCCCGCACCGGAGTGGCGGTCCTCGGCCCCACCGGGCGGCTGCTGGCGTCCACCTCGGTGGTCACCGACGACGAGATCGCGGACGTCCTCGCGCCGTGGACCTCCGGCACGGAGACGACGGAGCGCCCCGCTGCGCGAGCCGGCCTCGTCGCGGCCGTTGACGCCCCGCTGGTGGTCCCCAACCTCACCGGCCGCCGTCCATGCGAGGCCCAGGTGAGCGCCGCCTTCCGGCGGTACTCGGCGGGTGCCTACCCCGCCAACCGGAGCAACCCGCTGTTCGCGCCCGAGCCCCGCGCGTCGCGTCTTGCGCGCCGGTTCGGATGGCACATCGACCCGGCCACGCCCGTCTCCTCCTCGACCGCGCTGGCCCTGGAGGTCTATCCGCACCCGGCGATGGTCGCGCTGTTCGGCCTGGAGACGGTGATCCCGTACAAGCTCAAGTCAGGGCGCGAGCTGCCCGCGCTGCGTGCGGCGTACGAGCGGTTGCTGGACCACCTCGAGACCACGTGCGGCGCGCTGATGGACCTGCCGGGAAACGATCGGTGGGCGCAGCTGCGTGCGGTCGCCGCCGGGGCGACCCGCAAGAGCGAGCTGGGCCGGATCGAGGACGAGGTGGATGCCATCCTGTGCGCGTACCTGGCGTGGATGTGGGTCAACGAGCGGGCGTCGCTGACGGTGTGGGGCAACGTCCGGGACGGCTACATCGTCACGCCGTTCCCTCCGCGCCCGGACGACACCGTGCCACTCACCTGACGGGAGCAGCTCCCTGCGACTCCAGCGCGGTCACCGTGAGCACGACCGCTGCCGCACTCCAGGCCAACGGCGCCGGGCCCGACGGGGACCCGTCCGAGAGCACCTTCTCGGGCAGGCTCCCCCACGTGGTGGTGTGGGCCTGCAACCAGTCCAGCCAGCGCTGCGCCACGTCCGGCCGCCCGGACGCGGCAGCGGTGTAGGCGACCATGGCGGTCTCCGGCGTCCACGAGGCGCCGTCCTTCTTCCACTGCGCGCCCGGCGCGAGACCTCCGGCGGGGCGCAGCGCCTCACGCTGGTACTGCTCCCACGCGCGGACGACACCCGGGTCCGGCTCGTCGCTGAACGGGGGCATGAGGAACGTCACGGCGCCGTCGCGGCCGCCGTCCCGGCCGAAGCGCTGGTATCCGTCGGCGGCGAAGTCCCGCCGCAGCTGGTCGGAGAGCCCGGCGGCAGCCGCGCGGGGACGCCCGGCGTCGGCGGCGCGACCGAGCGCGTCGTACAGCCGGGCGCTGGCCCGCAGGCCGGCGAGGAGGGGCGCGACCGTGCCGAGGCTCGTGCGGGCGACGGGCACCTCCCAGTAGTCCGGCGAGGGAGGCGGCAGTCGGCGGCCGTCGTCCACGAGCCGCAGAGCGTAGGACGTGCTGCGGTCCAGCAGCGGCTGCAGCGGACGAAGGTCGGCCGCGCCCTTCGGGGTCGTCCCGGCCTGCAGCACCTCACCCATCGCCCAGAGGGCCCAGCCGGGGCCGTCGGACTGGCGCGGCCGGTCATCGGGGGGCCCGGAGCCGTCCAGCCGGTAGCGGGCCTCGAACTCGCCGTCGCCGGACTGCACCTCCTGCAGGAACGTCAACATCCGCAACGCGTCCGCGCGGTGCCTCGTGCGGGCCATCGCCACCGCGACGAACGCCATGTCCCTCGGCCACGCGTAGCCCCAGCGGGCGGCGGCGCCCGCGGCGACCGCGCCGTTGCCGCGGGCCAGCTGGTGCAGGTCGATCATCGCGTACCGGACCATCGAGGCCCAGCGGCTGTGCTGGCCCGGTACGGCGCCGGCGGCCAGCCACGCCCGCGCCCCGCCGCCGCCCGCGGCAGCGACAGCGACAGCGGTGCCGTCCTGGATGCTGCTGGCCCCGTTCATGCGCCAGCCCGGTCCCGTGGCCAGCGGCGTGCGGTTGGGCGGGGACGAGGGCGCGTTGACGGTGATGAGCGCGAGGGCCACCGTCAGGCAGCCGAGCACCGCCACGGCAGCCGTCCTGGTACGTCGCACCACCCGCGTCTCCTCCAGCTCTCCCGCGGCGCCGTCACCGGCGACACCAGCCGTTTGCGCAGTGTGCCACGCGGCCGGCACCGTCGGTCCCGGCGCACCGCGCCCGGCACCGCCCCGCGCCTCCCGTCTCGGGCCTCGCGCTAACGGCCCATGCTGACGCGACCGTGCAGCAGGTTGCCGCCCTGGAGGAACGCGGCGTCGCTCCAGACGGCGTACCCCTGGCTGGACGTCACCGTGATCGTGTTGTTCCTCATCGTGAGGATGGCGCTGCTGCAGCCGGCGTGGCAGGTGACGCCCCGGGCCGTCGGGCCGGTCAGCCGGACCGTGTTGTCCGAGAACACCGTTCCGCTGTTCGGTCCGTACTTCACCTTGGCGCCACGCACGATGAGGCCGCGGGCCTCGCTGCAGCTGGCACAGGTCGCGCGAATGGTGTTGCGCGTGAACACGTTCCCGACGACCGCCGACTGCTTCTTGCTGTGCCCGAGCTCGGAGAAGTTGTTGTTGTCCACAGCCAGGTTGCCGGTGATCGTGTTGTGGTCACCGTCGTAGATCTCGAACGCGCCGCCGTCCCAGACCCAGTCATAGGACCGGGCGACCGACCCCCGGACCGTGTTGCGGGAGAACACGTTGTGGTCGCCGTGGATGAGGAAGCCGAACGCGCCGGAGTCGTCCCCAGCCGGCGACGGGGTGTTGACGTTCTCGATGTTGTTGTCCACCAACGTGTTGCCGGTGTACGTGCCGTAGTCAGATCCCGACTTGACGTAGATCCCGGTGGCGTGGCGGGAGACCCGGGTGTTCCTGACCGTGTCGTGGTCGCCGCTGACGCCGATGCCGCTGTAGCCGCACCGGTCCGCAGTGATGCCGTCCAGGACGAGCCAGGACCCGGACAGCAGCACGCAGGCGCCCCGGGCGCCACCGCCGGTGATGACCGGCTGGGCCCCGGAGCCGTAGGTGGAGACCGTGATCGGCGCACCGGGCCGTCCCGACTCCGCCAGGGTGAAACCCTTGCCGAACGTGCCGCCCCGCCGCAGGAGCACCCGCGTGCCCGGTGCGAACGTCGCGGCGGTCACCCTGGCCAGGCTCTTCCACGCGGTCGCGGCCGAGGTGCCCGGCCGGGCGTCGCTGCCCGACGCCGCATCGACGTAGAACGTCGGCGGCGCCGTGGCGGCGGCCGTGGCTGCCATGGCTGCCGTGGTGGAGCCGACGTCCAGGACACGTGCGGTCGAGGCGGGCGCGGCCACCAGGGCCCCGGAGGCGGCGATGGAGACGGCGGCGAGCGCGGTCAGCAGGCGGTGCGTCAAGGGATCTTCCTTCTACTCGGGAGCTCGCGCCGACCGTGTGCGGAGCGACCGCGGACACTAGCGAGAACGTGGACAATCCGGTGGAAAAGGAGTGCAGCCCGCGTGTCGGGATCCGCGGCCTGCTCCTCTCATCGGCCGGCGCGGGGCTGCCCTGAGGGCCGCCGAACCGGGCGCGTTACCCTCGCCGTGTGCGGGCTCGCCGGGCCGTCGCCACCTGGTGGCGCAGGCGTACGGCGAGCGAGGAACGGCGAGACGACGGGTGACCGCAGTGCACGGTGACGGCAACGGCTGGGTGGTGTGCGCCGAAGGGCACCGGCACTGGGGCCGGCACGGCGCTGCGGGGCTGCTGCTGCGCCGCCGCGTCGAGGACCGGGTCGAGGTGCTCATGCAGCACCGGGCGCCCTGGACGGCCAGCGGCGACACCTGGGGCCTGCCCGGTGGCGCCCGGGACAGCCACGAGTCGGCCCGGGAGACGGCGCTGCGCGAGGCCGGCGAGGAGGCAGGGGTCACCGCTGCCGCGGTGCGGGTCCTGGACGAGCTGCAGGACGACCACGGCGGCTGGCGCTACATCACCGTGGTCGCCGACGCGGTGGAGCGGATCACGATCGTGGCCAACGAGGAGAGCCTGGACCTGCGCTGGGTCGCCGAGACGGAGGTCGAGCTGCTGGACCTGCACCCCGGCTTCGCCCGCACCTGGCCGCGGCTGCGCGAGGTCCGCGGGGGCTGAGGCCCTCGGGGCCCGGCCCGCGAGATCGGCTCAGCCGCCCAGGAGCGCCGTCCTGTCGCGCGGCATGCCACTGATGCCACGAGGACCCGGCCGGACCGCCAGCACCTGGTTGACCCCCAGCCGGCCCGACTCGAACGCCAGGGCCGATCCCGCCATGTAGAGCCGCCACACCCGGGCACGCCCGGGGCTGCTCAGGGCCACCGCCTCGTCCCAGCGGCTCTCGAGGTTGGCGACCCACGCCCGCAACGTGAGGCCGTAGTGCTCCCGCAGGGACTCCACGTCACGCACCTCGAGGCCGGCCTCCTCCAGCGCGCCCACCATGACCCCCAGCGGCTCGAGCTCGCCGTCGGGAAAGACGTAGCGCTCGATGAACGACGTTCGCGACGGCTCGTCGGGCGCGCCGGGAGGGCGGGCGATCGCGTGGTTGAGCAGCCGTCCGCGCGGCGCCAGCAGCGAGTACAGGCACCGGGCGTAGTCCGGCAGGCCGGCGTGCCCCACGTGCTCGGCCATGCCGATGCTGGCGATGGCGTCGAACGGGCCGTCCGTCACGTCGCGGTAGTCCTGCACCCGGATCTCGACCCGGTCCCCCAGCCCGGCGGCGTGGACGCGCTCGCGGGCCAGGTCGGCCTGCGCAGGCGAAAGGGTGACGCCCACCGCCCGGACGCCGTACGTGCGGGCGGCGTGGATGGCGAAGGTGCCCCAGCCGCAGCCGACGTCCAGGACCCGCATCCCCTCCACCAGCCCCAGCTTGCGGGCGACGAGGTCGCACTTGGCGAGCTGGGCCGCCTCCAGCTCCGCCGCGTCGGCGACCGGACCGAGGAGGCCGGCGAAGTACGCGCAGGAGTAGGTCAGGGAACGGCCGAGGACCAGCTCGTAGAAGGCGTTGCCGACGTCGTAGTGGTGGGTCACCGCTGCGCTGTCGCGCCGCCGGGTGTGCCGCCGTCCCCCGAGCCGGGACTCCTCCACCGGCGGCCGTGGGGGCGGCCCGAGGACGCCCAGCCGCAGCACCGCGGCCAGCACCGCGGCCCGGGTCCGGCGGTCCACGACGATCCCCGGCCCGGTCTCGGGGTCGGCGAGGCGGTCCATCTCGGCCAGGCCGGTGAACACATCCCCCTCGAGGTCGACGTCACCGGAGACGTAGGCGCGCGCGAAACCGAGCTCGTTGGGCGCCCACAGCAGCCGGCGCAGCGCCCGGCGGCGACGGAAGACCACCTGCACCGGGGCGTCCGGCGGTCCGTACCCACTGCCGTCCCAGCACCGCACGCAGACCGCAGCGTCCTCGCCCAGGGTGGCACCGACCAGGGGCCGCAGGACCTCCGCCGCGCTCACCGGCTCAGCCGCGCAGCTCGGCGGCGGCCTGCACGTAGTCGCGTTTGGCCTGCTCGCTCGAGAGGCCGGTGACCGAGGCCCAGGCGTCGTGCTTGGCGCGGCCGACGGGGTTCAGGGCGCCCGGGCGCCGGCCGGTGACGTCGCCGACCGTCGCCTGCTTGTACAGCGCGTAGAGCCGCAGCTTGGTGTCGTTGCCCGGGTCGGTGCGCTGCGCGCTCACCGCCGCGACCGCCGCCTCGAACTGCGCGTCCAGGTCCTCCAGCTCGCTCATGCCCGGCTCCCTCGTCGAGGTGCGGCGCGCTGCGCCCGCGGTGCAGCCGGTCTATCCCCTCCGCGCCCACCGCGCAACGGCCGCCCGTACGGCGTCCTGCCGGTTCAGCCCGAAGCGGAGCCGCCGGGCGCGGTGGGAGGGGCCGGCGTACCGGCCGAGCCCGAGGAGGAGGGGGTCGGCCCGGGCGTGGACGTCTCGGACCGGCCGGGCGCCGTCGACGGGGACGAGCCCGACGTGCTGGTCCGGGTCGCCGACGGGTGGGTCGCGGTGGCGCCGGGCGACGACCCGCTCGGCGTCGGCGTGGCGGTGGGGCTGGGCGTCTCGCCGGACGTGGTGCTCGGGGTCGGCGTCGGGGTAACGCGGCTCCTGGCCGGCGCCGGCCGCACCTGCTGGCGCAGGTCGACCGGCGTGGTGCCCGCCGGGACCGGCCGGACCATGACGTACAGGGCGAGCACCAGGAGGAACAGGGCCATCAGCAGCCAGGTCGACCGGCGGGGGCGGTGGGCGGTCACGACAGGTCCGTCGGCGCCGCGGTGGCCAGGGCCGTGGGCAGGTGGATCCCCTCGCGCAGGAACGCCGCCGCGATGCGCGCCCGCAGGGCCCGGCCCACGTCGAACTGCTTGCCGGGCAGGGTGCGCGCGACCATGCGCACCTGGAACTGGTCGACCTCGATGCTCTGCACCCCCATGACCGACGGCGGGTCGAGCAGCAGCGGGTGCAGCTCGTCGTCGCCGAACACGTCCTCACCGACCCGGCGCAGCACGTCGCTGACCCGGTTGACGTCGACGCTCACCGGCACGGGCACATCCACGACCGCCCGGGCCCAGCCGCGGGACAGGTTGGTCAGCTGCACGATGGACCCGTTGGGCGTGATGATGACCTCGCCGTTCTGGGTGCGCACCGTCGTCACGCGCAGGGTGACGTCCTCGACCGTGCCGATGACCCCGGCCGGGATGCCGGGGATGCTGATGCTGATGACGTCGCCGTAGCCGTACTGGCGCTCGGTGATGATGAAGAAGCCGGCGAGCAGGTCCTGGACCAGGCGCTGCGCCCCGAAGCCGAGGGCCACACCGGCGACCGCGGCGGGGGCCACCAGCCCGGTGATCGGCACGCCCAGCCGCTGCACGATCAGCACGAGGGTCACGCAGTAGACGACGACCAGGGCCGCCCAGGTCAGCACCTGGGTCAGAGCGTGCCGGTGCTTGGCCTCCTCGGAGCGGACGAGCGCGTCCTCACCGGCGGAGTCGGCGTCGATCCGCGCGGTGATGATGCCGCCGAGCCAGGTCGCGAAGCGGGTCAGCAGGATGGCACCGAGCACCAGCAGGAGGATCTCGAGGCCGTTGCCGCGCAGCCACAGCAGCACGTCAGGCGGTGGTGCCACGGCGATGCCCATCGTTCCCCTTGTCGTTGGTTCCGGGCCTGTAGCGCTCTATCGCAGCGGCACCTGCTGCTCCTGGACAGGGACGCCGGCCTCGGCCGACTTCTGCTGGAGCGAGCCGAGCAGCCCGCTGATGCCGCCGATCGCGCCGGCGTCCAGCGAGCCGGACTTGAGCCCGTCGACCACGCCGTTGAGCGAGGAGGTGAGCTGGCCCAGCGGGCCGGCGACGGTCTTGCACAGGGTCGGGTTGGCCTTGGCGTTCTCGCGGGCGTTGCTGACCAGCTTGGCCGTGGCCGCGGCGGCCAGGCCGGCCTTGATCAGCGCCACGGTGCGCCCGCTGGCGCCCTTCTTGAAGGTGCCGGCCCGGTAGGGCTTGACGATGTAGCGGTTGAGCAGGAACAGGGACCCGCCGACGTCGGCGACGAACCGGGTCTTGGCGAACGACCGGGTGTTCTCCGTCGGACAGTCCGTCGCCGTCGAGCCGCTGGCCGACGGCGAGGCGCCGCTGGAGCTCGCCGCGGGGCCGGGTGAGGTCGCCCCCGTGGTGCTGGAGCCCCCACCCCCGCAGCCGCTGAGCACCAGGGCCAGCACGAGGCCGAGGACGACGACGAGGCGGTTGCGCATGGGAGTCTCCTGACGTCGGGGTGGGGCGACCGGCGTCGTCCCACTCCTGCACCAGCCTGACGGTTCGTCCCGGCCTGCGCCACCTCTGGTCGGCGTGGGCGCAGTCCGGTGCGGGACGGTTCGTCGGCGTCACTCCCCCTCGTGTCGGGCGTACGCCTCCTGCAGCTCGCGGGCGTGCCGGCCGTCGAGCCTCGCTCGCCGGGCGGGCGGCGACCCGGGGTTGGTGCAGGCGCCCCACCGGGGGGTTGATGCCGTCACCGGAGTAGCCGAAGACCCGGAGCACCCCCCAGGCGCGGCGACGCTCGCCGACGAGATCGGCCACCAGGCGCCCAGGACCCATGCGTGCGCAGTACCCCCACCGCCGGCGTCCACGCGCGCCGGCCTGAGGTGAGCCGTCACGGACCGGGTGCGGGCGCTGTCGCCCGCACACGGGAGGTAGGGTCACGCGGATCCGGGGAGGGAGGCCGCCCGCACATGGAACGCCACGTGTCGAGCATCGAGGACGTGCTCGAGCTGATGGACGGCCTGTTCGACGACGACGCCGACCGCTGGACCAGCAGGGGCGCCGGGTGGTGGGACCGCTTCTACGGCGAGCGGGACCGCGGGGTCCCGTTCTTTCGCGAGGCACCCGATGAGTCGCTCGTCTCCTGGCACGGATCCGGGCTGCTGCCACCCGGCGGGAAGGCCCTCGACCTCGGCTGCGGGCCGGGCCGCAACGCCATCTGGCTGGCTCAGCAGGGGTTCGCCGTCGATGCCGTCGACCTGTCGTCGACCGCCCTGGCCTGGGGGCGTGAGAGGGCCGACGCGGCGGGCGTGGACGTGAACTTCGTCGAGGGCAGCATCTTCGCGCTCGACGACACCTTCGCGGCGTACGACCTGGTGTACGACTCCGGCTGCTTCCACCACCTGCCACCGCACCGCCGCCTCAGCCACCGCTGGCTGCTGGAGCGCGCGCTGCTCCGCGGCGGGGCCTTCGGGCTGGTGTGCTTCGCCTCGGGCGCCATGGGCACCGAGGCGCCCGATGCGAGGGTCTACCGCGAGGGCTGCCTGGCCGGCGGCGTGGCGTACAGGGAGGAAGACCTGCGACGGCTGTTCGGCTGGCTGCGCCCGGTGGAGCTGCGCAGGATGGAGCAGCACCATGACGACTCGCCGGTGTTCGGCGAGGAGTTCCTGTGGGCGGGACTGTTCACTCGGTGACCGACGCACGAACGTCGGCCCCGGGAAGCGCGGGGGCGGCCGTGCGGCTGGCCTCGGCAGGGGACGCGCCTGACCGAGCTGAACCACCGGCTCATCTGTCTGGACCAGGTGTCGGTCCATCCGGAGTCCGCCGGCCGAGGCCTGGGGACCCTGCTGCTGGCCGAGGTCGCCGCCCGGGCCCGTGAGCCGGGCTACACCGCGATCACCGGGACCACCTTCCGCGACCTGGCCTTCAACGCGCCCTTCTACGCCCGACTGGGTTGCGTCGAAGAGGCAGCACCGCATCCTTCGGGACGGACGCGGCTGCGGGCCCGGCTCGGCGAGCCCCTGAGCAGACGCTCCCCTGTGCAGGCGCAACAGCAGGCAACGCACGAAAAGGCCCGACCGTCCTCATGGGGGACAGCCGGGCCCGCTCGCGCGATCAGTGCGACGTGAGAGCTCGGGCGTAGGCAACCGCCGCCTCTCGGCGACCGCCCCTGTTTCGCGAACTGGTCCTCGCTATCTCGCGACGACCCCGTGGTGGTGGAGGTGGCGGGAATCGAACCCGCGTCCGCTGACGGTAAACCAGGACTTCTCCGGGTGCAGTGCGCTATGGATTTTCTCGGCCCCAGCGCTCGCGCGCACACGTCCGCTGACAGGCCCAGCCGGGTGAGAGTCCCGCGCAACCCCCCGGCGAGGCTACGCAGCAAGCTTTCTAGCTGACGCCAGGATCTAGGCCGAAAGCAAACCTAGGCTGACGGACTTCGAGGCTCGCTCAGGCAGCGAGGGCGAAGTCGGTGCGCTTGGAATTGGCACCTGTTGTTTTGCAGAGAGCGTTTACGAGATAACTCTGCATCCTCGACCCGCTTCTCCTGGGATGACGATCAACGTCGAAACCGATCACCCCCATGGGGTGGCACACGTCGCACTGTTCACTTGTCAACACGCGCTCCGTGGAGACGCGTCACCAGACTAACGGTCCAACCGGGTCCGGGACCAAAACATTCCACCTGCGCCTCCCCTCCGGCCCGGTACGGCGCCCCCGGTGCCCGACGCCACCCGGCCGCCGCACCGACCGGTCGGCGTGGCCCGTGACCGCCTTCACCCACCGGACGGGATGAACGTGTGCCATGGTCCGGTTGGCACCCGTGGGTGCGCCAGAGTGCGCCCGCACGTCCAGCAGAAAGGCAGCACCATGACCACCAGCCAGGAGTGGCACCTCGTCCGCCGACCGCACGGGGCTCCCGTCGACGAGGACTTCGCCCTCGTCCAGGTCGAGCTCCCCCAGCCCGGCGAGGGCCAGGTCCTCGTGCACAACACGTTCCTGTCGGTGGACCCCTACATGCGTGGCCGGATGAACGACACCAAGTCCTACGTCCCGCCGTTCCAGCTGGACCGTCCGATGGACGGCGAGGCGGTGGGCGAGGTGACCGCGGTGGGCGACGGCGCGGTCGACGCCACCGGACGGCCGGTCGTCGTCGGCGACACCGTTCTCCACGGCCTGGGCTGGCGCACCGACGCGCTGGTGGCCGCCGCCCGGACCCGGGTCCTCGACACCGCCCTCGCTCCCGCCCAGGCCTACCTGGGCGTGCTCGGCATGCCCGGCCGCACGGCGTACGCCGGACTGCTGCGGGTCGGGGCGTTCAAGGAAGGCGACCACGTGTTCGTCTCGGCCGCCGCAGGTGCCGTCGGCTCCCTCGTCGGGCAGATCGCCCGGCTCAAGGGCGCGGCCCGGGTCGTCGGCAGCGCCGGCGGCCCGGAGAAGACCCGCTGGCTGCTCGACGACGCCGGCTTCAACGCCGCGGTCGACTACAAGGCGCAGCCGATCGCGGAGGGCCTGAAGCAGGCCGCCCCGGACGGCATCGACGTCTACTTCGACAACGTCGGCGGTGACCACCTCGAGGCGGCCATCGGCGCGATGCGCCCCGGCGGCCGCGCGGCCCTGTGCGGGATGATCTCGTCCTACAACGACACCGAGCCGGCGCCCGGCCCGCGCAACCTGATGATGATCATCGGCAAGCGCCTCACCCTGCGCGGCTTCATCGTCTCCGACCACGAGGACCTGCGCCCGCAGTTCGAGGCCGAGGTCGGCCAGTGGCTGGCTGAGGGCAAGATCTCCTGGCGCGAGACCGTCGTGGACGGGATCGACAAGGCGGTCGACGGCTTCCGTGACCTGTTGTCCGGCGGCAACACCGGCAAGATGCTGATCCGCCTCTGATGCCGGTCCGCCTCTGACGGACCGGCGAACGGACGACGCCTCCGACCCCGCGGGGTCAGAGGCGTCGTCCGTCCGGGCCGGCGACAGCGCGGCCGCGTCTGCGAGGAACTGCTCAGGCGCCCCAGGTCGGCCGCAGGGGGAACTGGGCGTTGCCGTCCTCGGGCACCTTGACGCCCAGGACCTGGTGCAGCTGGATCCGGTTGCGCTCGAAGGACAGTCGCGACCCGGCGAGGTAGAGCGCCCAGACCTTCGCGGTTCCGAGGCCCACCTCGCGGACGGCCTCGTCCCAGTTGTCGCTGAGGTTGCGGCACCAGTCGCGGCAGGTCATGCCGTAGTGCTCCCGCAGGTTCTCCTCGTGCCGCACCTCCAGGCCCTCGTCCTGCATGTTCGTCACGATCGTGCCCGAGCCGGTCAGCTCACCGTCGGGGAAGACGTAGCGGTTGATGAAGCCCGCGCGCGGGATGCCGGGGTGGCGGTTGTCGGTCCGGGTGATGCAGTGGTTGAGCAGCCGTCCCCCGTTCCGGAGCCGGTCGCGCAGGAAGCGGAAGTAGGCGGGGTAGTTCTTCACGCCGATGTGCTCGGTCAGCCCGATCGAGCTGACCGCGTCGAAGCCGGACTCGCGGACCTCGCGGTAGTCGCCGTGCCGCACCTCGGCGGCGCCGGTCAGCCCCTCCTCCGCGATGGCCTTGGCGGCCCACGCCGCCTGCTGCTCCGAGAGGGTGACGCCGAGGGCCGTGACGCCGTAGTTCTTGACGGCGTGGCGGACCATGCCGCCCCAGCCGCAGCCCACGTCCAGCAGCCGCATCCCGGGCTGCAGGTCGAGCTTGCGGCAGACCAGGTCGTACTTGGCCGCCTGCGCCTCCTCCAGCGTGGCGTCCACGGTGGGGTAGCAGGCACAGGTGTAGGTCATCGACGGCCCGAGCAGCAGCTCGTAGAAGGCGTTGGACACGTCGTAGTGGTGGTGGATCGCCTCGGCATCGCGCGTGCGGGTGTGTCGCAGCCCGTTGACGAGCCTCAGCCACTGCGGCGGCGACTCCTGGGCCGGCAGCTCCGGCGGGCGGATTCCCTTCCAGCCCAGCATCTTCGCCAGCTCGGGCAGGTCACGGGCGTTCGGGCGCTGGAGGCTGACCTCGTCCTCCAGCATCTTGAGCAGCTCATAGGGGTTGCCCTCGTCAACGCCCTCGATGACGAGGTCGCCCTGCACATAGGCCCGGGCCATGCCGAGGCTGCCCGGCGCCGTGACGACGTAGCGCAGGCCGCGCTCGTTCGCCAGGTGCAGGCGCACGTCCGCATCGCGTCGCCCACCGGACGACCCGTCGTACGCGGTGAAGTGGAGGGGCACGTCCGGCCCGAAAAGCTTCTCGAATGCCTGGCCGATCAACAGGGTCATCGACGTCTCACCGCCTTGTCGTAGAGCCCGGGCAAACGGTTGTCCGGGTCGTAGGTCTTCTTGGTCTGGGTATAGGTCTCGCCGCCGTACAGCGACCAGAACTCGTCCTCGTCGTAGTAGGAGTCGGAGTAGAGGGACTTGTGCCCGCCGAGGTCGCGCACCTGGCGCTCGATGGCGCGGTTGACGTCGCCGTCCGCGGCGTCCGGGGCGATGGCCACCGTGGACCAGAACCCGACGTTGACGTACGTCGCGCCGGGCTCCAGCGGGTACAGCGGCCAGCCGCGGCGGCTCTCGGCCGTGTCGCGAAGAGCCAGCGGGCACAGCCAGATCGGCTCGATCGGGACCTCGCGGAGGAACCACCGCAGGAAGTCGGCGGTGCGCCCGATCGGGATCTCGACGTCCTGCACCACCCGCTCACGAGCGGGGCGTCCGCGCCGCTCGTCCCACTTCGCCGCCCAGTGGTGCTGGTTCTCGAACCGGATCAGCCGCGAGTAGGCGTCGCTGCGCAGGTACCGCTTCGGCCAGAGCCGGCGCACCCGCGGGTTCTGCACCCCGAACGCCCGGGAGCACCAGAACCAGTCGGTGTCCCAGCGCCACAGGTAGTCGCGGGCCGTGAGGTGGTCGACCGGCTTCTCCTGGATCGAGCGGTAGTAGATCTCCTGGCCGGTGTAGTCGCTGACCGAGGGCGCCTCGTTGGCCCAGGTGCCCAGCGTCAGGTAGGACTCCTCTGCCGAGAACACGACGCCGTCGACGAAGTCGACGTCCTGGCCGTCATGGCTGCGGGTACTCACCACGTCGTCGAGCGCGCCCATGAGGGTGTCGAGGTCGTGGAACCTGACGTGCCGCAACCGGACGAAACGGTGCACGCGCTCGAGCTCGATCTCCAGTCGCAGCGCGTAGCCGAGGGAGCCGTAGGAGTTGGGGAACGCCCGGAAGAGGTCGGCGTGCTCGTTGTCGGGGCGCGCCACCACGACGTCCCCGGACCCGGTGAGGATCTCCATCTCCCGGACCGACTCGTGCGGCAGCCCGTTACGGAAGGAGGACGACTCGATCCCGAGCCCGGTGACGGCCCCGCCGAGCGTGATCGTCCTCAGCTGAGGCACGACCAGGGGCATCGTCCCGACCGAGAGGGTCGCGTCGACGAGCCGCTCGTACGTCGTCATTCCCTGCACCTGGGCGACCAGGCGCTCGGGGTCCACCGACAGGACGTGGTCGAGCTCGCTGACGTCGAGACCGGGCACGTCCAGACCCTCCCGCGCCCGGAACAGGTTGGACGTGCGCTTGGCCAGCCGCACCGGCTGGCCCGCCGGGATCCGGCCGTAGCTCGCCTGCAGCCGCTCGCACGCCGCGCGGTGGCCGTCCAGGCCCAGCGTGTCTGTCACTCGCCGGCTCCTTCCCTCTGTCGATGTACGGCTCCAACTCTAGGGCGGCTCCAGAAGGAGCGGCTCGACGATGGTTCCGTAGTGCAACTATATGACCGGCGCGACAGGTCGTCGCAGCGGCTCCCACGCGGGCCCGGCCCCACCGTCGGTGGAACGGGCCCGGCGACCGGTACCCGGCCGGGCCCCGGCTCACCCGCGAGCCGCCCCGTTCCGCATGCCGGGATCACGGTCTCGCGGTGTGGTCGGCTCAGTAGGGTGTGCCCTGATCTGCTGTCTCACCCTGGGCCCACCGGAGGCACACCGTGTTTCGCAAGGTACTCGTAGCAAACCGTGGCGAGATCGCCGTCCGCGCCTTTCGGGCGGCGACCGAGCTCGGCGCCCAGACCGTGGCCGTCTTCCCGCACGAGGACCGCAAGAGCGAGCACCGGCTGAAGGCGGACGAGGCCTACGAGATCGGCGAGCCGGGGCACCCGGTCCGTGCCTACCTCGACCCCCAGGCCATCACCAGGGTCGCAGTGGAGGCCGGCGCGGACGCGATCTACCCCGGCTACGGCTTCCTCTCGGAGAACCCGGCGCTGGCCGAGGCGTGCTCCGCGGCGGGCATCACCTTCGTCGGCCCCCCGGCGGACGTCCTGCAGCTCACCGGCAACAAGGCCCGTGCCATCGCCGCCGCCCGGGAGGCGGGGCTGCCGACCCTGCGCGGCTCAGAGCCCAGCGACGACGTCGCGACCCTGGTCGCCGCCGCGGCCGACATCGGCTTCCCCGTCTTCGTCAAGGCCGTCGCCGGAGGTGGTGGACGCGGCATGCGGCGGGTCGAGAGCGAGGAGGACCTGCGCCCGTCCCTGGAGGCGGCGATGCGCGAGGCCGAGTCGGCGTTCGGCGACGCGACCGTCTTCCTGGAGGAGGCCGTCGTCAGCCCCCGGCACATCGAGGTGCAGATCCTGGCCGACGGCTCCGGCAACGTGATCCACCTCTTCGAGCGCGACTGCTCGGTGCAGCGACGGCACCAGAAGGTGGTCGAGATCGCCCCCGCCCCCAACCTCGACCCCGACCTGCGGGAGCGGATGTGCGCCCACGCCGTCGCGTTCGCCAAGGAGATCGGCTACGTCAACGCCGGCACGGTCGAGTTCCTGCTGGCCCCCGACGGCCGCTACGTCTTCATCGAGATGAACCCCCGCATCCAGGTCGAGCACACGGTCACCGAGGAGGTCACCGACGTCGACCTGGTCAGCGCGCAGCTGCGGATCGCCTCCGGCGCCACGCTGCCCGAGCTCGGCCTGGCCCAGGACGCCATACGGCTGCGCGGCGCCGCGCTGCAGTGCCGCATCACCACCGAGGACCCCGCCAACGGCTTCCGCCCCGACACCGGCCGGATCACGGTCTACCGCTCCGCCGGTGGCGCCGGCGTCCGCCTGGACGGCGGCACCGTCTTCGTCGGCGCCGAGATCGGCGCGCACTTCGACTCCATGCTGGTCAAGCTGACCTGCCGCGGTCCCGACTTCGCGACCGCCGTACGCCGCTCGCGCCGCGCGCTGGCCGAGTTCCGCATCCGCGGCGTCTCCACCAACATCCCGTTCCTGCAGTCGTTGCTGGACCAGCCGGACTTCGTGGCCGGGCGCCTGTCGACGTCGTTCATCGACGAGCGGCCCGAGCTGCTGACCTCGCGCACGCCGGCCGACCGCGGCACCAAGCTGCTCACCTACCTCGCCGAGGTGACCGTCAACCAGCCCTACGGCCCGCAGCGGACCACCCTCAGCCCGCGCAGCAAGCTGCCCGCGGTCGACCTCGACACGCCGCCGCGGCCGGGGGCCCGCGACCTGCTGATCCGGGTCGGCCCGGAGAAGTTCGCCGCCTCGCTGCGCCAGCAGGAGGCGGTCGCGGTGACCGACACGACGTTCCGCGACGCCCACCAGTCGCTGCTGGCCACGCGGGTGCGCACCCGCGACCTGCTCCACGTCGCCGGGCACGTTGCGCGCCTGACGCCGCAGCTGCTGAGCGTGGAGGCCTGGGGAGGGGCGACGTACGACGTGGCGCTGCGCTTCCTCGCGGAGGACCCGTGGGAGCGGCTCGCAGCGCTGCGCTCCGCGATGCCCAACCTGCCGCTGCAGATGCTGCTGCGCGGACGCAACACCGTCGGCTACACGCCGTACCCGACCGGGGTCACCGACGCGTTCGTGACCGAGGCCGCGCGCACCGGCATCGACATCTTCCGCATCTTCGACGCGCTCAACGACGTCGACCAGATGAGCCCGGCGATCGCCGCGGTCCGCGAGACCGGGACCGCGGTGGCCGAGGTGTGCCTCTGCTACACCGGCAACCTGCTCGACCCGGGCGAGCGGATCTACACCCTCGACTACTACCTCGGCCTCGCCGAGAAGGTGGTCGCCGCCGGCGCCCACGTGCTCGCGATCAAGGACATGGCGGGGCTGCTCCGCGCGCCGGCCGCGGCGAGGCTCGTGGCGGCCCTGCGCGAGCGGTTCGACCTGCCCGTGCACCTGCACACGCACGACACCGCCGGCGGCCAGCTCGCAACCCTGCTGGCCGCGATCGGCGCCGGGGTGGACGCGGTCGACGTGGCCAGCGCCTCGATGTCCGGGACCACCAGCCAGCCGTCGATGTCGGCGCTGGTCGCCGCGACCGACGGCACCGAGCGCGCGACCGGTCTGGACCTGCAGTCCGTGTGCGACCTCGAGCCGTACTGGGAGGGCGTGCGCCAGCTCTACGCGCCGTTCGAGTCGGGGCTGGCCTCCCCCACCGGCCGGGTCTACACCCACGAGATCCCGGGGGGCCAGCTGTCCAACCTGCGCCAGCAGGCGATGGCCCTCGGCCTCGGCGACCGGTTCGAGTCGATCGAGGACATGTACGCCGCCGCCAACCGCATCCTGGGCAACATCGTCAAGGTCACGCCCAGCTCCAAGGTGGTCGGCGACCTCGCGCTCGCCCTCGTCGGGGCGAACGCCGACCCGGCCGACTTCGAGGCGGACCCGACCCGGTTCGACATCCCCGACTCGGTCATCGGCTTCCTCAACGGCGACCTCGGCGACCCGCCCGGGGGCTGGCCGGAGCCGTTCCGCAGCAAGGCGCTCGAGGGCCGCACCCGCAAGCCGGTGGTCAGCGAGCTGTCGGCGCAGGAGCGGGCCGACCTCGTGTCGGCGCCCCGGCGCACGCTCAACCGGCTGCTCTTCCCCGGCCCGACCCGGGACTTCGAGGCCTCCCGGGAGACCTACTCCGACCTGTCCGTGCTCGGGACGGGCGAGTTCCTGCACGGCCTGGCGGTGGGCACGGAGCACGAGGTCGACCTCGAGCCCGGCAAGCGGCTGCTGCTCGGCGTCCAGTCGATCAGCGACGCCGACGAGCGTGGCCTGCGCACGGTCATGTGCACGGTCAACGGACAGCTGCGCCCGGTGCGGGTGCGCGACGAGTCGATCGCCGTCGACGTGCGCCAGGCCGAGCGAGCCGATCCGGGCGTGCCGGGCCAGGTGGCGGCGCCGTTCGCCGGCGTGGTGTCACTGTCCGTCGGCGAGGGCGACGCCGTGGCGGCGGGTGCGGCCGTGGCCACGATCGAGGCGATGAAGATGGAGGCAGCGATCACCTCACCGGTGGCCGGCACCGTCCGGCGGGTGGCCATCGGTGGCCAGCAGCAGGTGGAGGGCGGCGACCTGCTCCTCGTCGTCGGCTGACCGTGGCGTCGCAGCGGCCCGGTCGGCGCTGGCGACCGGGTCGTCACCCGCAGCCCGCCGGTGCGGACCCGGTCTGCAGCCCCTCACCAGGAGCTGGAGCCGCCGCCACCCCCACCGCCACCGGAGAAGCCCCCGCCGGAGAAGCCGCTGCCGCCGGAGGAGCCGGGCGTGGACGTGAACGTCCCGGCAGCGGTGGTGGAGAAGCTGTCCATGCCGGTGGCGATGCCGGAGAACCCGCCGAAGCCGCCGCCGGAGAAGACGTACCACGTGGGCACGTCCAGCGACCGCCCCGCCGCGGCGGCCGCCTCGGCGACCTCGTTGAAGACCCGGGCCCAGCGGTCGGCCACCCCGAACACGATCGCGTAGGGCAGGTAGCGGCTGAAGATGGCCTGCGCCTCCTCGAAGCGGATCTGGTTCGCCTCCGCCGTGACGAGGTACTGCTTGAACCCCAGCGACTGCGCCAGCACCGCGCTGCCCTCGGCGGTGCGCGAGGCCATCCGCCGGCCGAGCAGCCGCACGACGAGCCCGGCCAGCACCAGGCCGGCGGCCAGCACGATCCCGGACGGGACGCCCAGGCTGATCCCGCCGACCTGGTCGGTGCCGGCGCTGCGGAAGCCGAGGAACCAGCCCGACGCCACACCGAGGACGACCAGGCCGGTGCCGATGCCCTGCCACACCCGGCGCTGCTGCTGCGGGGAGTCGCGGAACCAGCCCCGGTGGGTGACCTCGGCGTACATCTGGGTCTGTGCCGACCGCAGGGTGGCCGCGAAGTGGTTCTTCAGCTCGGAGAGCAGCACCGGGTTGGCGGTCGCGAACAGCCCGTCGAGGATGGTCTGCTCGTACTGCGCCAGCGGGGCCTCCTGGGGTGGCTCCAGCCGGGTCAGCTGCCAGTCGGTGCGGGAGAACATCCCGCCGCCCGGCTGCTCCTCGATCCGCAGGTAGCCCCGCACGGCGAGGTCCACCACCGTCGCGCTGACGTCGATCGTGCCTGCCTCCTCGTCCAGCACCGTGCCGACCAGGCCGGGCGCGACGCCGGCCGGCGGCGTGAACTGCACGGCCACCGCGGGCGCCCGGCCCCGCACGACGGTCGCCGGCGCGCCGGTGACCGGGGTGAGGCCCGGCGTCAGGCCGGCGTACTGCTCGTCCCGCCCGCGCTTCCAGACCAGGACCCCCATCAGGCCGGCCGCCAGGACCGGCAGGGCGACGCCCCCGCCGTACCCGACGAGGCTGAGCGCACGGGCGGCGCTGGGCGAGAGGGTGGACGCGACGCCGGAGTCCCCGGAGTAGCCCGTCTCACCGGAGCGCAGGTCGGGGGTGACGTCCTTGACCGCACCGAGCGGGAACGACGCGACGACGCTGACCTGCTGGCCCGGTTGCAGGTTCCGGGCCGCGAACCTGGCCGGGTCGCCGGGGGCCGCGGTGCACGTGTCGGTGGATCCCCGGGCGCCGTAGAAGCAGGCCGCCCGCGTCACGGGTTCCGGCCCGCGGACGGTGACGCGGACCGAGTCGGTGGGGATGTCGACCCGCTCCCCCGTGACGTTCCAGTAGAGCTCGCTGTGGTCCGCGAAGCCGTTGACGACGTGCGCGAGGTGGTAGCGCACCACGTAGGTCTGCCGGCCCCGCACCGTCCGGTCCGGGCTCCCGATGCGGATCCGGGTCTCGGCGCCGGTCTCGGACACCGCCACGTCGGACGGTGCCCCGCTCGGGCTCGAGACGGACACGTCGCTCAGCTCGTAGCGGCGGTAGGTGTCGGGCTTCGGGTCATATCCGGCCGAGGTCCGCACGAAGCGCTGGATGCCGTGGCTGGTGTCGCCCGCGAACTGCCAGACCAGGGTCTCGGTGACGTCCATCGACCCGTCGGCCTGGACGGCGTAGTCGGCGGTGAAGGAGAGGATCCGCTCGCCGTCCGCGGCGTGGGCGGCCGAGGGCAGCGCCAGCAGCACCAGCCCGAGCAGGAGCACGGACAGCGCCCGCAGCCTCCCCCCGCGGGCCATCCCCGCTCACCGCTCCCGGCGGGTTGACATCGCGCGCTCGGCCTCGCGCCGGTCCTGCCGCTCGCGCAGGGTCTGACGCTTGTCGTAGTTGCGCTTGCCCTTGGCCAGCGCGATCTCCACCTTGGCCCGGCCGTCCTTGAAGTACAGCGACAGCGGCACGATGGTGTGGCCGCTCTCGCGGGTCTTGCCGATCAGCTTGCGGATCTCGTCCTTGTTCAGCAGCAGCTTGCGCCGGCGCCGCGCGGAGTGGTTGGTCCAGGTGCCCTCGGTGTACTCCGGGATGTGCACCCCCTCCAGCCACAGCTCGCCGTCGCGGACGGTCGCGAAGCCATCGATCAGGGAGGCGCGGCCCTGCCGCAGCGACTTGACCTCGGTGCCCATCAGCACCAGCCCGGCCTCGAAGGTGTCTTCGATCAGGTAGTCGTGCCGCGCCCTGCGGTTGCTCGCGACCAGCTTCTGCCCTTGTTCCTTGGCCACGGTCGCCATCCCTTCCCAGCTCAGTGCCTCTCGCGGAGGCCGTACGCCGCGTGCGCGCGGGTGAGCCGCTCACGCTACCGGTGCAACACGCGGCCCGGCGACGGCGTTCCCGCCCGCGGAGCCGTTCCCACTCAGAACCAGGTGCGCGGGTTGACCGCCGTGCCGTTCTCGCGGGTCTCGAAGTGCAGGTGGCAACCGGTGGACAGGCCCGTGGTGCCGGAGTAGCCGATCAGCTGCCCCCGGCTCACGTGCCCGCTGCGGCGCAGGATGGTGGTCAGGTGGTTGTACGTCGTGGTCAGGTCGGTCCCGCGTCGCAGCCCGTGGTCCACGACGATGCGGTTGCCGTAACCGCCGCCCCAGCCGGCCATGATCACCTCGCCGTCAGCCGCGGCGTGCACGGGCGTGCCGCAGCTCGCGGCGAAGTCGATGCCCTCGTGCAGGCGGCTGTAGTGCAGCACGGGGTGGAACCGCCAGCCGAACTCCGAGGAGACCGGGGCGTTCACCGGCTTGCTGAGGTAGCCACCGCCCTGGGCGGGCGCCGGGTCCGCGGCCGGTGGACGGCCGGCGCGGTGGCGGGCGGCCGCCTCCCGGGCGGCCCTCTCCCGCGCCGCCCGGGCGCGGGCCGCGAGGACGGCCTGCAGCCGGTTGGCCTCGGCCTGCATGCTGTCGAGGCGGGACTGCTCCCTGGCCTTCTTCGCCGCGACGGTGCGGGCTGCCGCGGCCTGGCGGGCGCTGAGCGCGTCGAGGGAGGCCTTGGCCCGGGCGGCCGCGTTGCGGGCCACCCCGGCAGCCACGACCGCGCGCTCGGCCTGGACCTTGAGGTCGGCCACCTGCTGGCGCACCGCGACGACGTGCGCCTGCTGCGCCCGACCCTCGACCTTCATGGTGGCGAGGTCGCGCAGGGCCTTCTCCTGCAGCGCGTTGATGTGGTCCATGGTCGCGATCCGGGTCGCGAAGTCGTCCGGCGACTGCGCAGAGAGGGCGACCGAGAGGCTGCCCATGGCGCCGACGCTGCCCTGCTGGTAGCTCTCACGGGCCAGGTTGCCCACGGCGTCGAGGGTGCTCTCGGTGGCCCGGGTGTTGACGGCCAGCGCGGACGCCGCCTTGGCCTCGTCGGCCCCGGCGAGCACGAGCCGGTCGGCGATCTCCTGGTTGCGCTGCTGGGCCTGGCGCAGCGCCGTCTGCGCGGCGGACAGGGCCCGTCGCGCCGCGGGAATCTGCGCCTGGGTGCGACGCAGGGCGACGTACGCGTCGACGAGGTCCTGGGAGGTGCCCTCGAGCTGGCCGCGGAGCGTGGCCATGTCGCGGTCCAGCTTCGCCTTGTCGCCGCCGGTGTCGGCCACGCTGACCGGGGCGAGGGCCAGCGAGCCGGCGGTCAGGGCGGCGATGCCCAGGCCGACCAGCCGCACGGGGAGGGTGCGGCGGGCCGGGGAGGCGGACGGTGTTGGACTCATTGGAAACATGGGTACCAGACACCTCTTTTGTCACAGGGGCAACACGCCGTCGGCGCACACCGGGGCGTCATACGCGGACGTAACGGCGCAGGGTGACCCACGCGGTGCCCATCGCGAGGACGGCTCCGCCCCCGACCAGCCACGGCGTGATCGTCAGGACGTCGTGGGTGGTGATGAAGGTGATGGGGATCGACTTGGCGACGTTCTCGGTGATGCCGAACCGGATCGCGGCCCACAGGGCGCCGAAGCCGAGGCCGGCGCCGAGCAGCGTGGCGAGGAGCGTCTCCAGGATGAACGGCAGCTGGATGACGAAGGCGGACGCGCCGACCAGCCTCATGATGCCGGTCTCGCGGCGACGGCTGAACGCCGTCTGGCGGATCGTGGTCGCGATCAGCAGGACCGAGCACATCACCATCAGGGCCGCCATGACGAGCGTGCCGACGGTGAACTTGTTCAGCCAGGTGAACAGCGGGTCGAGGATGCGCTGCTGGTCCTGGACCTCACCCACGCCGGGCGCGCCGGTGAAGGAGCTGGTGACCACGGCGAACTTGGTCGGGTCGCTGAGCTGCACCCGGAAGCTCTCGGGCAGGTCAGCGGGCTTGATGTCGTTCAGCACCGGGCTGTCCTTGAACTGCTGCTTGAACCGGGTGTAGGCCTGCGCCTGGGTCTCGGTGAAGACGCCCTTGACCAGCGGCTTCATGCTCGCCAGCTGGGTGGCGATCTGCTGCTTCTGCGCGGCGGTCACCGGGCCCGCGGCACAGTTGGGCTGGTTGGACTTGGCGGTGCACAGGAAGATCGACACCTGGACCCGGTCGTACCAGTAGTCCTTCATGGTCTCGACCTGGCGCTGGGCCAGCAGGCCGAAGCCGATGAACAGCATCGAGACCATCGTCACGAGCATCACCGAGACCGTCATCGACAGGTTGCGGCGCACACCGGTCCAGATCTCGCTGAGGATGAACTGCAAGCGCATGGGTCTCTTCCGTCGTACGTGGGGGTCGGTCAGCAGGTGGCGGGCGCGGAACGGGCGCCGTACGCCGGGGAGCCCGCGGTCAGCGGGCGGAGCCGTAGACGCCGCGGACCTGGTCGCGGACGAGCTCGCCGTCACGGAGCTCGACCACGCGCTTGCGCAGCTGGTCGACGATGTCGACGTCGTGCGTGGCCATGACGACGGTGGTGCCGCCGCGATGGATGCGGTCGAGCAGCTGGACGATGTCGAGGCTGATCGTGGGGTCGAGGTTGCCGGTCGGCTCGTCGCAGAGCAGGATCGGCGGCTTGTTGACGAAGGCCCGCGCGATCGCGACGCGCTGCTGCTCACCACCGGACAGCTCGTGCGGCAGGCGCTTCTCCTTGCCGCCGAGGCCGACCATCTCCAGCGTCTCGGGCACGGTCTGCCTGATCTGGGAGCGCGAGCGGCCGAGGACCTGCAGGGCGAACGCGACGTTCTGGTAGACGCTCTTGTTCGGCAGCAGCCGGAAGTCCTGGAAGACGGTGCCGATCTCGCGGCGCAGCGCCGGGACCTTGCGGCCGGGCAGGGAGGCCAGCTCGCGCCCGGCGACCAGGACCTGTCCCCCGGTGGCGCGCTCCTCGCGCAGGACGAGGCGCAGCAGGGTCGACTTGCCCGAGCCGGACTGGCCGACGACGAAGACGAACTCGCCGCGCTCGACCTCCAGGGAGACGTTCCGCAGCGCGGGACGGCCCGACCGGGGGTAGGTCTTGCTGACGTTCTCGAAGCGAATCATGCGGCGGGAGGCCTCTGCAGGCTCGGGGACAGGACAGGACCGGTGACGACGTGGAGTCGTACCAGCCGGTCCGCCAATGAGCGTACGACGACGCCCCCCGCTTTCGGCAATACCGTTCCTGCCCGGGCGTTGCGATCCGTTATGCGGACGCCGCGCGGGATCAGTCCTCGCGCTCGGCGCTGCGCTTCCAGCGGATGCCGGCCTCGATGAAGCCGTCGATGTCGCCGTCGAAGACGCCCGAGGTGTTGCCGACCTCGTACTCGGTGCGCAGGTCCTTGACCATCTGGTAGGGGTGCAGCACGTAGGAGCGCATCTGGTCACCCCAGCTGGCCTTGACGTCGCCGGCCATGGCCTTCTTGGCGGCGTTCTCCTCGGCCTGGCGCTGCAGCAGCAGCCGGGACTGCAGCACCCGCAGCGCCGCGGCGCGGTTCTGGATCTGGGACTTCTCGTTCTGCATCGAGACGACGATGCCGGTCGGGATGTGGGTCATCCGGACCGCCGAGTCGGTGGTGTTGACGCTCTGCCCGCCGGGGCCGGAGGAGCGGAAGACGTCGACCTTGATCTCGTTGTCCGGGATCTCGATGCTGTCGGTCTGGGCGATCAGCGGGATCACCTCGACCGCGGCGAAGGAGGTCTGCCGACGGCCCTGGTTGTCGAACGGGGAGATGCGCACCAGGCGGTGCGTGCCGGCCTCGATCGCGAGCGTGCCGAACGCGTAGGGCACCTTGACCTCGAACGTCGCCGACTTCAGCCCGGCCTCCTCGGCGTAGGAGGTGTCCATGACCGTCGTGGGGTAGCCGTGCCGCTCGGCCCAGCGCAGGTACATCCGCATGAGCATCTCGGCGAAGTCCGCGGCGTCGACGCCACCGGCCCCCGCGCGGATCGTGACGACGGCCTCGCGCTCGTCGTACTCGCCGTTGAGCAGCGTGCGGACCTCGAGCTCACCGACGGCCTTGCGCAGGGAGGCCAGCTCACGCTCGGCCTCGGCCATCGTGTCGGCGTCGGCCTCCTCCTGGCCGAGCTGGACCAGGACCTCCAGCTCGTCGATCCGGTCGTACATCCCCGTGACCCGCTCGAGCTCGCTGTTGGCGCGCGACAGGCGGCTGGTGACCTCCTGCGCGTGCTCGGGGTGGTCCCAGAGGTCGGGGGCGCCGGACTGCTCCTCGAGCTCGGAGATCTGGGACTTCAGCTTGTCCAGGTCGGTCACCTCGCGCACCGAGTCCATGGTCTGGCGGAGGTCCTTCAGCTCTTGTGCAAAGTCAACGGCCACGGTCAGAGAGCCTACGCGACCACGACCGCAGAGCGGACAGCCTCTAGCTCGCCTTCACCTTCAGCCACGACGCGATGCCGTACGGCGCCGTCGACCGCCGCCAGAACGCGGGCAGCTGCTCGCGCATCCGGTTGGTGGGCACCACCTCCGGCTCCGAGACCGTGTGGCGCCGCCCCTCACGGACCACCACCCCTCCTCCGGCGGCCCGCACGTTGCGGCACCAGTCGGTGTCCTGCCCGTACGGCAGGGGGATCGCCAGACCGCCCTCGACCGGCACGGCGACGACGGGGGTCTCGTAGCGCCGTCCCGAACGGCGGCCGACGTGCTCGACCTTGGCGGCGTACCAGTGCCGCCTGCCGGCCAGGTGCAGCATCGGGGGGTTCAGCACCTTGTTGTTGGCGTGCCGCAGCGGGTCCAGCACCGCCGGCTGGTGACTCCGGAAGGCGGCGATGGCCGCGAGCCGGAGCAGGACGACCACCGCGAGCGCCCAGCCCACGCCCCGGCGCCACCCACTGTGCCTCGGTGCCTTGCTGCCGCGTCGCCGTGTGCTCATCTGCTGCTCCTTCCTCGCAGGGCGCCGCCCGCGGGTGACGGCTCAGTCGCCATCGTTCCTGCGTTCGGCGGCTCGGGCAGTGACCATGGGCCCGGTCCGGTGCCTTCGCTGGCCGGCCGGCTGTCGCCTCCGCCCGATCGGTCATTCCAGGGCGGCCCGCGCGCGGGACTCCACGGTGATGGACACCGACCCACCGAAGGCCTCCACCACCGACGCCAGCACCGGGATCGTGGCCTGACCCTGCAGCCGCACGACCGCCGTCTTCTCGTCAGACGCGCCGGTGCCGGGGAGAAGCGCCCACGACGACACGCCGGTCGGCCGCGGTTGGGCCGCGAGGTAGCCGGCGGCGGCCTGCTGCACGGTGGCGTCCGTGAGGCGAACGGCGTCGTCGAAGCCACGGCCGTACGCCCCGGGCTCGTCCAGGGAGTCGGCCGCATCCAGCGCGGCACCGTCGGCCGCATCCAGGAGCCGGGCACGCGCCAGCTGCACGGCCGTGACGTCCACGCCACCCACCACCAGCATCAACGCCACCACGGTGAACCCGAGGACGAGGATGCTCGACCTGTCCGCGCTCGCGGTGCGGGCAGGAGGCCACGGGTGAGGTTGCCCGGGCCCGGCCTCGGTTCAGCCACCCTCGCAAGGTCGTCACCGGAAGCGGTCGATCGTCGCCACATGGGTGGCGGACACCGGGATGGCGGTCGGCACGACGCCGGCGAACACGGACGGCACCAGCGGCAGCGGCACGGTGACGCTGGCGGTGACCTCGACCTTCCCGTCCGGGCGGAAGCAGGGCGTGCCGTCACACCCGATGCTGACCGCGCCCAGCCCCGGAAACCCCTGGTCACCGAACGCGATGTCGGCGGCAGCCTGCGCCCGGGCCGGTCCCTGCGCGGGCGACTCCGCGGTGGTGTAGGCCCGTCCGGCTTCCCGCGCGGCAGCACTGACGGCGTACGCGCCGGCCTGCAGCCTGGCCATCACCATGACGAGGTAGAACAACGGGACCATGAGCAGGACGGCAAGGAAGACGAACTCCACCACCGCGCTGCCGTCCTCACGACCGGACGCAGGCGCTCCCCGTCCGGCTCTGCCGAGGGGGCCGAGCGACTGACGCCGGAGGCGAGTCGGCAAGGCCGTGGCCCACCTCATTGGTTCTCCGCGAACGCGTGGGCCCCGACCCGCAGCACCCGGTCGGGGCCGAGCGGGCCCAGGACCGGCAGTGGTGCCGACACGCGGACCTCGACGACCGCGATACCTCCGACCGTCGTGGCGTCGGCGCTGACGTTCTCGGCATAGCGGTCGGCGAGGCTCTCCCGGATGAGCTGACGGGCGCGGGCCACGCCGTCCGCTGGCGCCCGGTCAGCCCGCGCTGCGTACCGGGCGCCCTCCGACGCACAGGCGATCAGCGTGTTGCGGATGTGCAGCGCCAGACCGACCTGGATCACCGCCAGGAACAGCAGAGTGACCAGCGCCGAGACCAGGGCGAAGTCCGCGACCGCCGCGCCGCCGTCCCCCGAAGGCGCCCGGTCCGACACGCGCTTGCCGTCTGGCACCTCCAGTACGCCGCTCCCCGAGGGCAGTTCAGCATCCACAGACCACAGACCCGGTCACGGTCCGCTGACCGAGCTGATGGCGTCGGTGAAGACCGCGTTCAGCTGCGGCCCGGCCAGTGCCCACAGCGCGGTCACGAGACCAGCGGTCATCAACGTGATCAGCACCCACCCCGGGACGTCGCCGCGTTCGGGGTCGTCGTACCGGGACACCGCCTTCTCGCGCAGGACGTGCGTCACGGTCAGGACGCCGGCAGTCAGGCTGCGGATGATGGTCATGGTGGTTCCCCTCGGATGGTGACGGACACGGAGTCGTACGGGGTGAAGAGCTCAGATCGAGAAGCGCAGGAACGTGAAGCCGGGATAGACGGCGAAGAGCACGGTGACGGGGAGCACCAGGAAGACGACCGGCACCATCATGGCGATCTCCTTCTTGCCCCCCTCTTCCATGACGGCGCGGCGACCGGCCTCGCGCACGTCCTGCGCCTGGGATCGCAGTACGTCGGCCAAAGGAGTGCCTCGCTCCACCGCGACGACGATGCCGTCGACGAAGCGGGCCAGGCTCATGAGGCCGGTGCGGCCTGCCAGCCCTTCCAGCGCAGCCGGCAGGTTGGCACCGGCGCGTGCGTCGGCCAGGCAGCGCCGCAGCTCGCCCGACAGCTCCCCCTGGGACAGGCGGCAGACCCGCTCGAGGGCGCCGGTTGCCCCTTCCCCGGCCCCGACGGCAAGCGCCAGCAGCTCGGCCACGGTGGGGAACTCCTGCAGGATCCGCTGCTCGCGCCGCTTGGCGGCCCGGCTCAGCATCTGGTCGCGGGCCACGATCCCGCAGCCGGTCGCGCACACCACGAGCAGCACCAGCGGCACCACGGTGCTGCGGCCACGGGCCCACAACAGCGCGGCGACGGCGGTGCCTCCCAGACCGGCGACGATGCCCCACACGACCTGCTCGGCCCGGAACCCCTCGACGTCCGGAGGCAGCCCGGCACGCTGAAGCCGTCGACGGACCGATGCCGAACCACCGAGCAGGCGCTCGACCCCGCGGCCGAGGTCACGCAGCACCGGCCGCATGAGCTGCACCAGCCCCGCAGCACGTGCGTCCGGCCGCACCGCCAGGAGCCGACTCGGCCTCGGGGCATCGCGCAGGTACGGCGCCATGCGCGCTTCCAGACCCGGGCGGCGGCTGGCCGGCAGGCCGGCCACCACAAGGAGAGCCCCGAGGGCGAAGACCGCGCCGAGTGCCGCCCCCGTCCACGACCACCCGGGTTGCGCGGACACGGCGTAGGCCGGCGCAAGGCTCACGTGCGTCATCGCAGCACACGGCTCTCCTCGGGCAGCCGACCCACGTGCACCATCACCCGGTAGGCGACCACCGACAGGACGCCACCGACCGCCAGCACCGCGATGCCGGCGGGGCGGCTGTACGCCTGGACCGAGTCCGGCCGCGTGCACAGCAGCGCCAGCACGGCCCACGGTGCGGCCACCGCCAGCCTGGCCGCGTTGACCGTCCAGCCTTGCCGCGTCTCCAGCTCGGCACGGGTCCGCGCGTCCTCGCGCAGAAAGGTCGACAAGGTGCGCAGCAGCCGTCCGAGGTCGCTGCCTCCGACCTCCCTGGCGATGCGCAGTGACTCCACCAGTCGATCGGCGACCGGGTCACTGAGCCGCTCCTTGAGGCGGTCGAGGCACTCCTGGAAGCGCCCGGTCGCCCGGTAGTCCTCGGCGAAGCTGGCGAACGCCGGGCGCAGCTCGTCAGGCCCCCGGACGGTGAGCTGGCTCAACGCCTCCGGCAGTGCGAGGCCCGCGCGCACGGCCGAGCCGATGTTGTCGACCACGTCGGGCCACAGGTCACGCATCACCGCCCGTCGCTTGCGAGCACGCATGCGCACCAGGGCGATCGGCGCATACCCAGCCATCAGGCCGAAGCAGGACGCCACCGGCAGCACGCGCGTGGTCGCGGCAAAGAAGAGGAACACCAACGATCCCGAGCTGGCACACGCAGCCAGCAGGCTTCGCGGCGTCAGCGTGGCGAACCCCGCCTGGGCCAGCTGGTCCGAGAGTCGGGCCATCACACCGGCCCGCGAGCTGGGACGGCGCGTCTCGCGCGCCCAGAACGACCACCAGATGCAGAACAGCCCCGCCCCGAGGAGGGCCCCCACGCCGATGCCTGCCATCTCAGTCGCCCCGCGCCAGGAGGGCGGCGACGTCATACCCTGCTCGTTCGAACCGGTCGCGGTGCGGCGGGAACCCGTCGGCGCGGACCAGCCCGCCGTCCCGCTGGACATAGAGGTCGGCGATCTCGACGACGTCACCTTCGACCCGCCCCGGGACAGCGACGATCTCCCGGACCCGCCGGACACCATCGCGCTCGAGCGCGACGTGGACCACGAGGTCGATGGACCCGGCGACGGTGGGCACCACGAACCTGCTGCCGACGTTCTCCCCGGCGAGGAGCGGGAGTGTGCAGATCTTGGTGATCGCTTCGCGTGCACTGTTGGCGTGCAACGTGCACATGCCCGGAATGCCGCTGTTCAGGGCGATCAGCAGGTCGAGGCTCTCGGCCTGCCTCACCTCACCGACGATGATCCGCGAGGGCCGCATCCGCAACGCCTCCTTGACCAGCCGGCGCAAGGGGATCTCACCCGTGCCCTCCAGGCTCGCCTGCCGGCACTGCATTGCGGCGACGTCGCGCAGGGGCAGCTTCAGCTCGAAGACCTCCTCGCACGTGACCACCCTCTCGCGCGAAGGGATCGCAGCCGCAAGGCAGTTCAGCATCGTCGTCTTGCCGGCCTGCGTTCCTCCTGCGACGAGGATGTTCAGCCCCGCCGCCACGGAAGCGTCGAGGAACCGTGCCGCCGGGCGCGACAGCGTGCCCAGACGGACGAGGTCGTCAAGGTGGTCGGCCTTGACGACGAACTTGCGGATGTTGACGCTCCAGTGGCGTCCGCGTGATGTCCGGGATGACGACGTGGAGGCGGGAGCCGTCGGGAAGGGTGGCGTCGACGAAGGGCGAGGACAGGTCCACCCTGCGACCCGAGGACTTCAGCATCCGCTCGACCAGGTCGCGCACCTCGTCAGCCGAGAGAAGCGTGCTGGTGAGCTCGGCCGTGCCGCCGCGGGCGATGAACACCTTGGTGGGTTCGTTGATCCATATCTCCTCCACCGTGGGGTCGTCGAGGAAGGGCTGGATCGCGCCGAACCCCGCCACCGCGTCCAGGACGGTCTTGGCCGCCCCGTTCAGGTCCGCCAGGGCAGGCAGGCCGCCGTGCAGCGACCGCTCGTCGTAGTCGGCGATGGCATCGTGCACGAGCTTCTGGATCGAGGGCGCGTCCTTGAGCGGGTCGACCGCCGAGCGGCGAATGAGCTCGCGAACCTCGGTCACGACGTTCTCGACCGCTCCCACTGACCCTCCCCCTGTTTTCTCCGCCATCCCCCGAGGCGCCCCGCGTTGCACCGACACGGCCAACGTCAAGGAAGAGTAAAGGGAAACAGCCGGCCGGGGAGCCGTTCCACCGATCCCCCTGTGGACAAGGCAGTTGACGCGCCGTCCGGACGGCCTCCTGTGGACAGGGAGCAATGCCAGTCGGCACGCAGGGGCAGACTCCCGCACCAGGCAGGAGCAGGGACGGCGCAAAGGGCTTGGACGGCTGACGACGTCGGGCGACCACCGCGAGAGGGGCGACAGCGTGGAGATGGATCTCACGGTCGTGGACCCACAACTGCGCCACGGCGCAGTCGAGCTGACGGTGCGCGTGCCACCGGAGTCGACCGCGAGCGACCTGGTCCCCGCCGTCGCACGGGAGCTGGGTCGACCGGTCCAGGACCTGCAGACGCTGTACGCCGACGGCAGGGCGCTGTCACCCACCGCGCCCGTTGGCCTGCCACCTCTGGTCGAGGGCGTCGTCCTCACGTTCACACCGGACACCGCGTGCGCTTCCCGCGGCTCGTCCGGCCTGGTCGAGGTCCACGTCGTCGGCGGCCCTGACGCCGGTGCCGTCCTGCGCCTCCTGCCGGGGCGGCACCTCGTCGGACGCGCCGCCGAGGCCAGCATCAGGATCGAGGACCCCGGCCTCTCCCGCGTGCACGCCGAGCTCGAGGTGAGCGCCGGCGGAGTGCTGGTGCGCGACCTGCGGTCGAGCAACGGCACCTGGCTCGAAGGGGTCCGGGTCGACAGCACACCCCGTGACCTGCCGCGGCATGCCCGGCTGCGCCTGGGGTCCTCCACGCTCCTGGTCCGCCCGTCCTCGGGCTTGCCCGCGGCTGCCCACCCGGACGGGGAGGGTCACCTGGCGGTGAACCGCCACCCACGCCTGCAGCCGGCGACGGCGACCGCGGAGATCCGGCTCCCCCGGCCGCCCGTACGACGCGACGCGCCTCGCCTTCCCCTGATGGCCGCCCTTCTGCCGCTCGTGCTCGCCGTGGTGATGTGGCGAGTCCTCGACAGCACCACCATGCTGCTGTTCGGGTTGGTGAGCCCCGTCATGCTCCTGGGCAGCTGGCTCAGCGACCGCCGCCAGGGTCGCACCACCTGGGCTGCCGGGGTCAGGGCGCACGCACAGGCCCTCACCTCAGCGGAGCAGGCGCTGGACGCTGCCCTTGTGCGGGAGCGGGACCGGCGCCTGCTGCAGCACCCGGACCACGCGCTCCTGCTCAAGACCGCCACAGGCCCGTTGACGCGGCTCTGGGAGCGCCGCCCCGTCGACGACGACTTCCTGTGCCTGTCCGTCGGCACCGGGACCCTCCCGTCCAGCACCACCGTGGTCGACCCCGCTCTCGACTCCGGCCCCACAACCCGGGAGCTCCACCAGGTGCCTGTCGCCGTTCCACTCCCGGCGGTGGGCGTCCTGGGCCTGACGGGACCGCGGGAGGAGACCGTCGGCGTGGCCCGCGCCCTCCTGGCGCAGGTGTGCGGATGGCACTCCCCGCAGGATGTCTCACTGCGTGTCCTGTGCGCCGACGCGGCGGTCGGGCGCGACTGGGCCTGGACGACGTACCTGCCGCACACACGCCCCCCGGTCGACGCCGAGTGCCGCAACCTCGTGGGTCTGCTGACGGCGGAGGGAGACCAGGTCCGCCGCCGGGTCGCCGAGCTGTCAGCGCTCGTCGCCCGGCGGACGGGGCAGCAGCAGCTGGGGCGTGCAGCGTGGCGAGGTGCGCACTGCGTCGTCCTGCTCGACGGCGCCCAGCGGCTGCGCGCTGTTCCGGGTGTGTCCCAGCTGCTGCGCGACGGCCCCGGGGTCGGTGTCCACTTCGTCTGCGTGGACACCGACACGGCACGGCTTCCGGTCGAGGCGGGTGCGGTGGTGCACGTCCAGACGGGACACCCGTCCCGGCTCACCGTCGAGACGTCGGCGGCGCCGGCCGTCAAGGATGTCGTGCCCGACGCGGTGTCCGGCCGCTGGGCGCACCGGTTCGCCCGTGCGCTGGCACGCCTGCGTGATGCCACTCCGGACGCCGGGCGTCCTCAGGTCCCCGACCGCGCCCGTCTCCTGGACATCCTGGCTCCGGACGGCCTTTCGCCGGAGGACGTGGCCGGCCGCTGGCATGCGCAACCGCGCTCCACGTCGGCCCTGCTCGGCGTCGCCGCGGCCGGGCCCTACACCGTGGACCTCCGCCGCGACGGTCCCCATGTGCTGGTCGGCGGGACGACGGGCTCCGGCAAGTCCGAGCTGCTGCAGACCTTCATCGCCTCTCTGGCGCTGGGGAACCGGCCCGATGAGATGGTCTTCGTCCTGGTCGACTACAAGGGCGGCTCCGCGTTCATGGAGTGCGCGCTCCTGCCCCACACCGCCGGCCTCGTCACCGACCTCGACGGCCATCTCACGGCGCGGGCGCTGACCTCACTGGAGGCCGAGCTCAGGCGACGTGAGCGCCTCCTGCGGCACCTCGGAGCCAAGGACGTCGAGGACTACCAGGCCACCGCCGGCGCTGCTGACACGCGGTTGCCGCGCCTCCTGCTGGTGATCGACGAGTTCAAGGCGCTCGCGGCAGAGCTGCCGGACTTCCTCGACGGGCTGGTCCGGATCGCTGCGGTGGGGCGGTCCCTCGGCATCCACCTCGTCCTTGCCACACAGCGTCCCGGCGGCATCGTCTCCTCCGACATCAAGGCGAACGTCAACCTCCGGATTGCCCTGCGGGTGCGCGACACGGTCGACTCCACCGATGTCATCGACGCGCCGGTGGCGCAGGCCATACCGGAAAGCACCCCGGGCCGGGCCTACGCACGTTCCGGCGCCCAGCCCCTCGTGCTCTTCCAGACTGCCCGGGTCGGCGGACGGGACCACGAGCAGGAGGTGTCCGACGTCAGCGTGTCCCGGTGGTCGTGGGACACCGCCGGAGACCCACCTCCTCGCCCACCGACCCGCGGCGCCGGCGGCGGCCCGACCGACCTGGCCCAGGTCGTCGAGGTGACAACCCGGGCGGCCCGTATCGCGGGCATCGCGCGCCCCTCTTCCCCGTGGCTCCCGCCACTGCCGGACCTCGTGGTCGCCGACCGGCTGCTGGCAGACCCCTGGCACGTGCCCTACGCCCTCGCCGACCTGCCCCGTCAGCAGGCGCAGCACCCGGTCACCTGGGATCTGGAGAACGACGGCCACCTGGCCGTGGCCGGAGCCAGCCGGACGGGACGCACCTCCTTCCTGCGCACGCTGGCCGGCACCATCGCCACCCGCCTGTCCCCCGACGACGTCCACCTCTACGCGTTCGACGGCGCCGCGGGCGGCCTGCTCCCGCTGAGCGGGCTCCCGCACACCGGCTCGGTCGTCACCCGCGACGAGGCTGCGCGCGCAGACCGTCTCGTCGCTCGCCTGCTGGAGGAGACGGCCCGGCGCCAGCGCCTCATGGCCGAGCACGGCTACGGCTCGCTGGCCGAGCAACGCCGTGCCGCCCTCGGGCCGGCAGGTGACGACGCCACGCGACCCACCACCGGAACCGCCCTGCCTTATCTCGTCGTCCTCGTCGACGGCTGGGAGGCGCTCGTGTCCGGATGGGAGGCACGCGACCGCGGGCGCACGCTCGACGCCATGCTCCGGGTCCTGCGCGAGGGACAGACGGTCGGGATCCGCGCGGTCGTGGCGGGCGACCGCGGCGTCCTGGCGTCCAGGGTCGGTGCGGCCATGTCCGAGAAGCTCGTCCTGCGGCTGGCCGACGCCACCGATCTGCTCATGGCGGGGATCGACAGAGCGGCGGTTCCCGTCCATCAGCCTCCCGGACGGGCCCTGCGCCTGAGTGACGCGGCGGAGATGCAGCTCGCCCTCCTCGATGGCGGTGCTGGAACCGCCGCCCAGACGGCGGCCCTGGAGGCGGTCGGACGCGCCGGTACGGCAGCGCGTGCCGCCTTGGGTGACCACGTCGCCGCGAGCGCCCGGGCGCCGTTCCGGGTGGACCCCCTGCCCACGCGGGTGGCCCTGTCCACGGTGGACGAGGAAACGGCAGCGACATCGATGGCGCGGTGCCGTGACGAACGGCGGCACCAGGAAGGGCAGCCACGGCAGCGACGTGGGGTCATCGGGATCGGCGGCGACCACAACGACGTCGTGGGGTCGGCCCGCCTCGGTGAGGGCGCCAACGCCCTGGTGGCAGGGCACCCGCGATCCGGCCGCTCCACCACGCTGCACACCCTCACCGTCCAGCTACTGGCGGCCGGTCGACCAGTAGTGGTGTTCACCGCGCGCCGGTCACCGCTGTCCGACCTCGCCGGAGGCGGTCACGCTGCGTCCGGGCAGTCCGGGCAGTCCGGGCAGTCCGGGCAGTCCGGGCAGTCCGGGCAGTCCGGGCAGCCGGGGGCGCCGGAGCCGTCGCACCCGGAAGGGCTCGCCACCGCCGCAGGCAGCCGGCAGGCCGCCGCTGCCGAGGGCGGCGGGCAGGCCACCACCTCCACGGACAGCGCGGCAGCCGCCACAGCCACGGGCAGCGCAGGAGCCACCACCCCCGCAGCGCCGCTCGCCCTGCTCGGCCCGTCGGACGACGAGGCGCTTGCGGCCCTGGCCGCCGCGCACCCGGCCCTGGTGGCGGTGGTGGACGACGTCGAGCTGTTCCTCGACACACCCGTCGAGCGCCTGCTCCTGCAGATCGCCCGCCGCGCCGAGGCGAGCGGCGGGGGTGTCCTCTGTGCCGGCACCACGACCGAGCTGGCTTCGATGTTCCGCGGCCTCACGGTCGAGGTCCGCAAGCACCGGCTCGGCGTCCTCCTCAACCCCGCAAGCCATGCCGACGGGGACCTGTTCGGCATCCGGGCGCCCATCGGCGGTGACGTCGTGCCCGGGCGTGGCGTGTTCGTCGACGGCGTCGACGTCACGCCGGTCCAGGTCGCGGTCCCCGCATGAGGGCCGGAAGCCCCCGGAGGGGCGGCCTCGCTCAGGCCTGGGGACGCCGGCTCAGCACCACGGCGACGAGGCACACCACCGAGGCCACCAGCACGACGGCGCCGATCAGCGCCTGCCCCGACTGCACCAGGCCCACCCCGACCGGCAGGAGCAGCAGCTCCCACACGACCGTGGGGGTGCGCACGGCCGGGTGTCCGGTGAGCAGGCGACGGGCCAGGAAGGCCAGCCCGGCCGCGAAGACAGCGATCAGCACGACCGAGCTGAGCACGCGCGGGGCGTTGTCGCTGCCGCCCTGCACGAAGGCCACGAGGTAGAACACCGCGAAGACGGCCAGGGCCAGGGCCTGGAGGCCGACGACGACCGCAGCCACCCGCGCGGCCGGGCCAACCGGTGGGACGGGGGTGCGGTCGGTGCTCACGATGGCCGAGCCTAACGCGCCGGTTCGGGCCGTCCTCACCTGCACCGACGGCCGCTTGTGATCTAATTCTCAAGGCGTGGGACAGATTGGTGGACGTAAGTACTTGTCCGAACCTGTCCGGATCTGTGAGGCTGGAACACAACGGCTGCGGCCGACGTTGGCTCCTTTGCACGATGAGTTCCCCGGGAACTGAACGCGCGCCGACGCCGACACCTGAGTACGCTTCCACAGGTCACCAGGCGCCACAGCATGAGCTCGATCCACACCATGACGCCTGACCCGACGCAACGACGCTGACGACCCAAGGCCCCGATTCAAGGAGCACGATCCTGATGGACTGGCGCAACCGCGCTGCCTGCCTCGACGAGGACCCCGAGCTGTTCTTCCCCATCGGGAACACCGGACCGGCCCTCCTCCAGATCGAAGAGGCGAAGGCAGTCTGCCGACGCTGTGAGGTCGTCGACACCTGCCTGAAGTGGGCCATTGAGACCGGCCAGGACGCCGGTGTCTGGGGCGCACTCTCGGAGGACGAGCGACGCGCATTGAAGCGCCGCAACGCCCGAGCCCGCCGGGCAGGCTGACACCCTCACCGCACTACCCCGACGGCGACCGGCCCTGCCGGTCGCCCTCCGCAACCGGCCGAAGCCGCGCGACGAACCGCACCACGGTTCCGCGCGGCTTCTCCTGTTCCCAGGTGATCCGGCCGCGCAGGTCCTGCACCAGCGAGGTGACGATCTGCGTGCCGAGGCCGCCGCGACTGCCGCGGCCGGGGTTGAAGCCCTCGGGAAGCCCCTGCCCGTCATCGGCGACGCGCACGTGCAGCCGCTCCTCACCGCCCTCGACGCCGCGCTCGGCCAGCACCTGCACGGTGCCGCCGCCCGCGGCGAGGCCGTGCTCGACGGCGTTGTGCACCAGCTCGCCGATGATCATGGCCAGCGACGTGGCGTCCTCGGCTCGCAGCCGTCCGAACGAACCCTGGAGCTCCGCACGCACCGGGGCCTCCCGCGTCGCCACCTCCACGACGGCCGCCAGCTCGCGGGTGATCACCTCGTCGAAGTCCACCGTCTCGTCGAAGCCGTGGCTGAGTGTCTCGTGCACGGTGGCGATCGTGCCCACCCGGCGTACGGCCTCATCGAGTGCGGACCGGGCCTCGCCGTCGGGCAGCCGGCGCGCCTGCATGCGCAGCAGGGCCGCCACCGTCTGCAGGTTGTTCTTGACCCGGTGGTGGATCTCCCGGATGGTCGCGTCCTTGGTCATCAGGTCGCGCTCGCGCCGGCGCAGCTCGCTGACGTCGCGCAGCAGCAGGATCGCCCCGGTCCGCTGCCCCGCCTCCACCAGCGGGATCGCGCGCATCGAGACGCTCGCGCCGCGTGAGGAGACCTCCGTGCGCCACGGCGCCCGCCCGGTGACCACCAGCGCCAGGCTCTCGTCCACGGGCGACTCGTCCCGCAGCACGTCGGTGACGATCCGGGCCAGTGACCCGCCGACCACGTCACCCACGTGGCCGAGCCGGTGGATGGCCGAGATCGCGTTGGGGCTCGCGTAGCTCACTGCCCCGTCGGCCGTCAGCCGGATCACCCCGTCCCCCACCCGCGGCGCGCCCCGCCGCTGCCCGGTCGGCGCGCCGGCGGTCGGGAAGTCCCCCGAGGCGACCATCCGCGCCAGCGCGTCGGCCGTGGCCACGTAGGTCAGCTCCAGCCGGCTCGGCGTGCGCATGGTGGCCAGGTTGGTATGGCGGGTGAGCACGGCCAGCGCGCGTCCGTCCCGGACCACGGGGATGGCCTCCTCGCGGATCGGCATGTCGTCGCGGAACTCCGGCTCGGCGGCGCGGACGATGCGCGCACCGGTGTACGCCTGGTCCAGCAGCGGTCGGCGGCCCGGGTCGATCCGCCGGCCCACGAGGTCGTCGAAGAACACCATGGCGCCGGTGGTCGGGCGCACGTGCGCCACCGCCAGCCAGCCGTCCGGCTCGGACGGCACCCACAGCACCAGGTCGGCGAACGAGAGGTCGGACAGCAGCTGCCAGTCGCCGACCAGCAGGTGCAGCCATTCGGCCTGCTCCGGCACCAGCGCCGTCTGGTCGCGCAGCACGTCGGTCAGCGTCGGCACGACCACGCTCCCGGCGTCGGCCCCGACCACGGTCTGCGGCGTGCATGCCGACCGTGGCCGTGCGGAAGGACCACGGTCATGTCGTGGCGGCCCCGCTGCGGATGACGCCACGCAGGGTGCGCAGGGCCACCGAGAGGGCGGCGATGCCGGGGTTCTCGATCCGCTCGATGCCCGAGAGCGCAGTCCGGGCCCTGGTCAGCGACTCGGCGTTGGTCTTCGCCCACTGCGCGATCCGCTCGGTGGCGGTCTGGCCCGGATCGCTGGCCTCGAGGACCGAGGTGGTCAGTGACTCCAGGACCGCGTAGAGGTCGTCACGCAGCGCGCCACGGGCCAGGGCGTCCCAGCGGTCGTCGCGCGGCAGCCGGGTCACCCGCGACAGCATCCCGTCGATGCCGAACTGCTCGGAGGTCGCGAAGTAGACCGGCGCCACCTCGCTGGCGTCGCGGCCGGTCTCGGCGCAGATCTCGACCACATCCAGCAGCGAGTACTGGTCGAGCAGCCCGGCCGCGCGGGTCGCGATCCGGCTCGGCGCGCCCGCCTCCTCCAGCTCGGCGATCCGCCGCTCGAGCCGCTGGCGCTCCTCGCCCTGCAACAGGGACAGCATGTGCGAGCCGTGCTCGGCGACCACCGGACGGAACCGCTCCACCTCGGCACCGACGTCCAGGGACGACGGGCGGTTCTGCAGGAACCACCGGACCGACCGGTCCAGCAACCGGCGGAACTCCAGGTAGAGGGCCGTCTGGGCGCCGGTGGAGACGACGTTGTCCAGCGCCTCCACCGCCGCGACGTAGGAGGTCAGGTCGAAGACCTCACGGCAGACCACGAACGCGCGGGCGACCTGCTCGGGGGTCGCGCCGGTCTCCTCCGCGGCGCGGAACGCGAACGTGATGCCGCCCCGGTTGACCATCGAGTTGACCACCGCGTTGGTGACGATCTCGCGGCGCAGCGGGTGGCCGGCGAGCTGGTCGCCGTACTGGTCGCGGATCGGCGCCGGGAAGTAGTCGGCGAGCGTCGACTGGAACCACGGCTCATCCGGCAGCGCCGTGGGCAGCAGGTCCTCCTTCAGCGCCAGCTTGGCGTAGGCCACCAGCACCGAGAACTCCGGCGAGGTCAGCCCCGCGCCGGTGTCGTGGCGCCGCTTCAGCTCGCTGTCGCCGGGCAGGAACTCCAGCGACCGGTCGAGGTCCCCGCGCTCCTCCAGCCACCGGATGAGGCGGCCGTGGACCGGCAGCATCGCGTGCTCCTGCGCCCGGGCGTTGCCGAGCAGGACGTTCTGCTCGTAGTTGTCGCGCAGCACCTGGTGGGCGACGTCGTCGGTCATCGACGCCAGCAGCGCGTTGCGCTGCTTCAGCGTCATGTCGCCCTCACGGGTCATCGCCGTCAGCAGGATCTTGATGTTCACCTCGTGGTCGGAGGTGTCGACGCCGGCGGAGTTGTCGATCGCGTCGGTGTTGACGTGGACGCCGGCCAGCGCCGCCTCGATGCGGCCCAGCTGGCTGGCACCCAGGTTGCCGCCCTCACCGATCACCTTGCAGCGCAACGCGTTTCCGTTGACGCGGATCGCGTCGTTGGCGCGGTCGCCGATCTCGGCGTTGGTCTCCGTGGAGGCCTTGACGTAGGTGCCGATGCCGCCGTTCCAGAGCAGGTCGACGGGAGCGAGCAGGATCGCCTTCATCAGGTCGGCCGGCGTCATCGTCGTCACGCCCTTGGCCAGGCCGAGCGCGCGGGCGACCTGGGGGCTCACCGGCACCGACTTGGCCGAGCGCGGGTAGATGCCCCCACCCTCGCTGATCAGCGTGGTGTCGTAGTCGGCCCAGGACGAGCGGGGCAGGTCGAACAGCCGTCGTCGCTCCGGGTACGACGTCGCCGCAACGGGATCGGGGTCCAGGAAGATGTGCCGGTGGTCGAACGCCGCCACGAGGCGGATGTGCTCGGACAGCAGCATGCCGTTGCCGAAGACGTCGCCGCTCATGTCGCCGACGCCCACCGCAGTGAAGTCCTGGGTCTGGGTGTCGACGCCGATCTCGCGGAAGTGCCGCTTGACCGACTCCCAGGCGCCGCGCGCGGTGATGCCCATCGCCTTGTGGTCGTAGCCGGCCGAGCCGCCGGAGGCGAACGCGTCGTCGAGCCAGAAGCCGTAGCCCTGGGCCACGCCGTTGGCGATGTCGGAGAACGTCGCCGTGCCCTTGTCCGCGGCGACGACCAGGTAGGTGTCGTCCTCGTCGTGGCGGACCACGCGCTGCGGCGGCACGACCTCGGTGCCGACCAGGTTGTCGGTGATATCCAGCATCGCCGAGATGAACAGCTTGTAGGCAGAGATGCCCTCGGCGAGCCAGGCCTCGCGGTCCACGGTCGGGTCCGGCAGCGCCTTGGCGAAGAAGCCGCCCTTGGAGCCGGTCGGGACGATCACGGCGTTCTTGACCATCTGCGCCTTGACCAGGCCGAGCACCTCGGTGCGGAAGTCCTCACGCCGGTCGCTCCAGCGCAACCCACCGCGGGCGACCTTGCCGAAGCGCAGGTGCACCCCCTCCACCCGTGGGCTGTAGACCCAGATCTCGAACATCGGCCGGGGTGCCGGCAGGCCCGGCACCGCCATCGGGTCGAGCTTGAAGCTGACGTAGGGCTTGGGCGCCGGCGTCCCGGGCGGCGAGCCGGCGTCGTGCTGGTAGTAGTTCGTGCGCAGGGTGGCCCGGATGACGCCCAGGAAGGCGCGGACGATGCGGTCGTGGTCGAGGCTCGCGACCTGGTCGAGGCCCTGGGTGATCTGCTCGACCCGCTCGTTCTGGGCGGTCGCGCGCTCCTCCTCGGAGTGCCCCTGGGTGCCGAACCGGTCGGGGTCGAAGCGCGCCTCGAACAGCTCGACCAGCGCCGCGGCCAGCGCGACGTTGGAGACGAGCGCACCGACGACGTACTCCTGGCTGAAGGTCGAGCCGGTCTGGCGCAGGTACTTGGCCACGGCGCGCAGGATCACGACCTGGCGCCAGGTGAGGCCGCCGCCGAGGACGAGCGCGTTGAACCCGTCGCTCTCCGCGCGCCCGTCCCAGACGGCCTCGAACGCGTCCTGGAACAGCTCGCGCACCCCGTCGTGGCCGGTCCCGGTCCACATCTCCGGCCGGGGCGCCTTGAGCCCGAAGTCGTAGACGAAGACGCTCAGGCCGTCGGACCGCCTGACCTCGTACGGCCGCTCGTCGACGACCTCGACCCCGAGGTGGGTGAACAGCGGAAGCACGGCGGTCAGGGACAGCGGCCCGCGGCGGTAGAGCTTGAACCGGCGCTCGTCGGGGAGGCTGCCCGGCTCCTGGTAGAGGTTCAGCCGGATCGAGTCCTCGTGCTCCAGCGCCTCGACGTGACGCAGGTCCACCACGCCCACGCGGGGGCTGAAGTCCTCCTTGTACGCCTCGGGGAAGGCCCTGCCGTAGAGCCCGACCAGGCGCGCACCGGCCTCCTCGCCGTACTCGCTGCGCGCCACCTCCGCGAGGTCCTCGTCCCAGGTGCGGGTCGCGTCGACCAGCAGGCGCTGCAGCTCGCCCTCGTCGACGTCGGGGATCTGCTGGCCCTGGCCGACCCGGACGACGAAGTGCAGCCGCGCCAGCACCGACTCCGAGACCCGCGTCGTGTAGTCCACGCTGGCACCGTCGAACGCGGTGCGCAGGATGGCCTCCATCTTCAGCCGCACGGCCGTGGTGTAGCGGTCGCGCGGGATGTAGACCAGGCAGGACATGAACCGGCCGTACTCGTCCTTGCGCAGGAACAGCCGCGTCTTGCGGCGCTCCTGCAGGTGCAGCACCTCGGTCGCGATGTCGTAGAGCTCGTCGGCGTCGGTCTGGAACAGCTCGTCGCGGGGGTAGGTCTCCAGGACCTCCAGCAGGTCCTTGCCCGAGTGGCTGTCGGTGGTGAAGCCCGACCGCTCCAGGACGTTGGCGATCTTCTCCTTGATGATCGGCACCCGCTGCACCGACTCGGTGTAGGCCGCCGAGGTGAACAGCCCCAGGAAGCGCCGCTCGCCGGTCACGGCACCCTGCTCGTCGAACGTCTTGACGCCGACGTAGTCCAGGTAGGTCGAGCGGTGCACCGTGGCGCGCGAGTTGGCCTTGGTGATGATGAGCAGCTGGGTGTCGCGCGCCTTGGCCCGCGCTTCGGCCGTCAGCCGGCCGAACGAGCCGGACCGCGGCTGGTCGTACCGCAGCAGTCCCAGCCCCGTGCCGGGCACCGCCCGCAGCACGTCCTCGCCGCCCTCCCGCAGCAGGGTGTACTCGCGGTAGCCCAGGAACGTGAAGTGGTCGGCGGTCAGCCACGCCAGCAGCCCGCGGGCCTTGGCGACCTCGTCGGCGCCGAGGCCGGCCGGCGGCTCCTGCGCGAGCTCGGCCGTGATGTGCTCGCACTGCGCCGCCATCTTGGGCCAGTCCTCGACGGTGTCGCGCACGTCGGAGAGCACCCGGCGCAGGTCCGCGGCGACCGCCTCACGCGCCTGCTCGGAGCTCTCGCGGTCGAACTCCACGTGCATCCAGGACTCGACGTGGTGGCCGAACTGCCCGTTGTCGACGGCGTCGACGTCGAGGATCTCCTGCAGCGACCCGGCGGCGTCACGGCGTACGACGAGCTGCGGGTGCACGACGAGGTGCACGGCGCGCTCCTGGCGGGACAGCTCGGCGGTGACGGAGTCGACGAGGAACGGCATGTCGTCGGTGACGATCTGGATCACGCTGTGCCCGCAGGACCAGCCGTTCTCCTCCACGGTGGGGGTGAACACGTGGACGTTGGCGGTGCCGGCCGGCCGGGAGGCCGCGAGCTGCTGGTGGGAGAGGGCTGCGCCGAGCAGGTCCTCGGGAACGCGGGCGAGCAGGTCCTCGGTGGCGACGTGGCGGTAGTAGCGGCGCAGGAACCGTTCGGTCGACTCACCCCCTGACCGATCCGCGAGCTCTGCTGCGGCGCGCAGCAGCTGGGAACGGGACTGGTCGAGCGACGCAGACATGGCCTGTTTCCTCACGAGGTGGTGCTGTCCGACGCACGCCGTTGTACGCCGCTTTGACCCTATCGCTGCCCGACGGCCCTGGAACGGCGGGTTCGGCAAGCCCGGGCGCGCCCGAACCGCTGTGGGTAAGTAACCACTGGGACGGATGGGACACCTACGCTGGGGGCGTGCCAGTCCCCCCGCCGCTGGACCCCGAGGCCGCCGCCGCTCTGGCCGACCGGTTGGCGCGAGCCCGGGACGAGGTCCGCACCGCCTCGGGGGAGCTGCTCGAGCACTACGTCGACATCGGCGACGGCGCGACCCAGCTGGCCGTGGAGACACTCGCCGACCACGCCGCGGACGCCCTGCGCGCCCTCGACGACGCGCTGCGTGACAGCACGAAGGCCCTCGTGGCCCTCGTGGCCCTCGGCGGTGAGGGCCACCAGGTGCCCCCGGCCACCGGCACGCGCCGAAGCCGAGGCCCGGCGTGGTGAGCGACCCCCTGGTCCGTGGCGACGCCGTCTCGTGCTCGCGCGTCGGCGGTGCGATGCGCAGCGACGCCGCCCGCCTGCTGCACCGGCAGCAGACCCTCGAGCGCTCCCTCCGCGAGCTGCGCGGCGTGCGGAGTCCGCAGGCGCAGGCCCTGCACGGGTCCGTCGGGGAGCAGGCCCGGCTGCTCGGCCAGGTGGCGGCCGACCTGGACCGTGCGGGTGCCGCGCTCCAGCGCTACGCGACGGACCTGGCCCAGGCGATGGAGCTGGCGCGGCGCGCCGAGGCCTCCGTGCGCGCCGCGGGGCTGGAGCTGGACGGCACGCGGGTGGTCGAGGCGTGGGGTCCCACCAGCGCCGAGACCGCCGAGCGACGGCGCAGCCTGTTGCCGGAGTGCCAGGCCCGCGTCGACCGCGCCACCTCGACGGCCGGCCGGGCCCGGGCCACCCTGCAGCGGGTTGCCGTCGAGCTGGTCCCCGCCTTCACCGGCGCCGCGTCGGCCCTGCGTGCGGCGCCGGGGCCTCCCCCGCCGTTCTCCTGAGCACGGGCCTCGCCGCTACGGTGACGCCATGAGAATCCGCGACACGCTCGACTACGCCGCCACGCCCGAACGGGTCTTCGCCATGCTGAGCGACCAGGCCTTCCAGGAGCGCAAGGCCGCGGCGACCGGCGCCCTCTCGCACTCGGTCTCGATCACCGCGCGCGGCGCGGACACCGTCATCGTCAGCAAGCGCGCCATGCCTACCGACCAGCTGCCCGACTTCGTCAAGAGCTTCGTCGGCAAGGAGCTGCACCTCACCGAGACCAGCACCTGGGGCGCAGCCGCGGCCGACGGGTCACGCCGGGGCAGGCTCACCGTCACGGTCGGCGGCGCCCCCATCACGCTCGACGCAAGCCTCTCCCTGGCGCCCCAGGGCCAGGGAAGCCGCGAGCTGGTCGAGGGCGAGCTCAAGGCCAAGGTGCCGCTGCTCGGCGGCAAGATCGAGCAGGCCGCCGCGCCTGCCATCGAGGCCGCGATCAACGTCGAGCGCACGGCCGGAGCCGACTGGCTCGCCGGCTGACGCCCAGCTCGGCCAGACACCAACGGCCGGTACGGCGACTCCTCGCCGTACCGGCCGTTCTCTCTGCCTGTCTCTGTCCGGTCCTCAGCCCATGTGCGGATAGGCATGGGACGTCGGCGGCACGAACGTCTCCTTGATCGAGCGCGGGCTGGTCCAGCGCAGGAGGTTCTGGGCCGACCCGGCCTTGTCGTTGGTGCCCGACGCACGGCCACCCCCGAACGGCTGCTGGCCGACGACAGCGCCGGTCGGCTTGTCGTTGATGTAGAAGTTGCCGGCCGCGAACCGCAGCCGGTCGCTGGCGTCGGCGATGACGGCCCGGTCCTGGGCGATGATCGAGCCGGTCAGCCCGAACGGCGCGGCCGACTCCATCTGGTCCAGCACCTTGTCGTACTGGCGGTCCGGGTAGACGTGCACCGACAGGATCGGCCCGAAGTACTCCGTGGAGAACGACGGGTCGTTCGGGTTGTCGATCTCGAGCACCGTCGGGCGCACGAACCAGCCCTGCGAGTCGTCGTACGTGCCACCGGCGACCACCTTCACACCCGGGGTCGCGTGCGCGAGGTCGATCGCGTCCTTGTGCTTGGCGAACGCCCGCTCGTCGATGACCGCGCCCATGAAGTTGGACAGGTCGGTGACGTCACCCTGGGTCAGCCCGTTGGTGATGGAGGCCAGGTCGTCCTTGATGACACGCCACAGGCTGCGCGGCACGTAGGCGCGCGAGGCGGCGGAGCACTTCTGGCCCTGGTACTCGAACGCGCCGCGGATCATCGCCGTCCGCAGCACGTCCGGGTCGGCCGACGGGTGCGCCAGGATGAAGTCCTTGCCGCCGGTCTCGCCGACCAGCCGCGGGTACGTCGCGTAGCTCGACAGGTTCTGGCCGACCTGCTGCCAGAGGTACTGGAACGTCGGCGTCGAGCCGGTGAAGTGGATGCCGGCGAGGTCGCGGTCGGCCAGGGCGACCTTGGAGACGTTGAGCCCGTCACCGGTGACCAGGTTGATGACGCCCGGAGGCATCCCGGCCGCCTCCAGCAGCTCCATGGTCAGCTGCGCCGCGACCTGCTGCGTCGGCGACGGCTTCCAGACCACGGTGTTGCCCATCAGCGCCGGAGCGGTGGGCAGGTTGCCGGCGATCGCGGTGAAGTTGAACGGCGTGATCGCGTAGACGAAGCCCTCCAGGGGGCGGTAGTCCATGCGGTTCCAGATGCCCTTGGCGTTCAGCGGCGGCTGCTGCTCGAGGATCTGGCGGGCGAAGTGGACGTTGAGGCGCCAGAAGTCGATGAGCTCGCAGGCAGAGTCGATCTCGGCCTGGTACGCGGTCTTGGACTGGCCGAGCATCGTTGCGGCGTTGAGCTTCTGGCGCCACGGGCCGGAGAGCAGCTCGGCCGCCTTGAGCAGGACCGAGGCGCGGTCGTCGAAGGACATCGCACGCCAGGCGGGGGCGGCGTCCTTGGCCGCGGTCACCGCGAGCTGCGCGTCCTCGACGGTGGCGTTGCGCATCGTGCCGAGGACCTTGCGGCGCGCGTGGGGCTGGCGCACGTCGATCTTCTTGCCACCGCCCATGACCCGCTTGCCGGCGATGGTGTGCGGGAGGTCCAGGCGCTGGCCGCCCAGGTCGGCCAGCGCCGCCTCGAGCTCCTTGCGCTCGGCACTGCCGGGCGCGTAGTCCAGCGCCGTCTCGTTGGCGGGGGCGGGAACGTGGCTGACTGCATCCATTACGGCGGGGGCTCCTGGGCATCGCTCGGCACGGGGGATCGCCTCTATGGTGGCACGTATGTCGCAGCCCCCTGCACCCCCCGCACGCGGACGCCTGGCCGTGCACTGGTCGGGGCGGACCGACCCTGATGCCCCCACGCTGGTCCTGCTGCACGGCCTCACCGACTCCGGCGAGTGCTGGCCCGACGCGGTGCGCCGGTGGCAGGAGGACTACCGGATCGCGGCACCGGACGCCCGCGGGCACGGCGGGTCACCGCGCTACACGCCCGCGGAGCTGGACGGCGACCCGATCGAGCTGATGTACCGCGACACCGTGGAGGTGGTCTCGGAGATCTCCCGTGGCGGCGCCGCGCCCGTGGTCCTGGTCGGGCACTCGATGGGCGGCGGCATCGCGGCGGCGGTCGCGGCACGCCGGCCCGAGCTCGTCCGTGCCGCGGTGCTGGAGGACCCGGCGTGGTTCGAGAAGGTGTCCTGGGAGGACCGGCACGAGAGTGCGGTCCAGCGGGTGGCGACGTCGCAGCAGTTCCGCGACGACTACGCGACGGCGATGGACCGGGGCCGGGCGGAGAACGCCCGCTGGCCGGCGTCCGAGCTCGACCCGTGGGGACGGGCGAAGGCCGACGGCGACCTCGGCTTCCTCGCGACCGGCCTGGCCTTCCTCGACATCCCGTGGACGACGATCGCCGCCGGCATCAGCGTGCCGACCCTGGTGGTCACCGGCACCGATGACGTGATCCTCGACGCGGACACCCGGCAGGCGATCGCGGACCTGGGCAACCGGTACCTGGAGGTAGCGGTCATCGCCGACGCCGGACACTGCGTCCGCCGGGAGCAGCCCGAGGCCTACCACGCGCTCGTCGACCCCTGGCTGGCCGCGCACGTGCGCTGACCGACGCCGCTCGCCGCGGGCGACAACGGGCGTCCGAGCGCGACGGCATCCAGGCGTCCGAGCCCGACGGCATCCCGGACAGCCGGCGTCAGAGCAGGTCGAGCAGTGCTTCCAGCTCGGTGACGTCGTACCACAGCAGCTCGTCGTCGTCCGTGACGTCCTTCTCGTCCACGTGGAAGGAGGCGATGCGCTGCATCGGCACCGGCTGCGACACCATGACCGCGGACGCAACCCCGTCCGCGTCGGCGGGGCTGACCCACGAGTCGTCGACGTCCGCAGCCGCGACGACGCGTCGGCGCTCCCCCGACGGCAGGGACGCGGCCGAGGCCTCGGCAGCCTCGCTGAGGGCGACGTACTCCCACCCCTCCTGGTCGCCGTTCGGGTCGCCGGCGCGGATGCTGCCGGTCACGCCGTGCGCCGGCAGGGGCCCGGGTCCCAGGACGCGGCTGCTCGCCAGCTCGCGCAGGCGAGCAGCGTTCAGCGGCAGGTAGATTCGGGTCAGGCTCATCCGGCGTCCTCGAGGTGGGGGTCGGTGGAAAGGGGTGCACGGTCCCGCAGCGCCGGCCCGCATCGGGGCGCGGTCACCGCGCGGGCTCCCGGCTGTCCACCAGCTCGGCGAGCGCGTCACCCAGGCACTGGCCGAGGACGTCCAGGTCGGGCATGGCGTCGCGGTCGCCGTTGAGCCCGTAGTAGACCCCGCCGTCGTACGACGTGAGCCCGATCGACAGCGCCTGACCGCGCGCGAGCGGCATGACGGGGTAGGTCGAGAGCATCTGCGCGTCACCGGCGTACAGGGACACCTGCGGCCCGGGCACGTTGGTGATGGCGAGGTTGAACAGCCGCCTGGACATGGCGCTGCCGAGCCGGGCGCCCAATGAGTGCAGCGTCGGTGGGGCGAACCCCGCGATGCCGGCGAGGGCCTCGGCCCCCACCGCTTGGCCGCCGTCCATCTGCTGGCGCATGGCGAACGCGATCTGGTGCAGCCGCATCAACGGGCGCGGCTCCCCCACCGGCAGGTCCACGAAGCAGGCGGTGACACGGTTGCCGAGGGAGCCGGGGTCGGCGGAGTCGTAGACGCTGACCGGCACCATCGCCCGCACGGTCGAGGCGGTCGTGACGGCCTCGCCCCGGGTCAGCAGCCAGGCCCTCAGCGCCCCGGCGATGGTGGCCAGGACCACGTCGTTGACCGACACGTCGTCGCTGAAGGACCCGCGGCTGAGCCGCGCGCGCACCTTGCGGTAGTCGTCGAGGTCGTGACCGACCATGACCCACCGTCGCGCGGCGCCGATCTCGACGTTGAGCGGGCTCGTGGGCGCCGGCCGGGCCGCCGTCCGGGCGAGCGCCGCGGCCACCGAGCCGACGGTCGACAGCGCCCGCGCGCCGACGGCCTTGACGTCGGCGACGCCGCCGCGCACGTTGTCCAGGACCTCGCTGGGGCGTCGTACGGCGTCCACGAGCGCACCGGTCAGCAGCTCGACGCCACTGGGCTCCTTGGCGGGGCGCCAGGTGTCGGTGATCGGCTCCTCACGGTCTGGGTCGCCGTCGACGATGACGTGGGCGATGTCGACGGCGTGGAGGCCGTCGACGAGGGCCTGGTGGGACTTGGTCACGATCGCGAAGCGGCCCTGCTCCAGCCCTTCGACCAGGTAGACCTCCCACAGTGGGCGCTCGCGGTCCAGCGGCCGCGGCTGGATCCGGGCGACGAACTCCTGCAGCTGCTCGTCGGTGCCCGGGCGCGGCAGGGCCGAGCGGCGCACGTGGTAGGTGACGTCGAAGTCCTCGTCGTCGACCCATACCGGGTTGGCCAGGTGGCCGGGGACCTCACGCACCCGCTGCCGGTAGCGGGGCACGAAGGCGATCCGCGCCGAGATGAGCGCGACCAGGCGGTCGTAGTCGAAGCCGTCGTCCGGTGGCTGGAACACCATCACCGAACTGACGTGCATCGCCGTCGTCGCCTCCTCCAGGTAGAGGAAGGACGCGTCGAGGGACGTCAGGCGGTCGGGCACCCCTCCATCGTCTCAGATGAGGGGGTCGGAACATGCCGACCTACACTGGCGCGCATGCTCCGACAGCCCGACAGGTCGACCTCCGCCCGACTGGCCCTCGCCGCGATGGGGCTCAGCGCCCTCGTCGCGTGCAGCAGCCAGTCCCCGTCCGCCACCGGGGGCGGGCAGGGCGATGCCACCAGTCCGGCCTCCGGTGCTCCCGCCGGCAGCGACGCCACCAGCGCCACGAGCGCGGCCAGCGCCTCCGCGTCCGCCTCGGCCGGGGTCTCTGCGTCCGCGTCCTCCGCCGCGAGCGCCACCGCGACCCCGACCGCCCGGGCGCTGGTCATCACCGTCACCGGGAAGCAGGTGCGGCCCGCACCGACCACGGTGGAGCTGCCCGTCGGGCAGACGCTCACCCTGACGGTCACCAGTGACCACGACGACCAGCTGCACGCCCACGGCTTCGAGATCGAGAAGAACGTCAAGGCCGGGACCCCGGTCGCGATCGCGCTCAAGGGCGCCCAGCCGGGTGTGTACCAGGTGGAGATGCACCGCCCGCAGCTGACGCTGCTGTCCGTCGCCGTGCGCTGACCGGTGGTCGCCGCGCCTCTCGCCTCCTTGACGCAGGCCCTGCCCACCGCGTCGCCCGGCCTCCTGCTGCCGGCACACGGCGTCGGCTCCCGCCAGGACCTTCCGCTGCCGTTCGCGGCGGTCGTGCTCGGGGCGGCGGCGGCCTTGGTCGTGTCCTTCGTGGCCCTCGGTGCCCTGTGGCACGAGCCGAGGCTGGGCCGCGACAGCGGCATCCCGCTGCCCCGCTGGGCTGCGGCGGTGCTTGACTCCCGCGTCGTGCGCGGCACCGCGGTGGTGCTGACCCTCGCCCTGGCAGGCTGGACCCTGGCGTCACTGGTCCTCGGCCGGGACGACGCCAACAACCCCGTGCCGTACGTCGTGTTCGTGTGGCTCTGGGTCGGGCTGGCCGCCATCTCGCTCGTGCTCGGGCCGGTGTGGTCGGTGCTGAACCCGATCCGCTGGCTGCACCGCGGCCTCACGGCCCTGGCGCGGCTGGACCCGGACAGCGCGCTCACCGACCGGTCCCCCGGTTACTGGCCCGCGGCGGCGGGGCTGTTCGCCTTCACCTGGCTGGAGCTGGTCGCACCCGACCGGACGACCCTGCCGGTCCTGCGCGTCGCGATCGGCGGCTACGTGCTGGTCGACCTGCTCGGCGCCCTCGTCCTCGGCACGCGCTGGTTCCCCCGCGGTGACGCGTTCGAGGTCTGGTCGCGCCTCTACGGCTCGCTCAGCCCCCTCGGCCGGCGCTCCGACCGCCGCTGGGTCCTGCGGACGCCGCTCCACGGCGCCAACGCCATCCCGGTGGAGCGGGGGCTGCTCGCGACGGTCGCGGTGATGCTGGGCGGCACGGCGTACGACGGGCTCTCCTCCGAGCCTCGTTGGTACACGTGGGTGCAGTCCTCGTCGCTGCCGTCGGGCCTGCTGCAGACCGGCGGCGTCCTCGTGATGTGCGTCGTCGTCGCCGCCCTGCTGCAGGTCGCGGCCGTGGCCAGCGCCCGGCTGGCCCGCCTGCCCGCCCGTGGCCTGGCCGCCCAGTTCGCGCCGTCCCTGGTGCCGATCGCCGCGGGCTACCTCGTGGCGCACTACTGGTCGCTGTGGGTCTACGAGGGGCAGAACACCCTCGCCCGGCTCAGCGACCCCCTCGGCACCGGTGCCGACCTGCTCGGGACCGGGCACCTGACCGCCGACGCCACCCTGATCCAGCCCACGCTCGTGGCCACGATCCAGGTGGTCGCCATCGTCACCGGCCACGTGCTCGGCGTCGTCCTCGCCCACGAGCGGGCCGTGACGCTCTTCGACCGCCGGGTCGCGGTGCTCGGCCAGCTGCCGCTGCTGCTGCTCATGGTGGCCTACACCTGCGGCGGGCTGCTACCTGCTGTTCAGCTCCTGACCGGCCCGTCGTACCGGGCGTGCCTGCGATGGGCGGCGAGCAGGGCCGCCGGCCGAGTCGCCGGTCAGCGCTGGTGCACCCAGGCCGCACCGGGAAAGAGCGCCTCCAGCTCCGCGGCGGTCTCCTCGAAGGTGCGGTGGACGATGCCGACCAGCCCCTGCCGGGCCGCAGCGGCCACGTTGTGGGGCAGGTCGTCGACGAAGGCGCACTCGCCGGCCGGCAGACCGATGCGCTCCAGGGCGAGCGCGAAGATCTCGGGCTCGGGCTTGCGCAGGCCGACCTCCCCCGAGATCACCACGGCATCGAACATCTCCTGCCACTGCGACCGGTCGTAGTCGTGGCCCCAGGAGTTGGACAACAAGGCGGTGCGCACCCCTGCCGCCTTGGCCCGCATCACCAACGAGGTCATCGAGTCCTCGTAGACGGCCAGGTCGGCCAGCATCCGGGTGACCAGGCCCTCGGCCTCGACCGCGGAGCCCTCAGCCGCCAGGGCCGCGGCCAGGGCGTGCTCGAAGTCGGCCAGCGGGATCTCGCCGCGTTCGAGCCGGTGCACGGGTGACACCTCGCCGTCGGGCGGGTCGACCCACCGGCGCAGCACGGTGCCGTAGTGGTCCCGGTCGATGCCCGTGGCGGTCAGCCAGGCGCCGACCGCCGTGTGCAGCGGTGGCGTGAGCACCCCGCCCCAGTCCACGATCAGGCCCTGCATCATCGCCTCCTCCAGCGGCTCCGTCCGGCCGGGGCCGCCGCGGCGCCAGCGTAGTCGTCGGCGATCGCGGCGATCGCACGCCGGGCGGCCGACGTCGGCGCCGCCTCGGCGAGGGCCCGCCCGGCGAGCAGTGCGGCGTCGAGGACCGCACCGTCCTCGGGCACGAAGCGCAGCTCCCCCACCCCGGCGAACCGGACCAGGGCGTCTCGGATGCGCTGCTCGGGCCGGGCCCCCACCGCGGAAGCCCGGACCTTGTTGACCACGACGACCGGTTCGGGACACGGCAGGACCGAGAGCTCCTGCAGCCCCCGGACCAGCCGCTGCAGCCCGATCGGGTCGGCCGCCCCCACGGCGAGGACGTGGTCGGCCAGGGCGAGCGCGGTGAGCGTGGCCGCGTTGCGCCGCGGAGCGCGGGTGTCGTAGCTGAGCTCCTCGTCGTCCTCGAGGCTGAAGCCGCAGTCGATGACCGTGAAGCGCGCAAGCCGGCGGCTCAGGGTCAGGACGTGCTCGACCGCCGGTGCCGCGAGCTCGGGCCAGCGCTCGGCCTTGGGGATGCCGGTCAGCACGCGCAGGCCCGGCGCCACCTCAGGGGCCAGCCGGGCCAGGCCGGGCAGGTCCAGGGTGCCGTGGTCCGCGGCGCGCGTGGCGGCGGCGAAGCCGGGGGCCTCGTCCAGGACGGACAGGACCTGGGCGACGCAGCCTCCGTAGGTGTCGGCGTCGACGAGCAGGGTCGGGGCCCCGGTGCTGGACAGCTCGGTGGCGAGGTTGACCGCGAGGGTGGTCCGCCCGGGGGCGCCGGTCGGCCCCCAGACCGCGACGAGGACGCCCGGGGGCTCGGCGTCGCGCAGGCCGCCGCCCCCGTGCGCACGCGACCCGTCCGGCCCGTCGGCGGCGCCGGGCTGAGCTGTGGTCAGCAGGTCCTCGAGCGGGTCGGCGCGGGCGGTGCGGACGTGGGCCCCGGCCTCGGCGGGCGCCAGCGCGTCGACCGTGGCCTGGAGCAGCGTGCCGTCGGCGTCGGCCGCGACCACGGCTTCGATGCCGAGCTGGCGCAGGTGCCGCTCGGCCGCCTCGTCACCGGGAGGGTAGACCCCCACGACGGCGACGCCACAGTCGCGCAGGTGCGCCAGCGCCGCGCGGTCCAGCGAGCGCAGGTCGGCGGACACCATCGCCACCGCCGCCAGGCCCGCGGCCGCGGCGGCGAGCAGGTCGGCCAGGTCCGCGCACCGGCGGGCGACGTCGAGGTCGGTGCCACGTTCGAGGACGGTGACCAGCCGGCCCTCCCACCGGTCGGTGACCGCGGTGAGGACCGATCGGCTCACGGCCCCTGCCGCGGGGAGCCGGGGACCGGGACCAGCGTCAGCCGTGCCCCCTGGTCGATCGCCGCCAGCAGGTCCTGGACGGCGTCGTCGGGGACCATCACCTGGACCCCCGTCGTCCCGTTGACGCTGCCGAGGCCGGTGCTGACCTCCGGCACCCGGGCCACAGTGGCCGCCTCCAGCCGTCGCTGGGGCCGGCCGTACCGCGCGGTCGTGGACCCGGGGTCGCGCTGGTTGACCCACACATCGACGACGGAGCCGGTCACCAGGGCGCGCACCGAGGACGCCTCGACCGGCACGGTCACGGGCTTGACCCGCACGTCGGCCCGCGTCCCGAGCGCGGACGAGGGCAGCAGCTCGCCGGCACGCACCTCGCGCAGGACAAAGGTGTCGGGGCCGATGTCGTGGTCGGCCGCCACGTAGGCGGCGCGGTCGGCCCCCAGCTGGACGTCGACCCGGCGTACGTCCTGCTGGGTGACCGCCTGGCCCGGGACGAGGCCGGCCGTCGCGGCGTAGACCGGGGTGGTGTCGTCCGCGGCGGCCACCACGACGGCGCCGAGCGTCACCGCCAGCAGGACGAGCACCACGCCGACCACCAGCCGCACGTCTCGCCAGGACGGCCGTTGCAACCGGGCCGCGGTGGGCCTGGGCAGGTCGGGCATGCGCTCCCCCTCGTGTCCCCGGAGCGGCTGACGTCTCCGACGCCATCCGCAGGGCGCACGTCCCCCGCCGCCCTGGCGCCATCATGGCCCACGTGCCGGGCCCGCGGACGGCCATCCACACAGGTCGACGTCGCCGACCTGGATGAGGCAAACTTGCCTGGGCCGACATTTCCCGGAGCACTGACACGCGACCGCACGATTGTGGTAAACAGTTGGTAAAGGAATGGTCATCATCAGTACAGCACCAGGGAGCGAGTCCATATGACGCAGCGTTTCATCCAGCTCGCCGACGTCTCTGAAGTTCTCAACATCTCCTCCGCCCAGGCCTACGCCCTGGTGCGCTCCGGAGAGCTCCCTGCCATCAAGGTCGGCGGCCGCGGGCAGTGGCGGATCGAGGCCTCCGAGCTCGAGAGCTACATCCAGCGGATGTACTCCGAGACCAAGACGTTCGTCGAGGCGCACCCCTTCGGCCAGGTCGGCGAGTAGGGCCGACTCCCTGCGCGGCCCGCGTGGGCGACACCCACCGGGTCACGTGGTGCGCACCGAGGCGATCGCGGCGAACGGCACGACCCGCCGGGCGAGCACGTTCTCCGGCCGCCGCGGCAGGTCCGACGCGTGCTCGCTGAGCTCGAGGGCGTCAGCCCCGACCGCGTCGATGGTGCCGGTCACCGTGCCGCCGCCGACGTCGGCCAGCGCCACCACCGCACGGTCCCGGCTCAGTCCGCGCGCGGCATGCCCGAACCCGAACCGGCGAGCCATCGCCGCGGCACTCCCCGTGGTGGCTGCCCCCGTCAGGCCGGAGAGCGTGAGGACCGCGCCGATGGGCACCAGCGCGCTGCGGCCGACGGTCTCCGCCAGCAGGCACCAGTCCAGCCCGACATCCACCACCTCCCCGGCGAGCACCTGCCCGCCGAGCAGCCGCAGCTGCAGCGTCCGCCCGCGGTGAGCCAGCAGCCGTTCGGGCACTCCGACCAGCGCCCGCTCGCGGCGGGTGCGGTCCGCGACCTCGAGGGCCAGATCGCGCCCCTCCTCCGCCTCCAGCTGTGCCTCGAGGTCGGCGAAGAGCTGCTGCCACCGCATGACGTCCCCCTCCTCGTGGGAGGCGACCGCGTTCGACGGTCGCCTCGCTGACGGCACTGTGCACCGCCCGGGCCAATCGTGCCACGTCGTCTCTTGTCAAACGCAGGTAAACGAATCTAAATTGAGGTTATCGGCTTCGAACGGAGTGCCACCATGACCGAGGTACGACGCCCCCGCTCCTGCTTCCCACGCCTACGGCTCCTCGGCATCGACGTCGTGGTTCTCCTCGTCGGAGGCGGCACGGTCGCCCTGCTCGGCACGACCTTCCGGCACGCGTGGGCAGCAGTCCAGGCGCCCGGCCCGACCCGACCAGCTGACGCTCTGCTCGGGTGCGTCGCCGCAGCCGGCACGCTGCTCGTCGCGTGGGTCACTCTCTCGCTCACGCTCTCACTGCTCGCGGCCCTGCCGGGAACCGCCGGCGCTGTGGCCGCCCGAGGCGCGGCGACGCTCGCTCCCGCCACGGTACGGAGGCTGGCGGCGGCCCTGCTGGGAGCCAGCCTCGGCGCGACCCTGTCTGCCGGCACCGCGGTGCCCACCATGGCGGCGCCGACCACCGCGAGCGCGGCAGTGACAGCAAAGGCTGGTCCCGAGACCGGCGACCCGGTCGGCGGTGTCCCGTCCGCCGCCTGGCCCCGAACGCCGGCCGGGGGCGGTGCGCACGCCAGCACCGGGGCCGGCGCGTCGGCCGGCCCCGTACACCGCACCGACACCGACACCACGGAAGGCACGTCCGACGGCACCGGCGCCGCGGCCCCGGACGCCGCCTGGACCCCCTCCCCGCCGGACCGCACGCCGGTGCCCGACCCCGATGCCCTCCACCTCCTCAGCCCGGCGCCCGAGCCCGGCCGCCTGGTCGACGAGGGAGTCGTGGTGCGCCGCGGCGACACGCTGTGGAGCATCGCCGCCCGGTCCCTGGGTCCCGCAGCCACCGCAGTCGAGGTCGCGCGGGAGTGGCCGCGGTGGCACGAGGCCAACCGGCACGCCATCGGCGACGACCCCGACCTGATCCGGCCCGGACTGGTCCTCCACCCACCCGCAACCACGACGGGGACACCATGACCTCCTCCACGGCCTCCACGGCCTCCTTCACGAGCACCGCCGCGGCCCCTCTGCACACCCGTCCGATCCCGGACGCCTCGCCGCCGGAGCTTGTCGCCACGGCGCCGGACCCGGCACCGGACGGCACGTTCGTCCAGGGCACCCTGGCGTTCAGCCTCGCCACGGTCGAGGACGAGTTCTTCGGGCCCCAGCCCACCGCCGCCCGTGACCTGCCCGACCCCCAGACCTGGGTGGCGAACCTCGCCCAGGCGCTGGTGGAGGTGATGTCGGGGACGCGCCCCGCACCGCAGGTGATCCGCTGGACGTCCCCCGAGGTCTACTCCGCGGTGGCCCGGCGCAGCGCCATGGCCGCCCGACGCCAGGCGGCGCGGCAAACGGGCGCCGGCTCCTCCCACGGGGCGCCGCCGCGGGCCGGCCGGCGGGCGGTGGTCCGCCGGGTACGCATCTGCGAGCCGGCCGACGGGGTCGTCGAGGCCTGCGCCGTGGTCGTGGACTCCGGGCGGGTGCGCGCCCTGGCCCTGCGGCTGGTCGGGATGGACCGGCGGTGGCTGGTCACCGAGCTCCAGATCGGCTGACGACCGTTCGCCGGTGGCGCCTGCCGGCCATCCCGGAGACGGCCCAGGGCCCGTCCGGACATCGTCCGGTCGGGCCCTGGGCTGTCTCAGCACGCGCTGTCGTCAGCGGCGGCGCTTGCTCTTCTTGCTGCCTCCGCGAGGGTCGCGGGCGCCCCGACCGGTCGGGACCGCCTGCGCGTTGACCTGGCCGTTGACCTCGTCCCGCTCGTCGACCGACCCGTCGTCGCTGGGCGCGGAGTAGTGCAGGCGGGCCGGCGCCTGGGGTGTCTCCAGGCCCTTGGCCCGGATCGCCTTCGCCGCCTCGAAGCCGTCGACCGGCACCTGGTCCTGCACGGCGGGGGGCGCCTCGACCTCGACCTCGAGGTTGAACAGGTAGCCGACCGACTCCTCCTTGATCGCCTCGATCATCGCCTCGAAGAGCAGGAAGCCCTCGCGCTGGTACTCGACCAGCGGGTCGCGCTGGGCCATGGCCCGCAGGCCGATGCCCTCCTGCAGGTAGTCCATCTCGTAGAGGTGCTCGCGCCACTTGCGGTCCAGCACCGAGAGCACGACGCGGCGCTCGAGCTCGCGCATCACCTCGGCGCCGAGCGCCGCCTCGCGGGCGTCGTACGCGGCCTGGGCGTCGGACAGCAGCTCCTCGCGCAGCATCTCGGCGCTGATGCTGCCCCGGCCACCGGCGGCGTCCTCGACATCTCGCCACGGTGATGGACACCGGGTAGAGCGTCTTCAGCGCCGTCCAGAGCTGGTCGAGGTCCCAGTCCTCGGCGAAGCCCTGGCCGTGGCGGCCGTGACGTAGCCGCCGACGACGTCGTTGATGAAGTGGCGGATCTGCTCGTGCAGGTCCTCACCCTCGAGCACCCGGCGCCGCTCGTCGTAGATGACCTCGCGCTGGCGGTTGAGCACGTCGTCGTACTTCAGGACGTTCTTGCGGATCTCGAAGTTCTGCGCCTCGACCTGGGTCTGCGCCGACGGATGGCGCGCGTGACCATCTTGGACTCGATCGGGACGTCGTCCGGCATGTTGGCCGTGGTCATGAACCGGTCGACCATCGCCGGCGTTGAACAGGCGCATCAGGTCGTCCTGCAGCGACAGGTAGAAGCGGGTCTCGCCCGGGTCGCCCTGGCGGCCGGAGCGACCGCGCAGCTGGTTGTCGATGCGGCGCGACTCGTGCCGCTCGGTGCCGAGGACGTAGAGCCCACCGAGCTCGATGACCTCGTCGTGCTCGCTGGCCACGGCCTTCTCGGCTGCCTCGAGCGCGGCGGGCCAGGCGGCCTCGTACTCCTCCGGCGTCTCCACCGGGTCCAGGCCCTGCTGCTCGAGCGCGGCGACGGCGATGAACTCGGGGTTGCCGCCGAGCATGATGTCGGTGCCGCGGCCGGCCATGTTGGTCGCGACGGTGACGGCGCCCTTGCGGCCGGCCTGGGCGACGATCGCGGCCTCGCGCTCGTGCTGCTTGGCGTTGAGGACCTCGTGCGGGACGCCGCGGCGACGCAGCAGGTCGGAGAGGTACTCGCACTTCTCGACGCTGCCGTGCCGACGAGGACCGGCTGGCCGGCCGCGTGCCGCTCGACGATGTCCTCGACGACGGCGTCGAACTTGGCCTCCTCGGTGCGGTAGACGAGGTCGGACTGGTCGGCGCGGATCATCGGCCGGTTGGTCGGGATGGGGACGACACCGAGCTTGTAGATCTGGTGGAACTCGGCGGCCTCGGTCATGGCCGTGCCGGTCATGCCGGCGAGCTTGTCGTAGAGGCGGAAGTAGTTCTGCAGCGTGATCGTGGCGAGCGTCTGGTTCTCGTTCTTGATCTCGACGCCCTCCTTGGCCTCGATCGCCTGGTGCATGCCCTCGTTGTAGCGGCGGCCGGCGAGCATGCGGCCGGTGTGCTCGTCGACGATGAGGACCTCGCCGTTCATGACGACGTAGTCCTTGTCGCGCTTGAACAGCTCCTTGGCCTTGAGCGCGTTGTTCAGGTAGCCGACGAGCGGGGTGTTGACCGACTCGTAGAGGTTGTCGATGCCGAGGTAGTCCTCGACCTTGGCGACGCCGGACTCGAGGACGCCGACGGTGCGCTTCTTCTCGTCGACCTCGTAGTCGCCCTCACCGGAGTCGGCCTCGCCGCGCTCCAGCCGCTTGACGAGGCGCGCGAACTCGACGTACCACTTGGTCGCCTGGTCGGCCGGGCCGCTGATGATCAGCGGGGTGCGGGCCTCGTCGATGAGGATCGAGTCGACCTCGTCGACGATCGCGAAGTTGTGGCCGCGCTGCACGAGCTCGTCGGTCGACCACGCCATGTTGTCGCGCAGGTAGTCGAAGCCGAACTCGTTGTTGGTGCCGTAGGTGATGTCGCAGGCGTACTGCTCGCGGCGCTCGGCCGGGGTCATCGCCGACAGGATGCAGCCGACCGACAGCCCGAGGAAGCGGTGGACCCGGCCCATCCACTCGGAGTCGCACTCGGCGAGGTAGTCGTTGACGGTGACGACGTGGACGCCCTTGCCCGTCGAGGGCGTTGAGGTAGGCCGGCAGCGTCGCGACCAGGGTCTTGCCCTCACCGGTCTTCATCTCGGCGATGTTGCCGAGGTGCAGCGCGGCGCCACCCATGATCTGCACGTCGTAGTGCCGCTGGCCGAGGGTGCGCTTGGCGGCCTCGCGGACCGTGGCGAACGCCTCGGGGAGGATGTCGTCGAGGGTCTCGCCGTCCTGCGAGCCGCTTGCGGAACTCGTCGGTCTCCGCGCGCAGCTCGGCGTCGGTGAGCTCGACGAAGTCCTCCTCGATGGCGTTGACCTGGGCGGCGATGCCCTGCAGCTTCTTGAGCATCCGGCCCTCACCGGCACGCAGCAGTCGTTCGAGGATCTTGGGCACGCGATAGCTCCTGGTCACAAATCGGGTCGGCGTGCGGTGCGCTGCACCGCTCGCCCCTACTGGGCTTGTCTGGTCCTTGCGCCTAGGCTAGTCGCTCCGCCCCGGGCCGGGGCCCCACGACTCGGCCCCGGTCGCCCTGGTGCGCCCCGCAGACCAACGGGCGGTCGCGCCCGGGGGTTCCGGGCCGCCCGGCACGGACGCGCGCTCAGTCGCGTGCGGTGCTCGCCGGAGCGCCGTACACGAGGTCGACGTAGTCGCGGTGGCGGCTGATCCAGCCCTTGACGAAGGGGCACAGCGGCAGGACCCGGTGGGTCCCGGACGCCCGCACGTCGTCGAGGGCCTGCTGGACGAGGACGGAGCCGACCCCCTGGCCCTCGAACGCATCGTCCACCTCGGTGTGGGTGAAGACGATCAGCTCGCTGGTGAGCTGGTACTGGGCGAAGCCGGCGAGCGTGTCCCCCACCCTCGCCTCGTAGCGGCTCTGCCCACGGTTGTGCGTCACGACAACGTCAGCCATGACCCCACCCAAGCACAGGCAATTTGCCCGCCCAAGCACCTTCGGCAAGGGTTGGCGCATGTCGCGCCCCCACGCCGTCGTCGCGCCGGTGCTCAGTGACGGCGAGGTCACGCTGCGCCCACACCGCGACAGCGACGAGGCGGCGTTGGTGGAGCAGTGCCGCGATCCCGAGTCGGTGCGCTGGACCTCGGCGCCCCGGCCCTACGGACCGGAGCAGGCGCGGGCCTTTCTCAGCGCGGCCGCGCGGGGCTGGGCCCAGGGCGGCAACCGGGTGTGGGCGGTGGAGGTGCTCGACCCCCTGACCGGCCGGCCGCGCTTCGGCGGCTCGCTGGACTACCGACCCGACGGCGCCGGCGCGGCCGAGCTCGGGTTCGGGCTGCACCCGGCCGTGCGCGGACGGGGGCTGATGGCCCGGGCGGCTCGCCTGGCGATCACCTATGCGTTCGAGCAGGACGGCATCGACGTTCTGCACTGGCGCGCCTACGTGGGCAACTGGGCCTCCCGGCGTACGGCGTGGCGGTGCGGCTTCCGCATGGAGGGCACCGTGCGGCAGCTTCTCTCCGCGAACGGCAGGCGGTACGACGCCTGGGTCGGGTCCCTGGCCAAGGGCGAGCCGATGGAGCCGGTCCACCGCTGGCTGGACGTGCCGGTGCTCGAGGGCCGGCGGGTGCGCCTGCGGCCCTGGCGCGAGGACGACGCGCCGGCCACCGACCCGGCCCCGGACGAAGCCGGCCGCCGGTTCCTCGGCGGGTTCGTCCTGACCAGGGAGTCCTTCGACGACTGGCTCACAGCCCAGCGCACCCGTATGGCGGAGGGCGAAGCCGTCGGGTGGTGCATCGCCGACGTCGGAACCGACCGCCCGCTCGGCCACATCCACTGCTTCAGGCTGGCGCAGGCGCTCACCGCCGGCAGCGCCATGGTCGGCTACTGGCTCCACCCCGAGGGCCGTGGCCGAGGCGCCGTGAGCGAGGCCCTCGAGCTGCTGGTCGGACATGCCTTCGCCGACCCCACCGACGGGGGCCTGGGCCTGCACCGGCTGGAGGCGGGCACCGACGTCGACAACGTCGCCTCCGAGCGGGCGCTGCAGCGGGCCGGGTTCACCCGCATCGGCATCGAGCACGCGATGATGGCCCACGACGACGGGCCACCCACCGACGCAGCCCTGTACGAGCTGCTCGCTCCCGCCGCCTGTCCCGGTGCGCTCGCGCCGGTGGTGCTGGAGGGCGCACGGGTGCGGCTGCGCCCGTGGAGGCGCGCGGACGAGGAGCGCGTCGTGCAGGCATGCACCGACCCGGTGACCCGCCAGTGGCTGGGTGACCTGCCCGCGCCGTACACGCGGGACGACGCCCGCAGGTGGCTACAGCGACAGGCGGTGGACCTGCGGGACGGCTCGACCCTCTCCTGGTGCGTGGCCGACCCGGCGACGGACGAGCTCTTGGGGGCGGCGTCGCTGATGCACCTGCGGGAGGATGACGGCGCCGGCGCTGAGGTCGGCTACTGGGCCCACCCCGCCGCGCGTGGCCGGGGCGTCATGTCGGAGGCGGTGCGACTGGCCGTGCGTCACGCCTTCGTGCCGGCCGACGAGGGCGGCCTGGGGCGACGCCGGCTGCGGCTCAACGTCGCCGACGGCAACGTCGCCTCGCAGCGGGTCGCTCTGCGGGGCGGCTTCGTGGAGGTGGGTCGCGACCGGCTCGCCGAGCGCCTGGGCGACGGCTCGTACGTCGACCTGGTCCGTTACGACCTGCTCGCGTCCGAGTACGCCACCGGCTGATCACCCGCGCTGCGCCGGCGCCGGTCTCGGTGCCCCGAACCAGCTTGGGGATGGCGAGGCAGGCGAAGGCGGCGACGAGGCACAGCCCGCCCGCCGTCATCCACGCACCGAAGTAGTCACCGCTGGACTCCCGGACCCAGCCGGCGAAGCTCGCCGCGACACCCGCGCCCACCATGTGCGAGGCGAACACCCAGCCGAAGACGACGCCGGAGCGCTCCAGGCCGAAGTGGGTCCGGCACAGCGCGACGGTCGGCGGGACGGTGGCCACCCAGTCCAGGCCGTAGAACACGATGAACACCCACAGCGGCGGGGCGACCACCGGCCCGAGCAGCCACGGCACGACCAGCAGGGACATCCCGCGGAACCAGTAGTAGACGAACAGCAGCAGCCGGGGGTCCATCCGGTCGGTGAGCCAGCCCGACCCGACCGTGCCGACGATGTCGAACACGCCGATCACGGCGAGCAGGCCGGCCGCTGTCCCCGGTGGCATCCCGTGGTCGTGGGCCGCCGGGATCAGGTGCGTCTGGATCAGCCCGTTCGTCGACCAGCCACAGATCCAGAAGGTGCCCACCAGGATCCAGAAGACCCTGGACCGCGAGCTCTCGACCAACGTCCGCACCGCCAGCCGACCGGGCGAGCCGGCCTCCGCGGCCGCGTCCTCGACGACGGGCGCCGGGACGGACGGCGCCTGCGCCGTCGCTGACGGCGATGATGCCGGTGCCGGTACGACGGCGCCGTACGGCGTCGTGCCGACCGCTTCGGGGCTGTCGGCCATGACCAGCAGCACCAACGGCACGAGCAGCGCCGTGGCGACCGTCACGACGAGCGCAGCGGCGCGCCAGCCCGGGCCTGCGGCGAGCGCGACGATCACCGGGAGGAACACCAGCTGGCCGGTCGCGTTGGCCGCCGAGAAGATCCCGGTGACCAGGCCGCGCTGGGCCTCGAACCACCGGTTCGCCACGATGGCGCCGAACACCAGGGCCATGGACCCGGTGCCGGCGCCGATGACCACGCCCCAGAGCAGCCACAGCTGCCAGGCCGCGGTCATGAAGGTCGTGAGGGCGCTGGCGGTGCCGACCAGGGCCAGGGAGATCGCGACGACCCGGCGGATGCCGAACCGTTCCATCAGCGCCGCGGCGAACGGAGCGGTCAGCCCGTAGACGACCAGGTTCAGCGTCACCGCGCCTGAGGTGGTGGTGCGGCTCCACCCGAACTCGGACTCCAGCGGCTCGAACAGCGCGCCGGTCGAGGAGCGGAACGCCGCGGCCGACACCAGCGCGCCGAGGGTCACCGCCGCCACGAACCAGGCGCGGTGGATCCGCGGCCGCGTGCGGGACGGTGCCTGGGTGGTCATGCCCGACAAGGTAGAGGGCGCTGCGCCGCCGGCGCGCCGGGGTTTCCTGCCGTGACTGCGCGACTTGGCGCCAGATGGCACCTGCGCGCCGGGTCGCAGGTGGCGCAGATGCCATCTGATGCTGGGGAGAGGGCGCGCGCTCAGCCCACCGCAGACAGACCCAGCCAGTCGGCCAGCTGCGCCAGGTGGCGCTCCAGCGCGGGGGGCGCCTCCGGTGGCGCCCCGGGCTCCCAGTGCGCCGCGTGCACGCGGAGCCGGCCCGCGGCGCGGTCGGCCTTGAGGTCGACCCGGGCGACCAGCGTGTCGCCGTACAGGAACGGCAGGACGTAGTAGCCGTGCACGCGCTGCGGCGCGGGGACGTAGATCTCCAGCCGGTAGTCGAACCCGAAGAGGTGCCGGGTGCGGTCGCGCTGCCAGATGAGGGAGTCGAAGGGGCTGAGCAGGGCCTCGGCGTGCACGCGCCGCGGCCGCCGGGCGTCGCGGTGCAGGTAGGCGGGGCGGCGCCACCCCGCGACCTGGACCGGGCGAACCTCCCCCGTGGCCACCAGCTCGGCGAGTGCCGGGCGGGCCTGCTCGGGCTTGAGCCGGAAGTAGTCGCGCAGGTCCTGCTCGGTGCCGATCCCGTGGGCCCGGGCGGCGATCCGCATCAGCTCACAGAAGGCCTCCTCATCGCTCGGGCGCGCCGCCGGCGACGCCGCGTGGGCGGCGACCGAACGCGGCAGCACCCGCTCGAGAGCGGCGTAACGCCGTTCGAACTGGGCGGTGCGGCCGGCGCTGCTGATGGTGCCGGCCCAGAACAGGTGCTCCAGCGCTGCCTTGACCAGCGACCAGTTCCACCCCCAGTCCGTGGTGTTGCGGGGCAGGTCGTGCTCCAGGGCACGCTCGAGGTCGCGGGAGGTGATGGGCCCGCGCGCCAGGACCTCGGCCAGCACGGCCTGCACCAGCGCGGGGTGGTCGCGCGCCACACGCTGCATCCCACCCCAGGAGTCGCTGAGTGCGCGCTTCATCCGGAAGTTGAGCAACGGCCACGTGGTCGGCGGGATGAGGCTGGCCTCGTGCGCCCAGTACTCCACGAGGCGCCGAGGCGCCCGGTCCCGCGCGCGGTCCAGCAGCCCGGGATCGTAGGGACCAAGGCGGGAGAAGAACGGGAGGTACTGACTGCGGGTCAGGACGTTGACGCTGTCGATCTGCACGATGCCGACCCGGTCGACCACCCGCTGCAGGTGCCGGGTGGTCACGGACCCGGGCTCGGGTCGCGGGTCGCAGAACCCCTGCGCGGCCAGCGCGACGCGACGCGCCTGGGCCAGGGTGAGGCGCTCGGCACCGGAAGTCACCCGCGCACCCTATGCCGCACTCCGGACACCGGCCTGCCGGTTCCGTCCTGCCGGCTCCGGCCGCCGTCCGGTCAGTCGGGCAGGTCGAGGATCTTCTCGCGGACGGCGTACATCGCCGCCTCCATCCTCGAGTGCAGCTGCAGCTTCTCGAGGATGTTGCGCACGTGGTTCTTGACGGTGTTCTCGGAGATGAAGAGCGCCGAGGCGATGTCCTTGTTGGCCATGCCCCGCGCCACCAGCTTGAGGACCTCCAGCTCCCGCTCGGTCAGCCTCGGCACCGGCATCGCGGGCCGCTCCTCGTGCTTCTTGATCATCGTGGCGAACTCCGACAGCAGCTTGGAGGCCATGGACGGCGAGATGAGGGACTGCCCGGACTGGACCGCGCGCAGGCCGTCAGCGATCTCCTCACCCGGGACGTCCTTGAGGAGGTAGCCGTTGGCGCCGGCACGGACCGCTTCGTAGAGGTCGGACTCCTCGTCGGAGATCGTCAGCATGATGATCTTGGCCGACGGCACGAGCTCCTTGATCGCCATGCAGGCCTCGATGCCGGAGCGGCGCGGCATGCGCACGTCCATCAGCACGACGTCGGGCAGCAGCTCCTCGGCCCGCCGGATCGCCTCGGCCCCGTCACCGGCCTCGCCGATGATGTCGATGTCGTCCTCCTGGCCGAGGACCAGCTCGAGGCCCCGGCGGTAGAGGACGTGGTCGTCGGCCACGAGCACACGGATCGGGTCCTCGTTGGAGGCACCCTGCTCGTCGATCCTCGGCGCCGACGTGCTGCCGTTCATGGTCACCGGGTCATCATGGCACGTGGCCCCGGCCATGGAAGGGAAGCGCCGCCCCGCGAGAGGTCGCAGGGCGGCGCCACCAGGTAAAGATCTGACAAGCGGCCGGTCAGCCCGCCTGCCGGCCGACGCCGGCGACCTCGCGCACCTGCGACTCGTCCAGGGACTGCGCGCGTGCGGCCAGCTCCTGGTCCTGGCCTGCCACGTCGAGATGGATCACGCCGTAGGACCAGCCGCGCCTGCGGTAGACCACGCTCGGGCGGTCGCTGTCGACGTCGTGGAACAGGTAGAAGTCGTGACCCACCAGCTCCATCTCGTACAGCGCCTGGTCCAGCGCCATCGGCGTCGTCGCGTGCACCTTCTTACGGACCTCGATCGGGGAGTCGCCATCGGCCGGGATCGGGCTCTCGTCCACTTCCACATCGGCCGGCTGGCCGTCCCCGGTCTCGGCGACCAGCTGAGCCGTCGCCTGGCCGACCGACACGGGGACGTGGCGGCCGCGGTGGGGCACGTGGCGGCGGTCGTTGGCCCGCCGGAGGCGTTCGAGCAGCTTGTCCATGGCCACGTCCAGGGCGCCGTACTGGTCATCGGCGCAGGCTTCGGCGCGGATGACCGGGCCCTTGACGTGACAGGTGATCTCGACCCGGTCACATGACTTGGACTGGCGGCGGTTGGACTCATGGGTCACGACGACGTCGAGCCGCTGGACGCGCGGCGCGAGCTGCGGGACCTTGGCCAGCTTGTCATCCAGGTGTTGGCGGAAGCGGTCCGAGACTTGGACGTGCCGTCCGGTGACGACGATCTCCACAGGTGTCCTCCTTGGGGATTCGGGCGATGCGCGTAAGGGGCCTGCCTCAGGCCCTCGCGGTCGGCGGCACCACCTCCTGCCGGGGGGGAGCACACACCCCGGGGGGAGCACACACCCCGGGGCGGCCCCTGCTCCCGCTCCGCGACGTCCGGGATGCGCCGTCCTCGCGGGGGTTCTGGGGCTCCATGCATGAACGCTAGTCCCTCCCCTGGGGTTGCGGCACGTTAAGAGGGCGCCCGGTTTGTCGCCCGATGCCCGTTACGGCGAAGCTGCCCGGGGCGACCCGTTGCCTGCCTCGGGAGCAGCATGCCGGCGCTGGGTCGCCGCGACCACGACCGCGCTCACGTGCAGCGCGCCACCGACCCGGAGGGCGCGCGCGGCCTCCACCAGAGTGGCGCCGGTGGTGAGGACGTCATCGACGAGCAGACAACAGCGTCCAGGCACCGCGGCCTGCCAGCGCGAGGTCACCCGCATCGCGCCCTCGAGGTTGGCCGCGCGCCGGCGGGAGTCGAGTCCCGCCTGGTCGGCCACCCGTCGGCGAAGGGCCAGAGCGGGCGCGACCGCCATCGCATGCCCCGGTGCGCCGCTGACGGGGAGCGCGGCGTCGACCAGGAGCCGCAGCGGCGCGTCGCCGCGACGGCGCACGGCGGCTGCCGAGGACGGCACCGGCACGACCAGCAGAGGTTCGCCGCCGGCCACCAGGAGCCCGGCTGGGCGTGGGTCGGACCGTGCGGCCTCATCCAGTGCCGCCGCGAGCAGCGGCGCGAGGACGCCGCGCAGATCGCGCCGGCCCTCGTCCTTGTACGCCACGAGCGCTGCCCGCACCGGCCCGTCGTACGGCGTCGTCGCCCACACCGCCGGCAGCCCGTCCGGGCAGGGCGTCGGCGCCACCTCGCGCGGCCCGCCCGCGAACGCCGTGCGGCGGGCACGGGCGGCGCAGCCCAGGCACCACGCCACCCCGTCCCGGCCACAGCCTCCGCACGATGCCGGCAGGGCCAGCTCCGCGGCGGCGGCCGCTGCGTGCCACCACAGCAGGCGACGAGGCGGCAGGCCGGGGTCGCCCGGGCGCCGGTCGCGGTCCATGTTCCTGATCCTGCGGGGGCAGCGGCGAGGCCCGCCACCGACCCGGCGTGGGGTGTGGACGAGAAGGGTTCGCGCCCGCGGGCTGTGGACGGCACCCCTCCGGTCGTTCCTCACCGATATACGTCATTTGCGGGACACGGTGGCGGCGAGGGGACACCATGGAGGGCGACACGATCGGCGCAACGACCCCGGCGAGGTGAACTGCATGCGATCGCTCCGAACCGGGTCACCCGCCACATGGCTGCGGATGTCCGTCGTCGCCGTCGCGGTCTGTGTCGCCGCCGTCCAGGGCCTCGCCGCCACGATGCTCGCCCTGGTCGCCGCCGGGCTCGGCACGTGGTCGGCTTCCGTGCACCGGTCGCCGGTCCCACCGCCCTCCGCACCAGCAACGGAGCAGCCACCGGCCGCCCGTGAGGCTGCCGTGCTGCTGCGCCGGCTGGACCCGCTCGCCGGCGCCCTCGACGGCGGGTTCGACGCACCGGCCTGTGCCGAGCTGCTGCTGGATGCCGCGGATGCCGCGGTGCCCTCCACGCGCCGCGCCGTCCTCGTCGGCTTCGGCCACGACCCGGCCGTGCCGCTCGCCCTCCGGGGCACCGACCGGGTGCCGTGGCCGGACCCGGCCCTGGCCGGCTACGGGCCGGCGGGCTCTCCCCTGGGCCGGGTCTGGCGCTCGGGCACCGCCGAGCGGGGCGAGATGCAGGTGGACGGCGAGACGAGGCCACTGCTGGCCGCCGCGCTGCGGGACCCGACGGGCGACCGCATCGGCGTGGTGGTGCTCGAGCGGTCCCCCGGTGCCGCGTTCGACGACGCGGACGTCCGGACGGTGGTCGAGCTGGCCGAGACGCACAGCCCCAACCTCGATGCGTCCCTGATCTTCTCGGCCCTGCGGGAGCGGGCCGGCTTCGAGGAGCGCGAGCGCCTCGCCCGCGAGATGCACGACGGCATCGCCCAGGAGCTGGTCGCCCTCGGCTACCACATCGACGTCCTGCGGCGCCGCGCCGCGCGGGACGGCTCGCCGCTCGCGGGCGACCTGGACGAGCTGCGCGACGGCTTCAGCGAGACCCTCGCCGACCTGCGGCTGCAGATCGCCGACCTGCGCATCGCCGTGCGCCCCGACCAGGGCCTCGGCGCCGTCGTCGGCGCCCGGCTGCAGCGGTTCGGCTCGTCGACCGGCCTGCGGGTGGTCCTGCGCCTGGACGAGTCCGGCTTCCGGCTGCCGGCCCACGTCGAGACGATGACCTACCGGCTGCTGCTGGACCTCTTGAACGACGCACGGCTCGCCCCCGGCGCCACGTCCGTCGACGTCACCCTCGACGTGGCCCCTCCGCGGGTCTTCCTGCAGGTACACCACGACGGCCGCACCAGCCTGCGTGCGGAGGACTTCCGCGAGCACCCCATGACGGCGCTCGGGGCGGACATCCTCGTCGAGCCGCATTCCCCCGCCGGTGTCCTCGTCCAGATGCACCTGCGCCAGCGTTCGTCCCCTGGGGACAAGCCCCTCATCCGAGAGAGGATCCCCCAGCGTTCATGAGCACCAACGACATCTCGGTGGTCATGATCGACGACCACACGCTGGTGCGCACCAGCATTGCGCGCCTGATCGACTCGGAGCCCGACCTGGTGGTCATCGGCGAAGCGTCCTCAGTGGCCGAGGGAACCACGATGGTGCAGAGCGTGCAGCCCGACGTCATGGTCGTCGACGTGTCGATGCCGGACGGCAGCGGCCTCTCGCTCGTGCGGTCCGCCCGAGGCGACAACCCGCGGCTGGGCATCGTCGTCCTCACCATGCACAACGACGACGAGACCCTGCTCGAGGCGTTGGAGGCCGGCGCGTCCGCCCTGGTGCTCAAGAGCGCGTCCGCCGACGACGTCATCCACGCGGTGCGTGGTGCCGCGACCTCCCCCGACGCGTTCTCCGCCGTCGGGCTCGCCGCGGCCATGCGGCGCCAGCAGACGGTCAAGCCCCGGCTCACGCCGCGCGAGACCGAGGTCCTGATGATGCTGGTGGGCGGCGCCTCGGTCGGCCAGACCGCCAAGGCGCTGTTCATGAGCGAGTCGACGGTCAAGACCCATGTCGGCAAGCTCTACGACAAGCTCGACGCGCACAACCGCGCCGAAGCCGTCATGGCAGCAGTCCGTCTCGGCCTGGTCAAGACGAGCCAGGAGCCCACCCTCCGCTGAGTCTCGCTGCGACCACTCGGATCTCAGGGTCCCGCGCGGCCGGCCGAGGGGAGAGGCCGCACGCCTCACATGCCGGAGAACGTGCCCATCAGGCGTATCGCGCCCGGGCCGATGACGACGATCATGAGCGCCGGGAAGATGCAGAAAAGCAGCGGAAACAGGATCTTGACGGTGACCTTCTGTGCCTTCTCGCCGGCGCGCTGGCGCCGTACGAGGCGCATCTGGTTGGACTGCTCCCGAAGCACCGCGCCGATCGGCAGGCCGAGCCGGTCGGCCTGCACGAGCGCGGTGACGAAGGTCTTGACCTCCGGCACGTTGGTGCGCTGGGACAGGGCCGAGAACGCCTCGGCGCGAGGCTTGCCGATCTGCACCTCCTGCAGCACGCGGGCGAACTCCCCGGCGACCGGTCCGGTGGTGGACCGGGACACCTGCAGGAGCGCGGCATCGAAACCCTGGCCGGCCTCGACGCACACGGTCAGCATGTCCAAGGAATCGGCCAGCCCCCGGCGCAGCTCCTCCTGGCGCTTCAGCCCGAGGTTGTAGACGAGTAGGTCGGGCAGGAAGAACCCGGCGGCAGCGGCGCCGGTGGCGACCAGCAGACCCACCGGAGTGAGCCCGCCACCCAGGAGCAGACCCAGCAGGCCCAGGACGAGCAGCGCCGCGCCCTTGACCCCGAGGAGACGCTCCACGCTCCACGTCGGGGGGTTGCCCGCAAATTCCAGCATCCGGCTCAGCCGCGCGCCGGCACCTCCGGGCGAGAGCCGCAGGGCGAGGTCCCGGGTCCCCCGGTAGAACGGCTTGAGCAGCCGGTCGCTCGCGGCGCGGTCATTGCCGACGACCTCCGGGGTCCCGCTCGACGCCGCGATGAGGGCGAGGCTGCGCGCCACCCCCGTCTGGCGTCCGCGGCCACCGAGCGCGAGCGCCACCGCGCTGGTCAGTCCGAGGGCCATCGTGGCCGCGCTCGCCAGCAGGAACGGGGACACTCAGACCTCCACCTTGACGACGCTCTTCATCCAGACCACGCCCAGACCCAGGGCGACCAGGCCACCGACCGACAGGAGCCACCCGAGCGGGGTGGTCCAGAGCAGCGACACATAGTCACGGTTGGCCTTCAGCATGAACAGGAACAGGCCCACCGGCAGGGCGATGAGGATGTATGCCGAGAGCCGCCCCTCGGCGGACAGGGCACTCACCTCGCGCTTGAGCGACTCCCGCTCGCGCAGCGTGGTGGCCGTAGTCCGCAGCGTCTCGGCGAGGTTGCCGCCGACCTGACGCTGGATGCGGACCGCCATGGTCGTCCACCGGAGGTTGACGCTGTCCAGCCGGTGCGACAGGCGGTCGAGGCTGTCCTCGAGCTCGGCGCCGATGCGGGTCTCGGCCAGGGCGCGGGAGAACTCCTTGGCCGATGGCTCGGCCGCGTCGCGGACGATCGCGTCGATCGCCTGCGGCAGGGAGAACCCGGTGGCCAGGCTGCTCGCCAGCAGGGTCAGCACGTCGGGGAGCTGCTGCTCGAACTTCCTGGCCCGTCGGGCGGCGAGCACCTTGAGCACCACGGGCGGCAGGGCCAGGCCGAGCCCCGCCCCGGCCAGCAGCCCGAGCAGGACGAACGCCCCCGCCCCACGTAGGAGGAACCAGCCGCCCATGAGGCCCACCAGCACGGCGAGGCCGCGCAGGACGTACCACTCGCTCGTGCGCAGCGGCAGGTCGGCGCGCTCGATCAGCAGCGCTGCCTTCGCGGTGCCGTCGCGTCCGCGGGTGAGCCGCTCGCTGATCCGCACCAAGCCGGTGCCGACGGTGCCCTGGCTCTCGGCCCGGTCGTCCGCCGTACGGCTCGGCGCCGGAGTCCCGAGGTAGAGCTCGATCGCCTGGATCCGCCTCCGGCTGGCCGAGGTGAACACCGGCGAGAGCACCACCAGGGTGATGGTCATCAAACCGGCGAAGACGGCACCGGCGGTGGCCCACAGCCACACGGGGGTCACCGAGATCACCGTGCGGCGCCGAGGGAGAAGGCCGCCAGCGGGAGCTCCACTCCCTGGTTGGCCAGGTGCGTCGTGAACTTGGGCCGCAGTCCCGTGGGACGCAGGCCGCCGAGGTACCGGCCCTGCGCGTCCCGGCCGGCCGCGTAGTCGAAGGTGAACAGGTCCTGCAGGGTGATGACGTCGCCCTCCATGCCGGACACCTCCGTGATGGCGACGACCCGGCGGGTGCCGTCCTTCAGGCGTGCCTGCTGCACGATCAGGTCGATCGCACCGGCGACCTGGTCGCGGATCGCGCGAATCGGCAGGTCCACACCACCCATGAGGACCATCGTCTCCATGCGGGAGAGGCTGTCCCGGGGGGTGTTGGCGTGCACCGTGGTGATCGAGCCGTCGTGGCCGGTGTTCATGGCCTGCAGCATGTCCAGGGCGGCACCGTCGCGGACCTCACCGACCACGATCCGGTCGGGGCGCATCCGCAACGAGTTGCGCACCAGGTCGCGGATCGCCACGGTGCCCTTGCCCTCGGTGTTGGCCGGCCGCGACTCCAGCCGCAGGACGTGCCGCTGGCGCAGCTGCAGCTCGGCGGCGTCCTCGATGGTGATGATCCGCTCGTCGTCGGGGATGTAGCTGGACAGCACGTTGAGCAGGGTCGTCTTGCCCGAGCCGGTGCCGCCGGAGATCACGATGTTGAGCCGGCCGAGGACGCACGCCTGCAGCACGTCGCGCACCTCGGGGGTGAACGTGCCGAACGCGATGAGGTCCCGGTCGGTGAAGGGGTCGGCGGCGAACTTGCGGATGGTGAGCATGCTGCCGTCGAGGGCGATCGGCGGGATCACCGCGTTGACGCGTCAGCCGTCGGGCAGCCGGGCATCGACCATGGGTTGGGCCTCGTCGACCCGCCGGCCGACCCGGCCGACGATCTTGTCGATGGTCCGGCGCAGGTGCAGGTCGCTCGTGAAGGACGCGGCGACCGGGTAGATCTTGCCGGCACGCTCGATGTAGATCTGGTGCGGTCCGTTGACCATGATCTCGGTGACCTCGGCGTCGCGCAGCAGCGACTCCAGCGGGCCGTGGCCGAGGATCTCGTCACTGACGTCCTGGGCCACCCGGCTGCGGTCGGCCGCGGACAGCGGCGTCTCCTCCAGCTCCAGGACTGACTGCAGGGTGACCCGCACCCGCTGCTCCAGGTCGGACTGCTGCAGGTGCGGGTCGTACAGCTGCGGACCGAGGCTGCCGATCAGCGACTCGTGCACGCTGGCCTTCAGCCCCGCGAACGGGTCGACCCGCACACCTTGCCCGGGGACGCCGATCCCGACGTCAGTGGGCCCCTCCTGGCTGCGGCGCGCCTGCTCGAGGCGCTCGGCGAGGCTCATGCCTCGCTCCGGCGCAGCAGCCGACGGCCGGCACCCCAGCGCGCGCCACGAGCTCCCGACGCCTCGCCATCGGGCACGGGTTTGCGGACGTGGTCCCGGGCCAGCGCCTTGATCGCCTGGCTGACGGCGTGCCGCGGCTCGTCGAGGACGATCGGCACGCCCCGGTTGACGGACGCGGGGACGGCCAGGCTGTTGGGGATCTGCACCGCGATGGGGTGGCGCAGCGCCCCCGTCACGTCGTCGGCGGTGAGGCCGACCTTGGCGTCGGAGCGGTTGAGCACGAGCACCCAGCTGTCCCGGTTGTGCCCGAGCATCTCCAGCGTGTCCAGGGTCAGCCGCAGGTTCTTCACCGCCGGGATGTCCAGCGTGGCCAGCAGGATCGACACGTCGCTGGAGTCGAACGCCGCCAGCACGTGCTCGGTGAACGCGGGTGGCGTGTCGAGGATGATCACGTCGTACATCCGCCTGGCGACCCGGAGCAGCTCCACGACCGTGGCGCCGGGGATCCGGTCCGCCTCACCTGGTTGGGCCGGCGCACACAGCACGTCCAGTCCGCACTCGTGCCGGGTGACGACGGAGGCCAGGCCCTGCTGGTCCAGGTGACCGGACATGGTCACGACGTCGGCGGTCGACCGCTCGGGCACGAGCGCGAGCGCGATGGCGACGTCACCGAACGCGAGGTCGAGGTCGACGAGCAGCACGCGGGTGACCCCGTCCGACGTCAGCTCCGCCGCCAGGTTGGTCGAGACCGTCGTCTTGCCCACCCCGCCCTTGGCGGAGAAGACCGTGACGACCCGGCCCTCACGGGCGCCGGCGGCGTCCACCGAGCCGCCCAGGCGCTCGGAGAGGTCGAGGCTGCGCTGGCACGCCTCCATCAGGGCGCTCAGGTCATCAGCACTGACGACCTCGCGCACTCCGGCGCGCAGCGCCTGGGCCAGCACACCGACGTCGAGGCGCCGGCGCATCAGCACCACGCCGACATCGGGCCGGGTCAGCCGGAGCTGCTCGGTGAGGCTGAGTGCGGCGGCCAGGTCGATGTCCGGGCCAACGACCAGCAGCCACTCGAGGCGGTGCTCGCCGAGGTGGCGGACGACCGCGGGCCCCGACTCGGCCACCCTCATCTCGTCACCCAGGGCCAGCCGGACGTTGTCCGCGGCCAGCGGGTCTGCTTCCCACAACAGGGTCATGATGCGTGCCCAGCCTCTCCTGCTGCTACTTGCCGACGACGGTGGTGTCGTTGATGACGGCCTGGTGGTCGACCGTGACGCGGGCGCCGCGCAGCCCGCAGTACAACGTGCCGGTCTGGACGGCGTGCACGAGCCTGAGCGCCTCGGCCGGCGGCAGAGCGACGGTCACCAGCGCACCTGGTACGGCGGCCGCATCAGCCGACGGCGCCGGTGTGGGAGTGGCCGTGGGCTGCGATGAGTCGGCCGGCTTGACCTGTGTGGCGCCCACAGCGATGACGGTGACGTCGTCGAACAGCACACGGGTGACCCGAACGAGCGGCGCCCCGTGCTGCAGCTTGCCGCCGTCCGGCACGGTCGTGGACCCCTTACTCGGGTTGAACGTGTCGTAGATGACGATGTGCGAGCCCGGCGTCAGCAACGGGGCAATGCGTTCCGGGTCAGGCAGGTTGACGGTGATCGCCACCTGGCCGTCAGGCACGGGGCCGGTCGGCGCGGGCTGCCTGGTGATCTGGCCGAACCGTGAGGCCAGCACGATCTCGCCGCGGGCGATGGGGGTCATGGCGACCAGCGACGCGGTGGCGCCGGACACCTCGGTCAGGGCGCCGGCGGGAACACCTCGGCTCACCACGGTCTGCGCCACGATCAGCTTCTGCGCCAACGCGTCTCGCGCCGAGGTACCCTGCGGCACCGGCGCCTGCGCGATGAACACCTGCTGGGTGGCCTGCCCAGCCACCGCTCGCGCGTCGGCGTTCTGGGCATAGAGCACCACACCGGCAGCGCCCAACAGCGCCACCAGCAGCGCGGCCACGATGGCCATGACCCGACGTCCCATTGCTGAACTTCCCATTTCCGTCGGCGCAAGGCCGAGCACGTACGGTGACGACGTGGCTGCACTCACCTAGCTGGCGTGATGCCCATCGTCAGTGTTGAGAGCGCCCTCCGGCTGCCCGGAACCCCACCGTCGCCTGGCCTAGCGATGTGGACGGGCAGCCGAAGGTGGCACTATCAGAGCTTGGTGCTGACGGCTGTGAACGCCGTGGTGATCTGGGTACCGAGGGTGGCGACGATGCCGACGATCACGGCAGCGATCAACGCGACCAGCAGGCCGTACTCGACGGCAGTCGCCCCGCGGTCGTTCCGAGTCATGGCGTGGAACCGGGCGGTCTGGAACTTCGCAACACGAGCGAGCATGGTCGTCCCCTTTCAAGGGCCTGATAGTGAGCGGGGACTATCCCGCGATGACAAACAGACTGCGGCAGAGAAGGTGCCGCCACATCAGCCGATGCGCCCCGGTGTGCGCGCTGACCGGTTGATCCTTCATCGTCCGAACGGCTGATCTTCACGCGTCAGCGCACATCTGTCGCTCAGCCGCCTGGCAGTACCGCCGATACTCAGAGTGTGTCCAGCTGCGTGAGCCACCCGACGGCGGCCGACGCGGCCGGTCCTGCGGCCACATCTGGGTTGGACCGCGACCTCACGACACAGAACCGCCGCGGGATTCGTACTCACCTTCAGATTCAGAACCTCCTGCCCGCAACGCTGTTCGTCATCATCGTCGCCGTCGTCCTCCTTGTCGGGACGCGCAAGGTGGACGAGCAGAGCGCCTGGCTGCACCTGGCGGTGGGCCGGTTTCTCGCGACCGGTGGCCATTTCGGCCTGCCGGATCCTTGGTCCGCCGAGGTGACCGTGCCGTATCGGAGTACGGAGGCGCTCCCCGCGCTCGTCAGCTATGGCACATTCGAGCTCTTCGGTCTTGGCGGCATCGCCTGGCTGCGTGCCATTGGGGTCCTTGCTCTCCTCGCCGTGTTCTTGTGGGGTGCACGGCGGGTCGCAGACTCTGTGCCGGCCCTGCTCGCTGCAGGAGCCGGCCTGCTCGGGGCGGGGCACGCCCTCACGGCACGGCCGCAGCTGCTGGGGCTGGTGTTCCTCGCGGTCACTGTGGTCGCCTGGTACAAGACGGCGACCGACCTACGGCCGCGCTGGTGGTTGGTGGGCCTTGGCTGGGTCGCTGCCTGGGTCCACGGCCTGTGGGCCCTCGACGTCCTCGTAGGACTCGTCACCGTCGCCGGTTTGGCCGCAGACCGACGCGTGACGGCGCGGCAGGCCTTGCGGTTGACGACGATCCCGCTCCTGGCCGCGGGGGCCGCAACCCTCACATGGTACGGGCCGGGGCTCGTCCTCACCCCCTTCACCGTCGGACAGAGCGTGCGGGCGTTCGTCGGTGAGTGGCAGCCCACCTCGGCGTGCGATCTCTGCGCCGCCACGGTCCTGGCGTCCATCAGCGTCGTCGCCATGACGTGGATGCGCTCTTCGATCAGGCCGGCGTGGTGGCAGGTCGCTCACCTCAGCCTCGCCGGCGCGCTCACCCTCTCGATGAGCCGACTCATCGCTGTCGGTGCCGTGCTGGTGGCGCCGCTCCTCGCCGAGGCCCTGCAGCAGCACCGGGGAGCGCCTGTCGAGCAGCTCACGCGACGGACACGCAGAACCGTCCTGGTCGTCCTGACAGCCGCTGCGCTCGTAGCGACCCCGCTGGCATCGGTGACCGCCTCGCGCCCGGCAGGCGTGCCGGTGCACCTGTCGTCAACGCTCGCGCAGATCCCGGCGGGTACGACCATCCTGGCTCAGGGCGACATGAGCAGCTGGGTGTTGTGGTCACAGCCACGACTAAGGCTGGTTTTCGACTCGCGCTCAGAGATCTACAGTCGCCACTTCCATCTTGACTTTGCGCGCATGATGGCAGCGGCGCCCGGGTGGGACCACGTCCTCGACCACACCGGCGCGTCATATGCGCTGGTGCTTCAGGACTCCCCGATCGCTGCCGCGCTGACCGAACGCCGCAACTGGACCGTACTCGGGGCTGACGGCGGTTTTGTCCTCATGAGAGCCGCGTCGTGAGCGGGGCCACGACCGCGCGCGAACTCCCCACCGCAGGGCCAACGCCGGCCGCCGGGCCCACCTCGTTGGTGCCGTCGCGTGCGGACCACCACGGTCGCTGGCTGCGGTGGGCCACCGGCCTTCGCATGCCGCACGAGTGGTGGTTCCCCTTGTGCGCCTACACCACGATCCGCCTGGTGGACGTCTTCTTCATTCTGGTGGCCGGACATCACCAGGTTGAGTTGCGCGGCGGCGACCCGGCGTACCACCTCAGCTCGCCCTCAATGGCAGCCCCAGGGTACGGAGTTATCGCGTCCAACTGGGACGGGCAGTGGTACCAGCTCATCGCGACGTCGGGCTATCCCCGAGAGCTCCCGGTGACTCCGGACGGCAAGGTGTCGATGAACCCTTGGGCCTTCTATCCGCTGTACCCGTTCGCCGTCGGGGCACTGATGCGCCTCACGAGTCTGGGGTTCACGACCGTCGCACCCACACTGAGCTTTCTGCTTGGTGCCGCTGCCACCCTTGCTCTCTACCGTCTATTGACCGGCACCGTCTCACGCTTCACGGCGTGTGCCACGACAGTGGCGATCTGCAGTTTCATGTCGGCACCTGCGCTCCAACTGGCCTACACCGAGAGCCTGGCCCTGCTCCTCACCTGCGTCTGCCTCATCCAACTTCGGAGCCGCCGCTACGCCGGCTTCGCAGTCGCCGTGCTGGCGCTGGCGCTGTGTAGACCCATCGCGCTCGCTCTTGTTCCGGTGGTCTCGGTCCACTGGCTGAGCCGGCACCGCGACCGGGCCGACCTCTCCTTTTCGAGCACCGCCCGCTGGCGCAGCGCCGCTCTCCTTCCGTGGTGTATCGCTGTCACCGCACTTTGGCCACTCATCGCGGGTGCGGTTACCGGTCAACGCAACGCCTACCTTCACACGATGTCGGCATGGACTACCTACGCAAGCAGTGTGCCCGTCGTGGGCTGGGTCCTGTTCCTGACGAGTGCGCTGGGCGTCGCGGGCGTCGTGCTGTGCATCGCGCTGGGTGCGCTTGCCGCCTGCATCGTCCTGCGGCCAGCGGCCGAGGCCTGGGGGCCCGAGGTGAGGACGTGGGCCTGGGCCTACCCGGCGTACCTACTCACCGCCACCGCGCCGGGACCCAGCATCATCAGGTACCTGCTGCTGACCTTCCCCTTGATGTGGCCGGTCCCTGACCTCCATCCATCGGTGTGGTCCGCCCGCCTCCAGCGTGTTGCGCTGCCCCTGATGGTCATGGGAGGACTGCTGCTGCAGTGGGTGTGGATCAGGCACTTCGTCGTCATCGCCGCCACCCCGATCCGCGGGCCCTTCCCCTGACACGTGGGCAGCGGCCGGCTACGGCGCTCAGGCGCCGGGGACGACCAGGTCCGTGCCGGCACCGAGCGGCTGCCAGCCGTTGCCGGCCTTGGTCAGGACGACACCCCGACCGGTGATGACCACCAGGCCGCGGACGCCACCCGTCGTGGTGAGCGAGCGCGCGTCGGGCACCGGTTGCAGACCGGTCGCGGGGCCGCCGATGTCCACGAGGTAGGGACGCTGCGGCTCCGCGCTGCCGACCCTGCCGATCACCGCGACGGTGTCGTCGTCGACCCACACCGCGCTCGAGGCGGAGGTGAGCGTCCAGCCGACCCGCAGCGGAGCGGCGAGCGCCTGGGCCGTGCCGTTCGCAGCCCGGACGATGCCGGCGACCTGGACCTGCACGTCGCTGCCGTCCGGTTTGGTGGTGATGAGCACCGCGCGCTGGTCGTCCGCGGCCACGCGGAACGACACGATCCGGCGGTTGCCCAGCCGGCTGATGTCGACGGCGCGGGGCTGTCCCGTCGAGAGGGAGCTGCCCGACGTGTCGAGAACCCACAGGCGCGTGGCACCGTCGCGCTCCCCCGCCACCCACAGGCCGTCGCGCCCGTCGTACGACGGCTGCGTCAGCCTGTCCCCGAAGCGCGGCAACTGGTGACCGGTGGTGCCCCTCCAGCGGGACAGGTCGCGCCGGTCGCCACCGATGGCCGCGAGCTCCTTGCCGTCCCGGGACTGGGCCAGCTCGATCCAGCCCGGCTGGATGCGCGGCAGCGGTTCGGCGCTCGTCTCGGGGTTCCTGCGTGGCGGGCTGGCGTCGCCGAACCCGTCGGGGTCGACGCGGGTGAGGGTGCTGCCCTTTCGCAGGAGCACCAGAGCCGGCGACGCGGTGGTGGTCGAGCGGTAGTCCAGATCGGCCAGCGAGGACAGCGACTCGCCCAGGCCCGGGAGGTCGAGCTGGGCACCGTCGACCCGCAGGGAGACCTCGTTGACGGCCGGGAGCTGGACCTGCAACAGCGTGGAGAGGAACTGGGCCCACATCGCCCGGCGCAGTACGGCGTCCGCGGCCAGGGCCCGGACGGTCAGGTCGACCGTGGCCCGACCTGACTGCACCGGCACCGCCGCCACCGACAGCTCCGTGCCCAGCGGCACCCCCGTCGACGCCGCGCCGCGCAGGTAGTCCGGAACAGGGTCGAGCTGGGCGCGGGCCAACGTGGTCGCCAGGCCCGCGGTGACCGGGAACCAGCGTCGGTCGGCGACCAGGGTGCGCTCGACCGGGTCGACGTAGCTGATGCTGAACGGACGGTAGATCCGCTGCATGTCGTACTCGCTCAGCCAGAGCCCGAAACCGTCGGGCAAGGACGAGATCCGCCACTGTCCCCCCACCCTGGTGAGGCCGAACGTCCCGCGCACCACCGACCCGGCGGGCGACTCGTGGTAGTACCCGTTGCCGTCGACGACGGCGATGGGCGACGTGGCCACGTGGACCGTCCGGTCCACCACGGTGACCTTCACGGACGCGTCGGTGTCACCGTGCACCGTGACCCCGACGTCGGGCTTCCACGCGTCACTGGCCGCCGGGGTCAGGAACGACCGCGCGACGGCGTGGTCGTCCTCGAATCCGTAGCCGGCACTGAGGAAGCCGCGGATGGTCTCCTCGGCCGAGGCGCCCACGACCGGCCCGAAGGGCGACACGTGGATCGGCTGCTGCGCGGGCTCGCCGACCGCCATCCCCTGCTGGACCGGGCCGACCGAGGGCAGACCACCGCAGGCGCTGACGGCACAGACCAGCCCGGACGCCACCGCGAGCGCCAGCGGCCGGAGCCTCATGGCTCCTCGCTCGGCGACCCGGGGGTGATGGCCAGCGGCGCCCTGGGGGCAGCGACGCCGGGGTGCTGCCCGTCCGGCACCAGCGGCACGGGCGACCGGTCGATCGGGACGCCGCTACGGCGCGGCACGGTCAGCCGGAAGCACGAGCCCTGCCCCGGCTCGCCCCACGCCTGCAGCCATCCCTCGTGCAGCCGGGCGTCCTCGAGCGAGATCGCCAGCCCCAGTCCCGTACCGCCGGTGGAGCGGGCGCGCGCGGGGTCGGCCCGCCAGAAGCGGTTGAACACGAGGCCGGCCTCGCCCGGGCGCAGCCCGACGCCGTGGTCACGGACCGCCACCGCCACCGCCGTCTCGTTCACCCCGAACGAGACGGTCACCGGGTGCCCGTCGCCGTGCTCGACCGCGTTGACCACCAGGTTGCGCAGGATGCGCTCCACCCGTCGGGGGTCCACCTCCGCGATGCACGGCACGCCCGGGTCGTGGACGGCGAGCTCGCTGCCGCGCCGCTCGGCCAGGGTGGTCGTGGACTCGACGACGCGGGCGGCGACGGAGCGCAGGTCGGTCGCCTCCAGGTCGAGCGCCGCCGCCCCGGCGTCGAACCGGCTGATCTCGAGCAGGTCGGTCAGGAGCGCCTCGAACCGGTCGATCTCCGCGTGCAGCAGCTCCGCCGTGCGCGCCACCGGCGGCGCGAAGTCACCGCGGGAGTCGTACAGCAGCTCGCCGGCCATCCGGATGGTCGTCAGCGGCGTGCGCAGCTCGTGGGAGACGTCGGAGCTGAAGCGCTGCTGGACGCGCGAGAGGTTCTCCAGCTGGCGGATCTGGCGTTGCAGGTTGTCCGCCATGCCGTTGAACGCCGCTGCCAGCCGGGCGATGTCGTCCTCCCCGCGTGCCGTCATCCGCTCGTTGAGCCGACCGGAGGACAGTCGCTCGGCGACGAGCGCGGCCCGTCGTACGGGGTCGACGACCACCCGGGTGACGACGTAGGCGACCGCACCCACCAGCAGGACCAGGACGATGCCGCCCACCGTGAAGGTGCGGGAGACGACCGCGAGGGTGGTCTCCTCGCGGTCCATCGGGAACACGAAGTAGAGCTCGTAGCGGCCCGCCGTGGGGACCGTGACCTGCGAGCCGACGATGACGGCGGGCACGGCCTGACCCGTCTGCTCGCTGCTGACCGAGATGACCTGGGTCTTCTGGTGCGTGGGGTCAGCGGCGACCGCCTTGCGCAGCTCGGGAGGGATGCTCGCCAGGCCGATGTCGCCGGACAGGATCGTGGGGACCTTGGCCGGCGAGCTGATGTTCCCGCTGCGCACCAGGATGATGTCGCGCGACTGGTCCGCCCCGGGGGACGCGAGCTGGGAGGCGATGTCGGTGGCGAGCTGGGTCATGCTGGTCGTGTCGGTGTTGTCGGTGGCGTCGAACTGGGTCTGCGCGGACCGGGAGCCCTGCAGCGCGTCCTGCCTGGCCTGGGTGACGCGGGCGTCGACGAGCCCGTTGGCGATCTGCTGGTAGAGGTAGGACCCCAGGGCCAGCACGACGACCAGGCCGAGCAGCATCGTCGAGACGATGACGCGGAACTGCAGCGACGACCGCCACAGGTGGCGCAGCCGGCGCCCACCCGCCACGACCGCCCACCGCGCCAGCAGCGCGACCTGGCGGCCCAGGCGCGCCCCCTCGCGGGCGAGGTCGGGCAGCCGGCGCGGCGCGCCGTCGCGGTCGGCGTGCGGCGCCTGGGGGGCGGTCACCGGGTCACGGGCCTAGGCCGGGCCGGCCTTGTAGCCGACGCCGCGCACGGTCACCACGATCTGGGGGTGCTCGGGATCGTGCTCGATCTTGGAGCGGAGGCGCTGCACGTGGACGTTGACCAGCCGGGTGTCGCCGGCGTGGCGGTAGCCCCACACCTGCTCCAGGAGCACCTCACGGCTGAACACCTGCCACGGCTTGCGGGCGAGGGCCACGAGCAGGTCGAACTCCAGCGGGGTCAGGGACAGGGGCCGGCCGTCGCGCTTCACCGCGTGACCGGCGACGTCGATGCTGAGGTCGCCGATCGCGAGCGTCTCCGGCTCGGGGTCGTCGGTACGCCGAAGACGCGCCCGGACCCGGGCGATGAGCTCCTGCGGCTTGAACGGCTTGGACACGTAGTCGTCGGCGCCGGACTCCAGTCCGACCACGACGTCGATCGTGTCGGTGCGGGCGGTGAGCATGACGATGGGGATGCCCGACTCGGCGCGGATCCGCCGGCAGACCTCGATGCCGTCGATCCCCGGCAGCATGACGTCCAGCAGCACGACGTCGGGGCGGCTCTCCCGGAACACCGCGAGCGCCGAGGACCCGTCCGCGCAGTGGACGACGTCCAGCCCCTCGTTGTGCAGCACGATGCCCAGCATCTCCGCCAGCGCGAGGTCGTCGTCGACGACGAGTACGCGACCCTTCACCCAAGCCTCCAGAACGTGATGGCGGCCCTCGGCCGAGCCGTACGCATCGTCTCATGCACAACGCGCCGGCCTGGGAAGGCGTGCCTGCCGCGGCCCGGTGTGGCTTACCGTCATCCCGCCCCGGACGGCGCGTCATTCCACGAGCCGGACCGGGTCCCCCTCGACGCTGGCGGACCACGAGGTGGTGTCGGCGGGGCTGGACCCTGAACCGTAGTAGAACTCCAGCCGCACCCAGCACCCCGTCGGCGAGCCGTCAGTGCAGGAGTAGTTCGTGGGTATTGGCACGCTGATGGTCTGCCACTTCGCGTTGTACGTCTTGTCCACGCTGATCTGGCAGTTGCTCAGCGACCCGGTGGCGACACCCGCGCCCGTACAGCCCGCGAACGTCCCGCCCACCTCCGTCGGCGGCAGGACGGTGATGGTGCTGCCGGACACCGCACCGTCGCCGATGTCGTACAGCCGGACGTTGAACAGTTGCCCGCGAGCCCCGCTCGGGACGCGGGCCAGGAAGAACTTCGAGGTGCCGCTCTGTGTGTTGGCGTACATCGCCATCTTGTTGTATCCGGCCACCGAGATCGCGTCGTCGTCCGCCGAGGACGACCCGTAGGCCCGGAGGCTGAAGCGGTTGTGCCCACTGGCCTGGTCGTTGACCACCCCGTGGCTGTCCGTCACCCCGTTGGTCTTGACCTGGATCAGGTAGGTCCCCGGCTGGGCGTTGGTGATGGTGCACAGGGTCACCCACTGCCGGAAGTTCTGGGCGACCGCCGGCTGGAAGGCGGCGTTGGTCTTGTCCAGTGCCGTGGACAGGTCCCCGCTGAAGCCGTCGAACTCAGGGCTGCACCCGTCGATGGGCGGGAACGTCAACGGGTCCCACGCCTGGTCGCTGGGCGACCGGACGGTGAACTGCGTGTTGACCTGACCCGTGCCGTTGGAGTAACGGACGTCGCCGGTGCAGTACTTGCCGGTGGTACCGGACGCGTTGGGGCCACCGTCCGCATAGCGGGTCGAGGGGTCAGGCACCACGGTCATCGCCGCGGGCAGGGCCTTGGCGGCCGCCAGCTTGTTCGTCGTGCAGGCGTCCCCGACGTCGACGAAGGCGGGATCGAAGGCCTGGATCTGCAGGGAGCTGACGGCGTGCTGCAGGGTGACGCTGTAAAAGTAGCCATTGGGGTCGAAGTCCGTGTTGTTCCCCATGTCGTTCTGGTAGGCGTCGCCGTTGCCCTTCGGCGCCTTCGGGCTGCCCACGTTGGCCCAGAAGGCGCCCGTGCCGGTGCAGTTCGCACTGCGGTGGCCGCCGGTCTCGGGGTCGTCGCCGTACTCGTTGCAGGGGCTGCCCATCGGCACCGGTCCAGCGTAGTCGGCGACCGCGGTGCGGCTGATCTGCTGGGTGGGATGACCGAGCACCGACGCGAACAAGGTGCTCACTGTGCGTGTCACCGTCACCCGCAGGCGGGTGGGACGACCGTCCGTCCCAGCGGTGACGACGGTGGAGTCGGCGCCGTCCTGGAACCCGTTACGGGCCGAGTAACTGAGCGCCGTGGACTTGGCGGTGGCCACGTCACCGGGCAGGCTGACGACGCCGGCGAGAGCAGCGGCGTCAGCAGCTCGTTGTCCCTGCTGGCCCACGACGTAGGCACGGCCGAGGTCGACCGCGATGGCGGCCAGGCCGACGAACACCACCATCAGCAGGCCGGTCATGATCGCGACGTAGCCGCCCTCCCCCCGGGCGCACGGCCGCCGACGTGTGGCACGGACTGCGAGACTCACGCGGCTCACGGCTTGCATCCTCCTGCGGCAGGAATCGGTTCCAGGCTCAGGATGCTGCTCTCCGAGATCGTGATCGTGTGGAACACCAGCCCGGTGAACGCGTCATGCTTCACCTTGAGGTAGATCCCGATGCGGTCCGGCGGTCCGCCGGCCGAGCGCGGGCAGGCGTTCTGGTCCGCCGAGGGCCAGCCGTCGGAGGTCACGGCGAACGCGCTCGTCGCGGCGTTCCACTGGAACTTCACGCACGTGGTGCAGTCGCTGAAGCTGCTGACACCGACCGGCTCGTCCGAGTCGGCGGCCACCTTGTAGACCCACAGCTGCTGGATGTCGGCCTTGTTGATCGCTTCCGAGCGCTTGGCCACCTCGTCGGCCGCCGCCTGGGCGAAGGTCGAGGTCCGTGGCTGCGCCGAGGCGAGGCGGACACCGGCACGGACTGCCGAGGACGCGGCCAGCACGTCCTTCATCAGGAAGGCGGACTCGATGATGCCGAAGATGAGGGCAAGCACCAGCGGCGTCACCAGGGCGGCCTCGACGGCGACCGCTCCGCGCTCCCCTCGGCGGCTCACTTGCAGGCCCCCGTCGTCAGCGGCTCGACCCGCATCACGGTCGACTCGGCGATGGTCTGCTCGCCGAACAGCCAACCGGTGAGCGGACGGTGCGTGACCCTCAGATAGACACCGATGCTGTCGTTCGCCGGGTCACCCGCGCAGGCGTTCTGGCTCGACGCCGAGTAGGTGTCGCTTCCCTTGACGAACTGTCCGTTGCTCCAGGTGAAGTGGACGCAGGCCGTCGCGCAGCTCGTGAAGGACGGGGACCCCGGCGTCCCCGCAGCGTCCGCCTTGTAGACCCACAGCTCCTTGAAGCCCGTCATGTCGAGGTCCGAGACGCTGTTGGCCACTTGCGTCGCGGCGTCCACGGCAAAGCTGTCGGAGCGAGGCTCGGACGCCGCCATCCGGGCTCCGGCGCGGGCCGAGGCGGACACGGCGAGCCAGTCCTTCATCAGCAACGAGCACTCGATGATGCCGAACAGCAGAGTGCACAGCAGCACGGCCACCAGCGCGGTCTCCACCGCCACCGCGCCGTGCTCCCGATCGGCCCTCCGGCGCAGGCGCCGAGGTGCTCCGCGCATCGCCGGACGTCCCTTCCCTCGCCAGCGAACGTACGTGCCGACGAGGCCGCCTGCGGGCGGTCGGGACATCTCCAACCGTAGGTGGGACGACGCCCTCAGCCGTTCAGCCGATGCCGATGCCGAGCTCAGGGCGTGAGGGGAACCGTGCTCATGGCGGCGGTGGCCTCCTCGATGATGGCGCGCATGGCCGTCGCGGCGGCGTCCGCGTCACCGGCCTGGACGGCGGAGGCCACGTCGGCGTGCAGCCGGATGGCCACGGGGTTGGGCCGCGCCGGCATCAGGTCGTGGTGGGTGCGGCCGGTGAGGACCTCGGCCACCACCGTGGTCAGGGCGGCCAGCATCTCGTTGCCGGACGCCTGCAGCAGGGTCCGGTGGAACGCGACGTCGGCTTCGAGGTAGGCCTCCAGGTCGCCGGCCTTGGCCTGCACCGACATCTGCATGACCGCCCCGGTCAGCTCGCCGCACTGCTCGGGGCTGGCGTGAGCCGCCGCCAGCCCGGCCGCGACCGGCTCGACGCCCTGGCGCAGCTGGCTCAGCGTGAGCAGCTGCCGCTCGCGGTCGGCGCCGTCGAGCCGCCAGCGGATGATGCGGGGGTCGAAGACGTTCCACGACCCGCGGGGCCGGACGGTGACGCCGACCCGGCGCCGGCTCTCGACCAGGCCCATCGACTCGAGCACGCGGATGGCTTCCCGCACAACGGACCGGGAGACGGCATAGCGGTCCTCCAGCTGCTCGATGCGCAGCACGCTGCCCGGCGCCACCTCACCCGAGACGATGGACGCCCCGAGACGGTCGAGGACGTCGCGGTGCAGCCCCACTGAGACGCTCTGTGACGTTCCCACCATCCACAGATCGTCCCATACGCCGCGTGACGGCGGCGTGTGGCGCAAAAGTCATATCAATTCGGCGTCACGTCTTGTTAAAGAGGACGTAATGCGGCACCCTCGGTGCAGTCCAGTCGGCAACGGTGCCGGCTGTCGTGCTGTGAGGAGACGGCCAGCGTGATCCCGACGCCACCATTCCCGCCGCTGATCGTCGTCATGGGCGTCACCGGCTGCGGCAAGAGCACCGTGGGGCAGGCCCTCGCCCGGCAGCTCGACCTGCCGTTCGCCGACGGCGACGACTTCCACCCCGCGTCCAACATCGCCAAGATGGCCGCCGGCCGCCCGCTCGACGACGACGACCGCCGCCCGTGGCTCCAGCTCATCGGCGCGTGGCTCGCGCTGCACGCCGACAGCGGCGGCGTCATCACCTGCTCGGCGCTCAAGCGCAGCTATCGCGACCTGGTGCGGGCCGGGTCCTCGTGCGTCACCTTCGTCCACCTGCACGGCACCCGCGAGGTCATCACCGCTCGCGTGGCCGGGCGGCCGGGCCACTTCATGCCCGCCTCGCTGGTGGACTCCCAGCTCGACACCCTCGAGCCGCTGCAGGACGACGAGACCGGTCTCCGGCTCGACCTGGACCTCCCGGTCGTGCGGGTCGTCGAGCAGCTCCTGACTGTCTTCCCTCACCCCCACCCCCACCCCACGGCCCCGGGCACCCTCGCCCGGGCCGACGTCCCTGGAGTCGCCCCATGAGTCCATCCCTGCTCACGCTCGCGCAGTCCGCGGTCGTGACGGCCGACACGCCGGCCATCCCCGCCGCGCGCCTGGTTCCCGCAGCCCTGGTCGGCATCGCGTTGATCATCCTGCTGATCACCAAGTTCAAGGTCCACCCGTTCCTCGGCCTGACCGTCGGCTCGCTGGCCGTCGCCGCCGTCGCCGGCGTGCCGATGACCAGCGCGGTGGACAGCTTCACGAAGGGCTTCGGCAGCACCGCCGCGGGTGTGGGCACCCTCATCGCGCTGGGCGCGATGTTCGGCAAGCTCCTCGCGGACTCCGGTGGCGCCGACGAGATCGTCGACACCATCGTCGGCCGCTCCAGCACCCGGACGCTGCCGTGGGCCATGGCCGGCGTGGGTGCCCTCATCGGCCTGCCGATGTTCTTCGAGATCGGCCTCGTCCTGCTGATGCCGGTCATCTTCCTCGTGGCGCGCCGGGCCCAGCTGTCCGTCATCCGCGTGGGCATCCCCGCCCTGGCCGGGCTGTCGGCCATGCACGGCCTCGTGCCGCCGCACCCCGGCCCGCTCGTGGCCATCGACGCGCTGAAGGCCAACCTGGGCCTGACCCTCGGGCTCGGCGTGCTGGTGGCGGTGCCCACCGTCGCCCTGGCCGGCCCCCTGTTCGCCCGGTACGCCGACCGCTGGGTGAACCTGCCCGCGCCCGAGGCCGAGGGCGAGGTCCGCGGCGACGCCCGGCTGGTGCGCCCCGGCTTCGGCATCACCGTCGCGACCGTGCTGCTGCCCGTGGTCCTGATGCTGGGCAAGGCGCTGGTCGACATCTTCGCCACCGACGGCACGGCCCTGCGGACGACGTTCGACTTCCTCGGCACTCCGCTGATCGCCCTGCTCATCGCCGTCTTCGTGGCCATGTTCACCCTCGGCCGCGGCGCCGGGATGGGCCTGCGCGAGACGACCCGCTCGGTCGAGCACTCGCTGCCCGCGATCGCCGGCATCCTGCTCATCGTCTCGGCCGGCGGCGGCTTCAAGCAGACCCTGGTCGACACCGGCATCGGTGGCCTGGTGGCCACCTGGGTGGAGCACAGCGGCCTGTCCGTCCTGCTGCTCGCCTGGCTGGTCGCGGTGCTGATCCGCCTCGCCACCGGCTCGGCCACCGTCGCCACCGTCACGGCCTCCGGCATCCTCGCACCGCTGGTCACCCACCTGAGCACCGGCGAGACCTCCCTGCTGGTCCTCGCGATCGGCTCGGGCTCGCTGTTCTTCTCCCACGTCAACGACGCCGGCTTCTGGCTGGTCAAGGAGTACTTCGGCCTCAGCGTCGGACAGACCGTCAAGTCGTGGTCGCTGATGGAGACGGCCATCTCGGTCAGCGGGCTGGTCTTCGTGCTGGCGCTCAACCTGGTGGTCTGACCCGGCCACCGCACCGCGAGGGCGCCCTCTCCGACCCGGGAGAGGGCGCCCTCGTCGTTCCCACCCGCACACAGGTACGCCGCCCGCTCCAGGGAGCGGACGGCGTACCTGGTGGCGACGCGCGGACCGGCCGCGCGGCGTACCGGGGTCGATCAGTAGCGGTAGTGGTCCGCCTTGTAGGGGCCGGCCACGTCGACGCCGAGGTACTCGGCCTGGGCCTTGGTCAGCTCGGTGAGCCGCACGCCGAGCGCGTCGAGGTGCAGCCGGGCGACCTTCTCGTCCAGGTGCTTCGGAAGCACGTAGACGCGGTTCTCGTACTCGCCGGGCTTGGTCCAGATCTCGATCTGGGCGATCGTCTGGTTGGCGAACGAGTTGCTCATGACGAAGCTCGGGTGACCGGTCGCGTTGCCGAGGTTGAGCAGCCGGCCCTCGGACAGCACGATGATGCTGCTGCCGCTCTCGAAGGTCCACTCGTGCACCTGCGGCTTGATCTCGGTCTTGGTGATGCCCGGGGTCTTCGCCAGGCCGGCCATGTCGATCTCGTTGTCGAAGTGGCCGATGTTGCCCACGATCGCCTTGTTCTTCATCCGGCGCATGTGGTCGGCCGTGATGACGTTGAAGCAGCCGGTGGTGGTCACGAAGATGTCGGCCGTCTCGACGACGTCCTCCATGCGGGCGACCTGGTAGCCCTCCATCGCCGCCTGCAGCGCGCAGATCGGGTCGATCTCGGTGATGACCACGCGGGCGCCCTGGCCGCGCAGCGACTCGGCGCAGCCCTTGCCGACGTCGCCGAAGCCGGCGATGACCGCGACCTTGCCGCCGATCAGCACGTCGGTGGCGCGGTTCAGGCCGTCGATGAGGCTGTGGCGGCAGCCGTACTTGTTGTCGAACTTGGACTTGGTCACCGAGTCGTTGACGTTGATCGCCGGGAACAGCAGCTGACCGGCCTCGGCGAGCTGGTAGAGCCGGTGCACCCCGGTCGTGGTCTCCTCGGTGACGCCCTTGATGCCGGCCGCGATGGTCGTCCACTTCTGCGGGTCGGTCTTGAGGGTGTTGCGCACCGTCTCGAGGATGACGGCGTACTCCTCGGAGTCCTCCTCGCTCGTGGACGGCACCGCGCCGGCGAGCTCCCACTCGCGGCCCTTGTGGACCAGCAGGGTCGCGTCGCCACCGTCGTCGAGGATCATGTTGGGGCCCTCGCCACCGGGCCAGGTGAGGATCTGCTCGGTGCACCACCAGTACTCCGGCAGCGTCTCGCCCTTCCAGGCGAAGACCGGGACACCCTGCAGGTCGTCGGCGGTGCCGTTCGGGCCGACGACGACGGCCGCGGCGGCCTCGTCCTGGGTGGAGTAGATGTTGCAGGAGGCCCAGCGGACCTCGGCGCCGAGCGCGGTGAGCGTCTCGATGAGCACCGCGGTCTGCACGGTCATGTGCAGCGAGCCGGCGATGCGCGCGCCCTTGAGCGGCTGGGAGGCGGCGTACTCCTCGCGGAGCGCCATCAGGCCGGGCATCTCGTGCTCGGCCAGGCGCAGCTGGTGACGGCCGGCCTCGGCGAGGCGCAGGTCGCGAACCTTGTAGTCAAAGGACATGGAAAAGAACTCCTTGGATCAGTGGTTTGCTGACCCGGCGTAGCCCATCTGGACACTTCGCGGGTCATCACCCACGCCGGCAGGGGCCCAGCCTACCGAACGTGGCTCACCGGCCGGGCTGCACCGTGTGCTCCCAGCTCTCCGGCCGGTGGGCGCCGCGGTCGATGTCCGGCTCCAGGTAGAGCAGCACGGTCAGGCCCGGCGACGCCTCCCGGACCCGGCGCTCGGCCGCGTCGATGGTGGCGGCGATCTCGTGGCCGTAGTCCTTGGAGCCCACGGCGATCTTGGCGGCGACGAGCAGCTCCTCCGGGCCCAGGTGCATGGTCCGCAGGTGGATGACGCTGTCGACACCGGTGTCGCCCTCGCCGACGAGCGCCCGGGTGATGGCACGCACCTGCTCGCTCGAGGCGGCCTCGCCCAGCAGCAGCGACTTCATCTCGATCGCGAGCACGACGGCGACCACGACCAGCAGCACGCCGATGAAGGCGGTGCCGACGCCGTCCCAGATGCCGTTGCCGGTCAGGAGGGTCAGGCCGACGCCGATCAGGGCGAAGACCAGGCCGACCAGCGCGGCGAAGTCCTCCAGCAGCACGACCGGCAGCTCGGGCGCCTTCGCGGTGCGCACGAAGCCCACCCACGAGCGGGTGCCCCGCGTGTGGTTGCTCTCGCCGACCGCGGTGCGGAAGGAGTAGCCCTCCATCGCGATCGCCGCGAGGAGCACGGCGATGGGCACCCACTTCCAGTCGGTGATGGGTTCGGGGTGCTGGAGCTTGTGCCACGCCTCGTACAGCGCGAACAGGCCACCGAGGCTGAACAGGACGATCGAGACGATGAAGGCGTAGACGTAGCGCTCACGGCCGTAGCCGAACGGGTGCTCGGGCGTGGCCGCGCGCCGGCTGCGCTTGCCGCCCAGCAGCAGGAGCGCCTGGTTCCCCGAGTCCGCGACCGAGTGGACCGACTCGGCCAGCATCGAGCTGGACTGGGTCAGCAGGAACGCCACGAACTTGGTGACCGCGATGCCGAGGTTGGCCGCCAGCGCCGCCACGATCGCCTTGGTGCTGCCTTCGGTTGACATGGGAGGAAGCCTAGGGGTGCAGCGGCGTGCGTTCTGCCCTGCGACGTCAGGGCGTGCGCGGGTACGTCGTCAGGTCCTCGACGTCGGCCAGCTCCAGCTTGAGCAGCGCGTTCTCCACCACCTCGGAGAGCGCGGGGTGGATCCAGTACTGGCCCCTGGCCATGTCCCGGACGGTCTGCCCGAGCGACATCCCCTGGATCAGCGGCTGGATCAGGCTCGAGGCCTGCGGCCCCATCAGGTGCGCGCCCAGCAGCAGGCCGGTCCGCGGGTCGGCCACCAGCTTGCAGATGCCGGTGGTGTCCTCCATCGCCCAGCCGTACGCCGTGTCGCCGTACGCCTGTGTGACGCACACGTAGGGGACGCGCTGCGCGCGGACCTCGTCCTCGGTCCAGCCCACGCTGGCGATCTGGGGGTGGGTGAACACCGCCGCGGGGACGTGCCGGTGGTCGACCTCGCGCAGGCTCTCGGGGTGGGCCAGGTTGTGCGCGACGGTCCGCGCCTCCTGGTTGGCGACGTGCTTGAGCTGGTACGGCGACGACACGTCACCAAGGGCCCAGACCCCGTCGACGTTCGTCCGGCCGAAGCAGTCCACGGCGACCCGCCCGTCCCCGTGGGTCGCGACTCCCGCCGCGGCCAGCCCCAGGTCGGCGGTGTTCGGCTCCCGGCCGGTGGCGACCAGCAGGAGGTCGGCCTCGACGGTGCTGCCGTCGGCGAGGTCCAGGCGCACGGCCAGGTCGTCGCCGGTCGCACCGACCACCGTGCTGCCGAGCCGGACGTCCCACCGCGCGGCGGCGATCTCGGTGAAGCGGTCGCTGAGCTCGGAGTCGAGCTGGCGCAGCAGCCGGGTGCCGCGGACGACGAGGGTGACACGCACCCCGAGCGCGGCGAAGACGTGCGCGAACTCGGCTGCGATGTAGCCCCCACCGAGGATGACCATCCGCGCGGGCAGCTCCTCGATCCGCATGACGGTGTCGGAGGTGTGGAACGGGACGCCGGACCTGCTGATGACGGCGGGGACCACGGGGTGGCTGCCGGTGGCGATGACCACCTGGTCGGCGGTGAGGCTGTCGCCGGTGGAGACCTCCAGGGCCCGCGGGCCCGTGAAGCGGGCGTGGCCGAGGAAGACGGCCGTGTGCTCGCCATGGGCCCGGTAGTCCTGACCGCTGCGCGAGATGGGGTCGATCCGGCCGAAGACGCGGTCGCGGATGTCCTTCCAGCGCACGCCGTCCAGCGTGGCGTCGATGCCGAAGCGGGAGCTGCTGGTGACGGCGTGGGCGACGTCGGCGGCGTAGACGAACATCTTGGTGGGGATGCAGCCGACGTTGAGGCAGGTGCCCCCGAAGGTGCCGCCCTCGATGATCGCGACCTGCTTGCCCTCGAAGTCCGGCGTGACGAGGGAGTTGCCGGATCCGGTCCCGATGATCGCGAGGTCGAAGTGCGCCATGCGGTCCAACCTAGAGCGTCCCTCCCCCTCGGCCGGTCGCCCCCACGCGCAGACCTGCGTGGTGGTGCCCGCCCCACCCCGCGAAACCTGGCGGTTCTGAACGGCGCCATCTCGCGGACCTGGTGGTTCCGCCCGCGGGTCGGGGGTCAGCGGTGGGTGCGGTCGCGGAGGTCGGCGACGTGCGGGGACATCGAGGGGTCCAGGCCGAGGCCGATCGCGAGGTAGGTCGCGGCGAAGTCGGTCTGGGCGATCTGCCCGGCGAGCCGCACCAGCGGGTGGCCGGGCTCCGCCACGACGGTGGCCACGCGCAGCCCGGCGTCGGAGGCGGTCTGCACGACCGCGTCGGTGAAGGCCTCCTGGTCCTCGCTCTCCTGGGTCACCGGCGTGACCGGCGCGTCACGCAGCATCAACAGGCCGAGCCGGGGCTGGGCGGGGCCGTCCAGGAACGGGTCGGCGAAGATGTCCGCCGCGGGCTCGCGCTGTCCCGCACCGCGGCCGCCGCCCGCCGTGAACGGCCCGTCGAACGTCGCCACGATCTGCGAGGCGGCGTCGGGCAGCGCGCCGTACGTCGCCGGCATGCGGGCGGTCCGCGACAGCATGGAGGCGGCCCGGACCGCGGCGACGCCGTTCAGCGGCCCGTCCCCCAGCACCACCGGGATGGAGTCGGCCAGCGAGATCGCGAGGATCTTGGCGGGGTTGACGAAGGACTCCGAGCGGGGCCGGCAGGCCTCGGCATGCAGGTCGAGGCGGTCTGCGGTGTCGTAGAGCACCTGCGGGCCGGCCTCGACCAGGCCGAGGGCGTCGGCCGCCAGCATCACCGGGGTGAGCAGCGACCACAGTGAGCTGCGGGAGGAGGACCGCCCGCGGCCCACGTCGATGTGGACCCCGCGGGCGCGGGCGCAGATGTCGGCCAGCGGCGAGTCGGCCGCACCGACGGTCAACAGGGACGCTCCGCGGCGGGCCGCCTCGGCGGCGACCGCCACCGGTCCGCGGGCGCGCCCGGACAACGAGACGGCGACGATGAGGTCCAGCGGCCCGACCCATCCCGGCAGCGGCAGGTTGCGGCGCACGCTGACCGGCACCGGCGAGCCGGGCTCGGCCAGCAGCTCCAGGACGTCGGCGACGACGGCCGACCCGCCCAACGAGGCGACCAGCACCGACCGTGGCCGCTCGCCGCCGGCCACGCGGTCGATGTGCGCCTCGTCGGAGAGCGTGATCGCCTCGCGGACCTGGGCCCCGGCGGTGGCCAGGGCCCGCAGCGTCTCACCGGTGTCGCGGGCGGCGATGCTGTCCGGGTCGTCGATCAGCGACTCGTCGAGGAACGGTGCCATGGCGGGCTCTCCCGGTCAGCGGATCAGCGGGACAGCGAGCGGGCTTCGTCGACCAGCAGCACCGGGATGCCGTCGTCGACCCGGTAGGCCAGCGCGCAGCTCTGGCTGGTGCACTGCAGCTCGGGGCCGCCCGGACCGGTGCCGTCGACCAGCTCGGACTTGCACTGCGGGCAGCGCAGGATCTCCCGCAGCCACGGCTCGATCTGCGGCGCGGCCGGTGCCTCGGGGTGGCCCTGGCCGGGGGTGGACGTCTGCTCAGTCATCAGGCTTCTCCTCGGACGATCGAGAGCACATCGTCGCGCACCCGCGCCATGGTCTCCTCATCGGCCGCCTCGACGTTGAGCCGCAGCAACGGCTCGGTGTTGCTCGCCCGCAGGTTGAACCACCACATCGGCGTCCCCTGGGAGGTGACGGTCAGCCCGTCCAGCTCATCGAACGTCACGTCCTGGCCGGATGCCCAGTCGCGGACGGCGGCGGTGGCGGCACCGGCGTCGGCGACCGTGGAGTTGATCTCCCCCGAGGCGTGGTAGCGGCTGAACTCGGCCACCAGCTCGGACAGCGGGCCGTCCTGCTCACCGAGCGCAGCCAGGACGTGCATGGCGGCGAGCATGCCGGTGTCGGCGTACCAGAAGTCGCGGAAGTAGTAGTGCGCCGAGTGCTCCCCGCCGAACACCGCCTTGTGGCGCGCCATCTCGCCCTTGATGAAGGAGTGGCCGACCCGGGTCCGGACCGGTCGCGCGCCGCGCTCGCGGATGATCTCGGGGACGGCCGCGGAGGAGATGACGTTGTGGACCACGGCCACGTCCCCGGCGTCCAGGCCGGCGGCCTGTTCCTTGGCGATCTCGCGGGTGGCGACCAGCGCCGTGATGGCGCTGGGGCTGACCGGCATCCCTCGCTCGTCCACCACGAAGCACCGGTCCGCGTCGCCGTCGAAGGCGAGCCCGATGTCGGCGCCGTGCTCGACGACCGCCGCGCTGCAGGTCGACGCAGGTTCTCCGGCTCCAGCGGGTTGGCCTCGTGGTTGGGGAACGTGCCGTCCAGCTCGAAGTACAGCGGTACGACGTCCAGCGGCAACCGCGGCAGCGCCGTCGGGACGCCGTCGGCCGAGCCGAGCACGGCCGGGACGGTGTGCCCGCCCATGCCGTTGCCGGCGTCCACGACCACCTTGAGCGGGCGCGACCCGGACAGGTCCACCAGCCCGCGCAGGAACGCCGCGTAGTCGCCCAGCAGGTCGCGCTCGGTCGACCGTGCCGGCCGCCGCCTCGTCGGCAGGGCTGCCCGCGCCGGTGTCGAGCAGCTGCTGGGCGAGGTCGCGGACCTCGGCCAGGCCGCTGTCCTGCCCCACCGGACGCGCCTGTGACCGGCAGAGCTTGATCCCGTTGTAGCGAGCCGGGTTGTGGCTGGCGGTGAACATCGCGCCCGGCACCCCGAGCGCGCCGCTGGCGTAGTACAGGCCGTCGGTGGAGCAGAGCCCGATCAGGGTGACGTCGAGGCCGTGCGCTGCGGCGCCGCGCGGCGAACGCCCGGGCCAGGTCAGGCGAGGAGGGACGCATGTCGTGGCCGACCACGATCGACTCGGCCCCGTCGGGGAGCGCCACGACGGTGGCGAAGGCCGACCCGATGGCCGTGGCCACGGCGTCGTTCAGCTGCTCGGGCACCAGCCCTCGCACGTCGTACGCCTTGATGAACTCGGACAGGTTGGGCGTGCTCACGGCAACGACCCTAGTGGGCGCGGACGCCGGCTGCCCGCACTTCCGGGGGCCGGCGCGCGGCGGCTCAGCTGTCGCGCAGGATCCGCAGGTGACCGCGCCGGCCGACCTCGACGGTGCCGGGCTCGGCGGGTGGACTGGCTGCCGGCCGCTGCCCGGCGCGGGGCCGTCCCGCCTCACGCACCGCGTCGGCCAGCGCGAGCAGGTCGTCCGGGCTGGGGCCGGGGTCCACGAACTCGCTGGTCAGCCGGACGACGTCCCAGCCTCGTGGCGCGGTCAGCCGCTCGGCGTGGGCCGCGCACAGGTCGTAGGTGTGGGGTTCGGCGTAGGTGGCCAACGGGCCCAGCACGGCGGTCTGGTCGGAGTAGACGTAGGTCAGGGTCGCGATGGCACTGCCACCACACGCGGTGCGGGAACAACGACGCGACAGGCTCACGATGGGACTGTAGTCGCCGTACCCGACCGGCGCCCAGGCACCACGCCGTACGGTGGTGCCATGAGCAGCGGTCGGCCCCCCTCACGCGCCCGGCGCGACCGTCACGGTCGTGGTGCCCGGGGGCCGCTGGCCTGGCCGCCGGTCCCGGCGATGACGTCGCGGTCGGTGCAGTTCGACGAGCTGGTCCTCGACGCCGCCACCCGGCTGGAGACCCGCGTGGGCCAGGAGCTCGGCGACGTGGAGTTCGCCGTCGAGGACGTGCCCCCGGGCGACGCCGCCCCGTGGGAGGCGGCCGACATCCCGCTGGGCCGGCTGTTCGCCGCGCACGGCAAGGTGCCGGCGCGGATCGTGGTCTACCGGCGGCCGGTCGAGACCCGCGCCAACGACCGGCGCGAGCTGGTGGGCCTCGTCAACGACGTGGTCGTGGAGCAGGTCGCCGCGATGCTCGAGGTCGACCCGCACGAGCTCGACCCGGGGTACGAGTCCGGCGAGCCCTGACCCCGCTCCCGGGTGGCCGGGCTGCAGGCCGGCCCACCCGGGAGCGGGTCAGCCCTGCTGCGGGCGCACCTGCACCGGCCGCTCGGTGAGCGGCAGGTCCAGCAGGGGCGTGCTGCTCAGCAGAACGCCGAGCGCGTCCGTCTGCCAGGTCACGACACCGGCGCGCACCGTGCCCGCGGTCGGGCGGACCCACACCGACGTGGCTCCGGCCAGCGGCACGGAGGCGACCCCGTCGGACGGCACCGCCACGGTCCGGGTGGACGCGCGTCCGCGGGTGTCGACCACGGTCACCGCGGCCGAGCCGGCACGGCCGGTGGCGGCGAGGTCGAGCCCCGCGGCGATTCCCTTGGTGCCCGGGTTGCGCAGGACCACGCCCGCGAGCCGGGTGATGGCCGGGGTGGAGCTGGACCAGGCCAGGTCCGAGGGGCCCTTCGGCTTCGCCCGTCGCTCGACCATGGCCGCCGCGACCACGGGCACGTCGGCCCTCACCTGCACGGCGTAGCTGCCACGGGGCAGGCCGCTCAGGTCGATGTCGCGGCTGCTGTGCCCGGCGACCCGTACGACCGCGTCCCGTGGGACGGGGCGCGGGCCGCCGGCGGTCAGCACGCGGGTCTGGACGACGGCCTCGTCGGCCCCGGGCACGGCGATCCGCACGCTGGCGGCCCCGTCGACCCGGACCGCCGGGACCACCTGCTCGCGCGAGGGATCGGCGGCCGGAGCCGCGTCGTCACCGCCGCGCGGCACGACGCCGTCCAGCCAGGTGTCGTCGAGGACCGCCGCGACCTCTCCACCGGAGGCGACCACGTGCAGGACCGGGACGTTCTCCTGGCCGGCGATCGCGTCGAGCAGCACCACGGTGCGTCCGTACGGCGCCACGACCACGCCCCTGCCGTTGGGCGACGGCACCGGCCCCCGGGCGCCGAGCACGTCGAGGTCGACCGTCACGGCGTTCGGGCCCGGGTTGGTCAGCACGACCCGCTCACGCCGGCCGGGCTGGGCCCCCCCGGCCAGGAGCCAGGCCTCTGCCGCTGCGGGGCCGCAGGCGGTCGTGACCAGGCCCCGGCCGTCACCGGAACCGGTCAGCGACCGCTGCAGCGCCACCGCGCCCGGGGCCAGGGCGCCCGTGCCGTCCAGGGCCGCCGACGTGGCGGAGCTGAGGTAGGCGGTGACCACCTTGCCGCGATCGCGGTCGCCGCCGGACAACGGCGTCGCCAGGCTGGCCTTGCCCGGCAGCGCCGAGAAGGCCAACGTGCCCCCGCCGGCACCAGCGGACCCCGCGGGCAGGGCCGCAGCCGGGGGTGTCGCGGCGAGCAGGTCGACCCGCCCGTGGGAGGCGGACGTCCCGGGCAGACCGGCGACGCCGAGGTCCTGCGGGCCCGGGCACACGGTGGTGCTGCTGGTCAGTGCGACGGCACGGGCCGCGGGGACGACATCGCGGGCAGCGGGGGCGGACACGTCCAGGGACCCGGGCAGCCGGCTCGCGCCGACCACCAGGCCCGACCCGACAGCCGCCACGGCAACAACACGGACCAGACCCTTCATGACGCCCTCCTCGAGCGGCGGCGGCCGAACGGCAACGCCAGGAACACGACCAGGGCCAGCAGGGCAGCCTGGCCCCGGCGCCACCACGGCGTGGTCGGCGAGACCTCGATGTCCAGCCGTCCGGCGACGGCCGGCACCGCGTAGGTCGGCTGGCTGCGCCCCGGCAGCGCGTGGAGCTCCCGGCCGGCGTAGCGGACGTGGGCGTGCCGGAGCCCAGCCCTGCGGCTCGGCGACGACGAGCAGCCGGCCGGCTGCACCGGCGGGCAGGCGCACGGCGGTGCCGGCGTGGTCTCCGGACACGTCAACGGGCTGCAGCAGCTGCCCCTGCGCGGTCTGCAGCCGGGCCCGGGCGGACGGCACCGTGGCACCGGCGGCCGCCCCCTGCCGGGGAAGCACGCGCCAGAGCATCAGGTCGCGCTGGTCACCCAGCCGGATGAGCCCGGCCGTCGAGTCCAGCCGCAGCAGGCGGTCCGGGTCGGGCCGGCCCTCGAGCGCCACGAAGCCGATGCCGAGGTCGGCGAGGCGGGTGCGGGCCAGGTTGGCGTCCGCGGCCGGCCCGACGGTGACCGTGGCCTGTACGGCGGCCTGCAGCGCAGGGTCGCTCGGGGCCGGTCCCGGCAACGGGCGCACGACCGGGCCCGGCTCGCGGCCGACGACGCGGTAGCGCACCGGGGTGCCGTCGCCGGAGAGGACGAGCATGCGCGCGGCCAGCGGTCCGGTCGCCTGGTCGGCGACGACCGCGGGGACGGCGTCCTGCTGCGGTCGCACGGCGGCCGGACCTCCCTGCCACGCGGCGACCGCGGCCGACGCCAGCACGCCCAGCCCCGCGACGGCGACCAGGGCGACCGCGAGCACGCGGCGGGCGCCCCAGCCCGACGGCAGGCGCCGCGAGAGTCCGTCCAGGCCGAGCAGCGCCGCGAACAGCAGGCACAGCGCCCACAGGTCCAGACCCGTACCGGGCCAGGCAGTGACCTCGAGCGCCGCCGCGGGGTCGGTCGCGAGGACGAGGTGCGGGGCGAGCAGGCCGAGGGCCAGGCCCGTCAGCCCCAGTACGGCCAGCGAGGTCATCGTCCCGGACGCCCGGTCCTTGCGCAGCATCGCCACCAGGCCGGCCAGCAGCACCGGCACCGACAGCAGCAGCATCCAGGAGGCGGCGCCGTCGGGGTGCAGCAGCACCAGCTGCCAGGGGGGTGGCGGGGTGCTGCCGCGGACCGCGAGGCCGGGACCGGTGAGCAGGACCCGCCAGTCGTCCCGGACGGAGGTCAGCCACGGCCCGAGCAGGAGCGGGGGCACGACGGCGAGGACCGCCGCCCGCACGCGCAGCGCACGCGGGCCGCGGACCAGCAGCACCACCGCGCCGAGCACGGCAAGCACCAGCAGGGGTGGACAGAAGGCGCCCAGGACGGCGACGGCGAGCGCGGTCGCAGCGGTGCCCGACGTGCCGGCCCGTCCCGTCGCGACGCGAAGGTAGCCCGCGAGGACCAGGGGCAGCAGCAGGTGCGCCACGACGGCGCCGAGCCGCCCGGCGCCGACGGCGGCGGTCAGCGTCGCCAGCGTTCCCCACGCCAGGGCGGCCCACGCCCGGGGCCACCGGGCGGGCGTGACGGCCCTGCCGCCGACGTAGGCGCTGGCGGCCGACAGCGGCATGGCGGCCAGCAGGAGCCAGGCGATCGCGACCGCGGCGGGAGCACCGGCCGGGTCCACGAACGGGGTGCGGGCGACCAGCCAGGCGAGGCCGGCGAGCACCGCGAGGTAGGGCGCCGACTGCCCGGGGGCGCCGAGGCCAGGCCCGTGCCATCCGTCCACGAAGGCGTGCCACAGCCCGGCGGCGTCCGCGGACAGGCCCGCGAGCTCGCCGCCGACCAGGCCCTGGCGAGCCGTCAGCGCGCCCGCGCCCAGCAGGCCCCGCCAACAGGCGACCGCGACGACGAGGGTGGCCAGCACGGCCAGGAGGCCGGGGTGGCGCGCCGCCCGGGCGGGCCACGTGGGCGGAAGGCTGGTGAGCGCCTCGGTCTCCTCGGCGACCGGCCCGGTCTCCGGGACGGCGGCTGGCGTCGCGGACTCGGTCGCCACCGGCCGGTCGGAGCCCAGGGCGTCATGGAGCCTGTCGAGGGTGGCCCGGGCGGCGGCCCGCGGCGGCACGAACAGCGCGTGCAGGTCGCGGCCCCGGACCCGTCGCTGGCCGCGGGCGCGCCACCGGGCACCGATCATCTGCCACGGGTGCAGGAGGGCCTCGACGTCGGCCAGCTCGGCCCGGGCCCGTCGCGGTCGCTTGAGCAGGAGCAGCAGCAGGCAGGAGCCGACGGCGGACAGGAGGATCCACAGCGCGAGCAGCGGCGCGGCCGCCAGCGGGCTGCGGGCCAGGGCGACCTGCCGCTCCTGTCGGCGCTCGGCGCGCCGTACGGCCTGCGTGTCGCCGTCGCCAGCACGCGTCCCCGCCGGGGGCGCAGCGGCCTCGCGCACCTGCGCGGCGGGGACCACCACGACCCGGTGGCCGGCCAGGTGCGCGCGCCAGCACAGGTCCAGGTCATCGGCGTGAGGAGCGAAGGCCGGTTCGAAGCCGCCGAGGGCGGTGAAGACGTCGCGGCGCACGAGCATGCCGGAGCTGCTGACGCCGAGGACGTCGCTCGGTGAGTCGTGCTGGCCCTGGTCGGGCTCGCCGACGGCGGGGCCTCCGACGCGGCGTCCGCCGCGGGTGACGGACCGGCCGACCTCCCGCAGGCGCCCCTCGTCCGACCAGGTGGTGAGCTTGGGTCCGGCGATGCCGATCGCCCGCGACTGCCGGGCGGCGTCGAGCATCAGCTGCGAGCGCCGACGCGGCCGGCGCGCCGTCGTCGCGCAGCAGCCACAGCCAGTCGAGGGCGGACGCGGCTGCGCCGTCGGCGTCAAGGCGGGCGACCGCCAGGGCGACGCAGCCGCCGAACGTGGTGGACGGCTCGGCTCGCAGCACGTCGACCGGGGCGCCCACCCCGCCGAGGCTCGCGGCGTCGGCGGTCAGGTCGGTGCCGCTGCCGGCGGGCGCGGGCGTCGACCACCACCAGGCGGTCCGGCCGGCGGCGCTGGCGGGCAAGGGCGCTCGAGGGTCTGCGCCAGCCACGGCGCGCCATGGCGGACGACGAGGACCGCGGAGACGCTCGCCGGGCCGGCCGGGGCCGGGGTCGAGGAGGTGGACGTGCGGGGAGGAGCGATGGTCATCAGTTACGGAGCCAGAGTCTCGGGAGTGCAGGGCCCCGTCGCGGTACGGGCTGGACTAGACGGCACGCTTCTTCAGCTTGCGTCGTTCGCGCTCGGACAGCCCACCCCAGATGCCGAAGCGCTCGTCGTGGGCCAGGGCGTACTCCAGGCACTCGGACCGGACGTCGCAGCCGACGCAGACCTTCTTGGCCTCGCGGGTCGAGCCGCCCTTCTCGGGGAAGAACGCCTCGGGGTCGGTCTGCGCGCACAGCGCGCGCTCCTGCCAGGACAGCTCGTCCTGGGTCCTCGCGCGATGTCGGTCGTTGCGTGATCAGTAGTAGCTCGTGCACGGCCCCTCCTCGACCCTTCAGTCGCCAGCACTGCGTTGACCGCGCTGCCGGGCAGCGCAGCTCATGACCCGCTCGGCGCCCGCGATGAACCATCGGGGGTGGGCCCAGCGTTGAACGCTTCCGGACGCCCGGCTGCATGACAACAATGGAATTACACGCGTGTCATACGGCGGAAGTCAAGCCAATCTCTGATATCTAGACGGAACAAAAAGACACGATAGGCGCCTGAAACGGGCATTTGCGACCTCTCGGCCATCTCCACACCAGCTCACCGACATGGTCCGCCGTCCTCAGCCGACGAACGGAGGGCGCGTACGCCGCACGGCGTACGTGACGTCCGGCACAAGGATGACGTCCGGCGGCCCGCTGGGCCTGCGGTGTCCGGTGGCTGGAACACTGCTCCCATGCGCATCACCGCCCTGGCCGGCGGCGTCGGCGGAGCGCGCTTCCTGCGCGGCCTGCTGGCCCACCTCGACCGCACGCCGGCGCTCGCCGACTCGACCGTCACCGTCATCGGCAACACCGGCGACGACATCACCCTGTTCGGCCTGCGGGTCTGCCCGGACCTCGACACCGTGATGTACACGCTCGGCGGCGGGATCAACGAGGAGCAGGGCTGGGGGCGCGCCGAGGAGACGCACGCCGTCCAGGAGGAGCTCGCCGCGTACGGGCCGTAGCCGCAGTGGTTCGGCCTGGGTGACCGCGACGTCGGCACGCACGTCGTCCGCAGCCAGTGGCTCGGCCAGGGCGTGCCGCTCTCGGAGGTGACGGCCCGGCTGTCGCGCCCGCTGGGGGCTTTCCGAGCAGCGCGTCACGCCTGCTGCCGATGAGCGACAGCCCGGTCGAGACCCACGTGGTGGTGGACGAGGACGACGGGCCCCGGGCGGTGCACTTCCAGGAGTGGTGGGTGCGGATGCGCGCCGCCGTTCCGGCGCAGCGGTTCGTCGCCGTCGGCATGGACCGCGCGACCGCAGCCCCCGGCGTGCTCGATGCGATCCGTGAGGCCGACGTCGTCCTGCTGCCGCCGAGCAACCCGGTCGTCTCGATCGGCATCATCCTCGGCGTGCCCGGCGTGCGCGACGCGCTGCGCGGCAGCCGGGCCCCGGTCGTCGGGGTCTCCCCGCTCATCGGCGGGGCGCCCGTGCGCGGGCACGCCGACGCCTGCCTCTCGGCGATCGGGGTCGAGTCGACCACCTCGGCCGTGGCCGGCCTCTACGCCGACTTCCTGGACGGATGGCTCGTGGACGACGCCGACAAGGCGCTGGCCGACGCGCCCGGACGGCTGCGGGTGGTCGCCCGGCCGCTCTGGATGCACGACGTGCCGTCGACGGCGGACATCGCCGGCGCGGCCCTGGACCTGGCGCTGAGCCTGCGCACCGACGCCGCATGACGCCCTCCCCCGCGCCGGTCACCCTCACCCCCCTGCTCGGCATGCCGGAGGTGCGGCCGGGAGACGACCTGGCCTCGCTGGTCCTGGACGCCGTGTCCGCGAACGGGATGGCGCTGTGCGACGGCGACCTGCTGGTCGTCTCCAGCAAGGTGGCCTCCAAGGCGCTGGGCCTGACCGCGCCGGCCGGCGACCGCGCCGCCGCCGTCCTGGGCCAGGCGCGGCGGGTCGTGGCCGAGCGGGACACCCCGCTCGGGGTGACCCGCGTCGTCGAGGCGGTCGCCGGGCCCGTCATGGCCGCGGCGGGCGTCGACGCCTCCAACACCGGCGCGGACGACGTCGTGCTCCTCCTGCCGCAGGACCCCGACGCCGTCGCCCGGGACCTGCGGGAGGCGATCCTGCGGCGGGCGCCGGGCGTCACGGTCGGGGTCCTCCTCAGCGACACCGCGGGGCGGCCGTGGCGGGTGGGGCAGACCGACTTCGCGCTCGGCTCGGCCGGGGTGCGCCTGGTGGACGACCTGCGGGGTGGCCACGACGCCGACGGACGTCCGCTGAACGTGACCGAACGCTGCGTGGGGGACGAGATCGCCGCGGCGGCGGACCTGGTCAAGGGCAAGGCCTCCGGCGTGCCGGTCGCCCTCGTCCGCGGGCTGGCGACGGCAGTGCCGACCGGGGACCTTCCCGCCGGCGCGCGGTCGCTGGTACGGACCGGCCCCTCCGACTGGTTCGGCTCCGGCCGGGTCGAGGCCGTCCGCGCGGCCCTGGGCGTCGAAGCGGGCACCGACCTGGCGGCCGAGGTAGGCATCCCGTCGGCCCTGCCGGAGCCCACGGCCGTCCGCCTCGAGCGGGCGGGGCGCGTCGCGCTGCTGGGCGTCGCCGGGGTGACGGCCTCCGCCGGCGCGGACGGCGCCACCCTGGACAGCGACGACGCGTTCACCCTCGGCGTCGCAGCCTCCCGCCTGGCGGTCGCCCTGCACGCAGAGGGCCTGTCCGCCACCGTCGGTCGGCCGCAGCCCTCCGGCGCGGGCCTGCGGGTGAGGGTTCGGCTGGGCTGAGGACAGGTGGCGGCGCGCAGACCCACCAGGTTTGCGAGGTGACGGCGCGCAGACCCGCCAGGTTTGCGCGGTGGCGGCGCGCAGACCCGGCAGGTTTGCGGGGTGCCGTCACAGGGGGCGTGGGTAGGCTGCGACGGTGAGCAGCTACACGTCGACCCCACCGCCGGCGGCCGTGCCGGCAGGCCTGGACGACGTCGAGCGGGAGATCACCCGGTTCCTGCGCCGGGCGCGGACGGCGTCGCAGGCCATGGCCGCCGAGGTGCACCCGGACCTCGACGCCGCGGGCTACTCGGTGCTGGTCTGCGTGCTCGAGCTGTCCGCCTCGTTGCCGCGAGGGGGTCCGCGCGGCCGACGTCGGCGCGGCGCTCAACCTGCACAAGTCCACGACGAGCCGCAACGTCGGCGAGCTCGAGCGGCTCGGCCTCCTCGAGCGGGTGCCGGACCTCAGCGACGCCCGGGCCCGGCTGCTGCAGCTGACCCCGTCCGGACGGGCGTCGGTGACCCGCTCGCGCGAAGGGCGCCGCAGCCGTGTGGCGCAGCGGCTCTCGCTGTGGCCGCCGGACGACGTCCGGGACCTCGCCCGGCTGCTGGGCCGGCTCAACGACGACATGAGCTGACCGACGTACGGCGCGCGGCGCCGCTGGCGGCACCGCACGACCACGTCCGCGTCCCTGCCGCACCCCTGCCGCCTGCGCCACCCTGCCGTCTGCGCACCCGGCCGCCGAGGGTGATCCGGCGCGCCGTACCGGGTAGGGGAGTCAGCGCCGCACATAGTTGCGCGAAGCAACCATCGCCTCTATAGTTGCTTAGCGCAACCAAAGGAGATGATCAGATGCCCGCCGGCGAACAGCCCGCTGCGGAGCTGCTGTCCGCGCTCAGCCAGCTCATGCGCACCGCTCGGTCCGTGGCTCACCGCCAGAACCAGAACCTCGGCCCCTCGGGCACCCCGCTGGGCCTGCTGAAGGCCCTGTGCGACGGCGACGCCCGACCCGGCGACCTCGCGACCCGCCTGTGCGTCGCGCCCTCCGTGGTGTCCCGGGCGGTCGTCCCGCTGGAGGCCGCCGGCCTGGTCGAGCGCCGGCACGACCCCGCCGACGCCCGCGCGTGGCGGCTCGGCCTCACCGGTGCCGGAGCAGAGCGACTCGGCGCGGTGCAGAGCGCGTACGTCCAGCGGTTCACCCAGCTGCTGCAGCCCTGGGACGAGCGCGACGTCACCGAGGCCGCCCGGCTGCTGACCCTGCTCGAGCAGACGCTCACCCAGGCGACGGACGACATCTCCCCCGCCGCCCAGATCCTTGCCCCTACGTCCGAGAAGGTCCCTTCATGAGCACCACCGTCGCGGAACCCACCCGCGCCCTCCCCACGACGCTCGAGCCGATGTCGCACCGCCACATCCTCGAGGCGATGACCGGCCTGCTGGCCGCCCTCTTCACCGCGATGCTGAGCTCGACCATCGTCGCGACGGCGCTGCCGACCATCATCGGCGACCTGCACGGCACCCAGCGGCAGTACACGTGGGTCATCACGGCCGCCCTGCTGGCCACGACGGTCAGCACGCCCATCTGGGGCAAGATGTCCGACCTGTTCAGCAAGAAGCTGCTGGTGCAGCTCTCCATCATCGTGTTCGTCCTCGGCTCGATCGCCGCGGGCATGGCGCACAACGTGCCGTTCCTGATCGCCTGCCGCGTCGTCCAGGGCCTTGGCATGGGTGGCCTGACCGCGCTCGTGCAGTCGATCATGGGTTCGATCATCTCTCCGCGTGACCGCGGCCGGTACTCCGGCTACATGGGAGCGGTCATGGCCGTCGCCACCGTCTCCGGCCCGCTGCTCGGTGGCGTCATCGTCGACAGCCCGCTGGGCTGGCGCTGGTGCTTCTACGTCTGCGTGCCGCTCGCGGTGATCTCCTTGTTCATCCTGCAGGCCACCCTGCACGTCGAGACGGAGCGTCGGCAGGTCAGCATCGACTACGTCGGCGCGCTGCTGATCTCGCTGGCCGCCAGCCTGCCCCTGCTGTGGGTCACCTTCGCCGGGCAGGACTTCGCCTGGATGTCGTGGCAGACCGCCGCGTACCTCGGCGCCACCGCCGTGGCCGTGGTCCTCGCCGTCGTCGTCGAGCTCAAGGTGCCCGAGCCACTGGTGCCGCTGAAGGTCCTGCGCAACCGCACCGCCGCCCTGGTGATCGTCGCCAGCGCCGCCGTCGGCATCGCGATGTTCGGTGGCACGACGTTCCTCGGCCAGTACTTCCAGGTCGCCCGCGGCTACAGCCCGACCCACGCCGGCCTGCTGACCATCCCGCTGATGGCGGGGCTGCTGGTCTCCTCCACCGGTGCCGGCCAGATCATCAGCCGGACCGGCCGCTGGAAGAAGTTCCTCGTCGGCGGCGGCATCTTCCTGGTCGCCGGCCTCATCGGCCTCGGCACGCTGGACCACACCACCCCGCTGTGGCAGGTCGGCATCTACATGGCGGTCATGGGCGTCGGCCTCGGCGCCATGATGCAGAACCTCGTCCTCGCCGTGCAGAACACCGTTGACGTCCGCGACATCGGCGCGGCGTCCGCGACCGTCGCGTTCTTCCGCACCCTCGGCGGAGCGGTGGGCGTCTCCGTCCTCGGCGCCGTGCTCGCCACCCGGGTGCAGGACAGCACCCTGGAGGGCCTGCGCCACCTGAGCCGGAAGGCCGCCGCAGCCGCGGCCCAGAGCCAGAGCAAGGCCGGCCTGGACCTCGCCGCCCTGCCGGCCCCGGTCCGGACGATCGTGCGCCAGTCGTACGGCGACGCCACCGGACGGGTCTTCGTGATCAGCGCCGTCGTGGCCGCCGTCGCGCTGCTGTGCGTGGTCTTCATCAAGGAGGTGCCGCTGCGCATGACGGTCAAGCTGGGTGACTCGGCGGAGAACGCCACCGCCGGCGTCGCGGGCACCGCCTCTCCGGCCGAGCGCTCCCCCGAGGTCACCGCCACCGCCGGCACGGGTGACACCCCGCTGGCCTCTCGCACCAGCGCCAGCGCCCCCGCCTCCGCCTCCGCCTCCGCCTCCGCCTCCGCCTCCGGGAGCGTCGCGGCCCACGGGGCGACCGTCGGTGTCGGCGTCCACCGCGCCCGGGTGGCCAACCCGGAGCGGATCCAGGCCTCCTCCGCCCAGCTGGACGACCCGGTGGAGCGCACGGCGGTCGGCGCGCTGGACGTCCTCACCGCGGCGCAGGACACCGCCCGCCGGCACGTCACGGCCTCCCGTGAGGCCCGCGCCGAGGTGAGCGACCTGCTCGGCTCGGTCGGCGGCGAGGTGGAGGCAGCGCTTGCGCAGTTCCAGCGCAGCCTCGCCGACATCCGCCGGCGGCTCGTCTCCGACGAGGTCACCGGCCGGTCCGAGGGCCGCGACGGCACCGGCGCGGACAGCCTGCGCTCCTACGAGTACGGCCTGCTGCTCAACACCCAGCAGACGGTCAACGGCATGACCCTCTCGGCCCAGCGCGAGGCACAGCGCATCGTCGACGCGGCCAACGCCGAGGTCGCCGCGCTCGAGCAGCGGATCGAGCGGCTGCGCTCGGTCGAGGCCGAGCTGTCCGGCGGCGTGTCGAGCTCGCTGCGGGACAGCGCCGCCCGCTGACGACCGGCAGGGAACGACGACGAAGGGCGGGTGCCTCGGGCACCCGCCCTTCGTCGTCCTCCGCCCCAGGTCGACCGCACGCCGCCGGCCCACGGCGCCCGGCCCACGGCGACCCCGGACGGCGCCCGGCCGGGACGCGCTCAGCGGCCCCGGCGGGCAGGTGCGTGCGCGGCGCCATCCGGGCGCCGTGGCGCGGTCGCCGGGCGCCGGCCAGCGCCAGCAGCCGCTGGACGCGGTAGCGGTGGCCGGCGTAGGGCTCGAGCAGCTCGGCCAGCCCGTCGTCGTCGACCTCGCTGCCGGTCAGCGCCCAGCCGACGTCCTTGGCCACGTGGTAGTCGCCGAAGCTGACCGCGTCGGGGTCGCCGAGCGCGCGCTGGTGCACCTCCGCCGCGGTCCAGACCCCCACCCCCGGCACGGCCCGCAGCCGGCGCGCCGCGTCCGCGTGGCTGAGCGCGGTCACCGCCTCCAGGCGTCCCGCCGCGGCGGCGGAGCGCACGACGGCCGCCGACCGGGCGCCGTCCACGCTGGCGATGAGCCACTCCCAGGACGGGATCCGGGCCCAGGTCGCGGCGTCCGGCGGCACCCACAGCCCCGTGCGCACCGCCCTCGCCGGGAGCCGGCTCGCCGTAGCGGCGCACCAGCGTGCGGTAGCGAGCCGAAGGCCTCCTGGCCGGTGACCTTCTGCTCGAGGATGGCGGGCACGAGCGCCTCGAGGACCAGCCCGGTGCGCGGCACCCGCCAGCCGGGGAAGCGGCGTGCGGCGACGGCGACCTGCGGGTGGTGAGCCACGAAGCCCGAGTCGTCGTCAGCAGCCCCCAGCATCGACGGCACGGACGCCAGGACCCACTCGGCACCCGGCCCCCATGCCGTGGCCACGACACTGGCGAGGTCGGCCCGCACCACCAGCCGCAGCGAGGCGGGTCCCTCAGGGGTGCGCACGCCGCGCCACACGGTGCCGTCCGGGTCGCGGCGGAAGGTGGGGTCGCCGGCGCCGCGCCGCAGGATGCCCAGAGTCGCCATCAGGGCGACCTCGCGAGCCGACCGCCAGACCCGACGGTGCGGCGCCCCCGGCGCCCGGGAGGCCTCCTCCGGCGCCGGGTGAGCCTCCTCCGGCCCACGGGGTGTCGGGTCGGGCTCGGAAGTCACCCGCCCAGTCTGGACCACGGCACCGACAGCACCGGTCCGCGGAGGAAGCCCACGTACACTCGCACCCGTCTCCCGTGCCAACGGGCCACCCGGAGGCCGCCCACCTCGGAACACCACTCTCCCGACAGGACGATCGCACGTGCCCAAGAAGCAGGTCAGCCAGGAGCGCAAGGCGCGCGTCGCGCAGATGCAGCAGCAGGAGAAGGCGCGCGAGCGCCGGACCCGGCTGCAGATCATCGCCGGCTGCGTGGCCCTGCTGCTGGTCCTCGGTGCCGTCGTCACCTACGCCGCGGTCGACGCCCGCAAGAAGCAGCCCGACGTGGCGATCTCGACCTTCGGCGCCTCGGCTGCCGCCGCGTCCTGCAGCCCGGTCACCAACGACCCTGCGAAGGACAACGGCACGCACGTCGGTCCCGGCACGGACCAGCCCCAAGATCACCAAGGTGAAGTACTCGACGGTCCCGCCCACGTCCGGGCCGCACTTCGCCCAGCCGGTCATCGCCGACCGCAAGCTCTACACCCCCGCGGACAAGCCGCCGATGGAGAACCTCGTGCACAACCTCGAGCACGGCTACACGGTGCTCTGGTACGACCAGGCCGCCGGTGCAGCGAAGATGGACGTCCTGCGCAAGATCACCGACGCCGCCAACAAGCTGGACGCGTCCAAGGACAAGTTCATCGTCTCGCCGTGGGACCCGGCCTACGGTGCGCTGCCCGCCGGCAAGAAGTTCGCCCTCTCGCACTGGTCGGCCACGCTGAGCAGCGACCAGCGGTCCGTCGCCTCTCAGGCCGGCCACCGCCAGCTGTGCGGCGACATCTCCGGTGCCGTGGTCAAGGCCTTCGTCCAGAGCCACCCGAAGACCTCCGCGCCCGAGCCGTACGGCGCCTGATCTCCGCGCCCCGGCCGCACCACCGCCCTACGGCGCCGCGGGCAGCGCCGCCGCCGGGACGCCGCCGGCCGTCGTACGGCGAAGCGGTGCGGGCCGTCAGACGCGCCGCGGACCGGGGGTCAGGGGCGGCCCCGCCGGGGTGCGCGGCGTGCGGAACCCGACCCAGATGTAGGTCGGCACGAGCGGCAGCAGCGCCGACAGCACCGGGGTGGGGACGCGCCGACGGCGCCCGGGCACCACGTCGCCGCCGTTGAACCCGGCCGGGCTCGGCGAGCACCGGCAGGGTGTAGTCCCAGAGTCGCACGCGGCGACCAGCCGCCGCAGCCCGGGCCGGGTGCGGAACCGCTCGTAGTAGTGGTCGGCCCGGCCGAAGGCCCGCACGTACCGGTCGGCCAGCGCGCCGTGCGGCAGCCAGGACAGGAACGGCAGCCGGTAGTGCGGCTCCACCACCCCGAGCCGGTTGCCGAGCCCGAGGTAGACCACGCCGTCCGCGGACAGGACCCGGTGGATCTCGGCGCAGCACCGCGTCCGGGTCGACGACGTGCTCGTAGATGTGGTTGAAGACCACGACGTCGACGCGAGCCGTCCTCGAACGGCAGCGCGTCCCCGTGGCGCAGTGGAAGCGACCCGCGTGCGCCGAACCGCGCCGGGCCCGCGCCAGGCCCGGCTCGTCGATGTCGACGCCGTGCGTGGTGCCGCGCCGGCGCCGGCCAGCTCGTCGGCGATGAAGCCGGCCGAGCAGCCGACGTCGACACGCCCGCAGCCCGGACAGGTCGTCGCGGCCGAGCACGTGCCCCAGCACCGAGAGGATCTTGGCGGCCTTCTGGCGGCGCTTGTCCTCGTCCAGCATCGCGGCCATCTGCTCGGAGTAGGCCAGCTGTTCCTTGCGCTCGGATGCCATGCGGCTCAACCTAACCGGTGGTCGGAGCCCTCCGGCACGGGCACCGGCCGGGGGCGGGCGGACAGCAGCCGATGGCTGCGGCCGTAGAGCCAGCCGCCGCCGGCGAGCAGCACGTCGCCGACGGTGACGGCGAACCGGGACAGCAGCACCACCGCGAACGCCGCGGACGAGGTCATGCTCGACCCCAACAGGAAGACCAGCAGGCTCTCGCGCACCCCCACCCCGGCCGGGGCGATGATCGCCAGCTGGCCGATGGTCGCGGCGAGCGCGTAGCCCGACATCGTCGCGAGGGTCAGGGAGCCGGCTCCGCCCACACCGCCGACCGAGCGGGCGAGGACCCACGTCTGCAGCCCGAAAGCCAGCCACGACGCGACGAACAGCAGCACGGTCACCAGCACCGCCCGGCCGGACAGCTCGTGCTCCAGCGGCTCGCGGCGCAGCACCCGCAACCCGGTGGCGACCAGGAAGTTCAGCGCCCTCGGCCAGCAGGCCACCACCACGAGCGGCAGCGCCAGCAGCAGCCAGGTCGCGCTGGCGGCGTGCGAGCTGCCGACGAGCAGGGCGAGGGCGGGGAGCCCGACGAGCAGGCCGGTGAGCACGCCGAGCCCGATGCTCACCAGCCCGACGACCCCCGACCGGCGGCGCGGCACGTCCAACCGGGCGCCCATCTCGGCCTGGGCGAGGACGCTCCACACCGACCCCGGCAGGTACTTGCCCAGCTGGCCGACGAAGAAGATCCCGGCCGACGGCGCCACGTGCAGCGGTGACCCGAGGTCGGCCATCAGCACGCGCCAGCCCAGCATCGTCAGGACGGGCCCGACCAGGGCCAGGACGAGCGCCGCGACCAGGGCGGCCGGCTGCACACGGGACAGGTCCCGCGACACGTCGGCCCAGTTGCGCGCCACGGCCCAGGCCACGGCGGCCAGGATGACCACGGCGACGGCGATGCGCAGCAGGCCGATCAGGCGCCGGCGGGAGGGCAGCACGTCAGCGCCGCCGGAACGTCAGGCGCACGAGCGCGTAGGCCACGTCGGAGCGGCGGGCCCCCTCGCCGGCTCCGCGCATCCGGGCGGTGATGTCGCCGTCGAGGTCGCCGACCAGGACGAAGCCGACGTCGTGGGCCCGGGCCAGGATGCCGCGGACCTCGACCGGCCCGACGGCCCCTTCGGCCGTGGCCGGCCCGAGCGGCAGGGTGAGGGAGATCAGGCCGCCGGGGCGCAGCGCCCAGGACGCCTGGCTCAGGACCTCGTCGACGTCGTCGGCGTCGCAGCCGTTGGGGTGCAGCCGGGTGATGACGTCCAGCGCCCCGGGCTCGATGTCCAGGACCGCGATCGAGGCGCGCTCCCCCGTCAGCCCGAGCTCGACCGGCGCGAAGCCGATCGCGCGCGCCCACCGGGCCAGCGGCGAGCGGATCCCCGACTCGTCCACGATGACGGCGCTGTGCCGGCCGTCGTCACTGACCCGCACGACGGCGGCGACGGCCCCGAGCGCCGCCCACGCGGCGACCGGGTCGCCGACACGCGGAAGCCCCAGCGCCCGGGCCCACTCACGGGCCTGGTCCGCGTCGGCGCCGTCGGTGAGCACGTCGCTGGCCCGGATCCACTCCGGCAGGTCCGCGCGGGTCAGCGTGAGCGCCGGGCGCCGGGCGCTCATCGCGCGGCGCAGCGGCGCGAGCAGGCGGCCGGTCAGGGACGGCGCCAGCCCGGGGTCCCTGCCACCGGCGCGGTCCCGGCCGCCCCCGCCGTCGGACCCGTCGGAAGCGCCCCCGCCGTCGGACCCGTCCGGGTGGTCCACGTCGGGATCCGCCGCGGCCGCGCTCGGCGACGCCAGCGCCTCCAGGGCGCCGACGTAGTGGGCCCACGGGCTGGACAGGTCCGGGGTGTGCACGTTGTCCTGCAGCCGGCGCAGCAGCGCGGGGTCGCTGAGCCGGCGCAGGGCCGCCACGAGGGCCTGCTCGTCGCCGGGCGGCACCAGGAGCCCGTCGACGCCGTCGCGGACCTGGCTGCCGAAGGTGCCGACGTCGGAGGCCAGCACCGGCAGCCCGTGGGCCTGGCCGAGGAGGGCGTTCTGCGAGGCGGTGGCGCTGCGATAGGTCAGGGCCAGCACGTCGTGGCTGGCGAGCAGCTCGGCGAGCTGGTCGGCGGGGACGTAGCCGGCCTGCACCCGCACCCGCCCGCGCACGCGCGGGTCGTCGGCCAGCTCGCGGACCGCGGTGCCGCTCGCTCCCCACAGCTCTCCGGCGACGGTCAGCGTGACGCCGGGCACCTGCTGAAGCGCCCGCAGCAGGAGGTCCACGCCCTTGTACTCGCGGACCATGCCCAGGGCGAGCAGCCGCGGCGGCCCGTCGTACGGCGCCCGCTCGGTGGGCGAGCCGCCCGGCAGGTGCGGTGGGAGCGCCGCGACCGACACCCGCGCGGCACCCAGCTCCCGGGCCAGCGCGGCCTGCTCGGCGCTGTGCACCAGCACGCCGTCAACGCGGCGCATCAGCGCCTGCATCAGCCGGCGGTCGCCCGGGCGCCCCTCGTGCGGCAGCACGTTGTGCGCGAGGACGATCGAGCGCGGGCCGTCGCCGGCAGCACGCAGGAGCGCCAGGTGCGCCGGGATCACCGGCGGGATGACGTGCACGACGATGATCGCGTCGAAGCCCCGCAGCCGGCGGCCGGCGCGCACCCACGTGTCGGGGCGCGCCCAGGACAGCGCCCGCACGGTCCGCGGGAAGGGCGGCACGTCGGGGGCGCCGCCGGGCACGGCCTGCTCGCCGGGGTACAGCCTGCTCGGGTAGAGGTGGCTCCAGGACACGAGCGTCACGTCGTGCCCGGCACCGGCGAGGTGGTGCGCCAGCGTCGTGGTGTGGGCCGCGACGCCTCCCTTGTGGGGGTGGCTGGGACCGACGACGGCGAGCCGCAGCGCCGACGAGGACGCCTCGCCGAGGGGAACGCTCATGGCCGGGTCAGACGCCGTCTCGGGAGCGGACCACCAGGTCGGCAAGGAGCGCCAGCGAGCCGATCATGATGCCGCTGACGATGAGCAGCACGGTGCTCGCCGGGAAGTAGAACGGGTGGCGCACCATGTCCACCACGGCCTTGACCACGCCGATCACGAGCATCCACAGGGCCGGCGGCAGCAGCACCTTCAGCGGGTCGAAGTACACCACCATGCGCAGGACCTGCAGGATGTAGCGGTAGGCGTCCTTGACGAAGTGGAACTTGCTGGAGCCGGCCCGCTTGGCGTAGCTCGTCGGAACGTACTTGATGTCGTGCTGGTTCTGCAGGAACGCCAGCGTGATCGTCGTGACGCAGGAGAACCCGTTCGGCAGCAGCCGCAGGTAGGGCAACGCCACCGAGCGGCGGAACGCCCGCAGCCCGGAGTTGAGGTCCGGGATCTTCTGGTTGGACAGCCGCTCGGCGATCTTGCGGATGACCCACTTGGCCGGCACCCGGGCCCACTTGTGCGTGCCCTCCTCGGTGGTCCGTGCGCCGACGACCTGGTCGTAGCTGTCGTCGTCGCGCAGGATGCGCACGAGCTCCGGGATGCGCTCGTTCTCGTAGGTCATGTCGGCGTCGGTCCAGACGACGATCTCGCCGTGCGCCTGCTGGGTGCCGATGCGCCGCGCGGTGCCGGAGCCGCCGTTGCGCCGGAACGGCATCACCCGGATGTTGCCGTAGCGGTGGGCTGCGTCGTACAGCACGGCGAGGGTGTTGTCGGTGGAGGCGTCGTCGATGCACAGCAGCTCGTAGGTGAACTCGCTGGCGTTCATCGCGGCGGTGATCCGGTCGATCTCCTGCAGCACGTGCTGCCCCTCGTTGTAGCAGGGCAGGACGATCGTGACGTACGGCGCGCCGCCGCTCTCCGACCGCGCCTCGTCGGCCGCCTGCGGCACCGCCGGGGGCACGAGCGGCTGCGGCGACTCGGGGTGGACCGGGGCTGTGGGGGAACCCTGCGGCGCCACCGGCACCTGCGGGACGACCTGCGTGGGGGCCGACCGGGACGGCTGGGCGGTGGGGCGGGGGTTCGTCAGTGGCTCGTTCATCTCGACCGCGAGCCTACCCGCGCGGACCCGGAGCGCCGTGCAGCGGCGGTCAGCGCACCGGGGCCAGCCACACCTGCAGCGGGAGCGCCACGGTGGAGTCCGGCCGGCGCTCCAGCAGCCGGGCGTCCTCGCGCACCAGGACGTCGACGGCCTCGACCGGCTGCCCCACGCGGGCTGCCGAGCCCGCCGGCAGGGCCAGCGCATCCGGGGAGTCGGCGGCGAGCAGGACCAGGTGGTGCCCGCTGCGCGAGACCGCCCCGGCGACCGCCTCGACCGCACGCGCCCGCAGCGTGTCGCTCTTGCGCACCGCCGCGGTCAGGGACAGCGCCGGCACGCCACAGGTCCCCCGGACCACCTGCGGCCACTCGTTGGCCGCGCGGTCGTCGACCATCAGCGCCACGTCGCCGGGCCCGAGGGCCCGGCAGACCGCGCGGGTGGCCTCCAGCGAGCCGAGCTCGACCCGCTCCCCCGCGTGCGGCAGCGTCGCCATCGCCTCGGGCACGAGCAGCACGCAGGCGGTGCCGACGCTGGCGACCACGAGAACGGCCGGTGACATCCGGCGCGTGGACCACCGGGTGAGCCAGGCCGCCGCCATCACCACGCAGACCACGACGAACGGCAGGACGATGAACAGGCGCCGGTCCGCCCACGGGTGGTCCGGGGTGATGCCCGGGCGCGCCCACGTGAGCAGGACCGACGCCAGACCGATGAGGTACGGCCCGGTCCAGACGGGCAGGCGGTCGCCGCGGACCCAGGCGCGGGCGAGGTGGTGGGCGGCGAAGGCGAGGACGACGAAGGCGATCGCCACCGCCACCGGACCGGTCCACCAGGCCGTCCACGCCAGTGACTGCTCGGCGTAGGTGCGGCCGCCGTCGACCGGCAGCCCCTGCCGCAGCTGGAGGCCGGCAACCAGGCGCGAGCCGGGGTCGGCCGCCGACTGGCGCTCGGTGCGCCACAGCGGCCGGGTCGCGAGCACGACCCCGGCGAGCAGGACGAGCAGCGCCGCCCCCGTCGGCAGCCGGTCACGGACCCGGGCCGGGAGACCGACCCCGCGCCGGGCGAGCAGCACCACCGTGGCGGCGGCCAGACCCAGCAGGATCCCGAGCAGGACGAGGGGGACGAGCGAGGCGGCGATGCTGCCGACGTACCGGTAGGCGAGCCCGAGCGCGGCGGCCGCGGTGACCACCGTCGCGGCTCCCGCGCCCCACAGCAGCCCCGCGCCGGCGCTGTTGCGGCGGACCATCAGCAGCGCGGCGACCGGCAGCAGGAGCACCGTCTCGCGCAGGGCGTCGATCCGGATCAGCCCCCCACCGCCGATGAGCACCCCGGCGAGGACGCCGAGGAGGCGGGCGTGCCGGTGGGCGCCCCGCTCCCCCCGGGAGGTGGCGGCGGCGAGGACCAGCAGCCCGGCGGCGAGGACCAGCACCGCCGGCGGCTCGGAGTAGGTGGAGCGGTTGACGTGCAGCAGCGGGAAGCACAGCACGGTGCCGAGCGCCCCGAGCGGCCCCCAGCGTGGGCCGACCACGGTGCCGACGAGCAGGCCGAGGGCGAGGACCCCCAGCCCGCCGAAGACGGCCGGCGTCCACAGCATGGCGCCGGGCCCGCCGAGCCAGTAGCCGACGGAGTACCAGGCCGAGGGGCCGATGACGAACTGCGGCTGGACGGTGGGCTCGGCTGCCGTGCCGGTCTGGTAGAACGCCGGGCTGTCCAGCGTCACGCCGGGGATGTCCAGCACGTGCGGGCCGCCGATGGTGGCCGCCGGCACCCGGATCGGGGTGCGGTGGTGCTCGGCGAGGTTCACCGACGCCTGGTAGTAGCTGCCGGAGTCCCGCCGCGGCAGCAGCTGCTCGGAGTGCGTGGCGCCGGCCCAGACGGTGGCCGCCACCGAGAGCACGACCAGCGTGGCGGCCGACCACACCGGCAGCGGACGGCCCGGCACGATGGCGCTGACCCGGACGGAGACGGCCAGGAGCACCAGCAGCACCGGCAGGGCCACCACCGGCTGCCAGAGCGCGAACGGGGCGAGCACCGCGCACGCCGCGGCACCGAGGACGGTCAGCAGCGCCAGCGCCACGACCGTCCGGGTGAGGACGGCGCCGGCCCACCGCTCGCCGCGCAGCAGGGGCAGGTCGGGAGCCTCGACCGCGGCCGGGTCTCCCGACGCCTCGGTCAACAGGGCGTCGGCGCGACGGACCAGGTCGGTGGGCTTCACGCCCAGAACGCTATCGCCCGTACGCTGCCGGGATGCGCACGCCGTCCTCCGTCCTCGCCGACCTCGTCCGCGCCGACGCCGCGCGCCCTCGGGTCACCTTCTACGACGACGCGCCCGGGCCCACCCGCGGCGAGCGGATCGAGCTGTCGGGGCGGGTCCTCGCCAACTGGGTCGCCAAGGCCGGCAACGCCTTGCAGGAGGAGTACGACGCCGCGCCCGGCACGCTGGTGCGGCTGGACCTCCCGGCGCTGCACTGGCGGACGGCGTACTGGGCCCTGGCGGTCTGGTCGGTGGGCGCCACCGTCTCGCTGGTCGGGGGCGCCGCAGACCTGACGGTCACCGACGACCCGCAGGCGGGCGCCGGTGGCGTGGTGGTGACGCTGGCCGCGCTGGCGCGCTCGCACCCCGGGCCGCTGCCGGCCGGTGCGATGGACGAGGCGCGCGAGCTGGCGACGTACGGGGACCAGCTGGTGGCCTGGGCGGAGCCGGCGGGCGGCGACCCGGCGCTGGTGACCGACGGTGGGACGCTGGACTACGCGTCGCTGGTCCCGGAGGCCGCGTGGCCGACCGGGGCGCGCGTGCGGGTCGCCGGCCCGGCCGCGGTGGCACTGCCGGCGATGCTGGGGGCCTGGGCGGTCGACGGCTCGGTGCTGCTCGTCAGGGACGCCGACCCGGCCGGTCTCGCCGACCGGATGGCCGTCGAGGGCGTCACCGTCGATCTGGGGTGACGCCCTCGGGCGGCCGATCTGTCGTGGGTCAGTGGGCGGTGATGCTGCCCACCCACGGCGCCTTCAGGCCGAAGGCGGTCCGGAACTGCTCGGAGGTGGCGAAGGCCCGCACGACCTTCTGGCCGGTCGTCGAGGTGGCGGTCAGCTGGGACGGGGTGTGACCCGAGGTCCACCCGGTGACCTGCACCTTGAGCACCTGGGGCAGGCCGACCACCTGCGCCATCTGGGCCTGCGACACCGTGGCGGTCCAGGAGACGTTGGGGTTGCCGACGGCGTGGCCGCCCACCGTGGGCTCGAGCGAGTACGCGTCGTCGACGCTGCGCAGGTAGGAGATGCTGCTGCCCCAGACGTCGCGGGCGTCCATCGTCCGGCCGCCCGACGCGGAGTAGTAGGTCGCGTCGATCGGGCTGCCGTTGCTGGTGATCACCGAGTTCGCGGTCTTGCCCAGCGCCTCGGTCCAGTAGTGGCCGTACAGGCCCGTCTCCACGGCGTAGCCGCCGAAGACCTGGCTGATGGTGCCGTCGTACAGGTGGCAGTCGCAGCCGGAGGAGGCGCCGCCGAGGTAGGCCTTGTAGGCGTAGGTGCGGGCGGCCAGGGCCTGGGCCTGCAGCGCTGCGGCCCCGTTGACGCCCCAGGAGAACGGCACCTCGGCCAGGCCCTTGAGGTAGTCCTCGATCGCGATGACGTTGACGACGTTGAGCGCCGTGCCGTTGGGCGTGAGGCTGACGGTCAGCCCGCCGTACCGGTAGGCCTGGGCCTGGTGGCTGCCGTAGCGGCCGCTGCCGGTGACCTGCACCGTGGCGGCGCGGCCGAGGGTCAGGGCCGGGGTGCCTGACCAGGTGACGCGCAGCGGCCCGTCCGTGGAGGCGGCGACCTTGCCTCCCACCAGGACCTCCTGGACCTTCTTCTTCGTGTTCGGCCGGACCACGACGGTGTCCGTCATGGCGAACGGCACGACCGTGGCGCCGGCACCGGTGCCGGCGGTGACGCGGCCGACGACCGCGCCGTCGGCCGCGCCGGTGGCGCCGACGTGCAGGGTCACCGTCGACGCGCCGGCGAGCAGGTTGACGCGCAGGGTCGTGCCGGGCTGGATGGTCGAGCGCGTGGTGCCCGGGTAGTAGCTGCCCACGATGTCGTTGGCCGAGCGGCCGGCCAGGGCCCGGGCGTACGCGCCGTACTGGCTCATGCCGACCCCGTGGCCGTAGCCGCTCCCGGTCAGGGTGAACGACGTCGCCGGACGCGGGAGGGGATGCAGGGCGTCCGCGCTCAGGGCCCGCCACACCGGGGAGGTGACGATGCCGTCGGCCTTCAGCTTCCTGCTCTGCTGGTACGCGACGACGACCGCCCTGGTCTGCGGGCCGAAGTCGCCGTCGGCCGGGCTGATCCACAGTGCGGTCTGCAGCACCGTGACGGCCGCGCCGGTGGAGCCCTGCTGCAGCACCACCGCGTCGTACGCACCGTACTTCCCGGCCACCGTCGGCGCCGGCTTCGGCGGGGTCGGCGCGGGCTTGGGTGCGGGCTTCGGCGCGGGCTTGGGTGCGGGCTTGGGCGCGGGCTTCGGCGCGGGCTTGGGTGCCGGCTTGGGTGCGGGCTTGGGCTTCGGGCGGGCGTCGGCGCTCAGGGCACGCCACACGGCCGAGGTGACGACGCCGGTGGCCTTCTGGTGCTTGGCCTTCTGGTAGCGCACGACCGCGGCGCGGGTCAGCGGGCCGAACTCGCCGTCGACCGGCTTCACCCTCAGGGCACCCTGGAGCGCCTTGACGGCTGAGCCCTTGGAGCCGACCTTCAGCACCACCTTGTCGTACGCCGCGTACCTGCCGGTCACCTTCGCCACGGCGGCGAGCGACACGGTCCCGGCCAGGGAGCGCGACACGGCCGGGGCAACGCGCACCATCGACCGCGACGCGGCGGCCGACGACCGGGCCGCATCCAGGCTCAGCGCCCGCCACACCGGTGAGGTCACGATGCCGGTCGCGCTGAGCTTCCTGCTCTTCTGGTAGGCCACGACCTTGGCCTCGGTCTGCGGGCCGAACTCGCCGTCGGCCGGCGCGATCTTCAGCGCCGCCTGCAGCACCGTGACCGCGGCACTCTTGGAGCCGAGCTTCAGGACGACCTTGTCGTACGCCGCGTACTTGCCGGTGGGCCGGTCGGCGTCCGCGCTGAGCGCGCGCCAGACCGACGAGGTCACGATGCCGGTCGCGCTCAGCTTCTTGCTCTTCTGGTAGGCCACGACCTTGGCCTTGGTCTGCGGGCCGAAGTCACCGTCGGCCGGCGCGATCTTCAGCGCCGCCTGCAGCGCCTTGACCGCAGAGCCCGTGGAGCCGACCTTCAGCACCACCTTGTCGTACGCCGCGTACTTGCCCGTCACCGTCGGTACCGGCTTCGGTGCGGGCTTGGGCGCCGGCTTCGGTGCGGGCTTGGGCGCCGGCTTCGGTGCAGGCTTGGCCGCGTCGACACTGAGGGCGCGCCACACCGGCGACGTCACGATGCCGGTCGCGGCCAGCTTCCTGCTCTTCTGGTAGGCCACGACCGTGGCCTGGGTCTGCGGGCCGAAGTCACCGTCGGCCGGCGCGATCTTCAGCGCCGCCTGCAGCACCGTGACCGCGGCCCCCTGGGAGCCGAGCTGCAGCACGACCTTGTCGTACGCCGCGTACTTGCCGGTCGGCCGGTCGGCGTCCGCGCTGAGCGCACGCCACACCACGGAGGTGACCACGCCGGTCGGGCTCAGCTTCTTGGCCTTCTGGTAGGCCACCACCGCGGCCTTCGTCTGCGGGCCGAAGTCACCGTCGGCGGGCGCGATCTTCAGCGCCGCCTGCAGCACCTTGACCGCAGAACCGGTGGAGCCGACCTGCAGGACCGTCCGGTCGTAGGCCGCGTACTTCCCGGTGGCCGTGGTGCTCGGCGCCGCCGTGCCGTTCATCAGCGCGGCGGTGGCGCTGCGCAGGCTCGCCATATCGGCGTACAGGTTCCCGCCCGGGCAGAGGGTGCCCCAGGTGTCGCGGTGGGCGGTCAGCCCGTACACGGGAACGCGTGTGCCGGGGGCGAAGCTGGTGTTGCCGGTCGACGTGAGCGTCGTGAGGGCGCGCGGGTCGATGTGCGACAGGCCCAGCTTCCACGCCACCAGCCGCTCGATCGCGCTGACCATCACGGCCGGCGGCTGGGCCCCCTGGAAGTCGCCCAGCGCCGCGACCCCGAAGGTCTCGCCGTTGAAGCCGATGGCATGCGCCCCCTGGACGAGACGGTCCACCCCGCCGGCGCGACCCTCGTAGATCTGGCCGAAGCGGTCCACCACGAAGTTGTAGCCGAGGTCGCACCAGCCCAGCGAGACCGTGTGGTACGCGTAGTCGGAGCGGATCTCGGCGGCCGCCGATGCGGCGGTGTAGGTGTTGCTGCTCACGGTGTGGTGCAGGACCGCTGCCTTGATGCCGGGCAGGTAGACGGGGGCACACCGGCGCAGGGACTCGTCGGCCCCCCACTGCGCCCGGGTGATGATCGTCGGGCGCACCGCGCCCACCGTGGCCGCGGGCGTCACGAAGGCCGCCGGGGTCGCGACGAGCGAGGAGCGCGCGGAGTCGGCGGGTGCGGTGCCCGGGTCGACGGTCTGGACCTTCAGGCCGGCCGGGCTGCGCCACTCGGGCTGCTGACGCGGACCTGCACGCCGTCGGCGCCGTCGGTCAGCAGCGGCTCCGTGCCGTGGACCGCCGACCGGGCCTCGGCGGTCCCCTGGTCGGGGCCGTCCTCGTCGGACGGGGCCAGGGCCTGCCAGCCGGACCAGCTGCCCTTCTCGCGCAGACGCACCTCGACAGTGGTCCCCACCGGCGTCGCACCGGTCCAGGTGACCCCGGCCGCACCGAAGTGCGGCCGGCTCAGCTCACCGGTCAGCGCCGCGACCTTCGGACCCGCGGCGGCCACCCGTGGAGCCGCGGCGGCGGCCTTCGGAGCGGCGAGCGCCGAGGGCGCGGCGCCCTTGACGATCCCGGAGAACGCGGTCGCGGTCACGCGCGGGGCCACGGGCCGGGGCACCTGGTCGGCGACCTGGTCGGCGACGGCGTGGTTCAGCAGGGGCGGGACCGCGACGGCGACCGGGGTGAGGGTCGCGGCGGCAAGGCAGAGCAAGGCAAGTCGGCGCACAGTGGTGTCTTTCAGGTCCGAAGGCGAGAAACCGGAGGGCACATCGGCTGCGAAGCTCGCTCAACGTATTCACAGCAGTCACACCCGTTACAGCAAATGAGGTCAATTCCAACGCTGTAATTCAGATGTCGTACGAAGAGCGGCCTCATCACCCTCCTGTATCGGCCGCGGGAGCCGGGTCTGCAGGGTTCGGCCCCAGACACTTGCCGGGTCGTGCCCGCGAGCCCTCGGGCCTGGGCACTACAGTCGCCCGGAGACAACCCCGAGCAGGAGGAGGACCGGCGTGGACAAGGTCGTGGCCAGCGCCGCCGAAGCGGTGGCGGACATCCCCGACGGCGCATCGCTGTCCGTCGGCGGTTTCGGCCTCTGCGGCATCCCCAGTGCCCTCATCGCCGCGCTGCACCGGCGCACCGTCGGGGGCTTCGAGGTCGTGTCCAACAACTGTGGCGTCGATGACTGGGGACTGGGCATCCTGCTGCGGGACAAGCGCATCCGCCGGATGGTGTCGTCCTACGTCGGCGAGAACAAGGAGTTCGAGCGGCAGTTCCTCCACGGCGAGCTCGAGGTCGAGCTGACCCCGCAGGGCACCCTCGCGGAGAAGCTGCGCGCGGGCGGAGCTGGCATCCCGGCGTTCTACACGATCACCGGCGCAGGCACGCAGGTCGCTGAAGGTGGCATGCCGCTGCGCTACCACGCCGACGGCACCGTCGCCCTGGCCTCCTCACCCAAGGACACGCGCGACTTCACCGTCGAGGGCCAGCAGCGCACCTACGTGCTCGAGGAGGCGATCACCACCGACTTCGGCCTCATCCGGGCCTGGAAGGGTGACCGGCACGGCAACCTCGTCTTCCGCAGCAGCTCACGCAACTTCAACCCGCTGGCCGCCATGGCGGCTCGGGTGACGATCGCCGAGGTGGAGGAGCTGCTCGAGCCCGGCGAGATCGACCCGGACCAGGTGCACCTGCCCGGCATCTACGTCCACCGCGTCGTGCCCCTCACCGCAGCCGAGGCCGCCGACAAGCGGATCGAGCGGCGTACCGTCCGTCCCGCCACGTCGCCCGGGGTGCCGGCCGCCGCCGGCGTCGAGAGCAAGGAGTCCTGACCATGGCCCTGTCCCGCGAGCAGATGGCCGCCCGCGCCGCGGCCGAGCTCTCCGACGGCGACTACGTGAACCTGGGCATCGGCCTGCCCACGATGGTGCCCGGCTTCGTGCCCGACGACGTCGAGCTGGTGCTGCAGTCCGAGAACGGCATCCTGGGCGTGGGCGCCTACCCGGTCGACGGCGAGGAGGACCCCGACCTGATCAACGCCGGCAAGGAGACGGTGACCCTGCGCAAGGGCGCGTCCTTCTTCGACTCGGCGACCAGCTTCGGGATGATCCGCGGCGGCAAGGTCGACGCGGCGATCCTCGGGGCGATGCAGGTCTCGGCCAGCGGCGACATCGCCAACTGGATGATCCCCGGCAAGATGGTCAAGGGCATGGGCGGGGCGATGGACCTGGTCCACGGCGCCCGCAAGGTCATCGTGCTGATGGAGCACGTGGCCCGCGACGGCAGCCACAAGATCGTCGACGAGTGCACCCTGCCACTCACCGGCAAGGCGGTGGTCCAGCGGATCATCACCGACCTCGCGGTCATCGACGTGACCGCGGACGGCCTGGTCCTGCGCGAGCTGGCCGAGGGGGTCACCGAGGACGAGGTGCGCGCCAAGACCGGCCCGGCCCTCCTCTCCGACCTCGGCTGAGGGCCTCCTGGCCCCCTCCCCTGCCGACCACGGAACGGCAGCCCTGCGGCTCCACCCTGCCTCGGCCCGGCAGACGTCACGTCGTTTCTCATGCTTTCCGCGTAGCGAAAGAGGCTAGCGCGTAGTGTGAATAGCCGGCATGGACTTCGTCTGGGCTTCGCAAAGGCTGTTACGCAAGTGACAGAAGTGAACTTACGGTGATTGCTCCCCTTTGCCCCGAAGCAGGGAGCCCGCCCCGTGCAGCTCACCACCGTTCCGTTCCCCCGGCGTCTGCGCCGGATCCTTCCGATCTCCGGCCTCGCCCTGACCCTGACCGCCGTCGGCAGCGGCGCCGTCCCGCTCCTCCCCACCGCCGCCGCCCAGCCCCACCCTGTCCGCACCGCCGTCCACACGGTGAGCCTGACCGCGGCCCCCATGGCCGTGACCCGCGGCGCGAAGGTGCCGTCCCTGACGGCAGCCGCCCTGGCGAGGGCCACGGCAGACGGCGCCCCCGAGCCCGCCGGCCTGCACCCCGCCGTCGCCAGCGGCCCGCTGAGCACCGCGGGATTCTCGCTCGTCGGGGTCACCTGGGACGGCAGCGTGCCCGCGCGGTCGTTCGCCGCCTGGGTGCGCACCCGCGCGAACGGGGTGTGGAGCGGCTGGTCGGCCCTTCCCCAGGAGTCCGACGAGCACGCGCCCGACCCCGGCACTGCCGAGGCAGCGCACGCGCGGGCCGGCACCGACCCCGTCGTCGTCGCACCGTCCGACGGCGTGCAGGTGCGCGTCGACACCCGGAGCGGAACCGCCCCCGCGGGCCTGGCCCTGGCGCTGGTCGCACCGGGCACGTCCGACGCCGACGCGTCGGTCGGCACGGCCGTCCCCGGGTCCGCGAGCGCCGCCGCGGCCCGTCCGGTGATCCTGTCCCGCAAGCAGTGGGGGGCGGACGAGAGCCTCGTCCGCGCTGCGCCCAGCTACGGCACCGTCAAGGGCGGGTTCGTCCATCACACGGTCAGCGCCAACAACTACACGCCCAGCCAGGTGCCGGGCATCCTGCGCGGCATCCTCGCCTACCACGTGACGAGCCTGGGCTGGAACGACATCGGCTACAACTTCCTGGTGGACCGCTTCGGTCGCATCTGGGAGGGCCGCGCCGGCGGCGTGGACCGCGCGGTGGTCGGCGCCCACACCATCGGTTACAACGCCGAGGCGTTCGCCATGTCGGCGATCGGCGACTTCAGCACGGCGACGCCGCCGGCGGCCGTCGTCAGCGCCTACCAGCGGCTGTTCGCCTGGAAGTTCGCCATCCACGGTGTCAACCCGCGCAAGCCGGTGCTGTACGGCGGGAAGGCCTACAACGCGATCCTCGGCCACCGTGACGTCTACGGCACCGAGTGCCCCGGCCAGCGCCTGTACAACCTGCTGCCGGCGATCCGCTCCGGCACCATCGCCCGCATGGGCGGCGGCGCCCCGACGGGGCCGCGCTTCCGGATCATCGCGGGGGCCGGCGACGTCAACGGGGACGGGCAGCAGGACCTGGTGGCCGTCACCACCAGCGGCAACCTGGTGCTCTACCCCGGCATCCGCAGGACCGGCGGCTACGGCGCCGCCCGCGTGGTCGGACACGGCTGGCAGGGCATCGACCGGGTGCTGGGCGTCGGGGACTGGAACGGCGACGGCAAGGCCGACCTGATCGGGCGCGAGCGGGCCACGGGCACGCTGTGGCTGTACCCGGGTCCCGGTCGTGCCGGCGCCGGCTTCGCCACCCGCACCAGAGCAGGGACCGGCTTCGGCGGCTTCGGGTCGATCACCGCGGCCGGGGACGTCAACGGCGACCACCACCCCGACATCGTGGTGCACGGGGGCGACGGCATCCTGCGCCTCTACCCGGGCAACGGCCGCGGCGGCTTCCTGGCCCCCAGCACCGTCGGGCGCGGCTGGCAGCACCTGACCGCGGTCGTGGGCGGCGGGGACTACACCAGCGACGGCAAGGCCGACCTGGTCGGCCGCGACGCCGGCGGCACCCTGTGGCTGTACCCCGGCCCCGGACGTCGCGGGGCCGGCTACACCACCCGCATCCGGGCCGGCAGCGGCTGGAAGGGCTACGACCAGATCGTCGCCCCCGGCAACTGGACGCCGGACCGGCGCCCCGACCTGCTGGGCCGCAGGGCGTCCGACCACTCGCTCTGGCTGTCCTACGGCGACGGGCGCGGTGGCGTCTTCGGCAGCCGACGCATCGGCACCGGCTGGTGACCCGGCGGGCCGGTCACGCGGGCACGACACCTCGTGACCGGTCCGCCCACCATCGGGCGCTGCACCGCAGCGCCACCGCGAACCAGGCCGCCGCCAGCAGCGCCAGGACCGCGACACCCGGACCGGCGCCCAGCACGTCCGCCCGGACCAGCAGACCCACCACGGCCACTGCGAGCACCCGCAGGGGCCACCCCGCGGACCGCAGCGGGTCCCGGGTCACCGTCGCCCCGGCCAGCCGCTGCCGATAGGTCACGTCGTAGCCGCGGAAGGCCGCCACGAAGAGGACCGCGTACGCCCCCGGCAGCAGCTCCTGCCCGGCAGCCGCGAGGACGACCGCGACCACGAGGGCCTGCTCCCCCAGCCGGCACAGCGCCGGCGCGAGCCACCCGAACCGTCCCCCGACCGGCAGCACGCCGGCCGGCAGCGGCGCGGCGTCGCACTGCCCCACCAGCCGTTCGCTCGCCGCCAGCCGCCGTGTCGCCGACGACCGGGACGCCAGCGCCCGGCCCACACGCCCCGCCGTGGTGTACGCCGCCGCCACGACCCCGGAGGCCAGGAGCAGCCAGAGGGTCCACCGGACCCCGACCAGCGGCACGAGGACGACCAGCAGCAGCGTGCGCTCCCCGACCGGCATGATCACGGCGCGCTTGGCCCACATCACGGCCGGCACGCGTGACGTCGACGCCGACAGTGCCGCCACCCCACCGCTCGCCGGCCCGGAGCCGACCCCCGAGGCGGCGAACCCGAAGTCGACGAAGTGCCGCACCACGAGCAGCGCCAGCGACCCGAGCGCGAGCCCCCACAGCCGTTCGCCGGTGGCCCGCGCCACCCCCGTGACCAGGCCGGCGTACACGGCGTACTCCTTGATCCGGTCGGAGGCGACGTCCAGCCACCCGCCGAGCGGGGAGAACGTGCGCGTGTAGCGCGCGACCTCGCCGTCCACGCAGTCGACGACCAGCGAGGTGAGCAGCAGCAGCGAGCCCAGCAGCAGCCACCCCCGCCCTCCCCCGCCGTACGCCGCCGCGCTGGCCAGTCCCAGCGCGAGCGAGACCGCCGTGATCGAGGCGGGGCTCAGGCCGTGGCGGACGGCCCTGCGGGTGAGCCGCCGCGACAGCGGGCGGACCAGGAACGTGGACAGGAAGCCGTCGTCGCTGCGCGAGGCGCGGCGCAGCCGCAGCGCAGCCTCGTCGACCGCGTCCACGGCGGCCAGCGCCGGGGCGGGGTCGACGTCGTCGACGATCCTGAGCGGGAAGTCCCCCGGCCCGAGCTCGCGTACCGGGCCGCGCACGGCCAGCAGCGTCGCGGCGGCGGACAGCAGGGACGAGGGACTGCGGCAGCCGGCCAGCTCAGGGGCGCCGAGGAGCTCCCGCTCCCCGGCCGCGATCCGCAGCGCCACGACCCGCCCGTCGCCGGTGCGCAGCACCGCGCTGTCGCCCCGGGGGTCGGCGACCACGTCGCCGTACACGGTCGGCACGGTCACGGCACGGGCGTCGACCAGGGCCACCGCACCGGCGTCACCGGCCACGGCCAGCTCGCGCAGCGCCGGCGCGGCGTGCCCGGCGTCGAGGGTGGGTCCCAGGACCCCGCGCTCCGCGGTGGCGCGGGAGGCCACGGCCCGCTCGAGGTCGTCCGGCAGGTGCCCGTCGCCCACCAGGACGACGAGCGGGCCGGCCTCGGTCACTTCCGCTTCTGGTCCGCGTTGTACTGGGCGACGGCGTCGGCGACCGGCCCGTCCGCCCGGACCTCGCCGCCCTCGATGTAGAGCCCCCGCTTGCAGAACCGCTCGAGGTCCTTCTCGTTGTGCGAGACCAGGAACAGGGTGCGCCCGTTGTCGACCAGGGACTCCATCCGCTCGTAGCACTTCTCCCGGAAGCGCTTGTCCCCGACGGCGAGCACCTCGTCGACCAGCACGATCGGCTCCTCCAGCGTCGTGATGACGGCGAAGCCGAGACGCACCTGCATCCCGCTGGAGAAGTGCCGGAACGGGGTGTCCAGGGACTCGCGGATCTCGGCGAAGTCGACGATCTCGTCGAACCGCGCCGCGATCTGCTCACGGCTGAGGCCGTGCAGGCCGCCGGTCAGCAGGATGTTGTCCCGCGCGGTGAGGTCGCCGACGAAGCCTCCGGTGAGCTCGATCAGCGGGGCGACCCCGCCGTTGACGCGCACGGTGCCCTCGTCCGGCAACAGCACACCGGCGAGCAGCTTGAGCAGGGTGCTCTTGCCCTGGCCGTTGGCGCCCACCAGACCGACCGCCTCACCCGGCTCGACCGAGAAGGAGACGTTGCGCAACGCCCAGAACGTGCCGCGGGGGCTGGTCGAGTGGCCCTTGAAGATCATCTCGCGCAGCGACAGCCGGTAGCGGCGGTTGCGCAGGAACTCGATGCCCAGGCCGTCCACCTCGATCATCGGTTGCATGTCAGATCTCCTTCAGGACGGGGCGCTCGAGCCGGCGGAAGACCGCTGCCCCGGCGAACAGCGCGACGAGGCTGAGCACTGCCGAGATGGCGATGCTGTGCCAGCCGAGGAACTCCTTCGGGAAGGCCGTCGAGCGGAAGATGTCGAGGATGCCCGTCATCGGGTTCAGCTTGAACAGCTGGCGCACCGGCCCGATCTCGAGGCGGCGCACGGAGTAGATCACCGGTGAGAGGTAGAACAGCACCCGCAGCGCGATGCGCACCACGCGCGAGAGGTCACGGATCAGCACCGTGGCCGGGGCCAGGGCCAGGCCGATCCCGGTCAGCAGGATGGCCTGCAGCACGATCGCGATCGGGACGAGCACGATCTGCCAGGACGGGGCGCGGTGGTAGAGCAGCATGAACAGCGCCACGATCGGCAGGGAGAAGAGGAACTCGGCGCCCTTGGAGCCGACGACCTTCAGCACCCAGATCTCCCGGGGCAGCGCGGTGGAGCGCACCAGCCGGGCCTCCGCGCCGAGCGCCGTCGAGCACCCGGTGATCGTGGCGGAGAACCACTGCCACGACAGCAGACCCATGACGATGAACAGCACGTAGGGGTCCTCACCGATCCGCCGGCCGGTGAAGACCACCGAGAACACGAACCAGTAGACCCCGGTCATCATCAACGGGTCGAGGATGGTCCACAGGTAGCCCAGCACCGAGCCGGCGTAACGGACCTTCAGGTCACGCACGATCAGCAGCCACAGGATGCCGCGGCTCTCCCAGAGGGCACGAGCCCGTTCAACCAGGCTCATGCCGTACCTCGTTCTCGCTGATCGGTGGAAAGGACGAGGACACAATACGCGCGGTTGCCGGGACTTCCCGCCACCACGTCCGGAGCGGCCCCGTGGCGCGGTTTCCCTTGTTATCGTCGGGAGCACGTGCGGGCGGAGAGCGACGGGCCGGCCGCCGCCGTGGCGCACGCGTCGTGTGTCCCACGGTGCAGCCCAGACGGGAGGACCGCCGTGCTGACCGTCCTCGCCGCCGTCGTCCTGGCCGCCGCACCCGGAGCACTCCTCGCGCTGGCCCTGCCGGCCGGTCGCGACCGCTGGGCCGCCTGGGCCGGGGCACCGGCGCTCACCCTGGGGCTCACGGGCATCGCGATGGGCTGGCTGCCGCGGCTGGGGCTGCCGCGGGGGGCGGGGGCCGTCCTCGTCGGCGAGCTGGCCCTGGCCGCCGCCGTCGTCCTCGCCGCACGGCTGCGGCAACGTCGCCGCAGTGCGCGCCCGCTGGACCCCCGGCGGAGGCGCCGCCCCGAGACGCTGGACCTGGTCTGCCTGGGTGTCCCCGCCGCGCTCGCGGTCACGCTCGGCGTGCTGCTGCTCGGCGGGTTCGCCGCTCCACCGGGCTGGGACGCCATGAACCACGCGTTGCTGACGCGCAACATCCTGCAGACCGGCAGCACCGCGGTCGCGTCGGTGTGCACGTCCGGCTACCCCCACCCGGTGGTGTCCTGCGACTTCTACCCCCTGGCCGCCGACGTCTCCTGGGCCCAGGCCGCCCTGCTGACCGGCGGCCCGGTCAGCTCGGCCATGGCCGCCTGGGCCGTCGTCGTGGGCCCGGTCCAGCTCGTCGTCTCGGTCTACGCCTGCGTCCGTGCCCTGGGCGGCCGCCCGGTGGTGGGCGGCGCCGCCGCTGCCGCGACCACCCTCGTCGGGCCGCTGTACGCCTCGATGCTGACCGGCCGGGCGCCCGAGCAGGCCGGGCCCGGCCTCAGCGTCGCGGTCGCCCTCATGGTCGCCCTCGCGGTGCGCGGCCGCTTCCCCTTCCGGCTGGGGCTCCTGGCCGGGATCGGCGTGGCCGGGATCGTGCTGACCCACACGTACGACGTGCTGTTCGCCGCCGTCCTCGCGGCCGGGCTGCTGGTGTGGGTGCGCGGCCGGCTCACCGCGCGGTCGGCCGCGTGGACGCTCGGCGCCGTGGCCGCCACCACCGTCGCGGCGCTGGTGCCGTTCGCGACCACGCTGCTCGGCGCGGGCGCCCAGCGGTCCAGCACCCCGCCGCTCCTGCAGGGCCGGCTCGGCAAGGCATTGACCTACTGGGTGACCGACCTGCTGCGTTACGTCCCCCTCGGCTACCCCGCCCCCGGTGGTCGCGCCCCGGTGCTGCAGATGGCGCCGGTGCAGGTCGCGGCGTGGGCGGTGGTCGCCTGCCTCCTCGCCTCACCCCTCTGCCTGGCGCTGCCCCGGCTGCGGTGGGCGCGTCCCTGGCTGGTGGCGTACCTCGTCTGGACCGCCATCGGCATCTGGACCTCGGTGTCGGGCTCCGCGGCGTCACTGCTGCTGTCCGGGCTCTGGTACGGCGTCCGCGAGCGCGTCCGCACCATGATCCTGCCCGTCTACGGCGTCCTGGCCGTCGCGGGCGCCTGCGCGCTCGCGACGGTGCTGTACGGGGCGGCAGGCCGGGTCCTGCGCCGGAGCCGGCGCACCGACGCCGGGGCGCCGGCTGGTCCAGCCGGCCGGGTGGTCGTGGGCGGGGCCGCGGTCCTGCTCGTCGGCCTGCTGGCGGCGGTCGCGCTGCTGCCGCACACCCGCGCTCCGCTGCGCGCCGACCTCGCCCGGCGTGCGCCGGTCGGGGCGTCGTACGCCCGGACGTTCGCGTGGCTGGCCCGGTCGACCCCTCCTGGCGGCGTCGCGGCGTACGACCGGCACCTGGAGATGATGACGTGGTCCTGGGCCGACGACGGCGTCAGGCCGCTGTTCGGCATCCCGCCGCTGCGCGCGGAGGACCGCGCCGACTACGGGCGGCGGTTCCGCGCGTGGGACTGGCTCGTCGCCAACCCGGGCGCGGCGCCCGCGGGCTGCCTGGTGCGCGACTACGGCGTGCGGTACGTCGTCGTGGGGTCGGCCCGGGTGCCGGGGTGGCCGGCCCACTACAGTCGGCGGCGGCTGGCCGCCAGCCCTCGTGTCGACCTCGTGCACCGCGACGGCGGCATCCGGGTCTACGCCGTCAACGCGGCCGGGCGAGCCTGCCCGGCCGGGCGTTGAACCGGGGTCGCCGCACGGCTCATGCGCTACCGTGACGGTGCGCTGGCCGGCGCATGAACTCCCCCGGAAGGCATTCCTCCAGCGATGTCCACACCTTTGCGCACGGTTGCCGTCGTCCTGGCCGGAGGCACCGGCTCCCGGGTCGGCCTGAACATCCCCAAGCAGCTGCTCAAGGTCGCGGGCAAGACCATTCTCGAGCACACGCTGGACGTCTTCCAGGACGCGCCGGAGATCGACGACATCGTCCTGCTGATGAACCGCGCCCACGTCGACGAGGCCCGCCGGCTCGCGGCGCCGTACGGCAAGGTCAGCACCGTCGAGGCGGGGGGCAGCACCCGCAACGAGACGACGCACACCGCCCTGACCGCGCTCAGCGCCCTCGGCGAGGAGGACTGCTGGGTGCTCTTCCACGACGCCGTGCGGCCGCTGCTGGACCACCGCATCATCACCGAGTGCGTGGCCGCGCTCGCCCACTACGACGCCGTGGACGTCGCGATCCCCTCCGCCGACACGATCATCGTGGTGGACGAGCACGAGGAGATCACCGACGTCCCCGACCGCAACCGCATCCGGCGCGGCCAGACACCCCAGGCGTTCCGGCTGTCCACCATCCGCCGCGCCTACGAGCTGGCCTGGCAGGACCCGCACTTCACCGCGACCGACGACTGCAGCGTCGTCCTGCGCTACCTCCCGGACGTGCCGATCGGCGTGGTGCCCGGGTCGGAGCAGAACATGAAGGTCACCCACCCGATCGACATCTTCCTGGCCGACAAGCTGTTCCAGCTCGCCAGCTCGGCGCCGCCGCCGGCCGACCCCACGGCCTACCAGACGGCGCTGGCCGGCAAGAGCGTCGTCGTGCTCGGCGGCAGCTACGGCATCGGCGCCGACATCGCCGCGCTCGTCACCAGCTTCGGCGGCACCGCCCACACCTTCAGCCGGTCATCGACCGGCACGCACGTCGAACGCGCCGAGGACGTCGAGGCCGCGCTCCGGGCCGCCTTCGAGGCCAGCGGCCGGATCGACTACGTCATCGTCACCGCGGGCGTGCTGCGCCGCGGCCCCCTGGTCGACACCCCGATCGAGGAGATCGAGGAGACGATCCGGGTCAACTACATGGCGCCCGTGGTCGCGGCGCGGGCCGCGCTGCCCTACCTGCAGGAGACCAAGGGCCAGCTGATGCTCTTCACCAGCAGCTCCTACACCCGCGGCCGCGCGGACTACTCGATCTACTCCTCCACCAAGGCCGCCGTGGTCAACCTGACCCAGGCCCTTGCCGATGAGTGGGCGCCGGTCGGCGTGCGGGTCAACTGCGTCAACCCCGAGCGCACCTCGACGCCGATGCGGACCAGGGCCTTCGGTGCCGAGCCGGAGGGGTCGCTGCTCTCGTCCAAGGCGGTCGCCCTCACCTCCATCGACGTCCTGCTCTCCGACCTGACCGGCCACGTCATCGACGTGCGCCGCGTCGAGCCGGGCGACCACGCCATGTCCCGCACGGAGCTCGAGGCCAGCCGGATCGCCGCGGCACTGGTCGAGGCGGAGTCCGGCCCGGACGTCCCCGCCGACGTCTGAGCGCCCGATGGCCAGAACGACGGGGGTCGTGTTGACCCGGTCCGAGAGGATCCCGCCGCGCCCCACCAGCAGGACCGCCTTCGCTGTGGCAGGCGTGGTCGCGCTGGCCCACCTCGGGCTGCTGGCGAGCGCCGCGCTGGGGCGCGCCGTGGTGTTCGCGGTCCTGGCGGTGGCCTGCACCGCGCTCGAGCCGGTCGCGGAGCGCGTGGTCCCGCTGCTGCCCTGGGCGCTCACCCGGACGCTGCTCACCCTTCCCTGGCGCTGGGCGGTCACCCTGGCGGCGCTGCTGTGCCTCATGGTCGTGCGCCCGGTCCCCGACACCGCGCTCGCCGGGACGGTCCTGGTCGCCGGGGTGGTCCTCGCCCTCTCGGCGGCCCTCGTCGAGGGGTTCGCCGAGCTCGTCGAGCACCTGCGCAAGAGCCCGGTGCTCACCCGCAACCTGCCGGTCCCGGGCCTGTCGCTGCCCCCCTACCCCCGCTGGCTGCTGCGCCTGCGCGCTCGGGCGCTCACACCCTCCCACCTGCTGCTCGTCGTCCCGCCGGCACTGGCCGTGGCGGGCGCCCTCCCGCACGCGGTGGTGATCACCGTGCTGGCTGCCTCGGTGCTGTCGGCCGTCGCCGTGGCGCTGACCGCCGCCCGGGTCGTCCTGGCCACCCGCCGGAACAACCCGCGCGCCGTCGTCCCGCCGGCCGTGCAGGCCCAGGTCACGGCGCTGGCCCCCGACCTCGTCCTGTACTACGGCGGCGGACCCGACGCCCTGTACCAGGTGGAGATGTGGCTGCCGGTGCTCGAGCAGAGCCACCACCGCACCCTGGTCGTGCTGCGGGACCGCGAGTCGCTGCGGCTGATGAGCCAGACCCGGCTGCCGGTCCTGTGTGCGCCGGCCGGCACCGTCCTGATGGCCTTCGACCTGTCCACCGTGCGCGGCGCGCTCTTCGTCGCCAACGCCGCCACCAACATCCACCTGCTGCGCAAGCGCGGCATGACCACCGCCTTCATCGGGCACGGCGACAGCGACAAGCAGGCCAGCAGCAACCCGTTCGTCAAGGTGTACGACGAGCTGTGGGTGGCCGGCCCCGCCGGCGCCGAGCGCTACGAGGGCCCGGACACCGTGGCCGTCACCGGTCGGCTGGTCGAGGTCGGCCGCCCCCAGGCCGGCAGCGGCGGCCCCCGGGAGCGCGCCGGGGAGCCGGCGACCGTGCTCTACGCCCCGACGTGGGAGGGCTGGGGTGACGAGCCCTACCACTCCTCGCTGCCGTTCGAGGGTGTCGAGCTCGTACGCCGGTTGCTGGCGACCCCCGGCGTGCGGCTGCTCTACCGCCCGCACCCCCTCACCGGCACCCAGAGCACCCCGGTCCGGCGGGCCCACCTGGAGGTCCTGGAGCTGCTGCGTGCCGCGGGGGCCCCGGCATCCGGTGACGTCCCCGGTGCCCCGGGCGTCCCCGGTGCCCCCAGTGCTCCCGGTGCGCCGGCCGACGGCGCGGCCGCCGACGACTCCCGGCTGGACGACCTGGCCCTGATGGTGGCCCGTTCGGAGCCGGGGCCGGCCGCCTCGTCCGCGGCGCACGCCCGGCGGCTGGAGGAGGATGCCTACTGGTCCTGCACGGGGCCGGAGGTGCCGCGCGTCGTCGAGGGCGCGTGGCCGGGTCTGGCCAGCTGCTTCGCCCACAGCGACCTGCTGATCGCCGACGTCTCCAGCGTCGTCTCCGACTGGGTCGCCCTCGACCGCCCCTACGCGCTGGTCGACGCCGCAGGCCTCGGTCGCGAGGAGTTCCACCGCCGCTACCCGAGCAGCCGCGGAGGGCGGCTGCTGGGACCGGGCGGCGCCGGCCTCGACGCCCTCGTCGCGGACCTCCTGACGGGCAGCGACCCCGATGCCGCCGCCCGCTCCACCATCCGCCGGCACCTGCTCGGCTCCTCCCCTGATGACGGCGCCGCACGCTTCGAGGCCGCGCTCGACCGGATGGTGCACCAGACCGCCGGCACGGACCGCCACGACCAGGAAGGCCTTCGACGGTGAACCGTCCGTTCAGCACCGACGTGAGCTCCGCGCGCTCTCCCCAGGGGATCGCCCTGCTGGCCCTCGTCCTCCTCGCCCAGGCCGCCATGGCCTTGTCCGCGGTGCTCGGGCAGGGCACGGCGTTCTATGTCGCCGCGGCGGTGAGCCTCGGCGCGGACGTCGCCGCCCAGCAGGTGACGGCCGTGCGGACGCTCCTCGGACGCGCCCAGCTCGGCTACGTCAACCGCGCCGTCCTGCGCGAGCTCGGCCTCCTGGTGCTGGTGGCGCGACTGGGCATCCTCGGTCCGCAGGGGTTCCTCCTGCTCGGGCTGGCGGTCATGGCGATACCGGCCACGCGCAGCACGCTCCTGCTGCTGCGCGCGCCCCTGGCGCGCCGCCGGCTGCGCCCGGTGGAGGTGCGCAACCTCGAGCTGCCTGACACGGCGGTCGTCGACACCCCGGCCTGGACCCGGCCCCAGCTCCAGACGCTGGTGCTGATCGGCGGTGCCGTCCTCCTCGCGGCTCTCCCCGGCGTGGCGTGGGGGGCGTGGGCCCCGCTCGCGGTGGCGACCGCCGCCCTCCTGCTCTACGCCGCAGTGGCCTCAGGCGTCCTCCTGCGAGCCCTCCTCGCCACCCGTTCGGCGCTGCGCGACGCCGACTACCTGCTGGCCGTCGGCGACCAGGTGCGGGCCCTGCGTCCGGAGGTCGCGGTCTACTTCAGCGGCTCCACCTCGTCGATCTACCAGCTCAACATGTGGCTGCCCGTGCTGGAGCAGCTCGACCGCCGGCCCGTGGTGGTCCTGCGGGAGCGGGCCAACCTGCCCATGCTGGACGAGACGACGCTGCCCGTGGTCTGCCTCCCCGGGGCGGTCAACCTGATGGACTTCCGGATGCCCACGGTCCGCGTGGCCTTCTACGTCGCCAACGTCGGCAAGAACCTGCACTTCCTGCGCGAGCCGAGGATCAAGCACGTCTTCATCGGCCACGGCGAGAGCGACAAGATCGCCAGCGTCAACCCGTTCACCAAGGTGTACGACGAGATCTGGGTGGCGGGCCGGATCTCCCGGGAGCGCTGGGCCGCCGCCGACGTCGGCGTGCGCGACGAGACGGTCGTGGAGGTGGGCCGCCCCCAGCTGGCGCAGGTCCTGCCGGGCGGCGAGCACTCGCCCGGCCAGCCGCTGACCGTCCTCTACGCCCCCACGTGGGAGGGGTGGACCGCCAACCCGTTCGCCAGCTCGCTGCCGACGATGGGCCCGGCGCTCGTGCGCTGGCTGCTCGAGCGTCCCACGCCGACGCGGCTGCTCTACAAGCCGCACCCGCTCACCGGCACGGTGTCACCGGCGGCCAAGGCGGCCCACCGCGAGATCGTCGCGCTGATCGAGGCCCACGTCGGTCAGCACGCCGGGGCGTCCACCATGCCGGTGGACACCACCGGGGACCCCGAGGACGTCGCCCTGCCGACGAAGGAGGCCGAGTCCTACGAGGTGGAGGCAGGCGCCTACTGGTCCCGGGCCTCCACACACCTCGTGGTCGAGGGCCCGAGCCCGACGCTGTACGACTGCTTCAACCACGCCGACCTGCTGGTCAGCGACATCTCCAGCGTCGTCCCGGACTTCGTCGCCAGCGGCAAGCCGTACGTCGTCACCAACCCGGCCGCGGAGTCGCACGAGGAGGTCCGCAGCCAGTACGCCAGCACGTCCGCGGCCTACCTGGCCGATCCCGACCCGGCCACCTGGGAGCCGATGCTCGAGCTGATCGAGACGGCCGACCCGATGGCCGAGCGGCGGGCCCGGCTGCGCACCGACCTGCTGGGGCCACGGCTGGACCACCCGGTCGACCGCTGGAACCAGGCCCTGGAGGACCTCATCGAGCGAGCTCGCGCGCAGTGGCCGCACGCCGAGGTGGAGAGCGCGGCCGACGAGCACGCGTGACCGCCGAGGTCGGGCCGCTCGAGAACTCAGGCCCGCTCCTGCTCCGACGGGCCCGGCTCGAGCTGCCGGCGCAACAGCCACCAGCCCGAGAGGGCCGCGGCGGCGGCCAGAAGAACATCCGCGACGGTGAACAGCATCCGTGACACGACCGCGATCCCGAGGGCCTCGCCCGGGCCCATGACACCGGATAGCGCGCTGACGATCACCGCCTCGCGGGCGCCGGCCCCCGACGGCGCGAAGACGAGGACGATGCCACCACCGAGGGCCAGCGCGAAGCCGCCGAGGCAGCGCAGGAACCCGCTCAGCCCGGGGGCGCCGAGCGCGTTGGCCAGCAGCCACAGCTGGGCGCCGTAGCAGAGCCAGGTCAGCAGCAGCCAGCCGAAGGCTCCTCCCACGCCGCGCCACGTCAACGCGTGCGGCAGCGGCGCCTTGCGCAGGGCACGCAGGATCAGGTTGACCAGCCGGGTGAGGACGGCCGGGGAGGAGCACACCAGCGCGATGGGCAACATCGCGAGCAGGACCCACGCGACCGGCGAGCCGGCGTTCAGGATGCCGGGCACACCGGTCAGCCCCACCACCAGGGCGCTGGAGAGCGAGAGCCCGATCCACGCCAGTGACGCGGTGAAGGTCCTGGCGCGCGGGACGCCCGCACGCTGGGCGAGCTCCATCTGGATCACGACCGACCAGACGCTGCCGGGCAGGTACTTGCCCAGCTGCCCGACCAGGAAGATCCGCCCCGCCTCGACGGGACGCAGCGGGTGGCCCTCCTCCGCGAGCAGGGTGCGCCAGGACATCACCGCGCACAGGCTGCCGGCGACGACCGCGGCGAACGCCAGCACGACGCTCTGCCAGGCCAGGGTGCGGATCGCCCGGCTGACGTCGGGCCACTGCGCCACGACCGCGTAGCCCACCGCCGCCACGATGAGCACCGCCAGCGCCGGCCGGGCGAACCTGACCCACCGGCCCCACCCTGCCCGTCTGCGCCCGGCGCTCATGTGCCCCTCCGCTCCGCCGCTGCCGTGGCGCTCATGGGCTCCTGGCCCTGTCGGCCGGCCGCGCCAGACGCTACCGTCGGCGAGGTCGTCCCTTGTCGTCAGGAGTGCATCATCTCGATCTCCACCGCGTTGCGCATCACCCTCGTCGGCGCCGGGTCGATGGGGTCCCTGCACGCGCGGGTGATCGCCGGCTCCGACGTGGCGCGGCTGGTGGCCGTCGTGGACCCGGACGAGCGGGTCGGCCGCGCCGCCGCCGAGCGGTACGGCGCCCGCTGGTGCCCCGTCCTGGAGGACGACGCGCTGGACGTCGACGCCGTGGTCGTGGCCGCGGGCACCGCCCTGCACCGGGACATCGGGGGCCGGGTCCTCGAGCACGGCCTGCCGCTGCTGATGGAGAAGCCGCTCGCCGACGCGCTGCCCGACGCCCAGGACCTGGTGCTGCAGTCGGAGAAGCTGGGGGTGCCGCTCATGTGCGGCCTGCTGGAGCGCTACAACCCGGGCATCCTGACCGCCATGAGCCTGCTCGAGGAGCCGCTGCACGTCATGGCCCAACGCCACTCGCCGTACGTCGCGCGCATCCGCAGCGGTGTCGCGACCGACCTGCTGATCCACGACGCCGACATCGCCGTGCGGATGATGGGGGCCGAGCCGGTGCTGGTCCGGGGCTCGTTCGGCTACCTGCACCCCGACTCCGACGCCGGTTCCGAGGACGTCGCGGAGGCGCTCCTGACGTTCGGCACCGGGGCCGTCACCCACCTCTCGGCGAGCAGGATGAGCCAGCGCAAGGTGCGCTCCTTCGCCGTCAGCGAGCTCAACCGGCTGGTCGAGGTCGACATGCTGCGCAACACGGTCACGCTCTACCACCACGTCGTCGACGAGAACCCCGGGCCGGGCACGACCTACAAGCAGCAGACGATCATCGAGATCCCGCAGCTGGTGAGCGGACAGGAGCCACTGGCGGCCCAGCTGGACCGCTTCGTCGCCCTCGCCCGTGGGGACGCGGACGCCGACGTCGAACGCGCCGGCATCCTGCCCAGCCACCGGGTGGTCGACGCCGTGCGGCAGGCGGCACGCACGGCGGGAGAATGACGGGCCCCGTGCCGCACGGTCAGCGGGCCGTCGTGCGGGTGGCCATCCGGGCCAGCACCTCGAGGTGCTGGCCCAGCACCGTGTCGAGGGAGAACCGCTCGCGGACCAGCCGCTGCCCGGACGCCCCGATCCCGGCCCGGCGCCCCGGGTCGTCCAGCAGCTCGACGACCGCGGCCGCGAGCGCCTGGACGTCCCCCACCGGCACCAGGACCAGGTCCTGGCCGCTGACCAGCCGGACGCCCGGGAAGTTGTCCGGCCGCACGGCCGCGACCACGGGCACGCCCGCGGCCATGCTCTCCAGGCTGGCGGTGCCGAGGCCGTAGCCCTGCAGGTCGTGCGCCTCGACGTCGGCCGCCGCGAGGTGGTCGGGCACGTCGGCCCGCGCGACCGCGCCGACGGCAAGGACCGCGTGGCTGACGCCGAGCTCGCGGGCCCGCTCGAGGAAGAGGTCGTAGTAGACCCGCCCGACCACGAGCACGCGGGCGCGTGGGTGCCGTCGCAGCACCTCCGGCAGCGCCTCGACCAGGGCCACCCGGTCGCGCAGCGGGATCACGTGCCCGATGCTGAGGACCAGCGGCGCGTCGCCGAGGTCGTGCCTGGCGCGGACCCGGGCGCCGTCCCCACCGAGGACCGCCGCCGGGTCCACGCCGACGGGAATGTGCACCAGCCCGGCATACGCACCGGCGTACCGGGTGGTGATGTAGTCCTGCATCTGCACGTCCATCACCACGACCTCCGGGCGGTAGGCGCGCAGCGCGGGCCGGACCAGCAGGGCGTCGAGGCTGCGGAAGGCCCCGCGGTAGGCCGCGCTCGGGTTCTCCAGCCGGGTGTGCACCGACAGCAGCACCGGCACGTCGTGGCGGCGGGCCCACCAGCCGGTCAGCCACGTCAGGTCGAAGAACTGCCCGTGCTGGTGGAGCACGTCGGGGGCGAACGCCTCCAGCAGCGACGCCACGGACCGGTAGGCCCCCCGGCGCGCGGTGAAGGCGATGTCGAAGCTCACCGACAGCCGGCTGCGCGGGATCGTCGCCGCCGGCAGCCGCACGACGCGCAGGCCGTCGCGCTCCTCGGTCTGCGGCGCACCCTCGTACGACGCCGTCAGCACGAGGACGTCGTGGCCACGCGCGGCGTAGCCCCTCGCCAGGGCCTCGGACAGGTGCGCGCTGCCGCCCACCCGTGGCGGGAAGAAGCTGTTGACGACCGCGATGCGCATCGCCGTGGTCAGTCGCCGGCCCCGCGCACCAGGTCGGTCATGCCCTTCTCCACCTCGACGGCCGCCTCGAAGCCGATCGCCTCCCGGGCCAGGCGGGTGTCCGCGGCGCGGCGGCTGACCAGCACCTCGCGGCCGGTGAACTGTGGCTCCACGTCGGTGCCCACGGCGTCGATGAGGATCGCCGCCAGCCGGGCCACGCTGGTGTCCACGCCGGTGCCGACGTTCAGCACGAGGTTGTCGCGCTCGGCCTCGAGGGCCAGCACGCCGGCGCGGGCGACGTCGTCCACGTGCACGAAGTCCATCGACTGCTCCCCCCGGCCGTCGATCAGCGGTGGCTCACCGGCCCGCAGCCGGTCGACGAAGTGGTTGATCACCGAGGTGTAGTAGGCGGTCGTCCGCTGCCCCGGGCCGTAGACGTTGAAGAACCGCAGGGCGATCCAGGAGAGCCCGGCCCGCCGCTGGTAGAACCCGAGCAGGTCCTCACCGGCCCGCTTGCTGATGCAGTACGGCGTGAGCGGGTGCAGCGTGCTGTCCTCGCTCATCGGCAGCCGATCGGGCTCGCCGTACACCGACGCGCTGGAGGCGAACACCAGCCGGCGCACCCCGTGGTCGGCGGCCGCGGCGAACACGTTGTGGCTGCCCACCATGTTGATCGCCATCGACTCGTAGGGGTCGGCCAGGCTCTTGTTGATCGACACCGCGGCGTAGTGCATCACGTGCGTGGCGCCCTTCATCGCCTGTTGCACCGCGCCGCCGTACCGCACGTCCTGCTCGACCAGCTCGACGTCGCCGGTCCCGGCCAGGCGGGCGACCGCGTCCCGGTCGCCGCGGACCATGTTGTCCAGGATGCGCACCCGGTAGCCGCGTTCGAGCAGGAGCGGGACGGTGCGCAGCCCGATCCAGCCGGCGCCGCCGGTGACGAGCACGGTGCGGTCATTCGCCATGGGTGTCCCTCCTCGGGTTAGGTGCCGGGCGGCGTTCAGCGGCGTACGTCGGGGAGCGCGACGACCTCGCGCACCGCCTCCGCGACGCGGTCGACCTCCTGGTCGGTCAGGTTGGCGTGCATCGGGATGGCCAGGTGGCGCGCGAACAGGTCGGCGGAGACCGGCAACGGCTTCTGCGCGCCGTAGACGGGCTGCAGGTGCGAGGCGTAGGTGCCGATCGTGCAGCCGATGCCCCGGGCCCGCAGCGCCAGCGCGACCGAGCCCCGGTCGAGGTCCGGGTGCACCGCGAGGACGTACGACTGCCACGGGTGCGACCGGTCCGGGGCCGCGTACGGCAGCTCGACCTGCTCCAGCCCGGCCAGCAGCTCGCCGTACGCGCGGGCCACCTCGCCGCGCCGCCGGATCAGCGTCGGCAGCCGGTCCAGCTGCGCGAGCAGGATGCCCGCCGCCACGTCCGACATCCGGTAGTTGTAGCCCGCCTGGTCGAACGAGGGGACGGGCAGCCCCGCCACCGCCGCGCCCTCGGGAGCCGGCGCGACGCCGTAGGTGTGCAGCCGGCGCGCGGCGTCGGCCCACCCCGGGTCGTCGGTGGTGAGCGCGCCGCCCTCCCCGGCGGTGATCCCCTTGCGCCCGTGGAAGCTGAAGCACGCGATGTCGGCGAGGCTGCCCGCGGGCCGCCCCCGGTACGACGCGCCGGCGGCGCAGGCGGCGTCCTCCACCAGGAACAGGCCGTGACGGTCCGCGACCGCGCGCAGCTCGGCGTAGTCGGCCGGCTGGCCGAACGGGTCCACGGCCAGGATGCCGACCGTGCGCGGGGTGACCGCCGCCTCGACCGCACCCGGGTCCACGCCCCAGGTGTCCGGCCGCACGTCGGCGAACACCGGCGTCGCCCCGGTCCACAGCACCGCGTGACCGGTGGCGGGGAACGTGTAGTCGGCGACGACGACCTCGTCGCCGGGGCCGGCGCCGAGGACCAGCAGCGCCAGGTGCAGGGCGCTGCCGCAGCTGGAGGTCGCGACGGCGTGCGCCGTCCCGGCGGTGCCGGCGAACCGCCGCTCGAACGCCTCGCACGTCGGCCCTGCGCCCGAGAGCCACCCACTGGCGAAGACCTCGGCCACCGCGGCGAGCTCTGCCGCCCCGACGGTGGGCTGTCCGAGGGCGACCGGGTCCGACATGAGCGCGCCTCCTCCACAGGGTGTCTGCAGTGTAGGAGCGAGAGGCCCGACGGGTCCCCGGTACGCCGGGATCGGTGGGCCGGCCCGGGCCCGCGGTCGCCGGCTGGGCGGGTCAGATCACCGGCGGACGGCCCAGTCGCGTCATCCGCAGCACCGTCGCCCACGACATGGGCCGGCGCGGGCCGGGGTCGGTGCGCCACCCCTCCAGGAACCCCCTGGCCCACACGAGCAGCGAGGCACGGTCGTGCACCCGCGCCACCGTCAGCGCGGCCCAGACACCGAGGTAGACCGGGACCAGCGGCAGCGGCAGGTTGCGCCGCGCGAGCCAGACCCGGTTGCGGGCGTTCATCCGGAAGTACACGGCGTGGCGCGAGGGCGGGGTCGTCGGGTGGCACATCGTGGCCCCGGCGTCGTAGCGGATCCGCCAGCCGGCGTCGAGCGCACGCCACGCGAGGTCGGTCTCCTCGTGGGCGAAGAAGAAGTCCCCCGGCAGGGGCCCGACCTGGTCCATCACGGCCCGGCGGACGACGCTGCCGCCACCGAGGAAGGTCGTGACGTCGGAGGACCGCTCGGGGTCCGAGGCGCGCAGCCGTGGCACGTGCCGGCGCTGCGTCCGGCCGGTCTCCGGGTCGAGGATCCGCAGCTGCAGGATGCCCAGCCGGGCGTCGGCGGCGAACTGCTCGCGGATGCGCTGGGCCGTCCCGGAGTCGGGCAGCCAGCCGTCGTCGTCGAGGAAGAAGACCAGGTCGCCGGACGTGGCGGCGTAGCCGGCGTTGCGGCCGGCCGGGATGCCGACGTTCCGCGGCAGGGCCAGGAAGGCCACCCCCTCGGGGAGCCCGTCGACCTCGACCCCGTTCCCGACCACCATCGTCTCGACCGGGTCACCGGTCTGCTCGCGCACGGTCCGCAGCGCGCGCGCGACCTCCGCCGGCCGGTCCCCCATCGTCAGGACGACGCAGCTGAGCGAGGGGAGGCCGGCGCGCGCTGCGGCCGCTCCCGCCGCGGCGGGCGAGCCCGTCATGCCAGCCGTCGGGAGAGCAGGATGCTGACCAGGTGCAGCACGACCTGCACCCCGGCGACGACGGCGAAGAGCACGGCGATGATGCGGGTGCCGAGCAGGTCACCGGCGAGGGCGTCCACCACGGCCGCCGCGATCAGCAGGAAGCTCACCTCGAGAGCCCCGGTGACCTGGTGGATCTTGAGCACCTGGGCGGCGCGGCGGGCGGCCCCGAGGCCGGTGTGGCGCAGCTCCACCGACTCCTCGGTGGGCGGTGCGGCGCCCGACCGCACGCGCGCGACGTCCACCAGGTCGGACTCGGCCTTGATCAGGACCGCGCACAGGCCGGTGGCCACTCCCAGCGTGGACCAGCCGCCGAGCTCGAACGCGCCGGCCCGGAAGCCGATCGCCGACAGCACGGCGGCCTCGACGAGGTAGTGGCCGACCCGGTCGAGGTAGACCCCGGTGATGCTCGTCGTACGACGCCAGCGGGCGACCTCGCCGTCGCACAGGTCCAGCAGGAAGTAGGTCTGGATCAGCAGGAAGCCCAGCACGGCACCCAGCCAGCCGCCGACCGTGCCGATGACGACCGCGGCCACCAGCCCGACGACGATCATCCACCCGGTCAGCGCGTTCGCGCTGACGGGCGTGCGGATCAGCAGCCGGGTGACGCGCAGCGAGACCTTCCGCAGGAAGAGCCGCGCCAGCCAGTGCTCGGCGTTGCGCCGGCTCATGGTCGACTCCGGCTGGGTCACCGCACGCAGCTCGTCGAGGGTCGGGTGGTCATGGGGCACGGGGAGCCTCCTGCTGGGGTGCCACGCGGGGGTCCGGACGGCCGGCGGGACCGCCGGGGGCGCCGGAACGGCCGGGGACGAGCGAGCGTGGGCTGGTGAGGAAGCCCCAGCCCCACGACAGGTGCATGGTCGGCAGGATCGCCGGCAGCCAGAGCCGCTCGGGCCCGCTGACGCCCCTGAGACCGAGCCCCCCGACGGTCGTCCCGGCGAGGTAGCCGACGGGAAGGGCCCACAGAGGGCGCCAGAAGAACCCGCCCACCGCACCCGCCGTCACGGCGAGGAGCACCGTGGGCGGCGCCAGGTAGCGCGCGTTGATCGTGCCGCTGTGCTGCCGGGCGACGACCCGGCGCCAGCGGCCGTAGTCGCGGTACTGCCGGGCGAGCGCACGCAGCGTGGCCCGCGGCCGGTAGCTCACCCGAAGGGACGGGGAGAACCACACGAGCCCACCAGCCGCGCGGATGCGGTGGTTGAGCTCCCAGTCCTGGGCGCGGACGAAGCGGTGGTCGTAGCCACCCAGGCGGGTCAGCCACTCGCGGCGGAACACGCCGAGGTAGACCGTGTCGGCCGGGCCTGCCGCCCCGCCGGTGTGGAACCGGGACGCACCGACTCCGAGCGGTGAGGTCATCGCGGCCGCGACCGCCCGCTCGAACCCCGTGACGCCCTCGGCGTCCATCAGGCCGCCGACGTTGGCCGCACCCGTCTCCTCCAGCAGGGCGACCGCGGTCCGGACGTAGCCCGGGTCCAGCACCCCGTGGCCGTCGACGCGCACGATGATGTCGGCGCCGGAGGCGGCGATGGCGGCGTTCAGCGCCAAGGGGGTGTGCCCGGTCGGGTTGGGCACCGTGCGCACGCGCGCGTCGGTCGCGCTGAGCCGCGCCGCGATCTCGTCGGTGCGGTCCCGGCTCGGGCCGAGCGCCAGGATCACCTCGAGCGCTCCGGCGTAGTCCTGACCCAGAACCGCCGCCACGGCCTCCTCCAGGTGCCGCTCCTCGTTGAGGATCGGCATGACGACGCTGACCGAGGGCGGCGTCGCCACCCCGTCGGTCAGCGGGGCGTCCGGTCCGGGCGCATCGAGAGGCCTGCTCATAGTGCGCAAGTATCAACGATCGGGCAGGTGGGACGAGACAGGCCAGCGGCCACCGAGTGTCGTCCGGACCGCGACGCGCCGTCGGCGCAAGGGTGGCGCTCGTCGTGGTCGGGGCCGGTCAGCCCGTATCCTTTCCCTGATGAAAAACGATGACGTGTGGCTGGTCGTGCCGCTTTACAACGAGGGAACGGTCATCGGCGACGTCGTCCGCAGCGCCCGCCAGACCTTTCCCCACATCGTCTGCGTGGACGACGGTTCATCGGATGAGAGCGCCGTCGAGGCCGAGGCCGCCGGGGCCGTCGTGATCCGGCACCCCGTCAACCTCGGTCAGGGCGCAGCTCTCCAGACCGGGTTCGACTACGCCCTCGCGCAGCCCCGCATGCGCTACGTCGTCACGTTCGACGCGGACGGGCAGCACCAGGTCGGTGACGTCCTCCAGATGTTGACGCTGGCGCGCCGGGACGCCCTCGACGTCGTGTTCGGCTCGCGGTTCCTCGATGACCGCACCAAGCCCAGCGTCCTCAAGAAGGTGGTGCTGCGGGCCGCGGTCGGCTACACCAACCTCACGACGAGGACACGCCTGACCGATGCCCACAACGGCCTGCGGGTGATCTCCCGGGACGTGGTCGCCCGCCTGGACATCACCCAGAACCGCATGGCCCACGCCTCGGAGATCGTCGCCCAGATCGGGGCCATGAACGTCCGGTACGCCGAGAGCCCGGTCCACATCCTCTACACCGACTACTCACAGGCCAAGGGCCAGTCCCTGTGGAACGCGGTCAACATCCTGGCCGAGCTGATTCTCCGGTGACATCGACCACCTCCCCCGACCCTGGGACGCCATGAAGATCCTCCTGATCCAGATCCTGCTCATCGCCTCGGTCCTCGCGGTGGCCGCCCGGATCCTGCGGTCGCGGGGGGCACGCACCCAGGCCCTGAGGCGGGTGGGCCTCCTCCTGCTCGCAGGGCTGGCCGTGTGGTCGATCCTCTTCCCGTCGGTGTGGAACCGCGCAGCCCACCTCGTGGGGGTCGGCCGCGGGACCGACATGGTGCTCTACGCACTCGTGGTCGCCTTTCTCAGCTTCACCCTCACCACGTTCCTGCGCTTCCGCGAGCTCGAGATCCGCTACACGAAGCTGGCTCGCCGGCTGGCACTGGACGAGGTCCCCACGGCCGTGGACGTCGACCCTCCGGGCACACAGGAGCGTCCGGTCGCCCGCACGCAACAGGACGAAGACGGTCAGCTCCGGATAGCGGCCGCCGCCTCGCCACGCCGCTCGGAGGGGCGCGGCCGGTAGCCCGGCGCCGTGGGGTGGTTAACCTGACGTGGTGATGCTCCTCGACTGCCCCCCTGACGCCGTACGTTGATGGACCTCACCGGCACCACGTGGCTCGCTGCTGCCCCGGTCGTCATCCTGACCGCACTCGTCCTGTTCGTCCCGGGTTCGCTCGCTGCACGCCTCGTGGGCCTGCGCGGGGTCACCGCCGTCGCCGTGGGCCCGGCCCTGACGGTCAGCACCGTCGTGGTCGCGGGCGTCGTGGCCGCGGCTGCGCACACGCCCTGGGGCCCTCTCACCTTCTGCGTGGCCGTCCTCGCCCTCTGGCTCGTAGCCGCCCTGGTCGGGTGGCTCCTGCACCGCCGCCCCGAGCACCCCGACGGGCCGGTCGGACCTGCCCTGCTCGGTGGCACCATCGCCTTCCTGGGGGTCGCGGTGGCCGTGGTGGCCGCCACCGGCTCCCCATCTGCCTTCCCGCAGAACCCCGACACGATCTTCCACCTGGGCGCCTCGCAGTGGATGCTCGACCGCGGCGACATCTCGCCCCTGCACGCGGGGGGCTTCGTCAGCGCGTCCGGCACCGGCTTCTACCCGGCCGCCTTCCACGCCGTCGTGGTCACCGTGTCCTCCCTCACCGGGGCACCCGTGGTCGTCAGCGCATCGAGCGTGGCCCTCGTCGCGGCGGGCCTCGTCTGGCCGCTGGGTTGCATACACCTGGCGAGGACGACGTTCGGCCCCAGCCTGCGGGTCACCCTGGCGGCGGCGGTCACCAGCGTCGCCTTCTCCGCATTCCCCTTCCTGCTGATGGGGTACGGCGTGCTGTGGCCCAACCTCCTCGGCCAGGCGCTGTTGCCGGCCGCGCTGGCCTGCTTCCTGCGACTTCTGCGGTTCTCCGCCCCGTACGACGCGGGGTGGGGGAGAAGCAGCGCTGACAGGGTGGACGTCGGCCGGCGCCCGTCAGGGCTGCGGACGGCCCTGGTGCTCGTCGTCGTCCTGCCCGGTCTCGGCGTGGCGCACCCCAACGCGGTGGTGGCCTTCCTGCTGCTCGGCTTCGGCATCTTCGCCGAGGCGATGCTCACCCTGGCCTGGGAGGCGCGCGTGCCACGGCCGCGCCGGGCGCGGGCGTCCCTGACCGCCCTCGCGGTCGCGTCGGCGCTGGGGGTCCTCGGCTGGGCGGCCGCGACGGCGGTGCTGGTGAGCATGCGCGCCTCCAACCCGCCGGGCCCCGAGGCCACGGCGTCCCAGGCCGTCGTGGACACGCTGTCCTTCGGGCCTCGCGACCAGGCGCGACTGTGGGTCCTGACCCTGCTGGTCCTGGTGGGCGCGGTGGTGATCCTCCTCCGGGGCACCCTGCAGCGATGGGTCGTCGTGTCGCTGGGCGTGTGCTGGGGCCTGTACTTCCTGCTGGTCGCCGTGGACTCCCCGCTCACCCGCCTGCTGACGTGGCCGTGGTACAACAACTCCCCGCGCCTGGCCGCACTGATGGTCCTGCCGGCGGCGCTGGCAGCGACGGCGGCGCTGTCCTGGCTCTCCTCGGCCCTGTCGCGGCGGGTCAGCGGGCTGTCCCGCCGCTCGGCCGCGATCGTGCTACCGGTGGTCCTCGTGCTCGTCACCGGTGGCGGCTACGTCGGCGCGCACCGGGACGTGCTGGCGCCGTTCTTCCACCCGCCGGTGCAGCTGTCCTGGGCGAGCCAGGGCGAGCTCCGCGCCCTGCGGGCCCTGTCCGCCAAGGTCGAGCGCGGCGCCGTCGTCGCGGCGAACCCCTGGGACGGCGCCTCGTACCTCTACCTGGTGTCAGGCCGGCGGATGCTGTTCCCCACCGAGAAGGCCCTCAACTCCCCTGACCGCGTGCTGATGGCCAAGTACCTCGACGACGTCGGCCGCTCGCCGCAGGTCTGCGCTGCAGCGCGACGACAGCACGTGCGCTATGCCATCACCGGTGGGACCCCCTACGGGACGGGCACGGGCTACACGCACTTCGGCGGCGTGGATCGCGTGGGCCACTCCTCGGCGTTCCGCAAGGTGGCCGTCGCCGAGCCGTTCCGGCTCTACCAGCTGGTGCGTTGCGCCCGGGGCTGACCTGGCGCCGGCAGCGGCGTGGACGAGGCACCCAGCCGGCTGCCTTACCCTCGATCTGTGTCTGACCAGATCCGTCGCCCGTCGAACGCCCGGCCCACCCCCACCCGGGCGATGCCGGCGCGCTCCCGCCCGAGTAGGGACACCACCGGCTCGCCGTCCTCCTTCAGCGACGACGACGTCGTGACCGTTGACGTCCGCCGCGGCTGGCGCCGCGCCGGCTCCTCCACCGCCGGACCCTCCGGCCGGCCTTCTGCCCGCCCCGCAGGCCGGCCACCGGCACCGCCCGCGGGGCCCCGGCCGGAGCGGGGTCAGGGCGGGCGGCCGCGGCGCGCCCACCGGGCGCGCCGGATCGTCGGCATCGCGGTGCTGCTGGTCGCGGTGTGGGCGGCTCTCATCGTCTGGGCCGGCGTCTCGGGCTGGAACCACGTGCACCGCGTCGACGCCATGCCTGCGGGCAACCGGCCCACCGCCGGCTCCGGCACCAACTACGTGCTCGTCGGCTCCGACAGCCGCGTCGGGCTGACCAAGGCCCAGCGCAAGGAGCTGGCCACCGGCACCGCGGTCGGGCAGCGGACGGACTCGATCATGCTGGTCCACCTGCCCGCGGGCGGCGGTGAGCCGACCCTGGTCTCCCTCCCCCGCGACAGCTACGTGCCCATCCCGGGGCACGGCAGCAACAAGATCAACGCGTCGTACTCCATCGGCGGCCCCCGGCTGCTGATCGGCACCATCGAGCAGGTCACCGGCCTGCACGTCGACGGCTACGTCGAGGTCGGCTTCGGCGGCTTCGCCTCCGTCGTCGACAGCCTGGGCGGCGTGAACATGTGCCTGAAGAAGCCGATGAACGACAAGAAGGCCGGGATCCGGCTCAAGGCCGGCTGCCAGGACCTGGACGGCAAGAACGCGCTGGGCTACGTCCGGGCCCGCTATTCCGACCCGCTCGGCGACTTCGGCCGGGTCCAGCGCCAGCGGCAGTTCCTCGGCGCCCTGCTGGCCAAGGCATCCTCCCCGGTCAACGTCATCCTCCCCTGGCGGCTGCACTCGATCGCCACGGCTGGCGGCGCCGCACTCACCGCGGGGCAGGACGACTCCGCGATCGAGGTCGCCAAGGTGATGCTGGCCATCCGCGACATCGGCAAGGGCAACGGCGCCTCGGTGACCGTGCCCGTCAGCGACCCGAACCTGCAGACCGCCGCCGGCAGCGCCGTGAAGTGGGACACCGCGAGGGCCAAGCAGCTGTTCGCCGACCTGCGCAACGACACACCCCTGACCATCACCAAGTAGCCCGGGACGGCGGTCCCGCTCAGCCGTCGATGACCTCCAGCCGCTCCAGCAGCAGGAGCAGCGCGGCGGCGAAGGGGCTGTCCTTGGTCTCGCTGCGCACCCGCTCCCAGTCCACCTGCTCACGCAGGGAGCGCGCGACGGCCAGGTGCGGAGCCATGTCGCACTGGTGCTCGTCCATGGCGTGCAGCTTGGCCACGACCACGTCGGTGGCGGACAGCACGGGCATCGACACCGACAGCACCTCGAGCTCGTCGGCCCGCTCCAGCAGGTCGCGGTCGACGGGGGCGCCGGAGAGCCGGAACAGGATGTCCACCATCGAGTCGTCGGTGAAGACCTTGAACAGCCAGTCCTCCGGCGGCTGCACCACACGCAGGTCGCGAGCCGTCAGCGCGTCCGCGACCGTGGCGGCGTCGGCCTCGGCGATGGCGAAGTCGACGTCGTGCTCCGGCTCCGGTCCGCCGCGGGCCCACGCCGCGTAGCCACCAGCCAGGGCGAATGGCGCTCCTGACTCCTTCAGCGCCACGGCGACCCGTTTCAGGGCCTCCCGCAGCCCGTCACGGCTGGTCTCCTCGCTCATGTCCCTGACCTACCCGACCGGGCCGCTGCCATGCGTCGTACGCCGCGCACGTCGGCCGCCGCCCGCCCGTCGCGCGCCTCGCTCACCCGTCGCGCGCCTCGCTCACCCGTCGCGCCCGTTCCGCGCCGGGTCGAGGACCGGCGACCGGGAGGGCAGACTGGCCGGGTGCGACTGGCCACCTTCAACATCCTGCACGGACGCTCCCTCGAGCACGACCGGGTCGATGTCGACCGCTTCGCCGAGGCCGTGCGTTTCCTCGACGCGGACGTCCTCGCCCTCCAGGAGGTCGACCGCAACCAGGAGCGGTCCGCCCACGCCGACCTGACCGCGATCGCGGCCGAGGCGATGGGCGCGACCGAGCACCGGTTCGTGGCGGCCCTGTCGGGCACCCCGGGCGCCACGTGGCTCGCTGCCACCGGCACCGAGTCCCCCGACGCGGCCGGCTACGGCGTGGCACTGCTGTCGCGCTACCCCGTGTCGGCCTGGGAGACGGTCCGGCTGCCGGCGGTCCGCTCGCCCATCCCGATGATGTTCCCCGGCCGTCGCCGGCCGGTGCTCGTGCGTGACGAGCCGCGGGTGGCTGTGGCTGCCGTGGTGGACAGCCCGCGGGGGCAGGTCATCGTGGCCAACGTGCACCTGACGTTCGTTCCCGGCTGGAACCGACGGCAGCTACGGAGGTTGATGGGCGCCCTCCGGACCGCGACGTGCCCGATCGTCCTGATGGGCGACCTCAACATGGACGTCCGCCGCGCGACGCGGGCCAGCGGCCTGCAGCCCCTCGCGCTCGCCCCGACCTTCCCGGTGGACGAGCCCGACACGCAGCTCGACCACATCCTGACCGACGACGTCGCCGGGCTCGCGGTCTCCGCAGGCGTCGGCGCGGCGCACCGGCTGCCGCTGTCGGACCACCGGGCGCTCTCGGTCGACCTCTGACCCTTGTGTTCGAACACCTGTTCGACTAGAATGAAACGCATGGCCATCGGTGACGGCACCATCGGTACGGAGACGGTGGGCGCCTGGGTGGGCGACCTGGCGCAGCTGGATCCCTTCGACGATGCCGGGAGGGTCGAGGCGTTGCGGGCGTTGGAGGAGCTCAAGGGCGCCGCGGCCGCGGCGCAGGCGCGGATCACGGTGGCCTTCGCCGCCTCCCAGCGCGCGGCCCGGGTCGCCGCCGGGGTCCCGGCCCGGCAGGTCGGCGCCGGCATCGCGGCGCAGGTGGCCCTGGCCCGGCGGGACAGCCCCGCCAGAGGATCGCGGCATCTGGGGCTGGCCCGCGCGTTGACCCAGCTGCCGCGCACCGCGGCCGCCTTCGCGGCCGGACAGGTCAGCGAATGGCGCGTCACGCTGGTCGTCCGGGAGACCGCCTGCCTCGGGGCGCAGGACCGGGTGGTGGTCGACGCCGAGCTGGCCGAGATGCCCGGTGGCCTGGCCGGTCTGGGCGACCGAGGCACCGAGGCTGCGGCCCGCCGGATCGCCTATCGGTTGGACCCGGCCGGCTTCACCGCCCGGGCAGCGAGGGCCGCCGTTGAGCGACGGGTCAGCCTGCGCCCGGCACCCGACACCATGACGTTCCTGACCGGGCTGCTGCCGGTTGCCCAAGGCGTGGCGGTCCACGCCGCGCTGGCCCGGGCCGCAGACACCCTCAGGTCGGGGGGTGACGCCCGCGGCCGCGGCCAGATCATGGCCGACACCCTGGTCGAGCGGGTCACCGGGCAGGCCACCGCCGCCGCCGTGCCGGTCGAGGTCCAGCTCGTGATGACCGACACCACACTGCTGGCGGACGACCCGACCCCCGCCCACGTCCACGGCTACGGCCCTGTCCCGGCACCTTGGGCCCGGGCCTGGCTGGCCGACACCACCGCCGCCGTGTGGGTGCGGCGGCTCTACACCCGCCCGCCCGAGCAGGCCCTGGTCGCGATGGACTCCGCCCGGCGCACCTTCACCGGTGGACTGCGGCGGTTCCTGATCACCCGGGACCAGACCTGCCGCACCCCCTGGTGCGACGCCCCGATCCGCCACGTGGACCACCCCACCCGACACGCCGACCAGGGCCCCACCACCGCCGGCAACGGACAGGGCCTGTGCGTCGCCTGCAACCTCGCCAAGGAAGCCCCCGGCTGGAGCGCCCGCAGCCGCGGTGACGGTGAGGTCCGGACGCGCACCCCCACGGGCCACGACTACGCCAGCCCGGTCCCACCCAGCCCCGTCGCGCCCGGCTTCGTCGCCGGGACACCACCGGCCCGCAGCCGAGCACCCTCACACCTCGAGGGGCGCCTCCGCGAGCTCCTGCTCGCCGCATGACGCCGGGCGGCCTCGCGGCCCGTCGCCACCAGCTTCGCCCACCGGCCCGTCCCGGTGGCCGCTCAGCTACGGCCGCTTTCGCTGCCGCGACGCTGGCCGACGGTGACACGGGCCGACGCTCCGTCCCGGCACAGTGAACTTGGCGGCCACGCCGCGGGTTGCTCTCCCGGGCCGGCCGTTGGGCACTGCCAGGCCTGATCAGGCCGGGCGCGGCAGCGGTACGGCGCTCGGCCGTTCGGGTGCGTGCCGCGGTGCGGGGTGCTCCACCAGGGCAAGGACCCGGTTGGCCATGAACTGCGCCGTGCGCACCGGCGTACCACCGCGGGTCACCTCGGTGACCGTGACCATGCCACGGCCGCTGGAGACCTCGACGCGGCGGCCGGCCGCGGTGGCGGCGACCTCCCACGTCCGGGTGGTGGCGCCGGCGTCGACGACGATCTCCACGCGGTCACCTCTCATACGACGTACAACGCCCGGCGCACCGGGGTTCATCCCCATGCGCCGGGCGTGGGCACCGAAGGTGGAAGGGCTACGAGCGGTGCTCGGCGATGACGCCGCGGTACCAGTCGAAGCTGGTCTTGGGCGTCCGCTTCTGCGTCTCGTAGTCGACGTGCACGATGCCGAACCGCTTGGCGTAGCCCTCGGCCCACTCGAAGTTGTCCATCAGGGACCAGGCGTAGAAGCCGCGGACGTCGACACCCTCGGCGGCCGCCTGCGCAACCGCACCCAGGTGGTCGCGGAGGTAGCGGACCCGGTCGGGGTCCAGGACCTGACCCTGCTCGTCGACCACGTCGTCGCAGGCGCGGCCGTTCTCGGTGATGTAGACCGGCGGCAGGCCCGGGTAGGAGTCCTTCAGCCAGTGCAGCAGCCGGCGCAGTCCGTCCGCCTCGACCGGCCACCCCATCGCGGTCCGCTCCTCGTCCGGGCTGGTCACGTCCTCATAGCCCAGGTCGTCCGCCGTACGACGGGCTGCGTCGGCCTCGGCCGGCTCGGCGGCGCGGACCCGGCTCGGGAAGTAGTAGTTCACGCCGAGGAAGTCCAGCGGCGCGGCGATGACCTCGAGGTCGCCGTCCTGCAGGAAGCCGAAGTCGGTGATCGGGCCCCACGTCCCCCGCGCCAGCTCGGGGTAGCTGCCGGCGAGCACCGGGTCGGTGAACAGCCGGTTGGACAGCAGGAGCGCCCGGTCGGCCGCGGCCCGGTCGGCCTCACTGTCGCTGACCGGCGTCACCGGCTGCAGGTTCAGCGTGATGCCGAGCTGGTCACCCTCGGCCAGCCGCGGTCGCAGCCGCTGCACCGCCAGGCCGTGGCCCAGCAGGAGGTGATGGGCGGCGGCGAGGGCGCCGTGACCCTCCTGGGCGCCCGGTGCGTGCCGGCCGTTGGCGTAGCCCAGGATCGAGGAGCAGAACGGCTCGTTCAGCGTGATCCACCGGTGCACGCGGTCCCCCAGGTGCTCCTGGGCGATCTCGGCGTACTCGGCGAAGCGCTCGGCGGTGTCACGGACCCGCCAGCCGCCCGCGTCCTCCAGCGCCTGCGGCAGGTCCCAGTGGTAGAGCGTCACCGCGGGGGCGATGCCACGCTCGAGCAGCGCGTCGACGAGGCGGTCGTAGAAGGCCAGGCCGGCGGCGTTGGCCGGGCCGTTGCCGCTCGGCTGGATGCGGGGCCAGGCCAGCGAGAGCCGGTAGCTGTCGACACCCAGCTCGCGCCATGAGCGCGACGTCCTCGGGGTAGCGGTGGTAGTGGTCGCACGCCACGTCGCCGGTGTCGCCCTGGAACACCTTGCCGGGCGTGTGGCTGAACGTGTCCCAGATCGAGGGGCCGCGGTCGTCCTCGTGCACCGCTCCCTCGATCTGGTAGGACGCGGTCGCCACGCCGAACTCGAAGTCAGCCGGCAGGGCCAGCCTGGTCTGCGTCATGGTGATGGTGCCTCTCTGAGCTGGGCTGGTGTCCGCGCCGAGGCCGCCGTGGTCGGCGCCTGCCCCGGGCGGATCGGGTGGAGGTGCTACTTCACGGCGCCGGAGGTGAGCCCGGCGACGAGGTACTTCTGCAGCAGGAGGAAGGCGATGACGATGGGCACGCTCACCACGAGCGAGGCCGCCATCACCTGGTTCCAGTACACGTTGATCGCGGTCGAGTAGTTCTGCAGGCCGATCGACAGCGTCCGGCTGTTCTCGTTCGTCATCTGCGCCGCGAAGAGGATCTCGCCCCAGGACGTCATGAAGGAGTAGACGGCAACCGCAACGACTCCCGGCCGTGCCGCCGGCAGGACGACCCGGAACAGCGCACCGAGTGCCGTCGTGCCGTCGACCCGTGCCGCCTCGTCCAGGTCGCGAGGGATCCCGTCCAGGTAGCTCGCCAGCATCCAGATCGAGAACGGCAGCGAGAAGGTGAGGTAGGTCAGGATCAGGCCGGCCCGGGTCTGGTAGAGGAGCGTGAAGCCGAGCTGCTTGTCGATGTTGACGAAGATGAGGAACAGCGGCAGCAGGAACAGGATCCCGGGGAACATCTGCGTCGACAGCACCGCTCCGGTGAACAGCGTGCGCCCCCGGAACGTGTAACGCGAGATGGCGTACGCGGCGAAGATCGCGATCACGACGCTGAAGACGGTCGCGACAGTGCACACCACCAGGCTGTTGGCGAAGTACTTCGCCAGCGGCACCGTGCTCCAGATGTCGATGAACGGCTGGAGGGTGGGGTGCGTGGGCAGCCAGTGGAAGTCACCCTGCACGTCCCCCAGCGGCTTCAGCGACGACGTGACCATGACGTAGAGCGGGATGAGGGTGAACGCACCGAGGACGGCGACGACCACCCACCGGAACACCTTGAACGACTTCGCCTCATGCACGACGGGACCTCCGGTTGGTGAGGAGGAGATAGCTGCCGGTGACCACCAGGAGGAACAGCAGCAGCAGCACCGACATCGCCGAGCCCAGGCCGAAGTTCCAGTTGACGAACGAGTTGCCGAAGATGTGGATCGAGATGAGGTCCGCGGACTTCGGCGGCGTCGCGCCGAACAGCACGAACGGCGTGTTGAAGTCGTTGAACGTCCACAGGAACAACATCAGCAGCAGCACGACGTTGACCGGCCGCAGCGAGCCCAGGGTGATGTGCCGCACCTGCTGCCACGTGCCGGCGCCATCGACGGACGCGGCGTCGTACACGTCCCCGGAGATGTTCTGCATCCCCGCCATCAGCATGAGGAACGCGAACGGCCAGGACCGCCAGATGGCGACGACGGCCATGGACAGGAAGGCGTTGTTGCCCACCAGCCAGAACGTCGCGTGGTCCAGGACGTGGAGGTTCTTCTGCAGGACGTGGTTGAGCAGCCCGTTGTCCCGCTGGAGGATGAAGCTCCACGTGATGATGCCGGCGTAGATCGGCAGGGCGTACGGCACCAGGAAGAGCGTGCGCAGGGCCCCGCGGCCCCGGAAGCTGCGCTGCAGCACCAGGGCCGCGGACATCCCGAACGTCCACGCCAGTCCGACGACGATCACGGTGTAGAGGACCGTGATCGCGAACGAGTGCAACAGGTCCCGACCGAGGGGCCCACTGAAGTCCAGCGCGATCCGGTAGTTGCCCAGCCCGGCATACGGCGCCAGACGCCAGTTCGCGATGAAGAACTGGGTGAGCTTGACCAAGCTCATCCACACCCCGACCAGCATGGGGATGATGTGGATCAGCAGCTCCAGCAACACTGCCGGCAGCACCAGCAGGTATGGCGTGGCCTTCCCCCACGAGAGGGGACGGCGCCGGCGCCGTGGCGGCGCCTCGACGCGCGCGGGCTTCGCGCTGACGGTGGTGGTCATGGCGGTCGTCGGCGCGTCAGCTGCCGGCCGCGGCCATCTTGTCCTGGGCCTCCTGCAGTGCAGCCTTGATGTCGGCCGTGGAGACCGCCTTGCCCGTGGCCGCCTGAGCCAGCAGGCCGTTGACGGCGTTGCCCACGTTGGTCTCGAAGGCGGACTCCGCCGGGATCAGCGGCAGCGGCTCGGCCTTGGTGGCCAGGACGTCGGCGAACGCCTTGGCCTCTTCCTTGTCCGTGGTGAAGTTGACGGTGCCGCCCTTGACGACCGGCAGGGCGGTGAACGGCTTGTCCAGGATCGCCTGCTCCTCGGGGCTGGTCAGGAACTTCACCAGCTTGAGCGCGGCGTCCTTGTTCTTGGTGTTCTGGAAGACCGAGAGGTTGATGCCGGCCACGAAGCTGGCGATGTCCTTGCCACCGGCCGGGGCCGGAATGGCCACGACGCCGTAGTCGCTCGGCTTCATCCCGTCGGCCTGCAGGGTGTTGTCGGCGTTGTTCTGGCTCATCAGCATCGCGGCCTTGCCCTTGGCGAAGTCGCCCGGCGCCTCGGGGCCGTTCTTGTACTGCACGCTGCTGGGGTTGACCACCTTGTTGGCCATCAGGTCGACGTACTGCTTGACCCCGTTGACCATCCCGTCGGTGGTGAAGGTCGCCTTGCCGCTGGCGTCGAACGGGCTGCCGCCGTTCTGCTTGCCGAAGATGTAGGCGAAGTGGACGCTCTCGGTGTAGCTGCCGCCCTCCATCGCCATGCCGTAGACGCCCTTGCCGGGGTTGGTCAGCTTGGTGGCCGCGGCAGTGAGCTCGGCCCACGTGGTCGGCGGCTTGAGGCCGGCGTCGGCGAACATCTTCTTGTTGTAGTAGAGGCCGTAGGCCAGGCCGTACAGCGGCACGGATGTCGGGTCCTTGCCCTCGGCGCCACCGGTCTTGAACGCCGCCTCGACGAACTTGTCCTTGCCGCCGACCGCGTCCAGCGCCGCCGCGTCGAACGGCATGAACGCCCCGGTCGCCTGCAGCGAGGCGGCCCACGTGTTGCCGATGTTGAGCACGTCGGGGCCCTGGCCGCTGGTGGTGGCCGCGAGGATCTTGTTCAGCAGGTCGGGCCAGCCGATCACCTGGAGGTTGACCTTGACGCCGGTCTGCTTCTCGAACTTCGCCAGCTCCGGGCCCAGGACGTCCTTGTCGTTCTGCAGGCTGGTGCCCTGGTTGCTGGCCCAGTAGGTGAGGGTCTTGGACGAGCCGGAGCCCGAGGAGGTGTTGCTGGAGCCGCCTCCCCCGCCACAGGCGGCGGTGGCCATGACGGCCAGCACGGCGGTCGATGCTCCGAGAAGGCGAAGGTTCACAAGGACTCCCTGGTTCGACGAGAGGACCGGCCCGGCCAGGTGGCCGGTCGGGCTCCCGACATTGGAGCACTTACCCGGTTCAGTGTCACGGGCACGTTACCGAACCGTTACGCCGATGTCGGTCCGCTGCGGGGAGCCGGGCCGGTGCTGCGGCGCACCTCGAGGCTGGAGGCCTGGACCTGCACCAGGCCGCGGTTGTGGCCCCGGGCCAGGTCCAGCAGGACGCCGGCGGCCAGCGCGCCGTACGCCGGGGTGTCACGGTGGAGCGCGGTCACCGAGGGGTGCATCAGCGTCGTCAGCATGGAGTCGTCCCAGCTGAGGACCGAGAGGTCGCGTGGGACCCGGACCTGACACTCGGCCGCCGCGGCCAGGCCGGCCAGCGCCATGACGTCGCTGCCGTAGATGACCGCCGTCGGCGGGGAGTCCCCCGACAGCAGCCGGTGCGTCACCTGTCCTGCCTCGGGCCCGGTGTACGACGCCTCGACGGTCACCACCTCCGCCCCGTGCGCGGTGGCGGCACGGCGCACTCCACGCCGCCGGGCGCGCTCGTGGACGAAGTCCTTGGGTCCGCTGACATGGGCGATGCGGCGATGACCGAGATCGACCAGGTGCTGCACGGCGACCGCGGCATCCCCCACCTGGTCAGTCCAGAGGCAAGGCATGGCAACGTCTTTCACCGGGCCTCCGCACAGCACGGCAGGCAGCCCGATGCGCTCGACGGCCTTGATGCGCGGGTCGCGGTAGCGCTCGTCCATGAGGATGACGCCGTCGATGCGCCGCTCGCCCCACCACCGCTCGTAGACGTGGATCTCCTCGTCGGGGTGGTCCCCCACCACCCGGAGCAGCAGGCTCATGTTGGCCTCGGTCAGGACCTTCTCGACGCCGGCGAGGAAGTGCATGAAGAAGCTCTCGATCGTCAGCAGGTCCGGCGGTCGCGCCAGCGCCAGCCCGACCACGCCGGTCTGGGCGCCCGAGAGGGCCCGCGCGCTGCTGCTGGCGTGCCAGCCGAGGTCGGCGGCCCGGTCCAGCACCCGCTGCCTCGTGTCCGCGGCGACCCCCGGCTGACCGTTGAGGGCATAGGACACCGCGGCCTTGGAGATGCCGAGGTCGCGGGCGATGTCGGCGATGGTGACGCGCCGAGCGGGACTGCGTGCGACAGCGTCCTGGATGTCGACCACGCGGTCTCCTCAGTTCTCGAAAGCATGACGATGCCTCATCCTACTGAAGCAGTTAAGTGCGCAACGGCCGTCGTGGCACCCGCCGCCCGTCGGGCCGTACGGTGCTCGCCTCGGACGACAGGAACGGGACGAGGGTGTGGAGGGAGGGACGTTGGCGGTGCATGTCGGGACGTCCGGCTGGAGCTACGACCACTGGGAGCACGTCCTCTACCCCCCTGGCACGCCGTCGCGGGACCGCCTGGCCCACTACGTGCAGAGGTTCGCCACCGTCGAGCTCAACAGCAGCTTCTACCGGTGGCCGCGCGAGGTCACGTTCGCCGGATGGCGCCGGCGGCTGCCCGAGGGCTTCCTCCTCTCGGTGAAGGCTCCCCGTGGGCTGACTCACGGCAAGAGGCTCTACGGGCCGGACGTGTGGGTGGAGCGGATCGCCCGCGGCTGGCACGAGCTCGGCGACAGGCGCGCGGTGCTCCTGGTCCAGCTCGGCCCGGACCAGGAGCGCGATGACGCCCGGCTGGACTACTTCCTGTCCCGGCTGCCGCCCTGGGTCGCCACGACCGTGGAGCTGCGTCATCCGAGCTGGGTGGATGACCGCGTCTTCGAGCTGCTGGAGCGCCACGGGGCCGCCTACTGCGTCATGAGCGGGGCTGGCCTCCCTTGCGTGTTGCGCGCCACGGCCCCCTTCGTCTACGTCCGGCTCCACGGCCCCGACCCCGCCCACCTGTACGCCGGTTCGTACTCCGGAGCCGACCTGCGGTGGTGGGCCGACCGCGCCCTCGAGTGGGAGGCGTCCGGCAGGGACGTGTACCTGTACTTCAACAACGACGGCGACGGCAACGCCGTGCGCGACGCCACCGCGCTGCGGACCCTGTTGGGTCGCTGAGATCGACGCGCCAACCGGCCACGGGTGCCGCAGACTGCGCTCATGCGAACCGTCGGGGTGGAGGAGGAGCTGCTGCTGGTGGACCCCGTCAGCGGCGAGCCGCTGTCGGTGGCCGACGCAGCGCTGCGTCGCGAGGAGCGCAGGCCCGAGGGCGCCGCGGCCGACGACCTCGAGGACGAGGAGACCGGCGGCACCCTGGACGGTGAGCTGCACCAGCAGCAGCTGGAGACCGACACCCGGGCGCACACGGACCTCGGCGAGCTGGCCACCGAGCTGCTCGCGTGGCGACGTCGGGCCGGCGACGCGGCCCGCGCCGGGGGCGCGCGGGTTGCGGCGCTGGCGACGTCGCCGCTGCCGGTCACGCCGCGCACAACGCCCAAGGACCGGTACCTGCGGATGGCCGAGCAGTTCGGCCTGACCCAGTCCGAGCTGCTGACCTGCGGGTGCCACGTGCACGTCTCGGTCGAGTCGCCGGAGGAGGGCGTCGCCGTGCTGGACCGGATCCGCGTGTGGCTCCCTGTCCTGACCGCCCTCAGCGCGAACTCGCCGTACTGGCAGGGACGGGACACGCAGTACGCCAGCTTTCGGTCGCAGGCGTGGGGACGCTGGCCCTCGGCGGGCCCGATCGAGGTGCAGGGCTCGGTGCGGCGCTACCGGGAGATGGTGTCCACCCTGCTCGGGACGGGCGTCCTGCTGGATGAGGCCATGGCCTATTTCGACGCCCGGCTCTCGGCGCAGTACCCGACGGTGGAGATCCGGGTGGCCGACGTGTGCCTGCGCGCGGAGGACGCGGTGCTGCTCGCCGCGCTGTGCCGCGGGCTGGTCGACACGGCGGCCGAGGAGGAACGGCACGGCGGCGACGCCCCTGCGGTGCCGTCGGCCCTGGTCCGGCTGGCCACCTGGCGGGCGGGTCGCTCCGGCGTGGAGGACGTGCTGCTCGACCCGGCGGACTGGCGCCCGCGGCCGGCTCCCGACGTCATCGCGGCGCTGCTCGCCCACGTCCGCCCGGCGCTCGTGCGCTCCGGGGACCTGGCGCGGGTGGAGGCCGGGCTCGAGGACGTGCTGGCGCGTGGCACCGGCGCACGACGCCAGCGGGCGGTGCTGGAGCGGTCCGACCGCCTGTCCGACGTCGTGCTCGATGCCGTCGAGCTCACCTGCGGCTGAATCGGTGCACAGGGCTGGACCGGAGCCGGCGAGCGGCGGACCATCAGGACATGACGGTGCAGCATGGCGACGAACGGCATCCTCTCGTGCAGGAGGACGGCCCCGCTCCGGGCCGCGACCTGGTGGTGCGCCCTGACGTCCGGACGGTGACCCTGCAGGCGGTCTCGCGCGGGGTGACCGTCCTGCGCGCCACCGTCCCTGAGCTGGCCCGCCGCCCGGTCGTCGCGGCCGCCCTCGCGGCGACGGCGACGGTCGGCACCCGCTTGGCCGTGCGGATCGCCGCCGAGGTGATCCAGGGTCAGCGCGGGTCCGGGGCCACGAGGGTGCAGGGCACCGTGGAGGTCGCCGTCGCCCCGGTCGAGGTGGTGGTGCACCACGTCGTCCACCATGTCGTGCACCACGTCAGCGTCCCGCCCCGGCCGCCCTGGCCCATCACCCCCGGCTGGTGACCGGCCGGCTCCTGCCCCGCCGTCGGAGGCGCGCAAGGGCAGCCGGACGGCCACGCCGGCAGCGCCCTGTCGTCACGCGCGGGCGCCGTCCGGTGCCTCTGGCTGGAACCGGTAGCCCATGCCCGGCTCGGTCACCAGGTGGCGCGGGCGCCCCGGGTCCGGCTCGAGCTTGCGCCGCAGCTGGGCCATGTAGACCCTGAGGTTCCCCCCTGCCGTCTCGTAGCCGGGACCCCACACCTCGGCCAGCAGCTGTCGCTGGCTCATGAGCTTGCCGGGGTGCCGGAGCAGGACCTCGAGCAGGTGCCACTCGGTCGGGGTCAGCCTGACGTCGGTGGACGACGCCCCCGCGGTGACGGTGACGCGACGGGCGGCCAGGTCCACCGTGGCAGCTCCGAAGGAGACGACCGGAAGGCTCTCGGCCGACGTGGCCCGGCGTGAGACCGCCCGGATGCGGGCGAGCAGCTCATCGACCGCGAACGGCTTGGTGAGGTAGTCGTCCGCGCCGGCGTCGAGGGCGTCCACCTTGTCCGTGCTGTCGCTGCGTCCGGACAGGATGATGATCGGCGCGGTGCTCCACCCACGCAGGCCGCGGACGACGTCGACCCCGTCGAGGTCGGGCAGACCCAGGTCCAGGATCACCACGTCGGGGCGGTGCCTGGCGGCCACCGCCAGCGCCTCGGCGCCGCTGGCGGCCGTGGTCACCTCGTAGTGACGCGCCCGCAGGTTGATCGACAGCGCGCGGACGATCTGGGGTTCGTCGTCGACCACCAGGACCCGGGTCATGCACGGTCCTGCCCGGGCACGGGCCCGACCTGCGCGCCGAGCCGGTCCCGTGCGCGCTCCCGCAGCCCGGGCTCGGTGGCCGCGGCGTGCTCGTCGGGGGCGGGCGCGGCCGGCAGCGACACGACCATCGTCAGGCCGCCGCCCGGGGTCTCCTCCGGTGTCAGGGTGCCCCCCATCGCCTCGGTCAGTCCCCGCGACAGTGCCAGTCCGAGGCCGACACCGGTGGTGTTGTCCGTGTCGCCGAGGCGCTGGAACGGGGTGAACACCCGTTCCAGGTCTGCCGGGGGGATGCCCGGGCCCCGGTCGATGACGTGCAGCTCGACCCGGCCGCCGAGGCTGCTGCCGGTGACGACCGGCGGCGTCGCGGGCGGGGAGTACCGCTGGGCGTTGGCCACCAGGTTGGCGACGACCCGCTCGAGCAGACCCGGGTCGCCCTGCACGTACGGCAGGTCGTCGGGCACGTCGACGACGACCTGCCGCCCGCTCGGCCCCAGGTCGTCCAGGGCAAGGGGTACGACGTCCTCCAGGGCCACGGGCCGGTTCAGGACGGACAGGGCACCGGCGCGGAGTCGGCTCATGTCCAGGAGGTTGTCCACCAGACGGCTCAGCTGGTCGAGGGACTCGTCGGCGGTCAGCAGCAGCTCGGCGCGGTCCTGCGGCGTCCAGTCCACATCGCTGCCCCGCAGGCTGGTGACCGCCGCCTTCGCCGAGGCCAGGGGGCTGCGGAGGTCGTGCCCGACCGCGGCGAGCAGCGCCGTGCGCGTCCGGTCGGCCTGCGCCAGGGGTTCGGCGGCCGCGGCCGCCTCGGCCAGCCGGTGGCGCTCGAGGATCACGGCGGCCTGGGCGGCGAAGGCGCCGAGGACGCGCTGGTCCTCGGCCAGCAGGGGCCGCCCGCGCAGGGCGAGCATGAGGGTGTCACCGGCAGGGACCTCGGTGTCGGCGTCCTGGGGGCGTTCGCACCGCTCGGTGCCGGCACTGGCCACGACCGCCCACTCGTCGGCCGGGCCGCGGGCGGCCGCACCGTGGTGGTTCTCGGCGGCCGTCGTCAGCTCCAGCAGGGTGACCGACGAGAGCCCGAACGCCTCCCTGACCCGCTCCAGCAGGGCGGGCAGGGCCGTCTCGCCCCGCAGCACGCTGCCGGCGAGCGTGCCCAGGGTCTCCGCCTCCGCCGTCGCCCGTGCCGCCTGCCGGGTACGCCGGGCGGCCAGGTCCACCACGGAGCTGACCAGCACCGCGACCACGACGAAGACACCGAGGGCCAGGACGTTGTTCGTCTCCCGGATGGTGAACCGGTGCAGCGGTGGCGCGAAGAAGTAGTTGAGCAGCAGCGACCCGCCGACGGCGGCCACCATGGCCGGCGCGAACCCGCCGACCAGGGCGACGACCACGACCACGAGCAGGAACAGCAGGACGTCGCTCACCAGGTTCAGGTGTGGCCGGGCAGGCACGAGCGCCAGCGTGAGCAGCACGGGGAGCAGCAGGCTGAGGACGTAACCCTCCCGCCGCCGGCGTCGGGTCAGGCTGCCGTGCAGGCGCGGCAGCCCGTAGCCCTTGCCCATCTGGTGGTGCGTCACGAGGTGGACGTCGATGTCGCCGGAGTGCCGGATGATGTCGGCGCCGATGCCCGGGCCGGTCAGCATCGCGGCCAGTCGCGAGCGGCGGCTGACGCCGAGCACGAGCTGCGTGGCGTTCTCCGCGCGGGAGAACTCCAGCAGGGCGTCCGGCACGTCGTCGCCGACGATCTGGTGGTAGGTCCCACCGAGGGTCTCGACAAGCTGTCGCTGCACCGCCAGGTCCGCGGGGTTGGCGCCGGTGAGCCCGTCGGAGCGGGTGACGTGCACCGCGAGCAGGTCGCCGCCGGAGGAGCGGGCGGCCACGCGTGCCGCGCGACGGATCAGGGTCTCGCCCTCTGGCCCCCCGGTCAAGGCGACGACGACGCGCTCGCGGGCCTCCCACGTCCCCTCGATGGCGTTCTGCTCGCGGTACATCTGCAGCGCCTCGTCGACCTTGCCGGCGGTCCAGAGCAGGGCGAGCTCGCGCAGCGCGGTGAGGTTCCCGACGCGGAAGTAGTTGCCGAGCGCGGCGTCCACCTTCTCGGCCGAGTAGACGTTGCCGTGGGCCATCCGGCGGCGCAGGGCCTCCGGTGCCATGTCGACCAGCTCGACCTGGTCCGCCGCGCGCACCACCGCGTCGGGGATCCGCTCCCGCTGCGGCACCCCGGTGATCTTCTCGACGACGTCGTTGAACGACTCCAGGTGCTGGATGTTCACCGTCGAGACGACCTCGATGCCCGCGGCGAGCAGCTCCTGGACGTCCTGCCAGCGCTTCTCGTTCCGCGAGCCGGGGACGTTGGTGTGCGCGAGCTCGTCGACGAGCGCCACGGCGGGGTGGCGGGCCAGCACGGCGTCGACGTCCATCTCGGTGAAGACGGCTCCGCGGTGGGTGAGCTCGTGGCGGGGGACGATGTCCAGGCCCTCGAGCAGCTCGGCGGTGTGCCGGCGGCCGTGGGTCTCCACGAACCCCACGACGACGTCGGTGCCTCGCTCGGCCCGCCGGCGCCCCTCGTCGAGCATCGCGTAGGTCTTCCCGACCCCGGGTGCCGCACCGAGGTAGACCCGTAGCTTGCCGCGCCCCATGCCTTGCACTCTCCCACTCTCCACGGACCCCGGGCTCAGCGACCCGCGGCGTCGAGCGCGAGGTTGAGCTCGAGCACGTTGACCGTGGGCTCACCGAGGAACCCCAGCGCGCGGCCCCGGGTGTGCCGGGCCACCAGCGTCCGGACGGTGCCCGGGCTCAGTCCGCGCACGCGCGCCACCCGGTCGACCTGCTGCGCGGCGTACGCCGGGCTGATGTCCGGGTCGAGACCGGAGCCGCTCGCCTGCAGCGCGTCGGGAGCGACCCGGCCCGGCGCGACGCCGTCGAGCCTCGCCGCGGCGGCGCGACGCTGCCGGTAGGCGGCGATGAGGTCCTTGTTCTCCGGGCCGAGGTTGGAGGCGCCGGTGGCGAGCGGGTCGTACCCCGTTCCGGCCGCCGACGGACGGCTCTGGAAGTACGCCGGGTCGGCTGCCGTGACGACGTTGCCGTCCGCGTCCTTCTTCGGCTTCCCGTCCTGCAGGACAGGTCGGGTGAACGCCTGCCCGATCAGGGCCGACCCCACGGGCCTGCCCGACCGGGACGAGCATCGACCCGTTGGCCTGGGAGCCCATCGCGACCTGGGCGACGCCCGTCATCGCCAGGGGGTAGGCAAGACCCACGATCACGGTCAGCGCCAGGAGCATCCGCACCGCGGCGGAGTACTGCCGCAGTGCTGGGGACGTTGAGGGTGCCACGGGGGTGTCCTCCTTCTGTCAGCTGATGCCGGGGAGGTGGGACACCAGCAGGTCGATGAGCTTGATGCCGACGAACGGCGCGATGATGCCGCCGACGCCGTAGATGCCGAGGTTGCGGCGCAGCATCGACGCCGGCCGAGGCCGGGGTGTAGCGCACGCCGCGCAACGCCAGCGGGATGAGCCCGATGATGATGAGCGCGTTGAAGATGACGGCCGAGAGGATCGCCGACTCCGGGCTGGCCAGCCGCATGATGTTGAGCGTGTCCAGCCCCGCGTAGACGCCGGCGAACATGGCCGGGATGATCGCGAAGTACTTGGCGATGTCGTTGGCGATGGAGAACGTCGTCAGCGACCCGCGCGTGATCAGCAGCTGCTTGCCGATCTCGACGATCTCGATCAGCTTGGTCGGGTTGGAGTCGAGGTCGACCATGTTGCCGGCCTCCTTGGCCGCCGACGTGCCGGTGTTCATCGCCACCCCGACGTCGGCCTGGGCCAGGGCCGGCGCGTCGTTGGTGCCGTCACCGGTCATGGCGACGAGGCGGCCGCCCTCCTGCTCGGCCTTGATCAGCGCCATCTTGTCCTCGGGGGTGGCCTCGGCCAGGAAGTCGTCCACCCCCGCCTCGTCGGCGATCGCCCTGGCGGTGAGCTGGTTGTCGCCGGTGATCATGACCGTGCGGATGCCCATGCGTCGCATCTCCTCGAACCGCTCGCGCATCCCCTCCTTGACGACGTCCTTGAGGTGGATCACGCCCAGTGCCCGGGCGGCCTGTCCGTCCAGGCGCTCGGCGACGACCAGCGGTGTGCCGCCCGCTGGTGGAGATGGCGTCGACGATGTCGCCGACGTCCCCGGACGGGTGCCCGCCGTGGTCGCGGACCCACCTCATGACCGCCGTCGCTGCGCCCTTGCGGATCTGCCGGCCGCCGTCGAGGTCCACGCCGCTCATCCGGGTCTGGGCGGTGAACGGGACGAAGTGGGCGGTGCCCAGCTCGCCCGGTGCCCGTTCGCGCAGGCCGTGGGCGGTCTTGGCCAGGACCACGATGGAGCGGCCCTCGGGGGTCTCGTCGGCCAGGCTGGACAGCTGCGCGGCGTCGGCGAGCGCGCCGTCGTCGACGCCGGGAACGGCGATGAACTCGGCGGCCTGCCGGTTGCCGAGGGTGATGGTCCCGGTCTTGTCCAGCAGCAGCGTGTTGACGTCGCCGGCCGCCTCCACCGCCCGGCCGGACATGGCCAGCACGTTGTGCTGCACGAGCCGGTCCATCCCGGCGATGCCGATGGCCGACAGCAGCGCCCCGATGGTGGTCGGGATCAGGCAGACCAGCAGCGCGACGAGCACGATCAGCGACTGCTCGGCGCCCGAGTAGATGGCGAAGGGCTGCAGCGTCACGGTGGCCATCAGGAACACGATCGTCAGGCTCGCCAGCAGGATGTTCAGCGCGATCTCGTTGGGCGTCTTCTGCCGCGACGCCCCCTCGACCAGGGCGATCATCCGGTCGATGAAGCTCTCGCCGGGCCTGGCCGTGATCGGCCACGACGATGCGGTCGGACAGCACCTTGGTGCCGCCGGTGACCGAACAGCGGTCGCCGCCGGACTCGCGGATCACCGGGGCCGACTCGCCGGTGATCGCGGACTCGTCGACGCTGGCGACGCCCTCGACGACGTCGCCGTCCCCGGGGATGACCTCGCCCGCCTCGACCACCACCCGGTCGCCGAGCTGCAGCGCCGTGCCCGGGACGGCCTCCTCGGTGCCGTCGGCCAGCAGCCGGCGAGCCATCGTCTCGGTCTTGGCCCGCCGCAGCGTGGCCGCCTGGGCCTTGCCCCGGCCCTCGGCCACCGCCTCGGCGAGGTTGGCGAACACGACGGTGAGCCACAGCCACACCACGACCGACCACGCGAACACGGTGGGGTCGACGACTGCGAGCACCGTGGAGAGCACGCGCGCCGACCTCGACGACGAACATGACCGGGCTGTGCACCATCACGCGCGGGTCGAGCTTGCCGACGGCAGCCGGCAGCGAGGTCCACAGCATCCCCGGGTCGAGCAGGCCGGCTCGCACCCGTGCCGGTGCCTGCGCGTCGGGGGTGGTCACGCGGCCGTCCTTTCCCGCGAGGTCGGTCGAGGGCGCTGTGGCCGGTGAGGAGAGGCATCACAGGCCCTCCGCCATCGGTCCGAGGGCCAGCGCGGGGAAGAAGGTCAGGCCGGCGACGATGAGGACGACGCCGACGAGCATCCCGACGTACAGCGGGCGATGGGTCGGCAGGGTGCCGGCGGTCGCGGGGACCGGCTGCTGGGCCGCCAGCGAACCGGCCAGCCCCAGCGCGAGCACGATGGGGATGAACCGGCCGCCGAGCATCACCAGACCGAGCGCGGTGTTGTAGAACGCCGGTGTTGGCGAGAGCCCGGCGAACGCGGAGCCGTTGTTGTTGGTGGCGGACATGAAGGCGTAGAGCACCTCGGACAGGCCGTGCGGACCCGGGTTGAGGATCGACGGTCTTCGGCCCGGGCAGGCCCATCGCCAGGCCTGTCCCGGCCAGCACGAGCACCGGCATGGTCAGGATGTAGAGGGAGACGAGCTTGATCTCCCGGGCGGTGATCTTCTTGCCCAGGTACTCCGGGGTGCGCCCGACCATGAGCCCCGCGACGAAGACGGTCACGATCGGCGAGCACGAGCATCCCGTAGAGGCCGGAGCCGACCCCGCCGGGCGCGACCTCGCCCAGGCCCATGTTGACGATCGCCAGCCCGCCGCCGAGCGCGGTGAACGAGGAGTGGAACGAGTCGACCGCTCCCGTGGACGTGCCGGTCGTCGACGCCGCGAACAGCGACGAGGCGGCCGGGCCGAAGCGGGTCTCCTTGCCCTCCATCGACGCGCCGGCGAGCCGGAGCGCCGTGCCGGGATGGGCCGCCTCCAGCACCGAGATGCCGACCACGACCAGGCGCCCACAGGGAGGCCATCGCACCGAGGATCGCGTAGCCCTGCCGCTGGTCCCTGACCATCCGGCCGAAGGTGTAGGTCAGGCAGACGGGGATGAGCAGCAGCAGGAAGATCTCGAGGATGTTGGAGAAGGCGGTGGGGTTCTCGAAGGGGTGCGCCGAGTTGGCGTTGTAGAAGCCACCGCCGTTGGTGCCCAGCTCCTTGATGGCCTCCTGGGAGGCCACCGGCCCACCGGTGATGGTCTGCGACTGGCCCGGCCAGCGTGGTCACCGCGGTGCCGGAGGAGAAGTTCTGCACGGCGCCGAGGGCGACCAGGACGAGGGTGCCGACCACCGCGATGGGCAGCAGGATCCGCACGATGCTGCGCACGAGGTCCACCCAGAAGTTCCCGACCCGGTCGGTGCGTGACCGCGTGAAGCCCCGGACCAGGGCCACCGCGACGGCCAGGCCGACGGCGGCGGAGGCGAAGTTCTGCACCGCCAGCCCCGCCATCTGGACCAGGTGGCCCATGGTCGACTCGCCTGAGTAGGACTGCCAGTTCGTGTTGGTGACGAAGGAGGCTGCGGTGTTGAACGCCTGGTCCGGCGCGACACCGGGAAAGCCCAGGCTCAGCGGCAGGTGCGGCTGAAACCGTTGCAGCGCATACAGACCGAGGACGGACACGGCCGAGAAGGCGAGCAGTGCCCGCGCGTACACCGGCCAGCGCTGGTCGGCCCTGGGGTCCACACCGACGACGCGGTAGATGGTTCCTTCCACGCGGGTGTCGTGGTCACTGGTGTAGACGCGGGCCATGAAGGCGCCGAGCGGTCGGTAGCACACGGCCAGGGCGGCGAGCAGCAGCCCGACCTGCAGGAGCGCCGGCGGTGGTGTCTGACATCTCAGAAACGCTCGGGAAGCAACAGGGCCGCGACGAGGTAGCCGAGGAGGAGGACGGAGAGGACGAGGCCGGCGGCGTTCTCGAGGCTCACAGCCGCTCGACCCCCTTGAGGACCAGCGCCATGCCGGCGAAGCACACGACGGTGACGATCACGAACACCAGGTCGGCCATCAGGGACTCCAGTCGTCAGGTGGCCTGCTCGACCACACGACGATTCTGGTTTTCCGCACCGGGGCAGCGCCCGGTACTAACGGCCCCCTAACGCGGACGCGCCGGATCCTGACACCGCCCTGACACGGCGGGCCCCGGGAGCGTGGGCTCCTCGCCGGGCGCCCCTCCCCGCGGCCGGCTGGACGCCCGCCGTCAGAGGAAGCCCCCGCCGGCGTGACCTCGGAGCTACCGGACCCGCTTGAGGTAGCCGCGGGGGTTGAAGGTCAGGAAGAACTTGTGCTTGGACTCGTCCACCACGAAGTCGTCGTTCTCGGCCAGGAACGCGTCGACGGCCTCCATCGGCCCGGGACCGTGGCGGGGGAAGACCGGGTGCCCGTGCACGTTGGTGTCCTCCACGATGACGTAGGACCCCACGGGGACGCGTGAGTGCCAGACGCGCAGCTCGTCGAGCACGTGGCGAGCGCTGTGGTCGGAGTCGAGGAGCACGAGCAGCCGGCCGCCGGCCGCCATCTGGTCGACCTGCTCGACGATGCCGGGGTCGGTGGAGGAGCCGGTGAGGTAGGTCAGGCGCGGGTGCGCCGGCCGGTTCGGCTGTTCGGTGATGTCGATGGTCACCACGCGGCCGCGGTCCAGGAGGTCGCACAGGTTGGCGAGGAAGTAGGCGCTGCCGCCGTACTTCGTGCCCGCCTCCACGATCAGGTCAGGCTGCACCTCGTGCAGGATCTCCTGGTACAGCCAGAGGTCCAACGGGTTCTTCCACACCTCCACTCCTCGCCAGTACGTCTGCTTCCACGTCTGGGACGAGCGTCGGTAGTAGAGGCGGTGGAACTGGTCCACGACGGCCTCACGCACGCTCGGGGACTGGTCGCCGTCGGCGAGGGCACCGAACGCCGGTACGACGACCCGCGCCACCTCACCCGAGCGGGCCCAGCTCCGGTCGCGCGCGAGGAGCGCCCCGAACGCGGACAGGACTGCCCGCCGCAGGGCGCTGGACGGCACGCCGGACGCCTTGCCACCGGTGAGGGACCGCAGCCCCGTCAGGACCGCCTCCTCCATGCCCGCCGGCGGGGCGCCGCCGGCGGCGGCGCCGCGGGCCAGCCGCGCGAACGCGCTCACCGTCGCGTCCTGCACGGTCCCGGGGTTCCGGCCCCGTTTCCCGCGCCGGGAGAGCGTGCGTGAACCGCTGGATCGCGAGCGCGTCGACACGGGGAGCCACGCGGCGGCGGACTGGCGCGGCCAGCCGCTCAGCCCGGCGGCTGACACTCTCCAGACGGCCCGTGCTCATGCAGATCACTCCTTCGCGGCGCCCTGTCGGGCCACCCTAACCGCGGGGGCCTCCGCCGGCGGCATGTCGTGGAGTCACGAGCGGTGCCACGGCGCCGTATCGTCGGACGGATGAACCGCCTGCAGCTCTGCGAGGAGCCGGGCAGGCCGCGCCTGGGGAGGCGCGGCCGCGACTGGTGGCTCCCCGTCGTCGTCGGCATCGGTGTGGTGGCGTTCCTGGCCCGGCTGCTGCCGACGCTGCGGGGCGGCGGGCTGTCCGGGCTCGGGGTCTACGACGACGGGGTGTACTACGCCGCGGCGGCCTCGCTCGTGGCGGGACGGGTGCCGTACGAGCAGTTCGTCCTGCTGCACCCTCCGGGCATCGCGGTGGCACTGGCGCCGTTCGCGGTGTTGGGGCGGATGACCTCCGACCCCACCGGCTTCGCCGTGGCCCGCCTCGCGATGATGCTGGTCGGCGCGGGCAACGCCGCCGCTCAACGGCTACGTCTCCGTGGGCCTGGTCCACAAGGGGCTGCAGGAGGCGGGCGAGCCGCTCGTGTCCGCCCTGGTGCTGCTCGCGCAGGGGCTGACCCTGGCGGCCCTCGGACGGGCCGCCTGGCTCGGGTTCTACCGCCGGCGCGCGGAGGACTACGAGCGGTTCGAGCCGCTCCGCCCGGGGCATGCTGGCGGCGATCGGCGGGCTGAGCGCGGCCTGCGGGCGCGCGGTTGGCGCGCGGTTGGCGCGCGCCGCCGGGCCGCCCGAATGGCCTGCGGTCGACGACTACTTCAGGAGCTGACGTGCCATCACCAGTCGCTGGATCTGGTTGGTGCCCTCGTAGATCTGGGTGATCTTGGCGTCGCGCATCATCCGCTCCACCGGGAAGTCCTTGACGTAGCCGGCGCCGCCGAGCAGCTGGACCGCGTCGGTGGTGACCTCCATCGCCACGTCGGAGGCGTAGCACTTGGCGGCGGCGCCGAAGAACGGCAGGTCGGGGTCTCCGCGCTCGGACTTGGCCGCGGCGACATAGACCATCTGGCGCGCCGCCTCGAGCTTCATCGCCATGTCGGCGAGCATGAACTGGATCCCCTGGAACTCGGCGATGTGCTTGCCGAACTGCGAGCGCTCCTTGACGTAGGCGACCGAGAAGTCCAGCGCACCCTGGGCGATGCCGACGGCCTGCGCCCCGATCGTGACGCGGGTGTGGTCCAGGGTGCGCAGCGCGATCTTCAGGCCCTCGCCCGGCGCCCCGACGATGCGGTCGCCGGGCAGCCGGACACCGTCGAAGATGAGCTCGCGGGTCGGCGAGCCCTTGATGCCCATCTTCTTCTCCGGCTCGCCGAAGGTGAACCCCTGATCGGAGCGCTCGACCACGAACGCCGAGATGCCGGCGCCGCGGCGGGCCTCGGCGTCGGTGACCGCGAGCACCGTGTAGTACTGCGAGATCCCGGCGTTGGTGATCCAGGACTTCTGTCCCGACAGCACCCAGTCGTCGCCGTCCGCGCGGGCGCGACACCTCATGGCCGCGGTGTCGCTGCCGGCCTCGCGCTCGGACAGCCCGTAGGAGAACATCGCCTCGCCCCGCGCCACCGGCGGGAGGTACCGGGCCTTGACGTCCTCGCTCGCGCCGAGGATGAGCGGCATGGTGCCCAGCTTGTTGACCGCCGGGATCAGCGAGGACGACGCGCAGGCCCGGGCCACCTCCTCGATGACGATGCACGTCGCCAGCGCGTCGAGCCCCGCCCCGTCGTACTGCTCGGGGATGTGCGGCGCGTGGAACTCCGAGGCGCGCAGCGCGTCGTACGCCGCCTGGGGGAACTCCCCCTTCTCGTCCACCTCGGCCGCGTGCGGCGCGATCTTGTCCGTGGCGATCTCACGGATGGCGTCGCGGATGTCGCGGTGGTCCTCGGACAGCTGGTACAGGTCGAAGGCAGGGTTCGTAGTGCTCACCTGCCGGATATTACCCGCGGGTAGGACACGACGAGCCGCCCATGACGCACCTCAGCGCAGCCTGCCCGGGCGCACCCGCGCAGGCGACCCGGAAACCGGGGGCGGACCCGCGGCTGGAGGCCGCGCGATACCGCTGCGCTAACCTGTCGCGGTGCCCGAGCCCGAAGCCGCCGCGCCCGTCGACGACCTCGCTCTCCCGCCCACCTCGGTGGGCATCTTCTGTTACAACCAGAAGCGGTTCGTCGGGGACTGCCTCAGCAGCGTCCTGACCCAGACCCCGCCGCCGACCCACGTCTACGTCGTCGACGACGGCTCCGCCGACGGCACCCTCGAGCACGCCCGCGAGGTCAGCGCCACCCTGCCGCACGCCGACCGGGTCACCTTCCTCGCCGACGGCGCCAACAAGGGCCTGCCCGCGCGGATGAACGAGGTGCTGGCCACCACCCCGGACCCGTATGTCGTGTGGGTCGCCTCCGACGACATGCTCGCCGACGACGGCCTGCGGGTGCTGCGTGAGGCGGCCGCGGCCCACTCGGACACCGACGTCGCCTTCGGCGACCTCGCCGTGATGGACGAGGACACCACGCCGCGCAACTACAACCGTCCCGCCGACACCTGGCAGGGCGCGGTGGCCCGGCGCTACGCCTCCGGCGGCCACCCCTTCCAGGACCTGTTGCGGTTCAACAACTTCGTGCCCGGCGGGATGAGTCTGATCCGCACCGAGGCGTTGCGCTCGGTGGGCGGCTACGAGGAGCACGTCCGCACCGAGGACATGAACATGTGGCTGACCCTGGGCCGGGACCGCGTGTTCCGCTATGTCGGCCGCCCGGTCGGGCGCTACCGGGTGGTCGCTGGCTCGGAGTCCCGGCAGGAGCGCATCGGCGTGCTCGACCACGCCGCGCTGCTGCGCCGCCGTACCGAGGGCGACCCGGCCGCGCGCCGGCTGGCCGCCCGCCTGGTCGCGCTGCGCTGGGCCCTGTCGATCGCCCGCACCCGGGGCCGCCCGCCGGTACCGCTGGGCGAGCTGGCCAAGACCGCCGGCATGCGCCCGGCCGACATCCTGCGCGCGCTGCCCACCGCGCTGTGGGCACCGGTCTCCGGCGCCGCCCGCTCCCGGCTCGCCCGGGCCACCCACCACGCCACCCCCACCCGGTGACAGGAGCTCCGATGAGCCGGCCGACCATCCTGCTGGTCTCCTTCTCCCCCATTGCTCGCGACGCCCGCGTGCTGCGGCACCTGCGCGTGCTCAGCCGCCTCGGCGAGGTCGTCACGGTGGGCTACGGCCCCCAGCCGGCTGGCGCGGTCGACCACGTCCAGGTCGCCGACGACCTGGCCTCGCTGCCGCGCACCCCGATGGGCGTGCTGGCCCTGGGGCTGCGCCGACACAAGGCGGTGGAGCTGTCCGCGCCCGGCATCGCCGAGGCCGCCCGGCTGCTCAGGGGCCGCAGGGCCGACCTGGTCGTGGCCAACGACGCCCGGGCGCTGCCGCTGGCCTTCGAGGTCGCCGGCTCGGCCCCGGTGTGGGCCGACATGCACGAGTGGGCGGTCGAGGAGTTCAGCGACAACCTCACCTGGCGGCTGCTGGTGGCGCCGTTCGCCGAGCACCTGTGTCGGGAGTTCCTGCCGCGGGCCGCCGCCGTCTCCACCGTGTGCGACGGCCTGGCGGGGATGTACGAGGAGACCTACGGCGTGCGCTGCGCCACGGTCACCAACGCCGCGCCGTTCGAGGACCTCACCCCGAGCCCGGTGCAGGAGGGCCGAATCCGCCTGGTGCACAGCGGCGGCGCCGTCGCGGGTCGCAACCTGGAGATGCTCGTCGACGCCGCCCGGCAGCTCGACGACCGGTTCAGCCTCGACCTCTTCCTCGTCCCCGGCGGCGACGGCGGCCGGCACCTGGCCGACCTGCGCAAGCGCGCCGAGGGCTGCGCGCGGATCACGTTCCGCGACGCGGTGACCCCGGCCGAGCTGCCGCACGTGCTCAACGCCTACGACGTGGGCATCTACAACATCCCGCCGGTGAACCTGAACTCCCGGTACGCGCTGCCCAACAAGTTCTTCGACTTCATCCAGGCCCGGCTCGCGCTGGCGATCGGCCCGGCGCAGGAGATGGCGGCGATCGTCCGCGAGCACCACCTCGGCTTCGTCGCCGACGACTTCACGCTGGAGGCGTTCGTCGCCTCGATCCGCGGGCTGGACGCCGAGAAGGTGACCGCCGCCAAGGCGGCCACCCACGGGGCGGCCCGCCAGCTCAGCTCGGAGGCCAGCGAGGCCGTGGTCACCGACCTGGTGGGCGCCCCTCTCGGAGGGGCTGCGACCGCCATGGCGTACGTCCGGTGCCCGCCTCCCGCGTCGGAGGCTGTGCCTTCGACCGCCCGCAGCGGCTCGTCGCACGCGGCGACGGCCGCGTAGCCAAGGTGCTGACCACCCGCTCGCGCAGCTTCACACCGCGTCGCCACGCGTCGAGCGTCGAGGCGCCGCTCGTGGGCGCGTCGTAGCGCGGATGGCGACGGGCCGGCCGCGAAGCCTCGGCACCTCCCCGGCTCCGTCGCCCAGTCGTCTGCGGGCCGCCGGACGGGCGTGGCCACGTACGGCAGCTACGCGGCAGCGTCGTTCGGCGACGGTGACCCCGACTTCGTGTCGCAAGCCCTACTTCCTGCACGCTTCGCGGGAGTGACAGGTCGCGCACCCAGGCCTACGAGGAGCAGGTGCCCGGGCGTCACCCGGTCGCCGATGCGCGCGAGCGGCCATGCGCGGTGCCAGGGGTCACGCCGCGTCCTATCCCACGACCGTCAGCCGGGCCCCCGACCACGCCCCGAACGCGGTTGCGCCCGGCGACGAGCGTTCGTAGCGCTTCCACCCGGATCACGGCCAGCCGACCGCGACCACGTGTGGTCGGCGAGACCCAGCGCCGGGCCCGAAGAGTCGTCGTCGCCTCACGTTGGGCACCACCTCGAAGGGCTTGGCTGCGCGGCTACGAGCACTGGCCAGGTGACCTGGTCACCGCGGCATCGCGGCGACGCCGGACAGGCGGACGGTGGTCGGCGTCGACCTGGGGGTCCCGGGCGCAGGACGAGCGGAGGCCGCCGATGACGTCGGGGTGCGGCTTGCGCCGGGAATGTCGCGCGCCATGAACTCGCTTCTGCTGCGAGGTGCTGCGGGCGCGCACGTCCGGTCCGGCAGGGCGAGCGACGTCGCGGCGGAACAGCCGCCGGGCCATCGAGCACGCTCAGGCGCGATCCGGCGGGTGCTCCACGGCCAGGACAGCCGCGGGGCCTCGGCGGAGACGTCCTCGACCACCTGCCGGCCGGTCCTCCGGCAGGGTCACCGCGGCGAGCTGGCCGACGACCCGCAGGTCGGCGCGTGGATGAGCCCAGTCCGCCACGACCCGGCCGGCGGGGCGCGCTGACCTGCTGGCGGACGAAGCACCCCGTTGCCCGCGGGCGGTGGCCGTCGGGTAGCCTACGACGGGACGATCAGGACGTGCACGGACTGACCGTCCCGAGGAACCGGCCGGTCGCTGCTCTTGCTCGCGCAACTCGGGGATCACGTAGTTCTCGAACAGGTCGATGCCGGAGGTGTCGTACGCGGCCTCCTGGAAGTACGTGATCGCGTAGGTCATCCCCTGCCGTTCCAGGGCCTTGAACGTCTCGACGATCTGGTCCGGCGTGCCGACCGCCGGCTGCTTGGCGAGGTCCGCGACCTGGCTGTCGGCGTCCTGCTCGGACAGGCCCGCACGCACGAAGTGGTCGCGGTGCCACGCGAGGCGGTCCTTGACCTCCTTCTCGTTGGCGCCGATGACCACGTTGTAGTTGGCCGAGCGCACGATGGACCCGAAGTCGCGGCCGAGGTCGGCGCAGTGCTGCTTGAGCACCTCGCTCTTGTGGGCGAACCCCTCGGGGCTGCCGTCGAAGTTGGTGTAGTCGGCGTACCGGGCCGCGATCCGCAAGGTCTTCTTCTCACCACCGCCGGCGATCCACATCGGGATGCCGTTGGCGGCCGAGCCCGGGAGCGTGGTCCCCTGCAGCGGGCGCGGGGCGCACAGCGCGCCGTCGACCTGGTAGTGCTTGCCGTCCAGGGTCGCCGACCCCTTGGTCCACATGTCCCGGAAGATCTGCACGCCCTCCTCGAGCATCCCGATGCGCTCACCGGCGGAGGGGAAGCCGTAGCCGTACGCACGCCACTCGTGCTCGTACCAGCCGGCCCCGATGCCCATCTCGATCCGGCCCTCGGTGATGAGGTCGACCGTCGCGGCGACCTTGGCCAGGTAGGCGGGGTTGCGATAGCTCATGCAGGTGCACATCTGGCCCAGGCGCACCCGGCCGGTGACCGCCCCGAGCGCCGCCATGAGCGTCCACGCCTCGTGCGTGGCCTCGTCCGAGGGCCTGGGAACGGTGTGGAAGTGGTCGTACACCCAGATCGACTCCCACTCGCTGAGCTCGTCGACCCGCTTGGCCAGCCCCGCCATGACGCCCCACTGCATGTCTGGCGCGATCCCCACCAGGTCCATGCGCCAGCCCTGGGGGATGAACAGTCCGAATCGCATGTCAGTACTTCCCTGCTGTCGTGGGGCCGAGGTGCCGGTCGGGCACCGCCGACACTCTACGGGGCCGGTGCCCGGCTCCGGCGGGGTGGCGACCGGTCGTGTCGGGCGGGAGGGGAGCCCGCAGGGGCCGCGCCGGTGCGGCCCTAGACTCCCCGGGTGAAGATCCTCAGCGTCGTCGGCGCACGGCCCCAGTTCGTCAAGCTCGCCCCCGTCGCGTCCGCGCTCGCCGACCGCGGCCACGACCACGTGATCGTCCACACCGGTCAGCACTACGACGTCAACATGTCCGACGTGTTCTTCCGCGACCTGGGCATCCGCGACCCCGACGTGCACCTGGCCGTCGGCTCTGGTTCGCACGGCCGGCAGACCGGCGCGATGCTCGCGGCGATGGACGGGGTGCTCGAGACGCACCGACCCGACTGGGTGCTCGTCTACGGCGACACCAACTCGACCGTCGCCGGCGCGCTGAGCGCGGTCAAGATGCACCTGCCGCTGGCCCACCTCGAGGCCGGTTTGCGCTCGTTCAACCGGCGCATGCCCGAGGAGCACAACCGGGTGATGACCGACCACGCCGCCGACCTCTGCCTGGCGCCGACCGACGTCGCCATGGGCCACCTGGCCACGGAGGGCCTGGCCGGGCGGAGCGTCCTCGTCGGCGACGTCATGACCGATGTCCTGCTCCGTGTCCGGGACTCGGTCGCTGACCGGCCGACGGCCCTGCCCGCGCAGGTGGACCCCGAGCAGCCGTACTACGTCTCCACCCTCCACCGCGCCGAGAACACCGACGACCCCGAGCGCCTCGCGGCTGCCCTCGACGGCCTGGCCTCCGTGGGGGCCCCCGTGGTGCTGCTCGCGCACCCACGTCTGCGCCGCCGGGCCGACGACTTCGGGCTCGTCCTCCAGCGGGGCGACGTGCACGTCAGCGACCCGCTCTCCTACCCCGACCTGGTCCGGGCCACGATGTCCAGCGCCGGGGTCATCACCGACTCCGGTGGGTTGCAGAAGGAGGCGTTCCTGCTCCGCGTGCCGTGTACGACGCTGCGCCCCGAGACCGAGTGGACCGAGACCGTGGACCTCGGCTGGAACGTCCTCACCGAGCCCGACCGGATCGTCCCGACGGTGACCCGTCCAGCGCCGCAGCCGACCGAAGCGGCGCCGTACGGGGACGGGACCGCCGCGGCCGCCGCGGTGAGGGCACTGGAGGCAGGCGTTCCCGGCTGCTGAGCCACGCCAGGACGGGCCCGGCGTCGTCGTCCGCAGCCGCTTCGGCCCCTGTGACGCGACGGGGCCTGCCGCACCGGCAGGCCCCGTCGCGTTCTGCGGCAGCTCAGCCGACGTCGATGGAGCTGTTCACGTTCGCCGACTGGATCATGGCCTCGGCGACGATCACCGTGCGCAGGCCCTCGTCCATGGTGACGAAGCCGGACTCCTTGCCCAGCACGGCGTCCCGGAAGGCCTCGTGCTCGACCCGCAGGGGCTCGCGCTTGGCAAAGGCATAGCGGACCATGTCGCCCTCGGAGACCCCGCGGAAGGACGCGACGGCGGCCCACTCGGTGTCCACCGTGCCGTTGGCGTGGAACGTCAGGTCGGCCGTCAGGGTGTCGGCGATGAAGGCGCCCCGGGTGCCGGTGACCATGGTCATGCGCTCCTTGAACGGCGAGAGCCAGTTGACCAGGTGGTTGGTGACCACGCCGGACTCCAGCGTTCCGACGGCCGCGACCAGATCCTCGTGCTCGCGACCGCTGCGGTGGGTGGTCCGCGCCGAGACCGAGACGAAGGGGCTCTGCGCGACCCATGCGGTGAGGTCGATGTCGTGGGTGGCGAGGTCCTTGACGACGCCCACGTCGGCGATGCGCGCCGGGAACGGTCCCTGCCGGCGCGTCACCACCTGGTAGACCTCACCGAGCTCCCCCTCCTCGAGCCGACGGCGCAGCTCCTGCAGTGCGGGGTTGTAGCGCTCGATGTGGCCCACGCAGCCGACCAGTCCCCTGTCGGCGAACGCCTTGGCGATGCGGACGGCGCCCTCGGAGGTCGACGCGAGGGGCTTCTCGATCATCGCGTGCACACCGGCATCCGCCAGCATGAGGCCGATCTCCTCATGCATCCCGGTCGGCGCGGCGACGACGGCCATGTCGACCCCGGCCGCGAGCAGCTGGGACAGCTCGGCGTACAAGGGGGTCGACCCGGCCACGCCGTGCGGGTCACCGCTGGGGTCGACGATGCCGACCAGGTCGACGCCGTCGAGCTCGCGCAGCACGCGAGCGTGGTGACGGCCCATCATGCCGATGCCGACGAGTCCCGCACGCAGGGCGGCCATCAGGCACCTGCCTTGGCGAGGGCGTTGACCGCGGTGACGATGCGGTCCAGGTCGTCCTGGCTGAGCGAGGGATGCACCGGCAGCGACAGGCACTCGCGCGCCGCGCGCTCGGTCTCGGGCAGCTCGACGTCCACGTCGAACGGCGCCAGGCGGTGGTTGGGGATCGGGTAGAACATGCCGGAGCCGATGTTGTACTCCTCCTTCAGCGCCCGGGCCAGCCCGTCGCGGTCCTCGGCGACCCGGACCGTGTACTGGTGGTAGACGTGCACCGCCCCCTCGGCGGTGGGCGGGGTGGTCACGCCCTCCAGGTGGGCGGACAGGAAGGCGGCGTTGGACTGGCGCTGAGTGGTCCAGGCGTCCACCTTGGTCAGCTGGACGCGCCCGATCGCGGCGTGCACGTCGGTCATCCGGTTGTTGAACCCCACGACCTCGTTCTCGTACTGGCGCTGCATCCCCTGGTTCCGGTACAGCCGCATCAGCCGCTCGGTCTCGTCGTCGGCGACGGCGACCATGCCACCCTCACCCGACGTCATGTTCTTGGTCGGGTAGAGCGAGAACATGCCGAAGGCGCCGAACGACCCGACGGGCCTGCCGTGCCACGAGGCGCCGTGGGCCTGGGCCGCGTCCTCGAAGATCTTCAGCCCGTGTCGGTCGGCCACGGCCTGCAGGGCCGTCATGTCGGCGGGGTGACCGTAGAGGTGCACCGGCATGATGCCGACCGTGCGCTCGGTGACGACCGCCTCCACCGACGCCGCGTCGAGGCAGAAGTCGTCGGCGGAGATGTCGGCGAAGACCGGCGTGGCGCCGGTCAGGGCGACCGAGTTCGCGGTCGCTGCGAAGGTGAAGGACGGGACGATGACCTCATCGCCGGCCTTGACCCCGCTGGAGAGCAGGCCGAGGTGCTGACCCGAGGTGCCTGAGTTCACCGCGACACAGGCGCGGCCGAGACCGAAGTGGGCGGAGAACTCCTGCTCGAACGCGGCCACCTCAGGGCCCTGGGCGAGCATGCCGCTGCGGAGCACCCGGTCGACGGCCGCGCGCTCCTCCTCGCCGATCAACGGCCTGGCGGGCGGGATGAACTCGGTCATGGCTGGGTGCCTCCATCAGGCGCTCGTCGTTCTCGGTGCTGGGAAGTCTGTCGGGTCCGGTTGGCCGGCCCGGCCGGCCCGGCCGGCCGGGACCCGTCCCGGGCGCGGCAGTCGCCACACCCTCGGTGGACGCGGCGGGGTGTCGCGTCGTTCGGCAGGGCTCGTTCCACGGGCCTCAGACGATGTCGGCGGGCTGGCCGACGACCAGGAACGAGGTGCCGGCGAAGCGCTCGCGGTCGAGGACCCGGCGCCCGTCGACCACGACCTTCGCGCCGGGGAAGCTCTCCGCACCCAGCGACGCGTACTCCGCGTGGTCGGCCTGCAGGATCACCACGTCGGCGGGCTCCCCGAGCGTGTACGGGGTGAAGCCCATCGCCTCCAGCTCCTGGTCGGAGTACATCGGGTCGTGGACGACGACGCGAGCGCCCTCGGCCACCAGGGCGGCCACCGTGGGGAAGACGCCCGAGACAGCCGTCTCCTTGACGCCCCCGCGATAGGTCACACCGAGGACGACCGCCGTGGCGCCGCTCAGGTCGCCGTACGCCCCCCGGGCGAGCCCGACGGTGTAGCCGGGCATCGCCGCGTTGGCCTCGCGGGCCGCGCGCACGATCGTGGCGTCGGGGTCGTTCCAGAGGTAGAGCCGCGGGTAGACCGGGATGCAGTGGCCTCCGACCGCGATGCCGGGGCGGTGGATGTGGCTGAACGGCTGGGAGTTGCTGGCCTCGATCACCTGGAACACGTCGATGCCCTGCTGGGCGGCGAAGACGGCGAACTGGTTGGCCAGGCCGATGTTGACGTCGCGGTAGGTCGTCTCGGCCAGCTTCGCCATCTCGGCGGCCTCCGGGCTGCCCAGGTCCCACACGCCGTTGCCGCGCTCGAGGTCGGGGCGCTCGTCGAACTGCAGGACGGCCTCGTAGAACGCCACCGCCTTGGCCGCGCCCTCGACCGACAGGCCACCGAGCAGCTTGGGGTACTTGCGCAGGTCGGCGAACACGCGGCCGGTCAGCACCCGCTCGGGGGAGAACACGAGGTGGAAGTCACGTCCCTCGCTCAGCCCCGACCCGGACTCGAGCAGCGGGCGCCACCGGGTGCGCGTGGTGCCCACCGGCAACGTCGTCTCGTAGATGACGAGCGTGTCGGGTCGCAGTCCGCGGGCGATGTCACGCGTCGCCGAGTCCATCCAACCGAAGTCCGGGCGCGCTTCGTCGTCGACCAGGAGGGGGACGACGACGACCACCACGTCGCTCTCGGAGACCGCAGCTGTCGTGTCGGTGGTGGCCCGCAGCCGTCCGGCGTCCACCGTCTCGCGCAGCAGCCGCTGCAGGTCGTGTTCACCCGGGAACGGCTCCTGGCCGGCGTTGACCAGCCCCACGACCGGCTCGCTGACGTCCGCACCCAGGACGTCGTGTCCACTGTTCGCGAACTGCACCGCCAGAGGGAGGCCGATCTTGCCTAGTCCAACCACAGTGATCTTCACGCGCTGCCTCTGCCTTTCGTCCGCAATGTCCGTGGTGAATCCTAAAGGGTCCACGACCGGGCCCTGACCGGGTCGGGCTCCGCCCGGGCCGACACGCCCGGCCGCCGGCTGCACCGCTACCGGCCCGGTCTCCGCAGCAGCGGGGGCAGCAGCGTCGTCGCGTCGCGCCGGGACAGGAGGCACCAGAACGTGAGGAAGAGCACGGCGAACGCCGGGTCGAACCACGCGAGGGTGCCCAGACGGTCCTCGACCGTCAGCAGCAGCAGTGCCGCGACCAGCCCTGCCGCCACCCGGCCCATCAGCCCGGCCCACGCGTGGCCGTCCCGCCGCCAGACGGTCACGATCGGCACGCCGGCGATGACGACGGTCCCGCACAGGTAGCCGACGGCGACACCGGCGATGCCGAGCCGGGGCGCCAGGAGGACCCACACCACAGCGCCCGTCACCAGCCCGGCCATGCTGGCCCCGCTGGTGAGCACCATGCCCCGCTGCGAGCGGGTGGTGATGCTGTTGACCGCGGCGACCCCCAGCGACGTCGCGAGGACCGCCAGCAGCAGCACGGGCAGCAGCTGCGCCGCCTGTCGGAACTCCGCACCGAAGACGACGCTGACCAGCAGCCGACTGCACAGGATGAGCGAGCCGAAGATGGCCACCATGACCAGCACGAGCAGCCGCATGGAGTGGTCGGTCTGGCGCTGGAAACCCTTGTGGTCACCCTTGCCCCAGGACTCGGCCATGGCCGGGAAGAGGACCAGGCTCATCGACCCGGCCAGCAGCGACGCCGGCGTGGCCAGGGTCAGCGCGGAGGCGTACTGCCCGGCGTGCTGCGCCGTGTCGGCACTGCGGGCGACGACCATGGACAGCTGCAGGAAGCCGGTACTGGCCACGGTCCCCGCGACCCCCAGGAGCACGAAGTGGTCCAGCTCGCGGCGCAGTGCGGCCGGAGGGCGCCCGTGCGCGCCGCGGGGCCACCCGGCCGCGGCGTACACGCTGTAGCCGACGGCGAGAGGCAGGAGCAGCGCCGGCCCGCGGGCGCCGACGACGAGGGCCGTCAGCAGCCCGACAAGGCCGACCGCGCTGCTGAGCACGTCCCAGACCGTGGCGCGCTGCACCTGGCCGGCACCGAACTGCACGCCACGGACGAAGGAGTACCCGGAGTAGCCGAGGACCAGGGCGCCCACGCACAGGCCGCCGGTCAGGTCACCGTGGCCGACCGTCACCCAGGCGAGGACACCCAGCAGGGCGAGCAGGACCGTCACCCCCATCGTGCGCCGGCCGAGGTGCGCTGCGACCGCAGCCACCTCCTCCCACTGCTCGGCGCCGCGGGCGCGGGCCACGAACTTCGACGCGGCGCTCCCCGAGGAGGTGGGCCACAGCAGGGCCAGGAACATCGCCGTGGAGATCGCGCTGTTGACGACGCCGAGCAGCGCCGCGCCACCGAGGCGGCCGACGAGAACGCTCGAGGTGAAGCGCAGCCCTCCCTGGACCCCCACACCGACGGTGCTGAGCAGTGCCCGCGAACGCATCGACCCGGTGGTCGGGGAGTCCAGTCGCACCCGCCGCGCGGCCGAGCGGACCAGGTTTCCGGTTGTCGGCTGCCTCATGATGACGCCTAGTTTGCCCTACCGCCGCGGGGGCCCGGCCCCTGGGCGAGGCCATCGGCACCGCGGGGGTCGGCGACCGCCGGCCGAGGGCCGCGAACTTCCCGCGCGCAGCGCCCGTGCCCGTTATGGTGCCGGGGTGTCCCTTCCCCTCTCCGTCATCGGCACCGGCTACCTGGGCGCCGTCCACGCGGCGTGCATGGCCGAGCTCGGCCACGACGTGGTCGGCGGTCGACGTCGACCCGGCCAAGGTCGACTCGCTCGACGCAGGCAAGGCACCGTTCTTCGAGCCCGGCTTCGAGGACCTGCTCGCCCGGGTCCTGGCCACCGGTCGGCTCGGTTCACCACCGACTTCGCCGAGGTCGCGCGACGCGCCGCGTCCACTTCCTCTGCGTCGGCACCCCCCAGAGCCGCGGCGAGTACGCCGCCGACCTGCACCTACGTCGACGCCGCGGTCGACGTCCCTGGCCCCGCACCTGACCGCCGAGGCGCTGGTCGTCGGCAAGTCCACCGTCCCGGTCGGCACCGCCGCCCGACTGCGCCGAGCGATGCGTCCGGCGCCCCCGCCGGCACCCGGCGTGCGCCTGGCCTGGAACCCCGAGTTCCTGCGCGAGGGCTTCGCCGTCGAGGACACCCTGCGCCCCCGACCGGCTCGTCTACGGCGTCGCCGGTCCGACCGCCGAGCGCCGCCGCGCGCTGCTCGACGAGGTCTACGCCGGCCCGCTCGCCGACCGGCACCCCGCGGGTGGTCACCGACTACGCCACCGCCGAGCTGGTCAAGACCGCGGCCAACTCCTTCCTCGCCACGAAGATCTCCTTCATCAACGCCATGGCCGAGCTCTGCGAGGCCACCGGCGCCGACGTCACGCAGCTCGCCGACGCCATCGGCTACGACGACCGGATCGGCCGCAAGTTCCTCAACGCCGGCCTCGGCTTCGGCGGCGGCTGCCTGCCCAAGGACATCCGCGCGTTCATGGCCCGCGCCGGCGAGCTCGGCGCCGACCAGGCGCTGACCTTCCTGCGCGAGGTCGACAACATCAACATGCGCCGCCGGATCCGCATGGTCGAGCTCGCCCGCGAGGTCTGCGACGGCATCGCTGATCGGCAAGCGGGTCGCCGTCCTCGGCGCCGCGTTCAAGCCCGACAGCGACGACATCCGCGACTCCCCCGCGCTCAACGTCGCCGCGCAGCTGCCAGCTGCAGGGCGCCGTCGTCGCGTGCACCGACCCGGCCGCTGGCGAACGCCCGCGCGGTCCGCCCCGAGCTGACCTACGCCGACGACGCCGAGGACGCCTGCCGCGGCGCCGACGTCGTCCTGCTGCTGACCGAGTGGCAGGAGTACCGCGAGCTCGACCCCGCCGACGCTCGGCACGGTCGTCGCGCCGCAGCGCGATCCTCGACGGCCGCAACGCCCTCGACCCCGACCGCCTGGCGCGCGGCCGGCTGGACCTACCGCGCACTCGGCCGCCCGGGCGCCTGAGCAGCCGAGCTCTCCCCGTGACCGCGTCGCCGGAAGTCAACGACCGCATGGTGATCCGCCGCGTGCTGACCACGCCGGCAACCTGGGCGGTGGTCGGCCTGTCGACCGACACCAGCCGCACGGCGTACGGCGTGGCCCGCTGGATGAGGGACCGCCTCGGGCACCGCATCGTGCCGGTCCACCCGCGTGCCGTCGAGGTGTGGGGTGAGCCGGGCTACCGGCGGCTGGCCGACATCCCCGACGGCACGACGATCGACGTCGTGGACTGTTTCGTCAGCTCCGCCAACGTGGGCCGGGTCGTCGACCAGGCGGTCGAGCAGCGCGACCGCCTGGGCATCGGCACGGTCTGGCTGCAGCTCGGCGTCATCGACCACGCGGCGGCGCGGCGGGCCGTGGACGCCGGCCTCGACGTCGTCATGGACACCTGCCCGAAGATCGAGTACCCGCACCTCTGACCCTCCTCGAGGTGGTCAGGAGGTGCCGGTGTGCTCCCGCCACCACTGCCAGGCGGGGCGCAGGACGTCGGGCTCCTGACCCTCGGGCACGGACCCGCGACCATAGGCGGCGGAGACGAAGTCGACGGCCTCCTGCGGCAGGCCCCCACGGGTCATCCCCACCGCATTGACGCCATGCACACGGCACGGGTTGCCGTAGGCCTTGGCGAAGGGCGGCACGTCACGGGTGACGACCGAGCCCATGCCGACCATCGCCCCGGGGCCGATCGCGCGCCGCTGGTGCACCACGGTGTTCATGCCGAGGTTGGCACCGTCCCCGACATGGACGTGACCGCCGAGGGTGACCGACGACGCCATGGTGACGCCGTCGCCCACCCGCCCGTCGTGGCCGATGTAGACCTTGTTCATGAAGTAGCAGCCCGAGCCGATGACCGACCTGTCGTAATGCCCCTGGTGCACGGTGACGAACTCCCGGAAGACGTTGCCGGAGCCGATGGTCACGCCCGTCCCGACCAGCTCGCCGTTCCAGGCGGCACCGTGGTCGATGCCCTTGATCTCTGCGGGCGCACCGAGGACGGCGTGGGCGCCGATCCAGTTGTCGTTCCCCAGGTGCAGGGGACCGAGCAGGACGACGCCGGGGCCGATCGTGTTGCCGGAGCCCATCTGGACGTCCGGGCCGAGCACTGCGCTCGGGTGGACCGAGTTGCCGAGGCCGTCAGTCAGCGTGCTCATTCCCGCCCTCTCCGGTGCAGCGGAGGACGCACGTGGTTCACGACTCCTGGATCTGCTCGTAGTGCACCGACGCGCCCTCCACGACGACCCGGGCGACTGGGCGCGCCGGAACGCCGACCACCACGGTGTAAGGGGGCACGTCCTTCGTGACCACGGCGCCCGCGCCGACGACGGCGTGCGACCCGATGGTCACCCCCATGTTAACCACAGCGTTCGCACCGATGAACACGTGGTCACCGATCACGACAGGCGACGTGTCGACCTCGCGGACGGCCCTGGCACTGACGCAGCGGCGGGCGCTGGAGTGCGTGTAGATGTGCACGCCGGAGCTGATGTCGCACCCCTTGCCGATGGTGAGCCCGCCGGAGCCGTCGATCACGGTGAAGGCCCCGATCCAGGTGCCCTCGCCCACCTTTGGCGTGGCCACGAACCAGGCGTGCCTGTTGTAGGTGTTGGGCGGCAGCTCTGCGGGAGCCGCATGCCGGTGCGTGGTCTCATCGTCGGACATGGCGGCCTCTTCCCGGCTTCCCCACAACGTCCTCGAGCATGCCGTCACAGTAGAGGAGCCCACCGCTGCGGCCTGCAGCAACGACGACGACAAGGCCGGAGCAGCCGAACGGAGGCCGGCCGCCCGCCTCGCTCACTACGATCGGCAGATGACCACAGCCCGCCGTTGCGTCGTGGTCGGCGGAGGGATCGTCGGCCTGGCGGTGGCCGACGTGCTGACCTCGGACCACCCGGGGTCCGAGGTCACCGTCCTCGAGAAGGAACCGGGCTGGGCGACACACCAGACCGGGCGCAACAGCGGCGTGATCCACTCAGGGCTGTACTACGCCCCCGGCTCAATGAAGGCCCGGATGTGCCGGGCCGGCGCCAGGTCCATGGTGCGCTTCGCCGAGGAGGAGGGCGTCGCTCACGAGATCTGTGGGAAGCTCGTCGTGGCCACCAGCGAGGCCCAGCTGCCGGGTCTGCGCCGCCTGCACGAGCGCGGACTGGCGAACGGGCTAACGGTCTCCTGGCTCTCGGCCGCGCAGGCACGCGAGCACGAGCCGCACGTCGACGCCATGGCCGCGTTGCACGTCCCGAGCACCGGCATCATCGACTACGCAGCCGTGTGCCAGGCCCTGGTACGTCGCCTGCGGGCCGGCGGCGCCACCATGACGCTCGGGTCCACGGTCGTCGGCGCGACCCGCTCCGGCCGCCGTTGGGTGGTGCACACGACCACCGGTGACGTCCCGGCGGACGTGGTCGTCAACTGCGCCGGCCTGCACAGTGACCTCGTGGCGCGCCGGTTCGGCGCCACCCCGGCCGCGCGGATCGTGCCGTTCCGGGGTGAGTACTACAGCCTGAAGGCCGACCGCTCCCACCTGGTCCGGAACCTCATCTACCCGGTGCCGGACCCGCGCTTCCCCTTCCTGGGCGTCCACCTCACCCGCGGCGTCGACGGTTCGGTCCACGCGGGGCCCAACGCGATCCTGGCCTTCGCCCGCGAGGGGTACCGCTGGAACCGCGTCGTCCCGAGGGAGCTCGCCGGCACCCTCGGTTTTCCGGGCTTCTGGCGCCTCGCGGCCGGCCACTACCGCATGGGTGCCAGCGAGGTGGTGCGCTCGGTGTCCCGGCACCAGTTCGGGAACAGCCTCCGGCGCCTCGTGCCCGCGATCCGGGACGAGGACCTGGCCGCGGCGCCCGCCGGGGTGCGCGCGCAGGCACTACATCCTGACGGGTCACTGGTCGACGACTTCCTCCTCGAGCAGCAGGACAACGTCATCCACGTCCTCAACGCCCCATCGCCCGCGGCCACCAGCGCGTTCGAGGTCGCCCGCCACGTGGTCTCGCTGATGCCCTGACCCTGCAGGACCGACCGACCGACCGCACCGACCGACCGCACCGGGCGGGCGCGGGCCTCAGTCCCGTGGCGCCGGTGCCCCGGTCGCGCCGCCGGTGCGCGAACGCAGCCGCTCGCCCTTGGCATGGGCCTCGTCGCGCAGCGCCTGCTGGAACGCCACCATCCGGGCGCGCAGGGCGGCCGCCTCCTCGTCCACACCGGCGGCCAGGATGCGTGCCGCGAGCAGGCCGGCGTTGCGGGCCCCGCCGATCGACACGGTCGCCACCGGCACCCCGCCGGGCATCTGCACGATCGACAGCAGGGAGTCCATGCCGTCCAGGTGCTTCAGCGGCACCGGCACCCCGATGACCGGCAGCGGCGTGACGGCAGCGAGCATCCCCGGCAGGTGCGCCGCGCCGCCGGCGCCGGCGATGAGGACCCGCAGCCCGCGGGCGGACGCCGACTCGCCGTACGCGACCATCTCCTGCGGCATGCGGTGTGCCGACACGACGTCCGCCTCGTAGCCGATGCCGAACTCGTCGAGGGCGACTGCTGCGGCTTCCATGACGGGCCAGTCGCTGTCGCTGCCCATCACCAGCCCGACAACCGGTGCGCTCATTCGGTGACCACTCCCTGCAGGTAGTCGGTGGCGTGCTGGGCGCGGGCCCGCAGCTGCTCGAGGTCGTCCCCGCTGACGTTGACGTGACCGATCTTGCGTCCGGGGCGCACCCCCTTGCCGTACAGGTGCATCTTCAGCCCCGGATCGCGGGCCAGCAGGTGCCGGTACGCCGGATACAGCTCGGGATAGTCCCCGCCGAGCACGTTGCCCATGACGGTCCACGGCTCGCGCGCCGACGGGTCGCCCAACGGCAGGTCGAGCACGGCGCGCAGGTGCTGCTCGAACTGGCTCGTGACGGCGCCGTCGATGCTCCAGTGACCGCTGTTGTGCGGGCGCATGGCCAGCTCGTTGACGACGTACGCCGGCTGCCCGGTGCGGGGGTGGCTCACCTCGAACAGCTCGACCGCCATGACCCCGGTGACGTCCAGCTCGCCGGCGATGCGCAGCCCCGCCTCCGTCGCCCGCACGGCGAGGTCGTCGTCCAGGCCTGGCGCCGGGGCCAGGACCTCGGTGCAGATCCCGTCGGTCTGCACGGTCTCGACCACCGGCCACGCCGTCGCCTGCCCCGACGGGCTGCGGGCGATGAGCACCGCCAGCTCACGGACGAACTCCACCCGTTCCTCGACGAGCAGGCCGCCGGCGAGCAGGCCCTCCCCGGCCGCCGCGTCACGGGCGACGGCCGCCAGCCAGTCGGCGGCCTCGTCGGCGGACCCGATGACGCGCACCCCCTTGCCGTCGTAGCCACCGCGGGGGGTCTTGACCACCACCGGCCAGCCGACCTCGTCCCCGAAGGCCTGCAACGAGGCCCGGTCGCCTACCTGCGCCCACCGCGGGCACGGGACGCCGATGTCGGTGAGACGCCGGCGCATCGCCAGCTTGTCCTGCGCGAAGACCAGGGCGGCCGGGCTGGGGTGCAGCGCGACGCCGTCGGCCTCCAGCGCAGCGAGGACGTCGGCCGGGACGTGCTCGTGGTCGAAGGTCACGACGTCGCAGGCGCGGGCGAAGGCACGCACCGCCTCGATGTCGGTGTGGCTCCCGACCGGCGAGGACGGGACGACGAGGGCGGCCGAGGCATCCGGTGCCTCGGCCAGCACGGAGAGGGTGATCGCGAGGCCGACGGCGGGTGGCTGGCACATCCTCGCCAGCTGGCCACCGCCGATGATGCCGACGACGGGGAATCCTCCGGGGGCGCGTTGCGGCGATGTCACGGGACGAGGGTATCGGTGCGCCGAGACGACGCTCACAGCCGCGGGGCCTACCCTGAGGCAATGGCTTCTGCACACCCCTCCCTGCTCGACCGCGCCCGCGGCGCGATGGACGTTCTCGTACGCGAGATGCTCAAGTTCGGGGTCGTCGGAGCCGTCGCGTTCGTCGTGGACATCGGCGTGTTCAACCTGCTGCGGTTCGGGTTCGCCGCGGGGACTCCTGCCGGGCAGCCGCTGCGGGCCAAGGTCATCTCGGTGACGTTGGCCACGCTGACCGCCTGGCTGGGCAACCGCTACTGGACCTTTCGCCATCGCCGCCAGCGGCAGGCCCACCAGGAGCTGCTGCTGTTCATCGGCTTCAACCTCGCCGGCATGGCGATCGCCCTGACCTGCCTGGCGGTCTCGCACTACGTGATGAACCTTCGCACGCCGCTGGCCGACAACATCAGCGCCAACGGTGTGGGCCTGCTGCTCGGCACGCTGTTCCGGTTCTGGGCCTACCGCCGGTTCGTCTTCGCCGGCGAGGAGTTCGCCCCCGCCGAGTCCCCGCCCACGCCCGTCTGAGACCGAGGTCTCTGCGACCGGCATCCCCGCAGAGGCGGGGTCCCACCACCGCCGGTCCGAGCCGGTCCGAGCCAGCCGGAGCCGGTCTGATCCGGTCAGATCCGGTCAGGCGGCCGACTCGGCCTCGGACAGGAACAGCGCGAAGATCACCGGCTGGGCCTGGACGAGCTCCAGGCGCCCCCCGTTGGACTCGGCGAGGTCACGCGCGAGCGCCAGGCCCAGGCCCGTGCCTCCGCTGGTCACCGACCGCTCGAAGATGTGCGGGGCCATGGTCGGGGCCACCCCGTCGCCCTGGTCGCTGACCTCCACCACCACCGACGGCCCGCTGCGGCGGGCAGCCACGTCGACGGTGCCGCGCCCGTGGGCGAGCGAGTTCTCCAGCAGCGTGGACAGCACCTGGGACAACGCGACGGGTGTCGCCTTGACCACGAGCCCGCGCTGGCCGTGGACGCGGACGCTGCGACGGGCCTGCTCGAACGCCGGCTGCCACTCGCGCTGCAGCGCCGCGATGATCGAGTCCAGCGAGACCGACGGCGTCGGGGCATCCTGGTGCCCACGCCGGGTCCGTGACATCAGGTCGTCGACCACGCGGGTGAGCCGCTCGACCTGGGCGATCGCGATGCCGGCCTCCTCGCGGACCACGTCGAGGTCGTCGGTCACCCCGATCTCCTCCAGCCGCATCAGGAGCGCCGTCAGCGGGGTGCGCAGCTGGTGCGAGGCGTCGGCGGCGAAGTCACGCTCGGAGGCCAGGGAGCGTGTCAGCTGCTGGGCGCTCCGGGCGAGGACGTCCGAGACGGCATCGATCTCGGCGATGCCGGAGACCAGCGGCTCGAACCGCGACTGGCCGGCCCCCAGGCGCTCAGCGCGCAACGCCAGCCCGGTCATCGGCTCGGCGAACGTCCGGGCCTGGCGCAGGGCGACCAGCACCCCGACCCCGACGGCGGCCACGGACAGCACGACGATCGCGGCGGCGACCAGCAGGATCTGCTGGAGGTGCGGCTGCGCCTCGAACCAGACGCGAGCAGCCGCAGTCCTGTCGCTGACGAGATACCAGGCGGCGCCGAGGAACAGCGGCAGCCCGACGATGATGACCGACAGGACCACCGCGAGCACGGTGGACCGCACCAACCGCTGGCGCACCTGCCGTCAGCCCTTGTCGCCGCGCTCGAAGCGGAAGCCGACGCCGCGCACCGTCGCGATGAAGCGGGGCTGCGCCGCGTCGTCACCCAGCTTCCGGCGCAGCACCGAGATGTGCATGTCGAGGGTCTTGGTCGACCCGAACCACGCGGTCTCCCAGATCTCGCGCATCAGCTGCTCACGGGAGACGACCTTGCCCTGCTCGCGCACGAGCACCCGCAGCAGGTCGAACTCCTTGGCGGTGAGCTGCAGCTCCTCCTCGTTGAAGAAGGCACGCCGGGCCTCGGGGTCGATCCGCACGACCGCGCTCGAAGGCCCCGCGTCGTTGGGCCGGCGGCGCAGCAGGGCCCGCACGCGGGCCAGCAGCTCGGCCAGCCGGAACGGCTTGGTGACGTAGTCGTCCGCACCAGCGTCGAGCCCGACCACCGTGTCGACCTCGTCGGCGCGGGCGGTCAGGATCAGGACGGGGATCGTCCTGCCGTCGGCCCGGATCCGCCGGCAGACCTCGAGGCCGTCGATGTGCGGCAGCCCGAGGTCGAGGACCACCAGGTCCGGGCTCTCGTTCGCTCCCTCGAGGGCAGCGCGGCCGTCGCCGCGGACGTCGACGTCGTAACCCTCACGGCGCAGGGCTCGGGCAAGTGGCTCGGAGATCGCGGGGTCATCTTCGGCCAGGAGGACACGGGTCATGGGCGCATCGTAGACAGGGCCGCGCGCTCACCGACCGGGCCACGCCGGGACACGCTTCTCGGCGAAGGCGGCCACCCCCTCCTTGCGGTCCCCCGAGAAGGCCGTCGCGCGCCAGCAACCGTCCTCCACCTCGAGCCCGGTCGCCAGGTCGACGTCGGCCCCGAGTCGCATCGCCCGCTTGGCCTGCCGCAGCCCGACCGGCGAGTTCGCCGCGATCTGTCCGGCGATCTCCAGCGCGCGATCGCGCGCGCCGCCCGCCGGGACGACCTCGTCGACGACTCCCAGCGCACCAGCTTCGGCGGCGGCCATCCGGCGGGCAGTGAAGATCATCCCCGCCGCCCGGCTCCAGCCGACCCGGCGCGTCAGCAGCTGCGTGCCGCCGCCTCCGGGGATGACGCCCACGGACACCTCGGGCAGCCCGACGACGGCCGCCTCACCGGCGATGACGAGGTCACAGGAGAGGGCGATCTCCAGGCCGCCACCGAGGGCGAAGCCCTCCACGACGGCCAGCGAGGGCATCGGCAGGTTCAGCACGCCGCCGTACGCCGCGCGGGCCACCGGTCGCTGCTGCATCAGGTCGGCGTCGCTGAAGCTGTTGCGCTCCTTCAGGTCCGCGCCCACGCAGAACGCCTTGGGGCTGGTGCTGGTCACCACCACGCAGCGCACGCTCTCGTCCGCGGCGAGGTCGGCACAGGCGGCGCCGAGGTCCCGGGCCATCGCCGTCGACACGGCGTTCATGGCCTCGGGCCGGTCGAGCGACAGCTCGGCGACGTGCCCGCCGTCACCGTGTCGCGTGACGGTGACCAGGGGTCTGCGGTCGGTGCTGCTCATGCGTCTCCTTCGTCGGCGGTCGGGTCGTCGTCACCGTAGAGGGTGTCCCCCTGCGCGACCATGCCGCGGCGACGGGCCTGCGCGGCGCGCTGCAGCCGCCACGGCGTCACCGGTCCGATGCCACGCAGCGTCCGCCGGCGCATCGGGGTCATCTCGAACCCGGAGAGGCTGGCCAGCGAGGCGGCGAGCGCGTCGTCCACCAGCACCGTCCCGGGCCGGGCCACCGCGGTCAGCCGGCTGGCGCGGTTCACCGTCGTGCCGAAGACGTCGCCGAGCCGGGAGACGACCGGCCCGAACGCCATACCGACGCGGACATCGGGCAGGAAGTCGTCGTCGCCCATGGCCTGCACGAGGTCCAGCGCGATCGCGCCGGCCGGAGCGGTGCCGAGCGTCACGAACAGCACCTCGTCCCCGACCGTCTTGACCACCCGGCCGCCGTGGGCGGTGACGACGTCGGAGGCCAGCGCCTCGAAGCGCTGCACGACCTGGGCGAGCTGGCGCTCGGACAGTCGCCGTACCAGCGCGGTGAACGACACGAGGTCGGCGAAGCCGACGCTGCGGACCACCCCGGTGTGGTCCTTCGCCGGCTCGGCGTCCGCGACCATGCGGGAGATGGCCGCGGTCAGGTGCCGGCGCCACGCGTAGACCAGCAGCGGCTCGAGCCGGTCGACGAGCTCGGTCAGCTTCAGGGCTGCGGCACGCGCTGTCTCGGGGTCGGGCACCGCCCGGCTGGTGTCCGGCGACGCGCCACCCTCGCCCACCGAACCGGTCCAGGCGTCGACCGCCGGCGCGTCGCCGAGCGCCTCGGCCATCAGCTGCGTCTGCCAGCCCGCGAGCCGGTCGGTGGTCCGGCCCAGGGCCCGGATCATCGACAACGCCGACGACTCGTCGAACACCCCTTCGCGGACCATCCCGACGACCGACCGCAGCGCCTGCAGGTCGGCATCGGTGAAGACCCTGTCCTCGTCGCCGACGTTGGGGAAGCCGAGGGCGTGCCAGAACTTGCGGGCACTGAGCAGCGAGACCTCGGCGCCGGTACTGACCTGCCGGCGCCGCATGCTCCGCGGCTCGCCCAGCAGCCTGGCGGCGACGTCGTCGACGACGAGGTCGTCGACGACGAGGTCCTCGACCTCCGGCGGCATCGGGTCCTCTGCACCGCCGTCGTCGCGTCGCGGAGGCGGCCGCACGCCCCGACCGGGCCGGGTGCTCACGGTACGGCGCCCTCAGGCCTGCGGCCGGACGTGGACGACATCCCCGGCCGCGTGGGCCTGCCGCCCGGCGGGGCCGTCGAGCACCAGCCGGCCCGAGTCGTCCACGGCGACGGCGCGACCGCTCGCGGCGCCCGACGGCTGGATCACCCGGACGTCCTGCCCGATGGTGACGCACAGGGAGCGGTACTGCCCGCGGAGCTCCTGCAACGCCTCGCCCCCGCCGACCCAGGCCGCGTGCAGCTCGGCGAAGCCGCCGAGGAAGGCAAGGAGCAGGTCCTCCCGGCGCACGTCGGTGACCCCGCACAACCGCAGGGACGTCGCCGTGTCCACCGGCAGCTCCTCGCGGCGCTGGTCCACGTTGGCGCCCGCACCGGCGACGACCAGGCCGCCGGCAGCGACCGGGCCGCCGGCGTGCGCCCCTCCGGCGTCCGCGGGTGTCACCATCTCGCAGAGCACGCCGCAGATCTTCCCGTCGTCGACGAGCACGTCGTTCGGCCACTTCAGCCGCGCCGGCACCCCGGCCACCCGCTGCAGCGCGCGGGCCATCGCCATGCCGGTCAGCAGCGGCAGCCATCCGCGGTCGGCGCCGGCCATCGGGACGACGACGGACACCGCCACCGACGCTCCCGCCGGCGCCTCCCAGTGCCGCGCCATCCGCCCGCGGCCGGCGCTCTGGTGGTCGGCCACCACGACGCGCCACGGCTCCGGGCGCCGGACCGCCTCCAGGTTGGTGGAGCCGACCGTCTCGTAGCCGTCGATGCTGCGCCAGGGGCTGCCGGGCGTGAGCAACGCCTCCCGCAGGGCCCGTACGTCCAGGGGTTCTCGCACAGCGACAAGGCTAGGCTGCCCGCCATGGCCGATGCTGCTCCCACCACCGACACCGACGCCGCGGCCGCCGCCGCGGACCTGCACACCACCGCCGGCCGGCTGGCCGACCTGCACCGCCGCAACGACGAGGCGGTCCACGCCGGGTCGGCCCGGGCCGTGGAGAAGCAGCACGCCAAGGGCAAGAAGACCGCCCGCGAGCGCATCGCGCAGCTGCTGGACGAGGGGTCGTTCACCGAGCTGGACGAGCTGGCCCGGCACCGGTCCACGAGCTTCGGGCAGGAGCGCAACCGCCCGTACGGCGACGGGGTGGTGACCGGTCACGGCACGGTCGACGGCCGCCCGGTCTGCGTGTTCTCCCAGGACTTCACGGTCTTCGGCGGCTCACTCGGCGAGGTGTTCGGGGAGAAGATCGTCAAGGTCATGGACCTGGCGATGAAGATCGGCTGCCCGGTCATCGGCATCAACGACTCCGGCGGCGCCCGCATCCAGGAGGGTGTGGTCGCGCTCGGGCTCTACGCCGAGATCTTCCGCCGCAACGTCCACGCCTCGGGCGTCCTCCCCCAGATCAGCCTCGTCATGGGCCCGTGCGCGGGTGGTGCGGTCTACTCCCCGGCCATCACCGACTTCACCGTCATGGTCGACCAGACGTCGCACATGTTCATCACCGGCCCGGACGTCATCAAGACCGTCACCGGCGAGGACGTCGGCATGGAGGAGCTCGGCGGGGCGCACTCGCACAGCTCCCGCTCGGGGGTCTCGCACTACATGGCCGCCGACGAGGACGACGCCATCGACTACGTCCGCGCCCTGCTGTCCTACCTGCCCTCCAACAACCTGACCGACCCCCCGGCCTTCGATGCCGACGCCGACGCGACGGTCACCGAGGACGACGCCTTCCTCGACACGTTCGTCCCCGACTCGGCCAACATCCCCTACGACATGCACACCGTCATCGAGCACGTCGTGGACCCCGCCGGCGACGGCTCACCGGACTTCCTGGAGGTCCAGCCGCTGTTCGCCCCCAACATCGTCTGCGGGTTCGGGCGCATCGACGGCCGCTCGGTGGGGATCGTGGCCAACCAGCCGCTGCACTTCGCCGGGTGCCTCGACATCGACGCCTCCGAGAAGGCCGCCCGCTTCGTGCGGACCTGCGACGCCTTCAACATCCCCGTGCTCACCTTCGTGGACGTCCCCGGCTTCCTGCCCGGCACCGACCAGGAGTGGAACGGCATCATCCGCCGCGGCGCCAAGCTGATCTACGCCTACGCCGAGGCCACCGTCCCGCTGGTCACCGTGATCACCCGCAAGGCCTACGGCGGCGCGTACGACGTCATGGGCTCCAAGCACCTCGGCGCCGACGTCAACCTGGCGTGGCCGACCGCCCAGATCGCCGTGATGGGCGCCCAGGGCGCGGTCAACATCCTCTACCGCAAGGAGCTCGCGGCCGCCGCCGAGCGCGGCGAGGACCTCACCGAGGCCCGCGACCGCTTCGTCACCGAGTACGAGGACACCCTGGCCAACCCGTACGTCGCGGCCGACCGCGGCTACGTCGACTCGGTGATCCCGCCGTCCTACACCCGCTCCTACGTCGTCCGGTCGCTGCGGGCGCTGCGCACCAAGCGCGAGACGCTGCCGGCCAAGAAGCACGGGAACATCCCGCTGTGACCGACGCGCCGACCACCCCTGCGGGAGCCCCGGAAACCCCGGACGCGCCCCGCCCGCGGCTGCGGCTGGTGCGCGGCCGCGCCACCCCCGAGGAGCTGGCGGCGGTCGTCGCGGTGCTCGCTGCGTCAGGCGCCGGTTCCGGCGCCGACGCCCCACCCGCCTCGGCGGTGTCCGCCTGGGCCGACCGGGCCCGGCTGGTGCGGGCGCCGGTGTCCATCGGCCCCGGCGGCTGGCGCGCGTCCGCGTTCCCCCGCTGATCGTCCGCCGGACCGGTACGTTGCGCTGGTGACCTCCCCCACTGACGCCCCCACCCCGCGGCCCCGGACCGACGTCGACCGGATCGCCGACGCCTTCCTGGACGCCACCGTCGAGCTGAGCCCCACGGCCGCGACGTACATGGGCATCCCCGGCCACGACGAGGACCTGGACGACTTCTCCCCCGCCGGCCACGCCGCCTTCTCCGCCCTGCGCCGCCGTACCCTCGCGGCCCTCGCGCAGGCCGCGCCGGCCGACGACATCGACCGGGTGACGGTCTCGGCCATGCAGGAGCGGCTGACCCTGTCCGAGGAGATCTACGCCGCCGGTCTGGACGAGATGTCGCTGGACGTCATCGCCTCCCCCATCCAGGGCATCCGCAGCGTCTTCGACCTGATGCCGACCGACACCTCGCAGCAGTGGGCGGTCATCGCCACCCGTCTGGCCAAGGTGCCGCGGGCGCTCGGGCAGTACGTCGAGTCGCTCACCGCCGCCGCGGCCCGGGGCAACGTCAGCCCGCGCCGCCAGGTCGAGGCGTGCATCGGCCAGTGCGAGGAGTTCACCGCCGACGACGGCTACTTCGCCACGTTCCTCCGCAGCGCCCGGGCCGGCGACGAGGAGCTGGACCCCGACGTCGCCCGGGCTCTCCGCGACGCCGTGTCGGCCGCGTCCGGCGCCTACGCCGACCTGGGCCGTACCCTGCGCCGCGAGATCCTCCCGCAGGCACCCGAGTCCGACGCCTGCGGTCGCGAGCGCTACCAGCTGGTCTCACGCTCCTTCCTCGGCACCTCCGTCGACCTCGAGGAGACCTACGCCTGGGGCCAGGCCGAGCTGGCGCGGATCACCGCCGAGATGGAGGCCGTGGCGCAGCAGATCAAGCCCGGCGCCACGGTCAAGGAGGCCATCGACCTGCTGGACGCCGACCCGGCGTACCAGCTGCACGGCACCGACGAGCTGCGCGCGTGGATGCAGGGCAAGGCCGACGAGGCCATCGCCAGCCTGGCCGGCTCGCACTTCGACATCCCCGAGCCGGTCCGCACGATCGAGTGCCGGATCGCGCCGACGACCTCCGGCGGCATCTACTACACCGGCCCGAGCGAGGACTTCAGCCGTCCGGGTCGCATGTGGTGGGCCGTGCCCAAGGGCGTCACGGAGTTCGGCACCTGGCGCGAGCTGACCACCGTCTACCACGAGGGTGTCCCGGGACACCACCTCCAGGTGGCCCAGACGGTCTACCGTTCGGAGCTGCTCAACCGCTGGCGCCGGCTCGAGTCATGGGTCTCCGGCCACGGGGAGGGGTGGGCGCTGTACGCCGAGCGCCTCATGGCCGACCTGGGCTACATGGACGACCCCGGCAACCGGATGGGCCTGCTCGACGGCCAGTCCCTGCGCGCGGCCCGGGTGGTGCTGGACATCGGGTTCCACTGCGGCTTCGAGGCACCCGCCGAGGTGGGTGGCGGTCGCTGGACCTACGACAAGGCATGGCAGTTCCTGTCCGCGCACGCCAACATGGCCGAGGGGTTCCTGCGCTACGAGCTCGACCGCTACCTCGGCTGGCCCGGGCAGGCGCCGTCGTACAAGATCGGCGAGCGGATCTGGCTGCAGCTGCGCGACGAGGTCCGGGCCAGGGACGGCGACGCGTTCGACATCAAGGCGTTCCACCGCCGCGCGCTGGACGTCGGCGGCGTCGGCCTGGACACCCTGCGGAGCGCCGTCCTGGGCTGACGCCGCTCCGGCGGCACGACCGGACGTGGTGCTGCGAAACTTCTCCTGTGTCTGTCGCCGTCACCGCCCTTGCCCTCCTCGCCACCGTCACGGCGGTCGCGGGGCTGGCGCGCCGGTTCAACCTGTCCGCGCCGCTGATGCTGACGCTGGTCGGTGTGGTGGCCTCGTTCCTGCCGTTCATCCCCGAGGTGCACCTGTCCTCCGAGGTGGTGCTCGTGGGGCTGCTGCCCCCACTGCTCTACGCCGCCGCGATCCGCAGCTCCCTGGTCGACTTCAAGGAGAACCGCCGCCCCATCGGCTTCCTCTCGGTCGGGCTGGTGATCTTCACCGCGCTCGGCGTGGGGCTGGTGACGTGGCTGTTGCTGCCCGTGCCGTTCGCCGCCGCGTTCGCACTCGGCGCGGTCGTGGCGCCCCCCGATGCGGTGGCCGCGACGGCCATCGCACGCCGGATCGGGCTACCCCGTCGCGTCGTCACGCTGCTCGAGGGCGAGTCCCTGGTCAACGACGCCACGGCACTGGTGTGCCTGCGGACCGCCATCGCGGCGCTGACGGTCGGCTACGTCAGCGTCGGCGGGGTGACGCTGGACTTCGTCCGCGCCGCGCTCGGCGGGGTCGTCATCGGGATCGTCGTCGCCTGGCTCGTCGGACTGGTCCGCAAGGCCGTGACGGACAGCGTCATCGACACCACCTTGTCGTTCATGGTGCCGTTCGTGGCCTACCTGCCCGCCGAGGAGCTGGGCGCCTCCGGTGTCCTGGCCGTCGTCGTCGCCGGCCTGCTGCTCGGGCACCGGTCGCCGGTGCTGCAGGACGCCTCGTCGCGGCTGAGCGAGCGCGTGAACTGGTCCACGATCCAGTTCCTGCTGGAGAACTCGGTGTTCCTGCTCATCGGGCTGCAGGTGCGGTGGATCGTGGCCGACGTCGGCCAGTCCGACCTCGGCCGCGGGCAGATCGTCGGGGTCTGCCTCGCGGTGCTCGCCGCCGTCATCGTGCTCCGGCCGATGTGGGTCTTCCCCGTGCGGATCCTCGCGATCCGTCCGGGCCCGGACCGCGCCGGCCGCGTCCCGTCCTTGCGCTCGACGGCGATCATCTCGTGGGCCGGGATGCGTGGCGTCGTCACCCTGGCGGCCGTCTTCGCGCTCCCGGAGAACACTCCGGAACGGGAGGTCCTGGTCCTCATCGCCATGGTGGTCACGGCGGGGACGCTGGTGCTGCAGGGGTTCTCGCTGCCGTGGCTGGCCCGTCGCCTCGGGGTGCACGGACCGGACCCGCGCGAGGACGCCCTGCAGGAGGCCACCGTGCTGCAGTCCGCCGTGCGCGCCGGCATGCGGGCCCTCGACGAGTGCTCCGACGAGATCGACGAGCAGACGATGGACACGCTGCGCCGCCGGGTGGAGCAGCGCGTCAACATCGTCTGGGAGCGGCTGGGCAACACCGACTCGACGCAGGAGACACCGAGCGAGGCCTACCGGCGCGTGCGCCTTCGGATGCTCGCTGCCGAGCGGAAGGAGGTGCTCCGCATCCGCGACGCCGGGGAGGCCGACCACGAGGTGCTCGAGCAGGTGATGGGGGCGCTCGACCTCGAGGAGTCGATGCTCGACCGGGTCGAACGCGGGGACGAGGCGGCCCGGCAGGGCGTGTTGCTGCCGCCCGAGCCGGTCGGCGGCGCGTGCGACCACCTGCGCCAGGCTCCGACGCACATCAGGCCCCTGACGCCACAGGGATGCCCGGACTGCGAGCGCGAAGGCACGACGCCGGTGCACCTGCGGATGTGCCTGTCCTGCGGCAACATCGGCTGCTGCGACTCCTCGGTCGGCAAGCACGCCGACCGGCACTACGCGGAGACCGGCCACCCCGTGATGCGCAGCTTCGAGCCGGGCGAGGCCTGGCGCTGGTGCTACGTCGACGACCTGCTCGGATAGCCCGGTACCCTTCCCGCCATGGTCCTCCCCGCCCTGCCCCTCGTCCTCGGCTCTGCCTCCCCGGCCCGCCTCGAGACGCTGCGCCGCGCGGGTGTGTCGCCGTACGTCCTGGTGTCCGAGGTCGACGAGGACGCCGTGGTGGCCCAGGCGCGCAGCCAGTACGGCGAGCTCGCACCCGAGGACGTCGCCCTGGTGCTGGCACGCGCCAAGTGCGAGGCGGTGGCCGCGCGTCTCGCCGGTGCCGACGCGCCGGCTGACGCCCCCGACGGCGCGCTCGTCGTGGGCTGCGACTCGGTCCTCGAGCTCGACGAGGAGGTGCACGGCAAGCCGGTGGACGCCGAGGAGGCACTCTCCCGGTGGCAGCGGATGCGGGGTCGCTCGGGGATCCTGCACACCGGCCACTGGGTCATCGACGACCGCGACGGCGAGGACGGCGGCACCGGGGCGACGCTGGGCGCGGTGGCCTCCACCACCGTGCACTTCGCCACCATCTCCGACGACGAGATCCACGCCTACGTCGCCACCGGTGAGCCGCTGAGGGTGGCGGGCGCCTTCACGCTGGACGGCCTGGGCGCCCCCTACGTCGAGGGCATCGAGGGCGACCCCTCCAACGTGGTGGGCATCAGCCTGCCCCTGATGCGCGAGCTGCTGGGCAGCCTCGACGTCCCCTGGTCGGCCCTGCGCGGCTGAGCTCCGGCCCGGGCCGCGTCGGCCGTCCCTGCCCGGCCCGGGAGACCACCGCGCATCCTCCGAGGGTTGTGGGGCTCGCGGGCCGTGGCTATGTTTTGCGGGTCATGCCTTCTCCGACCGCCGTGCAGTCCGGCACGTCCGCCCCGCAACCCTCGACGCCGCTGCGAGACCGCGAGCAGGCCGAGGGCTACGTCGCGATGGTCTGCTTCAAGCACGGACCCCCGCGGCTGCACGGAGTCGAGCTCGAGCGGACGCTGCATGACCTCGAGCACCCGACGAGGCCGGTGGACATCGCGCGACTGCGCGTGGCGCTGGGTGACCACACCCCCGTGACCCTGGACCCCGCCTCCCCCCACTCCCCCCTGGCGCATGGCTCGCTGGTCACCGTCGAGCCGGGCGGCCAGGTGGAGATCTCCACCCCACCGCACGCCTCGCTCGACACGGTGGTCGAGCACACCCGGGCCGACTCCGCCCAGCTCGCCACCCTGCTTCGGGCGCACGGCCTCGCGCTGGGCCACAGCGGCCTCGATCCGCACCGGCCCCCTCGCCGCGTCCTGTCCACGCCCCGCTACACGGCGATGGAGGAGGCCTACGCCGCGATCGGCCCCGGCGGCACCCAGATGATGTGCAGCAGCGCGAGCATGCAGGTCTGCCTGGACGCCGGCGAGGCATCGCAGATCCCGTCCCGGTGGGCCGCGGCGCACGCCCTGGGCCCGCCACTGGTGGCGTTGTTCGCCAACTCCCGGCACCACGCCGGCGCCGACACCCGCTGGGCCTCGGCCCGGCTGAGGTCCGTCCTGCGCACCTGTCCGCCGGTCACCCTGCCTCCGGCCACGACGGTCGCCGACCCGGCCCAGCACTGGGCTCGCCTCTCCATGGAAGCGCCGGTGATCTGCTTCCGCCGCGACGGCGGGTCGTGGGCCGCCCCGGCGGGGCTGACCTTCGCCGGCTGGATCCGCGCCGGCGCCGACGGCACGCTGCCGGTTCCCACGACCGGCGACCTCGACTACCACCTCAGCACGATGTTCCCGCCTGTCCGGCCTCGCGGCTACCTGGAGATCCGCTACCTCGACGCCCAGCCGGGCGACTCCTGGGTCCACCCGTTCGTGCTGGTCTGCGCGCTGCTGTCATCGCCTCGCGTCGTCGACGCCGCGCTGGAGGCCACCGAACCAGCACGGGACCGGTGGTTCGAGGCCGGTCGGCACGGGCTGGAGGACCCGCGCGTGCGCGCCGCCGCAGCCGCCGTTCTCGACCTCGGCTGCGCGGCCGTCGCTGATCTCGACCTCGACGACTCCACGCGAGCGTCCGTGCTCGCGCACCTGCCCCAGCTGGTCTCCACCACCACCCGGAGGTGCTTGGCATGACCACCACTCCCCCGCTGCACGACCGGACCCCCGAGCAGCTGCGTGCCCACGTGGCCGACGTGCTCACGCGCGGCCGTCAGCGCAGCACCGTGCTCACCGACGCGGTCGACGACGACGACCTGGTGCGCCAGCACTCCACGCTGATGTCGCCGCTGGTGTGGGACCTCGCGCACATCGGCAACCAGGAGGAGCTCTGGCTGGTGCGCGACGTGGGTGCCCGGAAGCCGGTCCGGCAGGACATCGACGAGCTGTACGACGCGTTCAAGCACAGCCGCGCCGACCGGCCGTCCCTCCCGCTCCTCGACCCGGTCGAAGCCCGCGCCTACGTCCGTGAGGTCCGTGACAAGGTCCTCGACGTCCTCGACCACGCGCCGCTGGAGGGGCGGCGGCTGCTCGAGCACGCCTTCGCGTTCGGCATGGTCGCCCAGCACGAGCAGCAGCACGCCGAGACCATGCTGGCCACCCACCAGCTGCGCACGGGCGACGCGGTCCTCGCCGCCCCCCGGCCGCCACGTGCCACCGTGCGGCCGCACGCCACCGAGGTGCTGGTCCCCGGCGGCTCCTTCACCATGGGCACCTCCACCGAGCCATGGGCCCTGGACAACGAGCGACCGGCGCACCAGGTCCATGTCGACGCGTTCTTCCTCGACACTGCCGCTGTCACCAACGGCGACTACGCCGCCTTCGTCGATGCCGGTGGCTACGACGACCCGCGGTGGTGGTCGGTGCCCGGGTGGGCCCACCGCCAGCACTCCGGCATCGAGGCACCCCGGTTCTGGGAGCGTCTCGACGGCAGCTGGTGGCACCGGTCGTTCGGCGTGGCGTCGCCCCTGCCGTTGCACCAACCGGTCGTCCACGTCAGCTTCTACGAGGCCGAGGCGTACGCGGCGTGGGCGGGCAAGCGCCTGCCGACCGAGGCGGAGTGGGAGAAGGCGGCGCGCCACGATCCCGCCACCGGGCGGTCCCGGCGCTACCCGTGGGGCGACGAGGAGCCGACGCCGGCGCACGCCAACCTCGGCCAGCGCCACCTGGCTCCCGCCGAGGCGGGCGCACACCCCGCTGGCGCCTCGCCGCTGGGCGTGCACCAGCTGATCGGCGACGTGTGGGAGTGGACCAGCAGCGACTTCACGCCCTACCCCGGCTTCGCCGCGTTCCCCTACGACGAGTACTCCCTCGTCTTCTTCGGCGCCGACTACAAGGTCCTGCGGGGTGGGTCCTTCGGCACCGACGCGGTCGCCTGCCGCGGCACGTTCCGCAACTGGGACTATCCCATCCGCCGGCAGATCTTCGCCGGCTTCCGGTGCGCCCGCGACGCCAGCACCGAGGAGCTCGGCTGACGCATGTGCCGGCACCTGGCCTATCTCGGCCCACCCGTGAGCCTCGCTGAGCTCGTGCTCGACCCACCGCACTCCTTGCTGCGCCAGGCCTCCGCGCCGAACGACATGCGCGGAGGCGGCACCGTCAACGCCGACGGCTTCGGCCTCGGCTGGTATGCACCCGGCCACCCCGACGGGCAGGTCCGCCGCTACCGCCGCAGCGTCCCGATGTGGACCGACGCCTCCCTGCCGGACATGGCCGCCGGGGTCCGCTCCGGCGCCGTGCTGGCTGCAGTGCGCAACGCCACCGCCGGTATGCCGGTCGGCGAGGGTGCGTGCGCGCCGTTCACCGACGGCCGGTGGCTGTTCAGCCACAACGGAAGGGTCGAGGCCTGGCCCGGCTCGCTCGCCATGCTGGCATCCGACCTCCCGGTGACGGACCTGATGACGCTGGACGCCCCGACCGATGCGGCCCTGCTGTGGGCCCTCGTCCGGCACCGGCTCCGCACGGGCGCCTCTCCCCTCGACGCCGTTGCCTCCGTGGTCACGGACGTGGCCTCGGCGGCGCCCGCCTCCCGCCTCAACCTGCTGCTGACCGACGGCGAGGTCGTGGTCGGGACCACATGGACCCACGCCCTGTGGACCCGCCAGACTCCGGGCGCTGTCGCCGTCTCCTCCGAACCGTGGGATCCCGCGGACCCGAGCTGGCAGGAGGTCCCTGACCGCCATGCGGTGCTCGTCACAGCCGGCGCCGTAACCACCCATCCACTGGAGGTGGTCGCCGGCCCATGCCGGGGCGTCACCACCCGTCCACTCAGGGAGAAGTAACGACGATGCATGATGTCGTGGTCGAGGTCTTCCACACCGCTCAGGACGCCGAGAAGGCGCTGCGGCGCGACGCGCGCACCGGTCTGACGTCGAGCCCCAAGTGGTTGCCACCCAAATGGTTCTACGACGCCCGCGGCAGCGAGCTCTTCGAGGACATCACCCGCCTGGAGGACTACTACCCCACCCGAGCCGAGCGCGAGATCCTGGACCGCCACGCCACGGACATCGCCGCCCGCACCGGCGCCCACACCCTCGTCGAGCTCGGCTCGGGCTCCTCCGAGAAGACCCGTCTGCTCCTCGACGCGCTGCGGGCCGGCGGCACCCTGCGCCAGTTCGTGCCGCTCGACGTCTCGGAGACCGCGCTGCGGGAGGCTGTCGCCGCGATCGCCGGGGACTATCCCGGCACGCGGATCCATGGCGTCGTCGGCGACTTCACCGAACACCTCGGCCGTACCCCGGGCGAAGCCCCCCGCCTCGTGGCCTTCCTCGGCGGCACCATCGGCAACCTCTTCCCCGGCGAGCGGTCCACGTTCTTCGCTGAGGTCCGTGAGGTCCTCGCACCCGGGGAATGGCTCCTGCTCGGCACCGACCTGGTCAAGGACCCTCAGGTGCTCGTCCGTGCCTACGACGACCGGGAGGGGGTGACGGCGGAGTTCAACCGCAACGTGCTGGCAGTGCTCAACCGCGAGCTGGGCGCCGACTTCCCCCTCGAGGACTTCGACCACCGTGCTCTCTGGGACGCCGGGCACGAGTGGGTGGAGATGCGTCTGCGCGCCAGGCGTCCGCTGACCGTCACGGTGGACGACCTCGACCTGCGCTTGCGGCTCGAGCAGGGCGAGGAGATCCGCACGGAGATCTCGGCGAAGTTCCGCCGAGAAGGCGTTGCGGCGGAACTGGCTGCCGCGGGCTTCGAGATGGTGCAGTGGTGGACCGACGACCAACGGCGTTTCGCCCTCTCGCTGGCGCGCGCAGTCTGAACCACCCACTCCCCCTCTGAACCACCCCTCCCCACCGCCGCCCGCGCAGAGCCGTCCCCGCTGACGGGCGGCGGGGCATGCGAAAGAGCCCCACCCCCGGGCAGGGGGTGGGGCTCTTTCGTGAATGTTTGTCCGGCGGCGTCCTACTCTCCCACACCGTTCCCAGTGCAGTACCATCGGCGCTGAAGGGCTTAGCTTCCGGGTTCGGAATGGGACCGGGCGTTTCCCCTTCGCTATGACCGCCGTAACCCTAGAGAGACACACCCACCCAACCGGTGGGGTGCGGGTTACCAGCAACAAGCAAAAGTATGGTGTTGTGGTTTGTTACCCCGACTGTATCTCGGGAACCACACAGTGGACGCGTAGCATCTTTGTATCAAGTTATCGGCTTATTAGTACCGGTCAGCTCCACACATTGCTGTGCTTCCACATCCGGCCTATCAACCCAGTGGTCTAGCTGGGAGCCTCTCACCCACAAGGGGTATGGAAACCTCATCTTGAAGCGTGCTTCCCGCTTAGATGCTTTCAGCGGTTATCACTTCCGAACGTAGCTAATCAGCGGTGCCCTTGGCAGGACAACTGACACACCAGAGGTTCGTCCATCCCGGTCCTCTCGTACTAGGGATAGCTCTTCTCAAGTTTCCTACGCGCACAGCGGATAGGGACCGAACTGTCTCACGACGTTCTAAACCCAGCTCGCGTACCGCTTTAATGGGCGAACAGCCCAACCCTTGGGACCTACTCCAGCCCCAGGATGCGACGAGCCGACATCGAGGTGCCAAACCATGCCGTCGATATGGACTCTTGGGCAAGATCAGCCTGTTATCCCCGGGGTACCTTTTATCCGTTGAGCGACGGCGCTTCCACAAGCCACCGCCGGATCACTAGTCCCGACTTTCGTCCCTGCTCGACATGTCTGTCTCACAGTCAAGCTCCCTTGTGCACTTACACTCGAAACCTGATTACCAACCAGGCTGAGGGAACCTTTGGGCGCCTCCGTTACCTTTTAGGAGGCAACCGCCCCAGTTAAACTACCCACCAGGCACTGTCCCTGATCCGGATCACGGACCGAGGTTAGATATCCAGAACGACCAGAGTGGTATTTCAACGTTGACTCCACGGACACTGGCGTGCCCGCTTCACAGTCTCCCACCTATCCTACACAAGCCGTACCGAACACCAATACCAAGCTGTAGTAAAGGTCCCGGGGTCTTTCCGTCCTGCTGCGCGTAACGAGCATCTTTACTCGTAGTGCAATTTCGCCGAGTTCGTGGTTGAGACAGTGGAGAAGTCGTTACGCCATTCGTGCAGGTCGGAACTTACCCGACAAGGAATTTCGCTACCTTAGGATGGTTATAGTTACCACCGCCGTTTACTGGCGCTTAAGTTCTCAGCTTCGCCGTGAGGCTAACCGGTCCCCTTAACGTTCCAGCACCGGGCAGGCGTCAGTCCGTATACATCGTCTTGCGACTTCGCACGGACCTGTGTTTTTAGTAAACAGTCGCTTCTCCCTGGTCTCTGCGGCCACTCACGCTCACCCAGCAAGTGGGGTCACGATCGGGGCCCCCCTTCTCCCGAAGTTACGGGGGTATTTTGCCGAGTTCCTTAACCACGATTCACTCGATCGCCTTGGTATTCTCTACCTAACCACCTGAGTCGGTTTGGGGTACGGGCGGCTCGAACCTCGCTAGAAGTTTTTCTCGGCAGCATAGGATCACCCTCTTCCCGCAAATGCGGTCACCATCAGGTCTCAGGCTTGTATCAGGTGCGGATTTACCTACACCTGGCCCTACACCCTTAGACGTGGACAACCATCGCCACGCGGAGGCTACCTTCCTGCGTCACTCCATCGCTTACCTACTACATGCTCGGGTCACGCGCTCCACACGCACCGGTACCTCCGAAGAGGCCCTGGCACGGCTTCAGGCGCTTAGCATCACACGGTTCGATATGGGCGGTTCTTCGCCGGTACGGGAATATCAACCCGTTGTCCATCGACTACGCCTGTCGGCCTCGCCTTAGGTCCCGACTTACCCAGGGCAGATTAGCTTGACCCTGGAACCCTTGGTTATTCGGCGGACGGGTTTCTCGCCCGTCATTCGCTACTCATGCCTGCATTCTCACTCGTGTGGCGTCCACGGCTGGATCACTCCGCCGCTTCACCCGCCACACGACGCTCCCCTACCCATCGACACGCTTGGACACCCACCACAAGGGCCGGTGCCGGGCAAAGTGTCAATGCCACAGCTTCGGTGGTGTGCTTGAGCCCCGCTACATTGTCGGCGCGGAATCACTTGACCAGTGAGCTATTACGCACTCTTTAAAGGGTGGCTGCTTCTAAGCCAACCTCCTGGTTGTCACAGCAACTCCACATCCTTTCCCACTTAGCACACGCTTAGGGACCTTAGATGGTGGTCTGGGCTGTTTCCCTCTCGACTACGGAGCTTATCCCCCGCAGTCTCACTGCCACGCTCTGGCTTACCGGCATTCGGAGTTTGGCTGACGTCAGTAACCTGGTGAGGCCCATTAGCCATCCAGTAGCTCTACCTCCGGTAAGAAACACGTGACGCTGCACCTAAATGCATTTCGGGGAGAACCAGCTATCACGGAGTTTGATTGGCCTTTCACCCCTACCCACAGCTCATCCCCTCAGTTTTCAACCTAAGTGGGTTCGGTCCTCCACGCGGTCTTACCCGCGCTTCAACCTGGCCATGGGTAGATCACTCCGCTTCGGGTCTAGACCCAGCGACTCACACGCCCTGTTCGGACTCGCTTTCGCTACGGCTTCCCCACACGGGTTAACCTCGCCACTGAGCACTAACTCGCAGGCTCATTCTTCAAAAGGCACGCTGTCACCCCACAAGGAGGCTCCAACGGATTGTAGGCACACGGTTTCAGGATCTATTTCACTCCCCTCCCGGGGTACTTTTCACCTTTCCCTCACGGTACTTGTCCGCTATCGGTCACCAGGGAATATTTAGGCTTAGCGGGTGGTCCCGCCAGATTCACACGGGATTTCTCGGGCCCCGTGCTACTTGGGATACTTCCCAGGAGCTGAACGCATTTCGTCTACGGGGGTCGCACCCTCTGTGCCGGACCATTCAAGATCCTTCGACTATACGAACAGTTTCTCACTCCTTGCCCTCCTAGTAGGAAGGGCGGGAAAGTCCCACGACCCCGGACATGCAACGCCTACTAGCTATCACACATGCCCGGTTTAGCCTGATCCGCTTTCGCTCGCCACTACTCACGGAATCGCGGTTGCTTTCTCTTCCTGTGGGTACTGAGATGTTTCACTTCCCCACGTTCCCTCCACTTACCCTATGTGTTCAGGTAAGGGTGACTGGACTTGCCTCCAGCCGGGTTTCCCCATTCGGAAATCCACGGATCACAGTCTGGTTATCGACTCCCCGTGGCTTATCGCAGATTCCTACGTCCTTCATCGGTTCCTGGTGCCAAGGCATCCACCGTGTGCCCTTAAAAACTTGGCCACAAAGATGCTCGCGTCCACTGTGTAGTTCTCAACATACAGGCGGCACCCGATCCGCACCGGCCACCCACACCCACCAACGGATGCGGTATGAAACCAGGACCAGGCCCAACCGACCCACCACCACCACCTCGCCTCCCCAAGGAAAGCAAGGCCGGCCAGTGGCGGGCGCGGTACCGAAAGGTTTCTCCGAGCTTGCGCCCGACCCTTCAGGACCCAACAACGTGCCAGGCACCCCCACCCCCGCACCGCCCACGGTCCACGACCAGCCCCCCACCACAAGGGCGGGAGAACGGTCTGTACTGGTGAGCCGACACGAACGCGACGGCGCCAACTAATCGATGTTCCACCCGTGAGCAACCCCCACAGAACATCCGCCTGTGACGGGGCCACCTGGACAACCCCTGGCCCCCACCCGCGATCAAACGCGAGCCGGCGGCCGGTGCTGCCAGTGCTCCTTAGAAAGGAGGTGATCCAGCCGCACCTTCCGGTACGGCTACCTTGTTACGACTTAGTCCCAATCGCCAGTCCCACCTTCGACGGCTCCTCCTCTTACGAGTTAGGCCACCGGCTTCGGGTGTTACCAACTTTCGTGACTTGACGGGCGGTGTGTACAAGGCCCGGGAACGTATTCACCGCAGCGTTGCTGATCTGCGATTACTAGCGACTCCGACTTCATGGGGTCGAGTTGCAGACCCCAATCCGAACTGAGACCAGTTTTTTGGGATTCGCTCCACCTTACGGTCTCGCAGCCCTTTGTACTGGCCATTGTAGCATGCGTGAAGCCCAAGACATAAGGGGCATGATGATTTGACGTCATCCCCACCTTCCTCCGAGTTGACCCCGGCAGTCTCCTATGAGTCCCCACCATCACGTGCTGGCAACATAGAACGAGGGTTGCGCTCGTTGCGGGACTTAACCCAACATCTCACGACACGAGCTGACGACAACCATGCACCACCTGTATACCGACCTTGCGGGGAGCACATCTCTGCACTTTTCCGGTACATGTCAAGCCTTGGTAAGGTTCTTCGCGTTGCATCGAATTAATCCGCATGCTCCGCCGCTTGTGCGGGCCCCCGTCAATTCCTTTGAGTTTTAGCCTTGCGGCCGTACTCCCCAGGCGGGGAACTTAATGCGTTAGCTGCGGCACGGACCTCGTGGAATGAGGCCCACACCTAGTTCCCAACGTTTACGGCATGGACTACCAGGGTATCTAATCCTGTTCGCTCCCCATGCTTTCGCTTCTCAGCGTCAGTAGTGGCCCAGAGACCTGCCTTCGCCATCGGTGTTCCTCCTGATATCTGCGCATTTCACCGCTACACCAGGAATTCCAGTCTCCCCTACCACACTCTAGTCTGCCCGTACCCACTGCAAGCTCAAGGTTGAGCCTTGAGATTTCACAGCAGACGCGACAAACCGCCTACAAGCTCTTTACGCCCAATAATTCCGGACAACGCTCGCACCCTACGTATTACCGCGGCTGCTGGCACGTAGTTAGCCGGTGCTTCTTCTGCAGGTACCGTCACTTGCGCTTCTTCCCTGCTGAAAGAGGTTTACAACCCGAAGGCCTTAATCCCTCACGCGGCGTCGCTGCATCAGGCTTTCGCCCATTGTGCAATATTCCCCACTGCTGCCTCCCGTAGGAGTCTGGGCCGTGTCTCAGTCCCAGTGTGGCCGGTCGCCCTCTCAGGCCGGCTACCCGTCGTCGCCTTGGTGAGCCATTACCTCACCAACAAGCTGATAGGCCGCGAGTCCATCCTCCACCGAAAAACTTTCCACACCATACCCATGCGGGTTGATGTCATATCCGGTATTAGCCCCGGTTTCCCGGAGTTATCCCAGAGTGAAGGGCAGGTTACTCACGTGTTACTCACCCGTTCGCCACTGATCACCAGGTGCAAGCACCCAGATCACCGTTCGACTTGCATGTGTTAAGCACGCCGCCAGCGTTCGTCCTGAGCCAGGATCAAACTCTCCGTAGATGTTTCACACCCACCACACCCCAAAAAGGGCCCGGCAGGAAAAACAAACCCCGAAGGGTAACTGATTCCAGCTGAAACAGAACCAAGCCCGCTGGACTTGAATTCCAAACAATCAACCAAAGGAAAACACGCAACCACCAGCACCAGACCCCCTCCCCACAAAGGAAGAAGACCCAAAACCCGTGGCCACGCAAAACATTGGCATCGATTTTTGGCACGCTGTTGAGTTCTCAAGTGTCGGACACGCACCATCACACGACTTCCACCGCGCTCCGGGGCAACCATCCAAGTTTATCCCACCCACCTTGCCGATCCCAAATCGCTTCCTCATCCTGCGAGGAGCCCGATCTGCATCCGGCGAGGCCTTGTGGGCAACCGTTCAAACTTATGTCAGCCGGCCAGGCCCGTCAAATCGGTGCTCGTCGCCGTGGCGGCGAACGCTGATCTGCAGGTGCTGGCTGTGAGGCCGAGGAGAAGATTAGCAGGGATTTTCCGAGGCCCGCGCCACCTCAGACCCCCGCAGGCGGCCTGCGGAGGCGGTCCCCTGCTCCCTGGCCGTGGAGTCCCCGCGGCCCCCGCTGCCGCCTCCACGACCGCCCCGGCACCGAAGGCGCCGCGCCGCCGCGGGCAGCGGTCGCGCCCGGGGCTAGACGGGCGGGACCCCGCGCCGACGGGTGCTGAAGGCCCGGTCCCGACGTGCGGCGTACCGGAGTCGGTGCAGCAGCTCCGCGCGCAGGTCGTCGGCCTCGATGATCCCGTCCAGCACCAGGTCGGCCACGAGGCGCTCGAGGTCGACGTCCTCCTCGTACTCCCGCCGACGGTCCTGGACGAACTGCTCGCGCTCGTCCGGATCGGCGATGTCGCCGATCTTGCCCGCGTACACCGCGTTGACGGCGGCCTCCGGTCCCATGACGGCGATGCGGGCCGTGGGCAGCGCCAGCGTCGCGTCCGGGCCGAACCCCGGGCCGGCCATGGCGTAGAGCCCCGCCCCGTAGGCCTTGCGCACGATGACGGAGAACTGCGGCACCGTGGCCTCCGAGACGGCGGTGATCATCTTGGCTCCGTGCCGGATGATGCCGCCGCGCTCGACCTCCGAGCCGATCATGAACCCCGGCACGTCGGCCAGGTAGACCAGGGGGATCGAGAACGCGTCACACAGCCAGATGAACCGCGCCGCCTTGTCGGCGCTGTCGGCGAAGAGGACTCCCCCCTTGACCGCCGAGTTGTTGGCGACGATGCCGACGGTCTCGCCGCCCATCCGCCCGAGGCCCGTCACGAGCTCGGCGGCGAACAGCGGCTTGATCTCGAAGAACGAGTCGTCATCCAGCAGGCCTTCGATGACCGCGTGGATGTCGAACGGCTGGCTCTCGATCTCGGGGACGGTGGTGCGCGTCAGCGGCACCGCGGGCTCCTCCGGCACGTAGGACGGCGCCGCGGAGCGCCAGCTCGAGGGCAGATAGGAGAAGTAGAGCTTGGCGAGCTCGATCGCGTCGTGGTCGTCGGTGGCCAGGAGGTCGCCGCACCCGGAGACGGTGCAGTGCATCCGCGCGCCGCCCATGTCCTCGAGGGACACCGTCTCCCCCACCACCATCTCCGCCATGCGAGGGCTGCCGAGGTACATCGAGGCGTTGCCGTCCACCATGATCACGATGTCGGTGAAGGCGGGGATGTACGCGCCGCCGGCCGCCGAGGGGCCGAAGAGGCAGCAGATCTGGGGCACCTTGCCCGACAGCGCCACCTGGTTGTGGAAGATCCGCCCCGCACCTCGGCGCCCCGGGAACAGCTCGACCTGGTCGGTGATGCGGGCGCCGGCGGAGTCCACGAACCAGAAGATCGGCAGCTCCTCGCGCAGCGCCATCTCCGTGGCACGAACGATCTTCTCCACCGTGCGGGCGCCCCACGAACCGGCCTTGACCGTGGGGTCGTTGGCGACCACGATCGCCGGCCGGCCGTCGACCGTGCCGCGGCCGGTGACGACGCCGTCCGCGGGCAGGCCGGGGGCCATCGCGTTGGCGTACCGCCCGTCCTCGACGAACGAACCCTCGTCGAACAACAGCGCGATGCGCTCGCGCACGTACAGCTTGGACTGGGCGTCCAGCTTGGCCCTGGCCTGGGCAGGTGGCGCGGACGACGCCGCGTGGGCGGCCGTCAGTCGTCGCCGTACATCGGCCACCCGGGCGTCACCGCCCTCGGTGGGCCCGGCGAACGGCGCCGGGGCCGCGGGGGACGTCCCTTGCTGCTGGTCAGTCATGGGTGAGGCTCCGGACTCGTCGAGGGTGCGGGGAGGGCAGGTGGGGCGCCGGCTCAGGAGCTGGGCAGACCGAGCCCGCGGGCGATGACCATCCGCTGGACCTCGCTCGTGCCCTCGCCGATCTCCAGGATCTTGGCGTCGCGGTAGAACCGCGCCACGGGGTACTCCTCCATGAAGCCGTTGCCACCGAAGACCTGCGTCGCGATGCGGGTCGCCGAGACGGCCGCCTCGGTCGAGTAGAGCTTGCAGACGGCCGCGGCCTGCTTCACCTCGGCGACGGAGCGGCGACCGGCGTTGAGCTCGTCCTTGAGCCAGGCGGCCTTGTAGGTCAGGGCCCGGGCGGCCTCCACCATGACGGCGAGGTCGGCGATCTGGAAGGAGACGCCCTGGTTGGCGCCGATCGGCCGGCCGAACGCGATCCGGGTCCGGGCGTAGTCCGTGGACGCCTCCAGGCACGCCTGCGCGAGGCCGACGGCGAGGGCGCTGATCGCGATCCGGCCGTCGTCGAGGGTCTTGAGGAACTGCTTGAAGCCGTTGCCCTGCTGTCCGAGCAGGTGGTCAGCCGGCACGCGGCAGTCGCTGAAGGACAGCCCGTGCGTGTCCGAGGCGTGCCAGCCGAGCTTGTCGTAGGCGGTCTCGACCGTGAACCCGGGCGTGCCGGCGGGCACCATGATCGCGCTGATCTGCGGCGTACCGTCGTCGTTCTGCCCGGTGCGGGCGGTCACGGTGACCACCGAGGTGATCTCGGTGCCGCTGTTGGTGATGAAGGCCTTGGCGCCGTCGACGACCCACTCCCCACCCTCGAGCCGCGCCTTGGTGCGGGTGGCGCCGGCGTCGGAGCCCGCCTCGGGCTCGGTCAGCCCGAAGGCCGCGAGCGCGCGCCCGGCCACGAGGTCGGGCAGCCAGCGCTCCTTCTGCTCCTGGGTGCCGTAGGTGAGGATCGGGTTGATGCCGAGCCCGACACCGGCCGACAGCGTGATGCCGACCGACTGGTCGACGCGGCCGAGCTCCTCGATGGCGACACAGAGGGAGGTGAAGTCCGACTCGGCGCCGCCGAACTCCTCGGGCACAACCATCCCGAACAGCCCGAGGTCGCCCATCTTGGGGACGAGGTCGACCGGGAAGTGGTGCTCGCGGTCCCACCGTGCGACGTGCGGCGCGACCTCCGCCGCGGCGAAGTCGCGCACCAGGGTGCGGAACTCCTCATGGTCCTTGCTCAGCTCGAACATCGGTGGCCCTTCGTGGACGTCGAGGATCGCCCGACGGTTGCTTGACGTTGACGTCAACGTAAAGCACCATGGGCGCCGTGACAACCCCGTCCGACGCTCCCGCCACGACCGCCGTCGACTCCCCGGCCGGGCCAGCGGGACGGACCTGGACGATCGCGGAGGTCGCCGAGCAGTTCGGAGTCACCCACCGCACCGTCAGGCACTACGAGGACCTCGGCCTGATCTCCCCCGAGCGCCGCGGGACCACGCGGGTCTACCACCGCCGCGATCGCACGCGGCTCAACCTCATCCTGCGCGGCAAGCGGCTCGGCTTCCCGCTGGAGGAGATCCGCACGATCATCGACATGTACGACGAGCAGCCCGGGGAGGCGGGGCAGCTGACCTACCTGCTGGGCCAGATCGGCGACCGCCGGGCCGAGCTGGAGCGCCGGCGGCAGGACATCGAGGACTCCCTCGCCGAGCTGGCCGACCTCGAGCGCCGGTGTGCGGCCGACCTGCGCGCACGGCGCTGAGCCGTCCGGTCCGGTCACCACGCCGCACGCACTCCGCGACGCCCACTGCGCAGGGTGACCGGCGCTCAGGGTGCGGGTGTGCCGATCTCGGCGCGCACGGCGTACAGCTCGGGGAAGAAGGTGAGGTCGAGCGCGCGGCGCAGGAAGGGGACACCGCTGGAGCCGCCGGTGCCGCGTTTGGAGCCGATCGTGCGCTCGACCGTCTTGAGGTGTCGGAAGCGCCAGAGCTGGAAGTTGTCCTCGAGGTCGACCAGCTCCTCGCACGCCTCGTACAGCGTCCAGAGCTCGTGGGCGTGCTCGTAGATGTGGGTGAAGGTCGGCACCAGCTCGGGCGTGAAGGTGTGAGCCAGGGTCCAGTCCCGTTCGAGCAGCCCGGCGGGCACGGGTAGCCCCCGCCGGTGGACGTAGGCGATGAACTCGTCGTACACGCCCGGCTCCTGGAGCAGCTCGGCGAGGACGGCCTGGGCGGCCGGGTCGTGGTCGAAGACGCGGATCATGTCGGCGTTCTTGTTGCCGAGGATGAACTCCACCGCGCGGTACTGCCAGGACTGGAAGCCCGAGGAGGTGGACAGGAAGCCACGGAACTCGGCGTACTCGGTGGGGGTGAGGGTGGCCAGCACCGACCACTGCTCGGTCAGCGTCCGCTGGATGTGCTTGACCCGGGCCAGGCGCTTGAGCGCGGGCGCGAGGTCGTCGGCCCGCAGCAGGTCGCGGGCCGAGCGCAGCTCGTGGAGCACGAGCTTGAGCCAGAGCTCGGTGGTCTGGTGCTGGATGATGAAGAGCAGCTCGTCGTGCTGGGGCGGCACGCTCAGGGTGTGCTGGGCGTCCAGGAGCTGGTCCAGCCGGAGGTAGTCGCCGTAGGACAGGGTGCTGGAGAGGTCCCGGCGCACCTCGGCCTCGAGCGGTCGGGTGTTGTCGTTGGCGGTCACGGCCGCATCCTCTCGCATCCCGGGGTGGCGGCAGGCCACCCCGGGACACGACGACCGCGGCGCGCACAACCCCCAGGTTTGCGAGGGGGCGGCGCGCACAACCCCCAGGTTTGCGAGGGGGCGGCGCGCAGAACCCCCAGGTTTGCGAGGGGGTGGGGGTCAGGCGCCGAGGTTGAAGGTGTCGGGGTCGGGACCGGTGCGCTCGCCGCGGTCCATTCCCTCGATCGCCGCGAGGTCCTCCGGCTCGAGCTCGAAGTCGAAGATCTGGAAGTTCTCGGCGATGCGCGAGGGCGTCACCGACTTGGGGATGACGACGTGGCCGAGCTGCACGTGCCAGCGCAGGACCACCTGGGCGGGGGTGCGCGACAGCCGCTGCGCGATCCCGGTGACCACGGGGTCCTGGAGCAGCTCGCCGCCGGAGGCCAGCGGGCTCCAGTCCTCGGTGACGATGCCGTGCTGGGCGTGGAAGGCGCGCAGCTCGCGCTGCTGGAGACGCGGGTGCAGCTCGATCTGGTTGAGGGCCGGCAGCTCGCCGGTCTCGTCGAGCAGCCGCTGCAGGTGCGCGGGCTGGAAGTTGCAGACCCCGGCGGCGCGGATGCGCCCCTGCGCGCGCAGCTCGAGCAGGGCGCGCCAGGTGTCGACGTACGCGTCCTTGGCCGGGACCGGCCAGTGGATCAGGTAGAGGTCGACGACGTCCTGGCCGAGGCGCTTGGCGGAGGCGTCGAAGGAGCGCAGCGTGGCGTCGTAGCCCTGCTGGTCGTTCCACACCTTGGTGGTCAGGAAGATCTCCTGCCGCGGGACGTCGGTGCGGGCGAGGGCCCGGCCGACGCCGTCCTCGTTCTCGTAGGCCGCTGCGGTGTCGATGCTGCGGTAGCCGACCTCGAGGGCCGTGGTCACCGCGTCGGTCACGTCGGCGTCCGGGACCTGCCAGACGCCGAAGCCGAGCTGCGGGATGTCGATGGTGGTGGAGCCTGCGGACAGGGACACGTCGGGTACGGAGGTCATGCTCCGAGGGTAGGCGTCGCACCGTGGCAGACGTCATCCCGGTCAGCCTTCGGGCACCCGCTAGGCTCCGCTGCCATGGCTCCCATCAGATCAGTGTTGATCGCCAACCGCGGTGAGATCGCCGTCCGGATCGCCCGGGCCTGCAAGGACAGCGGGGTGCGGTCGGTGGCCGTGTACGCCGACCCGGACCGTGACGCGCTGCACGTGAAGGTCGCCGACGAGGCGTATGCGCTGGGCGGCTCCACCCCCGGCGAGAGCTACCTGGTGGTCGAGAAGCTGCTGGACGTCGCCCGCCGCAGCGGCGCGGACGCGGTGCACCCCGGCTACGGGTTCCTCGCCGAGAACGCCTCCTTCGCCCAGGCGGTGCTGGACGCCGGGCTGACCTGGATCGGCCCCTCCCCCGCGGCGATCGACGCCCTCGGCGACAAGGTCAAGGCCCGTCACATCGCGGCGCGCGCCAACGCCCCTCTCGTGCCGGGCACGCCTGACCCGGTCGAGAACGCCGAGGAGATCGTCGCCTTCGCGAAGGAGCACGGCCTGCCGGTGGCGATCAAGGCGGCGTACGGCGGCGGCGGCCGGGGGCTCAAGGTCGCCCGCACGCTGGAGGAGGTCCCCGAGCTGTTCGAGTCGGCCACCCGCGAGGCCGTCTCGGCGTTCGGTCGCGGCGAGTGCTTCGTCGAGCGCTACCTGGACCGGCCCCGCCACGTCGAGACCCAGTGCCTGGCCGACCTGCACGGCAACGTGGTCGTGGTCTCCACCCGCGACTGCTCGCTGCAGCGCCGGCACCAGAAGCTCGTCGAGGAGGCCCCGGCGCCGTTCCTCACCGCCGAGCAGAACGCCGAGCTGGTGCGCGCCTCGAAGGCGATCCTCACCGAGGCGTCGTACGCCGGTGCGGGCACGTGCGAGTTCCTCGTCGGCCAGGACGGCACCATCTCCTTCCTGGAGGTCAACACGCGACTGCAGGTCGAGCACCCCGTGACCGAGGAGGTCACCGGCATCGACCTGGTGCGCGAGCAGCTGCGCATCGCCGAGGGCCAGGAGATCGGCTATCCCGACCCGGCCCCTGCCCGGCACTCGATCGAGTTCCGGATCAACGGCGAGGACGCGGGCCGGGGCTTCCTGCCCGCCCCCGGTGTGGTCTCGGTGTTCCGGCCCCCGTCGGGACCGGGCGTGCGCCTGGACTCCGGGGTCGAGGCCGGCGACGTCGTCGGCGGCGCGTTCGACTCGATGCTGGCCAAGCTGGTCATCACCGGCCGCAACCGGCAGGAGGCGCTCGAGCGGTCCCGCCGCGCGCTGGCCGAGTTCGTGGTCGAGGGCATGCCCACCGTGCTGCCGTTCCACCGGGCCGTGGTCAGCGACGCGGCCTTCGCCCCCGAGGACCCCGAGCAGCCCTTCAGCGTGCACACCCGCTGGATCGAGACCGAGTTCGACAACACCATCCCCGCCTACGACGGGCCCATCGCCTCGGCTCCCGAGGCGGCCGGCGAGCGGCAGAGCGTCGTGGTCGAGGTCGGCGGCAAGCGCCTGGAGGTCATCCTGCCCGGCGGCCTGTCCCTCGCCGGGGGTGGGGCGGCGAAGAAGAAGGCGCCCAAGCGCTCGGGCGGCGCCCGGTCCGGCGCCGCGGTCTCCGGCAGCACCCTCACCGCACCGATGCAGGGGACGATCGTCAAGATCGCCGTCGAGGAGGGTCAGTCGGTCGAGGCCGGCGACCTGGTCGTGGTGCTCGAGGCGATGAAGATGGAGCAGCCGATCACCGCGCACAAGGCAGGGACCATCACCGGGCTCAAGGCGACCGTCGGCCAGACCGTGAGCAACGGCGCGGTCCTCGCCGACATCACCGACTGAGCGCCCGGCGTCAGGCGACGCCGGGCGCCGGGCTCCCGAACGCCGGACCCGGCTCGGGCAGTGGCGTGGGATCCGGCCCCGGCGACGGCTCGTCGGGCACCGGTGGCAGGGGCTCGGGGCTGGGCGGACCGGGAGGACCGGGCGACGGCGGCGTCGGCTCCGGTGGTGGCGGCCCGGGTGTGGGCATCGGGTCGGGCACCGGCTCCGGTGACGGCAGCGGCCCGGGCTCGGTCGGGGGGAACACGTCGGCAACCATCGTCCGACCCTAGCCACCTGCGCGCCGGCCGCAACGGCCCGCGCGCCGTACGGTCCGGCCGCCGTGCGTGGTGGCGGACCCGCCCGGCGTTCAGTCCAGGGAGTGCAGCCGCCGCGCGGCCTCGGCGATCGAGCCGGACATCGAGGGGTAGACCGTGATCGTGTTGGCCACCTGGTCGACGGTCAGGCGGTGCTGGACCGCGAGCGCCACGGGGAAGATCAGCTCGGAGGCGCGGGGGGCGACGACCACCCCGCCGACGACGATGTTGCTGCCGTTGCGGGCGAACAGCTTGACGAAGCCGTCCTGCATGTTCTGCATCTTGGCGCGGGGGTTGGTGGCCAGCGGCAGCATGACCGAGCGGGCCTCGGTGCCGGCCGCGTCGATGTCGCGCTGGGAGGCGCCGACGGTCGCGATCTCGGGGTCGGTGAAGATGTTGGCGCTCACGCCCCGGAGGTTCAGTGGCGCCACGGCGTCGCCGAGGGCGTGCCACATCGCCACCCTGCCCTGCATCGCGGCCACCGAGGCGAGCGGGAGCACCCCGGTGCAGTCGCCGGCGGCGTAGATCCCGGGGACCGACGTGCGCGACACCCGGTCGACCTGGACGTGCCCGGCGCGTCCGAGGGCCACGCCTGCCTCCTCCAGCCCCAGCCCGGCGGTCTGAGGGACCGACCCGACCGCGAGCAGGACGTGCGAGCCGGTGACCTCGCGGCCGTCCTCCAGCCGCACCACCACGCCGTTCCCCACGCGCTCGGCTGACGCGGCGCGGGAGCGGTTCATCACCTGCATGCCCCGACGTCGGAAGACCCCCTCGATGACGGCGGCCGCGTCGGCGTCCTCGCCGGGCAGGACGCGGTCCCGCGAGGACACCAGGACGACCTCGCTGCCCAACCCGAGGTAGGCGTGGGCCAGCTCCGCACCGGTGACGCCCGAGCCCACCACGATGAGCTTCTCGGGCAGCTCCTGCAGGTCGTAGATCTGCTGCCAGGTCAGGATGCGCTCGCCGTCGGGCCTGGCCGAGGCCATGGTCCGCGGCGTCGCTCCCGTGGCCACCAGCAGGACGTCGGCGTGGATCTCCTCGCTGTCGCCGGAGGCGCCCTCCAGCAGGACCCGTCCCGGTGCCAGCACGCGGCCCACGCCGCGGAGGACCCGCACCCCGTCAGCCTCCAGGCGCGCCTGGATGTCGTGGCTCTGGGCGGAGGCCAGGCCGAGCACCCGGGCGTTGACGGCCTTGAGGTCCGCCGACGCCGCCGAGCCGGGGGCGCCGCCGTCCACGTTGACCCCCATGCCCCCGGCGACCTCGAACCGGGTCATGAAGTCCGACGTGGAGATGAGGGTCTTGCTGGGCACGCAGTCGGTGAGGACGGCTGCGCCGCCGACACCGTCACGCTCCACCACGGTGACCGTGGCTCCGAGCTGGGCGGCAACGAGCGCTGCCTCGTAGCCACCGGGGCCACCACCGAGGACGACGACGGACGTATGGCGTTCGCTCACGTGCGCTATCCAACCACCCGTGCTCCCGCGGACCTATCCGTGGCCGGGCGTCCACCCCCCGGATGTCTTCTGTTCGTGCGGAACCGTGATGCTCTTCCCCTCCCCACCCGGTGGCCGCAGGGCATACCCTGCGGCGAACGACCACCCGGGATCGACATGAGCACTGGAGGCTTGCGTGAACGGACCATCTCGTCGACGAACGGGTGCCGCGGTACTGGCCACAGCCACCCTCATCGGCATCGCCGCCTGCTCGCCACCCCCCAAGACCTCGGGCGGGTCCGGCAGCAGTGCCGACAAGGCGGCCACGGCGACGTCCGCCACCGCGGCCGGAGGGATGGACGCGCTGGTCGCCGCGGCCAAGAAGGAGGGCACGCTCAACGTCATCGCCCTGCCCCCCGACTGGGCCAACTACGGCGAGATCATCAAGGCGTTCCAGGCCAAGTACGGCGTCACGGTCGCCAGCGCCCAGCCGGACGCCTCCAGCGCCGACGAGATCACCGCGGCCAAGAACCTGCAGGGCCAGTCCAAGGCGCCCGACGTCTTCGACCTCAGCGCCGCCGTCGCAGCCGCCAACACGAGCCTGTTCGCGCCGTACAAGGTCGCGACGTTCGCCGACGTGCCGGAGAAGCTGAAGGACCCGAGCGGCACCTGGGTCAACGACTACGGCGGCTTCATGAGCATCGGCTACGACGGCAAGCTGCCGACCGTGACCACCGTGTCGGACCTGCTCAAGCCGCAGTTCAAGGGCAAGGTCGCGCTCAACGGCGACCCCACCAAGGCCGGGGCCGGCTTCAGCGGGGTGGTCATGGCCGCCATCGCCCAGGGCGGCTCGCCGGACGACATCAGCAAGGGCGTCGACTTCTTCAAGCAGCTCAAGGCCGCCGGCAACTTCCTGCCGGTCGACCCCACGCCAGCGACCATCGAGTCCGGCCAGACACCGGTGGTCATCGACTGGGACTACCTCAACGTCGCCCAGGGCGCCAAGCTCAAGGGCAAGGTGGACTGGAAGACCGTCGTGCCGCCCAACGCGGCCGTCGGCGGCTACTACGTGCAGGCCATCAACAAGGACGCCCCGCACCCGGCCGCCGCGCGCCTGTGGGAGGAGTTCCTGTACTCCGACCAGGGCCAGAACCTCTGGCTGAAGGGTGGCGCGCGGCCCGTGCGCGAGCAGGCCATGGTCAAGGCGGGCACCATCGACAAGGCGGCGCACAACGCGCTGCCCAAGACCGAGAGCACGCCCGTCCTGCTGACCCAGGCGCAGAGCGACAAGGCGGCCGAGTACCTCAAGGTCAACTGGGCCAAGGCCGTTGGCTGAGCTGACCGCGCCCGGCACCACGGTGGCCCCCGGTCGCCCGACCTCCCGTCGGCCGACCGGGGCGCTGCTGGGAGTGCTGCCCTTCTTCGGCTACACCGCGGTGTTCCTCCTCACCCCGACGCTCGTCGTCGTCGTGGGGGCGTTCCTGGGCGACGGCAACCGCCCCAGCCTGGGCAACGTCACCGCCCTGACCCAGCCGCAGGTCGTCTCGGCCTTCGTCAACTCGGTCATCCTGTCGGCGGTCACGGCAGTGCTCGGAGCCGTGTTCGGCGCCCTCCTGTCGTACGCCGTGGCCACCGGCCGTCCCGGCGGCACGCTGCGGCGGATCATGACGGCGCTGTGTGGGGTGCTCGCCCAGTTCGGCGGCGTGACCCTGGCTTTCGCCTTCGTCGCGACCGTGGGGATGCAGGGGTTCGTGACCATCTGGCTGCAGAAGGTCGGCGTCGACCTCGCCGGCAGCACGTGGCTGTTCGAGCCGACGCGAGGGCTCGTGCTGGTCTACACGTACTTCCAGATCCCGCTCATGCTCATCGTCTTCCTGCCCGCCGTCGAGGGCCTGCGCCCGCAGTGGCGCGAGGCGGCCGAGACCCTCGGCGGGAGCACTTGGGACTACTGGCGCCACGTCGCCGGGCCGATCCTCGCCCCGTCGTTCATCGGGGCGCTGCTGCTGCTGTTCACCAACGCCTTCAGCGCCTACGCGACCGCGGCCGCCCTGGTCTCCCAGGGGTCCCCGATCATCCCCCTGCAGATCGGCGGCGCGCTCAGCTCCGAGGTGCTCCTCGGCCAGCAGAACGTCGGCAAGGCCATGGCCCTCGGCATGGTCGTCATCGTGGCGGTGGTCATGACCCTCTACACGGTGCTCGAGCGGCGTACGACCCGGTGGTTGGGCCGGTGAGGCTGCAGGCCGCCCGGCGACGCCGGCAGGCATGGTTCCGGCACGTGGTGGTGGGGGTGATCGGCCTCTTCTTCGCGCTGCCGCTGGTCGCCATGCTCGAGTTCACGACCCGTGCACCCGGCGGCGGACGGTCCCTGGACACGTGGGCCACCCTGCTCGACGTCAGCGCGGTCAACCGCGACTACCCGGAGCTCAAGACAGGGCTCATCGCCTCGGCCGGGCTGGCGGTGCTCACCGTCGCGATCATGCTCCTGCTGCTGGTGCCGACGATGACGTGGGTGCGGCTGCGGCTGCCCGGCATGCGTCGCACGATCGAGTTCGTCTGCCTGCTGCCGCTCACCATCCCCGCCATCGTGCTGGTGGTCGGCCTGGCGCCCGTCTACGCCTGGGTGACCTACTTCCTCGGGGAGTCCTCAGTCTGGCTGTGCTTCGCGTACGTCGTCCTGGTGCTCCCCTACGCCTACCGGGCGCTGGACGCCGGGCTGAGCGCCATCGACGTCAAGACGCTCGCGGAGGCGGCCCGCTCGCTGGGCGCGAGCTGGTTCACCGTGATGTGGCGGGTGATCCTGCCCAACATCCGCACCGCCGTCCTGCTGGCGGCCTTCCTGTCGGTGGCGCTGGTCCTCGGCGAGTTCACCATCGCCAGCCTGCTCAACCGCGACAACCTGCAGGTGGCGATCAACCTGCTCGGCAAGCGCAACGCCTCGATCTCGATCGCCGTGTCCTTCGCCGCCCTGCTCGTCGCGTTCCTGGTGCTGTTCGCCATGTCCTTCGTCGGCAACGGCCGCCGCGTCCGCCGCTCCAAGGAGAGCTGAATGTCCACCCACCTCGCGTCCGTCCGGGACGACGCCACCACCAAGGGCGTCGGCGTCCGCCTGACGGACCTGCGCCGCAGCTACGGCACCGTGCAGGCCCTCGACGGCCTGACGCTGTCGATCGAGCCCGGCGAGCTGGTCGCGCTGCTGGGACCCTCCGGCTGCGGCAAGACCACCGCCCTGCGGCTGCTCGCCGGCCTGGAGGACGCCGACGGGGGCCGCGTCGAGGTGGGCGGCCGCGACATCACGAAGGTGCCCACCAACAAGCGGGACATGGGGATGGTCTTCCAGGCGTACAGCCTGTTCCCGCACATGACGACCCGGCAGAACGTCGAGTTCGGGCTGCAGCTGCGCGGCATCGCCGGGGCCAAGCGCCGCGCGCGGGCCACCGAGATGCTGGAGCTCGTCGGCCTGGAGACCCAGGCCGACCGCTACGCCCACCAGCTCTCCGGCGGACAGCAGCAGCGGGTCGCCCTGGCCCGGGCCCTGGCCATCGCGCCGCAGGTGCTGCTGCTCGACGAGCCGCTGTCGGCCCTGGACGCCAAGGTCCGGGTGCAGCTGAGGGAGGAGATCCGGCGGATCCAGCTCGAGGTCGGCACGACCACCCTGTTCGTCACCCACGACCAGGAGGAGGCCCTCGCCGTCGCCGACCGCGTCGGGGTCATGCGCGCCGGCAACCTCGAGCAGCTGGCGGCCCCCCGGGAGCTGTACGCCCGTCCCGCCACCGCGTTCGTCGCCGACTTCGTGGGGCTGACCAACCGCCTGGCGGCGACCGTGGACTCCGGACGGGCGCACGTGCTCGGGGCCAGCGTCCCGTTGCTGCCGGGCTCGGCGCAGTCAGGGGCCGCGACCGTCCTCATCCGCCCGGAGGCGCTGGCCGTCACCGAGGACGCGAACGGCACCGCCACCGTCGTGACCTCGAGCTTCCTCGGCTCCCTCGGGCGGGTCACCGCGCGGACCGACGGCGGCGAGACGGTGATCGCCCAGATCGACAACGCCGCCGTCACGGGGTTCTCCCCCGGGGATCGCGTGACCATCACTCCTCGCCCGGACCCGGCGTTGGCCATCTCGGCCGACTGACCCAACTCGGCTCCGGCAACAGCGGATCCGCCCCGCTAGGCTGCGGCGCGTGACTGACACGAGCGCAACGACCGGCACGGCCGGCAGCCTGGACGACCCCGCGGTGGACCCCTTCGACATCGCCCGCCAGGCCGCCGCGGTGATCGCCGAGCGCACCGGATCGGCCACCCACGACGTGGCGCTCGTGCTCGGCTCCGGGTGGGGCCAGACCGGCGACCTCATCGGCGAGACGCTGGCCACCGTCGACAACGCCGACGTGCCCGGCTTCGCGGGAACGGCCGTGGCCGGGCACTCGGGCGTGATGCGCTCCGTGGCCATCGGGGACACCGGGCGCCGGGCGCTCGTCTACGGGACCCGGACCCACTTCTACGAGGGCCGCGGGGTCCGCGCGGTGGTGCACGCCGTCCGCACCGCCGCCGCGGCGGGGTGCCGCACGATCGTGCTCACCAACGGCTGCGGCGGGCTGAACCCGGCCTGGGCCCCGGGCACCCCGGTCCTGATCCGGGACCACCTCAACCTCACGGCCACCTCACCGATCGAGGGCGCGAACTTCGTCGACCTCACCGACCTCTACTCGACCCGGCTGCGCGACCTCGCCCGCCGCGTCGACCCGAGCCTGGACGAGGGGGTCTACGTGCAGTTCCGCGGACCCCACTACGAGACGCCGGCCGAGGTGCGGATGGCCAAGATCCTCGGCGGCGACCTCGTCGGCATGTCGACGACGCTGGAGGCCATCGCCGCCCGCCAGTGCGGACTGGAGGTGCTCGGCATCTCCCTGGTGACCAACCTCGCCGCCGGGATCAGCGACGCACCGCTGTCCCACGCCGAGGTGCTCGAAGCCGGCCGCGACGCCGCCGACCGCTGCGGACGCCTGCTGGCCGCGGTGGTCGGCTCGATCGCCGGGTCGCCGTCATGAGCACCACTGCGACCGCCGCCCTGGTCGAGCGCGCCACCGCGTGGCGGGACGACGACCCCGACGACGCCACCCGCGCCGAGCTGGACGACGTGCTGCGCGGGGTCGCCGCCGGCGACGCGGCCGCCGAGGCCGACCTGGCCGACCGGTTCAGCGGGCTGCTCGAGTTCGGCACGGCCGGGCTGCGCGGCGCCCTCGGCGCCGGTCCCCACCGGATGAACCGCGCGGTGGTGCTGCGTGCGGCCGCCGGCCTCACGGCGTACCTGCAGGAACGCATCGCCCGTCCCCAGGTCGTCATCGGGTACGACGCGCGGCACAACTCCGACGTGTTCGCCCGTGACACGGCGGCCGTGGTGGTCGCCGCCGGCGGCACCGCGATGGTCCTGCCCCGCCCGCTGCCCACGCCGGTGCTCGCCTTCGCGATCCGGCACCTCCGGGCCGACGCGGGCGTCATGGTCACCGCCAGCCACAACCCGCCGCAGGACAACGGCTACAAGGTCTACCTCGGTGACGGCAGCCAGATCGTGCCCCCGGCCGACTCCGACATCGCCACCGCCATCAGCCGCCTCGAGCGGGTCGCCGACATCGCCCGTGCGGCCGACGGCTGGGAGGTGCTCGGGCAGCAGGTGCTCGAGCACTACGTGGAGGCCGCGGCCGCGGTGGTCGACCCGGCGAGCCCGCGTGACCTGGCCGTGGTCCACACCTCGCTGCACGGGGTCGGCAACGAGGTGGTCGCGAGGGCGTTCGCGCGCGCCGGCTTCGCACCACCCACCGTCGTCCCGACACAGGCCGAGCCCGACCCGGCGTTCCCGACGGTGAGCTTTCCCAACCCCGAGGAGCCGGGGGCGATCGACGCGGCGCTGGCCCTGGCCGCGCAGGTGGGCGCCGACCTGGTCCTCGCGAACGACCCGGACGCCGACCGGTGTGCCGCCGCGGTGCCCGACCCGGCGTCCGTGGATGCGGCCAACCCGGACGGTTGGCGGATGCTGCGCGGGGACGAGGTGGGCGCCCTCCTCGGCGCGCACCTCCTGTCGCGCGGCGTCGACCCGGGCGCGGTGTTCGCCAGCTCCATCGTGTCGTCACGGCTGCTCGCGGCGCAGGCGGCCGCGGCCGGGGTGCGCCACGAGGAGACGCTGACGGGGTTCAAGTGGATCGCCCGCGTGCCCGGGCTGCGCTACGGCTACGAGGAGGCCCTCGGCTACTGCGTCGACCCGGCGTCGGTGCAGGACAAGGACGGCGTCACCGCGGCCCTGCTGCTCGCCGAGATGGCGGCGGGGCTGCGGGCGCAGGGACGCACGCTGCTGGACGTGCTGGACGACCTCGCCCTCGCCCACGGGGTGCACGCCACCGACGCCCTGTCCGTGCGGGTCGCCGACCTGTCGCTGATCGGGACGCTGATGCAGCGGCTGCGCTCGGCCCCGCCCGCCCGGATCGGCGGAGTGGACGTCCGGCGGGTGGACGACCTGGCCCAGGGGTCTGCGGGGCTGCCGCCCACCGACGGGCTGCGCTACCACCTCGCTGACGACAGCCGGGTCATCGTCCGGCCGAGTGGCACGGAGCCCAAGCTGAAGGTCTACCTGGAGGTCGTCGTGCCTGTTGCGGGGCCCGGCGCGCTGGGCAGGGCACGCACGGAAGCGGGCCGCCGGCTGGCCCGGGTCCGGGCGTCGATGGCGGAGCTCACCGCCCCCTGACCTTCGGCATGCCTCACCAGATGGAGAAGCCCAGGACCGCGAGCAGCGGCAGGACGAGGGCCAACACCGGCAGGAGGGCCCACCGGGTGGTGACGGCGGGGTGCGCCGGCGGCTGCAGGTCGCCGTCGGCCACCGCGGCGGCGTAGTCGACGGTGGTCTCGTCGATGGCGTCGGCCACCATGCGGGGCGTCACCTTCGTCGGCACCCGGGGCGTCGGGCCGTCGCGGCCGGTGAAGGCGTCCAGCTTGGAGGAGAGCCCGGGCAGCACGCTGGCGTGGACCTTCGGCCGCTCGACCTGTGCGGCGATGGCCCACGCGGTGTAGCCGTCATCGCCGGACCAGACCTTGAGGTTCCAGCGTGTGTCCACGTCGGACACCAGCGGCCACGGGATGTCCACGTCCCGAACGATGTTGCGCAGCTGGACCCCGTCCTGGTGCAGGACGACGCAGGGGCGCGCGAAGACCGTCCAGGCAACCGCACAGCCCAGCAGCAGCCACGCGACGAGCAACGGCTGCGGGTGGTCGCGCCAGGACAGGAGCGCAGACCCGACCAGCACGACCGCCCCCAGGACGAACAGCAGCGCCAGCACCAGGGAGGAGCGCTGCCGATAGGTGTGGCGGGGAGGGGTCTGCGTCTCGGGCGGGGTCTGCTTCATGTCCTTGGGCTCTCGTCGGGGGGACCACAGCGGGCTCCGTGCCGGGCCGGATGCCGGCTCTCATCGTACGGCGCCCCGTGCCCCGCGGTCGCAGGCCGCGACCGTCCGCGATCGCAGGTCGAGGCCGGCCGTGATCGCGGGTCGCGGCCGGCCGTGATCGCGGGTCGCGGCCGTCCGCGGTCGCCGGCTGCAGCGCTCCGGGCGGGGCTAGACTCCGTCGGTGAGCTCCTCCACCGCCACTGCCCGGGCGCGCGACCTGCTCGGCATCGGCACGCTGACCGACGCCACCCTGCGCCCTGGCTGCACGGCCTGCCCGGTGTCGACCAGGTCGGCGCCGAGGCCCGGGCGGCCGACCTGGCCACCCGCTCGATCAAGACCACGGCCAAGGCCTGGGCGATCGACACCGCCATCTCGATGATCGACCTGACCACCCTCGAGGGCGCCGACACCGCACGGCAAGGTCCGCTCGCTGTGCGCCAAGGCGCACCACCCCCGACCCGGGCGACCCGACCGCCCGCGCGTCGCGGCGGTCTGCGTCTACAACGACCTCGTCGCACGTCGCCGTCGACGCCCTGCAAGCGGCACCGGCGTCCACGTGGCCGCGGTCGCCACCGCGTTCCCCTCCGGCCGCGCGAGCCGCCGGTCAAGCTGGCCGACACCCGCGACGCCGTCCGCGCCGGCGCCGACGAGGTCGACATGGTCATCGACCGCGGCGCCTTCCTGTCCGGGCGCTACCTGCAGGTGTTCGAGGAGATCGCCGCCGACCAAGGCGGCCTGCGTCGCCGACGGCCGCCGACGCCCACCTCAAGGTGATCCTCGAGACCGGCGAGCTCGTCACCTACGACAACGTCCGGCGGGCCTCGTGGCTGGCCATGCTGGCCGGCGGCGACTTCATCAAGACCAGCACCGGCAAGATGTCGCCCGCGGCGACCCTGCCGGTGACCCTGCTCATGCTCGAGGCCGTCCGCGACTTCCGCGGGCCGACCGGGCACCAGGTCGGGGTCAAGCCGGCCGGTGGCATCCGGAACGAGCAAGGACGCCCTGAAGCACCTGGTGATCGTCAGCGAGACGGCGGGGCAGGACTGGCTCGACCCGGCGTGGTTCCGGTTCGGCGCCTCCAGCCTGCTGAACGACCTCCTCCTGCAGCGCCAGAAGCTGACCACGGGCCGTCTACTCCGGCGCCGACTACGTCACGATGGACTGAGTGAAGGCAACGCACCCCATGGCACAGTTCGAGTACGCCCCCGCGCCCGAGTCGCGCTCCATCGTGCGCATCCGCCCGTCATACGGGCTCTTCATCGACGGCGAGTTCGTCGAGTCCGGCGGGCGGTTCGGCGTTCAAGACGATCAGCCCGTCCACCGAGGAGGTGCTGTCGGAGGTCGACCGCGGCGAGCGCCGCCGACGTGGACCGCGCGGTCGCGGCGGCGCGCACGGCGTACGAGCGGGTCTGGGGGCGGATGCCCGGGGCCGAGCGCGGCAAGTACCTCTTCCGCATCGCCCGGCGATCCTGCAGGAGCGTGCGCGGGAGTTCGCTGTCCTGGAGACGCTGGACAACGGCAAGCCGATCAAGGAGTCCCGCGACGTCGACGTGCCGATGGCGGCGGCGCACTTCTTCTACCACGCCGGGTGGGCCGACAAGCTCGAGCACGCCAGCCTCGGCACCGACCCGCGCCCGGTCGGCGTCGTGGGCCAGGTCATCCCGTGGAACTTCCCGCTGCTCATGCTGTCGTGGAAGATCGCGCCGGCCCTCGCGGCCGGCAACACCGTGGTGCTGAAGCCGGCCGAGACCACGCCGCTGACGGCGCTGCTGTTCGCCGAGGTCTGCCAGCAGGCCGACCTGCCCGCCGGGGTCGTCAACATCCTCACCGGTGCCGGGGAGACCGGGCAGCACCTGATCGGCCACGACGGCGTGGACAAGGTCGCGTTCACCGGCTCGACCGCGGTCGGCAAGGAGATCGCCCGCACGATCGCCGGGACGCGCAAGCGGGCGACGCTCGAGCTCGGCGGCAAGGCCGCCAACATCGTCTTCGACGACGCGGCCATCGACCAGGCGGTCGAGGGCATCGTCAACGGGATCTTCTTCAACCAGGGCCACGTCTGCTGCGCCGGATCGCGGCTGCTCGTGCAGGAGAACGTCGCCGAGGACGTCGTACGGCGGCTCAAGCGGCGGTTGCAGACGCTGCGCGTCGGTGACCCGATGGACAAGAACACCGATGTCGGCGCCATCAACTCCGCGGCGCAGCTGGACCGGATCCGCACGCTCACCGACGCCGGCGAGGCCGAGGGCGCCGCGCGGTGGACCGCACCATGTGAGCTGCCGGAGCGTGGGTTCTGGTTCGCGCCAACCGTTTTCACCGGCGTCTCCCAGACCCACCGCATCGCCCAGGACGAGGTCTTCGGGCCGGTCCTGTCGGTGCTGACCTTCCGCACGCCGCAGGAGGCGGTCGCCAAGGCCAACAACACGCCGTACGGGCTGTCGGCGGGGGTCTGGACCGAGAAGGGCTCCAAGATCCTGTGGATGGCCGACCAGCTGCGTGCCGGCGTGGTGTGGGCCAACACCTTCAACCGTTTCGACCCGACGTCCCCGTTCGGTGGGTACAAGGAGTCCGGGTACGGCCGCGAGGGCGGCCGGCACGGACTCGAGGCCTACGTCACGACAGGAGCAGGCCGATGAGCGCGAGTCCCGCGCCCGAGACGCGCATCGAGGTCCGCAAGACCTACAAGCTGTACATCGGCGGCGTCTTTCCCCGCAGCGAGTCCGGACGGACCTACGAGGTGCGCTCCGCCGATGCCGCGGGCACGTTCCTCGCGAACGCCGCGCTCGGTTCGCGCAAGGACGCCCGGGACGCCGTCGTCGCCGCTCGCGGCGCCTTCGGTGGGTGGTCGACGGCGACGGCCTACAACCGCGGCCAGGTGCTGTACCGCGTGGCCGAGCTGATGGAGGGCCGTCGGGCCCAGTTCGTCGCCGAGGTCGCCGCCGCCGAAGGCGTTCCCGCGCGCCGGGCAGAGTCGTTGGTGTCGCAGGCGATCGACCGGTGGGTCTGGTACGCCGGGTGGTCGGACAAGATCGCCCAGGTGCTCGGCGGGCTGAACCCGGTCGCGGGGCCGTACTTCGACATCACTGCGCCCGAGCCGACGGGCGTCGTGGCCGTGCTGGCGCCGCAGCAGTCGTCACTGCTGGGACTGGTCTCCGTCCTGGCGCCGGTCGTCGTCAGTGGCAACGTCGCCGTCCTGCTCGCCAGCGAGGGACGCCCGCTGCCCGCCGTCACGTTGTCCGAGGTCCTGGCCACGTCGGACGTGCCGGCCGGGGTGATCAACTTCCTCACCGGTCGCACCGCGGAGGTCTCTCCGTGGCTGGCCTCCCACCGGGACGTCAACGCGATCGACCTGGCGGGTGCGGCGGGAGCCGAGGGCGTCGCCTGGGGCGACCTGGAGCGCGCGGCGGCGGACAACCTCAAGCGCGTGCTGCGCCCGGCGGGCGAGGGCACGGGCGCGGTGGAGCCGGACTGGTCCCCCACCCCCGACCTGTCCCGGTTGCGCGCCTTCCTGGAGACCAAGACCGTCTGGCACCCCAAGGGCCGCTGACCGCCGGCGGCCGCAGAACCGCCAGGTTTGCTCACTGCCCGGCCGCAGAACCACCAGGCTTGCTCACTGCCCGGCCGCAGAACCACCAGGCTTGCTCACTGCCCGGCCGCAGAACCACCAGGCTTGCTCACTGCCCGGCCGCAGAACCACCAGGCTTGCTCACTGCCCGGCCGCAGAACCACCAGGTTCGCGGGGTGGGGTCAGGGGTCGAGGTGGCGCAGCAGGAACTCGAAGACCATGGCCCACATCTGCGCCCGCTGAGCGTTGTCGGCGGCTGCGCCGTGGCCGCCCTCGGTGTTCTCGTGGTAGCGGACGTCGTGCCCCGCCTCGCGCAAGCGTGCCACCATCTTGCGGGCGTGCCCGGGGTGGACCCGGTCGTCGCGCGTGGACGTCATCACCAGCGTCGGCGGGTACGGCGCGCCCCGGCGCACCTGGTGGTACGGCGAGTACTGGGAGAGGTAGGCCCAGTCCGCCTCGTCCTCGGGGTCGCCGTACTCCGCCACCCAGGACGCGCCGGCGAGCAGCAGGTGGTAGCGCCTCATGTCGAGGAGCGGCACCTGGCAGACGACGGCGCCGAAGAGCTCGGGGTAGCGCGTGAGCATGACGCCGGTCAGCAGTCCCCCGTTGCTGCCGCCCTGGATGCCCAGCCGCCCAGGGGTGGTGACCCCGCGTGACACCAGGTCCCGCGCCACCGCCGCGAAGTCCTCGTAGACCTTCAGCCGCTGCCGCCGCTGCACCGACTGGTGCCACCGGGGCCCGTACTCACCGCCACCGCGGATGTTGGCCACGACGTACGTGCCACCGCGCTCCAGCCAGCCCCGGCCGATGACCCCGCTGTACGACGGCGTGAGCGGCACCTCGAAGCCGCCGTAACCCGTCAGCAGCGTCGGGCCGGCCGACGGGTTCGGCTGTCCCACCACGAAGTACGGGATGCGGGTGCCGTCATCGGAGGTGGCGAAGTGCTGGCTCACCCGCAGGCCGGCCGGGTCGAAGAACGCCGGCGAGGCCTTGATGGTCGCGGCCTCGCCACCGACCACGCCGTAACGCAGGGTGGGCGGGTCCAGGAACCCGCTGGAGCTGACGAAGTACTCGTCGCTGGTGTCGGGGTCCGTGCTGACGACGTCGGCGCTGGAGAACGCCGGGACCCCGCCGAGCGGCTCCCGCGACCAGCCGTCGTCCAGCGGCGTCAGCACCTCCATCCGGGTGGCGACGTCCTCCAGCACCGTCAGGATCAGGTGGTGCCTGGTCCAGGAGTGGTCCTGCAGCGACGTGCGCGCGTCCGGCTCGAACAGCACCTCCAGGTCACGCTCACCCGCCATCCAGGCGTCCACGTCGGCGGCGAGGAGACAGCCCGCCGGGTACGTCGTGCCGCCGACCTCCCACGCGCTGCGGTTGCGGACCAGCAGCCACTCGCGGTGCACGTCGAGGTCGACGTCCCGCGGCACGTCGATGCGGCGCAGCTCCTCGCCGGCGCGCAGGAAGTGGTCGCGTCGGTAGAAGTCCAGCGCCCGCACGACCAGGTCGCGCTCGAAGCCCGGAGTCGGGTCGTGGGTGGCGTGGACGTAGACGTCGGTGGGCTCGCCCTCGAACACCGGGACGGAGTCCTCCACCGGTGTGCCCCGCCGCCACGACCGGACCGTCCGCGGGTACCCGCTGCCGGTCATCGAGCCGGGACCGAGGTCAGTGCCGACATAGACGGTGTCGGCGTCGATCCAGCCGACGATGCTCTTGGCCTCGGGCAGGCGGAAGCCGTTGTCGACGAACGCCATTGCCGTCAGGTCGAACTCCCGCACCACCGCCGCATCCGCTCCACCACGGGACAGCTCGACCAGGGCGCGCCCGTAGCCCGGCCGCAGCAGCTGGCTCCCCTGCCACACCCAGCTCTCGCCCTCGGCCCGCGCCAGCGCGTCGACGTCGAGCAGGACCTGCCACTCCGGCTGCTCCTCGGCATACGACTCGAGGGTCGTGCGCCGCCAGAGCCCCCGAGGATGCCGCGCATCCTGCCAGAAGCTGTAGAGGTGGTGGCCGTGCCTGCGGACGTAGGGGATCCGGTCGTCGGCGTCGAGGACCTGCAACAGCCGTGCCGTCATCTCCGGCAACCGGCCGCCGGCCGAGAGCTCGGCAGCGGTCTCGGCATTGGCGGCGCGCACCCACTCCAGCGCGGTGTCGCCGGTGACGTCCTCCAGCCAGAGGTACGGGTCGTCGAGGGGGACGGTCATGGTGGCCAGTCTGCCCCGGAGGGCCACCCCGGCGGCGGGAGCGGGGCGGCGACGCCACCTAGACTCGGCTCCCGTGACCAGCACGCCCTCCCCCGACGCCTCGGGCCCCCGCCGGCGGGTGGTCGTGCTCGCCGGGCCCAGCGGCGCAGGCAAGTCGCGGCTGGCGACCCGCCTCAGCGCCCGCCACGGCTGGCCGACCGTGCGCCTCGACGACTTCTACCGCGACGGCGACGACCCGGCCCTGCCCATGCTGCCGATCGGCCTCCCCGACTGGGACCACCCCGACTCCTGGCACGCCGAGGCCGCCGTGACCGCCCTCGAACGGCTGTCGACCGCCGGCCGGGTCGACGTGCCCACCTACGACATCAGCAGCTCCCGGGCCCGAGGCTGCACGACCCTCGTCGCCGACGGCGCGCACGTCGTGCTCGCCGAGGGCATCTTCGCGGCCGAGATCGTGCCGCACCTGCAGGAGCGGGGGTTGCTGGCCACGGCGTACTGCATCCGGCAGAACCGCTGGGTGACGTTCTGGCGGCGGCTGGTGCGTGACCTCGCCGAGCGGCGGAAACCGCCGCTGGTGCTGTGGCAGCGGGGACTGCGCCTGTGCCGCGCCGAACCGGCCATCGTGCGCCACCACACCTCGCTGGGCCTGGTGCCGCGGACCCCGCACGAGGCAGAGCGTGAGCTGGAGGCCCTGCTCCGGCTGCCCTGATAGCGTCCGGGGAGCCGCGCGGGGTCGCCGCGCGCCGTTCCGTCCCGAAGGCCCGCCGATGAACCGCCCCGTGCGCCGCCTGGTCCCCGTCTGCCTCGCCGCCGCGTTGTCGCTGACCGCGTGCGGCTCCGGGCACCCCACTGGTACCGCCACCCAGGGCCCGCAGGCCGCCGACCTGTACGCCGCCGCCCGCCGCAGCGCCGTGAGCGCCACCAGCGCCCACGTGACCGGGTCGTCCACCACCGCGGGGGTGACCAGCACCATCGACCTCGTCGGCAACCGCACCGGCAGCAACTCCCGGGTGGTCCTGCGCACCGGCGACGCGGGCCCGGTGGAGATCCGCGTCGTGGACGGGGCCACCTACCTCAAGGGCGACCGCGCGTACTGGACCGCGCAGGCCGACGCCCGCACCGCGGCAGCGGTGGCCGGCAAGTTCGTCCGGCTCCGCGGGGACCAGGTCAAGGCGCCGGGGCTCACGCTCTCCAGCCTCCTGGACCGGGTCTTCACGGAGAAGGAGCTCGGCCAGGTCGACACGCTGAACGCCGCGGTGGGAACGGCGACGGTGGACGGGCGCAGCGCCTACGTCCTCACCCAGCGCGTCGGCGGCGACGGCGCCCGCATGGCGGTGTCGACCGACTCCCGGCACGACCTGCTGCGCGTCGACGGAACGACCAGCAAGCCGGGGACCATGCACTTCTCGCAGTGGAACGCGGCCCCGACGGTGACCGCCCCGGCAGCCGACGAGGTGGCTCCGCTCCCGTCCCGGTGAGCTGCCCCGGCTCGCCGCGGCCCCCGCGCGCACGGCACGGCTCCACGGCGGACCGGACTCGGCGCGGTGGGCAGACGCCGGCCCTGTCGTGGGCGATGATGGGCTGGGAGCACACGTACCAGGGGAGCACGCAGATGACGTCGTACGGCGACCAGCCACCGCCAGGTGCCGGCCCACGGCCCGGCCCGGCGGGCCCGGTCGCGCCCGGGCCCGCGGCCACGCCGCCCGGCGCGGCGCCGTACAGCGGCGTCCCGTCGTACGGGCACGCGGCGTACCGCGCCGCGGCACCGGCCGGCGCAGCGGCCCTGATGTCGGCCCACCGGCCCGGCATCGTCGCCCTGCGGCCGCTGTCGCTCGGCGACATCCTCGACGGCGCGGTCAAGGCGGTGCGGCACAACCCCGGGGCGATGATCGGGCTGGCCCTGCTCGTCAACGCCGTCTTCCTTCTCCCCTCGGCCCTGCTCTCGGTCCTGATCGGCACCCGGCTCGCCGACGGGGTCTCCAGCGACTCCCCCGCCGCCTCGCTGACCAGCCTGCCCGCCTCGATCAGCGTCGCCGTCTTCGGCCAGCTCGCGACGCTCGTCCTGACCGGCCTGCTGGTGCACGCCGTGGGTGAGGCGGTGCTGGGGCGCAAGCCCTCCATCGGCGAGGTCTGGCGCGCCGCACGCGGCCGCCTGCTCGCCGTGGTCGGCGTCAACCTCCTGGTCGGCGGGATGACGCTGGTCGCCGCGGCGCTCCTGCTCACCCCGGGCGCCGTGCTCCTGGCCCAGCAGCACGTCGCCTCCGGCGTCTCGCTGCTGGTCCTGGCCGCGCTGGTCGTCCTCGTCGGAACCTGCTGGGTCACCGTGCGCACGTGCATGGCCGGTCCGGCCATCGTGCTCGAGCGGCAGACCGTGCCGGCGGCCCTGCGCCGGTCCTTCGCCCTCACCCGTGGCGCGTTCTGGCGCACGCTGGGCATCCTGCTGCTGGCCGGGGTCATCGCGTGGTTCGTCTCCAGCCTGATCTCCGCACCGATCGGCATCGCGGCCGTCGTGGCCGTCACCGGCGCCGGCCTGGGCGGCGAAACCAGCACCACCGGCCTGTCCGTCCTGACCGTGCTGAACCACGTGGGCAGCCTGCTCGCCAGCGCCATCACGACGCCGTTCGTCGCCGCCGTGACCTGCCTGCTCTACATCGACCGCCGGATGCGGGTCGAGGCCCTCGACGTCGTCCTGGTCCGCACCGCCCAGGCCGACGCGGCCAGCCGCGGCTGAGCCCGGACCGGATGCCGACGCCGATGTTTCCCCGCGTCCTCGAGCCGGGCCCCGCCCAGGCGCGCGCCTGGCTGCGTGAGGAGCTGCGGGCGGCGACGTACCACCAGGAGCCGCTGGTGGACCGGCTCTGGCGCTGGGTGATGGACCGGCTGGACGACCTGTCCGCCACCCCGGGCCACCTCAGCGGGGTGCCGACCCTGGTCACCGTCCTGGTCACGCTCCTGGTGGCGGGGCTGGTGCTCTGGGTGCTGCCGCGGGTCCGCCGCGAGCGATCCGCGCGCCGCCTCGCCGGTGCGGTGCTGGAGGACCCGAGGGTCACCGCGGCGCAGTACCGCGAGCGCGCGGCGAACGCGCGCGCGGCCGCCCGGTACGACGAGGCGGTGCTCGACAGCTTCCGCGCGATGGCCCGCGACATGGGGAACCGGTCGCTGCTGGACGACGCGCCCGGCCGCACGGCCCACGAGGTCGGTGTGGCGGTGGCGACGGCGTTCCCACCCTTCGCCGGTGACCTCTCCCGGGCGGCGCACCTGTTCGACTCCGTGCGCTACGGCAACGGCTCCGCGCACAGGCAGCAGGCCGAGGACGTCGCCGCACTGGACACCGCGCTGGCGCGGTCACGACCGGCACCGGCCACGGCGTCCGTCGCGACCGTCACCGCTGGAGGGGCCCCATGAGCACGGCCGCTCCCCTCCGTGCGGACCCGCACGGGCAGGTCCGCACGTCCCCTCCGGCCGCCGACCGCGGGACCGCCGGGGCGCGGCGGCTCCCCCGCTGGGGGGCGGCGCTGCTGTGGGCGCTGCTGGTCCTGGTGGTGGGCACCGTCCTGGCGGCGCTGAGCGGCGGGCAGCCGCACGACGGCGCACTCGACCCCGAGAACCCGCGGACGGACGGGGCCCGTGCGGTCGCCCGGGTCCTCGACCAGCGGGGGGTCCACGTCGACGTCGTGCGGTCCCAGGCCGAGCTGCTGCGGCAGGACCTCGACCGGCGCGACGCTGGTCGTGCCGGACTCGCAGCAGCTGTCCGGTCGCAACGGACGGGCCGCGCTGCGTGCGGCCGCCCGCGCCACCGACGTGGTGCTGCTCTCACCGGCACCGGAGCTGCTGGCCGACCTGGCCCTGCCCGTACGGACCAGCCCCGGAGCCGCCGACGCGGTGGAGGCGGACTGCACCCGAGGCGGTGGCCCGGCGCTGGACTCCCGGCTGACCCTGAGCGAGGTCGACCGGGTGGTCACCCCGACGCCGGCGGCGACCGGGGCGACGACGTGCTTCCGCGATGCCGGGGGCGACCACTGGGTGCACCTGCCGTCCACGGGCGACCGCCCGCCGGTGACGGTCGTCGGCGCACAGCACTTCCTCACCAACGGCGTCGTCACCGTCGCCGACAACGCCGCCGTGGCCCTGCGTCTGCTCGGGCAGTCCGAGCACCTGGTCTGGTACGTCCCGACGGTCCGGGACGTCGCGGTCGACGACACCACGCTCCCCGTCCCGCTCGCACCGGCCTGGGTGCAGCCCGCGCTGTGGCTCCTCGGGTCGGCGGTGCTCGCCCTCTGCCTGTGGCGCGGCCGCCGCCTCGGCCGGCTCGTGGTCGAGCCGCTGCCGGTCGTGGTGCGGGCCGTCGAGACCACCGAGAGCCGGGGCCGGCTCTACCGCAGGGCCCGCGACCGCGGCCGCGCCGTCGCGGTGTTGCAGGCGGCCACCACGCGGCGGCTCACGTCGTACCTCGGACTGGCCACGGGCACCGGCACGAGCGCCGTGGCCGCGGCCGCCGCGTCGGTGAGCGGGCGCCGGTACGACGACGTGCTGCGCCTGCTCGGACCCGCCACCGTCCCCGATGACGCCAGCATGCTGGAGCTGGCCACTGCACTTGCCGCACTGGAGAAAGAGGTACGCCGCAGATGACCGACGTCGCAGTCCCCACCGGGACCACCGGGTCCGCCGACTCCGCCCGGGAGGCCCTGCTGCAGGTCAGGCGCGAGGTGGCCAAGGCCGTCGTGGGCCAGGACGCCGCCGTGTCCGGCATCCTCATCGCGCTGCTCAGCCGGGGACACATCCTGCTCGAGGGGGTGCCCGGTGTGGCCAAGACGCTGCTGGTCCGCTCGCTGGCGGCGGCGCTGGACATCCAGACCAAGCGGGTGCAGTTCACCCCCGACCTGATGCCCGGCGACATCACCGGCTCACTGGTCTACGACCCCCACACCGCCGAGTTCTCCTTCCGCGAGGGACCGGTCTTCACCAACCTGCTCCTCGCCGACGAGATCAACCGCACCCCGCCCAAGACGCAGGCCTCGCTGCTGGAGGCCATGGAGGAGCGGCAGGTCTCGGTCGACGGGGCACCGCGCCCGCTGCCGGGTCCCTTCATGGTCGCCGCGACCCAGAACCCCGTCGAGTACGAGGGGACCTATCCCCTGCCGGAGGCCCAGCTCGACCGGTTCCTGCTCAAGGTCGAGCTGCCCCTGCCGCCGCGCGAGGACGAGGTGCTCGTGCTGCAGCGGCACGCCTCCGGCTTCGACCCGCGGGACCTCTACGCGGCGGGTCTGCGGCCGGTGGCCGGCCCGGCCGACCTCGACGCGGGGGCGCAGGCGGTGCGCGCCGTGACCGTCGCCCCCGAGATCTCCGGCTACATCGTCGACATCGCCCGGGCCACCCGGCAGTCGCCGTCCCTGTCGCTGGGCGTGAGCCCACGGGGCGCGACCGCCCTGATGGCGACCAGCCGCGCGTGGGCGTGGCTCAACGGCCGCACCTTCGTCACCCCCGATGACGTGAAGGCACTCGCACACTCGACGCTCGCGCACCGGCTCTCGCTCCGTCCCGAGGCCGAGCTGGAGGGAGTCGACGTGGGCTCCGTCCTGGCCAGCGCCCTCTCCGCCGTGCCCGTTCCGCGATGACCACGGCCCGCTCACGCCGTCCGGCTCCGGGGCGCGCCCGATGGCGCTGACCGGGCGCGTGCCGCTGCTGCTCCTGCTGGGGCTCGTGCCGGTGGTCCTCGCCCCCGGACTGCTCACCGTGCGGCTGTGGTGGGTGGCCACGGTGGTCCTCGTCGGCGCCGACGCGCTGCTGGCCCTGAGCCCCCGCAGGCTGACCGTCACCCGCGAGCCGGTGCCGCCCGTGCGGCTCGGCGTGGCCGGGGCGAGCACGCTGCTGCTGACCAACCCCGCGTCACGCCGGCTGCGCGCCGTGGTCCGCGACGCCTGGCAGCCCTCGGCCGGCGCCCGCGGCGGGCGCCACACGGTCGTGCTCCGCGGCGGGGAACGGACCCGGGTCACCACCGTGCTGCAGCCGACCCGGCGCGGCGACCGGCGGGCCGACCGGGTCACCATCCGCAGCCTGGGCCCCCTGGGCCTCGCCGGTCGGCAGCGCTCGGTGGAGGTCGCCGGCGCCATCCGCGCGTTGCCGCCGTTCACCTCACGCAAGCACCTGCCCAGCCGGCTCGCCCTGCTGCGGCAGCTGGACGGGCGCTCGGCGGTGCGGGTGCGCGGGCAGGGCACCGAGTTCGACTCGCTGCGCGAGTACGTCGTCGGCGACGACGTCCGCAGCATCGACTGGCGTGCCACCGCGCGGCGCGACGCCGTGGTGGTGCGCACCTGGCAGCCCGAGCGCGACCGCCGCCTGGTCCTCGTCCTCGACACCTCCCGCACCTCCGCCGGGCGGGTGGGGGACGCTCCCCGCCTGGACGCGGCCATGGACGCAGCGCTGCTGCTGGCCGCGCTGGCGGCACGCGCCGGCGACCGGGTGGACCTGCTGGCCGGTGACCGCCGCATGCGCGCCCGGGTCGTCGGCGCGGGCCGGACCACCCTGCTCGGCGACCTGGTCGGTGCCATGGCCCCGCTGGAGCCCGCGCTGGTGGAGGCGGACTGGTCGATGCTGGCGGGTGAGGTGGGCACCATGAGCCGGCAGCGCTCTCTCGTCGTCCTGTTCACCCCGCTCGAGCCGGCGGCGGTCGAGGAGAGCCTGCTGCCGACGCTCGCCGCGCTGACCCGTCGCCACCGGGTGGTGCTGGCGTCCGTGGCGGACCCGGCGCTGTCGGCGATGACCGCCGACGTGAGCTCCGCGCGTCTGGTGTACGACGCCGCGGCGGCCGAGCGCACCGTGGCGCTGCGCGAGCGCACCGCGCACGTGCTGCAGCGCCTGGGCGTGCACGTGATCGACGCCGAGCCGGAGGACCTGCCCGTCGCGCTCACCGACCACTACCTGCTGCTGAAGAGCCGCGGCCTGCTCTGACCGGGGTCAGCCGGAGACCGGTGCGGTGTCGCCGGCGTCGGCGGCGTCGACGTCACCGGTCGCCCCACGTCGGACAGCCCAGCGCCCGGCGGTGAACACGTAGGCCAGGAATCCGGCCTCGGCCGTGACGCCGATCGCCAGCCTGGCCCACGTGGGCAGCGAGGACGGCGTCACGAAGGCCTCGATCACCCCCGACACGAGCAGCACGACCACCAGCCCGAGGGCGATGGCGACGGCGGAGCGGCCCTCGCGCGCGAGGGCCTGCGCCCGCGTCCGCGGCCCGGGCTCGACCCACGCCCAGAACAGGCGCAGCCCGGCCCCGGCGGCGACGAACACGGCTGTCAGCTCGAGGAGCCCGTGCGGGAGGATCAGGCCGAAGAAGAGCGCGCCGCGACCGTGGCCCACCATGATCGCGCCCGTGAGGGAGACGTTGAGGAGGTTCTGGAACAGCACGTAGACCACCGGCAGCCCCAGCACCCCGAACGCGATGCAGAGCGCCGCGACCCAGGCGTTGTTGGTCCACACCCTCGCGGCGAAGTGGGAGGCGGCGAACTCGCTGTAGTAGCCCTGGAAGTCGGCGTTGACGAGCCGCTCGACCTCGGCGCGTGACAGCAACCCGGACTCCACCTGCGGATGGGCGACGAACCACCACCCCAGGGCGAAGCCGACGACCACGTTGGCCAGCAGGGTTGCCAGCCACCACCGGCGGGTGCGGTACAACGCGGCCGGGAAGGTCTCGACGAAGAACCGCCGCGCATCGGACCACGAGGTCGTCCGGGAGCCGGCGGAACGCGTGCGCGCCCGGGCCAGCAGGGAGGACAGGTAGGTGACCAGGGTGGGGTCGGGCGCCGCGGAACGCACCACTGACAGGTGCGTGGCCACCCGCTGGTAGCGGTCGAGGATCTCATCGGCCTCGGCGCCGTCGAGCCGGCGCCGGCGGACGAGCTCGTCCAGCCGCTGCCACTCCCCCCGGTGCGCGGCCACGTACGCGTCCAGATCCACGGACCTCACCCTAGTGCGCCGGTCGTCACCGGGAGCCGCGCGAGAGCGGGCCGACCGCGGTCCGTGGAAGCCACCGCGACTTCGTGCCGCGGGGTCGGCGTCTCGGCCTGTATGAGCCCCGACCTTGCCGACTCACGCGCACAGAGTGGCCCCGCGTGGACGCCGGAGGCCCGGTGCTCGAGCGCCGCCGCCGGTAGGCTCGCGAGCCATGAGCAGCAGCACGGTCGGCGTCGGCGCCGACGACCTGGTCACGGGCGAGGCGGTGGCGCTGGAGCTGCCGGCCGCGGGCGTCCCCGTGCGTGCCGTGTCCGGGGCCGTCGACGTGCTCGCGACGCTCGTGCTGCTGTGGGCGGCCAACATCGTCGCCGTCCTCGCGACCGCCGACTCCGACGACGCGCTGCTGTCGACGGCCATGCTGCTGGCCACCGTGCTCGCCCTGGTGGTGCTGCCCACGACCCTGGAGACGCTGACGCGGGGCCGGTCTCTGGGCAAGCTCGCGCTGGGCCTGCGCACGGTGCGCGACGACGCGGGTCCGATCGGCTTCCGGCAGGCCCTCACCCGCGCGCTCGTGGGCGTGGTGGAGATCTGGCTCCTCTTCGCGATCCCCGCGCTCGTCTGCGCGCTGGTGAGCCCGCGGGGCAAGCGCCTCGGCGACTTCGCGGCAGGCACCTACGTCGTGCGGGAGCGCGTGTCGATGACGATCCCGCCGCCGCCGACCATGCCCCCGGCGCTGGCCGGGTGGGCGGTGAGCGCCGACATCGCCCGGCTGCCCGACGGCCTGGCGATGGCCGTGCGGCAGTTCCTCGGCCGGGCTCCGGGCCTCAGCCCCGCCTCCCGCGCCGCGGTCGGCGCCGACCTGCAGGCGGAGGTGCTGCGCCACGTCGCACCGCCGCCGCCGGCCGGCAGCCACCCCGAGATGGTGCTGGCGGCGGTGGTCGCCGACCGGCGCCGCCGCGACAGCGAGCGGCTGCAGCGCGATGCCGCCCTCCGGGCCCGGCTGATGCCGGTGGACCCCCTCCTGCCCATGGGGCCGCCCGGCGCCGGCCCCGGGCCGGCAGCGCCCTAACGGCCCACGGCCTCCGCCAGCAGGGCGTCGTACCCGGGCTTGACCACCTCGTCGATGATCGCGAGCCGCTGGTCGAAGGGCAGGAACGAGGACTTCATCGCGTTGATGGTGGCCCATCTGAGGTCCTGCGGCGACCAGCCCGCCTCGCTCACCAGCAGGGCCATCTCGCGGGACATCGAGGTGCCGCTCATCAGCCGGTTGTCGGTGTTGACCGTCACCCGGAACCTCAGCCGCTTCAGCAGCGAGATGGGGTGCAGCGCCACGGACTCCGCGGCCCCGGTCTGGACGTTGCTGGTGGGACACATCTCCAGCGGGATGCGACGGTCCCGCACGTACGCCGCGAGGAGACCGAGCTCCACGTCGGCAGGGTCCGCACCGGCGGCCGTCGCGACGTCGTGCGCGTACGGCGCACCGCCGACCCGGATGTCGTCGACGATCCGCACGCCGTGGCCGAGCCGGTCGGCGCCACACCACTGGATCGCCTCCCAGATGCTCGGCAGGCCGAACGCCTCGCCGGCGTGGATGGTGAAGTGGGCGTTCTCGCGCCGGAGGTACTCGAACGCGTCGAGGTGACGGGTGGGCGGGAAGCCGGCCTCGGCGCCGGCGATGTCGAAGCCGGACACGCCCTCGTCGCGGTAGTGCACGACCAGCCGGGCGATCTCGGTGCTCTTGGCCGCGTGGCGCATCGCGGTGAGCAGTGCGGTGACCCGGATCCGGTGACCGCCCTCCGCCGCGACCCGCTCGCCGTGCCGGAAGCCGGCGTTGACCGTCTCGACGACCTGCTCGAGGGACAGACCCTCCGCCAGGTGCTGCTCGGGGGCGTAACGGATCTCGGCGTAGACCACCCCGTCGGCGGCCAGGTCCTGCACGCACTCGCTGGCCACCCGGTGCAGCCCTGCCTCGGTCTGCATCACCGCCAGGGTCTGGTCGAACGTCTCCAGGTAGCGCTCCAACGAGCCGGAGTCGGCGCTGTCGCGGAACCACGTCCCGAGGGACGCTGCGTCCGTCGCCGGAAGGCCTTGGTAGCCCACGGTGTCGGCGAGCTCGAGGATGGTCTGTGGGCGCAGGCCGCCGTCGAGGTGGTCGTGCAGGACGGCCTTGGGCAGGGACCTGATCGTGTCGTCGGAGAGCACGTCAGCCCTCGCGTCCGACGAGGTCAGGGCCGAACGCCGGCAGGCAGATCGCGATGTAGTCGGCGCCCTCGGGTCCGCACGAGTAGCGGATCCGCTCGCCCGCCTCGGTGAGGATGGACTGGCCGGCGCGCACGTGGGTGGGACCGCCCTCGTGGTCGACGACGACCTCCCCGGCGAGCACGACGGTGATCTCGTCGAACTGCGGTGTCTGGAACGGCTCGTCCCATCCCGCGGGGGCGGTCATGTGCGCGACGGACACCGACTCGTGGCCGGTGTTGACGCGTCCGACGTGCTCCTGGATGACCTTGCCGCCGGGCACGGGGATGCGGGTGGGTTCGCTGATGAGTCGTGGCATCGGGCCACAGTAGCGACGGTCGAGGGACCGACGCTCGGCAACCGCCCCGGCCCTCAGCCGACCCGGTCCACCACGAGCGGCAGCAGGTCGGGCCGGGACCCCTCGGGGGCGATGAGGAACGCACCGTCCAGCGCCTCGAGGGCCCGCTCGAACCGCTCCGGGGTGTCGGTGTGCAGCGTGAGCAGCGGCTCACCGGCGCGGACCTCGGCGCCCGGCTTGGCGTGCATCTCCACCCCGGCGCCGGCCTGCACCCGGTCCTCCTTGCGGGCGCGCCCGGCACCGAGCCGCCAGGCGGCCACCCCGACCTTGAGCGCATCCAGCGAGGTCAGCACACCGGACCCCGGTGCCAGCACCTGCTGGGTCTCCCGCGCCACCGGCAGGGGCGCGTCGGGGTCGCCGCCCTGGGCGGCGACCATGCGGCGCCATACGTCCATCGCCCGCCCGTCGCGCAGCGCGTCGGCGGGGTCGACGTCGGTGCGCCCGGCGGCCGCGAGCATCTCGCGGGCCAGCACGACGGTCAGGTCGACGACGTCGGCAGGGCCACCGCCGGCCAGGACCTCGACGGACTCGCGGACCTCGAGCGCGTTGCCGGCGGTCAGGCCGAGCGGGGTCTGCATGTTGGTCAGCAGCGCCACCGTGTTCACCCCGGCGTCCGTGCCCAGGTCGACCATGGTGCGGGCCAGCTCCCGCGCCTGGTCGACGTCCTTCATGAACGCCCCTGAGCCGACCTTGACGTCCAGGACGAGCGCGCCGGTGCCTTCGGCGATCTTCTTGCTCATGATCGAGCTGGCGATCAGCGGGATCGCCTCCACCGTGCCCGTGACGTCGCGCAGCGCGTAGAGCTTCTTGTCGGCCGGCGCGAGCCCGTCACCGGCGGCGCAGATGACGGCACCGACGTCCTCGAGCTGGCGCATCATCTCCGCGTTGGACAGCGTCGCGCGCCATCCCGGGATGGACTCGAGCTTGTCCAGGGTGCCGCCCGTGTGACCCAGCCCGCGGCCCGAGAGCTGAGGCACCGCAACGCCGCACGCGGCGACCAGCGGCGCGAGCGGCAGCGTGATCTTGTCGCCGACCCCACCGGTGGAGTGCTTGTCGGACGTCGGCCGGGACAGCGTGGAGAAGCTCATCCGCTCGCCCGAGGCGATCATGGCCGCCGTCCAGCCCGAGATCTCCTCGCGGTCCATGCCGTTGAGCAGGATGGCCATCGCCAGCGCTGCCATCTGCTCGTCGGCGACCGCGCCCCGGGTGTAGGCGTCGATCACCCAGCGGATCTGGCCGGGGTCGAGCCGGCCTCCGTCACGCTTGGTGCGGATCACGTCTACGGCGTCGAAGTGCTCGGTCACACGCAGATCATGCCGCACCCGGTACGCCGCGCCACACCAGTCCGCTGCGGCGCGGGCGCGCCACCCGGCGACCGGCGCCGCTGCCAGCCCCCGCCCACGGTCAGATGACGTTGTCCAGGTCGTCCGCGCCGAAGGCCTGAGGCAGGATCTCGCTCATCGGACGCACCCCGAGCGGCGTCATCACCTGGCAGTCGGGCCCGCCGTTCTCCCACAGCAGCTGACGGCAGCGGCCGCACGCCATCAGCGCGTCACCGTCGGCGTTGACGCAGGAGACCGCGACGAGTCGACCGCCCCCGGTGAGGTGCAGCTGGGAGACCATGCCGCACTCGGCGCACAGGGCCACCCCGTAGGCGGCGTTCTCCACGTTGCAGCCGGTGACGACACGACCGTCGTCGACCAGGCCGGCGACCCCGACGGGGAACTCCGAGTACGGCGCGTAGGCGCACGCCATCGCTTCGATGGCCTTGCGCCGCAGCAGGTCCCAGTCCACAGCCGCTGCAGGTCGCTCCATGGACCTCACCGCTCCTCGCCGCGTCGATAGGGGATGCCGTCGGCCTTCGGTGGTCGCAGGCTCTGCGACGAGACGGCCAGGACGACCAGGGTCACGATGTACGGCGTCACGGTGGTGACCTCGTTGGGCAGCGAGTCCAGGCCGAGGTAGCCCAGCAGGAACGCGACGCCGAGGCCGATGAACGCCGCCCCGGCCATCCGCCGGCCCTGGCGCAGCCACCAGATGCCGAGCGCGCCCACGGCGATCGCGGCGAAGAGGAAGAGCGCGAGCACCGCGGTGGAGTCGGTGGAACGCAGCCGGACCGCGTCGGTGTAGCCGAAGAGCAGGGCGCCGGAGGCCAGTCCGCCCGGTCGCCAGTTGCCGAAGATCATCGCGGCGAGACCGATGTAGCCGCGACCGCCGGTCTGGCCCTCCTTGTAGAGGCCGGAGAACAGGACGAGGAACAGGCCGCCGAGCCCGGCCAGTGCGCCGCTGGCGAGGACGGCGACGTACTTGGCCCGCAGGACGTTGACCCCGAGGGACTCCGCCGCCCAGGGGTTCTCGCCCGCAGAGCGCAGCCGCAGGCCGAAGGCGGTGCGCCACAGCACGAACCCGACGAGCGGGAACATCAGGACGCCGATCACCTGGAAGACGTTGACGCCGAGCAGCAGGCCGCGCAGCAGCCCCGCCGCGTCGCTCAGCACGAGCAGGTGGGTCTGCTCCAGCTTGCCGAGCAGGTCCGGACCGCTGGCGAGGACGGGCACGTCGAACGTGGGCGTGCCGCCCTTGATCGCCGGCGACTGGGTCGGGCCGCCCCCGGGGACGTTCGCGTAGAGCAGCTCGGACAGGAAACGGACGGCGCCCGCCGCGAGCAGGTTGATCGCCACGCCGCTGACGATGTGGTCCACGCCGAAGGTCACCGTCGCGACGGCGTGCAGGAGGCCGCCCAGGAGGCCACCGATGAGGGCCCCGGCGAGGGCTGCCCACGGACCCCACTGGTACCCGGCGTAACCGGCTCCCCAGGTGCCCAGGATCATCATGCCCTCGAGGCCGATGTTGACCACGCCTGCCCGCTCGCAGACCAGGCCGCCCAGCCCCGCCAGCGCGATCGGGAGGGTGAGCGCCAGCACGGCCTGCGCGGTGCCGGTGTCGGTCAGGACGTCCTGGCCGGAGACGAGCCGGGTGACGGACAGCGCGACCAGGCTGAAGGTGGCGATGAAGCCGATCCGGCGCCAGAGCGCACGTGTCGGGCGCGCGTCCTTCGCCGGCCGGGTGGGGGTGGCGACGTCGGTGCTCACGCCGACACCTCCGCCGTCTGGGCCGCCGGCGGCGGCGTGGCCGACCGGGCAGCACCACCGACCTTGCGCTCCTCGGCCCGCTCCAGCATGCGCCGGGCGACCTCGTTGACGATGACGACCGACAGGACGATCACTCCCTGGGTGATGACGACGACCGACGGGGGGATGTCGACCCGCTGCAGCGAGGGCCCCGCCCGGTCGAGGAAGGCGAACAGCAGCGCCGCCACGGCGATCCCGCCGGGCGAGTTGCGTCCGAGCAGGGCGACCGCGATGCCGGAGAAGCCGAGTCCGGCCACGAAGTTGATGCCGTAGGCGTGGTCCTCCCCCAGCACCTGCGGCATCCCGACGAGCCCGGCCAACGCACCGGACAGGAGCATCGCCTGCATCGTCATCCGGCCGGCCGGTATGCCGCTCGCGGCCGCGGCGGTGGCGTTGCGGCCCGACGCGCGCAGCGCGAACCCGAAGCGGGTCCGGTTCATCAGGACCGACACGATGACGCCGACGACGATGGCCACGAAGATGAAGCCCCCGACCTCACGGCTGGGCGGCTGGAGGCCGAAGGTCTCGAAGACGGACCTGAACCCGGGGAACCACGCGGACTCCGGCAGGGGTCGGGTGGAGGGACTGGCGTTCTTGGGCAGCGCCGGGTCGTGCAGCGGTCCGCGCAGCAGGTAGGCGATCAACCCCACGGCGATGCTGTTGAGCATGATCGTGGTGATGACCTCGTTGACCCCCCGCTTCACCTTCAGGACGGCCGGGACCGACGCGTAGGCGGCGCCCGCCGCCATGGCGACCAGCAGGATGAAGGCGATGTGCAACGGCCGGGGCAGGTGGACCATGGCCCCCGCGGCGGCCGCCACGACGGCGGCGACGCTGTACTGGCCCTCCACGCCGATGTTGAACAGGTTCATCCGGAAGCCGACGCTGACAGCCAGGCCGGAGAGGAACAGCGGCACGGACCGGTTGATCCAGGTGCGGATCTGGTTGGCCTCGGCCCGCGGGGTGGGGCCGAAGTCGAACAGCGCCTTGAGGGACTTCACCGGGTCGACGCCGAGGATGGCGAGCACGATGGCGAGGACCACGAGGGAGACCAGGAGGGCGACCACGGCCGGCACGAGCCCGGTGACCACTCCTCGACGCAGGCGGTTCATGCCGGGCTTCCCTTCGGGTGGGTGCGAGGTCCTGGCTGCGGCTCCTCCGGCCGTACGCCGCCGTCGTGCCCGGCTGCGCCGGTCATGTAGGACCCCAGCTCCTCCGGGGTGACGGTGGCCGGGTCCAGCCGCGCGACCAGACGGCCGCGCAGGATGACGTAGAGGGTGTCGGAGAGCCCGATCAGCTCCTCGAGGTCGGCCGAGATCGAGCAGGGTGGCCAGGCCGTCCGAACGGGCGTCACGGATCCGGTCCCAGATGGCGGCCTGCGCCCCGACGTCCACGCCCCGGGTGGGGTGGGCGGCGACCAGCACGCTCGGGGAAGCCTCCAGCTCGCGGCCGATGATGAGCTTCTGCTGGTTGCCGCCCGACAGGGCGACGGCCAGGGTGTCCGGCCCGGGGGCGCGGACGTCGTAGTCGCGCATGATGCGCGCCGTGTCCTCCCGCGCGGACCGGCGGCGCAGGAAGCCGCGGCGGAACAGGGCGGGAGACCACTGGTGCCCCAGGACGCGGTTCTCCCAGAGGGGTGCACTCAGCAGCAGCGCCTGGCGGTGCCGGTCCTCGGGGACGAACGCGATCCCGCGCTCACGGCGACGCTCGGTGGACCAGGCGGTGATGTCCTCGCCGTCCAGGGTCACCGAGCCGGCGGTGGGGTGGACCAGGCCGAGCAGCATCTCGACCAGCTCGCTCTGGCCGTTGCCCTCGACCCCGGCGAAGCCGACCACCTCGCCCCGGTGCAGCTCGAAGCTGATGTCGTCGAGCACCGTGGTGCCCTCGGACCCGACCGCGGAGACCCCGCGGACGCCGAGCTGGACGTGGTCGGTGACGGTGGACTCCCGGGTCTCGGGCACGGGCAGCTCGCTGCCGACCATCATCTCGGCGAGCTGCCGGGCCGTCACCGACCTGGGGTCCGCCGTGCCGACCGTCGTGCCGCGCCGGATCACGGTGATGCGGTCGGCGACCTTCAGGACCTCGTCGAGCTTGTGCGAGATGAAGATGACCGACAGCCCCTCGGCCCGCAGGCCGGCGAGGTTGGCGAACAGCTCGTCGACCTCCTGCGGCACGAGGACGGCGGTGGGCTCGTCCAGGATCAGGACGCGGGCGCCCCGGTAGAGCACCTTGGCGATCTCCACCCGCTGCTGGTCGGCGACCGAGAGGTCCTCGACGAGCCGGTCGGGACGCAGCCCGAGGCCGTAGCTGTCGGAGATCTGCAGCACCTTGGCCCGGGCGGCCTCGAAGTCGATGCGGCCGCCGCGCTCGGGCTCGCTGCCCAGGATGATGTTCTCCAGGACGGTGAAGTTGTCGGCCAGCATGAAGTGCTGGTGGACCATGCCGATGCCGGCGGCGATCGCCGCGGTCGGGGTCTTGAACACCACCGGACGCCCCTCGAGCAGGATCGTTCCCTCGTCCGGCTGGTGCATGCCGTACAGCGTCTTCATCAGGGTGGACTTGCCGGCGCCGTTCTCCCCCACGACGGCGTGCACCTCGCCCCGACCGACGGTGAGGTTGACGTCGGAGTTGGCCACGACGCCGGGGAACCGCTTGGTGATCCCTCTCAGCTCGATCACCGGTGCGCCCGCGGGGGCGTCGGCGTCGTCCGGACGTTCGGTCGAGACGGTGCTCATGGTGCGCATCCTCACACAAAGGGTGCAGGGCCCGAGGGACGGCGCCCCGGGCCCTGCACCATGGCTCCTGCTCAGGTCGAGCAGTCGATCAGGGGGTCGGCGAGACCTTCAGGCTGCCGTCCTCGATCTTCTTCTTGAACTCCTCGAGCTTGGGCTTGATGTCGTTCACGAACCCACCGCTGGTGGAGTAGCCGACACCGCCGTCCTTGAGGGCGTAGGACTTCTTCTGGACCTTGCCGGTGTCCTTGAACTCCTTGATGGCGCCGTAGACGGCCGCGTCGACCTGCTTGACCATCGAGGTCAGGATGTGCGGCTTGAAGGCCGGGTTGCCGACGGTGTTGTACTGGTCGGAGTCCACGCCGATGGCCCACTTCTTGGCGTCCACGGCGGCAGGGAAGCTGCCGTTGAACGAGCCACCGGCCGCGGTGTAGACCACGTCCGCGCCGTTCTGGTACATCGCCTGCGCGGCGACCTTGGCGCCGTCGATGTTGCCGAAGCCCGCGCCGCTGTCGCCGGCCGCCAGGCGCTTGTCGTCGATCGTGATGCTGGGGTTGACGGCCTTGGCGCCCTGCTCGTAGCCGGCCCAGAACTTCGTGATCAGCGCGCTCTCGTTGCCGCCGATGAAGCCGATGTGGTGCGTCTTGCTCTTCAGCGCCGCCGCCGCGCCGACGAGGAAGGACCCCTCGTGCTCGGCGAAGTCCTGCACCGCGACGTTGGGGACCGTCGAGGGGTCGCCGTCGATGCGGATGAAGCTGACGTCGGGGTACTCCTTGGCCACGGTGTCCATCGGCTGGCCGTAGCTGAAGCCGACGCCGACGATCGGGTTGTAGCCGTCGTCGGCCAGCTGGCGGAGCAGGTCGGCGCGGTCGGAACCGTCCTCCTTGGGGCTGAGCTCCTTGATGTCGGCGCCCATGTCGGACTTGGCCTTCTCCAGGCCCTTGACCGCCAGGTCGTTGAAGGTGCCGTCACCGCGGCCGCCCACGTCGAACGCCATGCCGACCTTGAGCGCCTTGGCGCTGCTGGCCGACGCGCTCGCGGACCCGCTGGTGGTCCCGCCCGACTGCGAAGTGCCGCTGCTGCCGCCGCAGGCGCTCAGCGCCAGCGCGGACGTCGCCGCGAGTGCCACCATCTTCATCACCGGACGCACGGGGGTTCTCCTTCATCGTTGTTCAGGTGCTGGGGGGTCTGTTGGCGAGATCCGACGTGGCCGGCACCGCCTTCGAGCAGCAGTCCGCCGCTCCACGCGACCGCCGGGCGACTGTATCCCGTCTCACATGCTGGTGTCTGCGCCCTGCGGCGGCGGTTGACCCAACCGTTATGCGCCGATGCGACCGGCCAGGGACGAGCACCCCAGGGCGCTGGCGGCGAGGAGCTTGGCGCCGGCGCAGATCGCGTTCTCGTCCACGGTCAGGTCGCCCTGGTGCAGGTCGTAGGTGCGGCCCCCCGGGGTGCGGGTGCCGAGCCGGATCATCGCCCCCGGCACCGTCGTGAGGTACCAGGCGAAGTCCTCGCCGCCGAGCGACTGCCGCGTGGACTCGACGGCGTCCGGGCCGAGGACCGCGCGCGCCGCGCCGGAGGCGACCTCCACCGAGACGTGGTCGTTGACCACCGGGGGGACGCCGCGCACGTGCTCGACCTTGGCCGAGACGCCGTACGGCGCGACGACGGCCTCGACCAGGTCCTCCACCAGGTGCCCCATCGAGGCCCAGGCGTCGGCGTCCAGCATCCGCAGCGTCCCGCTGACCGTGCCGGTCGACGGGATGACGTTCTGGGCTCCGCCGGCGTGCAGGCTGCCCCACACCAGCGCGGCTCCGGCGCGTGGGTCGAGGCGGCGGGAGAGGGCTGCCGGCACGTCGGTGACCACCTTGGCCAGGGCGTAGGTGAGGTCCTCGGTCAGGTGTGGCCTGGAGGTGTGGCCACCCCGCCCGGAGAGGGTGACGGTGACCGAGTCGGCGGCGGCGGTGATGGGGCCCTCGGCCAGGCCCACGTGCCCCACGTCGACGGCCGGGTCGCAGTGGATGCCGAAGATCCGGTCGACGCCGTCGAGGCCACCGTGGGCGACGACCTCGTGCGCGCCACCGGGGATGACCTCCTCGGCCGGCTGGAAGATCAGCCGCACCGCGATCCCGAGGTCGCGCCATGCGTCCTCGTGCGCCCTCAGCGCCAGCCCGGCGCCGAGCAGCGCGCTGGTGTGGACGTCGTGCCCGCAGGCGTGGCAGATCCCGTCGTGGACCGAGGCCCAGGGCAGACCCGTCCGGTCCAGGACCGGCAGCGCGTCGAGGTCCGCGCGCAGGGCCACGCGGTACGCCGCGTCCCCGGGCCCGAGGTCGGCGACCAGGCCCGTGCCGGGCAGCGGGCGCACCCGGATCCCGGCGGCCTCGAGGTGGCGGGCCACCAGCGTCGTCGTGCGCGTCTCGGTGCGGGCGAGCTCGGGGTGGGCGTGCAGGTCGCGTCGTACCTCCAGCAGCTCCCGCGCCAGCCCGTCCACGGTCGAGCTCAGGGCGTCGGTGAGCAAGGAGGGGTCCACAAGACCTGCAGACTACCCAGCCGCGCCGCGCATCGACCGGTGACACCACCGGCGGGGCGGACGCGCCACCGTCCGGGGCTCAGGTGAGGCCGGCGCGGCCGCTGCCCTTGAGCTCGTCGACGAGGGCCTTGACCTCCTGGGCCCGCGCCCGGGTGGTCACCAGCACCGCGTCCGGGGTGTCCACCACGACGACATCCTCCAGCCCCAGCACGGCGACGGTGCGGCCCGACGCGGGGACGACCAGCCCGTGGGCCTCGTGGGTGAGGACGTGGTCGCGCGAGCCCAGGACCTTGAGCCCGGGCAGGTCGTCACTGTCGGCGATCAGGGAGCCGAGGGAGGAGAAGTCGCCCACGTCGTCCCAGTCGAAGGTGCCGGGGACCACGGCGACCCGTCCGTCGGCCGCGGCGGGCTCGGCCACCGCGTGGTCGATCGCGATCTTCGTCAGCCCCGGCCACAGCTCCTCCAGCCGCTCGGGCTCCGCCGCCAGCGCCCTGAGGCCACGGGCCAGCTCCGGCTGGTAGCTCGCCAGCAGGTCCAGCAGCACCGAGGCCTGGACGACGAACATCCCCGCGTTCCATCGGTACTCCCCTGTCGCGAGCCAGGCGCCGGCCGTCGCGGCGTCCGGCTTCTCGACGAACTCCCTGACCGCGAGGGCGTGGGGGGCGCCGTCGACCCGCAGGGGGTCGCCGACGTGGATGTAGCCGAACCCGGTCGCCGGGTGGGTGGGCTCGATGCCGATCGTGACGACCGAGCCGGTGCGGGCCACCGCCACCGCCTCGCGCACGCAGCCGCGGAAGGCCGCGGGGTTGCCGATGACGTGGTCGGCCGCGAAGGACCCGATGACCGCCCCGGGATGGCGGCGCTCCAGGACGGCGGCGGCCAGGCCGATCGCCGCCATGGAGTCACGTGGGGAGGGCTCGGCGAGCAGGTTGGCCTGCTTGAGGTCCGGCAGCTGCGTGCGGACGGCGTCCTGGTGCAGCACCCCGGTCACCACCATGATGCGGTCCCCGCACAGCGGCGCGAGCCGGTCCCAGGTGGCCTGCAGCAGTGAGCGCCCCGTCCCCGTCAGGTCGTGCAGGAACTTGGGCGCCGACGCCCGGGACAGCGGCCAGAGCCGGGTGCCCGCACCTCCGGCGGGGATCACCGCCCAGAAGTCCTCGACGGAGGAGGTGGAGGAGACGGAGGCCGGCGACGCGTCGTACATGGCCCCGACCGTAGACCACGCGCGCGCTCCGCTCCTGTGCTCCGGTGACATTGCCGGCAGCGCGCACGGACCCGGCGCCGGGACCCCGTCGACAGCGCCGTACGGTCCGGGCGGTGAGGACTTGCTCACACACGCCGCACCCACGGCGTGCGCCGATCCTGTGCGTCACTACGATGTGGATGATCCGGACGGAGCCGTCCGTGTGTTGGCACACGACCGGCCGCCGTCCCCCGTCTCGCACGAAAGGGACGCACAGTGCCCCAAGCTTCCGGCACGTTGTACCGCGGCCGTGAAGGCATGTGGACGTGGGTCGCCCACCGCATCAGCGGTGTGTTGATCTTCCTCTTCCTCTTCGCCCACGTCCTGGACACGGCTCTGGTCCGCGTCTCTCCTGACGCCTACAACTCGATCATGCACACCTACAAGACCCCGATCGTCGGTCTCGGCGAGCTCGGACTGGTGGCAGCGGTCATCTTCCACGCCCTGAACGGCATCCGGGTCATCCTCGTGGACTTCTGGTCCCGCGGGACGCGCCTGCAGCGCCAGATGGGGTGGGCCGTCGTCGGCCTGTTCGTGATCCTGTTCGTGCCGTTTGCCATCCGGCACCTGAGCAACGTCTTCGCCTGAGGGGTCTCGCAGATGTCTACTCCCGTACCGACCTCGTCCACGGACCGCGGCCGTCCCGTCACCGAGCTGACGACGCGCTCGCCGTACCAGCGCTCGACCAGGGCCCGCGGCAACTTCGAGCTGTGGTCGTGGCTGTTCATGCGCGGCTCCGGTGTGGTGCTGCTCGTCCTCGTCTTCGGCCACCTCTTCGTCAACCTCATGCTCGGCCAGGGCATCAAGGCGATCGACTTCGCCTTCGTCGCCGGCAAGTGGTCCAGCCCGTTCTGGCAGACCTGGGACCTGGTGATGCTCTGGCTCGCCGAGCTCCACGGCGTCAACGGCGTCCGCACGATCATCAACGACTACACCGAGCGGGACTCCACCCGGCTCGTCCTGAAGTCGCTGCTGGCGCTCAGCGCCGTGCTCACCCTCGTGCTGGGCACCCTCGTCATCTTCACGTTCGACCCGTGCATCGACCCCGCCTCGACGCTGTCGCAGTGCAAGGCGCAGTGACACCGGAAAGGTTCTGAACACCATGCAGACACACCAGTACGACGTCGTCATCGTCGGCGCAGGCGGGGCAGGCATGCGTGCCGCGCTCGAGTCCTCGACCCGCGTGCGCACCGCCGTCCTCACCAAGCTCTACCCCACCCGGTCCCACACCGGCGCGGCCCAGGGCGGCATGTGCGCCGCCCTCGCCAACGTCGAGGAGGACAACTGGGAGTGGCACACCTTCGACACGGTCAAGGGCGGCGACTACCTCGTCGACCAGGACGCCGCCGAGATCATGTGCCGCGAGGCCATCGACGCGGTCATCGACCTGGAGAAGATGGGCCTGCCGTTCAACCGCACGCCCGAGGGCAAGATCGACCAGCGCCGGTTCGGCGGCCACACCCGCAACCACGGTGAGGCCGCGGTCCGCCGCTCGTGCTACGCCGCCGACCGCACCGGCCACATGATCCTGCAGACGCTCTACCAGAACTGCGTCAAGCAGGGGGTGGAGTTCTTCAACGAGTTCTACGTCCTGGACCTGCTGATGGCGCCCGGGCCGCTCGGTGACGAGCGCACCGCCGGCGTCGTGGCCTACGAGCTGGCCACCGGCGAGATCCACGTCTTCCGCGCCAAGGCCGTCATCCTGGCCACCGGTGGCACCGGCAAGGTCTTCAAGACCACCTCCAACGCCCACACCCTCACCGGTGACGGCATGGGCGTCGCCTTCCGCCGCGGCCTGCCGCTGGAGGACATGGAGTTCTTCCAGTTCCACCCGACCGGTCTGGCGGGGCTGGGCATCCTGCTGTCCGAGGCCGCCCGCGGCGAGGGCGGCATCCTGCGCAACGCCGACGGCGAGCGGTTCATGGAGCGCTACGCCCCGACCATCAAGGACCTCGCGCCGCGCGACATCGTCGCCCGCTCGATGGCCAACGAGGTGCGTGAGGGCCGCGGCGCCGGACCGAACAAGGACTACGTGCTGCTGGACCTGACCCACCTCGAGCCGGCACACATCGACGCCAAGCTGCCGGACATCACCGAGTTCGCCCGCACCTACCTCGGTGTGGAGCCCTACACCGAGCCGGTGCCGGTCTACCCGACGGCGCACTACGCCATGGGCGGGGTGCCGACCAACGTCGAGACCGAGGTGCTGCGCAACAACACCGACTCGGTGCCCGGCCTCTACGCCGCCGGCGAGGTCGCCTGCGTCAGCGTCCACGGCTCCAACCGGCTCGGGACCAACAGCCTGCTGGACATCAACGTCTTCGGCCGCCGCGCCGGCATCGCCGCCGCGGAGTTCGTGCAGACCGCCCCCTGGGTCGACCTGCCGGAGATGCCCGAGCGCCACACCTCGACGATGCTCGAGGCGATCCGCGACCGCAGCACCGGCGAGCGGGTCTCGGACCTGCGCAAGGCGCTGCAGGAGACCATGGACCGCAACGTCCAGGTGTTCCGCACCGAGGCCTCGATGAAGGAGGCGCTCGGGGCGATCGAGGAGCTCAAGGAGCGCTACGCCAACGTCGTGGTGCAGGACAAGGGCCGGCGCTACAACACCGACCTGCTCGAGGCGGTCGAGCTCGGCTTCCTCATCGAGCTGGCCGAGGTCATCACCCTCGGCGCGCTCGCCCGCAAGGAGTCACGCGGGGGCCACTTCCGTGAGGACTACGAGTCCCGCGACGACGTCAACTTCATGCGTCACACGATGGCCTACCGCACGCCGATGTCCGAGGACGCCGCCGACGACCTGAGCATCTTCGCCTCGGAGATCCGCCTGGACTACAAGCCGGTGACCGTGACCCGTTACCAGCCGATGGAGCGTAAGTACTGATGACTGCTGTGCTCGAGAACCCCTCGACCGAGGCCCAGGCCGGCGCCGTGCCGACCTTCACCGTCACCCTGCGGATCGCCCGTTACAACCCCGAGACCGACGCCGAGCAGCACTACGAGGACTACACGGTCACCTCGCTCGCGACCGACCGGGTGCTCGACGCCCTGCACCAGATCAAGTGGGACCAGGACGGCTCGCTGTCGTTCCGCCGCTCCTGCGCCCACGGCGTCTGCGGCTCTGACGCGATGCGGATCAACGGCAAGAACCGGCTCGCCTGCAAGACCCTGATCAAGGACGTCAACCCCGACAAGCCGATCACCGTCGAGCCGATCAAGGGCCTTCCTGTCGAGAAGGACCTCATCGTCGACATGGAGCCGTTCTTCCAGGCCTACCGCGAGGTCATGCCGTTCCTCGTGGCCAAGGGCCAGGAGCCGACCAGGGAGCGGCTGCAGAGCCAGGCCGACAAGGACCGGTACGACGACACGACGAAGTGCATCCTGTGCGCCGCGTGCACCTCGGCGTGCCCGGTGTTCTGGAGCGACGGCCAGTACTTCGGGCCCGCGGCCATCGTCAACGCCCACCGGTTCATCTTCGACAGCCGCGACGACGCCGGGGACACCCGCCTGGAGATCCTCAACGACCGCGAGGGGGTGTGGCGCTGCCGCACCATCTTCAACTGCTCCGAGGCGTGCCCTCGCGGCATCGAGATCACCAAGGCCATCAAGGAGGTCAAGCGGGCGATCATCACCCGCCGCATCTGAGGCCGCGTGTCAGCGGTGCCGCCGGTTCCGGCGCAGCGCTACAGTCTGCCTCGATGGCCCTTCCCCTTCCTCCCGTCCGCGCCCTCGCGCTGAGCCTCCTGCTCGGCGCGACGGGCGCGGTCGGCGTTCCGGGGGCGCCCGTGCAGGCCTCCCCCCTCCGGTCCGCCGGGTCCGCGCCCGCGACCGTTCCCGCGACCGCGCCGGCGCCGGTCGGCGGGGTGGAGCTGGCCCGCAAGGGGATCATCGTCAACCTGTCACCCGGGGTGCCGCCGCCACCGGCCGTCCCCGCCCGGTCCTGGGTGCTCGCCGACATGACGTCCGGCATGATCGTGGCGGCCCGCGCCCCGCACGCGCGGCTCCTGCCGGCGAGCACGCTGAAGACGCTCACCGCGCTCACGCTCATCCCCACGGTGGCTGCCGACCGCCGCATCGTCGCCACGGACGCCGACGTCCGGGCGGACGGGACCCGCGTGGGGATGCTCGCCGGCTCGTCGTACACCGCAGGGCAGCTGTTCCAGGGGCTGCTGATGGCCTCGGGCAACGACGCCGCCTACGCCCTGGCCCGGGTCGGTGGTGGCGCCGGCGGCGTCCCGCAGACGCTGCGCGCGATGAACGCCCGCGCCGCGCAGCTCGGCGCCTTCGACACCGTCGCGCGCGACCCTGCCGGGCTGGACCGGCCGGGGCAGAGCAGCAGCGCCTACGACCTCGCCCTCATCGGCAGGGCGGCGATGCAGCTGCCCGACCTGCGCCGCTACGTCACGACCAAGCACGTCTCGTTCCCCGGCGGGACCGGCTCGGACGGCAAGGCCCGGCGGGCGTTCGTCATCAACAACCACAACCGGCTGCTCTACAACTACCCCGGCACCATCGGCATCAAGAACGGCTACACCGTCGCGGCGAAGCAGACCTTCATCGGCGCCGCGTCCCGCGGGGGCCACACCTACCTGTTCACCGAGATGGCCGGCACCAACGGCAGCTGGCGCCCGACGGCGGCCCTGCTGGACTGGGCCTTCGCCCACGGCACCCGCCTGGCCCCGGTGGGCCGGCTCGTGCAGCCGGGCAGCACCGCGCGGCCGTCCGCGCCGGGCGGCGCAGCTCTCGTCCAGCCGGCCCCCGCGGCCCCCCTCCCGGGGGCGACGCGGGCCCCCGACCCCGCCGCGGGCGGCGACGGCGGCGACCCCGCTGGGAGTGAGGCCCAGCGCGCCGTCGCGCTGCCGGCATCGGCGCAGTCCCCGGCGCCCCGGCCCTGGCGCAGCGGAGCCGGAATCGGCGCCGCGGCGCTGCTCGGGCTGCTGCTCGCCGGGAGACGGACTGTCGTGCGCCGGCGGCAGCAGACCCGCCGGCGCAAATCTCATCCTTTTGCTTGATCTGCCCCCTGTTCCCAGACAACAGACTCGTCGTACGCAGCGACTCACCGACGCGAGACCGCGTCCCTTCCCGCTTGGATGACACACCCGCCCCGACGTACGCGCCCGACCGGTCCCCGGTCCCCGGGCACGTCGACGGCACACCCGGATGATCCGGGTCCACGGACGGTGGCGGCCCGGTCAGACCCCCTGCTCTCCGGGCCGTCACCTTGTGACGTGGTGGGTGCGCCGTCCTGCCTCGTGCCGGGGCCGGATCAGCGGTCGCGCCGGAACACCCCTGCCACGCCACGCACCAGCGAGCCGACCGCCATCGCCCCCGTGGCGCCCAGCACCGCACCGGCGGCCAGCGTGGTGCGGTCGGCGGCCCGGGCGCCGAACGTCGGGAGCGAGTCCGGCCGGGCCACGGGGATCGGTGGCGTCGAGGGCCCGACCGGCACCCCGGCGGCCTCGTGGGCCGACCCGACGTCGTTGGCGGCCCAGGCGGCGGACAGCAGCGTGAGCCGGGCGATGAGGTTGAGCCAGACCAGCAGCCCGACGACCAGCGCGATCGAGGCGAACAGCGGGTTGGACATCGTGCCGCTGACGAGGCGGGCGCCGAGCAGCTTCAGGACGGTGAAGCCCACGCCGCCGAGCAGCGCCCCCTGCACCAGGTCCCGCGCCGGCAACGGCACGCCGGACAGGAAGCGCAGCAGCAGGATCATCAGGCCGGTGTCCGCCGCGACCCCGACGAGGATCCCGGCCAGCGTGACGACCCAGCCGTTGTCGCCGAGCCCCACGTGCCGGGCGACCCACCCGGCGGCACCCCCGATCGTGCTGGTGAGGATGGCCGAGACGGCGACACCGAGGCCGATGGTCACGAGCACGCCGAGGTCGCGCAGCTTGGTGGTGATGATGTTGCCGGGTGCGCCCTCGACGCCGAAGACGGCACGGATGCCGTCGCGCAGGGCCCCGATCCAGCCCAGCCCGGCCAGCACCAGCGCGCCGAGAGCGACCAGGCCCGTGACGGTCAGCGCGCCGGTGCCCGGCGCCTCCACCGGGATGATGCCGTTCGGGTGGCTCGCGTCCTTGACGAAGCCGGGGAGGTACTGCTGCAGGCTGTCCGAGACCGCCTGGAGCAGGTCGGGGCGGTTCTGCAGGACGAACCCGAAGACGGTGAAGGCCAGCGCGACGGCCGGGAAGATGGAGAAGAACGCGAAGTAGCTGATGCCCCCCGCGAGGACGTTGCCGCGGACGTCGCCGTAGCGCGTCCAGGCCCGCCACGGCCGGGTGCGCTGCAGGCGCGCGTACTGGCCCTTGCCGCTGTCGAGAAGGCTCATCGGCGCAGGACGTCCTCGGGCTCGGGGCCGGCCTCGAACGCGAAGGCGTGCACAGCACGCCACACCCGGTCCGTGCCATGCTCGTAGAGGTGGAACTCCCGCACCTCGAAGGTGCAGGTGTAACCGGCCAGGTTCTCGAAGGCCCGGTCCATCGCGGCCTCGTCGACGTGGTGGGCGACGGTCACGTGCGGGTGGTAGTTGAAGGCCAGGTCGCGGTGCAGGGGGCCACCCCGGATGGCCCCCTCGAGCTGCTCGCACTCGGCGAGGCCGCCCGCCACCTGGACGAAGACCACCGGCGAGACCGGCCGGAAGGTGCCCGTGCCGCGCAGGGTCATCCGGAACGGCGTGGCCGCCTTGGCCACGGCCTCCAGGTGGGCCCGGACCTCCTCGAGGTCCTCCAGCGGCACCTCGGTCGGCGGCAGCAGGGTGACGTGCGTCGGGATCGAGTCGGCCAGGGGGTCGCCGAAGGACGCCCGCCAGCGCTGCAGCTCATCGCCGTAGGGGGGCGGGATCGCGATCGAGACACCGATCATCGGCACGGCGGACCAGCCTAGCGCTGCGCGGGCAGGAAACCGACGCGGTCGTAGACGCGCGCCAGCGTCGCACCGGCCACGTCGCGGGCCCGCTCGGCGCCGTCGGCGAGGATCCGGTCGAGCTCGGCCGGGTCGTCCAGCAGCGCGAGGGTGCGGTCGCGGTACGGCGTGGCGGTCTCGACCACCACCTCGGCGACGTCCTTCTTCAGGTCGCCGTAGCCGCGGCCCTCGTAGTCGTTCTCGAGCTCGGCCACCGACCGGCCGGTGAGCGCGCTGTGGATGCGCAGCAGGTTGGAGACGCCGGGCTTCCGGGCCTCGTCGAAGCGGACCTCGCGGCCGGTGTCGGTGACCGCCGAGCGGATCCGCTTGGCGATGACCTTGGGGTCCTCCAGCAGGTCGATCACCCCGCTCTGGCTGGGCGAGGACTTGCTCATCTTGGCCGTCGGTTCCTGCAGGTCGTGGATCTTCGCGCTCGCCTTGACGATGTGCGGCTCGGGCACGACGAACGTCGCGCCGTAGCGGCTGTTGAAGCGCTGGGCCAGGTCGCGGGTCAGCTCGAGGTGCTGGCGCTGGTCCTCCCCCACCGGCACCTGGTCGGCGTCGTACAGCAGGATGTCGGCGGCCATGAGGACCGGGTAGGTGAACAGCCCCACGGTGGTCCCCTCGGCGCCGTGGCGACCGGACTTGTCCTTGAACTGCGTCATCCGCCCGGCCTCGCCGAAGCCGGTGATGCACGACAGCACCCACGCCAGCTGGGCGTGCTCGGCCACGTGACTCTGCACGAAGACCGAGGACCGCTTGGGGTCCACGCCGCCGGCGAGGTACTGCGCGGCGGTCCGCCGGGTCCGTTCGCGCAGGCGCGCCGGCTCCACCTCGACGGTGATCGCGTGCAGGTCGACGACGCAGTAGAAGGCGTCGTGCGTCTCCTGCAGCCCGACCCAGTTCACCAGCGCGCCGAGGTAGTTGCCCAGGTGCAGCGAGTCGTGAGTGGGCTGCATGCCCGAGAGGATGCGCGGCTTGCGGGCGGATTGAGAGGTTTCATGCGCGGGCATGCGCGCCATTGTGTCAGGTCACCCCCGGGCTGGTGCCCCGGGCGCCCGCTCTGCTCGTCGGCCCGCCGCTGCCCGTGCCGGCGTGCCCGCCCCGATGAAATATGTTTGAATATGTTCGGTCGGGGGCTGCGATCTGTTGCCACCGGCCCATCGAGGGGAGATTCCGTGCTCGCACGTCAACGGCAGGAACGGATCCTGCACGAGGTCGACCGCCATGGTGGCTCACGCGTGTCCGAGCTCGTGGAGATCCTCGGCGTCTCGGACATGACCGTACGCCGTGACATCGAGGTGCTCGCCGAGAAGGGGCTGGTGCGCAAGGTCCACGGCGGCGCGACCTCCGTCGGGGGTCGCAGCGCGGACGAGCCCGGCTTCCAGGTCAAGTCCGAGATGAACCCGGTGGAGAAGTCGGCGATCGCCCGCACCGCGGCGGCGATGATCGACCCCGGCGCCTCGATCGCCATCTCGGCGGGCACGACGGCCTACGCGGTGGCCCACGAGCTGCGCAACGTCGCCGACCTGACCGTCGTCACCAACTCCCCGCGCGTGGCCGAGCTGCTGCACGACCCCTCGCGCGACGACCTGACCGTGATCCTCACCGGCGGGGTCCGCACCCCGTCGGACGCCCTCGCCGGACCGGTCGCGGTCGCGGCGCTGCGCACCCTGCACGTCGACACCCTCGTCCTCGGCGTCCACGGCATCGACGAGCGGGCCGGCCTGACCACCCCCAACCTCGTCGAGGCCGAGACCAACCGGGCGCTGATCGCGGCGGCGCGCCGGGTGCTCGTGGTCGCCGACCACAGCAAGTGGGGCATCGTCGGCCTCTCGACCATCGCCACCCTCGACCAGGTGGACGTCCTGGTCACCGACGCGGACCTCGACGCCGCGGCACGGCACACGGTCAGCCAGCAGGTCGGCCAGCTCGTCATCGCGCCCGCCCCGGCGGCACCGGCCGAGGCCGTGCCGCCGACCTCCGCCGCGGACACCCCCTCCGGGCACGGCGCCTCCCGACAGGGCCCCACCCGGCACGCCCATCCCGCAGCGGCCGCACCGGCCCGGACCTGAGGAACTGCATGACCACCACGCCAACCGCCCGCCTGCGGCGGACGTCGACGACCCTGGCCGACGGCCGCGAGCTGATCTACTTCGACGACACCGAGCCCTGGCTGTCCGGCGCAGCGACCCGCGACGCCGTCGACCACCGGCCGCTCGGCGAGCGCGCCGCCGCCGGCACGATGCGGCTGGACCCGCTGACCGGCGACTGGGTGGCCATCGCGGGACACCGGCTCAACCGCACCTTCCTGCCGCCGGCGGACGAGTGCCCGCTGTGCCCCACCGGCCGCGGCACCGTGCCCTCGGAGATCCCGGCGGGCGACTACGACGTCGTGGTCTTCGAGAACCGCTTTCCGTCGTTCTCGTCCCAGGCCGGGACCGCGGCCGCGACCGGCGATCCCCTGCTGATCGAACGGCCGGCCCACGGCCGGTGCGAGGTCGTCTGCTTCACCAGCGACCACGGCGCGGCGTTCTCCTCGCTGAGCCCCTCCCGGGCACGCACCGTGATCGACGCGTGGGCGGACCGCACCGCCGCGCTGTCGGCGGTCGAGGAGGTGGAGCAGGTCTTCTGCTTCGAGAACCGCGGCCAGGAGATCGGGGTGACCCTGCACCACCCGCACGGGCAGATCTACGCCTACCCGTACGTCGCGCCGCGCACCCGCCAGCTGCTGACGCAGGCGCGGGCCCACCACGAGCGCACCGGCCGGCTGCTCGGCGCCGACATCCTGGAGTCCGAGCGCCGCGACGGGTCGCGGGTGGTCCTCTCCGGGCGCCACTGGACCGCCTACGTCCCGTACGCCGCCCGCTGGCCGGTCGAGGTCCACCTCGCGCCGCACCGTGACGTGCCGGACCTGGTCGCCCTCGAGGACGCCGAGCGCGACGAGCTGGCCGAGGTCTACCTGGACCTGCTGCAGCGGCTCGACCGCTACTACGTCGACGCGGCCGGCGCGCCGATCGCGCTGCCCTACATCGCCGGCTGGCACCAGGCGCCGGTGCGCGAGGGCCGCGACGTCTCACGGCTGCACCTGCAGGTCATGTCGGTGCTGCGCGCGCCGGGCAAGCTGAAGTACCTCGCCGGCTCCGAGTCCGGCGTCGGTGGATGGGTCAACGACGTACCGCCGGAGCGGGTGGCCGCGCGGCTGCGGGAGGTGGGCACCCGATGACCAGCCCGACGGTCACCGCCACGTTCGCCGAACGGTTCGGCTCCGCCCCGGACGGGGTGTGGTCGGCTCCCGGGCGGGTCAACCTCATCGGCGAGCACACCGACTACAACGAGGGGCTCTGCCTGCCGATCGCGCTGCCGCAGCGCACCGCCGTGGCCGTCCGGCTGCGCCAGGACCGCACCGTGCGCGTGTGGTCCGTGCAGGCCGGGGAGCAGGTCACCTTCTCCCTCGACGAGGTCGCGCCCCGCTCCCCCGCGGGCTGGACGTCGTACGTCGCCGGCGTCTTCTGGGCCCTGGAGCAGGCGGGGCACCAGGTGTCCGGCGCCGACGTCGTCGTCGACGGCCGCGTGCCGCTGGGTGCCGGCCTGTCGAGCTCGGCCGCGCTCGAGTGCGCCGTCGCCGTGGCGCTGTCCGACCTGTGCGGGCTCGGCCTCGGGGACGACGACGCCTCCCGCACCCGGCTGGCCGGGGTCTGCGCGAACGCCGAGAACACCATCGCGCAGGCCCCGACCGGCGGCATGGACCAGTCGGCGTCGCTGCGCTGCACTGCCGGCCACGCGATCCTGCTCGACTGCCGTGACGGCTCGGTCGAGCAGGTGCCCTTCGACCTGGCCGCACACGACCTCGCCCTGCTGGTCATGGACACCCGCGCCGAGCACGCCCTGGTCGACGGCCAGTACGCACAGCGGCGTCGCAGCTGCGAGCAGGCCGCCGCAGGGCTCGGTGTCGCGAGCCTGCGCGAGGTGCCGTTCGACTCCCTCGAGGAGGCGCTGGGCCGGCTTCCCGACCCCGTGGTCCGGCGCCGGGCCAGGCACATCGTCACCGAGATCGAGCGGGTCCGGCAGACCGTCGACCTGCTGCGCCAGGACCGGCTCGAGGAGGTCGGGGCCCTGTTCGACGCCTCGCACCGGTCGATGCGCGACGACTTCGAGATCTCCGCACCCGAGCTGGACGTCGCGGTGGAGACGGCGGTGGCACACGGCGCGCTCGGCGCCCGGATGACCGGCGGCGGGTTCGGCGGGTCGGCCATCGCGATCGTGCCGGCGGCAGCGGTCGAGGCCGTCACCGAGGCCGTGACCAAGGCCTTCGCCGACCACGGCTACACCAGCCCGTCCTGCTTCGCGGTCACGGCCTCGGGGTCGGCCGGCCGGGACGCCTGAGCCACCCGGTTCCGCGGGCGCGCCGTGGTTCGGCCGCGTGTCAGCCGGTCGGTGCGGGTCAGCGCGCGGGGTCGAGCTCGTCCACGAGGGGGACGAGGTCGGCCACCGAGTCCACGACCCGGGTCGGGCGGAAGGGGAACCGGTCGACCTGGGCGGCCTGTGTCGAGCCGGTGAGGACCAGGATCGTGCGCAGGCCGGCCTCCAGCCCGCTGATGATGTCGGTGTCCATCCGGTCGCCGATCATCACGGTGCTCTCGGAGTGGGCGTCCATGCGGTTGAGCGCGCTGCGCATCATCAGGGGGTTGGGCTTGCCGATGAAGTACGGCTCGACGCCGGTGGCGCGGGTGATGAGCGCGGCGACCGACCCCGTCGCGGGGAGCGGGCCCTCGGCGGACGGCCCGGTGGGGTCGGGGTTCGTCGCGATGAACCGCGAGCCGTCCCCCACCAGCCGGATCGCCCGGGTGATCCCCTCGAACGAGTAGGTGCGCGTCTCCCCCAGCACGACGTAGTCCGGTGCCCGGTCGGTCAGCACGTAGCCGACGTCGTGCAGCGCCGTCGTCAGCCCCGCCTCGCCGATCACGTACGCACTGCCGCCCTGGCGCTGGCCGTCCAGGAACTGCGCCGTGGCCAGTGCGGACGTCCAGATCGAGGACTCGGGGATGTCGATGCCGCTGGTCAGCAGCCGGGCCCGCAGGTCCCTCGGCGTGAAGATGGAGTTGTTGGTCAGCACCAGGAAGCGGCGCTCGGTCTCGATCAGGCGGCGGATGAAGTCGCTGGCCCCGGGGATGGCGCGCTCCTCGTGCACGAGCACACCGTCCATGTCGGTGAGCCAGCAGTCGACCGGCTTGGTGTCCGTCATGGGCCCAGTGTGTCGGCTGCCGGCCGGGGCCGCCCGACCGGCCGTCAGGCCAGGTCGTAGTCGGCGACGACCGCCGCGTGGTCACTCCAGCGCTCGGCGTACGTCGCGGCCCGGCCGACCCACGTCCCGGACAGCCGGCGGCCCAGCGCGCCGGACGCCAGCTGGTAGTCGATCCGCCACCCGGTGTCGTTGTCGAAGGCCTTGCCGCGCCAGGACCACCACGTGTAGGGGCCGTCCACCTCGCCGGCAGCCCGGCGGGAGACGTCCACCCACTCGTCGTCGAGCCAGCGGTCGAGGTAGGCCTGCTCCTCGGGCAGGAACCCGGCCTTGCCGAGGTTGCCCTTCCAGTTGCGCAGGTCGGCGCGGGTGTGGGCGATGTTCAGGTCCCCGGCCACCAGGACGGCACGGCCTCCGTCGGCCAGCTCCTTCATCCGCATGGTCATCGCGTCCAGGAAGCGGTACTTGTCCTCCTGCCGCGGGGTCTGCGCCTCCCCGGTGTGGACGTAGACCGAGACCACCGTCACCGGGCCTGTCGGCAGGTCGAGCTCGGCCTCGACCCACCGTCCCGCGGTGACGTCGGCCTCCTCCTCCAGCTCGCACCGGACGCGTCGGTGCGGGGCGCGGGACAGCACCGCGACGCCGGCACGCCCCGCGGTGCCACAGGGTGCGTGGGCGACGTGCCAGCCGGCAAGGCCGGCGTCCGCGAGGCCCTGGGTCAGCTGGGCGTCACTCGCCCGGACCTCCTGCAGGCACATCACATCCGGCTTCGCGTCCATGAGCCAGGACAGGCCTCCTCGACGGGCGGCGGCCCGGATTCCGTTGACGTTGGCGGAGATGACGCGCATCCGGTCATTCTCCCCGTCGTACCGCACGGGCCGCGGCCCGGGTCGACGGGCGGCGGTGCCTGTCCCGGGTCGACAGGCGGCGGTGCGGCACCCGGTCTATCGTCGGCCCCATGACCGGCGCCCCCCGCTCCAGCCCGGCTGCCGCTGCCTCCGCGGCGGAGGCCGGCGGCCGCACCACGGTCATCAAGGAGGGCCAACCGAAGGGCGCCACGCGGACGGTCGTCATCGCGGTCCTCGCCAACCTCGGGGTCGCGATCGCCAAGGGCGTCGCCGCCCTGCTCACGGGCTCGGCTGCGATGCTGGCCGAGACGGTGCACTCGGTGGCGGACACGGCGAACGAGGTGCTGCTCTACATCGGGCTCCGTCGCAGCAGCCCGGAGCCCGACCCCTCCCATCCCTTCGGCTACGGCCAGGAGCGGTGGTTCTGGTCCTTCATGGCGGCGCTCGGGATCTTCCTGGTGGGCGGCGTGCTGGCGATCGCGGAGGGTGTGCGGTCCCTGCTCACACCCGAGCCGCTGGAGTCGTTCCTCGTCGGGCTGGCCGTGCTGGTGGTCTCGTTCGTGCTCGAGGGCATCTCCTGGCGGACCGCCTACAAGGAGGTTCGCCAGGAGGCCAAGGGGGCGGAGCGGTCGCTCTCGGACCACCTCGCGGTGTCCTCGGACCCGACCGCCCAGACGGTGTTCTACGAGGACACGGCCGCCCTGATCGGGCTGGTCCTCGCGATCACCGCGCTCGTGCTGCACCAGGTGACCGGCTCTGCCGTGTACGACGCCGTCGCCAGCATCCTCATCGGGGTGCTGCTCAGCGTCGTGGCGTTCCTGCTGGCCCGGCACAACCGCCGGCTGCTCATCGACTCCTCGGCACCACCGGACCTGGTGCAGCGGATGCACGAGGACCTGGCCGCACGGCCCGGGGTCGCGGCGGTGTCCACGCTGCAGGCCGTCTGGATCGGCCCGAAGCAGCTGCTCCTGGCCGCCGACCTGGTCTACGCGCCGGGTGAGGACGTGGTCGCCCGCATCGCCGAGCTGCGCGACGAGCTGCTCGAGGAGCCCGTCATCGCCGCGGTCAAGCTCACCCCCGTCGTGGCCTGACACCCACCTGCGGCCGCCGGCAGGGTCGCGCCCTTGGTGCCCCCGCACCCTTGGCGCGCGCCGGCGCCGTACGACCCGGGAGGTGTGCGGGAGCGGCGGGAGGTGCGGAACGCGGAAACGGCCCCGCGCCTCGGGTGAGGGGCGGGGCCGTTCCGGACGACCGTAGAGGTCAGGCCATGGCCTTCTTGAGGTTGTCGTCGATCGCGGCGAGGAACTCCTCGGTGGTGAGGAACGCCTGGTCCGGGCCGACGAGCAGCGCCAGGTCCTTGGTCATCTTGCCCTGCTCGACCGTCTCGACACAGACGCGCTCGAGGGTCTCGGCGAAGGCCGTCACCTCGGGGGTGCCGTCGAGCTTGCCGCGGTGCTTCAGGCCACCGGTCCACGCGAAGATCGAGGCGATCGGGTTGGTGGACGTGGGCTTGCCCTGCTCGTGCTGGCGGAAGTGGCGCGTCACCGTGCCGTGAGCCGCCTCGGCCTCGACCGTCTTGCCGTCCGGGGTCATCAGCACCGACGTCATCAGCCCGAGCGAGCCGAAGCCCTGGGCCACCGTGTCGGACTGCACGTCACCGTCGTAGTTCTTGCAGGCCCAGACGTAGCCGCCCTCCCACTTCATCGCCGCGGCGACCATGTCGTCGATCAGGCGGTGCTCGTAGGTCAGGCCGGCCTCCGCGAAGGCGTCCTTGAACTCGGTGTCGAAGACGGCCTGGAAGATGTCCTTGAACGCGCCGTCGTAGGCCTTGAGGATCGTGTTCTTGGTCGACAGGTAGACCGGGTACTTGCGCTGCAGGCCGTAGTTGAACGACGCGCGGGCGAAGTCCTCGATCGACTTGTTGAAGTTGTACATGCCCATGACGACACCGCCGTCGACCGGCATGTCGACCACGTCGAGCTCGATCGGCTCGCCGGAGGCCTCGTCCGTCGGGTGCCAGGAGATGGTGACCTTGCCGGCGCCGGGGACCTTGAAGTTGGTCGCCTTGTACTGGTCGCCGTGGGCGTGGCGACCGATGATGATCGGCTTGGTCCAGCCCGGCACCAGGCGCGGGATGTTGCTGATGATGATCGGCTCGCGGAAGACGACGCCACCGAGGATGTTGCGGATCGTGCCGTTCGGCGAGACCCACATCTTCTTCAGGTCGAACTCCTCGACGCGGGCCTCGTCGGGCGTGATCGTCGCGCACTTGACGCCGACGCCGTACTGCTTGATCGCGTTCGCCGCGTCGACGGTGATCTGGTCGTCGGTCTCGTCGCGCTTCTGGATCGACAGGTCGTAGTACTTGAGGTCGATGTCCAGGTAGGGGTGGATCAGCCGGTCCTTGATGAACTGCCAGATGATCCGGGTCATCTCGTCACCGTCGAGCTCGACGACGGGGTTGACCACCTTGATCTTGCTCATGCCTTGGGCTCCTCGCTTCGACCGTAGATCTATCGGGGACAGATTACCTTGACGTCAAGATACTTGGCCATCCGGCACCCGGCCGGGCGGCAGCGGGACGCCCCCGGTCCCCTGCACTCAACCACAGGACGGCCACCCCGGCCACCGGGCTGAGCGGCCCCCGCCACCGGGCTGAGCGGACCCCCCTCCGCCTCCGCGGGACCGCGGTACGGCGACGCTGATAGCGTCGCAGGCGCCCGTCCTCCACCTCACCCGAAGGGTCTTCCAGTGAGCACTACTCCCGTCAAGGTCGCCGTCACCGGCGCCGCCGGTCAGATCGGTTACAGCCTGCTCTTCCGCATCGCGAGCGGCGCGCTGCTGGGCCCCGACACCCCGGTCGAGCTGCGGCTGCTGGAGATCACCCCTGCGCTGGGCGCCCTGGAGGGTGTCGTGATGGAGCTGGACGACTGCGCGTTCCCGACCCTCGCCGGTGTCGAGATCGGCGACGACGCGGGCCGCATCTTCGACGGCGCCAACGTGGCGCTGCTGGTCGGCGCCCGCCCCCGCAGCAAGGGCATGGAGCGCGGTGACCTGCTCGAGGCCAACGGTGCGATCTTCACGGCGCAGGGCAAGGCGCTGAACGACCACGCTGCCGACGACATCCGGATCACCGTGACCGGAAACCCGGCCAACACCAACGCGCTCATCACGATGAGCAACGCCCAGGACATCCCGCGCGAGCGCTTCTCGGCCCTGACCCGCCTGGACCACAACCGCGCCATCGCGCAGCTGGCGCACAAGACCGGTGTCAGCGTCAACGAGGTCCGCCGGATGACCATCTGGGGCAACCACTCCGCCACGCAGTACCCCGACCTCTTCCACGCCGAGGTCTCCGGGCGCAACGCCGTCGAGGCCGTGGGCGACCAGGACTGGCTGGAGAACACCTTCATCCCCACCGTGCAGAAGCGCGGGGCGGCCGTCATCGAGGCCCGGGGCGCCTCGTCCGCGGCGTCCGCCGCATCCGCCACGATCGACCACACGCGTGACTGGCTGCGCGGCAGCCCCGAGGGCAGCTGGCTGTCCATGGCGGTGTGCTCCGACGGCTCGTACGGCGTGCCCGAGGGCCTGATCTCCTCCTTCCCCGTCACCACGAGCAAGGGCAGCTGGGAGATCGTGCAGGGTCTGGAGATCGACGCCTTCTCCCGGGGCCGGATCGACGCCAGCGCGGCCGAGCTGGCCGAGGAGCGCGACGCGGTCAAGGGTCTCGGCCTGATCTGAGTCCTGCCTGCTCCACCGGAGCGAACGCCCCGCCCACGTCCCTGCACGTCGGCGGGGCGTTCGCGTGGCGGGCGCGGACCGGTCAGTGGCGGGGGCTCAGGTCGACGAGGCGGACCGTGAGGAACAGCGCCGAGCCGAGGCCGAGGAGGACGACGACGTCGGTGAGCCGGCGGCGTACGGCCAGGCCGCCGGCGCGGGACTGCGGCAGGAGCAGCCGCAGGAGGCCGCCGACGACCAGGGCGGCGGCCGCGACGTAGCCGCCGCTGCGCAGGGAGCCGAGCAGGACCAGCAGCAGCCCGACGCCGAGCCCGACGGCGACGACCCACCAGACTCCGAGCCGGGGTGAGGTCATCGGGTGGCGAGCGCGCGCTCGGCCGCCTCGACCACGTTGACCAGCAGCATCGCCCGCGTCATGGGCCCGACCCCGCCGGGGTTGGGGGTGAGCCAGCCGGCCACCTCGGCCACGTCGGCGGCGACGTCGCCGGCGATCCGTGTGCGACCGTCGGCGCCCTGCACCCGGCTGACGCCGACGTCGAGCACCGCCGCGCCGGGCTTGACCATGTCGGCCGTGACGATCCCCGGCACGCCGGCCGCCGCCACGACGATGTCGGCCCGGCGCACATGGGCGGCCAGGTCCCGGGTGCCGGTGTGGCAGAGCGTGACGGTGGCGTTCTCGCTGCGCCGGGTCAGCAGCAGCCCGAGGGGGCGCCCCACCGTGATGCCGCGGCCGATCACGGTCACCTCGGCGCCGGCGAGGGGCACGTCGTAGCGGCGCAGCAGCTCGACGATCCCGGTCGGCGTGCAGGGCAGCGGGGCCTTCTCACCGAGGACGAGCGCGCCGAGGTTGGTGGGGTGCAGACCGTCGACGTCCTTGACCGGGTCGACGCGGGAGAGGATCGCGAACTCGTCGAGCCCCGTGGGCTGCTGGACGAGGAACGCGGTGCAGGCGGGGTCGGCGTTCAGCTCGTCGACCACGGCCTCGACCTCCGCCTGGGTGGCCGTGGCGGGCAGCTCACGGGCGATGCTGGCCAGGCCGATCTCGGCGCAGTCGCGGTGCTTGGCGGCGACGTACCAGCGGCTGCCCGGGTCGTCGCCGACGAGCACGGTGCCCAGCCCCGGGACGACCCCCTGCTCGCGCAGCGCGGCGATCCGGACCGACAGCTCCCCCTTGATCGTCGCGAGTGTCGCCTTGCCGTCCAGAGGAGTCGCCGTCACAGGCGCCTATCCTGCCACGGTGACCATCGAGCTCTGCGAAGCCCGCTACGGCGACCACCTGACCGCCCCGCTGATCCAGGAGATCCAGCAGGAGATGACCGTCCGGTACGGCGGCCCGGACGAGACGCCGGTCGCAGCCGAGCAGTTCGAGGCCCCCGGCGGCACGTTCGTGGTCGCCTCGGTCGACGGTGAGCCGGTCGGCTGCGCGGGGCTGCGGGGCCGCACCGGGACCGAGGTGGAGCTGAAGCGGATGTACATACGGGCCGCGCACCGCCGTCGTGGCCACGCCCGCCGGCTCCTCACCGAGCTGGAGGACCGGGCGCGGGCGCTGGGCTACCGGCGGCTGGTGCTCGAGACGGGGACCGAGCAGCCCGAGGCGATCGCGCTCTACGAGCGGGAGGGCTACCGGCCGACCGAGGGGTTCGGGCACTACGCCGACGAGCCGGGCAGCCGGTACTACGCCAAGGACCTCTGAGGCTCCGGGCGCTGGGCGGCGCGCCGGCTGGTGACGCCCGCGGCGCCGGCCGCGACGAGCGTCACGAGGATCCCGAGGACCACCTGCACCCCGATGTGCGAGCGCGTCGCCGGCGTCAGCAGGTCCAGCGCGACCGCTGCACTGAGCTGCCCGGTGAGCATGACCAGGGTGAACAGCAGCACGCCCAGGTAACGCACCACGACCGCCGCCATGAAGATGAAGGCGATGCCGCACATCCCGCCCAGCCAGGCCCACCACGGCACGTGCAGGGTCGCCGGGCTGCGCAGCGACCCCGTGACAGCCTGCAGCAGCCCGGCCAGCACCAGGAAGCAGGTGCCCACGGTGAAGTTGAGCCAGGTGGTGGCCATCGCGCTGCCGGTCTCGGCGCCGACCCGGCCGTTGGTCGCCTGCTGCACCGTCATCAGCGCCCCGACGAAGGCCGCGACGAGGGCCGGCACGACCACCGACTGGCCGCCCCCGCCCCCGCGGGCGCTCACGGCGACGACGACGCCGACGAAGGCCAGGGCCGCCGACGCGGCTCGAGCCGGTGTCACCGGCGCCTTGCCGGCCGGGCCCAGCCCGAGCTTGTCCACGAGGAGGGCGTTGCCGGTCTGCCCGCCGACGACCGCGATGGTGAAGATGGCCACGCCGGCCAGCGGCACGGCGTAGGTCTGGGCCACCACGAACGCGCCGCCGCCGAGGCCGCCGAGGCACTGCCACCAGCTCAGCCGCCCGTCCCGCAGCGCGGCCGGCAGGTCACGGACGGCGGCACGGACGCCGGGCGCCACGAGCAGGAGCAGCGAGAGCAGCACGGCCCCCGAGCCGAAGCTCCACATCGCGGCGTCCAGCGGGGCCTTGAAGCTGGTGCTCAGCTCCCCGTTGAAGCGGGACTGCAGCGACATGACGGCGCCGCCGACGAACGCCGCCGCGGCCGCTGCGGCGAGGGTCGCCCTCGAGGTGCCGGCCTGCATCAGTGCGCGAAGTGCCTGGTGCCGGTGAAGTACAGGGCCACACCGGCACGGTGCGCGGCCTCGACCACCTCGGCGTCGCGGACCGACCCGCCGGGCGCGACCACCGCACGCACGCCGGCGTCCAGCAGCACCTGCAGGCCGTCGGCGAACGGGAAGAACGCGTCGGAGGCCGCGACGGCGCCGCGGGCCCGCTCCTCCCCGGCGCGGGAGACCGCGAGCCGGCAGGAGTCGACCCGGTTGACCTGCCCCATGCCGACACCCACGCTCGCGCCCTCGTCGGCCAGCAGGATCGCGTTGGACTTCACCGCGCGGATCGCCCGCCAGGCGAAGGCGAGGTCGGCGAGGGTCGCCTCGTCCGCTGCGTCCCCGGCCACGAGGTTCCAGCGTGACGGGTCGTCACCGCCGCCGTCGACCTCGGCGTCGATCTTGTCGCGGGTCTGCATGAGCACCCCGCCGCTGATCGCCCGGAACTCGACCTGGTCAGCCGTGCGCTCCATGCCGCTCGGCAGCCGCAGCAGCCGGATGTTCTTCTTGCGGGTGAGGATCTCCAGCGCCTCGGGCTCGAAGTCGGGGGCGACGACGACCTCGGTGAAGACCTCGGCCACCTGCGCGGCCATCTCGGCGGTGACCGGCCGGTTGGTCGCGACCACGCCGCCGTAGGCGGACACCGGGTCGCAGGCGTGCGCGCGCCGGTGGGCCTGCGCGATGTCCGCCCCGACCGCGATGCCGCAGGGGTTGGCGTGCTTGATGATCGCCACCGCCGGCTCGGCGTGGTCGGAGGCGGCCCGCTGGGCGGCGTCGGCGTCGACGTAGTTGTTGTAGGACATCTCCTTGCCGTGCAGCTGCTCGGCGTTGGCGAGGCCGGCCCGCCAGTGCGTGTAGAGGGCCGCGCGCTGGTGCGGGTTCTCGCCGTACCGCAGCACGGTCTTCTTGTCCCACGTCGCCCCGGTCCACGCCGGGAAGCCGGTGCCGTCGGAGGTGTCGGTGAGGACGTTGCCCATCCAGGAGGCGACGGCCACGTCGTACGCCGCGGTGTGCGTGAACGCCTCGGCGGCCAGGGTGCGCCGCTGCTCGAGGGTGAAACCGCCGCCGCGAACCAGCAGCAGCACCGAGGCGTAGGCCGCCGGGTCGGTGACGACCGCGACGCTGGCGTGGTTCTTGGCGGCGGCACGGACCATCGAGGGGCCACCGATGTCGATCTGCTCGACGCACTCCTCCTGGGAGGCGCCCGACTGCACGGTGTCGGTGAACGGGTAGAGGTTGCAGACCACCAGGTCGAACGGCTCGACCTCGAGGTCGGCCAGCTGGGCCACGTGCTCGGGGTTGCGGGTATCGGCCAGGATCCCGGCGTGGACCCGCGGGTGCAGGGTCTTGACCCGGCCGTCGAGGCACTCGGGGAAGCCGGTGACCTCCTCGACCCGGGTGACGGGCACGCCGGCGGCCTCGATCCGCCCCGCCGTGGAGCCGGTGGAGACCAGCGCCACGCCCGCCTCGTGCAGGCCGCGGGCCAGCTCCTCCAGCCCCCGCTTGTCGTAGACGGAGACCAGGGCGCGCTTGATCGGGCGGCGCTCGCTCACGAGATGGTGACCTTTCGTTCGGAGACGGTGTAGCCGTCGCGGACCATCCGGCCCACGCAGTCGACGAGCATCTGGCGCTCGGCGGTCTTGATGCGTTCGTGCAGGCTCTCCACAGTGTCGTCGTCGGCCACCGGCACCGCGCGCTGGGCGACGATGGGACCGGTGTCCACCCCGGCGTCGACGACGAACAGCGTCGCGCCGGTGACCTTGACGCCGTAGGCGAGCGCGTCCCGCGGCCCGTGCATCCCGGGGAAGGACGGGGACAGCGCGGGATGGGTGTTGACGGTGCGGCCACCGAACCGGGCGAGGAACGCCTCCCCGGTCAGCCGCATGAAGCCGGCGAGAACCACGAGGCACGGGTCGTACGACGCCACGAGCCCGGCCAGCGCCTCGTCCCACTGCGCCCGGCTGGGGTAGTCCGCAACGGGACAGACGAACGTGGGCACGCCGGCACGCCGCGCCCGTGCCAGGCCCTCCACGCCGTCGCGGTCCGCCCCCACGGCCGCGACCCGCACCCCGTACGCCGGGTCGGCCGCGGCGTCCAGCAGCGCCTGCAGGTTGGTGCCGGCACCGGAGACCAGGACGACGATGTCGCCGGGTGGGGCGCCGCGCCGAGCCGGATCTGGCCCGTTGCCCGGCGTAGTGCTCACGGTGAGCGAGGATAGTCCAGCCGCCCCGGCCGCCCCTCACCCGTCTCAGCACTGGAGCCCTGCCCATGCCCCCGGCCCCTTCGCGCGGCACCGTCGCACCCCCCGGCGTCGCCGCGGCCCGCCGGTCCGCGGTGCTGCTGCTGCTCGGGCTGCTCGCGACCTATCTGGACCTGCCGTGGAAGGCCGTGGCCCTCCTGCCTCTGGCGTTGGCCGCCCGGGAGACGGTCCGGTCGCTGCGGCAGATGGCCCGAGCCGGTGCCCCGCGCCGGGCCATGGTGTGGTCCGGGATCGGCCTGGCACTGATCGCCTACCTCGCCGGGAGCGTCCTGCTGATGCTCGCGATGTACGGGCCGTTCACGACCTACCAGGACTGTCTGGCCGGGGCCAACACCGCCGTGGCGAGGGCGAGGTGCCAGGACCAGCTGGACGGCAGCTTCGGCGACCGCCTCGGTGGGCTCGACCTGCGGCGCTGAGGCCGCGGTGGCCGTGCGTGGCGACCTCAGCCCCGCCGCGCGCGCAGGTGCGACGCGCCGACGACCACGGCGGCGCCCAGCAGCAGCTCGCCGAGCAGGGCGCCCCCGACCGCCCAGGGGTTGGCGCCCACGTTGCCGAGCCGGGCGGCGCCCGCCGCGCCGCCCGCCGCCACGACCGCCAGCGTCAGCACGACCGCGCACAGCACGCACGCCGCGGCCGAGGTCTCGGCCTTGATCTGCCAGGTGGACAGGCGCGACACGGCGCGCAGGCTACGCCACCCGACGACCGCGCCGACGGCCACCGGCACGAGGACGGCAGCCCACAGCCAGGACGGCAGCGGCCCGGGGTCGGGCAGGGCGCCCAGCACCGGAACCAGCGGCAGCAGCCCCGGATCCGACCTGGTCCAGGTGATGGAGGAGCCGGCCCCGATGCCGAAGCCGGGGCCGGCCATCCACGCCAGCGCCCACACCCCGAGGTTGGGCAGCAGCGCGAGCTGGGCCAGGGTCGCGATCGTGCCACCGACCACGCCGGCGCCCAACGCGTCGTAGAGGCGGCCGACGCGGCCGGCGTGCAGGGCGATGACGACCAGCGTGACCAGGACACCGCAGGCCAGGGAGCAGACCACCCCCCACACGGCCGGGCGCACCGCCCGGCGCACGAACCGCGGCACCAGGTCGTGCCAGGCGGCCGCCAGGTCGGGCGCGACGGTGCCGATGTCGCCGCGGAACTCACTGCACACGGCCAGCACGAGCGCGAGCAGGCTCAGCAACAGGCCGCCGAGGACCGCCCCGACCAGGGAGGGCTGCACGTGCGCACCGCGGCTGAGCAGCGCGACGACCAGGGTGACCAGCGTGTAGGAACCGGTGAACCCGGCGCCGGCGTCCAGGACGTCGACGCGCAGCGCGCCGAACCCGCCGAGGCGGCGCACGTCGTCGTCACCGAGGAGCCCGAGGACCCGCCTGCCGGCCAGGAACGCCCAGACGAGGGGCACCGCGGTCAGCAGCCACGGGGTGAGGGACACGGTGGCGCTGCCGATGCCGAGGTGGACGCCGTGGCCGAGCAGCCAGCCGTCGGCGCCGACGGAGAACGCGGTGGTCCACGCCACGGTGCTCTGCGGGCTCGCGACCCAGACCAGCAGCACCGGTAGGGCGATGGCCAGCAGCGACAGGGTCGCCGCGGACGCGCCGGCGACGACCGCCCGGCGGCGCAGCGGCCACCCCTGCAGGGCCACGGCGTCGGAGTGGTCGGTCAGGTGGCGGGCGCGATCGAGCAGACTCATGGTTCCTTCATCGTCGCCGGTGCGGGCAGCGGCGCAGGGAGGGCACGCCGGGCACCGGTCGATTGCTGCAGAAATCCGCGGGCGCCGACGGGCCGGTCCCCTCCGGGGAGGGAACCGGCCCGTCGTACCGGCTGGGGGTGGAGCGTCAGCCGAGGTCCTTCATGATCTCGCGCATCAGGTCGGCGGTCGCGGACGGCGTCTTGCCGACCTTGACGCCGGCGGCCTCGAGGGCCTCCTGCTTGGCGGCAGCGGTGCCGGAGGAACCGGACACGATGGCGCCGGCGTGGCCCATCGTCTTGCCCTCCGGGGCGGTGAAGCCGGCGACGTAGCCGACGACCGGCTTGGTCACGTGCTCCTTGATGTACGCCGCGGCCCGCTCCTCGGCGTCGCCGCCGATCTCACCGATCATGACGATGGCGTCGGTGTCGGGGTCGGCCTCGAAGGCCTCGAGGCAGTCGATGTGGGTGGTGCCGATGATCGGGTCACCGCCGATGCCGACGGCCGTGGAGAAGCCGAACTCGCGCAGCTCGTACATCATCTGGTAGGTCAGCGTCCCCGACTTGGACACCAGCCCGATGCGGCCGGGGCCCGAGATGTCGGCGGGGATGATGCCGGCGTTGGAGGCCCCGGGGCTGATCAGACCCGGGCAGTTCGGGCCGACGATGCGGGTCGTGCCCTTCTGCACCGAGTAGGCGTAGAACTCGGCGGTGTCCTTGACCGCGATGCCCTCGGTGATGACCACGGCCAGCGGGATCGCGGCGTCGATCGCCTCGACGACGGCCGACTTGGCGAACGCCGGCGGCACGAAGATGACCGACACGTTCGCGCCGGTCTCGGCCATGGCGTCGGCGACGGACCCGAACACGGGCACCGTGACGCCGCCGGAGAACTCGACGGTCTGCCCGGCCTTCCGGGGGTTGACGCCACCGACGATGGTGGTGCCCGAGGCGAGCATGCGCTGGGTGTGCTTCATGCCCTCGGAGCCGGTCATGCCCTGGACGATGACCTTGGAGTCAGCGTTGAGGAAAATTGCCATTGTGAGGTCCTGCCCCTTACTTGGATGCCAGCTCGGCGGCCTTGCGGGCCGCGCCGTCCATGGTCGCTTCGATGGTCACGAGCGGGTGGTTGGCCTCCGCGAGGATGCGCCGGCCCTCCTCGACGTTGTTGCCGTCCAGCCGGACGACGAGTGGCTTGGTGGCCTCGTTCCCCAGCGCCTCGAGCGCGCCGACGATGCCGTTGGCGACCGCGTCGCAGGACGTGATCCCGCCGAAGACGTTGACGAACACCGACTTCACCTGCTCGTCGCCGAGGATGATGTGCAGGCCGTTGGCCATGACCTCGGCCGAGGCGCCGCCGCCGATGTCGAGGAAGTTGGCCGGCTTCGGCTGGCCGGGGAACTCCTCGCCGGCGTAGGCGACGACGTCCAGGGTCGACATGACCAGGCCCGCGCCGTTGCCGATGATCCCGACGGAGCCGTCGAGCTTGACGTAGTTGAGGTTCTTGGCCTTGGCGGCCGCCTCGAGCGGGTCGGCCGAGGCCTTGTCCTCGAGCGCCTCGTGGTCGGGGTGACGGAACCCGGCGTTCTCGTCCAGGGTCACCTTGCCGTCGAGGGCGACGATCGTGCCGTCGGTGGTCTTGACCAGCGGGTTGACCTCGACCAGCGTCGCGTCCTCGTCGCGGTAGACGGTCCACAGCTTCTGGATCGCGTCGGAGATCTGGTCCTTGACGTCGTCGTCGAACCCGGCGGCGTCGACGATCTCCTCGGCCTTGGCGGCGTCGATCCCGACGATCGGGTCGACCGCGACGCGGGCGAGGGCCTCAGGGCGCTCGACGGCGAGGACCTCGATCTCCATGCCGCCCTCCTTGCTGGCCATCGCGAGGTAGGTGCGGTTGGCCCGGTCCAGCAGCACGGAGAAGTAGTACTCCTCGGCGATCTGCGCGCCCTGGGCGATCATCACCTGGTGGACCGTGTGGCCCTTGATGTCCATGCCGAGGATCTGCTCGGCGGCCGCGGCCGCCTCGTCCAGGGTCTTGGCCACCTTGACGCCACCGGCCTTGCCGCGACCGCCGGTCTTGACCTGGGCCTTGACGACGGTCACGCCGCCGCTGGTGGCGCCGATCTTCTCCGCCGCCGCACGGGCCTCGTCCACGGTCGTGGCGACGGCGCCGGCCAGCACCGGCACCCCGTGCGCTTCGAACACGTCGCGCGCTTGGTACTCGAAAAGGTCCACGAGTTCATCCTCGTCATCGAAGGGTCATGGAAAGGAAATCCCGCAGCGGAGCCTAGTCCTGCTCCCGAGGGGTCGCCGGACACGGGTGCGGCGACCCCGGACAAGTGCGACCAATCTCACCGGAGGGGGAACGGGCGCGCCCGCGCAGGCGTCGGACCGAAGGACAGGTGGGCAGCGCGGGACGAGCAGGAGGCGGCGGACGTGGACACCAGGGCGATCGGACCGGCAGTGCGGATCCTCGTGACGGGCACCGTCGTGCTCGCCCTCGCGGCCTGCGGGTCGGGCTCGGGCGCCCCCGGCGGAGCGACCGGAAGCTCGAGCAGCAGCCCCTCGCCCTCCTCCTCCACCACGCCGCCCCGGACGCCCACCGCCGCCGCCTTTCCCCTCACGGTGACCCGCACCGGCGGCATCGCCGGCTTCCACGACACCGTGGTCCTGCAGGCCGACGGCCGGCTCGAGGTCAACAGCCGCGGCCACACCAGCAGCTGCCGGCTCAAGCCGGAGGTGCTCAAGGACATCCTGCGGGCCGTGGGCGGGGTCCCGTGGGGGCGCCTGACCCCGGCCGACAGCAAGCCGCAGCACCCCGACGACATGGTCCTGCTGGTCAGGAGCGACGGCCGTCGCGCGCCGGCCCGGCTGGACGACCCGCTGCTCGGGGGGCTCCAGCAGCAGCTGAGCGACCTGGTCGTCGACTCCTCCGGCGCGAACCCGGCACACGAGCTGTGCGTACCGGCCTGAGCACTCCCGCCGCACCGCCCGCTCACGACAGCAGCGCCGACCCCAGGGGGCCGGCGCTGCTGTCAGCTGGGCTGTGGGTCAGCCCGTGGTGACCGACGTGTCGTCGACCACGAAGCTGGTCTGCAGCGAGGAGTCCTCGTTCATGAGGAACTTCACCGTGACCGACTTTCCCTTGTACGACGCCAGCGAGAACGACTTCTGCGCGTAGGTCGCGTCGGCACCGACGTTGGAGTACGTCGCCAGCGTGGTGGTGGTCGTGCCGCTGACCACCTGCACCTTCATCGTGTCGTACGCCGTCGACCCGCTCTCGGCGGTGTCGGTGCGCAGCCAGAACGACAGGGTCGGGGCGGCCGCGGTGGACGGGATGGTCACCGACTGGGTGACGGTCTCGGTCGCCGTCGTGCCGTTGCCGCCCAGCCACGCCTTGTAGCTGCCGGTGTGCGCCGGGCGCCCGGTGTTGTTGGTGATCGGGCCGGAGGTGCCACCCCAGCCGGCCTGTCCGGACTCGAAGCCGGGGTTGGCCAGCAGGTTGCTCCCGGTGGGCGGCGGGGTCGTGGTGCCCCCGCAGGTCTCCGAGCCGGCCGGGACGGCGATCGCCGAGAACGCAGCGGCCACTCCCGTGCACTCGGCGCTGGAGGCGCCGTACAGGTCCTTGGCCGACCTGATGGCCCCGTTGCGCGCGGCGGCGTAGTTGCTGCCGGAGGTCAGGTAGGTGGACAGGGTGCGGTACCAGATCTTCGCGGCCTTGTCCCGGCCGATCCCGGTCACCGTGGAGCCGTCGCAGGTCGGGCTGTTGTACGACGTGCCGTTGATGGTCTTGGCGCCCGAGCCCTCCGAGGCCAGGTAGAACCAGTGGTTCAGCGGGCCTGAGGAGTAGTGCGGGTCCAGGCTGCCGAGGGTGGAGGACCAGCAGTCCTTGCTCGCCCCGTCGCGCGAGGGCTTGTCCATGTAGCGCAGCGGGGTGCCGTTGCCGTTGAGGTCGATCTCCTCACCGATCAGGTAGTCCCCGGGGTCGCTGGCGTTGGCGGCGTAGAACTCCACGGCGGTGCCGAAGATGTCGCTGGTCGCCTCGTTCAGGCCGCCGGCGTCACCGGTGTAGGCCAGGCCCGCGGTGTTCTCGGTGACGCCGTGGCTCATCTCGTGCGCCGCGACGTCGAGCTCGACCAGCGGGTGGGTGTTGCTCGCGCCGTCGCCGTAGGTCATCTGGGTGCCGTCCCAGAAGGCGTTCTCGTAGTTGTTGCCGTAGTGGACCCGTGACCGGGCGCCGACGCCGTCGTTCTTGATGCCGTTGCGGCCCTGGACGTTCTTGTAGTAGTCGAACGTCTTCTCGGCGCCGTACTGGGCGTCGACGGCGGCGGAGGCGCGGTCGGACACGCTGCCGTTGCCCCACACGTCGTCGGCGTCGGTGAACTGGGTGCCGGTGCCGCTGGTCGCCTGCTTCAGGTCGGTGGTGTAGTTGCCCACCGGGTCCTTGAGCTGGTAGCTGCTGCCGCTCAGGGTGCTGCCGATGGTCACGTTGCCGACGAAGATGCCCCGCCCCGACCCCTCCTCGACGTCGTCCCAGCGAGCGAGGGTGGCGCCGCTGGTCGCGTCGACGATGGTGTGCAGGCGGGTGGGGGTCTGGTCGGCCTTGATCCCGGTCACCAGCACGTCGTACGCGAGGCGGGGCGTGGCACCACCGGCGTAGACGACGAGCTCGCCGGCAGCGGCCTTGCGGGCGAGGGCGGGCGACGTCGACCCGGTGGCGCGCGCGGTGGCCGCGGCCACGCGGGGGGTGGTGGAGGCGACGTCGGCGCGACCGGAGGCGTTCCAGCTGACGTTGCGGACCGCGCCGGCGCTGGTGCGGTGGACGACGAAGTCGCCCCCGATCACGCGCAGCCCGGCGAACGTGCGCTCGTACCGGACGTGGGTGCTGCCGTCCCGGTCGGTGACGACGTCCTTGACCTTCAGCTGCTCGCGGCTGTCCAGCCTCAGGGCCGCGGCCGTGTCCGCGGCCCTCGCCTGTGCGGCCGCGATCGCGGGCCGGGCGGAGGAGCCCGACGCGGCGGTGGGCAGGGCCGAGGCCATGGGTGCGGTGGCCGCGCCGGCGGCCACGACGGCACTGATGGCGCCCAGGGCCAGACCGCATTTCAGAGGCTTCACGAACAACTCCTCGCTGTGAGGTCGCCGGGATTGGGCAACCGGGGCAGCCGATTTCGACAGTACGCGCGGAGCGGTGCTCCCCGTGACGTCTTCGGCTGGCGCGAACGCTCCAGCCTGGACGGACGGGGGGTCAATGGCCTTGACCCAACCTTTGCCCGTACGGGGGCACTTCGGGGGCTGCGCCCGCCCCGGGAGCTGCTTCGTCAGCGCGCGGTCACGGCTCTGCCGGTGCGGGAGGAGGGGGTCTGCGGCCGGTCAGCCCGCAGAGACGTTGGCGCGCACCCAGTCGACGATCTCGGTGGTGGTGGCGCCGGGCGTGAAGACCTTGGCCACGCCCATCTTCGCCAGCGCGGGGACGTCGTCCTCGGGGATGATGCCGCCGCCGAACACCACGATGTCATCGGCGTCGCGCGCCGCGAGGAGCTCGGTGACCCTGGCGAACAGGGTCATGTGCGCGCCCGAGAGCACGGACAGGCCCACCGCGTCCGCGTCCTCCTGGATCGCCGCCTCGACGATCTGCTCCGGCGTCTGGTGCAGCCCGGTGTAGACCACCTCCATGCCCGCGTCACGCAGGGCCCGGGCGACGACCTTGGCCCCCCGGTCATGACCGTCGAGGCCGGGCTTGGCCACGACGACACGAAGAGGGCTCTGGCTCGGGCTCTGGCTCATGGGGCGCACACTACCGACCCGGGCCCTTCGGCTCGGGTCGGGCGCCGTTCGCGGGTGGATGGTTGACTGATCAGGTACCACGTCCGGCCACCAGCCGCCGGCCACGCCAGTACGACCCCTGGGGAAAGGGCCCGATGACCTCGACCGCCGCCTCGGGACCGGAGTCCCGCACGCCCGGCAGCGCGCCCGCGGCCACCGGGCTCAGGGCGACCGGGCAGCCGGCGTGCCTGCCCCGGCGGGCTGCCGGGCAGGCACCGCGCGCCTGCTGGAGGTCGGTCGCAGCACCGGACTGCTGCAGGCCGCCGACGCCCTGACGCAGGTGACGAAGGCCCTGTGCAGCCCCGCCGGGGTCGTCGGCGCCGCCCTGGAGACGGCCTGGGTGAGCACGCACCTCGCGCTCTACCCGTTCGGCCTGCGCGCTCGCGACGAGGACCCGGCGCTCGGCGACCGGTACAGCGTCACGCACCTTCCACCGCTGCAGCGCAGCCTCGTGATCGGCGACGTGGAGGCCGCCGGCACCCCGATCCTGCTGGTGCACGGCATGGGCGACAACCGCTCCGTCTTCACCCTGCTGCGCCGCGGCCTGCGCCGGCGGGGCTTCGGCCGGGTCCTGACCCTGAACTACTCGCCGCTGACCGCTGACGTCCGGACCGCCGCCGCGCTCCTCGCGCTCGAGGTGGAGCAGCTGGTCGCCGAGACCGGGTACGAGCGGGTGCACGTGGTCGGCCACAGCCTCGGCGGCCTGATCGCCCGCTACTACGTCACCCGCCTCGGCGGTGACCAGCGGGTGCACACCCTGGTCACCCTCGGGACGCCGCACCGCGGCACCTACAGCGCCTACGCCCTGCCCTCACGCCTGTGCCGGCAGCTGCGGCCGGGCAGCGGGTTGATGAGGGAGCTCGCCGAGCCGGTGCCGGGGTGCCGCACGCGGTTCATCGCCTACTGGTCGGACCTGGACCAGCTGGTGCTCCCCCAGGACCACGCGCGGCTCGAGCACCCTGACCTCGCCGCCCACAACATCGAGGTGCACGGGCTGGGGCACATGAGCCTGCCGATCAGCGGCCGCGTGGTGCACGGCATCTCCACCGCCCTCGCCCACCTCGACCCCGACGGCTCCGCCGTGGCCGCCGTGGCCAACGTGGCCACCGGCGTGGCGGTCGGCGTGGCGAACCTCGCGGGGCCCGCGGCCCGCGCCACCGTCGCCGACGCACCCGGCGGCGCGCGTCGCACGTCCTGACGGGCCCGGTGGTCGCACCACGAGCGCCGACACGGTACGGCGCCGGTGACCACCCGACGCCCCGTACGCGTCCCTAGAGCTTCTCCACCGGCGCGTAGCGCAGCAGCAGCCGCTTGACGCCCGTGTCGCCGCCGAAGTCGACGTGGGCCATCGCCTTGTCGCCGTCGCCCTCGACGCGCACCACGCTGCCGAGGCCGAAGGAGTCGTGCGAGACCCGGTCACCGGCGGCGAGCGCGATCACCGGCCGGTTGCCGGGCGAGCGCACGCCGGGGCGCCCGGCAAGGGTCGCCACGGCCGGGGTGGAGGACGGTCGCACACCGGTGGACTCGGTGCGCTGCCAGTCGAGCAGCTCGGCCGGGATCTCGTCGAGGAACCGCGAGGCCGGGTTGTACTGCGGCTGACCCCAGGCGGCGCGGACCACGGCGCGGGAGAGGTACAGCCGCTCGCGGGCGCGGGTGATCCCGACGTAGGCCAGCCGCCGCTCCTCCTCCAGCTCCTTGTTGTCGGCCAGGGCCCGCATGTGCGGGAACATGCCGTCCTCCATGCCGGTGAGGAAGACGACCGGGAACTCCAGGCCCTTGGCGGTGTGCAGCGTCATCAGGGTGACGACCCCGGCCTCCTCGGCCTCGCCGCCCTCGGGGATCTGGTCGGCGTCGGCCACCAGCGACACCCGCTCGAGGAAGTCCTCCAGCGACCCCTCCGGCTCGGCCTCGTCGAACTCGCGGGCGACGGCCACCAGCTCGGCGAGGTTCTCGACCCGGGTCTCGTCCTGCGGGTCCTGGCTCTTGCGCAGCTCGTCGAGGTAGCCGGTCTGCTCCAGGACGGCCTCGAGCAGCCCGGCGACACCGGCGCCCCCCTCGTCGACGGTGCGCAGCGCCTCGAGCAAGGTGGTGAAGCCGGTGATGGCGGTGACCGACCGGGTGGCGATGCCGGGGGCCTCCTCGGCCCGGCCGAGCGCGGCGACGAACGGGATCCGCTCGCGCTCGGCCAGCTGCGCGACACAGGCCTCGGCCCGGTCGCCGATGCCGCGCTTGGGGACGTTGAGGATGCGGCGCAGGTTGACCGTGTCGGCCGGGTTGGCGATGACGCGCAGGTAGGCCAGCGCGTCCTTGACCTCGCGGCGCTCGTAGAACCGGGTGCCGCCGACGACCTTGTAGGGCAGGCCGACCCGGACGAACACCTCCTCGATCGCCCGGGACTGCGCGTTGGTGCGGTAGAAGACGGCGACGTCCTCGGGCCGTACGCCGTGCTCGTCGCCCAGGGAGTCGATCTGGCGCGCCACGAAGGCCGCCTCGTCGTGCTCGTTGTCGGCGACGTAGCCGACGATCCTGGCGCCGTCACCGGAGTCGGTCCACAGGTTCTTGGGCCGGCGTCCCTCGTTGCGCGAGATGACCGAGTTGGCCGCGCGCAGGATCGTCTGCGTCGAGCGGTAGTTCTGCTCCAGGAGGATCGTGCGGGCGTCGGGGTAGTCCTGCTCGAACTCCACGATGTTGCGGATCGTCGCGCCACGGAAGGCGTAGATCGACTGGTCGGCGTCGCCGACGACGGCCAGCTCGGCCGGGGGGACCTCGTGGGCCGCGCCGCCGGAGTGGCCGACCAGCTCCTTGACCAGCACGTACTGCGCGTGGTTGGTGTCCTGGTACTCGTCCACCATCACGTGCCGGAACCGGCGGTGGTAGTACTCGGCGACCTCGGGGAAGGCCTGCAGGATGTTGACCGTCGTCATGATCAGGTCGTCGAAGTCCAGGGCGTTGGCCTGGCGCAGCCGGCCCTGGTAGAGCGGGTAGGCCTCGGCCACCATGCGGTCGTGGTGGCTGGCCTCGCCCAGCGTGGAGGCGTAGGACTCCTCGTCGATGAGCTCGTTCTTGAGGTTGGACACCTGCGCGGAGAACGACCGCGGCGGGTAGCGCTTGGGGTCCAGGTCCAGGTCGCGCACACCATCGACATCAGCCGCTGGCTGTCGGCGGCGTCGTAGATGGAGAACGTGGACTTCAACCCGACGTGGGCGGCCTCCCGGCGCAGGATCCGCACGCAGGCGGAGTGGAAGGTCGACACCCACATGGCCTTCGCCCGGCCGCCGACCAGCGCGGCGACCCGCTCGCGCATCTCGGCCGCGGCCTTGTTGGTGAAGGTGATCGCGAGGATCTGGCCCGGGTGGGCGTCGCGCGCGGCGAGCAGGTAGGCGATGCGGTGCGCGAGCACCCGGGTCTTGCCGGAGCCGGCCCCGGCGACGATGAGCAGCGGCTCACCCTCGTGGGTCACCGCGGCGCGCTGCTGGGGGTTCAGCCCCTCGAGCAGCGCCTCGGGGTCGACAGGTCGCCCACCACCGGCGTGGCGGGGGGCGCCCTGGGGTGGCTCGCCGCCCGCCTCGGCCCAGGTCGGGACCCCTCGGGAGTCCACATCGCCACGCGCAGGCGTGGAGGTCAGGCCGGGCAGGGGAAGGTCATCGAAAAGGGCGCTCATCTCGCCCTCAAGGGTACGTGCTGTGCCCGACAGTGCTTTCTGCCTTCCTGCCGCCCACCCCTACGCTCGCTCCATGAGCACCGACCACATCCGTCCGGCCGAGCCCCGCGACATTCCCGCACTGCTCGGCCTCGTGCAGGAGCTGGCCGACTACGAGCGGGAGCCGGACGCCGTCGAGGCGACGCCGGAGCTGTTCGGCGCCACCCTCTTCCCCGCCGACGGTGCGCCGACCGCGTGGGCGCACGTCGCCGAGGTCGACGGCCAGGTCGTCGGTATGGCGGTCTGGTACCTCACCTTCTCCACGTGGCTGGGTCGGCCGGGGGTCTGGCTGGAGGACCTGTACGTCCAGCCGGGGCACCGGGGCACCGGGCTGGGGCGCGGGCTGCTGACCACGCTGGCCCAGGTCTGCGTCGAGCGCGGCTACGGCCGGCTGGAGTGGTGGGTGCTGGACTGGAACGAGCCGTCGATCGGCTTCTACCACAGCCTGGGCGCCCGTGCGGAGGACGAGTGGACGACGTACCGGCTGGACGGCTCCTCGCTCGACAAGCTGGCCGGAGCGGCGGGCTGAGCGACGGGCTGAGCGGCGCCCCTAGGCTGGGCGCATGACCGAGCCGAGCCCGATGCCCCGCCCGCAGCCTCTCCCGGACAGCGAGGTCGAGCGCGCGCTGGTCGTCGTGGCGCACCCCGACGACGCCGACTACGGCGCCGCGGGCACCCTCGCCGCCTGGACCGACGCGGGCATCGAGGTGACGCTGCTGCTGTGCACCCGCGGTGAGCAGGGCGGCTTCGATGACACCCCGCGCGACCAGATGCCGGCCATCCGCGAGGCCGAGCAGCGCGCCGCGAGCGCGGTCGTCGGCGTGCACGACGTCCGGTTCGTCGACGGGCACAGCGACGGCTGGCTCGAGCCGGGCTGGGAGCTGCAGCGCGAGATCGTGCGGGTGCTGCGCGACGTGCGCCCGCAGCGGGTGCTGACCCAGTCGCCCGAGCGGTGGTACGACCGGCTGCAGGCCTCCCACCCCGACCACCTCGCCGCCGGCGAGGCCACCGTCCGGGCGGTCTACCCGGCCTCGGAGAACCGCTTCGCCTTCCCCGAGCTGCTCGAGGAGGGCCTGGAGCCGTGGCACGTCGGCGAGCTGTGGCTGATGGCCCACCCGCACATGGGCCACCCGGTCGACATCACCGACACGTTCTCGCGCAAGGTCAAGGCGCTGCAGCAGCACACCTCCCAGACCGCGCACCTCGGCGACGGGCTGGAGACGATGCTGCACGCCTGGGCCGCCGGCAACGCCGCCACGGCGGGCCTGGCCGAAGGGCGCCTGGCCGAGACGTTCACGCTCAGCCGGCTGCGCTGAACCAGGCGAGGACGGCCGCGCCGTGAACGTCGACGCGCTCCTGGTGGCGGTCCCCCCGCTGGTGGTCTACCTCGCCGTCGGCCTGGTCGTCGGGGTGGAGAGCATGGGCGTGCCGCTGCCGGGGGAGGTGGTGCTGGTCTCGGCGGCGCTGCTGTCGTCCCGGCAGGAGCTGGACGTCTCCCCCGCCGGGGTGGCCGCGGCCGCGGCCGTCGGCGCGATCCTCGGCGATTCGGTCGGCTTCGCCGCCGGGCGCCGCTTCGGCGACCGGCTGTTCACCCTCCTGGGCCGTCGCTTCCCCCGACAGCTCAGCGCCGCCCACGTGGCATGGGCCGAGCACGTCTTCACGCGGTACGGCGTGCTGGCCGTCTTCTTCGGCCGGTTCATCGCGCTGCTGCGGATCTTCGCCGGGCCGCTGGCCGGTGCGCTGCGCATGCCCTACCGCCGGTTCGTGCTGGCCAACGTCCTCGGCGCCTTGGTGTGGGCCGGCGGCACCACGGCGGCGGTCTACGCGCTCGGCACCGTCGCGGAGCGCTGGCTCCAGCGCTCCGCCTGGGTGGCCCTGGTCCTGGCGGCGGCCGTGGCGCTCGTGGCCTCGCGCACCATGCACCACCGGATCGAGCAGGCGGTCGCCGACCACGCTGCGGCAACGGATCCGGACGTGCCGCCCGCCCGCAGCTGACTGCTGGATCCATCGGCGGCCTGCACAGGTTTGGCGACGGCCGTTCAGCGGGGTGCGACCTGCAGCACGGCCACCGCGCTGGCCAGGCTGCCCACGAGCCGAGCGCCCGGCGGGACGTCGTCCGGGGGCCATCCCGGGCCGCCGACCGCGAGCACCAGGCGGGGGCGCATCTGCGGCAGCCCAGCGAGGTCGACCGGGGCTCCCTCGGCCTGTTGCTTCCACACCAGCACCCCCGAGGCGCGCAGGCGCCGGGTCGCCGAGGCGAGCGCCGACGCGGGCACGCGCGGGCCGAGCAGGCGCACCGGCACCCGCCGCTCCGCAAGCGCGACCGCCGCCACGCGCAGGGGAAGGACGTGCTCGTCGTCGGGGGCGCAGGCCAGCAGGACACAGCGGCCGGGCACCGCCCGCAGCTGGCGCGCACGGTGGGCCCGCAGCGCGTCCGTGGTCGCCTCGCACAGCAGGTGCTCGACCTCGACCCCCTCGCCGGTGCGCTCCCAGCGCTCCCCCAGGGCCACCAGGACCGGACGCAGGACTTCGTCCCACGTGGCCACCACTCCCCGCTCCACGAGCAGGTTGCCCAGGAGGTCCGTCACGGCGTCGGCATCCAGCCTGCTCACGGCGCGGGCCAGACCGCGCGCCTCGGCCGACGCCCCCGGCACAGCCAGCGAGCGGCCGCCGGCGCCGCCCGAGCGCCGCTGCGCGGCGGGACGGGGCCCCGCACCAGCGGCCGCCGTCTTGTCGACCCCCTCGCGCGCGGCCTCGCGGGCCGAGACGGGCACCTCCCCCGACGGGGTCGACAGCACCGTCGCGGCGGCCTGTGCCGGCATGGCTCCCTCGGCGACGAGCTGCTGCATCAGCACCAACCGCGCACAGTCGACCTCGGTGTAACGGCGGTGGCCGCCGGGGCTGCGCCCACCCGGGGCGAGCCCGTAGCGACGCTCCCAGCTGCGCACGGTCTCCGGCGCGACACCGAGGCGCGCGGCGACCGCACCGACCGTCAGCACCATGCCGACGCCCGTCCCGACTCCCTGCAGCCCTCCTGGTCCATGCGCCCATGATGCACCGCCAACCGTCACTTGCACAGATTTGGGGGCCAGTTCCACCCCCGCGCCGCCGTCAGCCGGACGCCGCGGCAAGCCACTCGCGAGCCAGCACGGCGTAGTCCACCTCGCTGGTCAGCTCGCCCTTGAACCACTCGTTCTCGACGAGGTGGGCCTCCAGGCGCACGCCAAGGCGCTCCAGCAGCTGCCGCGACGGGGCGTTGCGCGCGTCGACGCGCGCCACCACCCGCCTCGCGCCCAGGCTCCCGAAGGCCAGGTCCAGCAGCGTCCGGACCGCCTCCGTGGCATACCCCCGGCCGCCGTGCGCCGGGGAGAAGATGTAGCCGACCTCGAGCGTCTCGTGCTCGAGCGAGCGCAGGGCCAGCATCACGTCACCGACCAGCAGCCCGTCCTCGGCGCGCGTCACGGCCAGCTCGACGAGGTCCCCCTCCCGTCGGAGCGCGGTGCTCGCGATCTTGCGTTCCAGCACCGTCGCCACCGCGGCGCGGTCGCGCGGCGCGTAGGGCACGTAGCGGACGGCGCGGGGGTCGGAGTGGAAGACCAGCAGCGGCTCGAGGTCGTCGGGCCCGAACGGGCGCAGCACGAGCCGCGGGGTGTGCACGGGCAGGTCAGGGGCGACGGGCAGCTCCACGGCCGTCATCCTGACACCCGGAGGCCTCGCGGACGACCGGGTTGTCCGGGGTCGCATCCTCGCGACGGTAGGACCTGGCTCGGCGAACGGGGCCGGCCCTCCCCTGGTAGCCCTGTGCTCATGGCTCGGCGAACGGGGCCGGCCGACCCCACTTCGTGCTCAACGCTCGGCGAACACGCACCGATCCGGCCCACGAACGCCGAGCCGGGGGCACAGAGCAGCTGGGAAACCGCCGTCTGTGCCGGCTCGTTCGGTCAGAGGAGGCGGCGGCCGACGGCCCAGGCGGTCAGCTCGTGGCGGGAGGACAGCTGGAGCTTGCGCAGCACCGACGAGACGTGGGTCTCGACCGTCTTGATCGAGATGAACAGCTCCTTGGCCACCTCCTTGTACTGGTAGCCGCGGGCGATCAGCCGCATCACCTCGCGTTCGCGCGCGCTGAGCCGGTCGAGCTCCTCGTCCACCTCGGCCACCTCGCCCGCGGCGGCACCGAAGGCGTCCAGCACGAAACCCGCCAGCCGGGGGCTGAAGACGGCGTCGCCGTCGGCCACCCGCCGGATCGCCGAGGTGAGGTCGGCGCCGCTGATCGTCTTGGTCACGTAGCCGCGTGCGCCGGCCCGGATGACCGCGATGACGTCCTCCGCGGCGTCGGACACCGACAGGGCCAGGAAGCGCACCGGCGCACCGGCCGGCGTGGTGATGCCGCGCGAACCGCTGATCACGTCGCTGCCGCCGTTGCCGTTGCCGCCGGGCAGGTGCACGTCCAGCAGCACCACGTCCGGGCGGGTCCTTGCGACCACGTCCACCGCGGTCTCGACGTCCGGCGCCTCGCCGACGACCTCCAGCGACGCGTCGAGCTCGGCCTTGACCCCCGACCGGAACATGCGGTGGTCGTCCACGAGGACGAGGCGGATCGGGTCGGTCACGGTTGGGCTCCCTGCGGGTCGGTGGGTGGGTGGACGCTGCCGGCCGAGGACGCCGGTACGACGCGCCGCACCTCGGACGGCGCGACCTCGCCCGTCGGGTCCGGCGGGTCCGGGGCTCCTGGGGTCGCTGCGGCGTCGGGGACGTTCACGAGGTCCGCGGCGTCCGCGGCGTCCGCGGCGTCCGGAGCGTCCGGAGCCGTGACCGGTCCGGGCGGACCGGTCACCGGCAGCGTCAGGGCGACCTCGGTGCCGTCGTCCAGCCGGCGCACCCGGGCGGTGCCGCCGTGGCGCTGCATCCGGCCGATGATCGACCTGCGGACGCCGAGCCGGTCCGCCGGCACCGCGTCGACGTCGAAGCCGGCCCCGTGGTCGCGGACGTACGCCTCGACCACCTCCGAGCCCACCTCGACGTAGGCCGAGACCGGCGGCTCGGCGTGCCGCACGGCGTTGAGCAGCGCCTCCCGCAGCGCGCGCACCAGCGCGGTGCCGCCCTCGTCCAGCGGCCGGTCACCCGTGACGACGAGCTCGACGGGGACGCCGTGGAGGTCCTCCACCTCGTGCGCCACCTCGGTGACGGCGGCGGCGAGGCTCTCCTGGGAGCCGCGCGGGCCGGCGTACAGCCATCCCCGCAGCTCACGCTCCTGGGCGCGGGCGAGGCGGGACACCTCGGCGGGGTCGTCGGCCTTGCGCTGGATCAGGGCGAGGGTCTGCAGGACGGAGTCGTGCAGGTGCGCGGCGATGTCGGCCCGCTCGGTCTCCCGGACACGTTCGGCCTGCTCGTCGCGGAAGGTGTGCCAGAGCCGGACGGCCCAGGGCGCCGCGATGAGCACCGCCCCCGCGAGGACCGCAACCGCTGCGACGCCCACGTCCCACAGGCCCGCCAGCCCGCGGCCCTGCGTGGCGAGGACCACGACCCCCACGGTGGCGAGGGCCACACCGAGCCCGAGCCGCACCACGCCCTCGCGCCGGGAGGCCCCACCGCGCGCGAGCCACCGGTCGCGCTCGGCGTCGTCGAGCTGGGACCAGGCAAGGACCGCCCCGACGGCGACGGCCAGCAGCGGGACGAGCACCCCGAGGCGCAGGTTGAGCCCGGAGTGCTGGGCGAACAGCCCTGCGCCGAGGACCACCAGGGCGGCGCCGACCGCGAGCTGGCGCAGGCTCTCTCGGGACACCCGGCGACCCCCGAGCACCGGCACCGTGGCGCCCCCGGCCGCGCTCGCCGCCGCACGCAGCTCCGGCACGGCCAGCGTCTGCGGCGTGAGGGCCCACAGGAACAGGTAGGCCGCGATGCCGGCGCCGCCCACGAAGGTGGCGCCGATGAAGGCCAGCCGCACGTGCCACACCTGCTGCGAGAGGTGGTCGGCCAGACCGGCGCACACGCCGCCCACGACGCGTCCCTCCACGGGGCGTCGCAGCCGAGGCTGCTCGGGCACGTCCGCGGCGCGCGAGGGCGGGACGTAGGGCGTGTGCACGTCCCCATCCTCGCCCACGAGGGTCGCCGGACCCAGCACCACAGGCACACCTCAGGGGAGTCTCAGGGTCGGCTCAGGGTCGACCCTCATGGCGGCGGCAGCGCGGGCGCACCACGATCAGGACCATGACATCACCCACCTCCGAGGGACAGCACTCGGGCCTGGACTCGTTCTTCTCCGCCGTCCGCGGCATCGGCATCCGGCGGCGCACCGACAACAAGTGGGTCGGCGGCGTCTGCTCGGGCATCGCGGACCGGCTGCGCATCGACCCCGTGGTCGTGCGGGCCGGTCTGGTCGTCCTCATCCTCTTCGGCGGCTTCGGTGTCGCCGCCTACCTCGTGGCGTGGGCGCTGCTGCCCGACCAGCGGGAACGGATCCCCGCCGAGCGGGCGCTGCGCGAGGGCCACGCGGGGTCGATCGTGCTGCTCGTCGTCGCCGGGATCGCCGTGGTCAGCGGCTTCCCGTGGTGGTTCGGCGGCCACGGCGGGTCGTGGGGCTTCCCGTGGGGCCTGGTCGTGATCGGCGCCGTGGTGTGGTTCGTCGTGCACCGCTCTCGCAGCGGCCGGCCGGTCCTGCACCCGCCGTCGCCGCCGGTGCCGCCGGCCGCCGGGGCCCACGGCGCCGACGGGGCCGCCAGCGGGCCCGGCGAGGGGTCACCCGAGCCGGCGGCTCAGGAACCGGCCTGGGGGCACGAGGTGGGCGAGCGCGCCGGGGCCTGGGGTTCCCAGGTCGGCCAGCGCGCCGGCGCCTGGGGCTCCCAGGTCGGCCAGCAGGCCGCCGTACGCCGCCGGGAACGCCGTCCCACGGGCGGGCTGCTGATGACCCTGGTCGGGGTCGGGCTGGCGATGGTGGCGTACGGCGCCACGCTGTGGCTGGGGGACTCCCTCGGCTTCCGCGGCGACCACCACGTGATCGCCCTGGCCGGCGCGCTGGCCGCGCTCGGGCTGCTCGTGCTGGGCCTGGGCGTGGCCGGCTGGCGGGCCGGGTTCCTCGGCTTCCTCGCGGTCTGCATGGCGGTGGGCACGCTCGCGGCTGGCGCCGCGCCCGACGGCCTGCGCGTGAACGGGCGCATGGGCGACGCCACCTGGGCCCCCACCGTCAGTGATCTCGGCACCGGGCGCAGCTACGACGTCGGCATCGGCAACGGCCGGCTCGACCTGAGCGGCCTGCCCGACGACGTCCCCGGCCACCCCACCATCCCGGCGCACGTCGGGATCGGCCAGCTGACCGTTCTCGTCCCCCACGGCCTGACCGTGGCCCTGGACGGACACGTGGGAGCGGGCGAGATCAGCGTCCAGGACGCCACCGGCACCCACACGCGCAACGGCACGGACGTGCAGCAGAACGCGACGGTCGGCCCGGACCCGGCCGACGTCACCCTCGACGCCAACGTCGGCATCGGCCAGATCACCGTGGTGAAGGAGTAGGACCATGAGCGACCAACACAGCAACGACAGCGGCCGGACGGACCCGACCCGCGCCCTCGAGGTGGACCCGGCTGCGAGCGCGCCCGGCCCGGAGACCGCACCGGTCGCGCCGGGGGCCGCCACGTGGCTCACGCCTCCTCAGGACGGGCCGCAGGACGTCCCGTCGCCGGCTCCGTCGGGCGCCACAGCGCTGCCGGCGGGCACCGCCGTGGCGACCGCGCCGGTGACCAGGGCGCGGGGGCCGCACGCCGCGTCGATGGTCCTCGGCCTGCTCTGCCTGCTGGTGTCCGGGCTGGTCATCGCCCGTGAGGTCAACGGCTTCCGGGTCGACTGGCGCGTGTTCGGGCCCGGCGCCATCGTCGGCATCGGCGTGCTGGTCCTGGTCCTGGGCGTCCTCGGGCTGGCCCGCCGCGAGCGTTGAGCACGCAGGCGCCGCCGCAGGGCGGGACGCGACCTCCCCGGTCCCGTCCCGCCCTGGCACCTGTCGGCCGGGGCCCGGCCCGGGCGCGCCTCGGCCGGTCAGCTCATGCCCGGGTCAGGGTCGCGTCAGGGACACCATCCAGGGCCGCGGCCACCGCCCGTCAGCCAGCCTCGCCGGCATGACCGGGCAGCAGCGACAGGGACGCGAGCACGGCGCGCCAGCCGGGGGTGAGCGGCAGTGCCGCCAGCTCGGCCGGCTGCACCCAGCGGGCGTCGGCCGTCGTCCCGCCGACGTCGTGCACGACCGGCTCGGCGGGGTCGGGGCAGCTCGCGCGGTAGATGATGCGGACCGCGTGGAAGTCCTCGACCCGTCCGCCGGGCGCCCGGCCGACCCAGTGCGAGGTCTGCACCAGGGCGAGCTCGGTCACCGTGACGTGCTGGCCGCTCTCCTCCCAGCACTCCCGCACGACGGCGTCGAGCGGGTCCTCGCCCGGGTCGATCCCGCCGCCGGGCAGGCCCCACTGCCCGGGGGCGTTGGTCCGGTCCGAGAGCTCGGTCATCAGCACACCCTCGGAGCTGGAGACGACCGCGTAGGCGGCGACCCGCTGGTAGGGCTGCGGCTCCTCCCCCGGGCCCAGCACCAGGCCCTCGTCCCGGCGGGTGCCGGACCCGGAGCCGGGCTGCGTGCCCGGGCCGGACTCGGCTCGGCGGCGCACGTCGAAGCGCACGGTCAGGACGTGCTCGTCACCGGCCACGCTCTCGGTGGCCAGCGCGCGCACGACCGCCCAGCCGCGGGCCCCGAGCACGTCGGCGGGGTCCTCGCCGTGGCCGAGGACGGCCTCGACCACGGGCTCCTGCCCGCGCTCGTGGCCGATGAGGACGATCCGGGGTGCCGCCTGCCGTGGAGCGCTCACCGCACACCTGCCAGGGACCTGGCCCGCTCGTACTCGGCCTCGGCACCGGCCACGACGTCGTCCCACGACTGCTCCGGCGGGTGCTCCCGGTTGTACGCGGCCATGGTGGCGCGCAGGTCGCCGTCGCCGACCAGCCGGGCCAGCGCGCGCGCCATCGCCTCGTCGTCGCCGGCGAGGTACCCGTTGACCCCGTCCCGCACGAACTCCTCGATGCCGCTGCCCGCCCGGCCCACGACCGGGAGCCCGGCCGTCCGCGCCTCCAGCGCGGCGATGCCGAAGGACTCCAGCCGGCCGGGGGCGATGTAGATGTCCGCGGCGGCGTACCGCTCCGGCAGCTCCTCGCGGGCGACCCGGCCCGGGAGGGAGACCACGCCCTCCAGGCCGTTCCGGGCGACGTACCGCTCCAGCCGGCCGCGCTGCGGGCCCTCACCGAGCACGTCCAGGTGCAGCGGTACGGCGGCGCCGGCCAGCTCCCGCACCCGACGCACCACCCGCAGCAGCTGCAGCGGCCGCTTGCGGCCGGCCAGGCGCATCGCCGACACCAGCCGGATGCCCTGTGCGCCATCGTCGGCGTGCCGCGCGGGCGCACCCGCCGGCGCGGCCCAGCGGGCCACGTCGATGCCGTTGGGCAGCACCTGCACCTGCCCGGCCGGGCCGATGATGCGCTGCAGCGGGGCCGCCGCGACCCGCGAGACCGCGTTCATGGCCACACCCCGCTCGGCCCAGCGGCCGACGTACCCGGCCGCCCGCAGGGCGGGCTCCAGCGCCCCGAGCATGCAGTGCCAGGTCATGGTCGTGGGCAGCCCCATCCCCGTCGTGACCCGGGCGGCGTCCACGGCGAACGGGCTGACCACCCCCATGTGCACGTGCGCGACGTCGTACCCGCCGTGCAGGAGCCGCCGGCGCAGCTCGGGCGGCGCGAGCGGGTTGACCGGCAGCTCGAAGGGCAACCGCAGCGCCAGCCGGTGGACCGGCACCCCGTCCACCCGGTCGACGACGCCGGCGCGCTGCCCCTGCGGGCCCGGCGTCGCGGTGAAGACGCTCACCTCGTGACCACGCTCGTGGAGCCGGGCCGCCAGGTCGTGCACCTGGACCTCGATGCCGCCGAGGCGCGGCAGATAACAGTCCGACAGCAGAGCCACCTTCACGACGCACACCCTCGCATGAGACAGGATGGAACCGATGCCCCGCACCCTGCTGGCCTTCCACGCCCACCCCGACGACGAGGCGCTGCTCACCTCGGGGACGCTGGCGCGCGCCGCCGCGGAGGGCCACCGCGTCGTCGTCGTGGTCGCCACCGACGGCAACGAGGGCCTGGCCTCCGAAGAATTCACCTCGGACGGGCGCCTCGGTGAGCGACGATTGGAGGAGCTGCGCGAGAGCGCCCGAGCCCTGGGAGTGGAGCGCGTGGAGCACCTCGGCTATGCCGACAGCGGCCTCGGGCCGCAGACGCTGCCCGACCCGCCGGGCCGGGCCCGGTTCGTGCGGGCCGACGTCGAGGAGGCCGCGGAGCGCCTGGCGACCATCCTGCGCGAGGAACGCGCCGATGTCCTGCTGACCTACGACCGCAACGGCGGCTACGGCCACCGCGACCACGTCAAGGTGCACGAGGTCGGCGCCCGGGCCGCCGCCCTGGCACACACCCCCCGCGTCCTGCAGGCGACCGTGCCCCGCGACGCGATCTGCGCGGCGATCGCCCTCGTCGGCCGGTTCTACTCCTTCCCGCCGTCGTTCGACCCCACATCGTTCCAGCGCGCGTTCAGCCCGCGCGCGGAGATCACGCACCGCATCGGGGTCCGCCGCTACGCCGGCGCCAAGCGCGCCTCGATGCGCGCCCACGCCTCCCAGGCCACCGCCGACGGCGGCGCCGACCGCACCCTGGCGGCCTTCCTGCGCATCCCCCGCCCGCTGTTCGACCTGGTCTTCGGCCGCGAGTGGTACGTCGACCCGGCGCACCCCCCGGGCGCGCCCGTCTCCCGCGACGTGTTCGCGGGGCTGGCATGAGGCAGGGGGGTGACCTGATGACGGACCGAGACCGCCCGCCCAGCGCTGAGGGCGCCGACGGCGCGGCCGGCCCACCGGTCCAGTGGCGCCCGACCGGTCGCCAGCTGCTGCAGGGGGTGGTCGGCCTGGCGTTGGCCGTGGCCCTGGTCGTCTGGGGTCTGCCCCACTTCGCCAAGACGTCCTGGGACGAGGTGTTCCAGGTGCTGCACCACGTCGGGTGGGGCGCGGCGGCCGGCATGCTGGCCCTGATGCTCGGCGGGCTGTGGCTCTACACCTTCACGCTGACCGGCTCGCTGCCCGGCCTCAGCCACGGCAAGGCGCTGATCGTCAACGTCTGCGGCTCCTCGGTCGGCAACCTGCTGCCCGGCGGCGGCGCCGCCGGGGTCGCCGCCACCTACGCCCTCTGCCGCTCGTGGGGCTTCGGCCGGCGGGACATCTCCACCTCGGTGATCGTCAGCGGCGTCTGGAACATCCTGGCCCGCGTGGCCCTGCCCGTCGTCGGCGTCGGCGCCCTGCTGTTCGGTGCCGGCGGTCTGCCCAAGGCCGTCGTGCGGGGCGGGGTCGCAGGGGCCGTCGTGGCCGTGCTGCTCATGGCGCTGTTCGTGTCCGTCATCGTGTCCGAGCGCGCGGCCACCCTCGTCGGCCGGGCCCTGGACCGGGTGCTGCGCCCCCTGTGGCGGCGGTCGTGGGCCGGCCGGGAGCTGACCATCGACGAGCTCGTCCGCGACCTGAGGGCCCGGATCACCGACGTCGTGCGGCACGGCTGGATCAGCATGACGTTCGGGCTCGTCGGCCTGTTCGGCGTCTACTACGTGCTGTTCTGGTTCTGCCTGCACGCGGTCGGGGTCCACATGAGCTTCGGGCAGATCTTCGCCGCGTACGCCGTGGGGCGGCTCCTGACGGCCGTGGGCGTGACCCCCGGCGGTGTCGGCGTGACCGAGTCGGGAACGGCGGCCGTGCTCGTGGCCTGGGGGGCCCCGCCGGCGGCCGCCCTCGCCGGCGTCGTGCTGTTCTCCGTCTACACGCACCTGATGGAGATCCCGCTCGGCGCGATCGGCTGGCTGGCGTGGGGCCTCTCGCGCAAGCAGCCACCCCAGGGCGCCGTCGCGGCATCCGGACACCCCACTCCGGGCCGGCCCCCGGCCGCCACGGCGCGGACCGCATCGGCGACGCCGGCGGCACCCCACGGCCCAACGCCTGCGGCCGCGCAGGACCCCCGCCGGCCTGCCGCTGCGCCGGACCACGCCGCGCCCGGGTCCCCGCCGCAGTCACGCAGGCCGTCGGCCATGCGCTCGCACCCGCCCACCTGAGCGGGTCCTGCCGCCCCGGACGGTGCCGCGCGGTCAGCCCGGTCAGCCGGTGGGACGGTCAGTCGGTCGGCCCGGTCAGCCGGTCAGCCGGTCAGCCGGTCAGCCGGTCAGCCGGTCAGCCCGCCAGCCGGCGGATCTGGCGCAGCCGCGCCTGGTCGGCGACGGAGTCGTCGACCTCCGCGGGCTCGAACTCGCGGCCGGTGGCACGTCGTACGGCCAGCGCGATCAGGGCGTCGGCGAACGTGTGGTTCGCGGGCAGGATCGGCCCGTGCAGGTAGGAGCCGAACACCGAGCCGGTGACGGCACCCTCGGTCCTGTCGTTGCCGTTGTTGCCCAGCCCGGAGCGGACCGTGCCGAACGGCTGCTGCCCCTCGCCGAGCAGCGTGGAGCCGGAGTGGTTCTCGTAACCGACGACGTCGCCGTACGCGGTGTCAAGGACGACCGGGCCGACCATCCGCTTGGCGTTGCCCTGGGTGGTGACGTCCAGGATGCCCAGGCCGGGCAGGCGCCGGCCCTCGACGGTGACGAAGGCGTTGCCGAACAGCTGGTACATGCCGCAGATCATCAGCATGGGTACGCCGTCGGCGGCCAGCGCCCGGAGCGCGTCGGCGTTGCGGGCGAGGTCGTCCTCGACCCGCGCCTGGCCGCTGTCCTGGCCGCCGCCACCGACGAGCAGGTGCGCGTCCTCGGGCAGGTCCTCGCCGGGGTGGTGCGGCGAGACGACCGCCTCGTAGCCGTGCCAGCGCAGCCGGGACGCCAGGCAGCGGGTGTTGCCCAGGTCGCCGTAGATGCTCATCTCGCGCGGGTAGAGGTGGACGACGTTGATCCGGCCCTTGCTCACTGGGAGTCCTCCCCGAAGTTCGCGAGCCCGTAGCGCGCGGCGAGGTCGCGGCGCAGGGTCATCATCGCGGTGTAGGTGCAGAAGATGCGCTTGGGCTCATCGGGGTGCTCGGTGATGAACCGGTCGAGTGCGCGGGCGAGGTCGGGCTCGATCGCCTGGACCTCGACGTCGTCGTACCGCAGCCGCAGCGCCATGTCGTAGGCCCGGACGCCGCTGGTCATGGCGACCCCGCGGTCGCGCAGGCTCTCGAAGGACACGTCGTACAGCCAGGAGACGTCGCGCCCGTCGGCGTAGTTGTCGTTGATGGCGACCATCGAGGTGACCGGCGTGGTGCCGTAGGTGCCGAGGGCGACGGTGAACCCGGCGGGGTTCTTCACCAGCACCAGCTCCAGCGGCTGCCCGCCCGCGTCGATGACCTCGCCGCGGCCGAACGGCGGCTGCACCCGCTCCAGCGCCCGGACCGTGTCGGCCTCGCGGAAGTCGCCGTCCAGCAGCAGCCGGGCCGTCGTCGTCGCCGCGGTGGCGTTGATCATGGCGGCGAGCCCGCGCTGCTTCAGCTCCAGCGGCCCGACGTTGTCGCCCTCGCCGAACACCACCTCGAAGGACCGCTCGTCACGGGGCTTGAGCAGGCCGTCCCCGGCGCCGGGGTCGGGCGCGGTGAAGTCGTCCTCGAAGCGGACGTCGGCCTCCTGCAGCTCCGGCAGCCGGTCGGCGATGGACGGGTCGACCCCGAAGTAGCGCACGTCGACGCCCTCGGCGATCCGGTCGCGGCCCCGGGCGATGAAGGAGTCGTCGAGGTTGAGGACGACGCCGCGGGTGGTCTGCTCCGAGAGCCGGGCGAGCAGCTGCGCGGTGGCGTCGATCTCGGCGAACCGGTCGAGCTGGTCGCGGGCGACGTTGAGCAGCAGCGAGTGGGTGGGCCGGACCTGGGCGGCGAACCGCAGGGCATGCGCCTCGTCCAGCTCCAGGACGGCCATGTCGGCGCGCAGGCGGCCGCTCAGCGGGATCTCGCCGAGCATCGAGGAGATGACGCCGCGGGTGAAGTTGCTGCCGGTCGGGTTGGTGAAGACGCGCAGGCCGTGCTCCCGCAGGATCGCGACCAGCATCTTGGTGGTCGTGGTCTTGCCGTTGGTGCCGGTCACCACCACGATGCCGCGGGGCAGCCCGGACAGCGCGTGCGCGAGGAAGCCGGGGTCCACCCGCTCGACAACCAGCCCCGGCAACGCCGACCCGCCGCCCCGGAGCCGTGACGCGACCCGAGCCGCCTTGCCTGCCGCGACGGCGACCGTTGTCCTGAGCACCCGCACACCCTAACGGCGCCCGCGCACCCCACCGACGCGGACACCGTGCCCGCGCACGTGGCAGGCTTCTGCCCGCCCGGCTAGCGCCCGGCCCCGTGCCCGGCCCGTCCCTGCCCCACTCTGTGCTCCTGGGTCGGCGAACAGGGGCCCGCCGCCTACGCATGACCCGACTCACGAGCACAAGGCCGGTATGGCGCCCCGCTGCGCTGCAGCTCGGCCGGGAGGGCCGGAGGGTCAGCCGACGTGGCGGGCGACGGAGCGGCAGACCCAGCCGATGGAGCCGGCGCAGGCGATGCCGATCGCGGCGAGGGAGACGGCCGCCAGCAGGAGACTGTGCGGCTGGCCGGTGGGCCGGACGCCGGCGGACACGATGACCAGGCCCACCAGCGCCGACCCCACCAGCGAGGTGAGGTGGGGCAGCGCCGACGCCCGGCCCGGCGCGGGCCCGTCCCGCCCGAACAGGGCCAGGACGGCGAACGCGAGCGCCGCCCACAGCAGGCAGACCGCCACCCCGGCCATGACGTCGCCGGGACGGTGCCACCGGCCGACGACCGTGCCTGCCCCGATGAGGGTCGCGCCACCGGAGCCGAACAGGGCCACGAGGCTGCGCAGCGCGGCCGGGGCGACCAGGACCCCGGCGAGGGCCAGGGAGACCGCAACGGTCGTGTGCCCGCTCGGCAGCGTGTTGGTGGTGCCCAGGCCGATGTCGGGCCGGCTGAGCACGTGGTACTTCAGCACCTGCGTGGTGACGTTCGCCCCCGCGACCAGGACCATCGCCGCCACTGCCGCCGCCATCCGGCGCCGCAGCAGGGCCAGGACGACGCACGCGGCGAGGACGAGCGCCACGGACCAGACCGAGACCAGGCTCAACACCTCGATGAGCCGGTGCGTCGTGCGCTGGGGGCTGCTGAGCGCGTCCATCGCCCGACGGTCCAGGCGCTGCCCTGTCGCACTCCCCAGGGCCACCGTCGCGACCACGGCGAACGAGACCAGCGCCGTCCCCGCCATCGCCAGAGCCGCCAGCACCAGCGGCCGCGTCCCTGCAGGCGCGGCCGTCGCACCAGGGTCGCCGGCAGGGGCCAGCTCCCCCACGTCGCCGGAGGTCATCGCCCCGTCATGGGACCGCCGGCCGGCCCGGCGCCCCCGGCGCATCGCACGAGCGGCAGAGTGGGCAGGCTCACTCCCACTCGATGGTGCCCGGCGGCTTGCTGGTGACGTCGAGCACCACGCGGTTGACCTCGGCCACCTCGTTGGTGATGCGCGAGGAGATCCGGGCCAGCACGTCGTACGGCACCCGGGTCCAGTCGGCGGTCATCGCGTCCTCGGAGGAAACCGGGCGCAGGACGACCGGGTGGCCGTAGGTGCGGCCGTCGCCCTGGACCCCGACCGAGCGCACGTCGGCCAGCAGCACGACCGGGCACTGCCAGATGTCGCGGTCGAGCCCGGCGAGGGTGAGCTCCTCGCGGGCGATGCGGTCGGCGGCGCGCAGGATCTCCAGCCGCTCGGCGGTGACCGCGCCGACGATGCGGATGCCGAGACCGGGGCCCGGGAACGGCTGGCGCCAGACGATGCCCTCGGGCACGCCGAGCTCGAGGCCGACCTGGCGCACCTCGTCCTTGAACAGCATCCGCAGCGGCTCGATCAGCTTGAACTGCAGGTCGTCGGGCAGCCCGCCGACGTTGTGGTGGCTCTTGATGTTGGCGGCGCCGGTGCCGCCGCCGGACTCGACCACGTCGGGGTAGAGCGTGCCCTGCACCAGGAACTCCACCGGGTGGCCCTCGGCGTCGGCGGACCCGACCACGTCGCGGGCCGCCTGCTCGAAGACGCGGATGAACTCGCGGCCGATGATCTTGCGCTTCTGCTCGGGGTCGGAGACCCCCTCGAGGGCGGTGAGGAACTGCTCGCGCGCGTCGACGACGACGAGGTCCACCCCGGTGGCGGCGACGAACTCCTTCTCGACCTGCTCGGCCTCGCCGGCGCGCAGCAGCCCGTGGTCGACGAACACGCAGGTGAGCTGGTCACCGACCGCGCGCTGCACGAGGGCGGCGGCCACGGAGGAGTCGACACCACCGGACAGGGCGCACAGCACCCGGCCGTCGCCGACCTGCTCGCGGATCGCGGCGACCTGGTCCTCGACCACGTTGGAGGGGGTCCAGGACCCGTCCAGGCCGGCCCCGCGGAGCAGGAAGTTCTCGATGACCCGCTGGCCGAAGGTCGAGTGGACCACCTCGGGGTGCCACTGCACGCCGTACAGCCGGCGCTCGTCGTCCTCGAACGCGGCGACGTCGGCGCCCGGGGAGGAGGCGGTGACCTTCATGCCGCCGGGGGCCTCGGCGACCGAGTCGCCGTGGGACATCCACACCGACTGCGTGTCGGTCTGCCCGTTGAACAGGGTCGAGGCGGTGTCGGTGACCCGCGCCATCGTCGCGCCGTACTCGCGCAGGCCGGTGTGCGCGACGGTGCCGCCGAGCTGGCGGGCCATCGCCTGGAACCCGTAGCAGATCCCCAGCACGGGGACCCCGGCCTCGAGCAGCTCGCCGTCGAGCTCGGGCGCGCCTTCCTCGTAGACCGACGACGGGCCGCCGGACAGGATGACCGCGGCGGGGTCGCGCGCGAGCATCTCGGCCGCCGCCATGGTGTGCGGCACGACCTCGCTGTAGACGTTGGCCTCGCGCACGCGGCGGGCGATCAGCTGGGCGTACTGCGCGCCGAAGTCGACGACGAGGACGGGGCGGGAGGCCAGGGGAAGCGCGTCGGTCACACCTTAAGGCTACCGGCGATCCGCCCCTCGACCTCACGGTGCACCCGGCGCTCGACCACGAAGGGCAGCACCGGCACGAAGCCGCTCATCATCGTCAGCACCATGCGCGGCAGGCTCCAGCCCACCTTGAAGCCGAGGTTGGCGATGGAGATCACGTAGACGAAGTAGATGACCCCGTGGATCGGGCTCCACGCCGCCGACAGCCCGCCCTTGCCGAAGCCGCCGTTGATGATGATGATGACGACGAGGATGAACAGGGCCACGCCTGCCGCGAACGCCATGACGCGGAAGAACGAGAGCGCCTTGCGGGCACCCTCGACGTCGCGAATCGGCCTGTCAGACATGAGTTGCCCTTTCGGAGAGATCAGTTCGGAGATGGTCGACCGTGCCGGAGCGGCCCTCGTGGTCGTCGCGGACCATCCTCCACCACATGTACGCGGCGAAGAGCGCGAAGACCCACCACTGCAGCGCGTACGCCGCGTTGCGCCAGCTGAGCCCGTTGGACGGCAGCCGCGGCGGCGGGACCCGCTCGATGGCGGAGCCCGCGGTGCGGGTGGCCTCCGGCGACTCACCCGTGGCGAAGAGGAACGCGTTGTAGATCTCGCCGTGCCAGCGGTTCACCAGCAGCGAGAGGTCCACCGAGCCCAGCTGTCCCGCCGGCAGCGCCGCCCCGGTGCTCGGCGACTCCCCCGGCGCGAGCGTGCCGTTGACCGTGACCGGGCCGGTGACCGCCGGCGGTGTCGCCCGGGCGGCGTCGGTCACGAAGCCGCGGACGACGGCGATCCGGGCGCCGGTGTCCTTCACCACGAGAGGCGTCACCACCCAGTAGCCCGTGCGCCCGTGCAACAGCCGGGGCGTCACGAGCACCTGCCCCGCGGCGTCGTACCGGCCGGTCGCGCTGACCGGGCGGCCGGACCCGTCGGCGGGGAAGTCGGCGTACGGGGTGACCACCCGGGACAGGGGCGCGGTCGGGCGCGTGGGCGCCGCCTTGACCGCCTCGGCGCGGCCCTTGTCGCGGGCCACGTTCAGCTGCCAGAGGCCGAGGATGCTGAACGTGACCATGACCACGACGACCAGGGCGAGCAGCCCCAGCCACCGGGGTTTCATGGCGGTTCGCAGCACCACCTCAGGCTAGATGACCTGCCTGTGCGGGCCGTCGCCGCCTCGACCGGGACTCACGAACCGGCCGGACCGGCTCCAGCCGCTCGTACGCCGCCCCCTGGGCCGGCCGCCGGTCCGCGTCCCCGGCCGCCGGCCACAGCGACATCGCCCGCTCGGCCTGCGCGGTGATCGTCAGCGAGGGGTTGACCCCGAGGTTGGCCGAGACGGCCGAGCCGTCGACCACGTGCAGGCCGGGGTAGCCCCACACCCGGTGGTAGGGGTCGAGCACCCCGTGGTCGCGGCTGGCCCCGATCACCACGCCGCCGAGGAAGTGGGCGGTCATCGGCACGTTGAGCACCTCACCGAGCGAGCCGCCGGGCGTGGCCGGGACGCCAGTGCGCTGGCCGAGGCGGACCGCCAGCTGCCGCAGCGCCCGGTGGCCGGAGGGGATCCACGTCGGGTTCGGCTCGCCGTGGCCCTGCCGGGACGTGAGCCGCACGCCCCCGAGCAGCCCCCGCCGTGGCGAGACGGTGAGGGAGTTGTCCAGGCTCTGCATCACCAGGCCGATCACCGTGCGCTCGCTCCACCGGCGCACCGACAGCGACCGCGCGAAGGCAACCGGCCGGCGTACGGCGTGGGCGGCGAAGCGCAGCGGCCGGGGCACCCGGCCGTCGCCCGGGACGAGGATGGTCGCCAGCAGCCCCATCGCGTTGCTGCCGCGGCCGTAGCGGCAGTTCTCGATGTGCGTGTCGGCGTCGGGGTGGAAGGAGGAGGTGATCGCGACCCCACGGTTCAGGTCGACGCCTCGCGGCACCCGGACCGTCATGGCCCCGCCGAGGGCCTCGGAGTTGGTGCGGGTCAGCTCGCCGAGGCGCGGTGACAGGTGCGGCAGCCCGCCCCGGACCCGCATCGTGTGCAGCAGCCGCTGGGTGCCCCACGCGCCGGCTGCCAGGACCACCTGTCCGGCGGTGACCGTGCGCCGGTCCTTGCGCAGCCACGCCCCGGTCGCCTCGGTGGTGACCCGGTAGCCGCGCTCCGGCCGGCCCGGGTCGACCGGCCGCACCGACGTCACGGTCCGCAGCGGCTCGATCCGTGCGCCGCGCCGCTCGGCCAGGGCGAGGTAGTTCTTGACCAACGTGTTCTTGGCGCCGACCCGGCAGCCGACCATGCAGTTGCCGCACTGGGTGCAGCCGGTGCGCTCGGGGCCGTCGCCGCCGAAGTAGGGGTCGGGCACCCGCTCCCCCGGCGGGCCGAAGAACACCCCGACCGGCGTACGACGGAACGTGTCGCCGACGCCCAGGTCGTCGGCGACCTGGCGCATCACCTGCTCCACCGGGCCGTCGCAGGGGTTGGTCACCACGCCGAGCATCCTCGAGGCCGTCTCGTAGTGCGGCGCCAGCTCGGCCCGCCAGTCGGTGATGTCGCGCCACTGCGGGTCGCGGAAGAACCCGGCCGGAGGCACGTAGAGGGTGTTGGCGTAGTTCAGCGAGCCGCCGCCGACGCCGGCGCCGGCCAGCAGCACCACGTCGCGCAGCCGGTGGATCCGCTGGACGCCGAAGCAGCCCAGCCGCGGCGCCCACAGGTAGCGGCGCAGGTCCCAGGAGGTCCGGGCGAAGTCGCCGTCCTCGAACCGGCGGCCCGACTCGTAGACGTGCACGCCGTAGCCCTTCTCGGCCAGCCGCAGCGCCGCGACGGCGCCGCCGAAGCCCGAGCCCACCACCACGACGTCGTGGTCGAAGCGCTCCGGCGTCACCGGACGCCCAGGCGCTTCAGCGTCGTCAGCGCCAGGGTCAGGGCGTGGGCCCACTGCTCGTCGGTGACGCGCGGCGGCGCGGCGAAACCGACCAGGCGCTGGGTCGCGACGTTCTGGGACTCGGTGTACTTGTGGATGCCCTCGGCGCCGTGCCGCCGGGACAGCCCCGAGCTCTTCATCCCGCCCATCGGCGCGGCGATGCTCGCCCAGGCGGCGGCGTAGCCGTCGTTGACGTTCACCGTGCCCGCCCGCACCGCGGCGGCCAGCCGGCGCCCCCGAGCCGTGTCCCGGGTCCAGATCGAGGCGTTGAGGCCGTAGTCGCTGTCGTTGGCCAGGGTGACGGCCTCCTCGTCGCTGCGGACGGGGTAGACCGAGACGACCGGCCCGAACGTCTCCTCGTCGCGGCAGCTCATGGCGGCGGTGACGTCGGCCAGGACGGTCGGCTCGTAGAAGAAGGGGCCGATGTCGGGGCGGTGCCGGCCGCCGGTGAGGACCCGCGCGCCCTTGCTGCGGGCGTCCTCGACGTGCGCGGTGACCCGCTCCAGCTGGGCCGCCGAGCACAGGCTGCCCATGTCCGCGTCGAAGTCCAGGCCGGCCCCCAGCCGCAACGCCCGGGTGGTGCGCACGAACGCCGCGAGGAACTCCTCGGCGACGTCCTCGTGGACCAGCAGCCGCTCGACCGAGATGCACAGCTGCCCGGCCGAGGAGAAGCACGCACGGACGGCGCCCTGGACCGCGCGCGGCAGGTCGGCGTCCGCGGCGACGTACATCGCGTTCTTGCCGCCCAGCTCCAGGCTCGCGCCGACGAGTCGCTCCGCGGCGCGCCGGGCGACGACCCGGCCCGTCGCGGTGGAGCCGGTGAAGCAGACGTAGTCGGCCTCGTCCAGGACGGCCGCGCCGATGTCCGGTCCGCCGAGCACGACCTGCAGCACCCGCTCGGGCAGCCCCGCCTCCTCCAGCAGCGCGACCGCCTGCAGCGCGGTCAGGGCCGACTGGCTGTCGGGGCGCAGGACGACGGCGTTGCCGGCCAGCAGCGCGGGGATCGCGTCGGTGATCGACATGGACAGCGGGTAGTTCCACGGGCCGACGACACCGACGACGCCCTTGGGGTGGCGCAGCTCGACCGAGCGGGTCAGCACCGGGAACGCGCCCAGGCGGCGGCGTGGGCGCAGGTAGCCGGCCGCGCGACGGCCGTAGTGCCGGCTCACCATGGCGGTGTCGGCGACCTCCTCGAACGCGTGCACCCGCGCCTTGCCCGACTCGAGCTGGATCAGGTCGAGCAGCTGCCGCTGGCGCTGCAGGACCAGGTCGTGGAACCGCAGGACGACGCGCTCACGGTGCTCGACCGGCAGCCGGGCCCAGGACCGCTGGGCGGCGCGGGCGCCGGCGTAGGCCACGCGCACGTCGTCGGGGGTGGAGAGCGGCAGCGCGGCCAGCGGCGCCCCCGTCATCGGGGTGTGCGTCAGCAGCGTGGCCGGCCGCGCCGCGCAGACCACCCGCTCGGTCAGCCGGCGGACCAGTCCCGGGTCCACGGCGTACGTCGCGGTGGGGTCGGTCTCGGGGTCGGCGATCGTCTCGGGTGCCATGCCACGGAGCGTATGCCGCGCCGCCGCCGTCCACGACCCATCGGTAACACCCGACCGCCGTTCGCGGGACACAAGGTGCCGATCCCTGCCGCGCCGGGTCGGGCTGTGCCAGCGTGGGCGCCATGAGGGTGGTCCTGACCGGCGGTGCCGGGTTCGTCGGCTGTGCGGTGGCCGGGCGGCTGGCGGCCGACGGCCACGACGTCCTCGTCCTGGACTCGCTGCGCGCCGACGTGCACACCGACGGCGGCGCCTCCTCCCGCGAGCGCCTGGAGTCGGTCGGTGCCGGGCTGACGGTCGGCGACGTCCGCGACCCGGACGCGGTGGCCCGGGTGCTGCGCCGAGCGGACGCCGTGGTGCACCTGGCCGCCAAGGTGGGGCTCGGGGTCGACATCGGCGACATGGACGACTACGTCGCGAGCAACGACCACGGCACCGCGGTGCTGCTGCGGGTCGCCGCGGCCGCGGGGGTGCACCGGCTGGTGCACGCCAGCTCGATGGTCGTCTACGGCGAAGGACGCTACGACTGCCCGCACCACGGTCCGGTGCCACCGGCGCCGCGGGCACGCGAGGCGCTGGAGCGGAGGGTGTTCGAGCCGGCCTGCCCCGCCTGCGGTGCCGCGCTGCGCCCGGGACGGGTGACCGAGCACGCGCGGCTGGACCCGCGGACGACGTACGCGGCCACCAAGGTGGCCCAGGAGCACCTGGCCGCCGTGTGGTCGCGCGAGACCGGCGCGACGGCCGTCTCCCTCCGGCTGCACAACGTCTACGGGCCGGGCATGCCCCGCAACACCCCGTACGCCGGCGTCGCGGCGGTGTTCTCTTCCGCCCTCGACCGGGGCGAGGCGCCGCGGGTGTTCGAGGACGGTTGCCAGCGCAGGGACTTCGTCCACGTGAAGGACGTCGCCGCGGCGTTCGCGACGTGCCTGGCCGCCACCGGGAGCCTGCCGCCCGGGCACCGCGCCTACAACGTCGGCTCGGGGGTCGTCAGCACGGTCGGTGACGTGGCGCGGGCGCTGTCGGCGTCGCGAGGCGGTCCCGATCCCGTCGTCACCGGCGACTACCGCCTGGGCGACGTCCGCCACATCACCGCATCCAGCGAGCTGCTGCGCCGCGAGCTTGGTTGGCGCGCAAGGGTCTCCCTGCGCGAGGGGGTCAGCGGGCTGCAGCTCGCCTAGGCCGGGCCGGCAGGCAGGCAGACGTCGAAGCGGCAGCCGCCGCCGACGTTGGCGACAGTGAGGTTGCCGGCGTGGGACTCCACCACACCCCGGGCGATGGTCAGCCCCAGACCGGCACCGGCATCGTCGGTGCCGCGCTCGGGCTGACCCCGCCAGCCGATGTCGAACACCCGCTCGAGGTCGTGGTCCTCGATACCACCGCACCCGTCGGTCACGCTCACCTGCGCCCGCCCGTCCGGCGTCCGCCGGGCCGCGACCAGCACCGTGCCGCCGGCCGGCGTGTGCCGCACCGCGTTGCCGACCAGGTTGGACAGGGCCCGGGCGAGCTCGTCGCTGTTGCCCTGGACCGCCAGCCGGTCCCCCGCCGCGTCGACGTCGACCCCGAGCAGGACGCCGCGTCGGCGGGCGGCCTCGCGGGCCTCCCCCGCGACGTCGTGCACCACCTCGACCAGGCTGACCGGGCGGCGGGCCGGCTGCTCCTGCGACAGCCCGGCGTTGAGCCGGGACAGCTCGAACAGGTCGTCCACGAGGGCGCTCATCCGGCCGACCGTCTGCTGCATCTGGCGCAGCGCGGCCGGCCGGTCCTCGATCACGTCGTCCTCCAGCCCCTCGGCCAGAGCCCGGAGCCCGGCCAGCGGCGTGCGCAGGTCGTGCGACATGAATGCCACGAGCTCGCGGCGACTGCGCTCGAGGGCCAGCTCACGGTCGCGTGACGCGCGCAGCTTGGACCGGGTCGCCTCCAGCTCGGCGGCCAGCGCGGTCAGCTCGGCGGGGGCCGAGAACCGGGCGCCCGCCGGGGCATCGGTGCCGCGGGCATCCTGGCCGTCACGGCTGGCCGACAGCCCACGCAGGGCCGCGGTGAGCTCGCGCGACCCCGACGCCACCCGTCGGCCGAGGACGTAGGACAGACCCACCGCCAGCAGCGACGCCGAGATGAGGGCCGCCGACACCACCTGGGTGTCGTGGGTGGAGATGAGCATCTGTCTGACGTTGACCGCGACGGCCGCCGAGACGCCTGCCACCGGCACGAGCGCGGCGACGACGATGGACAGCAGGAGGGAGCGGTGGCGCGCCGCCTGCAGCACCCCCGCGCCGAGGGCGCCGGTGACGAGGACGACGGCCACCGTCGTCCACAGGACCGCCAGCATGTCGCCGCTCATGCGCCGCCCTCCTCGGGGTCGAAGCGGTAGCCGGTGCCGCGCACCGTCACCACCAGCCGCGGGTCGGAGGGGTCGCGCTCGACCTTCTCGCGCAGTCGGCGCACGTGCACCGTGACCGTCGACGTGTCACCGAAGTCCCATCCCCACACCCGGCGCATCAGCTGCTCCTTGGTGAACGCGTCACCGGGGTGGGTGGCGAGGTGGGCCAGCAGGTCGAACTCGCGGTGGGTGAGGGACAGCGGCTCGCCGTCGCGCAGCGCGGTCCGCGCCCCCAAGTCGATCGTCAGCGCGCCGGAAACCACCGTCCGCGGCAGCATCGAGGCCGACCCCAGCCGCTCGGCGCGCCGCAGCAGCGCCTGCACGCGCAGCACGGTCTCGCGCGGGCTGAACGGCTTGACCATGTAGTCGTCAGCGCCCATCTCGAGGCCGAGCAGCCGGTCGTCCTCCTCGCCCCGGGCGGACAGGATGATGACGGCCGCGACGTCGTCGTCGGCGCGACGGCGCTGCAGCACCTCGAGCCCGGACAGACCGGGCAGCATCACGTCGAGGATGACCACGTCGGGCAGCCACTGCCGCCACTCCTGCAGCGCCGTCGGACCGTCCGCGGCGACGCGCGGCTCGAACCCGGCCTTGCGCAGGTATGCGGACAGCACGCTCGACACGGTTGAGTCGTCCTCGACCACCAGCACCTTGGCGACCACGGTCCGAGCGTAGGCGACACCGTGCGGGGCGCCGGCCCCGTCGGACCGGCCGGGCGCGGGCGTAAGCATCTCGTCAGGGGCGACGGGCACCCGCCAGCGGCTGGCCCACCTAGCGTCGGAGCATGACGCAGGACAAGGGCGACGACACCGGCCCGGTCGACGTGGTGCTCCCCTGCCTCGACGAGGCGCAGGCCCTGCCGTGGCTGCTGTCGCGGATGCCACCCTGGGCCCGGCCGATCGTCGTGGACAACGGCTCCACCGACGGGTCCGCCCGGATCGCCCGGGACCACGGCGCGGTGGTCGTGCCAGCCGGACGACGGGGGTACGGCGCCGCGTGCCACGCGGGGCTGGAGGCCGCCGGGTCCGAGGTCGTCGCGTTCATGGACGCCGACGCCAGCCTCGACCCCGCCGACCTCGCGCTGCTGCTCCGCCGGCGCGAGGACGACCCCCAGCTGCTGCTCGGCCGGCGGGTCGCCGTGGGCAGGGCGGCGTGGCCATGGCACCTCCGGCTGGCCAACCGCGCGGTCACCCGGCTGCTGCGTCGCCGTACCGGCCTGTCGTTGAACGACATCGGACCGATGCGGATGGCGCCCCGCGCGGCGCTGCTCGCGCTGCCCATCCACGACCGGCGCTCGGGGTACCCGCTGGAGACGGTCCTGCGGGCGGCCCAGGCGCGCTGGCGGGTGACCGAGGTGGACACCCCGTACCACCCCCGCGCGGGGCGGTCCAAGGTCACCGGCACGCCGCTCGGCGCGGCCCGGACGGTGCGCGACATGAGCCGGGTGCTCCGCTCGTGACCACCCGCACCGGCACCGTCGTGGTGCTGGCGAAGTCCCCGGTCGCGCACCGGGTGAAGACCCGGCTGACCCCGGCCTTCTCGGCTCGGGAGGCTGCGGCGCTGGCGCAGGCCGCGATCCGCGACACCCTCGACGCGGTGACGTCGGCACCGGCGCGCGCCGTCGTCGCCTGGGACGGGCCGCGCCGGACCTGGCTGCCGGCCCCGGCGACGGTGGTCAGCCAGCGGGGCGACGGCCTGGACGAGCGGCTCACCAACGTCTTCGCCGACGTCCTCGGCGACGGCACCGACGGGCCGGCCCTCCTGGTCGGCATGGACACCCCCCAGCTGACCGCGGCGCACCTCGACGTCGACTGGTCCGGCGCCGACGCCGTCCTCGGCCTGAGCGAGGACGGCGGGTTCTGGGCGGTCGGGCTGCGCCGGCACCAACCGGAGGCGTTCCTCGGGCTGCCGATGTCCACCCCGGCGACCGGCGCCGCGCAGCTGGACCGGCTGCGCCGGCTCGGCCTGCGGGTCCGGGCGCTGCCGCGGCTGCGCGACGTGGACACCCCCGAGGACGCCGCGGCGGTCGCCGCCCTGGCCCCCGACACGCGGTTCGCCCGGCTGCACCGCCGGCTAGTGGCCGGACCCTGCTCCGCCACGGCGCTGTTCGACGCGGCGCTGTCCGGGTCGCTGGTCCAGGTCACCGAGACGAGGGCGGGTGCCGGGGGCCCGGCGGCGCGCACGCTCCTGGACGTCCGGCGGTGGCAGCAGATGGACCCGGCCGACCAGTTGCTGGCCGCTCGCTGCGAGGGCCCGGTGCTGGACGTCGGCTGCGGCCCCGGCCGGTTCGTGGAGTTCCTGGCGGCCGCCGGGCGCGCCGCCCTGGGCGTCGACATCTCGACGGTCGCCGTGGCCCAGACCGCGGCCCGGGGGGCCGCTGTGCTGACCCGCTCCGTGGGTGACCTCCTGCCCGGCGAGGGGCGGTGGGGCACGGTGCTGCTCGCTGACGGCAACATCGGCATCGGCGGTGACCCCGGCTGGCTGCTGCGACGCTGCGCCGGTCTGCTGCGACCTGGTGGTCTCGCGCTGGTCGAGGCCGACCCGGACGACACGGCCGAGCAGGCGGTGACGCTGCGGCTCCACGGGCCGGGGGGACGCGCCTCCCTGCCAGTGCCCTGGGCGCGCCTCGGCGCGCGGGCCGTCGTGCAGGTGGCGGCCGGGGCCGGTTTCGTCGCGGTCGAGGAGTGGCGGCTGCACGGTCGCGTCTTCCTCGCGCTGCGGTGCTGTCGCTGACACCGGGCGGGGCGCGGCGGGTCGTGACCGCCGGCGGCGGCAGCCGGCGGCCGCGGTCGGGACACTCGGCGGGAGGAGGCGCCGACGTCAGGGGGCGGCCAGCAGGGGGATGCCGATGACCGCCACCGTCACGGCGGCAAGCATCGCCAGCCGCAGTGGAGGGCGCGCGACCTCGGGCACACGGCGCAGCACCAGCCAGCCCAGGGCGACGGCGCAGGGGGCCAGCACGGAGTCGTGGACCACCACCCCGGCGCCCAGCCAGGTGGCGACGCCTGGCCACTGCCGCGGCGGCACCGCCACGACGAACGCCCGCCCGCCACAGAGGACCAGCAGGACGCCGACCGTGCCCAGCCCCCAGCGCACCCGGGTCATGCCGACACCACCATCGCCGAGACCCACTTGGTCTGCAGCACTCCCGGGCGGTTCGGCGCGATCACGCGCGCGGGGTAGCCGTGGTCCACGCTCAGGGGTGCCCCGTCCAGGCGCAGTGCCAGCAGGGTGTCGGGGTGCTGGGCGTGGGCCGTCGGCAGCGTCGTCCGCCGGTAGGCACCGCGGCGCTCCAGGGACTCCACGCCGACGAAGGACCGCGCGGAGCCGCCGGCCAGCGCCACGAGGTCGCGCACGCGCACGCCGGCCCAGCGCCCCGACGCGCTCCACCCCTCGACGCAGGTGATCGGCAGCTCCACCTCGGTCTGCGGGAGCGCCGCGAGGTCGGCGTACGACAGCCGGCGCTCCCCGCCGGGGCCGGAGAGGCGCAGCCGCCACCGACCGGGCACCGCGGCGACAGTCGACGCGGTGATGCCGGCCTGGGCGGCGGTGCGGTTGATCGGGATGCCGGACGGGCTGCGCGAGGGGTGCCGCCGCGCCAGCAACGCCAGCGGCTCGAGCGCGGGGACGGTCTGGCCCACGGTGAGGACGACGGCACCGGCGGCCACCCCCAGCGCGCTGCCGAGGAACCACCGGCGTCCCCGGGCCGAGGCCGCCACCTCGACCGGTCGGCGCTCCTCGTCCGGGGTGGACAGGTCCTCGCCCAGGGCCCGGCAGATGACGGGGAGGAACACCGCGACGTGGACGAGCAGCGCACCGACCACCACCCACGCAATGGCGTAGTGGACGGCCGTGAAGCCGAACCCGAAGACGTACCACTGGGCCACGTTGGCCACACCGGTGAACACCTGCAGCGCCGCCGCCGCCACGAGGACGGCGACCGACGCCCGGCGCAGCTGCTGGCCCACCGGCCCCAGGACCGGGCGACGGAACAGCCGGGGGTATACGGCGTACAGCTTGGCCAGCAACAGCGGCACGCTCGCCATCCCGGTTGCGACGTGCAGCCCCTGGGTGACGCGGTAGCCCCACTCGGGGGCCACCGGGAGCGGCAGCCAGGCGAGCGGGTGCTGGTGCAGGTGGCTGACCAGCCCGGTGAGGAAGCAGGCGGTGAACGCGACGCCCAACCAGATGCCTAGGCGCGCAACAACTTTCGTGTCGTGCACCGGCGAGCTGAAGTCTTCCGTGCGGGGCAGCTGGACCATGCCTCGAGGCTAGGACGATGCCGCCGCCGCACACCGGGGTCGGCGCTTACGCTGCGGTGACAGCTCCCCTCCCGGCCGCCATCGGGCCCCGGACGCCCGGCACAGTGGAGGGGTGGACCGGATCGTGGTGGGCACCCTCGCCTGCGCGGGGGCCGCGGCCGCGGTCGTCGCCGGCGGTGACCTCGACGGCCACCGGGGCCGGCTCGCCGCCCTGGTGCTGCCGGGTTGGCTGGTCTTCGGCCTCTGCCTCGCCTGGGCGCTGGGGGCGCACCGGCGGCTGGGCCGCCCAGTGCTCACGGTGGTCCTGGCGGCCGCCGTGGTCCAGGTGCCCGGCCTGCTGGCGCCGCCGCGCACCAGCACCGACGCCTACCGCTACGTCTGGGACGGCCGGGTGCAGCTGGCCGGGGTCTCGCCGTACCGCTACGCCCCGCTCGACGACCGGTTGGCGCCGCTGCGCGACCCGCTGCTCTTCCCGGGCCTCGGTCCCACGCAGCATTCCGGCTACCGCACCACGGCACTGCCGCACGACCGAAACGGGCTGCTCCGGTTCAGCCGCAACGACAGCCGGGTGCGCATCAACCGTCCCCGGGTGCCGACGATCTACCCACCGGTGGCGCAGGCGTGGTTCACCGCAGTGGCCGCGGTCACCCCCTGGGCGCTCGGCACCGCCGGCCTGCAGCTGGCCAGCGCGCTGCTCGCCGTGCTCGTCGCCGCGCTGCTCGCGCGCCTGCTGCAGCACCGCCGGCGTGACCCCCGCCTCGCCCTCACGTGGGCGTGGTCACCGACGGTGGGCGTGGAGGCCTCGGGGGGCGCCCACGTCGACGTCCTCGCGACGGCGCTGGTCGTGCTCGCGGTCGGCACCGCCGGCGCCGTGACCCGGCGGCGGTGGCTGCCCCTGCTCACCGGCCTGCTACTGGGTCTGGCGGCCGCGGTGAAGCTGACCCCGCTCGTCCTGCTGCCGGCGTTCACACCGCTCGGCCGGGCCCGTGCGGCCCCGTGGCGCGCCCTGGTGCCCGCCGCCTCGGCCCTGGGGACCCTGGCGCTGGCCTACCTCCCGCACCTGCTCACAGCGGGCGCCCTCGTCCTGGGCTACCTCCCCGGCTACCTGCAGGAGGAGGGTGGCCGCAACCGCGCCGCCCTGCTGCGGCTGCTGCTGCCCGATCCGGCCGTGACGCCGGCGGTCGTGCTGCTCATGGCGGCCGTGGCCGGGTGGGCGGTCGTCCGGGCCGCACCGGACGCCCCGGCCGGCCCTGCCCTCGTGCTGTTCGGGTCGCTGCTGCTGGTGACCACCCCGAGCTACCCCTGGTACGCGTTGCCCCTGGTGGCGCTCGTGGCGCTGACCGGGCGGGTCGAGTGGCTCGCGGTCGCCGCCGCGTCGTACGCCGCGTACGCCGGCGTGCGGCTGCCCGGCGTCACCGCGGCCGCGTACGCCGGCGCCGCGCTCGTCGTCCTGGGCGCGACCGTGCACCGGCGGTACGCCGGCCACGGCCGCCGTCGCCAGCCGGGCGCGGCATCGGGGCCGGAGCGGAGGCGGGGGCACGTCCCCGCCCGTCGGGTCAGCTGCGCTGGTAGGGCGCAACCACGACCTCGACCCGCTGGAACTCCTTGACGTCGGAGTAGCCGGTCGTGGCCATCGCCCGCTTCAGCGCGCCGATGAGGTTGGTCGTGCCGTCGGCGCCGAGACCCGGGCCGAGCAGGATCTCCTCCAGGGAGCCCAGCGCGCCGACCTCGACCCGCTCGCCACGGGGCAGCTGGCTGTGGTGCGCCTCGGAGCCCCAGTGGTAGCCGCGCCCGGGGGCGTCGGTGGCACGGGCGAGTGCCGCGCCGAGCATGACGGCATCCGCGCCGCACGCCACGGCCTTGATGATCTCCCCGCTGCGCCCCATGCCGCCGTCGGCGATGACGTGCACGTAGCGGCCGCCGGACTCGTCCATGTAGTCGCGCCGGGCCGCGGCGACGTCGGCGATCGCCGAGGCCATCGGGACGTGGATGCCGAGGGTGAGGCGGGTGGTGTGGGCGGCGCCGCCGCCGAACCCGACGAGGACGCCGGCCGCGCCGGTGCGCATCAGGTGCAGCGCCGCGGTGTAGCTGGCCGCACCGCCGACGATCACCGGGACGTCGAGCTCGTAGATGAAGCGCTTGAGGTTCAGCGGCTCGGCGCGGCTGGACACGTGCTCCGCCGAGACGGTCGTGCCGCGGATGACGAACAGGTCGACGCCGGCGTCGACGACCGTCTTCCAGAACTCCTGGGTCCGCTGCGGGGACAGGGCACCGGCGACGGTGACACCGGCCTCACGGATCTGGCCGAGGCGCTGCGTGATCAGCTCGGCGCGGATCGGCGCGGCGTAGATCTCCTGCATCCGGCGGGTGGCGTTGGCCGGGTCCAGCGCGGCGATCTCGGCGAGCAGGCCGGTCGGGTCGTCGTAGCGGGTCCAGAGGCCCTCGAGGTCGAGCACCGGCAGGCCGCCGAGGCGACCGAAGGCGATCGCGGAGTCCGGCGAGATCACCGAGTCCATCGGGGCGGCGATGACCGGCAGGTCGAAGTGGTAGGCGTCGATCTGCCAGGAGACCGACACCTCCTCGGGGTCGCGGGTGCGCCGCGAGGGCACCACCGCGATGTCGTCGAAGGAGTAGGCCCGGCGACCGCGCTTGCCGCGGCCGATCTCGATCTCGGTCACGCGGCAAGGCTACCGGCGATGCCGGCGCGACCGGTCACCGCACGTCAGCGGCTGCTGTAGTTGGGCGCCTCGACGGTCATCTGGATGTCGTGCGGGTGGCTCTCCTTGAGCCCGGCGGAGGTGATCCGCACGAACTTCCCGCGCTCCTGCAGCTCGGGGATGGTCCGCGCGCCGACGTAGAACATCGCCTGCTGCAGGCCGCCGATGAGCTGGTGCGAGACCGAGCTGAGCGGGCCGCGGAAGGGCACCTGGCCCTCGATGCCCTCGGGCACGATCTTGTCGTCGCTGGCGACGTCCGCCTGGAAGTACCGGTCCTTGGAGAACGAGGTCTTGCCGCGCGAGGCCATGGCGCCGAGGGAGCCCATCCCGCGGTAGGACTTGAACTGCTTGCCGTTGACGAAGACCAGGTCGCCCGGGCTCTCCTCGCACCCTGCCAGCAGCGAGCCGAGCATCACCGTGTCCGCGCCGGCCACGAGGGCCTTGGCGATGTCACCGGAGTACTGCAGGCCGCCGTCGCCGATCACCGGCACCCCGGCCGGCTTGCAGGCCAGGGCCGCGTCGTAGATCGCGGTCACCTGCGGGACGCCGACGCCGGCGACGATGCGGGTGGTGCAGATCGAGCCCGGGCCGACCCCCACCTTGACGGCGTCAGCCCCGGCGTCCACGAGGGCCTGCGCCCCGGCGCGGGTGGCGACGTTGCCGCCGATGACCTGCACGTGCCGGGTCGCCGGGTCGCTCTTGAGCCGGCGGATCATGTCGAGCATGAGCCGGGCGTGGCCGTGGGCGACGTCGGGCACGAGGACGTCGACCCCCGCGTCGACCAGCGCCGTGGCCCGCTCCCACGCATCGCCGAAGTAGCCGATCGCCGCGCCGACGACGAGCCGGCCGGCGCCGTCCTTGGTGGCGTGGGGGAACTGCTCGGTCTTGACGAAGTCCTTGACCGTGATCAGGCCGGTGAGCCGGCCCACCTCGTCGACGAGCGGCAGCTTCTCGATCTTGTGCTTGTTCAGCAGCCCCGCCGCGTCACCGGTGGAGATGCCGACCGGCGCGGTCACCAGCGGCATCGGCGTCATGACCTCGCGGACGCGGCGGGTCGGCCACTCGGCGCCGGGCACGAACCGCAGGTCGCGGTTGGTGATGATGCCGAGGAGCACGCGCCGCTCGTCGACGACCGGCAGGCCGGAGACGCGGTAGGTGCCGCACAGGACGTCGAGCTCCTCGAGCGTGGCGTCGGGCCGATGGTCACCGGGTCGGAGATCATCCCCGACTCGGAGCGCTTGACGAGCGTGACCTGCTGGGCCTGGTCCTGGATGGAGAGGTTGCGGTGCAGGACGCCGATGCCGCCGAGACGGGCCATGGCGATCGCCATCCGCGACTCGGTGACGGTGTCCATGGCGCTCGACACGAGCGGCATGGAGACGGACAGCTCGCGGGTCAGGCGCGAGGTCGTGTCCACCTCGCTGGGGATGACGTCGGTCTCGCCCGGCAGCAGCAACACGTCGTCGAAGGTCAGGCCAAGCGCGGCGAACGGAGCAGGGACGTCGGCAGGAACGCTCATCTGCCAATTCTACGGCCTGGCCACGGGGCCTCCGACCGCGGCGAGGGCGGCCGGGAGGGCGCGGTGGACCAGATAAAGGCCAGTTGGTCAAGTCTTGACGGGCGCCGTGGGTTTGAGCCGCCGCGGCCCGGGTAGCGGACGGATGCTCGGAGAACACCGGTCCACCCGGCTCCGGACCTTCCCGGTCCGGCCGTCGGAGGGCCGGGACTTCTCGGCTCAGCGGGAGTGGCACACCAGCACATCAGCGCGCGCATCCGGCCGGCTCGGCCGGATCTCTGAAGGAGGCACCATTGGCTGAAATATCTCGTCTGCCAGGGCCGGTGGCGGATCTGTGGGATTGGCAGCTCGACGGCTCCTGCCGTCGTGAGAACCCTGACGTGTTCTTCCATCCCGAGGGAGAGCGCGGTCCGGCCCGGCGCAACCGCGACAGTGCCGCCAAGGCGGTCTGTCTCTCGTGCCCGGTGCTCAAGCAGTGCCGCGAGCACGCCCTGCGGGTGCGTGAGCCGTACGGCGTCTGGGGCGCCATGACGGAGGACGAGCGCGAAGCGTCCTACGCGGCGGCCAGCTGAGGTCCTCGCTGCCTGCACCACCGGGGACCACCGCACCACCTGCTCCATCGCGCCGTACCGCCGAGAGCCGTGCCCGTCAGGGGCGCGGCTCTCGGCGCTACGAGCGCCAGGCACCCTGGCGACGTCGTACGGCGCCGCCAGGGTGCCTGGCGCCTCCCGCGGCGGACCACCGGACCGGTGCCGGTCCGGTGCGCGGCGCCTCCGGGGCGCGCCGCCGGACGCCACGATGCTTGGATGGCCGGATGACCCAGACCCTGGAGATCCCCATCACCACCGAGACCATCCGGCTCGGACAGCTGCTCAAGCTCGCCGGGGTGGTGGACGACGGCGTCCGGGCACGGGAGCTGATCGAGAACGGCGAGGTCAGTGTCGACGGCGAGGTGGACCGGCGCCGCGGGCGGCAGGTGCGCCCCGGCAGCGTCGTCCGGCTCGGCGACACCGTGGTGCGCGTCGTCGCCTCCTGACGAGCCGCTCGCTCCCCCGGACGGGCGGAAGGCCGCGCCCCCCGAGGGGACGCGGCCTTCGCCGTGTGGTGCGCCTGCGTCAGTGGCCGTGGCCGTGGCCGTGGCCGGCACCTGCGCTGCCGGCTCCTCCACGACCTTCTTCTCCACGACGAGGGTGTCGGTGGTGAGGACCATCGAGGCGATCGACGCGGCGTTGCGCAGCGCCGAGCGGGTGACCTTGACCGGGTCGATGACGCCGGCCTTGAGCAGGTCGCCGTACTCACCGGTCGCGGCGTTGAGGCCGTTGCCGACCTCGAGCTCGCCGACCTTGGACACCGCGACGTAGCCCTCGAGCCCGGCGTTCTCGGCGATCCAGCGCAGCGGCTCGGCCGCGGCCTTGCGCACGATGTTGACGCCGGTCGCCTCGTCGCCCTCGAGCTTGAGGTCGTCGAGCACGCGGACGGCGTGGATGAGCGCCGAGCCGCCACCGGCGACGATGCCCTCCTCGATCGCCGCGCGGGTCGCCGAGATGGCGTCCTCGATGCGGTGCTTCTTCTCCTTGAGCTCGACCTCGGTGTCGGCGCCGACCTTGATGACGCAGACGCCGCCGGAGAGCTTGGCAAGGCGCTCCTGGAGCTTCTCGCGGTCCCAGTCGGAGTCGGTCCGCTCGATCTCGGCCTTGATCTGGCCCACGCGGCCCTGCACCTCGGCCTGGTCGCCGACACCGTCGACGATGGTCGTGTCGTCCTTGGTGATGACGATGCGGCGGGCCTGGCCCAGCACGTCGAGGTCGACGCCGTCGAGCTTGAGGCCGACCTCCTCGCTGATGACCTGGCCACCGGTCAGGACGGCGATGTCGCCGAGCATGGCCTTGCGACGGTCACCGAAGCCGGGGGCCTTGACGGCCACGGCGTTGATCTTCGCGCGGATCTTGTTGACCACCAGGGTGGACAGCGCCTCGCCGTCGACGTCCTCGGCGATGATCAGCAGCGGCTTGCCGGACTGCACGACCTTCTCCAGGAGCGGCAGCAGGTCGGCGACGGCCGAGATCTTGCCCTGGCTGATCAGCACGTAGGCGTCCTCGAGGACGGCCTCCATGCGCTCGGGGTCGGTGACGAAGTACGGCGAGAGGTAGCCCTTGTCGAACTGCATGCCCTCGGTGAAGTCGAGGTCCATGGCGGTCGACTGCGACTCCTCGACGGTGATGACACCGTCCTTGCCGACCTTGTCGAACGCCTCGGCGATGAGCTCGCCGATGGTGGTGTCCTGCGCGGAGAGCGAGGCGACCTGGGCGATCTCGTCCTTGCCCTCGAGCTCGCGGGCGTTGTCCAGCAGCCGGGCGTTGACGGCCTCGACGGCCTGGTCGATGCCGCGCTTGAGGCTGGACGGCGCGGCGCCGGCGGCGACGTTGCGCAGGCCCTCGTGGACCATGGCCTGGGCGAGGACGGTCGCGGTCGTGGTGCCGTCACCGGCGACGTCGTTGGTCTTGGTCGCGACCTCCTTGGCGAGCTGGGCGCCGAGGTTCTCGTAGGGGTCCTCGAGCTCGACCTCACGGGCGATGGTCACGCCGTCGTTGGTGATGGTGGGGGCGCCCCACTTCTTGTCGATGACGACGTTGCGGCCCTTCGGGCCGAGCGTCACCTTGACCGCGTCGGCGAGCGCGTTGACGCCCCGCTCGAGCGACTTGCGGGCGTCGTCGTCGAATTCCAGCGTCTTGGCCATGAAATTCCTTACCTGTGAACGTGTGGCGGACCAGCTGCGTCGCCGCGGCGGGGAAGAGGCCGGCGGGTCGCGCGGTCCTTCGTGAATGAGCGCGCCCCGGCACGCACCTTGATGGGCGTTGCCGGGGCGCGTCACACGGGCTGAGCCCTGACTTACTTGGTGACGACCGCGAGGACGTCGCGCGCGGAGAGGATGAGGTACTCCTCGCCGTCGTACTTGACCTCGGTGCCGCCGTACTTGCTGTAGATGACCTTGTCACCGACAGCGACGTCGAGCGGAACGCGGTTGCCGTTGTCGTCGATGCGGCCGGGACCGATCGCCAGGACCTCGCCCTCCTGGGGCTTCTCCTTGGCGGTGTCCGGGATGACGAGACCGGAAGCCGTGGTCTGCTCGGCCTCCACGGACTTGACGACAATGCGGTCTTCGAGCGGCTTGATGGAAACCGACACGGTGGGACCTCCCCTTCGGGACAGTCGAGATGCGGACAGAGTGGTACTACGTCTGGTGCAACCGCCGAGCACGCCGCCGTCGCGGGGATCGGCATGCCTTTCCGGTTGGCACTTGCGCAAGGCGAGTGCTAACGAGAATCTAGGTCTCCGGTTAGCACTCGGTCAACTCGAGTGCCAAAACCCGCCCCGGGCCCGGGTACGCAAGGATGGCCCCCATGGATGTTCGGACCCTGGAGCGCCTGGTCTCGGGCGAGGGGTGGGGACTGCTGCAGTCCCTGCCGCCGTACGACGAGGCCTCCGCCATGGGGCTCGCCTCACGGCTGCGGTCGGCCGGCTTCGACGCCGACCTGGTCGCCGCAGCGCTGACCCAGTCCCGGCTGCGTGCGCGGGCGGTCGGCAAGTTCGGCGAGTTCGCCGGCGGCATGATCTTCACGGCCGACGGGCTCGAGCAGGCCACGCGCCTGGAGGTCGCCGCCCAGCACGCCCAACGCTTCCGCGCCGCCGGGGTGCGCCACGTGTTCGACCTCGGCTGCGGCATCGGCGCCGACGCGATGGCGCTCGCCGGGCTCGACCTGCAGGTCAGGGCCCTCGACGCCGACGAGGTGACGGCCGCGGTGGCGGGGGTCAACCTGCGGCACTGGCCGGGCGCGACCACGACGACCGGGCGCGCGGAGGATGTCCACCTGCCCAGCGGGGAGGGCGCCCGGCACACCGGCGCGTGGCTGGACCCGGCGCGTCGTACCCCCGGGGTGGCCGACGCCCGCGGGCGCACCCGAAGAGTCTTCAGCCTCGAGGCGATCTCGCCGTCGTGGGCCACGGTGCAGCGCATCGCCCGTGACCTCCCGGCCACCGGCGCCAAGCTCAGCCCGTCGTTTCCCCACGCCGCGGTGCCGCCCGGTGTCGAGGCGCAGTGGACCTCGTACGCCGGTGAGGTGCTGGAGTGCGCCGTGTGGTGGGGCCCGCTCGCGCAGCGCAAGGGGCGCAGCGCCATGGTCCTGCGCCCCGGCGGCGGCACCGCCATGGTCAGCGAGGCCGACGTCCAGGGACCCCCGCCGACGGCGGGCGGCCTGGCGCAGGTGGGGGCATGGCTGTACGAGCCGGACCGGGCGGTGATCCGGGCCGGGCTGACCGGGGCGCTCACCGCCGCGACCGGCGGGGTCGAGCTGGCCTCGGGCGTCGGCTACGTCGCCGCCGACCAGCCGGTCGAGCTGCCGTGGGCGCGTCGCTACTCCGTGACCGAGGCGATGCCGCTCAACGTCAAGGCGCTGCGGGCGTGGCTGCGCGACCGTGGCGTGGGGCGCCTGACGGTGAAGAAGCGCGGCGTGAGCATCGACGCGGACGCGCTCCGGCGCCAGCTGCGCCTCTCGGGCGACCTCGAGCTCACCGTCGTCCTCACCCGGGTGGCCTCCCAGCAGGTGTGCCTTGTCGTCCGCCCGGCCTGACCCGGTGGCGGACGTCGAGGTGCGGCGCGCACGGCCCGGCGAGCACGACCGGGTCGGCGAGCTCACCGTCCGGGCCTACGTCGCCGACGCGATCCTGCCCGAGGGCGCCGCCTACCTGGGCGAGCTGGCCCGGGCAAGGCACCGAGCCGAGCACACCGACCTGCTCGTGGCGGTCGACCCGGGCACCGGGGACGTGCTGGGGACCGTGTCGTTCGTCCGGGCCGGCAGCGCGTACGCCGAGCTGGCGCGCACCGGCGAGGCGGAGTTCCGGATGCTCGCGGTCGACCCGGCGGCGCGCGGCCGAGGGGTGGCCGCCCTCCTGGTCCGGGCCTGCCTGGACCGGGCCCGCGCGGCCGGGGCCACACGCGTGGTGATCTGCTCCAGCACCCGGATGCACGCGGCGCACCGCCTCTACGAGCGGCTCGGCTTCACCCGCCTGCCCGCCCTCGACTGGTCCCCCAGCGAGGGCGTCCAGCTCCTCGGCTACACCCACGACCTCACCGACCTCCGCCCTCCTTCCCCGCAAACCTAGGGTTCCTGTCCTCCGTGTCGGCGCAAACCTGGGGGTCCTGCGCCCCGAGCTTCCGCCGGCTCGCCGGTTCTCGTCCTGCACCACCCCGGGGTTCGTCGGCCGTTCCCGGCAGAACCACCAGGTTTGCGGGCTCGGGACCGGCAGAACCACCAGGTTTGCGGGCCTGAACCGGACAGAACCCCTAGGTTTGCGGGACCGGGACCGGCAGAACCACCAGGTTTGCGGGACCGGGCCGGACAGAACCCCTAGGTCTGCGGGGGAAGGAGAGCGGAGCAACGGCGGACGCGGTCGCGCCACCACTGCTGCCGGTCGGGCGGGGCGGCCCAGCGCTGCAGCAGCTCCTCGTCAGCGGCAGGGGCCGCCACCTCGATCGCGCCACCTGCCGGGACCAGCGAGGGCGAGCAGACGTCCCCGGCCATGAGCTCGACGGTGGACAGGCCGCAGGCGTGGGGCAGCTCGGGCAGCGCCGCCGCGAGCGCCACGCCCGCCGCGATCCCGACCGAGGTGTCCAGCGCGCTCGAGACCACGGTCGGCAGCCCGCACTCGCGCGCGATCGCGAGCGCCGAGGTGACCCCGCCGAGCGGGGCGACCTTGACCACGACGATGTCGGCCGCCTCCTCGCGCACCACCCGCATCGGGTCGGACGCCTTGCGGATCGACTCGTCGGCGGCCACCGGGAGCTCGACCCCGCGACGGGCGAGGTCGACGCGCAACGCCGCCAGCTCCTCGACGGTCGCGCAGGGCTGTTCGGCGTACTCGAGGTCCCAGGCCGCGAGCCGCCGGAGGGCCTCGCTCGCCTCGTCCACATCCCACCCGCCGTTGGCGTCGACCCTGACCCGCGCGCCCGCCCCCATCACGTCGCGGACCGCCGCCACCCGGTCGATGTCGTCGGAGAGTGCCTGCCCCCGCTCGGCCACCTTCACCTTGGCCGTGGCGCACCCGTCGTACCGGGACAGCACGGCGGCCACCTCGGAGGCGGGCACCGCGGGCACCGTGGCGTTGACCGGCACGGTACGGCGCACCGGCGCCGGCCAGCCGGTCCACGCGGACTCCACCGCGGCCGCGAGCCAGCGCGCCGACTCCGCGTCGTCGTACTCCAGGAACGGGGAGAACTCGCCCCACCCGGCCGGGCCCCGCAGCAGGACGGCCTCGCGCACCACCACCCCGCGGAAGCGCACCCGCATCGGGATCTGCACCACCGAGACCGCGGCGAGCAGGTCGTCGAGGCCGGGCCGGTCGGTCGTCGCCATGCGCCCTATCCTCGCTGACGTGACCGATGCACCGAGCAGCAGCAGTCCGAGCGTCAGCGCCACCTTCGACCCCACAGCCTGGACCGAGGTCGAGGGGTTCGCCTTCACCGACATCACCTACCACCGGGCGGTCGACACCGGCGCGGTGCGGATCGCGTTCCACCGGCCGGAGGTCCGCAACGCCTTCCGGCCGCACACGGTCGACGAGCTCTACCGCGCGCTGGATCACGCCCGGATGACGCCCGACGTGGGCGCGGTGCTGCTCACCGGCAACGGCCCGAGCGCCAAGGACGGCGGCTGGGCCTTCTGCTCCGGCGGCGACCAGCGCATCCGCGGCCGCAGCGGCTACCAGTACGCCGAGGGCGAGACCGCGGACACCGTCGACCAGGCCCGGGTCAGGGCCGCCGGCGGCCGGCTGCACATCCTGGAGGTGCAGCGGCTGATCCGCACGATGCCCAAGGTGGTCATCGCCGTCGTCAACGGCTGGGCGGCCGGCGGCGGGCACTCCCTGCACGTCGTCTGCGACCTCACGATCGCCAGCCGCGAGCACGCCCGGTTCAAGCAGACCGACGCCGACGTCGGCTCGTTCGACGCCGGGTACGGCTCGGCGTACCTCGCCAAGATGGTCGGGCAGAAGAACGCCCGCGAGATCTTCTTCCTCGGCCGCACCTACTCCGCCGAGGACATGCAGCGGATGGGCGCGGTCAACATCGTCGCGGACCACGCCGACCTCGAGAGCGAGGCGTTGCAGGTGGCCCGCGAGATCAACGCCAAGAGCCCCACCGCGCAGCGCATGCTCAAGTTCGCGTTCAACCTCACCGACGACGGCTTGATGGGCCAGCAGGTCTTCGCCGGCGAGGCCACCCGCCTCGCCTACATGACCGACGAGGCCGTCGAGGGCCGGGACGCCTTCCTGGAGAAGCGCGACCCCGACTGGAGCCCCTTCCCCTGGTACTTCTGAGCCTCCGCAGGCGCCGCGGGCTCGACGGCGTCAGTCCAGGACGCGGTGCACCTTGTAGTTGGACGCCTGGGCGCGCGGCCGGACCGTCATCCGGTCGATGTTGACGTGCGCCGGCCGGGTGGCGACCCAGGCGACGCAGTCGGCGATGTCCTCTGAGGTGAGCGGCTCGGCGACCCCGGCGTAGACCGCGTCGGCCTTGTCCTGGTCGCCGCCGAAGCGGGTGAGCGCGAACCCCTCGGAGCGGACCATCCCGGGCGCGATCTCGCACACCCGCACGGGCGCGGCGACCAGCTCCAGCCGCAGCGTGTCGACGACCGAGCGGACCGCGAACTTGGCCGCGACGTAGCCGCCGCCACCCTCGTAGGCTGCCTGGCCCGCGGTCGAGCCGATCACGATGATCGTGCCCCCGCCGGCCACGAGCGCCGGCAGCAGCGCCTTGGTCACGGCGACGACACCGATGACGTTGGTCTCGTACATGGTCCGCCAGCCCTCGAGGTCCGCCTCGGCGACCGGGTCGGCGCCCAGCGCCCCGCCGGCGTTGTTCAGCAGCACGTCGCAGCGGTCGCCGACGGCTGCGGCCAGGGCCGCGACGTCGCGCGCGCTGGTGACGTCGCAGACCACCGCCCGGCCCCCGATCTCCTGGGCCAGGGCCTCGATCCGGTCTGCGCGCCGGGCGGCGCACACCACCTCGTAGCCCTCGGCGGCCAGCCGGCGCGCCGACGCCGCCCCGATGCCGCTGCTCGCTCCGGTCACCACTGCCACAGGTCGGGTCGTCACCCGGCCAGTATGGCGGCGCGGCGCGCGCCCTATCCTCGGCAGGTGGACCGCCGCCCGTTGCTGCCGCTGCCGGTGCCGGCGGGGGCCGACGCGCTGCAGGTCCGCGCCGCCCTGGCGCGAGCGCTCTCCGGCGCCGGGCCCGCCGTGGTCCCCCACGCCGCGGACAGCGCCCCCGCCGACCTGCCGGAGCCGGGCGCCGGCGACCTCCCCGACGGCCTCGCGCTCGTGGTCGGAACCTCGGGGTCCACCGGCACGCCCAAGCGGGCGCTGCTCACCGCCTCGGCGCTGCGGGCGTCGGCACGGGCCACCCACGACCGCGTCGGCGGCCCCGGCCAGTGGCTCCTGGCCATGCCGGCCCACCACATCGCCGGCCTGCAGGTGCTCCTGCGCTCGGTCGTGGCCGGCACCGAGCCGCGGGCGGTGGACACCAGCGCCGGCTTCACCGTGGACGCCTTCGCCGCGGCCACCGCCTCCCTGGACGCCGCGGTCCCGCGCCACTACACCGCGCTGGTCCCCACCCAGCTGGTCCGCCTGCTGCAGGACCCCCGCGGCCGGGAAGCCCTGCAGCGGTACGACGCGGTGCTGCTCGGCGGCGCCGCAGCGCCGTCCGCCCTGCTGGCCGCAGCCGAGGCCGCGGCGGTACGCGTGCTGACGACGTACGGCATGAGCGAGACCGCCGGTGGCTGCGTGTACGACGGGGAGCCCCTCGGGTGCAGCCGCGTGCGGGTCGAGGCCGACGGGCGCATCCTGCTCGGCGGCGACACCCTCGCCTCGGGCTACCTCGGACGCGCCGACCTGACCGGCGCCGTCTTCGGCGTCGACGCGGACGGGCAGCGATGGTTCCGCACCGACGATCGGGGATCCCTGCGGGCGGACGGCCGGCTCGTCGTGACCGGCCGGGTGGACGACGTCATCAACACCGGCGGGGTGAAGGTGGCCCCCCGCGAGGTCGAGGAGGCCCTGCTCAGCCACGTCCCCGGGGTCAGCGAGGCGGTGGTCGTGGGGACGCCGGACCCGCAGTGGGGGGAAGCGGTCGGCGCGGTGGTCGTCCTCGCGGAGGGCCGGGAAGCCCTCGCGGTCGGCGACGTGCGGACGGCCCTGCGTGGCGTCCTGCCCGGTCCGGCGCTGCCCCGCCGGGTCGTGGCCGTGGCCTCGATCCCGGTGCGGGGGCCCGGCAAGCCCGACCGGACGGAGATCCGGCGCATCCTCTCCCAGGGCGCAACGTACGATCGACCTACGCCCCGGGACTGAAGGAGGAGGGATGCTGCGAGTGCTCCCCACCCTGCTCCTGCTGGTCCTGACGATCTACGCGCTGGTCGACTGCGTCCAGACCGAGGAGTCGCGCCAGCGCCACCTGCCCAAGGCGCTCTGGCTGCTGCTGATCCTGCTCTTCCCCCTCGTCGGGCCGATCGCCTGGTTCCTGGCCGGCCGCCCCGGGCCGGCCGGCGGTCGGGGCACGAACCGGTCGCCGTACCCGCGTGGCCCCGACGACGACCCCGACTTCCTCCGTAACCTGTGACCCGGGCTGACCGGTCCGTCCATCCCCCGAGCTGACAGAGAACTGCATCCTCCATGGCCACGTTGTCCCAGTGGGTCGAGGGCGCCCGCCCCCGCACCCTGCCCGCCGCCGTCGCACCCGTCCTCGTCGGGACCGGTGCGGCGATCGCCCTCTCCTCCGCCAACGCCGCGAACGCCCTGCTCGCGCTGCTGGTCTCGCTGGCGCTGCAGGTGGGCGTGAACTACGCGAACGACTACTCCGACGGGATCCGCGGCACCGACCACGCGCGGGTGGGGCCGGTGCGGCTGGTCGGACAACGGCTCGCCACCGCCGCCAACGTCAAGCTGGCGGCGATGCTCTGCTTCGGGGCCGCGGCCGTGATCGGGCTGGCGCTGGTGGCCCTGAGCGAGGCCTGGTGGATGCTGCTCGTCGGCGCGGCCTCGATCGTGGCTGCCTGGTACTACACCGGCGGCAAGCGGCCCTACGGCTACAGCGGCTTCGGCGAGCTGTTCGTCTTCGTCTTCTTCGGGCTCGTGGCCACGCTGGGCACGATGTACACCCAGGCCCTCCGGCTCGACCTGGCCGGGTGGGCCGGTGCCGTCGGCATCGGCGCGCTGGCGTCGGCCCTGCTGGTGGCCAACAACCTGCGCGACATCCCCGGTGACGCCGCCAGCGGCAAGCGCACCCTCGCCGTCCGCCTGGGCGACCGGGCCACGCGGGTCCTGTACGCCGCCCTGCTCAGCGTCGCCGCCGTCGCCGTGGTGGTCGCGGCCTTCGCCCACGTCACGGCGCTGCTGGCGCTGGCGGCGTTCTGGCTCGCCCGCCCCCCGCTGAAGGCCGTGACCGGCGGGGCCCGCGGCCGGGACCTCGTCCCCGTGCTCGCCGGGACCGGCCGGCTCGAGCTGGTCTACGCCGTGCTGCTCACGGCCGGCTTCGCCCTCTCGCGGGCCTTCGCCTGACGGCGACCTCGCCCGCTCGCTGCCGTCCGTGCGGCCGAAGGCACGGCCGCCCCTGCGCGCCCTCTAGGGTGAGCCCGTGACCGCGCAGAGAGCAGGGGCGGGCCGACCGCGCTCGGGCGAGAAGGACACCGCGATCCTCGAGGCGGCCCTGCAGCTGCTGGCCTCGCAGGGGTTCGCGCGGATGACCCTGGACCAGGTGGCGGCCGCCGCCGGGGTCAGCAAGTCGACCATCCACCTGCGCTGGCGCACCAAGGCCGACCTCGTCACCGCGGCACTGGAGTCCTTGCGACGAGCCGCCCCCCGCGTCCTCACCGGTGACACCCGCGGCGACCTCGTCGGCCTGCTGGACGACTTCGCGGCGGTGCTGGCCCGCGTCCACGGGATGCCGATGATCGGCACCTGCCTCTCGGAGGAGGCGCACACCCCCGAGCTGCTCCAGCTGCTCCGGTCCCGCACGGTCCTGCCGCGGCGGGAGCTGCTGCTGGAGGTGCTGGCCGCCGCGGGAAAGCGGGGCGAGCTGCGCGAGGGGGTGGACCCCGAGGTGGTGGTCTCCGCGCTGCTCGGCACGTTCTACGCCGACTACCTCGCCGGCCGGTTCACCGTCGAGGAGCCGGGGGCCCCGGGGTGGGCCGAGGCCGCCGTCGACGTGGTCCTCGCCGGAGCCACGCGCTGATGAGGCCGGCCGGGACCCCTCAGGCGGCCACGCGCCCCGGGACCCCGCAGGCGGCGCCGCGCGCCGGCCCAGCGGCAAACCCGTAGCGCCCGGCGTCTTCCTCCAGCGCGTCCGTGCGGTGCAGGACGGGCCCGTCCAGCACCGGCATCAGCGGTCAGGACCGTGGACGAGGGCGTGGGCACGAGCAGGCCGTCGCCCGGCTCGGGATCAGGGGGTGGGAGGACGAGGCACGTGTCCTCGTCCTCCCGGGGCTCAGGCTCCCTGGATGTGGAAGTTGTAGTCGGTGTGACCGAGCGCGCCCCAGAGCCGCAGCCAGATCGGCAGCAGCATCTCGGTGCCGCGCGCGGACGTGATGTCGCCGAGGTCGAGGACCGACGTCCGGGGCCAGCCCATCTCCACCAGCAGCGCGGTCGCCTGCTCCTTGGCCTGCGCGTCGTCGCCGACGACGAAGACGGTGTGCTCGCCCGCGACGCGGGACGGCTCGACCATCACCGCGGCGCTCATCGTGTTGAGGGTCTTGACCACCCTGGCCGCCGGGAACGCCCGCTGGATCTGCTCGCCGAGGCTGTCGGTGTTGACGGGGTCCAGGCTCGGCGGCATGCCGCGGGAGAAGTCGAGCGGGTTGGCGATGTCGACCAGCAGCTTGCCGGCCAGGTTGCTCTCGCCGGCCTCGGTCAGGGCCGCCAGCGAGGAACCGCCGGAGGTGGCGTTGACGATGACCTCTGCCCCGGCGGCCGCGTCGGCGAACGTCGCCAGGGTGACCGCAGGCTGGGAGTCCTGCCACGCGGCGTACGACGGGTTGCCGTAGCCGTCGGGCTCGGTGCGGGCCATCGTGGTCTCGGGGTCGCGGGTCCCGATGGCGACCTCGTGGCCGAGGGAGACGAGCCGGGTGGCGATGGTGCGCCCGACGACACCGGTGCCGAGAACTGCGTAACGCATGGGGGTTCCTTCCGTGGGGGCCCGCAGCGGATCACCGCAAGCCGTCACGGCGCATAATCGAACCGACCCGTTCGGTATTCCGGTGGTCCGCGGAACCCCTCGGCCGCCCTTGGTCGGGACGCCTCAGGCGCGGAAGCTCTCGCCCTCGTCCTCGGCCTGCTCGTCGACGCCGGCGCGGGTGGCGCGCTCGGCCCTGGCGTCGACCTTCGCCGCGATGCTGCGGCTGAGCTCCTCGCGCGGCCGGCGCAGCACGAAGAAGGAGATCACCATCGAGCCGAGCAGCGAGGCGACGACCAGCACGACGCCGCGCAGCTGGGCCAGGTAGAGCATGCAGAGGGTGCCGAAGAACACCATCATCCGCAGCAGGGTGTAACGCATCGCGGTCACGGGATCACATCCCCGAGTAGGAGTGCTGGCCGACGAAGTAGACGTTGACGACCATGTAGTTGACGAGGATGCAGCCGTAGCCGACGAGGGCGATGAACGATGCCGAGCGGGCCGACCAGCCGGTCGTGGCGCGCGCGTGCAGGTAGGCGGCGTAGACGACCCAGATGATGAACGTCCACACCTCCTTGGGGTCCCAGTTCCAGTAGTGGCCCCAGGCCTGCTCGGCCCAGATCGCCCCCGCGATCAGGGTGAAGGTCCACATCGGGAAGGCCACGACGTGCAGGCTGTACGCCGTGCGGTCCAGTGCGCGGGCGCTCGGCAGCGCGACCTGCAGGCCGGCCTTGGCCCGCGACAGCGGCCCTGGAGCGGCCTCGAGCCGACTCTTGACCAGGTAGAGGATCGTGACGCTGAACGCGATCGTGAAGAGCGCCACGGACAGGATCGCGACGGTGACGTGGATCACCAGCCAGACGCTCTTCAGCGACGGCATGAGCTGGCTGGCCTCGGTGTAGAAGACCGTGATCGCGAGGCCCAGCGTCAGCAGCACGGGCCCGACGACGAACAGCCCGAGCCAGCGCACGTCGCGCCGCAGGCTGAGCAGGCAGAACGCCAGGGCGACCGCCAGCGACCCGGTCGTGGCGAACTCGTACATGTTGCCCCACGGCGGGCGCATCACCGACAGCCCGCGCAGGACGACCGAGGCGGCCAGCACCAGTGTGCCCAGCCAGGTCGTCGCCAGCGCGATGCCCGCGGCGGGGCGGCGCCGGGCGCGACGCCCTCACCGTCCGCCGGCGGACCGCCGGCCGCGTCGGGGCCGACGCTCACCGCGCCGGACGCCCCTCCCGCCCCGGCCGCGACCAGCTCGCGGGCCGGGGTCTGCTCAGCCTTCGCCGCCCGCGGCGCGAAGCCGGCCAGGTCGACCGCGTAGGACACCATGGCGATGGTGAACACGGCCATGGCGAAGTACAGGGCGTAGTTGGAGTTCGCCGCGAGTGTCTCGTTCATCGGTTGCTACCCGTCTTGTCCTTGATGGTGCTCAGCAGGTCCTCGACCGTCGCGCCCAGGCCGGCGTCCTCGCCCTTGGCGAGCCCACCGATGGTCACCACGGTACGTCGTGCCGCCGGGTCGGCTCCCGGCCCCACCCCCGCCTGCGGGGCGACCGCGGGACGGACCCGCACGAACACCCGCCGGCGGCGGATGGTGAGCGAGGCGATCAGGCCCAGCAGCGCGGCCACCGCCCCGACGAGGGCGATGATCTTGCCGGGGTCGTAGCGCACCGACAGCCCCGCCCAGCGCCGGACCGAGTCGAACGTGATGCTCCCCCGGCCGCCGGGCAGCTGGAAGGTCTGGCCCGGCGCGAGGCGGATCAGCAGCGGCTTGCCTGCCGCGGTGTTGACCCGGCTCAGGTGGTCGGTGTCCAGCGTGTAGACCGAGGAGGGCCGGCCCCCGGGGTAGAGGTCGCCCTCCCACACCGACATCGCCAGCTCGGGGTTCTTCAGGTCGGGGAACAGCGAGCGCGGACCGTTCGCGAACGTCGGCTCGGCGGTGGGCAGGAAGAACCCGGCGAAGCCGAGCTGCTTGGGCTGGGCCGCACCGACCTTGATCGCGCCGGCCGACAGGTAGTTGTTGTCCCGGGGCAGGAAGGGCGTGGCGCCGCTGTAGGTGACGTTGCCCTTGGCGTCACGCACGGTGACGACGGGGGCGTAGCCGTTGCCGAGCAGGAACACCGACGCGCCGCCGAACTTCAGCGGGCCGTTGACCTTCAGCGTCTGCCGGCGCTCCGGCGCACCGGGCGCGACCGTCGTCGTGGTGTGGGCGGTGAAGTCGCGAGGGGCGCCGAACTGCGCCCCGCGGGCCCGCTCCTCGAACGTGACGTCGAGCTTGTCGATGGTGACCGAGAACGGCTTGAGGTTCTCGGTGTCCACCCACGGACCGGGCGAGAGGGTGTCGTACGCGGAGATGGTGTTGGAGAACGTCTCCCCCACGGGCACGATCCGGTCGCCGCGCCAGCCGAACAGGTGCCCGATCGCGATGCCGACGATGACCACGATCAGCGCGGCGTGGAAGACGAGGTTGCCGGTCTCACGCAGGTAGCCGCTCTCGCCGCTGAGGGTGTGCGGGTCCTCGCCGTCGGCCGCCTTGCGGATGCGGAAGTGCCTGCCCCGCAGGGCCTCCCGGGCGGCCTGCACGGTCTCCTCGACGGAGGCCTCGACCTCCAGCTCGGCGTGCTCGGGCAGCCGCTCCAGGCGCCGCGGGGCGCGCGGGGGCTGGGCGAGCATGGCGTGCCAGTGGATCCGCGAGCGGGGCAGCACACAGCCGACCAGCGACACGAAGAGCAGCAGGTAGATCGCGGCGAACCACGGGGAGGCGTAGACGTCGAAGAAGCCGAGCCGGTCCAGCCACGGGCCGAGGGTGCGGTGCTGGTCGAGGTAGGCTGACCACACGCGCGGCGTCGATGCCGCGCTGCGGCCAGATCGACCCGGGGACCGCGGCGATGGCCAGCAGCAGCAGGAGCAGCAGCGCGGTGCGCATGCTGGTCAGCTGGCGCCAGACGAACCGCAGCAGCCCGACGGGACCGAGCCGGGGCTGGGTGATGTCGTCCGCCTCGTCGGGGCGCGTGTCCAGCGGACGCTGGTCGAGGTCGCGGCTCGTCTGGCTCATCTAGATCACCGTCTCGTAGCCGGAGACGAGCCGCGTCTGCAGCTGCGCCGTCAGGGCGTCCCAGACCCCGGTGACCAGCAGCAGCCCGACGCCGAGCAGCAGGGTGCCGCCGACGAGCTGGATGCCGCGGTGGTGCCGGCGCAGCCAGGCCGACGCACGCCCGGCACGGGAGTAACCCGCGGCGATCAGCAGGAACGGCAGGCCGAGGCCCAGGGAGTAGGCGCAGGCCAGGACGACGCCACGACCGACGCCGCTGCCGCCGCCGGCCAGGGGAACGGTCAGGGCGAGGATCGCCGCGAAGGTCGGGCCCGTGCAGGGCGACATCCCGAGGCCGAAGACGACTCCGAGCAGCGGCGCACCGGCCAGGCCGGCGGCGGGCCGCCACGAGGGCTGCCAGGTCCGCTGGGCGCCGAGCCCGAGGAACACGAGCGCGAGGGCGATCACGACCACTCCCCCGAGGCGCATCAGCAGCACCCGGTGCTCCAGCAGCAGCCCACCCAGGGCCGAGGCGGTCGCAGACACGGCCACGAAGACCAGGCTGAAGCCGAGCACGAAGAGCAGCGCTCCCAGGAGCAGGCGCCCGCGGCCGCGCTTCTCCAGGGCCACGTCGGACAGCCCGGTGACGTAGCCGAGGAAGCCCGGGACCAGCGGCAGGACGCACGGTGAGGCGAAGGAGACGAACCCGGCGGCCAGGGCCAGCACCAGGGCCAGCGGCAGGGCACCGGCCTCGATGGTCGTGCCCGCGCCCGCGCTCACGCGCCTTCGCCGAGCACGTCGTCGACGAGGCCGTCGAGCGTGGCGCGGGAGACCTGCCCGGCGACCCGCGCGGCCAGCCGACCCTGCTGGTCGAGGACCAGCGTCGTGGGAGTGTTGGCCGCCTTGCCCCGCAGGGCCAGCAGGGTGCGCCCGCCGTCGTCGGCCAGGGAGGGGTAGGTGACCTTGTTGGCGCGCAGGAACGCCCGGGCCGTGTCGGGGCTGGGGTCGCGGTAGTTGATCCCCATGAACTGCACCGGCTTTCCCGCCTTGGAGTAGGCCAGCCAGGCCTTCTGCAGGTCCGGCGTCTCGGCAACGCACGGGGCACACCAGGAGCCCCACACGTTGAGGACGAGCACCTTGCCCCTGGCCTGCGCCACCGACCACGGCGCGCCGGTCAGGGTCGTGCCGCTGAGCGTCAACGCCGTGCCGCGCTGGCCCGGCACGAGCCGCTCGATCGAGCCGTCGCCGGAGAGGAAGTTCTTCTGGTCGCCCGAGCGCGCTTGCGCGGCAATGGAGTTGCTGTCGGAGCTGCACGCCGCCAGACCCACCGCAAGCACCGCGGCGGCCACGCCGCCGAGGATCCGCCTCATGCGCCCACCGTCCTGCTGGCACCCGGCAGCAGCACAGCAGCGGGCTCGCAGTAGTCCATCGACGCCAGCTCCTCGCCGACGTAGGTGAGGCTGGTCAGCGATGCGAGGGAGCACTGGCGCCGGCGCGGGTCGTGCCACAGCCGTTTGCCCTCGAGCCGGCGCCGTGCGGTCCACACGGGCAGCTGGTGGGAGACGATCACGGCCTCGTGGCCGCGGGCGGCGTCGCGGGCGTCGACGATCGCCGCCAGCATCCGCGCCGCGATCTCCTCGTAGGGCTCTCCCCACGAGGGGCGGAACGGGTTGACCAGCCGCGGCCAGTGACGCGGCCGGCGCAGCGACCCGTCCCCGACGCCGAACGTCTTGCCCTCGAAGTAGTTGCCCGCCTCGATGACGCGGTCGTCGGTGGTGACGGACAGCCCGTGCGGGGCCGCGATGGGCACCGCCGTCTCCTGCGCCCGCTCCAGCGATGACGCGACCACGCAGGCCACGTCGCGCGAGGCGAGGTGGTCGCCCACCATCCGGGCCATCTGCAGACCGCGCTCGGACAGGTGGAAGCCCGGCAGCCGGCCGTAGAGGACGCCGGTGGGGTTGTGGACCTCACCGTGGCGCAGCAGGTGCACCACCGTGGTGTCGGCGGGTCGAACGGCGGTCATGACCCGAGTGTCGCAAACGAGTCTGTGACCGCGCGGGCCGCCGCGGGCATCGCGCTGACCACCCGGTCGACGGCGGCGTCGTCGTGGCTGGCGCTGACGAACCACGACTCGAAGGCGCTCGGCGGCAGGTGCACGCCCTGGCTCAGCAGCGAGTGGAAGAACGCCGTGAACGCCCCCGAGCTCTGGGTTTTCGCGTCGTCGTAGTTGCGGACCTCCCCTTCACGGAAGAAGACCGAGAACATGCTGCCCGCCCACTGCACGACGTGCGGGACCCCTGCGGCGCTGAGCGCCTCGGACGCCGCGCCGGCGATGGCCGAGCTGACGACGCCGAGCCGGTCGTAGACCTCGGGGGTGCAGCCGCGCAGCGTCGCGAGCCCGGCCGCGGTGGCGACGGGGTTACCCGACAGGGTGCCCGCCTGGTAGACGGGGCCGAACGGCGCGAGCATCGCCATGACGTCGGCCCGGCCGCCGAACGCCGCCGCCGGGAACCCCCCGCCCATGACCTTGCCGAAGGTGAAGAGGTCGGCCGGCCCCTCGTCGTACGGACCCTCCAGCCCGTACCAGCCCGAGGCGCTGCACCGGAACCCGGTCATCACCTCATCGGAGATGAGCAGGGCGCCGTGGGCCCGGGTCACCCGCCGCATGGCCTCGGTGAAGCCGGGCTGCGGAGGGACCACGCCCATGTTCCCCGGGGACGCCTCGGTGATCACCGCGGCGATCGCGTCGCCGTGCTCGGCGAAGGCCGCCTCGAGCGCGGCGACGTCGTTGTACGGCAGGACGATCGTCTCGCCGGCGCTGGAGGCCGGCACCCCGGCGGAGTCCGGCAGGGCGAACGTCGCGAGGCCGCTGCCGGCGGAGGCGAGCAGGGCGTCGACGTGGCCGTGGTAGAGCCCGGCGAACTTGACCACCTTGGACCGGCCGGTGAAGCCGCGGGCGAGGCGCAGGGCGCTCATCGTGGCCTCGGTGCCACTGCTGACCAGCCGGACCTGCTCGACCGGCTCGACCCGGCGGACGATCTCCTCGGCGAGGAGCACCTCGTTCTCGCTGGGGGTGCCGTAGCTGAACCCGTGCGTGGCCGCCTCGTGCACCGCCGCAAGGACGTCGGGGTGGGTGTGGCCGAGGATCATCGGGCCCCACGAGCCGATCAGGTCGACGTACTCGCGACCGTCGGCGTCGGTGAGGTAAGGGCCCTTCGCGCTCACCATGAACCTGGGCGTGCCACCCACGGCGCGGAACGCGCGCACCGGGCTGTTGACCCCTCCCGGGGTGACCGCGGTGCCGCGGTCCAGCAGGACCTGGGAGGCGGGGGCGTCGTACGGGTAGGCCGTCATGCCCCCATTGTCTCAGCCGTGCCCCTGTGACCCCGCCCACGCCGGGCGGCGCACGACGACCGGCTCAGGCGGGCTCGTCGGCCCGGGCCGCCTCGCAGGTCGGGCTCGCCGTGATGCCCTCGGCGATCGCGGTCATCGCCCCGCCCAAAGCGAGGAACTGGGAGCGGCTCAGGTGGCCGAGCAGGTGCTCGCGGACGCTGGCGACGTGCACCCGGGCCATCGCGGTGATCGCCCGGGCGCCGTCGTCGGTGAGGACGAGCTCGACGCCGCGACGGTCACCGGCACACGCCTCGCGCTGCACCCAGCCGCGCTTCTCCAGCCGGCTGGCGGTGTGGGTCAGGCGGCTGCGGGACTGCACCACCATGTCGGCCAGGGCGGACATCCGCAGCCGCCGGTCGGGCTGCTCGGAGAGCATCGAGATGATCTCGTACTCGGAGAGCTGCACCCCGTGGTGCTGCAGGTCGCGGTCGAGGGAGGCCTCGAGCAGCCGGCTGGCACGCAGGTAGGCGCGCCAGGCGCGTTGTTCCTCGTCGTCGAGCCATGTGGGCTCCGGTGTGCTCGCGGTCATGGCAGATAGTTTACCCGTCATTAGTTGAACATTAAACTTGCCCCTGTTAGCGTTGCCCTCATCTGGCGGGGAACCCGGGCTACCGGGCGCATCCGTGACAGTCCCATCGTGACCAAGGAGTTCTGCCATGACCAGCGTTTCCGAACTTTCGCCCGGCACCTGGACCGTCGACCCGGCTCACAGCGAGGTGGGCTTCGTCGCGCGGCACCTCATGGTGAGCAAGGTCCGCGGATCGTTCACCCAGTTCGAGGCCACGGTGCTGGTCGGTGACAGCTTCGACACCTCCACGGTGCAGGCGACCGTGCAGCTGGCCTCGATCGACACCGGCAGCGCCGACCGCGACACGCACCTGAAGTCCGCCGACTTCTTCGACACCGACAACCACCCGGTCATGACGTTCACCTCCACCTCGGTGTCCTCCGACAAGCTGGTCGGCGACCTGACCATCAAGGGCGTCACCCGGCAGGTTGCCTTCGACCTGGACTTCGCCGGCGTCTCGGCCGACCCCTGGGGCGGCACCCGTGCCGGCTTCGAGGCGACCACCGAGATCAACCGCAAGGAGTTCGGCCTCGCCTGGAACGTCGCCATCGAGGGCGGCGGCGTGCTCGTGGGTGAGAAGGTCAAGATCGTGCTCGACGTCCAGCTCGTCAAGGCCTGATCCGCCCAGCCCTGATCCGCCCAGGCCCTGCGCCGGTGGCCGCGTCCCCCGAGGGGGCGCGGCCACCGTGCGTTGGTACGGCGCGTCAGCGCAGCCGCGCGGCGACCTCGAGCGCGTAGTAGGTGAGGATGACCTGGGCGCCGGCCCGGCGCATCGACAGCAGCGACTCCATCACCACGCGGTCACGGTCGATCCAGCCCTGGGCGGCAGCCGCCTCGATCTGGGCGTACTCCCCCGACACCTGGTAGGTCGCCACCGGCACCGGCGACTCGGCCGCCACCGCCGAGAGGATGTCGAGGTAGGGCAGCGCCGGCTTGACCATGACCAGGTCGGCGCCCTCGGCGACGTCGAGCCGCACCTCGCGCAGGGACTCCGTGGCGTTGGCCGGGTCCTGCTGGTAGGTCGCGCGGTCGCCCTGCAGCGTCGACTCGACCGCCTCGCGGAACGGGCCGTAGAAGCCCGAGGCGTACTTGGCGGCGTAGGCCAGGATCACCACGTCCTGGTGGCCGGCGTCGTCGAGGACCCGGCGGATGTGGGCGACCTGGCCGTCCATCATCCCCGAGGGAGCCACCACGTGGGCGCCGGCTGCGGCCTGCGCGAGCGCCATGGCGCCGTAGCGCTCCAGCGTCGCGTCGTTGTCCACACCGCCGTGCTCGTCGAGGACGCCGCAGTGGCCGTGGTCGGTGAACTCGTCCAGGCAGAGGTCGGCCATCAGCACGAGGTCGTCGCCGACGGCGTCCCGCACGGTCCGCAGCGCGACGTTGAGGATGCCGTCCGGGTCGTCCGCGCCGGAGCCCACCGCGTCACGGGTGAGCGGCACGCCGAACACCATCAGGCCGCCGAGACCCGCCGCGACCGCCTCCTTGGCGACCTGCACCAGCGAGTCCATCGAGTGCTGGACGATGCCGGGCATCGAGCTGATCGCCACCGGCTCGCTCGCGCCCTCGCGGACGAACACCGGCAGCACCAGGTCGCCCGGGTGCAGGCGGGTCTGGGCCACCAGGCGACGGATCGCCGGGCTCTGCCGCAGCCGCCGGGGCCGCTGGGTCGGGAACGCCATCACTTCGCCTTCCGTCGGGCCGACGCCTTGCGGGCGCTCGGGCGCACGACGGTCTCGCCGGCCTCGGCGGCCGCGAGCGCGAGGCCCATCCCGTAGTCGGCCAGGGAGTCCACCAGCGAGGCGGCCGAGGCCTCGGTCGCGAGCACGTCGACCCGCAGGCCGTGCTCCTCGGCGGTCTTGGCCGTCGCGGGGCCGATGCACGCGACGACGGTGGAGGTGTGCGGCTTGCCGGCGATGCCGACCAGGTTGCGCACCGTCGAGCTGGAGGTGAACACCACCGCGTCGTACCGGCCGGTCTTGATCGCCTCACGCACGGGAGCGGCCGGCGGCGCGGCACGGACGGTGCGGTACGCCGTGACGTCGTCCACCTCCCAGCCCATGTCCTGCAGGCCGGCGACCAGGGTGTCGGTCGCGATGTCGGCGCGCGGCAGGAAGACCCGGTTGATCGGGTCCAGGATCTCGTCGAACGGCGGCCACGCCTCGAGCAGGCCCTGGGCGGAGTGCTCACCGCTCGGAACGAGGTCGGGCTCGAGGCCCCACTCGCGCAGCGCCTGGGCCGTGACCCCGCCGACGGCGGCGATCTTCAGGCCGGCGAAGGCGCGGGCGTCCAGGCCGTACTCGACGAACTTCTCGCGCACGGCCCGCACGGCGTTGACCGAGGTGAAGCCGATCCACTCGTAGCGGCCGGTGACCAGGCCCTTGATCGCCCGCTCCATCTGCTGGGGCGTGCGCGGCGGCTCGACGCTGATGGTCGGCACGACGTCGCTGGTGGCGCCGTACGCCGACAGGCGCGACGTCATGGAGCCGGCCTGGTCCTTGGTGCGCGGCACGAGCACGGTCCAGCCGAACAGCGGCTTGGTCTCGAACCACGAGAGCTGCTCGCGCAGGCCCACCGTGGAGCCGACGACCGCCAGCGACGGGAACTCGACGGCGGCCGAGGCCATCAGCGTCTGGACCTCGCCGAGGGTGCAGGTGTGCGTGCGCTGGTGGATCGTCGTGCCGTGCTCGGTGACGGCCACGGGGGTGGACGCCGCGCGGCCGGCGGCCAGCAGGTCGCCCAGGGCACGGCTGAGGCTCTCGGGGGTGCCGAGCACCACCACGGTGACGTTGTCGCCGGTCGAGCGGGCCCAGTCGACCTTGGTGTCGCCGCCGCTGACGACGTGCAGCGTGGGCGACGCGGCCGAGGTCAGCGGGACACCGGCGTAGGTGGGCACGGCCGAGACCGCGCTGACGCCGGGCACCACCTCGAAGGCGATGCCGGCCTTGCGGCAGGCCATCGCCTCCTCGGCGAGCCCGTTGAAGGTCGCCGGGTCGCCGTCCATGAGGCGGACGACGAGACCGCCGTGGTGCGTGGCACCGACAGCCTTGGCCGCCTTGACGACGAGCTTGGCCCGGTTGGCGTGGGTCAGCGGCTGGCCGTGCTCGCCGTGGCCGGCGTCGACGATCTCGACACCGTCGCGGACGTGCCCGGCGAGGAACTCCTCGCGGCTGACCTGGTCGATGACCACCGCGTCGGCGGCAGCCAGGAACTCGCAGGCGCGGACGGTCAGCAGGCCGGCGTCGCCCGGGCCGGCCCCGACGAAGACGACCCGCGCGGGGTCCTTGGCAGCCCGGACCCTGCTGCTGGTCGTGCTGGTCGTGCTGGTCGTGCTGGCGGTGGTGACGGTGCTGTCCGCGGGGACAACGGCAGTGGTTGAGCGCGTGAGGCTCACGAGGCACGCTCCGGTGTGGGTCGGTCTGGGCTGGACGCGGTGGGCTGCTCGGCAGCGGGGACGGCGAGCGGGACGTCGTCGCCGGTCGCCCTCCCTGGGTCTGGTGGTCGCCCCGCCGCGGTGGGCTGGGCGATGGAGGACGAGATCTCGCTGGCACCGTCGGCGAGCATCACCGAGGCGAGCTCGCGGCCGAGGCGCTCGGCGTCGGCCACGGGCCCGACCACGGAGCGGCGCAGGTCGATGGCGGCGTCCAGGCTGCCGGCGAACGCCCGCAGCGACAGCTCGAGCTCGCCGTCGGTGCTCTCGACCACCTCGGCCAGCGCACCGACAGGCGCGGTGCAGCCCGCCTCGAGCCCGGCGAGCAGCGCCCGCTCGGCGGCGACGCAGGCGCGGGTGTCGGCGTCGTCCAGCGGCGCCACGGCGGCGACGACGTCGGTGCGGTCCTCACGGCACTCGACGGCGAGCGCTCCCTGGCCCGCGGCCGGCAGCATCTGCAGGGGGTCGAGGAGCTCGGTGACCTCGTCGAGCCGGCCGAGGCGGGCGAGGCCGGCCTTGGCCAGGACGACGGCGTCGCAGGTGCCGTCGTGCACGAGGCGCAACCGCGTGTCGACGTTGCCACGGACCGGCTCCACCCGCAGGCCCAGGCCGAGTGCCGCCAGCTGCGCCGCACGGCGCGGGGAGCCGGTGCCGACGACGGAGCCGGCGGGCAGCTCGCCGAGGGTCAGGTTGTCCCGGGCGACCAGCGCGTCGCGCGGGTCCTCGCGCACGGGGATCGCGGCGACGACCAGCCCGGGCTCGGGGGCGACCGGCAGGTCCTTGAGCGAGTGCACGGCCAGGTCGATCTCACCCCGGATCAGCGCCTGCCGGATGGCCGTGGCGAAGACGCCGGTGCCGCCGATCGTGGCCAGCGGCGCGGTGGAGGTGTCACCGAAGGTCGTGATCTCGACCATCTCCACGCGGTGGCCCAGGGCCCGGAGCCGATCGGCGACCCAGCCGGCCTGGGTGGTGGCCAGCGCGCTGCGGCGCGTGCCGAGGCGGATGACGAGGGTGCCCGCGGAGCCGGGCCGGGCGCCCTCGACGCCCGGTGCCTGGGCGCCCGCGGGGGCGTCGGTGGTCGAACGGATCGCGGTGCTCATGCCACGGGCCCCGTCTCCGGGGGCACGGACACGGCCGCGACATCGTGCGGGTCGAGGTCGAACAGGTCGCGCAGGGCCTGGGCGTAGTCCCCGCCCGACCCCTCGCCGGCGAGCTCCTTGACCCGGACGGTCGGGGTGTGCAGGAGCTTCTCGACGACACGGTGCACGGCCAGCTGGACCTCGGCGCGGGTCTGCTCACCGAGCGAGGGCAGCCGCTGCTCGAGGCGGGTCATCTCGGCGGCGACGACGTCCGCGGCCCGCGACCGCAGCGCGGCCACGGTCGGGGCAACGGCCTGAGCCCGGCGCCCGGTCAGGTAGGCGGCGACCTCGGCGGTGACCATGTCCCGCACGGCCACCAGGTGGGGGGTGGAGTCCCCCGCGGCAGCCATCGCCTCGCCGAGCTCGGCCAGGCCGAAGACGTCGACGCCGGTCAGCACGCCCGCGGCCGGGTCGACGTCGCGAGGGAGGGCCAGGTCGACGTAGACCTGGGCGGCGCCGGCCCGGGTCGCGGCGGCGCGGGCGGCCGCCTCGGCGCTGACGACGTGCCCGACCGCGCCGGTGCAGGAGAACACCAGGTCGGCCTGGCCCAGGGCGCTCTCCAGCGCGGCGAACGGCATGGCGCGACCACCGGTGGCGGCGGCCAGGTGCTCGGCCTTGGCGTGGGTGCGGTTGATGATGACCAGCTCACGGGCGCCGAGACGGGACACGGTGGTGGCGGCCAGGCTGCTCATCGACCCGGCCCCGACGACGAGGACCCGCGTGCCGTCCAGTGGGCCGAGCGTGCGGGCGGCGTGCTCCAGGCCGGACTCGACCAGGGACACGCTGACCCGGTCGATGCCGGTCTCGGCGTGGGCGCGCTTGCCGACCCGAAGTGCGTGTTGGAACAGGGAGTTCAGCGCTCCGCCGACCTGGCCGTCGGCCTGTGCCGCGCGCAGGGCGTCCCGCAGCTGGCCCAGGATCTGGCCCTCGCCGACGGCCATCGAGTCTAGGCCGCAGGCGACCGTGAACGCGTGCGCGATCGCCCGGTCCTCGTAGTGGACGTAGAGGTGCTCGCGCAGGTCGGCGAGCGGGACGCCCGCCGCGGCCGCGAGCGCGTCGCCGATCTCGGTGACGGCGCCATGGAAGGTCGCCGCGTCGGCGTAGACCTCGACCCGGTTGCAGGTGGCGAGGACGACCGCCTCCCCGATGTTCTCGCCGCTGCGGACGGTCCGCGCGAGGGCGGCCGCGCGGTCGGCGTCGAGTGCCACCGCCTCGAGGACGCGGATGGGCGCGGACCGGTGGGACAGTCCGAGGACGACGACACTCACTGGGCAACCTCCTGCAGCGCCGCGACCGCGGCGGCGGGGAGGGGCTGGCCCCCCGTGCGCTCGGCGAGGGCCTTGCGTTGTTCGTGGAAAGCGAGGATCTGCAGCTCGGTGGACAGGTCCACCTTGCGCACGTCCACACCGTCGGGGACAGCCAGGACGCACGGTGCGAAGTTCAGCACCGAGCGGACGCCGACCGCGACGAAGCGGTCACAGACGTCCTGGGCCGAGGCGGCGGGGGTGGCGATGACACCGATCGCGACGCGGCGCTCGGCGGCCACCTGCTCCAGGTCAGTCATGGGGCTGACGGCCATGCCCGCGATCTGCCGGCCGATCACCTCGGGGTCGTGGTCGAGCAGGGCCACGACACGGAAGCCGCGCGTGGCGAAGCCGGAGTAGGCGGCCAGCGCGTGGCCGAGGTTGCCCAGGCCGACGATGGCCACGGGCCAGTCCTGGGTCAGACCGAGCTGGCGGGAGATCTCGTAAGCGAGCAGCTCCACCTCGTAGCCCACCCCGCGCACGCCGTACGAGCCGAGGTGGGAGAGGTCCTTGCGCAGCTTGGCCGAGCGCACCCCCGCGGCGGCGGCGAGCTCCTCGGAGGAGACGGAGGAGATGCCCCGCTCGGCGAGGACGGTGAGGGCGCGGAGGTACTCCGGTAGCCGGGCAACCGTGGCGTCGGGGATGTCGCGACGGGCTGCGGGGTCGGCGGTCAACGAAGTCACCGGCTCCTCTCTCGAATAAGAGCCCCTCCATAGCACGGAGGAACTGGAGCGCAGGGGTCCCCCCAGCGTAAGTCTTTGTGAACGCACGCACAAAGTCGCGCAGCACGCCTTACGTCTGGTAGGTGGGCGATCTCACGGGTACCCGCACCCACCCGGTCCTACACGAGCGCTGCGCGCAACCTCGCCTCGTCGACCCGCCAGTAGTCGTGCTGCGCGCCGTCGACCAGCGTCACCGGGATCTGCTCCCAGTAGGCCGCGCCGAGGGCCGGGTCGTCGGCGATGGACAGCTCGCGCCAGCCGACCTGCAGGTCCTGTGCGACACGGGCGATGACCTCCCGGGCGTCGTCGCACAGGTGGCAGCCAGGTTTGCCGATGAGGGTGATCCGCACCGGGAGGTCGGGGTCCGAGGCGTGGCTCGGGAATGGCTCCACCCTGCGATCCTAGGTCGCCGGGCGGCGCACGGCACCCGGCCGCCGGCGCCGTACGACGGGGGCGCCCCCAACTAGGCTGGGGCCATGGAGGAGGGCATCCGGCCGGTGGCCGAGGGCAGCGTGGTCGCCGGCGCGGCACCGGTGGCGGCGCCCGGCGGGGCGACCTCCGGCTCGGCGCCGGCGGTTCCGCCCGACCCCACCGCGGCCGCCTTCTTCGACGTGGACAACACCGTCATCCGCGGCGCCAGCATCTTCGTCCTGGCCCGGGGGCTCTGGCGGCGCGACTTCTTCGGGGTCCGCGACATCGCCGCGATGGCGTGGAAGCAGGCCCGGTTCATCGCCGTCGGGGAGAACCTCGCCCACGTCGCCCGGATCCGCGAGCAGGCCCTGGCCTGGGTGGCGGGGCACTCGGTGGAGGAGATCACCCTCATCGGCGAGGAGGTCTACGACGAGGCGATGGCCGGGAAGATCTGGCCGGGCACCCGCGCCCTCGCGATGGGCCACCTCGCGCGCGGCCAGGAGGTGTGGCTGGTGACCGCCACCCCGGTGGAGGTGGCCCGCGTCATCGCCCGGCGGCTCGGGCTGTCCGGCGCCCTCGGCACGGTGGCCGAGAGCGTCGACGGCGTCTACACCGGGCGCCTCGTCGGCGAGCCGCTGCACGGGCCGGTCAAGGCTGCGGCGGTCGCGGCGCTCGCGCACGACAAGGGCCTGGACCTGTCCCGGTGCGCGGCCTACTCCGACTCCGCCAACGACATCCCGATGCTCTCGCTGGTCGGCCACCCCTGTGCGGTCAACCCCGACGCCGCGCTGCTGGAGCACGCCCGGGCGCACGGCTGGCAGGTCGTGGACTACCGCCGGGGCCGTCGGGCCGCACGCCTCGGCCTGCGCGCCGCCGCCGCCACCGCGCTCGCCGGCGCGCTCGCCGCCTCGGCCCGCCGCCGCCGCGGCTGACGCGCCGTACAGTCGCCTCCCCCGACCGGACGCACCGCAGCGCCCGAATTCGGGCATCTGGCGCCCGAATCCGGGCAGGGCGATGCGTCCGGTCGGTGGGCCCGGGTCAGAAGAAGACGGAGCGGCGTTGCATCAGCAGCGCGTAGAGCGTCTGCTGGATCGTCTCGCGGACCTGGTCGGTGAGGTCGAACACCAGCATCGGGTCGTCCGCCGCGGACGGGCCGAGCGATGCGGTCTCCACCGGCGACCCGAACTCGATGATCCACTTGCTGGGCAGCGGGATGAGGCCCAGCGGGCCGAGCAGGGGGAAGGTCGGGGTGATCGGCACGTACGGCGCGCCGATCAGCCGTGCGACCGTCTTGAGGTTGCCCAGGATCGGGTAGATCTCCTCGGCCCCCACGATCGAGCACGGGATGATCGGTGCACCGGTGCGCAGGGCCGCCGCGACGAAGCCGCCCCGGCCGAACCGCTGCAGCTTGTAGCGCTCGCTGTACGGCTTGCCCACACCCTTGAAGCCCTCGGGCCAGACACCGGTCAGCTCACCGGAGGCCAGCAGCCGCTCGGCGTCGGTGTTGGCCGCCAACGTCGAGCCGCTCTTGCGGGCCACGTCGCCGACCACCGGCGTCTGGAAGACCAGGTCGGCGCCCAGCATCCGCAGGTGACGGCGCGCGGGGTGCTCGTCGTGCACCGCGACCTGGGTCATCAGCGAGTCCAGCGCGATCGTGCCGGAGTGGTTGGCCACGACCAGCGCCCCGCCCTCGGTGGGGATGTTCTCGATGCCCCGGACCTCGACACGGAACCACGAGCGGTAGAGCGGGCGCAGCAGCGGCAGGTAGGCGTGCTCGGTGAAGTCCTCGTCGAAGCCGAACTCGTCGACGGTGTAGTCGCCCGACAGCCGGCGGCGCAGGAAGGCCAGCGTGCCCGCCACCTGGCGCTCGACGTCCTCACCGGAGAGACCGGACGCCTCGGCGGCGAGCCGCAGCACGGACACGGCGACGTGCACGAGCTCCTCGATGCCGGACAGGGAGCGCGCCGTCGCGCCGGAGGCCGGCTCCGTGGAACGGGTCTCGGGAGGTAGGCTCGGCACCGAGGACAGCGCGGGCGCGTCCGTGCGGGCGACCGTCCGGCGGGTGCGGGGCCGCGCCGGGCGCGCCTCCGACCGCTCGCCGGACGCCGCCTTGCCCAGGCGCACCGCCGAGGAGCGCGGCACCGGCCGGGGCCGGTGCACGGGGGGCGAGGACTCCGGCGGGCCGGGCGCCTCCGCCGTGCCGGCCGCCTCCGCCGTCCCGGCCGCCGCACGCGGGGACCCGGCGGAGCGCGGCTCCTCCACGACGGCCTCGTCCGGCGCTGCCGGGTCGCTGATCAGCGGGGTACGGCGGCGCCGAGCCCGCTCCCCGCTGGCCCGCGCGGCACCGGCGGCGAGCGCGTCCGCGCTCCCCCGGCGGGGGGCGGGCCGGCCTCGTCCTTCGCCGTCGCGCAACGGGGCCGCGCCCCGGCCGGCCATCAGAGGCCCCTCGACATGGGCACGGCGTGGGACAGGACCCCGGCCGCCGTGCCGGCGAGGCTGTCCGCGACGCTGGCGAGCACCGCCTGGCCCGGGAGCCCGGTGCCGGCCTGGGCGACGAAGTCCTCGAACGCCGCACGCGTGGTGAAGCGGGGCTCGAGGTGCAGGACCTGCCGCATGCGGGTGGTGTCCACGCCCCGCCCGAAGGCGAGGTACTGCATCTGGTCGTGGGAGAAGTCGGCCAGCCCGGAGCGCCGGACGAACTGCCCGAGCAGCCCGGTCGCCGCCATCGGCACCGGCGCCGAGGGCCGGCGGGCCAGCCGCGCGGCCTGCTGGACGGTGACCACGCCGTCGCCCGCGACGTTGACGATGCCGACCGGCGGGCCGGTGGTCGCGAGCAACATGGCCTGCAGCGAGTCGTCCTCGTGCAGGAACTGCAGGCGGGCGTCGTAGCCCCACGGCACCGGGATGACCGGGAGGCTGAAGTAGTCGGTGAGCCCGGTCCTGATGCCGGGGCCGATGACGTTGGCCAGGCGCAGCATCGAGATCTCGACGTCGGGGCGGCGGCGGGAGAACCCGCGCACGTAGCCCTCCACCTCGACCGAGTCCTTGCCGAAGCCGGCCCGGGGCAGCGCCTTGGGGCCCATGTCCTCGGTGAACATCGCGGGGTCGCGCGGCGAGGAGCCGTAGACCGCCGCGGAGGACTTGACCACCAGCCGGCGGATGCCCGGGGCCTTCTGGCACGCGGCCAGCAGCTGCATCGTGCCGATGACGTTGATCTCCTTCTGGGAGACCCGCCCGCCCGCCGAGACCGGCGTGGCGATGACGTTCATGTGCACGACCGTGTCGACGTCGGCCTGGGTGATGATCTTGCCGATCATCGGGTTGCGGATGTCGGCGCGGACGAACTCGGCGCCGCCGATGTCATGGGGCGGCGGGATGACGTCGACGCCGATGACGCGGTCGACGCCGGGCTCTGCGGTCAGCAGGCGCGCGAAGCGCCCACCGAGGTAGCGGGAGACACCGGTCACGAGGACGGTTCTCGCCATGGGGCCTCTCCCTCCGTCGTCCGGGTGCGGGCGGCTGGCACCGGCCACGGTGTCGATCCTAGCGAGGACAGCACGAGGGCCCGCCACGGATGCGGCGGGCCCTTCGTCCAGCGGTGCTGGTTACTTCTTGTTGCGACGCTGGTGACGCGTCTTGCGCAGCAGCTTGCGGTGCTTCTTCTTCGCCATCCGCTTGCGGCGCTTCTTGATGACTGAGCCCATGGGTGTCCTTGCCTCGTTCCAGAGATGGTGCGTGCCGATGACGGGCACGAACTACGCACCTCGCCGAACAGTCCGCGACAGACTACCGTCCTGCCCGCCAGCACCCAAACGTGCACCGGGGGGACCCGTCCCGGCTCGGCCGCCGGGGTCGCGCGCCTGCGATCAGGCCGTGTCGATGAGCGAGCTCTGCAGATAGTCGTGCACGGCGTTCTCGGGAACCCGGAACGACCGGCCGACCCGGATCGCGGGGAGGTCGCCGGCGTGCACGAGCCGGTAGACCGTCATCTTGGACACGCGCATGATCGAGGCCACCTCGGCCACGGTCAGGAACCTGACCTCGGCCAGCTTGCGCTCTGGTGCCATGGTGCTCCCTCGATCGCTGTTACGGGGTGTGTGCCGCCGGGTGCTCCGGGACGCTGTACCCACGTCCTAGGTCTGCAACCGTAGTGGCTGCTGTGACGCATGAGGAAGCGGTCGATGGCGTAAACGCCACCCCCACAGATTCGGGGGTGCGTCGGCACGACCGACGGCGGCCACGATCGGCCGGTCAGTCGAACCAGATGTCCAGGCCGTGCGCGGGGAAGACCGCCTCCCGGGTGGCCATGACCGCACGGTCCACGGCGTCCTCGGGGTCGTAGCCCACCTCCCACGAGCGCCACCACACCCGCCCGCCCTCGGCCACGCCGTCGCCCATGTGGGTGGGGCCGGGGCGCCCGAACCGTTCGCGGACCATCGCCCGCCACGCCTCGGGGACCTCGGTGTCGAGCGGGATCGGCCGGTGCGCCGCGATCGCGGTGAGATGGGTCCAGGCCCGCGGGACGACGTCGATGAGCTCGTAGCCACCGCCACCGAGCGCCACCCACCGCCCGCCACAGACCTCGTGCGCCAGGGAGTGCAGGGCCTCGTACGACGTGCGCTGCGCGTCGACCGACAGCGCCAGGTGTGCGAGGGGGTCCAGGAAGTGCGAGTCGCAGCCGTGCTGGGTGACGAGCACGTCGGGGGCGAAGGACCGCAGGAGCGCCGGCACGAGGGCGTGGAACGCCCGCAGCCACGCCTGGTCCCCGGTGCCCGGCGGCAGGGCCAGGTTGACGGCGGTGCACTCGGCGTCGGGGCCGCCGGTGTCGCCGGGGAACCCGGTGCCGGGGAACAGCATCCGCCCGCTCTCGTGCAGCGAGATCGTGAGGACGCGCGGGTCGTCCCAGAACATCCGCTCGACCCCGTCGCCGTGGTGCACGTCCACGTCGACGTACGCGACCTTCTGTGCACCGTGGTCGAGCAGCCAGCGGATCGCGACGCCCACGTCGTTGTAGATGCAGAAGCCGGAGGCGTTGCCGGGCATGGCGTGGTGCAGGCCCCCGCAGAAGTTCACCCCGTGGGCCGCGTCCCCCTGCCACACGGCGCGGGCGACGTCGAGCGACCCGGCCGCGATCCTCGCGCTGGCGTCGTGCATCCCCACGAACGCGGGGTCGTCCTCGGTGCCGAGCCCGCGGCTCTGGTCCGCGACTCGGGGGTCGAGCGAGGCCGCCCGCACCGCGGCGACGTACTCGGCGTCGTGGACCGTGAGCAGGACGTCGTCGTCCGGCACCCCCGGGCTGACGACCTCGACGCCCTCGGCGTCGAACACGCCGAGCTCCTCGCAGAGCCGGGCCGTCAGGTCCAGCCTCAGCGGGTTCATCGGGTGGGTGTCACCGAAGTCATAGCCCGTGAGGCTCTCGTCCCAGATCACGCGGGCCTGTGTTGGCATGATGGGCACGCTACCGGCAGGCTTTCCATGGCGTCCCCCGGACGCCGTCAGCGACGAAGGCCGACCGGCCCCGACGAGAGGGTGGGCATGGCCAGGAACCGCCTGTACGACGAGGCCGTCCTCGTGATCGGCCTCGGCCGCTTCGGCGGCGCGGCCGCCCTCGAGCTGCAGCGGCTGGGGCACCAGGTCGTCGCCGTGGAGAAGGACCCCCTCATCGCCGAGTCCTTCTCCCGCAAGCTCGCCCGCGTCATCCACGCCGATGCCGCCTCGCCGGACGTCGTCGAGTCCGCCCGCGCCCGCAGCCACCAGCTCGCGGTCGTCGGCATCGGGTCGTCCGTCGAGGCCTCGGTCCTGACCGCCGGCAACCTCCTGGACGCCGGCATCCCCTCGATCTGGGCCAAGGCGGTCAGCCCCGAGCACGCCCGCCTCCTGGAGCGCATCGGCGTCCAGCACGTCATCTCCCCCGAGGCCGACTCGGGCCGGCGGGTGGCGCACCTGGTCAACGGCAAGATGATGGACTACATCGAGTTCGAGGACGGCTACGCGATCGTCAAGATGGCGCCGCCGCGCGAGACGGTGGGCTTCACGCTCGGGCAGAGCCAGATCCGCACCAAGTACGGCGTGACCGTCGTCGGGGTCAAGGCTCCGGGCGAGGACTTCCGCCATGCCGTGCCCGAGACCCGGGTCACCGCGGCGCACACCCTCATCGTCAGCGGCCCGACCGAGCTGGTCGAGCGGCTCGCCTCACGGCCCTGACACCGCGACGGCCATCGCGCCGTACGGCCCGGTGGGGCGGCTGTCGGTCAGGCTCGCGCGGAGTCGGGGGTCCAGGAGCGGTCGTCCGCGAGGGGGAGCACCATCGCGATCTCCTCCTCGCCGTCCTCCTCGCTCATCACGCGCATCGGACGGCGGGTGTCGGTGGGGCGGAAGCCGAAGCTGCTGGCAAAGGCGACCGCGGCGCCGTTCTCGGTGCCGACCCAGTAGGCGAGGTGGCTGCGGCCGTCGGCGCGGGCCTGCGCGGCACCGGCCTGGACGAGCTGCCACGCGACGCCGGACCCCCGCTCGGCCGGGGTGACCCAGAGGCCGAACAGCTCGCCGGCGTTGTCCTCCTCCTGCCCGGTGCGGCCGACGCTGACCACGCCGACCACGGTGCCCCCCGAGGCCGCCACCAGCCGGCGCGAGCGGCGCATCCGCTCACGCCAGGCCTCCTCATCGAGCGCGGACTCCTCCTCGTAGGTCGCCACGAACGCCTCCGGCGACTCCTGGAGCGCGGCCAGCCGGACGTCGCGGTACTCGGCCCAGTCGCCCTCGTCGAGGACGCGCACGCTGATCTCCGTCATGGCGCAAAGACTGTCACGTCGAGGTGAACAGCTCCACGGGGGCTCGGTAACGGGTTGGGGCCGGCGCGCGGCAGAGCGGGACGGCGGACGGCGGTAGGGTCGGGGCCATGGCGAGGTCCCGGGGAGCGCGGACCGCGAGAACGGCGCGGCACGGCGCCTCCGGTGGGCACGGCGCCTCCGGTGTCTGCGCCGGGCGCACGGCCGGCCCATGACGACGCACGGCCACTCCCACTCCCATCTGCCGGGCACGGAGGACCACCGCGGCCGGCTCGCGGTCGTGCTGGCCATCACCGCGACCGTGCTCGTGCTCGAGGTGATCGGCGCCGCGGTGACCGGCAGCCTGGCCCTGCTCGCGGACGCCGGCCACATGCTGACCGACGCGGCCGGCCTGGTCGTCGCGCTCGGCGCGGCCTGGCTGATGCGCCGGCCGGCCACCTCGCGCCGGACGTGGGGCTATGTCCGGGCCGAGGTGCTGGCCGCGACGGCCCAGGCGGCGGTGCTGCTCGCGGTGGGCGTGTTCGTGCTGGTGGAAGGCGTACGACGCCTGCTGGAGCCGCCGGCCGTGTCCTCCGGCCCGATGCTGGTGTTCGGCGCGCTCGGCCTGGTCGGCAACCTGGTCTCGATGGCGGTGCTCCTGCGCGGCCGCCGCGCGAGCCTCAACACCCGGGCGGCGTTCCTCGAGGTGGCCAACGATGCGCTCGGCTCGGTGGCGGTCCTGGCCGCCGCCGTGGTCATCGCGACCACCGGATGGACCCGGGCGGACGCCGTCGTGTCGGTGGTGATCGCGGCGCTCATCCTGCCCCGCACGCTGCTGCTGCTGCGGGAGACGACCGACGTGCTGCTGGAGTCCACCCCCAAGGGCCTGGACCTGGACGCCGTCCGCCGGCACATCCTGTCCCTGCCGCACGTCTACGGCGTGCACGACCTGCACGCCTCGCAGCTCGGCACCGGGCTGCCGGTCCTCACCGCGCACGTGGTGGTCGAGGAGGACTGCTTCCGGCACGGCGACCTGCCCGCAATGCTGGACCGGCTCCAGTCCTGCGTCGCCGACTCGTTCGGGGTCGTCGTGCACCACTCGACGTTCCAGCTGGAGCCCGTCGGCCACGAGGGGCACGAGAGCGCGGCCCACAGCTGAAGCCCCCCCTTCCCTGCCCCCGCGGCGACCCGGGGTGCGGTCAGGCCCGGAACTCCACCTCGTCGTGGTTGACCACCGCGGTCGTGATGCCGGGATAGACCGTGTCGGCGACGAAGAAGTTGGTGTAGGCGACCATGACCTCGGCTCCGACGGGCACCGTCCGACCGTCGGGCAGGGGAAGGTCCCACGGTCCCTCGTCGGTGGTGTGGGCGTCGGCGACCAGGGTGGTGTCGTACCCCTCGACCAGGGCGCGGGCCGACGTGGCGCGGATGCAGGCGTCGGTGGCCGCGCCGCAGATCACGAGGTGCCCGACGCCGCGCACGTCGAGCTCCCTGCGCAGCGTCGTGTCCGCGAACGAGTCCAGGTAGTGCTTCGCGACCACGGTCTCCCCCTCCGCCGGCCGGACCTCCTCGACGATCTGCCAGCCGTCGGATCCGGGGGTGAACGACTGGCCCTCCTCGTGCTGGACCCAGAGCACCGGCGCGCCGGCCGCCTTCGCCCGGTCGATGAGCCGGCGGATCCGGTCGATCACCTCACCGCGCTGCCACGCGCGGGCGGTGTTGGCGTGCTGGACGTCGATGACGAGGAGGGCGCTGGTGCGGGGTCCGCTGTCTCTGGTGGTCATGACGCCAAAGTTAGGAGCCCAACCGGACAGATTCCGACCGGACGGGGAAACAACCCATGGGCAGTCCCGCGGGGCGCGTGCTGGCGCTGCTCGAGCGGGTGCAGGAGAGCCCGGGGCTCACGGCGCCGCAGCTCGCCAGGCACCTGCGGGTGAGCGAGCGGACCGCTCGCCGAGGACCAGCCATCGCTGGTGCACCCTAGGCTCGCGGTCGTGACGACTGTCCACGCGCTGTCCCGGCAGGAAGCGCGCCGCATCGCCGTACGCGCGCAGCTGCTGGACGGCGACCGTCCCACCGACCTGCAGGAGGTCGTCCGGCACCTCACCCTCCTGCAGGTGGACCACGTCCAGGCGGTGGCGCCGAGCGCCGACCTGGTGGCCTGGGCCCGGCTGGGGTCCGCGTACGCAACGGCCGAGCTGCACGCGGCGCTGGCCGCCCGCGTGCTGCTCGAGCTGCAGATGGCGGTCCGCCCCGCCGAGGACATCTCCTTGTACATGGCCGACATGGCGGCCTGGCCCGGCCCGGTGCGCAGCGACTGGCGGGACCGCTGCCGCGACTGGGTGGCCGCGAACGACGCGTGCCGACGCGACCTCCTGCACCGGCTCGAGGCGCTGGGTCCGCAGCGTGCCCGCGACCTGCCGGACACCTGCGATCAGCCGTGGGGGTCCTCGGGGTGGAACAACAACCGCAACGTCGGCCGGCTGCTGGAGATGATGGAGGCCCGCGGCGAGGTGGCGGTGAGCGGTCACGAGGGTCGTGACCGCGTGTGGGACCTCGCCGAGCGCGTCTACCCCGAGGTCGACGTGGTCCCGGCCGAGGAGGCGCGGCGCACCCGCGACGAGCTGCGACTGCGCTCGCTGGGCCTGGCCCGGGCCCGCGGGCCGGTGTGCCCGGGCGAGCCGCAGGACGTCGGCGAGGCGGGCGAGCCCGCGGTGATCGAGGGGGTCCGCGGACAGTGGCGGGTCGAGCCGTCGCTGCTGGGCCAGCCGTTCCACGGTCGGACGGCACTGCTGTCGCCGTTGGACCGCCTCGTGTTCGACCGCAGGCGCATGCAGGAGATCTTCGCCTTCGACTACCAGCTCGAGATGTACAAGCCGAAGCGGTCGCGCCGGTGGGGCTACTACGCGCTGCCCGTCCTGCACGGCGACCGGCTGGTGGGCAAGGTCGACGCCACGGCCGACCGCCGGGCGGGCGTGCTGCGCGTCGACGCGGTCCACGAGGACGAGCCGTTCGACGAGGCCACGAGCGCCACGGTGCGCTCCGAGATCGAGGACCTCGCACAGTGGCTCGAGCTGGACCTGGCCCTTCCCCACTAGGGGTCCGCGCCACCCCTCAGAGCAGGCGGACCATCTCGGACTCGGTGCCGCCGGGTGCGTTCTCGTAGGCGGTGACGACGCCGGTCGCCACGAAACCCATCCGTTCGTAGAGACGCCGGGCCGGCTCGTTCCCGTCCACGACCTCCAGCCGCACCCGGTCGCAGCCGAGCGCGGCGGCCCGGTCCAGCACCGCCTGTACCAGCAGGGCACCCACGGACCGTCCCCGCGCCTGCGGCCGCACCCACATCCCGATGAGGTCCGCCTGTGCGGCGGGGCCCTTCTCGACGTACAGGCCCGCGGCGCCCACGGCCCGGCCGCCCAGCTCGGCGAGGTGGTGGTCGCACGAGGTGAGCCGGCCCCGCCAGGTGTCCTCGTCGAATGTCACCGCGTCGGCGTAGCGGCTGCCGAAGGCGCCCGGGGACTCCTGCAGCATCGCCAACCGGATCTCGCGATAGGTCAGCCAGTCCTCAGGCGTGAGCAGCCGGACGGTCGGGTCAGTCAAGGCCGGACGCGAGCTGGGCGGAGCGGGCGGCCGCGGCCTCCATCGCGGTGAGGAATGCTGCGCGGACCTTGTGGTCGTCCAGCTGGCGCAGGGCCGCGATCGTGGTGCCGCCGGGGCTGGAGACCTGCTCGCGCAGCACCGTCGGGTGCTGGCCGGTCTCCTTGAGCATCGTCGCGGCGCCGTACAACGTCTGCACGACCAGCTCGGTGGAGGTGGAGCGGGGCAGGCCCAGCAGCACGCCCGCCTCGATCATCGCCTCGACGACGTAGAAGATGTAGGCCGGTCCGGAGCCGCTGATGGCAGTGACCGCGTCGAGGTGCTTCTCGGCGAGCCGGACCACCTTGCCGCACGAGCGCAGCAGCTCCTCGGCCTCGGCCAGGTGCCTGTCGTCGCAGTGCTGCCCGGGGCTGACCGCGGCCATCCCCTCGTCCACCAGGGCCGGGGTGTTGGGCATCACGCGGACCACGGCGGTTCCGGCCGGCAGCAGGTTCTCGAGGTAGGCGGTGGTGATGCCCGCCGCGAGGCTGACCACCAGCGCGCCGTCGCGCAGGTGCGGGGCGATCTCGGCGACCAGGCCGGACATGTCCTGGGGCTTGACCACCAGGACCACCGTGGTCGCGATCTTCGCCGCCTCGACGTTGCTCATCGTCCGCACGCCGTAGCGTGCTCGTCAGCTGCTGCGCCCGCTCCTCACGCCGCTCGGTGACGACGAGCTCGCCCGCGTCCCGCCCGGCCCGGACCAGCCCCGACAGCAGCGTCTCGCCCATGACCCCGGCACCGAAGATGGCGGTGGTGGCCACGGCTCAGCCCTTGGTCGCGAGCGCACGCAGGAAGAACACGGTGTTGGCGGGGCGCTCGGCCATCCGGCGCATCAGGTAGCCGTACCACTCGTGCCCGTAGGGGATGTAGACCCGCATCTGGTCGCCGCGGTCGGCCAGGCGCTTCTGCTCCTCGGGCCGGATGCCGTAGAGCATCTGGTACTCGAAGCTGTCCGCGGTGCGGTGGTGCCGGGCGGCCAGCGCGCCGGCGATCTCCACCAGGCGCGGGTCGTGGCTGGCCACCATCGGGTAGCCCTCACCGGCCATGAGGACCTTCAGGCAGCGCACGTAGGACTTGTCGACCTCGGCGGAGTCCTGGAACGCCACCGACTCCGGCTCCTTGTAGGCGCCCTTGCACAGGCGCACCCGGCTGCCGGCGACGGCGAGGTCCCGGCAGTCGGCCTCGGTGCGGTGCAGGTAGGCCTGCAGCACCGCGCCGACCGACGGGAAGTCCTGGCGCAGCTCGAGCAGGGTCTCCAGCGTCGCGTCGGTGGTGGTGTGGTCCTCCATGTCGAGGGTCACCGTCGTGCCGGCGTTGGTCGCCGCCTGGCAGATCTCGCGGGCGTGGTCGAGGGCGATCTTGCGCCCGTCACCGGGGAGGTACTGGCCGACGGCGCTCAGCTTGACGCTCACCTCGGCCCGACCGCCCTGGGTCAGTCCCGCCTCGGACAGCGCACCCAGCAGCTGCACGTAGGCGTCGCGGGTCGCGCGCGCCTGGTCCAGGTCGGTGGTGTCCTCGCCGAGGAAGTCGATGGTGCTGCGCCGCCCGGTGCGGTGCAGCTCGGTCGCCGCCCGGACGGCGTCGGCGGTGCCCTCACCCGGCACGAAGCGGCGCACGACGTCCCGGCTGACCGGAGCCTTCTCGACCAGGGTGCGGACCTGGCCGCTCTTCGACAGCTGCAACAGTCCCTGGCGCAGCACGGCGCTCGCATCCACCACGTGGTTCCTCCGGCACAGATCTCGGGTAGCGCGAACCGAGGTCCTCGGTCCGCGTGGACAGGCTAGACCCCGCGTGCCGGGGTGTCCTCAGGGCGTGCGACGCCGCGGCCTCCGGGACCCGGGAGCGATGGCGGCGACGACGACGCACGCGACGACGTGGCACGCGGGACCGCCGGCGCGACCGTCGGACGCGGGCTCATGCCGGTGCCGCGGCGAGGTGCAGTCGGGCGAAGGCGAGGGCCTCGGCCAGGTCGGTCTCGCGCTCGTCCACGCTGCGCCGGCGGGTGCCGACCTCCACCACGACCGACCCCTCGAAGGCCTGCTGCGCCAGCGTCTCGAGCAGCTCGGCACACGGCTGCGAGCCGCGGCCGGGGACCAGGTGCTCGTCGCGGTTGGAGCCGCTGCCGTCGGCCAGGTGGACGTGCCGCAGCCGGGGCCCCAGCATCGCGGCCATCTCCATCGCGTCCGACCCCGCCGTCGCGGTGTGCGACAGGTCCAGCGTGACGTGGTCGTAGGGCTGGCTGACCGGGTCCCAGTGCGGCAGGTAGGCGAGCATCTCGCGGTTGCGCGCGCGCCACGGGAACATGTTCTCGACCGCGAGCGCGATGCCGGAGTCGTGCTCGCGCAGCGCCACCCCGTCGACGAAGTCGGTGGCGTAGTCGCGCTGCCAGCGGAACGGTGGGTGCAGGACCACCGTGTCGGCGCCGAGGTCGCCGGCCAGCTCCAGCGACCGGTCGACCTTTCCCCAGGGGTCGGGACCCCAGACCCGCTGCGTCAGCAGGAGCGTCGGCGCGTGGACGGACACGACTGGTACGCCGTGCAGCTCGGCCAGCGAGCGCAGCGCCCCCGCCTCCTGCGAGACGGGGTCGGTCCAGACCATCACCTCGACCCCGTCGTAGCCCAGCCGCTCGGCCAGGTCGAACGCGGCGGCACAGCCCTCGGGATAGACCGATGCGGTCGACAGGGCCACGCGGGCGCCGGGCACCTGGACGGCAGCGGACATGACCCCGAGCGTAACGACCGCCGTACCGGCTCCTGCGCCCCGGCGGTCCGCGCGGTCAGGAGTGGGCGATCCACTCCATGCGACGCAGGATGACACCCTCGCGCAGCGCCCACGGGCAGATGTCGACGCGGTCGACACCGAGCAGGTCCATGGCCGCCTCGGCGACGACGGCCCCGGCCAGCAGCTGCCGGGCCCGGTTCGGGGACACCCCCGGCAGCGTCGCGCGCTGCCGCACGGTCATCATCGAGAGCCGGCCGACCATGTCGCTGACGTCCGCCAGCGCCAGGGACCGTGGGGCGTGGGGGCCTTCGGAGCTTGGCGCGGCACCGGCGATCCGCGCCAGTGAGCGCAGCGTCTTGCTCGTGCCCACCGCCCGGTCGGGGGCACCAACCTTGGTCAGGTCGCGCAGCACGCGGGCGATGTCCGCCCGGACCTGCTTGCGCAGGGCCCTGACCTCCGCCTTGTCCGGCGGGTCCTGGGCCTGCAGCGAGGCGCGGGTGAGCCGTCCGGCGCCGAGCGGCAGGCTGAGCGCGGCGTCGGGCTCCTCGTCCAGCCCCGCGGCCAGCTCCAGCGACCCGCCGCCGATGTCGATCACCAGCAGCCGGCCGCTGGACCAGCCGAACCAGCGGCGCGCCGCCAGGAAGGTCAGCCGTGACTCGTCCTCACCCGAGAGCACCTGCAAGTCCACACCCGACTCCTCCGAGACGCGCCCGAGCACCTCGTCGCCGTTGGGTGCCTCTCGAATCGCACTGGTGGCAAAGGCAAGCAGGTCCTCCACTCCCTGGTCCTCGGCGACCAGCAGGCACTCCTGGGTGAACTTCACCAGCGCGTCGGCGCCACTGGGGTCGATCCGGCCGTCCGGCTCGACGTGCTCGGACAGCCGCAGCTCGATCTTGTGGGACGACGCCGGCAGCGGGTGGCCGCCGACGTGGGCGTCGACCACGAGCAGGTGCACCGTGTTGGATCCCACATCGATGACACCGAGTCGCATGGGTCCAACGTAGCGAGGACCAGTCCCTCCCGGGCCGTCGCGCCACTGCGGATCTGTCCTGCGCCGCCGGCGACGACGCACGCGGACCGGTCCTGCGGACAGAGGAAACCGTTGCAGCGCCTAGGCTTGAGCCGTGCCCGAGACTCCCCTGGACATCAGCCGCACGTGGGTCGAGTTCACCGACCCCGCCGATGCCGAGCAGCGCTACCGCTGCGACCTGACCTGGCTCACGTCGTCCTGGACCTGCATCTTCGGCAACGGCTGCGCGGGCATCCACGCCGACCGCCCGGACGACGGCTGCTGCACGATGGGCGCCCACTTCACCGACCAGGACGACGTGCGCCGGGTCAAGGCGGCGGTCGCCGACCTCGACGAGGACGAGTGGCAGTACCACTCGGTCGGCCTGCGCAGCGGGTGGACCGAGAAGGAGGACGGCCAGCTCAAGACGCGGGTGGTCGACGGCGCCTGCATCTTCCTCAACCGTCCGGGCTTCCCCGCGGGGGCCGGCTGCGCGCTGCACCAGCACGCGGTGTTCCACGGCAAGGAGCCGCACACCCTCAAGCCCGACGTGTGCTGGCAGCTGCCGATCCGCCGGACCTACCGCACCGTCGAGCTGCCCGACGAGACGTCGTACCTGGAGGTCAGCATCACCGAGTACGACCGCCGGGGCTGGGGACCGGGTGGGCACGACCTCGACTGGTACTGCTCGGGCAACCCCGAGGCCCACGTCGGCCGCGAGCCCGTCTACCGCAGCAACGCCGCGGAGCTGCGCGAGCTGATGGGCAAGGCGGCGTACGACGAGCTGGTGGTGCGGTGCGAGGCGCACCTGAGCACCGTGAAGGCGGTCCGCGCGCGCGGCGCGCGCCCGCTGCTGCCGCTGCTGGTGCACCCCGCCACGCTCGCCGCCCAGGAGGCGGCACCGCGGCGCGCGGGGCGCTGAACCGGACCCGGCCGTGACCGACGACATCATCCCCAGCCCCAACATCTGGAACGACCCCGACGTCTACGAGGCGGAGAACCTCGGGGTGGATCCCGAGCACCTCATCGAGTCGGCCATGCGGGCCCTGCACGACTGGTCGGGCCAGCGGGTGCTGGACGTCGGCTGCGGCAGCGGCTTCCACCTGCCGCTGTTCGCCCGGACCGCCGCGTCGGTGGTCGGGGTGGAGCCGCACAGCCCGCTGGTCGAGCTGGCCCGCGAGCGGCTGGTGGCGCTCGGCCCGGCCACGGGCGAGGTGGAGGTCCTCGAGGGCGCGGCCCAGGAGCTGCCGCTGGAGGACTGCTCGGTCGACGTGGCCCACGCCCGCTGGGCGTACTTCTTCGGCCCCGGCTGCGAGCCCGGCCTGGCCGAGCTGGCGCGGGTGCTGCGCCCCGGTGGCACCGCCTTCGTCATCGACAACGACGCGTCGCGCTCGACGTTCGGCGGCTGGTTCCGCCGGTCCCTGCCGCACCACGACCCGGTCGCGGTCGAGCGGTTCTGGACCCGGCAGGGCTGGAGCCGCGAACGCATCGACACCTGCTGGGCCTTCGACAGCCGGGAGACCTTCGAGTCGGTGGTGCGGATCGAGTTCCCGCCCACGATCGCCGACGGCATCCTCGCCGAGCACGAGGGCACCGGCGTCGACTACGCCGTCAACCTGTGGTGGCGCACCTTCCCCTGAGCGGCGGCCCGACGGCGGCCTGTCGGTGGGCTCTCGTAGGTTGACGCCCATGGCAGCGAAGGCACCGAGGACGACCCAGAGCAAGGCCGGGAGCTACCGCTGCTCCGAGTGCGGGTGGACGACGATCAAGTGGGTCGGCCGGTGCGGCGAGTGCCACGCCTGGGGGTCGGTCAGCGAGATCGGCGCGGTCGCGGTCCGCACCACCGCAGCCGTGGTGGTGGACCGTCCCGCCATCCCGATCGGCGACGTCGACGCGCGCCGCGCCGAGGCCCGCAGCACCGGGGTCAGCGAGTTCGACCGCGTCCTCGGCGGCGGCCTCGTCCCCGGCGCCGTCGTGCTCGTCGCCGGCGAGCCGGGCATCGGCAAGTCCACCCTGCTGCTCGACGTCGCCGCCCGCGCCGCGCGCGAGGGGCAGACCGTGCTCTACGTCAGCGGCGAGGAGTCCGCGGCCCAGGTGCGGGTCCGCGCCGAGCGGATCGAGGCCATGGCCAAGTCGCTCTACCTCGCCTCCGAGACCGACCTGGCCACGGTGCTGGGCCAGATCGGCCAGATCCGCCCCGACCTGGTGGTCATCGACTCGGTCCAGACCATCGCCAGCGGCGAGGTCGAGGGCTCCGCCGGCAACGTCGCCCAGGTCCGCGAGGTCGCCGCCTCCCTCATCCAGCTGGCCAAGTCGCGCGGCATCGCGATCATGCTGGTGGGGCACGTCACCAAGGACGGCTCGATCGCCGGGCCGCGGGTCCTCGAGCACCTGGTCGACGTGGTGGTGCAGTTCGAGGGCGACCGGCACTCGCGGCTGCGGCTGGTCCGCGCTGTCAAGAACCGTTACGGCCCCACCGACGAGGTCGGCTGCTTCGACCTCTCCGACGTCGGCATCGTCGGCCTCTCGGACCCCAGCGGGCTGTTCCTGTCCAGCCGCGACCTGATCGTCCCCGGCACCTGCGTGACCGTGACCCTCGAGGGCCGGCGCCCTCTGGTCACCGAGGTGCAGGCGCTGCTGGCCGCCAGCGTCATCCCGACCCCGCGGCGGACCACCAGCGGCCTCGACAGCTCGCGTGTCGCGATGATCCTCGCGGTCCTCGACCGTCGCGCCGACGTCCCGGTGCGCCAGGCCGACTGCTACGTCTCCACGGTCGGGGGGGTGCGTGTGAGCGAGCCGGCGGCCGACCTCGCGGTGGCCCTGGCGATGGCCAGCTCGGTGGCCGACCGGGCGCTGCCCAGGGGCACCATCGCGATGGGCGAGGTGGGCCTCGCCGGTGAGATCCGGCCGGTCACCGGGGTCCCACGCCGGCTGGCGGAGGCCGCCCGGCTCGGCTTCGGCAAGGCCGTGGTCCCCGCCGGCTCGCTGGGCGGCGGCCCGACCCCCGACGGCATGCAGGTCGTGGAGGTGAGCGACATCCGCCACGCGGTGGCGCTGATGACCCACCCGGTCTGAGGCGAGGCGCGCCGGTCCACGCAGCGGTCAGGCCATCGGCCCCGGCGACCCCCACCGGTTAGACTTTGGCCAAGCCGTCCGGCACGCCCGGTCGTCCGTCCCGCACGCCTTCCCGAAAAGAGCCCGATTCCCGTGGACCGCAGTGACGACGACCTGCTGCGCGCGACCCTGGCAGCGGTCGCGCCCGGCACCGACCTGCGCGACGGCCTCGAGCGGATCCTGCGCGGCCGCACCGGCGCCCTGATCGTGCTCGGCCACGACCGCGTCGTGGACTCGATGGCCACCGGCGGCTTCCCGATGGACATCGAGTTCTCAGCCACCCGGCTGCGCGAGCTGGCCAAGATGGACGGCGCGGTCATCCTCGACCGCGACGCCACCCGGATCCTGCGCGCCGCGACCCAGCTGCTGCCGGACCCCGCGATCGAGACCACCGAGTCCGGCACCCGCCACCGCACCGCCGAGCGGGTGGCCAAGCAGACCGGGTTCCCCGTGGTGTCGGTCAGCCAGTCGATGCAGATCGTCGCCCTCTACGTCGGCGGGCGCCGGCACGTGCTCGAGGGCTCGGCCGCCATCCTCTCCCGCGCCAACCAGGCCCTGCAGACCCTCGAGCGCTACAAAGCGCGCCTGGACGAGGTCACCGGCACCCTGTCCGCCCTCGAGATCGAGGACCTCGTCACCGTCCGTGACGTGGCGGCGGTCCTGCAGCGCCTCGAGATGGTCCGCCGGATCAGCGACGAGATCGACGACTACGTCGTCGGGCTCGGCACCGACGGGCGGCTGCTCACGCTCCAGCTGGAGGAGCTCACCGGCGGCCTCGGCAACGACCGCGAGCTGGTCATCCGCGACTACCTCGAGGCGGCACGCAGCGCCCACACCGTCGAGGAGGTGCTCGCCGGACTGATGAACCTCTCCTCCACCGAGCTGCTCGACCTCGCCGCCGGCGCCAAGGCCCTCGGCTTCTCGATCGTGGGCGACGCCCTCGACGCGGCCGTCAGCCCCCGCGGCTACCGGCTGCTGTCCAAGATCCCCCGGCTGCCCGGTGCCATCGTGGACCGCCTGGTCGACCACTTCGACAACCTCCAGAAGCTGCTGGCCGCCAACCTCGACGACCTGATGGCCGTCGACGGTGTCGGCGAGGGCCGGGCCCGCGCCGTCCGCGAGGGCCTGTCCCGCCTGGCCGAGTCCAGCATCCTCGAGCGCTACGTCTGACCGCGGCGCCGCCGTGACCGCGGAACCCGCCTTGGCCGGCGCCTGCGTTCCTCCGGCGCTGCTGCACCAGCGCCTCGCCGACTGGTACGCCGTCGCCCGCCGGGACCTGCCCTGGCGCGCCGCCGGTACGACGCCCTGGGGCGTCTTCGTGTCCGAGGTCATGCTCCAGCAGACGCCGGTCTCCCGGGTCGAGCCCGTCTGGCACGAGTGGATGGCGCGGTGGCCGGAGCCGGCCGGACTCGCCGCGGCCGCCCCCGGCGACGCAGTCCGGGCCTGGGGCCGGCTCGGCTACCCCCGCCGGGCCCTGCGCCTGCACGCCGCGGCGACCGCGATGGTGCAGCGCCACGGCGGCCGGGTGCCCGACAGCCACGCCGAGCTGCTCGAGCTGCCCGGCGTCGGCGCCTACACCGCCGCGGCCGTCGCCAGCTTCGCCTTCGGCCGGCACGCCACGGTCGTGGACACCAACATCCGCCGGGTGCACGCCCGTCTGGCAGGCGGGCGCGCCCTGCCTGCGCCGGCGCTCACCCGTGCGGAGACGGTGCTGGCCACGGAGCTGCTGCCGCCGGAGGCCGCCGCGGCCGCGACGTGGAACGTCGCGGTCATGGAGCTCGGTGCGCTGGTCTGCACGGCCCGCTCCCCCCGCTGCGCCGGCTGCCCCGTTGCCGACCTGTGCGCCTGGCAGCGCGCTGGCCGGCCGGCGTACGACGGTCCGGTCCGTCGCGGCCAGGCCTGGCACGGCACCGACCGGCAGTGCCGCGGCGCCCTGCTGGCCGTGCTGCGGGCCGCCTCCCGCCCGGTGACCCGGGCCGCGCTGGCCGCCGCCTGGCTCACCGACGACGCCCAGCTGGACCGCTGCCTGGACAGCCTGGTGGTCGACGGCCTGGTCGAGCCGCTGCCGCGCGGACGGTTCCGGCTGCCCCACGCCGAAGCGCCCTCGCCGGCCGTTCCGTCGCGGCAGGACGTGCGCCATGCGGCGGAGTCGCCGGGCTGCCCGGCTCCGACGCTCAGACCACCAGGCTGACCAGCAGCACGAAGACCACACCCACGACCGATATCACCGTCTCCATCACCGACCAGGACCGGATGGTCTCGCCGACGGTCATCCCGAAGTACTCCTTCACCAGCCAGAAGCCCGCGTCGTTGACGTGGCTGAAGAACAGCGAGCCGCAGCCGATGGCCAGCACGAGGAGCGCGACGTCGGGCCGGCTCATGTCGGCGGCCAGCGGCGCGACGATGCCCGCGGCGGTGATGGTCGCCACAGTGGCCGACCCGGTGCCGACCCGGATGGCCGCGGCGACCAGCCACCCCAGCAGCAGCGGCGAGAGGTTGGCGCCCTTGGCCATGTCCCCGATGACGTTGCCGACACCGGCGTCGACGAGCATCTGCTTGAAGCCGCCGCCGGCAGCCACGATCAGCAGGATCGAGGCGATGCCGGGAAGGCCGCCGCCGAGGGAGGCCTCGATCTGCCGGCGGTTCATGCCCGAGCCGCGCCCGAGCGCGAACATCGCCACCAGCACGGCCGCGAGCAGGGCGACCGGGGGGTTGCCGACCACGTCCAGGGCACTGCGCAGGCCGTTGCCCTCGGGCAGGGCGATCTCCGCGACGGCGCGGGCGAGCATCAGCACCACCGGCAAGGTGATGGTGATGATCGCCGCGGCGAAGCTGGGCCGGCGCGTCAGCCGCGGCTCGGACGACGCGAAGCCCTGGGTGCCCACCAGGCCGGCGTCCGAGCCGCCGGGCGCCTGCGGGCGGACGCTTCCGGACGCGCCGGCCCGGGCCGCGCTGCCCACCAGGACATCCTCCGAGCCGGCCTCGACGCTCCCGGCCATGCCCGGCAGGGCCGGTGTCGCCACCGGCACCCAGCGCGCGAGAACGGTCGCCAGCACCGGGCCGGCCAGGATCAGGGTGGGGACCGCGATGAGCAGGCCGAGCAGCAACGTCGTGCCGAGGTCGGCCTTCAGCGAGCTGATCGCCGCCAGCGGCCCCGGGTGCGGCGGCACGAGCCCGTGCAGCACCGACAGGCCGGCTAGCGCCGGGATGCCGACCTTCAGGAGCGAGACGCCGGTACGCCGGGCGACGAGGATGACGACGGGGACGAGCAGCACGACGCCGACCTCGAAGAACAGCGGCAGCCCCAGGATGGCGGCGATGAGGGCCATCGCCCAGGGCAGCCCTCGCTCGCCGACGCGGCCGATGATCGTGTCGACGATCTGGTCGGCACCACCGGAGTCGGCGAGCAGCTTGCCGACCATCGCCCCGAGCGCGATCAACAGCCCGACGGTGCCCACCGTCGAGCCGAACCCCTTGGTGAAGCTGTCGATGATCGCGCCGGCCGGCACCTCGGCGACGATGCCCAGCGCGGCGGTGCCGAGGATCAGCGCCAGGAACGGGTGGAACTTGGCGGCGCTGATCAGCAGGACGACGGTGGCGATGCCGACCGCTGCGGCGATGAGCAGCTGGGTCTGGCCGGCACTGCTGACCGCGGCGGGCAGGAGGGTGAGGGCGGAGGTGGTCACACTGCGGCTCCCGTGGCGTGCAGCCCGAGAGCTGCCATGGCTCGGTTTTGGACTTCCTGGGGAGTACCCGTTGCGGGCACGACCACACCCGGCTCGTCCGGCTGGAGCGGCTCCAGCGTCGCGAGCTGGCTGGGCAGCAGGGAGGCGGGCATGTAGTGCCCCTGGCGCACGCTCAGCCGGTCCCCGATCAGGGCCGGGTCGGCACTGACGTGGCAGAACCGCACCTGGGGGCGCCCCTCCCGCAGGAGGTCGCGATAGACCCGGCGCAGCGCAGAGCAGGTGATGACCGCGCTGGCGGAGCGCTCGATGTGCTCATCCATCCAGGAGCCGATGGCGCGCAGCCAGGGCCACCGGTCCTCGTCGGTCAGCGGGTGCCCCGCGGCCATCTTGGCCACGTTGGCCTCGGAGTGCAGCCCGTCGCCCTCGGCGAAGTCCCACCCCATCGCCGTCGCGATCCCCTGGGCCACGGTGGTCTTGCCCGACCCGGAGACCCCCATGACGACGATCACGTCACTACCTGTCATGCCGGCACGTCCCGTTCCTCGCTCTCCAGCTGCGCTGCTGCCAACCGGCAACGGTAGACCCGCCGCGTCGGCGACGTCATTGCGCCCTCCGAGGGCCTCCGGTCGGTTCTCGCTCTTGTGCGCGGGCACGACGCTGCTGCTGACGACCCACGACATGGGCGACGTCCAGCGGCTCTGCGACCGGGTGCTGGTCGTCGACCGCGGCATGCTGGCGTACGACGGGACGCTGCCCGGGCTGGCCGCCACGGTCGGCGCGCGCCGGGTCCTGGTGGTCGAGCTGGTCGAGGCCGCACCGGAGCTCACCGGCATCCCCGGCGCCGAGCACCTCTCCAGCGAGGGCGGCGGGATGCGCCAGCGACTGGCGTTCGACCCCCGGACGACGACCGCGGCGACGCTGCTCGCCGCGGTGTCGGCCCGCGCCGACGTGCGTGACCTGTCGGTGGAGAAGCCCGACATCGAGGACGTCGTGAGCCGCATCTACCTGTCCCGCTGACGCGGGACGTCCCCGCCCGCGGTCCGCGGGCCGGACCTGCAGGGCTGCCCGCGGGATGGTGGGGCCGTCAGAGGGTGCGCAGCATCCGGGTGTTGCCGAGGGTGTTGGGCTTGACCCGCTCGAGGTCCAGGAACTCCGCGACGCCCTCGTCGTACGAGCGCAGCAGCTCGGCGTAGACCTCCGGCGGGACGGCCTGACCATCGATCGGGGTGAAGCCGTGGCGGGTGAAGAAGGCGACCTCGAAGGTCAGGCAGAAGACCCGCTCGATGCCGAGGTCGCGGGCGTCCTGCAGCAGCACCTCGAGGACCTGCCCGCCGATGCCGCGGCCGAGGGCGTCCTGGTGGACCGCAAGCGTGCGCACCTCGGCGAGGTCCTCCCACAACACGTGCAGCGCGCCGCAGCCCAGGACCTGGCCGTCGACCTCGGCGACCCGGAACTGCTGCAGCCCCTCGTAGTACGCGACGGCGTCCTTGGCCACGAGCACGCGCGTGGCCGTCAACGGCTCCACCAGGTCCCGGATCGCGCGGACGTCACTGGTGCGGGCGCGGCGTACCTGGATCACGGCACCGAACGTAGCGCAGCGGCTGCGGGCGCCTCGGGGGAGGTGGGCTCCCCCGGTCCCCGGACCTGGTGGGGGCGGCGGCAGGGCCGCGGCCACCGCCGATGGCCGCACCTCGCCGGGGGTTAGGGTGCACGGCGTGACCCGATCCCGTTGCGCCGCCGGACCGTTCCTGCCCTCCCGGGACGCGGGGCTGCGGCCATGAGCAGCGGCGGCCGCGGGGTCCTCGTCACCGGCGCCTCCCGCGGCGTGGGTGCCGCGACGGCGCGGGCGTTCGCGGCCCGCGGCGACCGCGTCGTGGTCCACTACCGCGGTGCCCGTGACCGGGCCGAGGCGGTGCTCGCCGGCCTGGACGGCGAGGGCCATGCGCTGATCGGCGCGGACCTCACCGACCCGGCGCAGGTGCAGCGGCTCGCGGCCGAGGCGGCGGAGGCCCTGGGCCGGGTCGACGTGCTGGTCAACAACGCGGCGATGTACGTCGACTCCCCGACCGCCGGCAGCCGGCGCGTCGGGCACCCCCTGCCGGACACGACGTACGAGGAGTGGGTCGACGTCTGGGCCCGCACCGTCGCGACCAACCTGCTCGGCCCGGCCAACCTGACGTGGTGCGTGGCGCGGCACATGATCGACGTCGCTCCGGCGGAGGGCCGCCCGGTCGGCCGGATCGTCAACGTGGGGTCCCGCGGGGCGTTCCGCGGCGAGCCGGACGTCCCGGCGTACGGCGCGAGCAAGGCCGGCCTGCACGCGATGGGCTCCTCGCTGGCGGTCGCCCTCGGCGGTCACGGCATCTCGGTGGTCACGCTGGCGCCCGGCTTCATCGGCAGCGAGATGGCGGCACCGGTGCTGGACGGCCCGGGAGGCGACGCGGTGCGCGCCCAGAGCCCGTTCGGGCGGGTGGCCACGCCGCAGGAGGTGGCCGAGGCGCTCCTCGCCCTCGCCGAGCCGTCGGCCGAGTGGGCCTCCGGGGCGGTCATCGACTTCAACGGCGCCAGCTACCTGCACTGAGCACGGGCCGCTCCGGCGGGCGACCCGCCGCCGGGCGCGGCCAGGGCGGGCCGACCCGCCGGGAGGCCGTCAGTGCAGGACCTTGAGCCCGACGACGCCCCCGATGATCAGCACCAGGCAGGTCAGGCGCGCGACGGTGGCCGGCTCACCGAGCGCCACCATGCCGTAGCCGGCGGTGCCGACCGCCCCGATGCCGACCCACACCGCGTAGCCGGTGCCGACCGGGATGGCGCGCAGGGCGTAGCCCAGCCCCGTCATCGACAGCACCACCGCCGCCCCGAACAGCACCGTGGGCAGCGGCCGGGACAGGCCACGGGACTCGGCGAGCGCGGACGCCCACACCGTCTCCAGGACACCGGAGACCACGAGCACGATCCAGGCCATGACGACACCACTCCCGTGCCCGCCGTCGTCGTGCGTGGGGTACGGCGCGCGCTCTCGTCCCAGCCACAGGCGAACCCTGCCGGCGCGCGAAGCCTACCGACGGTCGTCGTACGAACGACGAAGGGGCCGGGTGCGATGCACCCGACCCCTTCGCGTCCTGCTCCGGTCGCCGGAGCGGGGACGGTCAGCTGTCCTGTGGTCCGTCCACGATCTCGACGGTGTCCTGCGGCGGCGCATCGGGAGCCGGCGAGTGCGGGGTGCCCACGAAGGTGAACGCCTCGTTCTTCTCGGCCCCGTCGGTGCCGACCAGCACGATCTCGCCGGACTTGAGCTCGCCGTAGAGGATCTTCTCGGACAGCACGTCCTCGACGTCGCGCTGGATCGTGCGACGCAGCGGGCGGGCACCCAGCACCGGGTCGTAGCCCTTCTTGGCGAGCAGCGCCTTGGCCGCGGGCGTGAGCTCGATGCCCATGTCCTTGTCCTTGAGCCGCTCGTCGAGCTTGGCCACCATCAGGTCGACGATCGCGACGATCTCGTCCTGGGTCAGCTGCGGGAAGACGATGATGTCGTCGACGCGGTTGAGGAACTCGGGCCGGAAGTGCTGCTTGAGCTCGTCCTTGACCTTGTTCTTCATCCGCTCGTAGCCGGTCTTGGTGTCACCGCCGGCCGCGAACCCGAGCGACTGGCCCTTGGCGATGTCCCGCGTGCCGAGGTTGGTCGTCATGATGATCACGGTGTTCTTGAAGTCGACCACGCGGCCCTGGCTGTCGGTCAGGCGACCGTCCTCCAGGATCTGCAGCAGGCAGTTGAAGATGTCGGGGTGGGCCTTCTCGACCTCGTCGAACAGGACGACCGAGAACGGCTTGCGGCGCACCTTCTCGGTGAGCTGGCCGCCCTCCTCGTAGCCGACGTAGCCGGGAGGCGAGCCGAACAGCCGCGAGACGGTGTGCTTCTCGCTGAACTCGCTCATGTCGAGCTGGATCAGGGAGTCCTCGTCGCCGAACAGGAACTCGGCGAGCGTCTTGGCCAGCTCGGTCTTACCGACACCGGTGGGGCCGGCGAAGATGAACGAGCCACCCGGACGACGCGGGTCCTTCAGGCCGGCGCGGGTGCGGCGGATCGCCTGGGACAGCGCCTTGATGGCGTCGTCCATGCCGACGATGCGCTTGTGCAGCTCGTCCTCCATGCGCAGCAGGCGCGAGGACTCCTCCTCGGTCAGCTTGAACACGGGGATGCCGGTCGAGGTGGCCAGCACCTCGGCGATCAGCTCCTCGTCGACCTCGGCGACGACGTCCATGTCGCCGGCCTTCCACTGCTTCTCGCGCTCGTTCTTCTGCCCGAGCAGCTTCTTCTCGTTGTCGCGCAGGGACGCGGCCTTCTCGAAGTCCTGCGCGTCGATCGCGGACTCCTTCTCGCGCCGCACGTGCGCGATCCGCTCGTCGAACTCGCGCAGGTCCGGCGGCGCCGTCATCCGGCGGATGCGCAGTCGCGCGCCGGCCTCGTCGATGAGGTCGATCGCCTTGTCCGGCAGGAAGCGGTCGTTGATGTAGCGGTCGGCCAGGTTGGCCGCCGCGACCAGCGCCGCGTCGGTGATGGACACCCGGTGGTGCGCCTCGTAGCGGTCGCGCAGGCCCTTGAGGATCTCGATGGCGTGGGCCAGGTTGGGCTCGGCCACCTGGATCGGCTGGAACCGGCGCTCGAGCGCGGCGTCCTTCTCGATGTACTTGCGGTACTCGTCGAGGGTCGTCGCACCGATCGTCTGCAGCTCGCCGCGGGCCAGCATCGGCTTGAGGATGCTCGCGGCGTCGATCGCGCCCTCGGCGGCGCCAGCACCGACGAGGGTGTGGATCTCGTCGATGAACAGGATGATGTCGCCGCGGGTGCGGATCTCCTTCAGGACCTTCTTCAGCCGCTCCTCGAAGTCACCGCGGTAGCGGGAACCGGCCACGAGGGCACCGAGGTCGAGGGTGTAGAGCTGCTTGTCCTTGAGGGTCTCGGGCACCTCGCCCTTGACGATGTCCTGGGCGAGGCCCTCGACGACGGCGGTCTTGCCGACGCCGGGCTCCCCGATGAGGACCGGGTTGTTCTTGGTGCGGCGGGACAGCACCTGCATGACCCGCTCGATCTCCTTGCTCGCGCCCGATCACCGGGTCGAGCTTGCCCTCGCGGGCGGCCTGGGTCAGGTTGCGCCCGAACTGGTCGAGCACCAGCGAGCCGGCAGGGGTGCCCTCGGTCTGGCCGCCGACGCCGGCGCCCTGGGGCTCCTTGCCCTGGTAGCCGGACAGCAGCTGGATGACCTGCTGGCGCACCCGGTTGAGGTCGGCACCGAGCTTGACCAGCACCTGGGCGGCGACGCCCTCGCCCTCGCGGATGAGGCCGAGCAGGATGTGCTCGGTCCCGATGTAGTTGTGGCCGAGCTGCAGCGCCTCGCGCAGGCTCAGCTCCAGCACCTTCTTGGCGCGGGGGGTGAACGGGATGTGGCCGGACGGGGCCTGCTGGCCCTGGCCGATGATCTCCTGGACCTGCTCGCGCACGGCGTCCAGGGAGATGCCGAGGCTCTCCAGAGCCTTGGCGGCGACGCCCTCGCCCTCGTGGATCAGGCCGAGCAGGATGTGCTCGGTGCCGATGTAGTTGTGGTTGAGCATGCGCGCTTCTTCCTGCGCCAGCACGACCACCCGGCGGGCCCGGTCGGTGAACCGTTCGAACATCGCTCTGCTCCTCGCTATCGAGATACCTCGATGCTATCTGCGCTCAGGGTGCATCAAGAACTGTACGAGGGCCGGACTGCCCACCTTGATGCGACCGTGACAACGACATACCCGCTCAGCGTGTTCCTCACCTTGAGCCGGGACGACTCATGTTCGCCCACGGCGGACAGGCGCCGGGCCGGTACGACGCCCGCGGGACCGGCCGCGGCGGCGCCGCGGGCCGGCCCGGGCTCCAGCGCGGCTGCACGGCCAGCGCGGTCAGCGGGGACCTGCACGGCCGGCGCAGTCAGCGCGGCATCGCGACGAGCAGCGCCGGCACGTCGGCGGGCGCGACGTGCCCGTCCACGACGGCCGCGAGGATCCCGTGGGCCACGCGCATGCCGGCAGCGAGGGTCTGCGGGTGGTCCCAGGCCACGGCCGGCCCCAGGGCGGGGTAGTCGCGCAGCCGGACGAACCAGGGACAGGCCCGGCTCTTGCCCAGCGGGACGAACAGCACGCTCCAGGGCAGCCCGTCGGCCGCGTCGACGCCGGTGAGCAGCACCCACGGGTGCACCCGGCCGTCGACCTCCTGCTCGCCGGTCGCGCCGGGGGCCTGCACCGTGAGGTCCCGCGCGGAGATCGGGGCGCGCCAGAAGACCCCGCCGTAGCCCGCGCCCGGCTCGCCGCGGACGGCCGGGCTGGCGAGGACGACGGGGTGGTCCAGAGGGTTGGTGAGCCGGGTGGAGTGCCGCAGCACCCAGGCGCCGGGCCACCCCGGCACCGGGCGGCCTGTGACGTGACGACGTTCGAGCAGCAGCGGCGTGCCGGACCGGCCGACCCAGCGGACGTCCAGCCGGAAACCGGCGTCCGCCGCCACGCAGGTCACCACGTCCTGCCGGCCGTGGTCGTGCAGCTCGCGGTAGCCCGCGCCCGAGACGAAGGTCGGGCCGCCCCAGAGGTTGGTGTCCTGCACCAACGGCAGCGCTGCGCCGACCCCGAGGTGGTGCCGGTGGTCGGCCGGCTCGTCCTCGGTGACCAGCAGCCCGCCCATCGTGCGCACCGGGTGCAGGTGCGGACGCGGCACGAGCCGCTGCGGGAGCACGGACCCCTCGCGCAGCTCGGCCACGACGCAGGACCCGACGGTCAGGCGTCCGAGGAGGTCGTCGGCGCGCAGGTCTGTCACCTCCCCCATCGTGCCACCGGGCCCGTCGCCTCGCCCCCGGCCGCCCTGCCGCACCTGGGCACGGTCACCGCCGTCTCTGGCAGCGGCCGCACCAGAACAGGTTGCGCCCGGCGGCGAGCCGGGTCCGGATCTTCGCCCCGCAGACCCGGCACGGCTCGCCGGTGCGCTTGTAGACCCAGTAGCGGCGCTCCATCGGGCGCACGGCGCCGGTCGTGTCGTACTCCACCTTGGCCGCCTCGACCTGGTCCTCCATCGTGATGATCTGGCCGGAGGCGACGCCCAGCGGCATCAGGTCCACGACGTCCTCCCAGATCGCGGCCCAGGTGGCCGGCCGGATCTCGGTGCCGGGCCGGAAGGGGTCCACCCGGTGCCGGAACAGCAGCTCGCAGCGGTAGACGTTGCCGATCCCGGCGAGCACCGCCTGGTCCATCAGCAGCTCCCCGATCGGGCGCCGGCTGCGGTGGATCATGCGCCACGCCACCTCGGGGTCGGCCCCCGGGCGCAGCGGGTCGGGGCCGAGGCGGGAGTGCACCGACTCGATCTCCTCGGGAGTGACGACGGCGCACAGGTTCGGCCCGCGCAGGTCGCTGACGTAGGTGTCGTTCAGCAGCCGCAGGCGCACGGCACCCTTGACCGCGACCTCGTGCGGCGGCCTGCCCGGGTCGGTGCGACGGCGGTGCTGCTGCACCGACATCTTGCCGATCAGGCCGAGGTGGACGTGCAGCCAGACGTCACCGCCGAACTCGGCGAACAGGTGCTTGCCCCAGGCCGAGGCCTCCAGCATCACCAGGCCGTCCAGCAGCGCCGCGCCGTCCTCGAACCGTCCCTGCGGGCTCGACGCCGCGACCGTCGTACCGGCGAAGGCGTGGTGCACCCGCCCTGCCAGCGCGTGCAGGGTGTGTCCCTCGGGCATCGGTCAGCTCGCTGCCTTCTTGCGGGGCGCCTCGTCGGCCGAGGCCGACTTCTTGGTGGCCTTGCGGGCCGGCGCGCTCTTGCGAGCGGCCGTCTTCTTCGCCGGCGCGGTCTTCTTCGCGGCGGCCTTCCGGGCGGGCGCCTTGCGCGCGGGCGTCCTGTCCTCCTGCGGCTCGTCACCGCCTGCGTCGTCACCGCCCGCGTCGTCACCGCCCTCGGCACGGCCCGCACCGTCACCGGCCGCGTCCGTGCCGGTCGGCTCGCCGCGGGCGGCCTTGGCCCGCTCCACGCTGCGCTGCAGCGCGGCGAGCAGGTCGACCACCTCGCCGGCACCGTCCTCGGCCGGACCGGCGACCTCCTGGACCTCCCCGCCCTCGAGCTTGGCCCGGACCACGGCCTCGACGGCCTGCTCGTAGTCGTCCTCGTAGTCGCCCGGGTCGTAGTCCCCGGCCAGGGACTCCACCAGCATGTTGGCCATCTTGAGCTCGGCCGGCTTGGCGGCGCTCTCGGCGTCGCCGAGGTTGGCCAGCTCGGGTGAGCGGACCTCGTCCGGCCACAGCATGGTCTGCATCACGATGACGTCGTCGCGCACCCGCAGCACCGCGACCGTCATCCGGGTGCGGATCGACACGGTGACGACGGCCATCCGGTCGGCCGCCTTGAGCGCGTCGCGCAGCAGGGCATACGGCTTGGCCGCGGCCTTGTCGGGCTCGAGGTAGTAGGACTTCTCCAGCAGCATCGGGTCGATCTGGTCGGCCGGCACGAACTTCTCCACCGCGATCTCGCGACTGCTGCTCACCGGCAGCTCGGCGAGGTCCTCATCGGTGAGGACGACCATCTGGCCGTCCTCGGTCTCGTAACCCTTGGCGATGTCGTCGTACGCGACCTGCTCGCCGTCGATGCTGCACACCCGTTGGTACTTGATCCGCCCGCCGTCGGTGCGGTGGACCTGGCGGAACTGCACGTCGTGGTTCTCGGTCGCGCTGTAGAGCCGCACCGGCACGTTGACCAGCCCGAACGAGACGGCACCCTTCCAGATGGCACGCACAGGTCTGATTCCTCCGGCTCTCGTCAGCGAGGGGGCTTCCTGCGGTCAGGATGGACCCATGCGCCCCATGCTGGCTAGTCAGGGAACCACGGTACCCACCGGCCCGGCCTGGGCACACGAGATCAAGTGGGACGGCATGCGCGTGCTGGCGGACGTGCGCGAGGGCCGGCTGACCCTGGCCTCGCGCAACGAGAAGGACGTGACCGCGAGCTTTCCCGAGCTCGGCGGACTCGGCGCGCTGTTCGCGGACATGCTCCTGGACGGCGAGGTCGTGGCCCTCGACGGCGGCGTCCCCTCGTTCGGCGCGCTCGCCGAGCGCATGCACGTGCAGGACGCCCGCCGCGCCGCGGCGCTGTCGGCCACGCGACCGGTCACCTACATGGTCTTCGACCTCCTGCGCCTGTACGGCGTCGACCTCACCCGCCGCCCGCTGGCCGACCGCCGCGCCACCCTGGAGCGGCTGGACCTGCAGGGCCCGTTCTGGCGGGTGCCGCCGACGTACGACGACGGGCTGGTCCTGCAGGAGGCGACCCTCGAGCAGGGGCTGGAGGGCGTCGTGAGCAAGAAGCTCGCCTCGACGTACACGCCGGCGCGGCGCAGCAGCGAGTGGCTGAAGTTCCCGCACCGGGCGGCGACGTCCGTGGTCGTGGGCGGCTGGCGGCGCGAGGTGGACAGCGACTCGAGGCTGGGGGCGCTGCTGGTCGGGGCCCCGACCGCGGACGGGCTGCGCTACCTGGGCCGGGTCGGCAGTGGGCTTGCCGGGCGCGCGCAGGACGCGGTGCTGGAGGCGCTGACGCCGCTGGCGGCCGATACGTCGCCGTTTGCCGACCCCGTGCCCCGGGTAGACGCGACCGGCGCGGCGTGGGTGCGTCCGCAGGTCGTGGTGGACGTCAGGGCGCTGGGGCTGTCCTCCGGCGGGCGGCTGCGGCAGCCGTCGTACGTGGGGCTGCGTCCGGACCTGGCCGCGGACGACCTGCTCGAGAGGGAGTGAGGGGACGTGGCGGAGACCGGGACCCTGAGCGTCGAGGTGGACGGCCGGCGGCTGCAGGTCAGCAACCTGGACAAGGTGATGTATCCCGCCACGGAGACCACCAAGGGCGAGGTCCTGCACTACTACGCGACCCTGGCCACCGTGCTGCTGCCGCACGTGAAGGACCGGCCGGTGACCCGGATCCGGTGGCCGCACGGCACCACCGGCCCGTCCTTCTTCGAGAAGAACCTGCCCTCCGGCGCCCCGGCCTGGCTGCGGTCGGTGACCGTTCCCTCCAGCGGGTCACGTGCCGGGGACAGCAGCCGGGACACCATCACCTACCCGCTGGTCGACGACACCGCGGCGCTGACCTACCTGGCCAACCTCGCCTCGCTCGAGCTGCACGTGCCGCAGTGGCGGGTGGACGCCGACGGCCGGCCGCTGCCGCCGGACCGGCTGGTCATCGACCTGGACCCGGGCAGCCCGGCCGGGCTGCACGAGTGCGCCCTGCTGGCGCTGGTGGTGAGGGAGCGCCTGGCGGCGCTGGGCCTGACCAGCGCGCCGGTCACCAGCGGGAGCAAGGGCATGCAGCTGTACGCCCGGCTGCCGGGCGACCAGGACGCCGAGGCGATCCGCGACGTCGCCCGGGAGATCGCCCAGGACCTGACCCGCGCCCAGCCCGAGCTCGTGGTGTGGAAGATGACCAAGTCCCTGCGCCCGGGCAAGGTCCTGCTCGACTGGAGCCAGAACACCGCCGCCAAGACGACCATCGCGCCGTACTCGCTGCGCGGCAAGGACGCCCCCTTCGTCGCGGCACCGCGGACCTGGGAGGAGGTCGAGCGCGGCGCCGAGCGACCGGGGCGGCTGGAGCACCTGCAGATGGACGAGGTGCTGCGCCGGGTGAGCCGCGACGGCGACCTGTTCGGGCAGGTCCTGGCGGGCTGAGGGCGCGGGTTTGTGCCCCCGAGCCGCGGGTAGGCGAACGGCATGACCTCTTCCCCGAACGCCTCCGTCCCGTCGTTCACCGTCCCGGGCCTGAAGCAGGAGGACGCCGCCGAGGTCGTCCGGCTGCTGCAGGACCGCCTGCACGCCCTCAACGACCTGGCGCTGACCCTCAAGCACGTCCACTGGAACGTCGTGGGCCCCCACTTCATCGCCGTGCACGAGATGATCGACCCGCAGGTCGAGGCGGTCCGGGCCATGGTCGATGCCACGGCCGAGCGGATCGCCACCCTCGGCGCGTCACCCCAGGGCACCCCGGGCGCGCTCGTGGCCGCCCGCAGCTGGGACGACTACTCCCTGCGCCGGGCCAGCACCCAGGAGCACCTCGGCGCCCTCGACGTCGTCTACCAGGGCGTCGTCGGCGACCACCGGGCGGCGATGACGGCGACGGAGGAGCTGGACCCCGTGACGCAGGACATGCTGATCGGCCAGCTGAACCAGCTCGAGCTCTTCCACTGGTTCGTCCGGGCACACCTGGAGACCTCCGGTGGCGCGCTCAGCACCACCGGCGAGCGGGGCGAGCAGCCGGCCGCGCAGGCCGCGGCGGGGGACGCCTCCTCGCACTCCTGACCGGCCGGCAGTCGGCGGCGGGACCCGGAGTACTCGGGGCAGTCGACGGCGCCCGGGAGCGGTCGACGGTGCTCAGGAGCCTCCGGCGACCTCGCGGGCCCGGCGGGGGCACAGGGCGCAGGCCTCGGCTCCGGGGAGCGCGTAGATGAAGCAGCACGACTCCCGCAGCGCGCGCGCCGGCGCCGGCGGGGGCAGGCAGGCGGTGGCCGCCGCGCGCCAGGCCATCGTCCACGCGTCCCGGACCGCCCCGAAGCGCTGGCGGCTGCTCATCCGGACGCCGGCGTCGTAGCCGGCGACGAACCGCTCGGCGTGCGCGGTGTAGCGCTGCCGGGCCAGCGCCCGGCGCTCGCCCGGCTCGGCGACCCTCAGGACGCCGCCGGCCGCGACCGACACCGCACAGGGGAACAGCTCCGGGTCGGCGAGGTCGAACCGCACCGCCTCCGGTGCGAGGTCCAGGACCCACGGGCCCAGGGCGCACGTGTACGCCGCGGGCTGGGCCAGCAGGTCGAGGTACCACAACAGCACGAAAGCCGCCGCGACGTGTCGCGGCGGCTCCGTGCCGTAGGTCCGTGCGGTGCGCTGGTGCAGGGCCGACCGCCACGAAGCGGTGGGATCGGCCCCGCCCTCCTGGTCCCGGAGCACCTGCGCGCAGGACCAGGGAAGGAGGGAGTCGTGCCCTTGCACCGACAGCTCGAGCCAGCCGATGCGCCGGCTGACCCGGTCGGCCACGACGCCGAGCTCCTCCACGGGCACGCTCACGGGTGATCCGGGACCGGAGCCGCGGCAGGGCGGCAGCCCGCGCGCTGGAGCCGCCGACGGGCCGACGCTCAGGCGTTGGCCTTGTCGTAGGCCTCCTGGACCTCGGCCGAGATGCGGCCACGGTCGCTGACCTGGTGCCCGTTGGCCCTGGCCCACTCACGGATCGCCCCGAGGTCGGACCGGGTGCGGCTGCTGCCGGGTGCGGCGCGGCGGGTGCCCCCGGTGGCGCGGCGGCCGCCGGAGCGCCGGGCGTGCCCGATCCAGGAGGCGAGGTCGTCGCGGAACTTGGCCGCGTTGGACTCCGAGAGGTCGATCTCGTAGGTCACGCCGTCGAGGGCGAAGGACACCGTCTCGTTGGCGTCACCGCCATCGAGGTCGTCGACCAACAGAACCTGCACACGCTGCGCCATGGAAGTCTCCAGAACTGCCGAATGGTTGGGGAATGCGCCGGGACATTCTTCTGTCATTTTCCCGGCGCGCAGCAAGGCTAGTGCATCATCGCCGAATACTTCATTGTCCTTCCTTTTCCCGCAATTGGCGATCCTGTTCGGCCTCCCACTGGGAATGCGCCAGACGCTCACGCCGGTCGCCCTCGACCATCGCCTTGATCACGATGTAGAAGAGGAAGGCGACTCCTGCGCTGGGCAACAACGCGACGATGACCAGCCACAGGTGGTGGAGATCCATGTTCTGCTCCGATCCCGGTAAGAGATGACTGGACCATGGTGACGCCGTGCGCACCCGCGGTCGGACCGGTGCCGCGACCGATGAGGCGTGCGTCACGGTCAGCGCGAACCTCACGGCGCCCCACCGGCCGCGATAGGGCCCATCGAAAGACAAACGTGCTGCGCCCCGCGCGCGTTCCCTCCTGGCAACTAACCGCGCAAAGCCCGTCACACTTTGGTGCGAACCCTCTTGTGGTGAATACAGTTCCCATCCCCGGAACAGGGGCCGCTCCAATCCCGGAACAGAGCCGGAACGGTGATTCGCCGGGTGCCTGGCAATGCCGCCCGGGCGCACCTGGCCTCGGCCGGCGAGGGGCAATGTGCGGTCCGGGGGGAACTTTCCTCGCACGAGTGGTCAATCCCGGGCAAGCGTGTCCCCGGCACGTCGTCCCTTTCTCCGGGAGAGGGCCGCAACGTAACGGCAGCGTGCGCCCCGAATGGCCGGCGGAGACCGTGTCGGGGTCGCTCGGGCATCGCCCTCGGGAAAGCCTGCGGCGCGCCCCGGGCATGTCGCAGCGCGTTCCCGGCGACCAGGGCAGCCCCCGAGCCTGCGGGCGCAGACCCGGTGCCAGCGACGGCAACGTGGCTGAACCGGCGGTCTAGGCCTCGCCGACCAGGTCCAGGGCGATGTCCAGGATCGGCGAGGAGTGGGTCAGTGCCCCCACGCTGAGGAAGTCGACCCCCGTCCGCGCGTAGTCGCGCGCCACGGCGAGCGTCAGGCCACCGGTCGCCTCGATCTCGACGTCCTGCCCGGTGCCGCGCACCGCCTGCACCGTCTCGCGCAGCAGCGGCACCGACATGTTGTCGCAGAGCAGGAACCGCGCCCCGGCCGCCACCGCCTCGAGTGCCTCGGTGACGGTCGTGACCTCGACCTGGATGTCCACACCCGGCGCGCTGGAGCGGACCGCGTCGTACGCCGCGGTCAGCGAGCCCGCGGCCAGCTTGTGGTTGTCCTTGATCATGGCGACGTCGTAGAGGCCCATGCGCTTGTTGGTACCGCCGCCGCAGCGGACGGCGTACTTCTCCAGGGCGCGCAGCCCCGGCGTCGTCTTGCGCGTGTCGAGGACCACGGCGCCGGTGCCCGCCAGGGCATCGGCCCAGCGGCGGGTGTGGGTCGCGACGCCCGAGAGCCGGCTGAGCAGGTTCAGCAGGGTGCGCTCGCCCACGAGGATGGCGCGGGTGGAGCCGTGCAGGACGGCCAGCACGTCTCCCCGGCGCACCGTGTCGCCATCCTCGCGACGTGGCTCGACGTCGACCTCGGGGGAGCCGAGCCGCTCGGTCACCGCCCGGAACACCGTGGACAGCAGCGGCATGCCGGCGACCACCCCGTCCTCGCGGGCGATGACGTGGGCGGTGCTGCGCTGGGTGGCGGGGATGGTGGCGCTGGTGGTCACGTCGGTGCCGGGAAAGCCGCCGAGGTCCTCACTGAGCGCGGTCTCGACCACCGTGGAGGCGATGGCCTCGGGAAAGAGGTGCAGGGCTGGCTCGGTCATGGGGGTCCTGTCAGGGTCGGGCAGGGGGCAGGGCGTCGAGCAGCTCCGCGTCGGCGGGCTCGACGGGGGTGTACGACGTCGTGACGTCGCCGGCGGTGCCGCGGGAGGCCCGGAGGTGGCCACGGAACCGGGTGTCGTCGCGGGCGGGGAAGTCGGCGCGGACGTGCCCGCCGCGGGTCTCACTCCGGCGGGCCGCCACCTCGGTCAGCAGCTGGCCGACGTGCAGCAGGTTGGAGGTCTCCCAGGAGTCGGGCCCGGAGCCGGGCGCGGCGTCGACGGAGCCCACCGGTCGGCCTCGGCCGCGATGCCGGCCAGCACGGACGCCGTCGCGGCGAGCGACGCCGCCGAGCGCACGGCGCCCGCGCCGGCCGTCATCGCCCGCTGGATCTCGGTGCGCCGGCGGGCGTCGACCAGGGTGGGCGGCTCCTGGCGCGCCTGCGCCGTCGTGGGCGGCAGCCCGCCGGCAGCCAGCCGGGCTGCGATGTCGTCCGCGATGCGGGCAGCGAACACCACGCCCTCGAGCAGCGAGTTCGACGCCAGGCGGTTGGCGCCGTGCACGCCGGTGCAGGAGACCTCGCCGCAGGCGTAGAGCCCCTCCAGGGAGGTCCGGCCGACCAGGTCGGTCTGCACGCCGCCGCTGGCGTAGTGCTGGGCGGGGGCCACCGGCAGCAGCTCCGTGGCCGGGTCGAACCCCAGCTCGCGGCACCGCGCGACGATGGAGGGGAAGCGGCGCTCGAGGAACTCGGCACCGAGGTGCCGCGCGTCGAGCAGCACGTGGTCGCTGCCGGTGGCGGTCATCCGCGCGACGATCGCGCGGGCCACGATGTCGCGCGGCGCGAGGTCGGCCATCGGGTGCAGACCCTGCATGAACTGCACGCCGTCGGCGTCGACCAGGAACGCACCCTCCCCGCGGACCGCCTCGGAGATCAGGGGCTGCTGGCCGCTGGCCCCCTCACCCAGCCACAGCACCGTCGGGTGGAACTGGACGAACTCCAGGTCGGCGATGACCGCCCCGGCGCGCAGTGCAGCGGCGACACCGTCGCCGGTGGCCACGGACGGGTTGGTGGTGGAGGAGTAGACCTGCCCGAGGCCTCCGGTGGCCAGCACCACCGCGCGGGCGTGGGCCGCCCCGACCCCGTCGACCTGGCCCTCGCCGATCACGTGCAGGGTCACGCCGCACACCCGGCGCTCGGCGTCCTGCAGGAGGTCGACGACCAGGGCGTGCTCGCGGACCTCGATGCCCGGGTCGTCCTGGACCGCGTGGAGGGCGGCGATCAGCGCCCGCGAGATCTCGCGGCCGGTGGCATCGCCCCCGGCGTGGGCGATCCGGTCACGGTGGTGGCCGCCCTCGCGGGTCAGGGAGATCTCCCCGTCCGGCCCCCGGTCGAACTCGGTGCCGAGGCCGACCAGCTCGCGCACGCGGGCGGGCCCCTCGGACACGAGGGCGCGCACCGCCTCCACGTCGCAGACGCCTGCTCCGGCGACCAGGGTGTCGCGCAGGTGCTCCTGGGGCGAGTCGGCCGGGTCCAGGGCCGCGGCGATGCCGCCCTGGGCCCACTCCGTCGAGCCCTCGGAGAGCACCGTCTTGGTGACGAGCAGCACCCGGTCCACCCGCTGCCGCAGCCGCAACGCCGCGGTCAGGCCGGCGATGCCCGACCCGACGACGATGACGTCGGCCGAGGTCGTCCACCCCGGCGCCGGCGCGACCAGCCGGCCGGGGACGGTGAGGGTCACCGGTCGCCGCCGGGGGCGCCCCCGGAGTGGGAGCGGCCACGGGCGCGGACGCGGACCGGGCCGGGTCGGGTGAGGAGACCTCGAGCGCGCCACCCCCGGGCCCCACCGCCACGGGGAGGTTGTCGATGAGGCGGGTCGTGCCGACCTTGCCGGCCACCGCCAGCAGCGCCTCGCCGCGGTACCACTCGGGCACGTCCTCCAGCGTGGTCGGGTGCACCAGCACCAGGTAGTCGACCAGGACCAGCGGCTCCCGGACGAGGACCGCGCGCGCCGCGCGGCGTACGGCGGCGGGCCCCTCGGCGGCGGCGGCGGCGCCGGCGTGCAGCGCCCGGGACAGCGACAGCGCGACCTCCCGGTCAGAGGGCGTGAGGTAGGTGTTGCGGCTGCTCATGGCCAGACCGTCCGGCTCGCGCACGGTCGGCACGGAGACCACCTCGACCGGGAAGTCGAGGTCCTGCACCATGCGGCGGATGAGCAGCAGCTGCTGGGCGTCCTTCTGGCCGTAGAAGGCCAGGTCGGCGCCGGTCAGGTGCAGCATCTTGCCGACCACGGTCAGCACGCCGTCGAAGTGCCCGGGGCGGGCCTGCCCCTCGAGGACGTCGCCGAGGGCCCCGGCGGAGATGCGCACGCCGGGGTCGCCTTCGGGGTAGACCACGTCGGGCGTGGGCAGGAAGACCAGGTCCGCCCCCTCGCGGGCGCAGATCTCCAGGTCGCTGTCGACGGTGCGGGGATAGCGGGAGAGGTCCTCCCCTGCGCCGAACTGCAGGGGGTTGAGGAAGATCGTGACCACCACGTGCTCGGCCCGGCTGCGGGCGTGCCGGATCAGCCGGCCGTGCCCTTCGTGCAGGGCGCCCATGGTCATGACGACGGCGACGTCGCCGCGGTCGAGCGCGTGGCGCGCCGTACGCAGCTCGGCACGGGTCCGGGTCACGACGGGCGCCGACGGCGTCGACGTGCCCGGGACGGCATCCGTGGACGGTGCGGTCACGAGGGCTCCTTGGGTGCGGCGAGGATGTCCAGCAGCGGCTCGGCGGCGGACACCGACAGGCGACCGCTGGCCAGGGCGCGCTCGGCCGTGGCCCGGGCGAGGGCGACGTAGGTCGGCCTGACGTCGGGGGTCTGGTCGCTGAGCTGGCGCAGGTGTGCGGCCACGGTACCGGCGTCGCCACGGGCCACCGGCCCGGTGAGAGCACCGTCACCGAGGCGCAGGGCGTTGTCCAGGGCGGCGGAGAGCAGCGGGGCGATGACGCGGTGCGGCTGGGCCACCCCTGCGGACCCCAGCACCTGCATCGCCTGGGCGACGAGCGTGACCAGGTGGTTCGCTCCGTGTGCCAGCGCCGCGTGGTAGAGCGGCCGCTCGTCCTCGGCGATCCAGACCGGCTCGGCGCCCATCTCGACGACCAGCGCCTCGGCGACCGGTCGCAGCACCTCCGGCGCCGTGATGCCGAAGCAGCAGTCGGCCAGCCGGGTGATGTCCATCGCGGTGCCGGTGAACGTCATGACCGGGTGCAGCGCCAGCCCGAGGATGTGCTGGGACAGCGCGTCGTCGAACACGCCGATGCCGTGGCTGCCGGAGGTGTGCACCACGATCTGGCCGGCCTGCCACGAGCGGGTGGTGGTGAGCCCGGACACCAGGGCGGCCAGGTCGTCGTCGGGCACGGTGAGCAGCAGCAGCTCGGCCTGCGCCACGACCTCCTCGACCGCGCGGACCGGTACGCCGGGCAGCAGGGTCGCGGCGCGCGTCCGGGATGCCTCGCTGACGCCGGACACCGCGACGACGCGGTGGCCTGCGCGCTGCAGGGCCGCCCCGAGCACGGCACCGACCCGGCCCGCGCCGACGACGCCGACCCGCAGGCGCGCCGGTCGGTCCTCGGGAGTGCTCACAGCCGAAACGCTATCTCGCTGCCCTGGCACGTAGCGTGCTGCCCGTGCACGAGACCCCGTGGGCCGCCGCCTGGCAGGCCGCCCTGTACGGCCCGACCGGCTTCTACCGGCAGGACCGCGGGCCGGCGGGCCACTTCGCGACCTCAACGCAGGGAGGGCCCCTGATGGGGTCGGTGCTGGCGGCGGCGCTGGTCCGGCTGATGGGCGAGCACGGCCTCCACACGCTGGTCGACGTCGGCTGCGGACGCGGCGAGCTGCTCACCGAGGTCACCAGGCTCGCCCCGGCGCTGCGCTGTGTGGGGGTGGACGTCGTCGCCCGGCCCGACCTGCCCGCGGGCGTGGACTGGGTGCGCTCCCCCGGCGGGGCGCTCCTGCCACCGGAGCTGTCGGACCTGACCGGCACGCTGCTCCTCGCGCACGAGTGGCTGGACGTCGTCCCGTGCCCGGTCGGGCAGGTGGACGACCACGGGGTGCTGCGCGCGGTGCTCGTCGAGCCCTCGACCGGGCGGGAGCACCTGGCCGGCGCGGTGGTGGGGGCCGACCTGGAGTGGTGCCGCACCTGGTGGCCGACCGTCGTCGGCCCGGGCGCCCGGCCCGGCGACCGCGTCGAGGTCGGCCGCAGCCGGGACCAGGCGTGGGACGCCCTCGTGTCCCGGCTCCGTTCCGGGCTCGCGGTGGCCGTGGACTACGGCCACGCGCGCGCCGACCGGCCGCCGGGGACGCTGACGGGCTACCGCGAGGGCCGCCAGGTGGCGCCGGTGCCCGACGGCTCGTGCGACCTCACCGCGCACGTCGCCATGGACTCCCTGGGCGCCGACGAGCTGGTCGACCAGCGCACCGCGCTGCGGCGGCTCGGCGTCAGCGGGGCCACGCCCCCGCGCGAGCTCGCTGCGAGCGACCCCACGGCCTACCTCGCCGCCCTCTCGACCGCATCGGCGGCCACCGCGCTGACCGCCCGCGGGAGCCTCGGCGACTTCTTCTGGGCCTTGACGGCCGTCGGTCCGCCGGCCTGACGGCCGTCCTGGGCCGCCGCACATCCGCCGGCACCGGTTTGGTGGCCGTCCGGGGCTGGGCGAGACTGGGTCGCCGGAAAACCGGAAGGACCCCTCATGACCCGTCCCAGCCACTGGGCCGACCGAGCTCACCACGCCCACCGAGCCTCGCTCGCCGCGGCCGCCGCCGCACTCACCGTGACGCTCTCCGCCTGCGGCTCCGGCGACAGCCAGCCGTCGGGCGCGCCGGTCACGGTGACCGTCACCCCGACAGTCACCGCGACCGCCGCGCCCGGCAGCAGCTCCGGCTCGCCGTCCGGAAGCCCGTCGGCGGTCCACAGCGACGTGGTCGGTCGCGCCTACGACCTCGGTACGATCGTCCACGTGACCAGCGCCACCGGTACGCCGGTGGTCGTCCTGGACCGGTGGACCGTCCGGGGCACCCCCGACAGCACGCTCGCGCGGGACGGCGTGCCGATCCGGGTGCACTCCGACGCGCCGTACGAGAACCTGAACACCCGCACGACGTTCCGCATCCCGGTCGCGCCGGGCGCCACGTTCACCTACCACCACTGCGTCGCGGTGGACCAGCCCATGCGGTCGCGGCCGGCGACGCTGCCGGAGCTCGCCCACCTCCAGCGAAGCGAGGCCGTCGTGCTGCTGCGGCTCGACGCCTCCGGCCGCCTCACGCGCGCGGAGAACGACCCCGCCTGCTGAGCCGGGGCGTCACGGACACCACGCACTGGCAGACTGGCGCCCATGACCTCGCCCACCCCGCCGCGGGAGCTGACCGTGGGCCTGGGCGCCGGCGGCCTCGCGACCGCCGACATGGTGCTCAACATCGGCCCGCAGCACCCCGCGACCCACGGCGTCCTGCGGCTGCGGATCGTGGTCGACGGCGAGCGCATCGTCAGCGCCGAGCCGATCATCGGCTACATGCACCGCGGCGCGGAGAAGCTGTTCGAGGTGCGCGACTACCGGCAGATCATCGTGCTGTCCAACCGCCACGACTGGCTCTCGGCGTTCAGCAACGAGCTGGGCGTGGTGCTGGGGGTCGAGGCGATGCTCGGCATGGAGGTCCCCGAGCGAGCCACGTGGGCGCGCATGCTGCTGGCCGAGCTCAACCGGGTGCTCAACCACCTGATGTTCCTCGGCTCCTACCCCCTCGAGCTCGGTGCGATCACGCCGATCTTCTACTCCTTCCGCGAGCGCGAGGAGCTGCAGGCGGTGATGGAGGAGGCCGCCGGCGGACGGATCCACTACATGTTCAACCGGGTCGGCGGCCTGAAGGAGGACCTGCCCGCCGGCTGGCTCGGGCGTGCGTCCGCCGCCGTCGCCGCCGTACGGCGCAGGATGCCGGACCTGGAGAGCATGCTCGTCGGCAACGAGATCCTGCACGCGCGCACCCGCGGTGTCGGCGTCCTGCCGGCGTCGCTGATCTCGGCGTACGGCGTGACCGGGCCGATCGCCCGGGCGTCGGGCGTCGACCTGGACCTCCGTCGCGACGAGCCCTACCTCGCCTACGCCGAGCTCTTCGGCCACGGCGGGCCCGGCCGCGTGGTGACGCGGACGGAGGGTGACTGCCTGGCCCGGCTGGAGGTGCTCCTGGAGCAGACCCACGTCAGCCTCGACCTCGCCCAGGCCTGCATCGAGACCCTGGCTGCCCTGCCGCAGGGGCCGGTCAACGTCAAGCTGCCCAAGGTGCTGCGCGTCCCGGAGGGGTCGCTCTACACCGTGACGGAGAACCCGCTCGGCTTCAACGGCTACTACCTGGTCTCCCGCGGGGACAAGACGCCGTGGCGGCTCAAGCTGCGCTCGGCGTCCTTCAACAACATCTCGGTCCTGAGCGAGGTGCTGCCCGGCAACCTCATCGCCGACATGGTGGCGATCCTGGGCTCGATGTTCTTCGTCGTGGGCGACGTCGACAAGTAGCCCCCCGCGGTGCCTTCCCGCGGGTCAGTCGAGGTCGGGGTGGGGCTGACGCTCCCGTGCGGTCCGCTCGCGCCGCTCGAGCCAGGCTCGCCCGGCCCATCCGCCCCCGAGCAGGACGACCACCACACCGACGACGGCGCCGGCCACCGTGCTGTCGCTGCGGATGCCCAGGGTGACCGGGATGACCAGCAGCGCGGCCAGCCCGATGGCGACCGGCCGGTGCGACCGGGAGCCCATCATCGCTGGTCCCGGTCCCGGTCCCGGTCCCGGTCCCGGTTCCGGTCGCGGCCATGGTCACGGTCCGGGTCGAGGGGTCGGTCCAGGTCCCGGCCGCGGTCGCGGTCGCGGTCGTTCTGGTCGAGGTCCTGGTCGTCGATCCGGCACATGGCCTGTACGAGCAGCCCGGCGACGATCATCAGCACGCCGCTGACGCAGACCGCGAGCGAGCGCAGCATCGCCGCGCGCACGGAGTCCACGTCGGCGTCGGGCAGCAGCACGAGGGCCTGCGCGGCGTACCAGCCGGCGACCAGCGCACCGGTGAGCGCCGCGGCCTGGGCGAGCACCAGCGTGCGCATCGCCCGCAGCGGGCTCAGTGGGCGGGTCGCCTCGCCGCGCAGGAACCGGCGGACCGGCAGCCCGGCGCAGTAGACCCCGACGGCCATGAAGACGATCAGCACCGCCCCACCCCACGACGCGCCGGGCAGCGCGTGGCCGGCATCGAACCAGAGCCGCAGCCCGATCCAGGCCACCGCCGTCGCCAGCAGCGCCACGACCAGGACCAGGCGCACGGACACGCCGCGTCCGTCTCTCACCACGTCGGCCTCCATTCGGGTCCGGGGCGCACGCCCTCGCGGTCCAGCTGCTCCAGCCGGTGGGCCACGGCGACCACGGCGCCGTCGACCCGCAGCTCCGCCTCGGGCTGCACCATGCGCCACGGCTCGAGGACGAACGCCCGGTCGGCGGCGCGGGGATGGGGCAGCTCGAGCTCGGGTTCGGCGCTGGTCCGCTCGCCCGGCGTGCCCGGCACGCCGTACTGGACCAGGTCCAGGTCCAGGGTCCGCGCCCCCCACCGGGTCTCGCGGACCCGCCCGTGCGCCGCCTCGACCTCGTGCAGGGCTCGCAACAGCGTCCAGGGCGCGAGCCGGGTCTGCGCCAGCAGCACCGCGTTGAGGTAGGCCGGCTGGTCCGGGCCGCCGACCGGGTCGGTCTCGACCAGCGGCGAGACGTCGCGCACCTGCACACCCGGGAGGGCGGCGACGCAGCGCACCGCGGAGGTCAGGGTCGCGACGACGTCCCCGAGGTTGGCGCCCAGGGCCACGACGACCGGCTCGCACCGCTCCCGGCGGACGGTGACGGCCACGTCGCCGAACGGCACGCCGACCGGCGCCTGGGGCTTGTGGACGGTGACCTCCACCGCCTCGACCAGCGGGCGGGCCATGACGGTGTCCGCGACCCGGCCCGCGAGGGTCTCGATGAGGTCCAGTGGCGGCCCCTCGACCAGGGCCACGACGTCGGCGGCGACCTCGGCGTAGCTGACGGTGTGCGCCAGGTCGTCGGTGCCGGCGGCCCGGCTCAGGTCGACGTCCAGCAGCACGTCCACGACGAAGTCCTGCCCCTGCACCTTCTCCTCGGGCAGCACGCCGTGGAAGCCGCGGGCGCGCACGCCGACCAGGCTGATCCGGTCGCTCATCGCGCCTGCTCCGTCGCCGCGACGACGCGCAGGGCGTCGACGCTGGAGGGCACGTGGTGGACCCGCACGCCCCAGGCCCCGGCGAGCCCGGCGAGGACGGTGGTGGCCGCCGTGGCCGCGTCGCGCTCGGTCGCCGGCCGCGGCGGGTCGCCGGCCGGCACGCCCAGCCGGCCCAGGAACGACTTGCGCGACGTGCCCACCAGCACGGGGAACCCCAGCGCCTGCACCCGGTCCAGATGGGCCAGCAGGCGCCAGTTGTGGGCCGCCAGCTTGGCGAAGCCGAACCCGGGGTCCAGCACCAGCTGCTCGGGGCGCACGCCCGCGGCCCCCAGGTCCTCGACCCGCCGGGTCAGCTCGCGGCACACGTCCTGCACCACGTCGTCGTACGTCGCGAGCGACTGCATCCGCGTGCTGTGCGCGCGCCAGTGCATGGCGACGTACGTCGCATCGGAGCCGGCCACGACCGCGGCCATGTCGGGGTCGGCCAGGCCGCCGCTGACGTCGTTGACCACGCTGGCCCCGGCCTCCAGCGCCCGGGCGGCGACCTCGGCACGCATGGTGTCCACCGAGATCCGGGCCCCCCGCCCGGCCAGCTCGGCCACGACGGGCACGACCCGCCGCAGCTCCTCGTCCTGGGTCGGGCGCTCGGCGCCGGGCCGGGTCGACTCACCACCGACGTCGAGCAGGTCGGCGCCCTGGTCGAGCAGCTCGAGCCCGTGCGCGACCGCGGCGTCCGGCTCGAACCACTCGCCGCCGTCGCTGAAGGAGTCGGGGGTCACGTTGACCACGCCCATCACCAGGGTGCTCACGCCTGCCCCCGGTTGAACCAGCGCAGCGACGGCCAGGTGAGGAACGCCTCGGCCTCCAGGGCCGCCATCGCCACCCGCGGGAGATCGGCCGCGTGCGGGTAGACCAGGAACCGCGGCACCCACGTCGGCTGGAACTTGGCGTTGAAGCGGTAGAGGCTCTCGATCTGGAACCAGCGGGAGGCGAAGACCAGGACCCGCCGCCAGGCCCGGATCACGGGCCCGGCACCCAGGCGCTCGCCCCGCTCGAGGGAGGAGCGGAACGCGGCGAAGTTCAGCGACACGCGCTTGATGCCGAGGTCCGTGGCTTTGGCGAGGGCGTGGACGATGAGCAGCTCGTTGACGCCGGGCTCGGCCGTCCGGTCCCGCCGCATCAGGTCCAGTGACATGCCGTCGGCGCCCCACGGGACGAACTGCAGGAACCCGCGCATGACCCCGTCCTGCCGGGCGACGACCCACACGCAGTCGGGGTCCACCGGGTCGATGACCCGGCCCAGCGCCATCGAGAAGCCGCGCTCGGTCTCGCTGGAGCGCCAGGCGTCGGCGTCCGCCAGGGCGCGGCGGCGCTCGCCCTGGGACACGTCCCGGGCCCGGCAGACCTCGGTCGTGTAGCCGGCGCGCTCGATCCGCTTGACCATCTGGCGCACGTTGCGCATCGCCCGGCCCTCGAGGGTGAAGCCGTCCACCTCGACCACGGCCTCGTCGCCGAGCTCCAGCGCGGCGAACCCGGTGTGCCGGCACCAGATCTCACCGGCCTTCTCGGAGCAGCCGATCACGGCCGGCGTCCAGGCGTGGGCCTGCGCCTCCTTCAGGAACACGGCCATGGCACCGGGCCACGCCTCCGGGTCCCCCACGGGGTCGCCGCTGGCCAGCATCGTGCCGGACACCACGCGGTAGGCGATCGCAGCCTTGCCCGACTCGGACCAGACCACGCTCTTGTCGCGTCGCAGGTTGAAGTAGCCGAGGGAGTCGGGGCTGCGCGCCAGCAGCGCGCGCATCCGCGCGTCGTCCTCGTCGGTCAGGATCGGGCGGGGTTCGGGAGCGCGCAGGGCCAGGTAGATGGTGACGAGCGCGGTGGTCAGGCCCAGACCGAGCAGGACCGCGCCGACCACGTCGGACACCCGCTCGGTGCGGTAGACGATCGGGCCGGTCAGGCCGACCAACCCGGTCAGCACCTCCCAGAGCCGGTTCCCCACCGTCGGCGGCGCGCCGGCGACCGAGCCGTGGGCGATAGAGACGACCAGGTAGCCGAGGACGAGGCTGAGGGCGACGAGCACGACGAGCATGCGGACGGCCCGCCAGCGCGTGGTGGGGTCCCCGAGGGCGTAGAACTCGGCGCGGTAGACGACGAGCACGACCAGCAGCCCGAGCGGGATCAGCGTCGCCAGCGGCTCGGCCTTGAGGAGGTGGAGGACGACACTCAGGCTGAGCAGCACCACCGCCGCGCGCCACGCCCTGCGCTTGCGCCGCCGCAGGGCGTGGGCCAGGAGCAGCAGGAGGATGCCGAGGATGATCGTGACCGCCGACGCCGCACCCGAGACCGCGCCGGGGACGACGTCGGACAGCGGGTGCAGCCGGGTCCGCCACGCGCGGGCCAGCCCGCTCGCGATGTCCACCACACCCGCGAGGTACGTCAGGGCGCCGATGATCTGCGGCGTGCGCGACCGCGACGACGCGAGGGCCGTGGAGAACGGGGTGGGGTGACGCGCCGGCGCGCGTTCGCTCACCGGTTGCCGCCGAGGACGAGCCCCATCGCCTCGGCTCGGGTCGCCGCGTTGCGCAGCTGGCCCCGGACAGCGGAGGTGATGGTCCTGGACCCGGGTCGGCGTACGCCGCGCATGGACATGCACAGGTGCTCGCACTCGATCACGACGATCACCCCGGCGGCCTCGAGGTGGGTCACCATGGCGTCGGCGACCTGGGTGGTGAGCCGTTCCTGCACCTGCGGTCGGCGGGCGAAGACGTCGACCAGCCGGGCGAGCTTGGACAGCCCGGTCACCCGCCCGTCGCTGCCCGGGATGTAGCCGAGGTGGGCGACACCGTGGAACGGGACCAGATGGTGCTCACAGGTGCTGTAGACCTCGATGTCGCGGACGAGGATGAGCTCGGAGTGGCCGCCGATCTCGAACGTCGTGGTGAGCACGTCACCCGGCTCCTGGCGCATGCCCGCCCACACCTCGGCGTAGGAGCGGGCGACCCGACCGGGCGTCTCCTTCAGCCCGTCCCGGTCGGGGTCCTCACCGAGGGCGAGCAGCAGCTCACGGACGGCGCGCTCTGCGCGCTCGAGGTCAACCGGCGGTGGGGTCGACATGGCCACCCTCGGGCACCTCGATCACCGCGGTGGGCGGGTGCTCGCGCGTGTCCTGCAGCGGACCGTTGCCGTTGGCCATCGCGGCCCGCTCGGCGGGGGTCAGCACCGGCGGCTGGTCACTCACGGAACGTCGGTCGCTGGAGAGCCAGACCGGTCGCTGCGGCCGCTTGACGACCGGGGCGAAGATCACGTCGAGCTGGGACTTGTTGAGGGTCTCCTTCTCGAGCAGCTCGAGGACGAGCTGGTCCAGCACGTCGCGGTTGTCGTTCAGCGCGTGCCAGGCCTCGTCGTGCGCGGACTCGATGAAGCGGCGCACCTCCTCGTCGACGATGCCGGCGACGTCCTCGGAGTAGTCGCGCTGGTGGCCCATGTCGCGACCGAGGAAGACCTCGCCCTGCTCCTGGCCCAGCTTGATCGCCCCGATGCGCTCGCTCATGCCGAACTGGGTGACCATCTTGCGGGCGAGCCCGGTGGCCTTCTCGATGTCGTTGGCCGCGCCGGTGGTGGGGTCGTGGAAGATCATCTCCTCCGCGACACGGCCACCGAGGGCGTAGGCCAGCTGGTCCAGGATCTCGTTGCGGGTGGTCGAGTACTTGTCGTCCACCGGCATGACCATCGTGTAGCCCAGGGCCCGGCCGCGCGGCAGGATGGTGATCTTGGTGACCGGGTCGGTGTGCCGCATCGCCGCGGCCACGACCGCGTGCCCACCCTCGTGGTAGGCGGTGATCTTCTTCTCCTTGGCGCTCATGATCCGGGTGCGCTTCTGCGGCCCGGCCACGACGCGGTCGATCGCCTCGTCCAGCGCGGCGTCGTCGATGAGCTTGGAGTCGCGACGGGCGGTCAGCAGAGCGGCCTCGTTGAGCACGTTGGCCAGGTCGGCACCGGTGAAGCCCGGGGTCCGGCGGGCGACGGCCAGCAGGTCGACGTCCGTGGCGAGGGGCTTGCCCTTGCCGTGGACCTCGAGGATGCGGTGACGGCCGATCATGTCGGGGGCGTCGACCGCGATCTGCCGGTCGAACCGGCCGGGGCGCAGCAGCGCCGGGTCGAGGATGTCGGGGCGGTTGGTCGCCGCGATGAGGATGACGTTGGTCTTGACGTCGAAGCCGTCCATCTCGACCAGGAGCTGGTTGAGGGTCTGCTCACGCTCGTCGTGGCCACCGCCCAGGCCGGCGCCACGGTGGCGGCCGACCGCGTCGATCTCGTCGACGAAGACGATGGCGGGGGCGTTGTTCTTGGCCTGCTCGAACAGGTCACGGACGCGGGACGCACCGACACCGACGAACATCTCGACGAAGTCCGAGCCGGAGATCGAGTAGAACGGCACGCCCGCCTCACCGGCCACGGCGCGGGCCAGCAGCGTCTTGCCGGTGCCGGGCTGGCCGTAGAGCAGGACGCCCTTGGGGATCTTGGCGCCGACGGCCAGGAACTTGGCCGGCTCGGCGAGGAACTCCTTGATCTCGCGCAGCTCCTCCACGGCCTCGTCCGCACCGGCCACGTCGGCGAAGGTGACCTTGGGGGTGTCCTTGGTCGCCAGCTTGGCCTTGCTCTTGCCGAAGCTCATGACCTTGGAGCCGCCGCCCTGCATCTGGCTCATGAGGAACCAGAACAGGCCGAGCACCAGGACAAGCGGGATGACCGTCACCAGCAGGCTGCCGAACCAGTTCGGCCCGCTGATCTCGTCGGTGTAGCCGTCGGGGGGCAGGTGCGTCTTCAGGGCCTGCACGAGGCTCGCGCCGCGCTGCTCCACGTAGTACGCCTGCACGCGGGTGGCGTCCTTGACGCCGTCGCCGCCCGTGTACGCCTCACCCTTCTTCAGGGTCAGGTCGACCTTGTCGACCTCGAGCTTGGCGGACTGGACCTTGCCGTCGTTGATCAGCTTCTCTGCGGCCGAGGTGTCGATGCGGGTGAAACCACCGGCACCCTGGAGGGAGATGAGCAGCACGCCGATGCCGACGATGAGCACCACCCAGACCATCGGGGTGCGAAGGATGCGCTTGAAGTCCATGTATGTGCGGGGCCTCCAGCCCCGTCCCTCCTGCTCGCTCAGCCATGACGCCACTCCGTACGACGTGGTGGTGGCGGTTCCTGGAAACGGTACACCGGCACGAACGGGGTGCATTCTCAGCAGTGGAACGCCCGGGCCGGAGCCCTTGTTCCGGTGCCCGGCCGCGAGGACCGCGGGCGGACACCGGGCCGGCGGCGGGGCGACTGCGGGCCGCCCGCTGCCCGGCTCACGAGTAGACGTGCGGGGCGAGCGTGCCGACGACGCGCAGGTTGCGGTAGCGCTCGGCGTAGTCGAGGCCGTAGCCGACGACGAACTCGTTGGGGATGTCGAAGCCGACGTAGCGGACGTCGATCTCGACCTTGGCCGCCTCGGGCTTGCGCAGCAGGGTGCAGATCTCCACCGAGGCGGCAGACCGCGACTCCAGGTTGGCCTTGATCCAGCTGAGGGTGAGGCCGGAGTCGATGATGTCCTCGACGATCAGGACGTGCTTGTCGGTGATGTCGGTGTCGAGGTCCTTGATCAGCCGGACCACGCCGGAGGACTTGGTGCCCGAGCCGTAGGAGGAGATCGCGATCCAGTCCATCGGCGCCGTGCCGGGCAGCGCGCGCATCAGGTCGGCCATGACCATGACCGCGCCCTTGAGGATGCCCACGAGCAGCAGGTCCTTGCCCTCGTAGTCCCTCCAGATCTGGCTCCCGAGCTCGTCCAGCTTGGCGTGGATCTCCTCCTCGGTGATGAGCACACGCTCGAGGTCTGCTGCCATGTGGGCGGGGTCCACGGGATCTCCTGACATGGGGGGCTGAGGCAGTCCACGTGCACCGCGGACCTTCCTATTGAACCGGACGCGCGGCGGCGATCCGCACCTGGCCACCCTCACGCCGGCCCTGCAGGCCACCCGGCAGGTCGACCGGCCCCTGCCCGCGCCAGCGCGGGCCGACCAGCGCGTCGAGCGCGTCGACGTGCACGGCGAACAACGCCCCGGCCGGCGCCCCGGCCTCCACGGCCAGCAGCCGCCAGACCCGCGCCCGGACCGCCCGGGGCAGGGCCGCCAGCGCCGCGGCGTCGGGCGCGCCGGCGCCCAGCGTGCGCCGGGCCTCCACCGCGAGCCCGTCGATGAGGTCCGCGTCCTCGCGGAGCAGGTCCGCCGAGCGGGCGAGGGCGGGTACGACGCCGGGGCCGAGCTCGCGCTCGAGCTCGCCCAGCAGCCGTCGGGCGCGGACCCGGCGGTAGGCCGGGTCCGCGTTGTGCGGGTCCTGCCACGGGTCGAGGCCCGTGACGGCGCAGGCCTGCGCGGTGGTGACCCGCGGGAGGTCCAGCAGCGGGCGCGCGAACACGCCGCGGCGGCGCGGCATACCGGCCAGGGACCGGGCGCCGGAGCCGCGGGCGAGGCCGAGCAGGACCTGCTCGGCCTGGTCGTCACGGGTGTGCCCGAGCAGCACCCGCCCGGCCCCGAGCTCCGCCGCGGCGGCCTGCAGGGCGTCGTACCGGGCCGTGCGGGCCGCCGCCTCGGGCCCCTCCCCGGCCGCCCGCACCGTCACCGGCAGGACGTGGACGGGGAGGAGGCCCAGGTCGGCGACAGGTCGCGGCCACGCGGGCGGCGACGTCGCCGGAGCCCGCCTGCAGGGCGTGGTCCACCACCAGCGCACCCGCCCGCAGCCCCGCCCGCGGCGCCTCGAACGCCGCCGCGGCGGCCAGGGCCAGGGAGTCCGCGCCCCCGCTGCACGCCACGAGGACCAGCGCGCCCGCCGGCAGCGCCGCGAGCTCCGCGCGTACGGCGACCCGGGTCGCGGCCACCGCCGGGTGCGGCCCGGTCATCCGTGGACGCGCCGGACCCACCGTCGGGCTGCTGGATCTCCTCGGGCAGCGGCAGGGTCTGCGGGGAGGTCCACACGGCGTTGAACCCGTCGACACCGACCGCCTCGGTGACGGCGCGGACGAAGACGGCGCCGTCGCGGTACTGGCGCATCTTGGCCTCGAGGCCCAGCACCCGGCGCAGCACCCGGTCGACGGTGCCCGCGCCCAGGCGGCGCTGCTGGAACTTGGCCCGGATCTCCTCCACGGAGGGGATGACCCGCGGGCCCACGTCGTCCATGACCACGTCGGCGTGCCCCTCCAGCAGCGACATGACGGCGGTGACCCGGCCGATCTGGGCGCGCTGCTCGGGCGTGGCGAACAGGTCGGTCAGCCCACCGCCCCCGCTGCGCAGAGCCTCCGGCAGGTTGCGCGCCATCTGCTGCAGCTTGGCGCCGAGCTCCTCGGGGTCCGGGGCCAGGCCCTGCGAGAGCTCGCGCGCGGAGTCGACCAGGTGGGTCCGCAGCCACGGCACGGCGGTGAACTGGACCCGGTGGGTCTCCTCGTGCAGCGCCACCCACAGGCGGAAGTCCTGCGGGTCCACGGCCAGCTCGGTCTCGGTGTGCAGGATGTTGGGCGCGACGAGCAGCAGCCGGGGCGAGCCGTTCGGGGCGAGGTCGTACTGGCCGAGGACCTTGCTGGCGAGGAAGGCCATGAGCGCGCCGGCCTCACCGCCGGTGACCTTGCTGCCGACGGACTGCGCCAGGCCCGCACCGGGGACGGCGCCCTTGCGCTTGTCGAGCATGGCGTGGATGACCGGCTCGAGCAGGTCCCGCAAGGAGTCGACGTTGGCGTCGATCCAGCCGCCGCGGTCCACGATCAGCACCGGGCTCGCCCCCGCCGGGGCGTGCATCCGGGCGGTCTCGGCGACCGGCGCCGCGGCCCGCTGGGCCGCCGAGCGCAGCTCGGCCACCACGGCCGCCGCCTCGCGCGCGCTCACCCGTGGGCCCGCCGGGACCAGCCGCCGGCCGGAGGCCTTGGCCAGGTCCCAGTCGACGTGCCCGCTGGCCGGTCGGGTGGTGCCCGTGTCGGAGGTCGTCGCCATGCTGCTCACCGTATCCCTGAGGTGGTCTGTGGGCCCGGCGCTCCGGGGTCTGGACCGCCCGGCGCCGAGGTCAGCGGCACCCGCAGGTCGCGAGCATCGCCACGAAGCGGTCCAACGCGGCCCTCGCGGTCAGCGTTCCCACGCCCGGCGGGATCTCGTCGGCCAGGACGACGTACAGCAGGAGCCGCCCGTCGCGGTCGACCACGGTGCCGGCCAGCGCGCTCGCGCCGGTGAGGGTGCCGGTCTTGGCCCGCGCGATGCCCGCCGCGGCCCGCGAGCGGGGCGTGTGGAACCGGTCGTGCAGGGTGCCGGTGAGCCCGGCCACCGGCAGCCCGGCGACGACCTCGCGCAGCCCCGGCAGGGTGCCCCGCGCGGCCAGCGCCAGCAGGTCGCCGAGGATGCGGGGCGGCAGGACGGTGCCGCGCGACAGGCCGCTCGTGTCGAGCATCGTGACGCCGGAGACATCGACCCCCTGGGCGCGGACCTGCTGGCGCACCCACCGCGCGACCTCGGCGAAGCCCAGCTCTGCGCCCGAGCGGCCGGCGTGCGCGGCCGCCTGCCGGGCCAGGGACTCGGTCAGCGCGTTGTCGCTGTCGGCCAGAGCGAGCGCCAGGACCTCGGCGACCGGCGCCGAGCGCACCTCCCCCAGCAAGGCGCCCGCGGACGTCCCCGCCGAGGGCGTGGCGGGGGCGCCCTGCGGGGCGCCGACAGTGGCGGTGGCGGTGCCGGCGGTGGCGGTGGCGGTGGCACTGGCGGTAGCACCGGGGGTGGCGCCGGAGCCGGCCGGAGCCGTCGCGCGGTCGACGTTGCTCGCGACCCGGATGCCGTGACGGCCGAGGGCGCTGCGGAAGGCCCGGGCGGCGCTCATCGCAGGATCGGCCGGTGAGGCCGCGCCGGGCCGGGGGCGCTCGGTGGACAGACCCATCATGGCCACGGCCCCGGTCAGCCCGGCCGCGATGTCCACCGGCTCCCAGCCGGGCGCGTAGCGGGGCCCGGGTGCCAGGCGGTCGTCGAGGTGCAGCCGGATGCTGCTGACGCCCCGCGCCGTCAGGGCCGCGGCGGTCTGCCCGGCCAGGTCGTCCAGCCCGGCCCGCCCGGCGACGGCGGTGGGCGTGCCGCGGCCGGGGGCCAGCAACGTGTCGCCACCGGCCACGAGGACCACGTCGTGCGCCGTCGCGCCGGTGACCGCCCGGGTGCTCAGCTGCAGCCGGGGGTCCACCGTGGCCATGACGGCGGTGGCGGTGAGGAGCTTGGTCGTGGAGGCCGGGATGCCCGGCCGGTCCGCGTTGCGGTCGAGCAGGTGCGCCCCCGTCGCCGCGTCGCGGATCGTCACGCCGAGGGAACGGCCGAGCCCCGGGTCGGCCAACGCCGGTGCCAGCACCTTGGCCAGGGCCGGCCCGGCCGGCAGAGGGGCCTGCGTGCCGGCGACCAGCAGCGGCGTGGCCGGTGACGCCTCGGCCAGCGGGACGGCGACGGCGGGCGCCCCTGCTCCCCCGGCCGTGGCCGGAACGGGCGGGGACGCCGGGTCAGCGGACCGGGCCGGCGGCGGGTCGAGCGTGAGGATGCCGGGTACGCGGTCCTCGATGTCGAGCCCGGCGTAGCCACCGGCGGCGAGCAGGAGGACGAGCCCGACGGCCAGGCCTCGGCGCATCAACCCCCCTTGCGGTGGACGGGCACGGGTACGGAACACTGGCGACGAGCCTAAGCCACAGTCTGAAAGGTGCTTCGCCATGACCGGCACGCAGTACGACGTCACGATCGAGATCCCGCAGGGGCACCGCAACAAGTACGAGGTGGACCACGCGACAGGACGCATCCGGCTCGACCGGCTCCTGTTCACCTCCACCCGCTACCCGGCGGACTACGGCTACATCGAGGACACCCTCGGTCAGGACGGCGACCCGCTGGACGCCCTCGTCCTGCTGGAGGAGCCCGACGTTCCCCGGCTGCCTCGTGGCGGCCCGGCCGATCGGCCTGTTCCGCATGACCGACGAGGCGGGCGGCGACGACAAGATCCTCTGCGTCCCGGCCAACGACCCCCGCGTCGCGCACATCACCGAGCTCGAGCACGTCAGCGAGTTCGACCGCCTGGAGATCCAGCACTTCTTCGAGACCTACAAGGACCTCGAGCCCGGCAAGTCGGTCGAGGGCGCCCACTGGGGCGGGCGCGCCGAGGCCGAGGAGGAGATCCAGAACTCCCTCCAGCGGGCCAAGGACGCCGGGATGACCACGGCACGCTGGCCCGGGCCGAACGCCACCCACTGACCGGGCAGGGACGGGCGCCGGACCCACCCGTCCCTCCACGCACGCAAGAGGGGCGCCACCGCAGCTCGCGGTGGCGCCCCTCTTGCATGCCCGGGGTGGCAGCCTCAGGGGCGGCCGACCTCCATGACGATGTCGGGACGTCCGGCCCAGATGTTGGAGATCCGGACGTTGGCGCCGGTGTGCGGGGCCTCGATCATCATGTCGTTGCCGATGTACAGGCCGACGTGGTGGCTCGCTGCACCGGAGGTGCCGTAGAAGACCAGGTCGCCGGGCTGGGCCTGCGAGATCGGGAAGTGCCGGGTCTCCGCCCACTGGAAGCCGGTGTAGTGCGAGAGGTAGACGCCGGCCTGCGCCCACGCCTGCATGGTCAGGCCCGAGCAGTCCCACGACCCGGGCCCAGCGGCACCCCACACGTAGGGCTCCCCCATCTGGGCCTGGGCGAAGGCGAGCACCGCGCCGACCCCACCGCTGCGGCGTGCCGGTGGTGGCTCGACCGGAGCGGGGGCCGGGGGCGCCACGACGACCGGAGCCGGCGCGGGTGCCTGGTGGCTGGTGCTGGATCGCTGCTGGCGCGCGGCCGCCTCACGGGCCGCCGCCTCCCGGGCCGCCTCACGGGCGGCTGCCTGGCGAGCCGCCTCACGCGCCAGTCGCTCGGCTGCCGCCTTGGCCGCGGCGGCCGCACGGGCCTCGGCCTCGGCCTTGAGGCCGGCCTGGCGCCGGCCCTCGAGGACGACGGAGGTGTGCTGCAGCGTGGCGAGCTGGGCCACGAGCCGGGCCTGCTGCCGCTGGATCGCCACGGTCTGGGCCTGCGCCGCGTCTGCCATGGACTGGGCCTGGGCGCGGGCGGTCTCGGCCGCCTGGGCCGCTGCGAGCTGCTGGGCCTGGGCCCGGGCTGCCTGCCGCTGCAGGACGCCGGCGACGACAGCGGTGGCCGACGCCTCCTGCAGCACCTGGGTGCGCAGGTCGCTGACCACGGCCATGCCGCTGGCCCGGTCGATCACATCCTGGGGACCGTTGCTGGACAGGATCGTCTCCAGCCCGCTGAAGCTCCCGCCTCCCTGCATGTACGCCTGGGCGGCGAGCTGGCCCACCTTGTCCGAGGCGGCCTGGGCGGTCCGGCCCGCGGCGCTGGCCTGCCGGCTCGCGGACTGCGCCGCGTCCGTGCGCTGCTGTAGCAGGACCCGGGCGCCGTTGTAGCGCTCGGCGGCCATCTCGGCGCGGTCCTGGACCTCGACGAGGCGGGCGCTGGCCGCGGCGTACTGGGCCTGGGCGGCGGCGACCTGGCCGGCCTTGCCGGAGGCCGCGGCCTTGGCGTCCTGGACCTCCTTGGCCGAGGGGTAGACCGGCTTGGCCGAGGCGGTCAGCACCGGGGTCATGCCGCAGGCGAGGGCCGCGGTGGCGGCCAGCACGACGGTGGCACGGCAGGAGGAGCGCAGACTCGGCACGGGGGTGTTGCCTCTCGATCGACGGTGTCAGCCGCCCGAGACTAAAGCCGTTCCATCACTCTGTGCACACGAGTCACACCATTCACAGGCCATCAGACCGCCGAGGACACCGCCAGGCGGAATCGCGTGACGAATGACAATCCTGTCTTTCCGCAGGTCAATCCCCTATCGGAGGCAGTCGGCGGTGCGACATTCAACGTAGATCACGAAACCATCACGATGGGGCCCCGGCGGCGCAGACACGCGCGCCGCGCCGCCCCGGGGCGGCCGCGCCGACCTCAGCCTTGGCGGACCGCGGAGGGCCGCATGGCGGCGTACAGGCCGTCCTCGCTCTCCGCGATCACCCGCCGCGTGCGCCGGCGGAAGCGCAGGATCTGGACCACCCCGAGGACCCAGACGAGGTACTGGACCGACATGGCGACCCGGAACGAGTCGGTGGTGTAGGTGGAGGGCCCGCCGGGGGCGACGTGGTCCAGGACCAGCCCGATGAGGGCGATCGTCGACAGCGCGGCCAGGAACCCGCCCACGTTGACGATGCCGGTCGCGCTGCCGATGCGTGTCGGCGGGTTGAAGGTGCGGGCCAGGTCGAAGCCGACCATCGAGCCCGGGCCACCGAGGGAGATCACGACGACCAGCAGGGCCAGCACCGGCAGCGGCGCCCGACCCGGCCAGAGCAGCACGACGGCCCAGGACAGCATGATCGCCGCGACGATCCAGAGCACCAGGGTGGAGCGCGAGTACGGCCAGCGCGTCACGAACGTGCCGACGATCGGGCTCGCGATCACCGTGGCCACCGTCATCAGCATCAGCAGCGCGCTCGCCGTGCCGGTGGACAGCCCCTGGCCCGAGACGAGGAACGGGAAGCCCCACAGCAGGGCGAAAACGTTGGACCCGAACTGGGCGGAGAAGTGGGACCAGAGGCCGAGCCGGGTGCCCGGTTCACCCCAGGCCAGCCGCACCGCGCGGGCGACCGCCCGCACCTTCAGCTCCTCCCGGTGGTGGCTGGCGTACGGCGAGTCGCGCACCACCAGCACGAGCACGACACCGAGCACCACGCCGACGGCGGCGGCGGCGGCGAAGGACGGGGTCCATCCCCACGCGGACAGGGCCAGGGCCAGTGGCGCCGCTGACGCCAGGGCGCCGAGCTGGCCGAGCACGCCGGTGACCTGGGTGATCATCGCGGTCCGGCCCGGCGGGAACCACAGGGCGACCAGCCGCAGCAGGCTGATGAAGACCATGGCATCGCCCATCCCGACGAACACGCGGGCCACGACGCCCTCCGCGAACGAGCCGGCGAAGGCGAACCCGAGCTGGGCGCAGGACATCAGGGCGACGCCGGTGATGAGCATCGTGCGGGAGCCGACGCGGTCCAGGATCGCCCCGACCGGGATCTGCATCCCGGCGTAGACGAACAGCTGGACCATCGTGAACGTCGCGAGCTGGGCCGAGCTGATGTGGAACCGCTCGGCGGCCACGAGGCCGGCAACGCCCAGGGAGGTGCGGTGGAAGACCGCGAGCACGTAGACCGCGATGGCCGCCGCCCAGACCGCCCACGCCCGGCGACCGCCGAGGGGGTGGACGAGGGTGGGGTCGCCGGTCGTCCGGCGCGCGGCTGTCGCGCGGCTCACCGGCCCACCCCGGCCACGTCGCGGGCCACGTCGAGGTGGGCCCGGGTGAGGGTGAGGAACCGCGCCTTGTCCTCGCCGCGCAGCGCCGCCAGCAGCCGCTCGTGGCCGTCCACCGCGGCGTCCATCCGGGGCCGGGACATGCGCATCACGGCGGTGGAGATGCACAGCTGCCGCTCCCGCAGCCCCCGGTAGGAGCGGGTCAGCAGCTCGTTGCCGGCGGCGGCGACGACGCGCTCGTGGAAGGCGCGGTCGGCCGTGGTGAAGTCGAGGAAGGCGTCCACCTGCCGGGCCCGGCGCATCTCCTCCAGCAGCAGCTCGAGCTCGGGTGCGATCTCCGCGCGCCGCGGCCACGCCCGGTCCGCCGCCCACTCCTCGATCAGCGCGCGCGCCTCGACGACGTCGTGCGCCTCCTGCGCGGAGACGGGCACGACCAGGGCGCCCTTCTTGGGATAGAGCCGGACCAGCCCCTCGGACTCCAGCCGCAGCAGCGCCTCACGCACGGGCGTGCGGGAGACGCCGAGCCGCTCGGCCACGTCCCCCTCGGTCAGCAGCGTGCCGCCGGGGTGGGTGCCCTCGAGGATGGCGCGCTTGAGGTGGTCGTAGGCCCGCGTCGCCGCGGAAGGGTGGAAAGGCGAGGTGTCCATGTTGCATCCATCTTAGATGCAACAGCCGACGGCCACGGTTCGCGGACCGGCATACGGACAGCGCCCGGCCCTCGTGTGCGGAGGGCCGGGCGCCGGTGGAGCGGAACGCGGCTCGTCAGGCCGGCCCCATCTCGGCGGCGACGGCCGCCGCGAACGCGTCGATGTCCTGCTCGGTGGTGTCGAAGGAGGTCATCCAGCGCACCTCCCCGGTCTGCTCGTCCCAGACGTAGAAGGGGTACTGCTTCTGCAGCCGCTCGGTGACCGGCGGCGGCAGGACCGCGAAGACCGCGTTGGCCTGCACCGGTCGCTGCACGCTCGACACCGGGGAGGTCACGGACCGCGGCCTCGAGGCGCCGGGCCATCGCGTTGGCGTGGCCGGCGTTGCGCAGCCACAGGTCCCCGGACAGCAGCGCGTCGAACTGCGCCGAGACGAACCGCATCTTGGAGGCCAGCTGCATCGCCGACTTGCGCAGGAAGTCGATCCCGCGCACGGCGGCGGGGTTGAGCACCACGACGCACTCGCCGAGCATCAGGCCGTTCTTGGTGCCGCCGAAGGAGACCACGTCGACGCCGACGTCGGTGGTGAACGCCCGCAACGGCAGATCCAGGGATGCGGCCGCGTTGGCGATCCGGGCGCCGTCGAGGTGCACGACCATGCCGCGCTCGTGCGCGTGCTCGGTGAGACGCCGCGATCTCCTCGACCGTGTAGCAGGTGCCCAGCTCGGTGCTCTGGGTGATCGAGACGACCTTGGGCTGGGCCCGGTGCTGGTCGCCGTACCCCCAGGCCTGCCGGTCGACCAGCTCGGGGGTGAGCTTGCCCTGGGGCGTCGGCACGGTCAGCAGCTTCAGGCCGCCGACCTTCTCCGGCGCGCCGCACTCGTCGACGTGGATGTGCGCCGACTCCGCGCAGATCACCGCCTCCCAGCGCTCGGTCATCGCCTGCAGCGCGACGACGTTCGCGCCGGTGCCGTTGAAGACCGGGTATGCCGACGCGTCGCTCCCGAAGTGCTCGCGGAAGACCTCCTGGAGCCGCTCGGTGTAGACGTCGGCGCCGTAGCTGACCTGGTGCCCGCCGTTGGCTGCGACGATCGCCTGGAGGACCTCGGGGTGGATGCCGGCGTAGTTGTCGCTGGCGAAGCCGCGGGCGTCGGGGTCGTGCAGGGGGGCGTGGGGGTCAGTCGGTGACGGCAACTCGACGTCCGTTCAGCTCGGTGGCCGGGGTCAGCCACAGGTCGTGGATGGTGTCGGCCAGCGTCGAGACCTCGGTGTAGCCGCTGAACTTCGCCTGGGGCTTGGCCTCGCGCATGGCCGGGGTGAGCAAGCGCCTTGATCGGCAGGATCACCGCGGCGGCGTTGCTGCCCCGGAACGAGTCTGCCACCGCGAGGGTCCAGGCCTCGGCGGCGGCCTTGGCGGCGGCGTAGGAGGCGTTGGTCGCCGACGGCGCCTGCGCCTGCACCGTCGAGATGAGCACCAGCCGTGCGTCGTCGCTGGCCTTCAGGCTGTCATGGAACGCGCGTGAGGTGTGCTGCAGCGTGCGGACCAGCAGGTCCTGCAGCAGCGTCCAGTCCGCCAGGTCGGACTCGGTGATGGCGGCACCGCCCCGCCAGCCGCCGACGAGGTGGACCAGCCCGTCGACCCGGCCGAACTCGGCCAGCACCGAGGCGGCCCAGTCCAGGGTGGCCCGCTCGTCGAGCAGGTCCACGACCGCGGCGTGCACGCTGCCGCCGGCCGCGGCAGCGGCGTTGCCCTGGGCCACCACCGGCTCCAGCCGCTCGGCGCTGGCATCCGCGGCCACCACGGTCGCCCCGGCGGCGGCGAGGCGGGCCACCAGCGGCGGGCCGGCCGCGCCGGCCGCGCCGGCCACCACGACGACCCGCCCGGCGACCGAGCCGGGCCTCGGCGTCGTCGTACTCACGCGGTGATCCCGGAGGTGTCGGCGATGACGTCGGCCAGCTTCTTGCGCAGCGCCTCGTAGAAGACGTTGAGCGGGAACTCGTCGGGCAGCACCGCGTCGGTCATCCCCTTGGGCGGCCCGTCCAGCGGCAGCGCTGCGCTGCCCCTGGCCCAGGTCGAGCTCGGGTGGGTGGGGACGTAGCGCGAGACCAGCTCGTAGGAAGCCATCCAGTGCGCCACCCGGGACCGGTCGATGCCCTCGCGGTAGAGCGCCTCCACCTCGGAGCCGAGGTCGATCACGGCACCGGGCAGCCGCTTCCAGTCCAGGCTGAGCCGGTTGTCGGTCCAGCGCAGCACGTCATGACGGTGCAGGTAGGCGAACAGCAGCTGGCCGCCGAGGCCGTCGTAGTTGCGGACCCGGTCACCGGTGATCGGGAAGCGGAACAGCCGGTCCAGCACGATGGCGTACTGCGCCAGCCGGGCGTAGGGCACGCCCTGCTCCTCCAGCCGCACGGCCTCACGGAACGTGGTGAGGTCGCAGCGCAGCTCCTCCAGGGCATACATCCAGAACGGCATCCGCTGCTTGATCATGAACGGGTCGAACGGCAGGTCGCCGTGGCTGTGCGTCCGGTCGTGGATCAGGTCCCACATCGCGAAGGTGCTCTGGGCCAGGCCCTGGGAGTGGACCAGCCGCTCGGCGTCCGGGGGCAGCTGCAGGCTGAGCGTCTGCGCGGCGGCGGTGCTGATCCGGCGGAAGCGGGCGGCCTCGCGGTCGCAGAAGATCGCCCCCCAGGAGAACCTGGGCACCTCGCGCACCGCCACCGTCTCGGGGAAGAGCACCGCCGAGTTGGTGTCGTAGCCGGGGGTGAAGTCGACGAAGTTGACCGCCAGGAACATCGGGTTGTCGTAGGTCTGCTCCAGCTCGGCCAGCCACTGCGGCCAGACGACGCTGATGACCAGCGCCTCGACGTTGCGGTCGAGGTTGCCGTTCTGGGTGTACATCGGGAAGACCACCAGGTGCTGCAGCCCGTCCACGCGGTGCTGGTCGGGCCGGAACAGCACGAGCGAGTCCAGGAAGTCCGGCTTGCCGAACCCCTCGTCGGCCCAGCGGGCGAAGTCGAGCTGGACGGCCGCGAGGTAGTCCGCGTCGTGGGGGAAGCGCGGGGCCAGCGCGGCGATCTCGCCGGTGATCTGCTGCACCAGCCGGCGTGCCTCGGCGTGGTCGTGGGCCTGCCCGTCGATCGAGCCGTCCTTGGACTGCATCGGGCGGATCCGGGTGACCGCGTCCTTCAGGGCGAGCCAGTGCTCGTCCAGCTCCACGGCGTCGGCCGAGGCCGAGGCCGCGGTGGTCGCGCGGGCGACCTCGCGGTCGGTCGCGTCGTCGCGGTCGGTTGCCTCGTCGCGCTGCCCGGAGCCACCCGGACCCGCGGCCCAGGTGACGACGTTGGTCCACAGCGTCCGGTGGTCGAGCTCCTCGATCGAGTCGTCACCGAACAGGTCGGAGTCGGCGAAGACCACGACCCGGCCCCGGTCCACCTGCAGCGCCGCAGCCAGCGGCTGGCCGGCGGGGTCCGCGGTGGGGCTGGTGGCGGCGATGACCTGCGCCCCCGGGGCGCCGTCGAGCTGCAGGACACCGGCACGGTAGAAGCAGGCGTCGGCCACGCCGGCGAGCAGCCCCTGGCCGACGGTGGCGCCGATGTCGGCCAGCACCCACGTCGCGACGCTCTGGTGCCGGCGGGCGCCCTCCTGCACGGTGGTGCTGGTGACCGCGACCCCGAAGCGGCCGAGCAGCTCCTGCAGGTTGTTGCCGTACTTGTCCTGGTCGCACTCCGCGAGCACGACCAGACCGCCGCCGCCGCGGACGAAAGCCTCGATGAGGTCCAGCTCGTCGGCGGCCAGCCGCGGGGAGCCGGCGCCGGTGACGCGCTCGGCGCCCCGGTCGGCCGGGTGGGCGATCACCAGCACGTCGCCGGGACGGAGCACCTCCCCCGTGAGCGGGCCGTCGGTGTGGGCGTGGACGTCGAACCCGCGCCGGGAGAGCTCCTGGGCGGCCAGGGCGTAGCTGGCGTCGGCCGGGTTCACCGGGTTGATCTGCTTCGCGGTGTCAGGGCTCAGGCTCCAGGCCTCGCTGTGGGCCTCGTCGAAGACAAGACGCGGGAAGTTTTCCATCAGTGGCTCCATCGCACGGGGGTTCTTGCGGTTCGGCATCAAGGTAGCAAGGATTCTTGCTGTGTCGCAGCCTTGCCCGGGGCGGCGCCCCTGCCTGCGCCTGCGCCACCCCGGACCGGCACCCGGAATACCGCGCGCCCCGGCCGGTTGTCCTCTTCCATGAGCTCGACCTCCACCACGCCCTCGCCCGCCGCCGACGGGATCGGGTTCAGGTCCGAGCGCGGCCCGGTCCTCGGCGCGCTGATGCTGACCACCGGCCTGGTGGCCCTCGACAGCACGATCATCGCCACGGCGGTCCCCTCGATCGTGCAGGACGTCGGCGGCTTCACCCAGTTCCCGTGGCTGTTCTCCATCTACCTGCTGACCGCGGCCGTCACCGTGCCGCTGTACGGCAAGCTCGCCGACGTGCTGGGCCGCAAGCCGTTGCTGTACGTCGGCATCGCCGTGTTCCTGCTCGGCTCGGTGCTCTGCGGGGTGGCGTGGAGCATGCCTGCCCTCATCGCCTTCCGGGCCGTCCAGGGCATCGGCGCCGGAGCCATCCAGCCGATCAGCATGACGGTGGTCGGTGACCTGTACTCGGTCGCCGAGCGGGCCCGGGTCCAGGGCTACCTCGCCAGCGTCTGGGGCGTGTCGTCCGTCGTCGGGCCGACCCTGGGCGGGGTCTTCTCGCAGTACCTGTCCTGGCGGTGGATCTTCTTCATCAACCTGCCGCTCGGCGCCGTCGCCGCCTGGATGCTCCTGCGCCACTTCTCCGAGAAGGTGACCCGGCGGCCGCACACCCTGGACTACACCGGCGCGGTGCTGCTGACGATCGGGTGCTCGCTGGTCATCCTCGGCCTGCTCGAGGGCGGCATCGCGTGGGCGTGGTCCTCACCGCAGAGCCTCGCGGTCTTCACCATCGGCACCGCGCTGCTGGTGGCCTTCGTGCTCGTGGAGCGCCGCGCCGCCGAACCGGTGCTCCCGCTGTGGGTCCTGAGCCGGCGCACGCTCGCGGCGGGCAACCTCACCGCCGTGACCGTCGGGGCGATGACCATCGGCCTCAGCTCCTACGTGCCGACGTACGTGCAGGGCGTGCTCGGCACCGGCGCCCTGGTGGCCGGGTTCACCCTCGCGGCGCTCACCGTGGGCTGGCCGCTGGCGGCCACGTTCTCCGGCCGTCTCTACACTCCGGATCGGCTTTCGGGACACGGCGCTGATCGGGGCGGCCTTCGTCCTGCTGGGCGCCGTGCTGTGCACGCTCCTGGGACGGACCACCCCCGTGTGGCAGGTCGCCGGCGCGTGCTTCGTGGTCGGGATCGGCCTGGGCTTCCTGTCCAGCCCCGATCGTCGTCGCGGTGCAGTCGGTCGTGGGCTGGGACCGGCGCGGGGTCGTGACGGGCACCAACATGTTCTCGCGCTCCATCGGCAGCGCCCTCGGCGCGGCAGTGCTCGGCGCCGTCGCCAACGCCACGCTGGCCGCCCACCTGGCCCGTCCCCCGGCCGCCGTGGCCCGCGCCTTGCCGCACGACCCGACCAGCCTCGTGCTCTCCGGCTCCTCCACCACCGCCCACGGTGCCGCCGCCGAGTTCGTCCGGGAGGCGCTGTACGCCGCCGCGCACCACGTGTTCGTCGGCCTCGTCGCCGTCGCCCTGCTCGCCGTCGCGGCACTGCTGCTGATGCCACGGCGGACCGAGCCCCTGACCTTCGACTGAAGGTCAGGTTTTGGTCAAGAAACAACAGGTCGCGGGGTGCCTCCGAATGGATCCGACAGTGTCGGGTATCGCACACAAAGCACGCTGATGGCCGTTCACCTCGGAACTCGTGCTGGTACGGGCGTGTGGGGGGCTGCTGACCGCTCCCCACATCCCCGTTCCCCCATCGCGTGCGGACGGGAGGCAGTGCCTTGACCAAGAAACCATCCACCGCCGTTCGCGGCAAGCGAGGCGGTCGCGCCGCCACTGCGGAGCCGCTCGTGGCTCGCGCCGCCGGCCACCGCCAGGACTCCGGCGGCCCGCCGGGCGGCTCGCGCCGGCACGTGCTCACGCCCGCGCCGATGGACCCCTCGAACTGGCTCGGCTGACCGACGCGCAGCTGATGCAGGTGCGGGCGGTGGGCCTCGCCTCGAGCCGGGCGGGCGCCACCGCCTCACCGCACACCTCGCACCGGCCGTAGCGGCCCTCGGCGAGCCGACGCCTTGCAGCGTCGACCTCCTGCAGCCGCCCGCGGGCCTGGGCCGTCAACGCCTCGACCTGCGCCCGCTCGAAGGCGATCGTGGCGCCCTCGGGGTCGTGCTCGTCGTCCAGGTTGGAGTCCAGTGCCGCCGCGACGATGTCGCCGTGGCCCCGGGTCAGGTCCGCCAGCAGCGCCAGCACCTCGCGTCGCTCGGCGGCCAGAGCCGCCGCGACCGTGGCGGCGTCCGGCTGCGGCGCGTCGCTCATCCCGCCACCACGGCGCCGAGGGACTCGGCGATCAGCTGGGCCTGCAGGCCGTCGATGCGGGTGCCGCGCCACGACAGCCCACCCAGGTCGACACCGACCAGGTCGGCGCCGACGAGGTCGGCCTCGGTGAGGTTCGCCGAGCGCAGGGTCGCCCGCCCGAGGTTGGAGTCGGCCAGCGAGGTCCGGTGCAGGTTGGCCTCGGACAGGTCGGCCTCCTGCAGGTTCAGCCCGGAGAGGACGAGCCCGCGCAGGTCGGCGCCGCGCAGCTGCACGAAGGACCAGTCACCCCCCTCGACGGTGACCGGCCGCAGCGTCACGTCGACGAACTCGCTACCGGTCAGCTTGCAGCCGCGGAAGGCGGCGGTGAAGAAGGAGGTGTGCGTGAAGAGGCAGCCGGTGAACCGGCTGCGCTCATGCGTCGAGGCGTTGAGCTGCACGCCACGGAACTCGCACCGGTCGAACGTCGCACCGGCGGACGTGACCTCGGTCAGGTCGCAGTCGACGAACGCGCAGTCGACGAACTCGCCGGCTCCGAGGTCCCTGGCGTACCAGTCCTCACGGGTGAACCGCTCCCCGCGGACGATCTCAGCCGGCCCAGTCCCCATGGGCACACTCTGGCACGCCGCACCGACGGGCGTCCCGCACACCGTCCCGGGGGTGCGTCCCTCATCCATTTGCGGGGCGCGGGGGCCCGGCGCGTGCGGTGGAGTTGGGGTAGCGGCCGGGATGGGCGGGATCCGGTGGCGAGCGCCTCGCGGCCCCGGCCGGCACAGCTCGAGAGGACAGCAGACCGTGAGCGATGTGGACGTGGTACGCCGGGCCTACGCGGCGCTCAACGCCGGCGACCTCGACACGCTGGAGAGCCTCTTCGCCTGGGACGCCGTGTGGACCATGCCGGGCACGGGCGCGATGTCGGGGGTCCACCAGGGCTGGCCGGCGATCCGCGACGAGTTCCTCCTCCTGCTCGGCCCGCTGTCCGGTGGCACCCTGTGCGCCGACCTCGTCGACGTCGCCGTCGGTGAGAAGTACGTCGTGGCGATCCAGCGCACGTCCGGCTGCCTCAAGGGCCGCACCCTGAACGTCACGAGCTGCCAGCTGGTCCGGATGAGGCACGGCCTCATCGCCGAGGTCAGTGGGCTCTACAGCGCTGACCAGCTCGCCGAGATCGGTGCCTTCTGGGTGTGACGGCGCCGGCGGGGCGCTGAACGCCGGAGGCGGTCAGGCATGATCTCGGCCATGCCCCACACCGCCCAGGACGCCACCGAGCAGCTCCTCGACCGGATCGCGACCGTCGACGTCCACACCAATGCCGTGTGCACCCGGCACCCCGACGCCCTCGCGCAGGCCGCGCAGCTGGACCGGGAGGCGTCCGAGGGTCGCCGGCGCGGCCCGCTGCACGGCCAGGCCGTCCTGGTCAAGGACAACATCGACACCGCCGACCTGCCCACCACGGCCGGGTCGCTGGCGCTCTCGGGCGTCCCCGCTCCGGGCCGGGACGCCGTGCTGGTCCAGCGCCTGCGTGACGCCGGCATGGTGGTGCTGGGCAAGACCAACCTGTCGGAGTGGGCCAACCTGCGCGACGAGGCCTCGACCTCGGGGTGGAGCGGGTACGGCGGCCTGACCCGCAACCCGTATGCCCTCAACCGGTCTGCGGGTGGGTCCAGCTCGGGCAGCGGCGCGGCGGTGGCGGCCGGCCTGGCGCCGTACGCGATCGGCACCGAGACCGACGGCTCCATCTCGTGCCCGGCCGCGTTCAACGGCTGCGTGGGCCTGAAGCCGACCGTCGGTGTGGTGCCCACGACCGGTGTGGTGCCGATCTCGGCGTCGCAGGACTCCCCCGGCCCGATGGCCAGGACGGTGCGGGACGCCGCCGCGCTGCTGTCGGTCCTGGCCGGCAACGGCACCGACTACGCCGCCTCCGCGGCCACGGGCCGCCTCGCCGGCAAGCGCATCGGCGTCCCACGCAGGACGTACTTCGGCTACTCCCCGCACGCGGACGCCGCCGCGGAGCGGGCGATCTCCCTGCTGGCCGCCGAGGGCGCCACGATCGTGGACCACACCGACCTGCCTGCCTTCGCCGAGTCCGTGTGGGAGGACGAGCTGGTCGTCCTGCTCGCCGAGTTCCGGTCCGGGCTGGAGCAGTACCTCGCCACCCGTACCGGCGACGTGCCACGGACGCTGAAGGACGTCGTGGCGTTCAACCGCGAGCACGCCGACGTGGAGCTGGCGCACTTCGGGCAGTCGCTGTTCGACCGCGCGCTGGCCGGGCCGGGGACCGAGGACGCGGCCTACCTCGAGGCCCGGGCCCGGTGTGTGGCGGCGTCGCGCACCGAGGGGATCGACGCGGTGCTGCGCGAGCACCAGCTCGACGCGCTCGTGACACCGTCGTACGCCCCCGCCAGCCCGATCGACCTGGTCAACCCCGAGTCGTTCCCGGGCTCCTGCACCGGCGTCGCGGCGATGGCGGGCTACCCCCTGCTCACCGTGCCGACCGAGCTGGCGGCCGGCCTGCCGGTCGCGGTGTCGTTCTGGGGTGGCGCGCACAGCGAGAGGACCCTGGTCGAGATCGCGCACGGGTACGAGCAGGCCCGGGACCGGGCGAGCGGGCCTCTCCCGGAACCGACGTACCCGACCTTCGTCTGACCCACCGCCCCCTTCGGGGGCGGACCACGGGGTCCTCAGGCGACCTCATGGGGGTGGTCCTCCAGGAGGGCCTCCACCGGCGGCTTGGCTGCGACCATCAGCACGCCGGAGAGCAGGGTCCCCAGCGCGCCGACCCAGAGGGCCGCGGTGCCCGTGTTGCTGGCGGCGGCAACCGCGGTGAAGATGGCCCCGCCGATGATCGTGCCGGGCTGGCTCATCGCCCCGATGAAGGCCGTCCCGGTCGCACGGCAGCTCACCGGGTAGCACTCAGCCATGAAGTACTGGATCGCTGCGTAGGGCCCGACGAGGAAGAACAGGCCGGCCCCATAGGTCAGGATGATCATGAAGGCGTTGGTGGCGATGGGGCTCAGCATGATCGCGAACGAGATGCCGGAGACGATCCAGCCACCGATGATGGTCCGCTTGCGGCCGACCTTGTCGCCGAGCCACCCGTGGAAGACGTAGCCGAAGTACGCCAGCAGGTTGATGATGATCAGCATCCAGAACGCATCCGAGAGCTTCACACCCTTCGCGTTCTTCAGGACTGAGCTGCCGAGGACGCTGAAGATGGTGATCCCGAAGAAGTTCACGATCCAGGCCAGGGAGAGCACGATGGTGTTCCGGCGCAGGTGCGGTTCCCAGATGCGCTTCAGCGGAGCCGCGGACGAGTGCTCGACGCCGTAGGCGTGGGCAAGGGCGTGGGCCTCCTCTGACTGTCCGACCCTCTCGAGCTCGGTCAGCTTGTGGTGCAGCTCGAACTGCGGCGTCTCCTTCAGCTTCTTGGCGATGACCCCGACGATGATCGCGGCAGGCACGGTGGCCATCAGGTAGAGGGGTCGCCACCCCAACGAGGGAAGGAAGGCGAGAGCGAGAGCACTGGCCAGGAGGAAGCCCAGCGGCCAGCCGCCCTGAATGAAGGAGTAGTGGTAGCCGGGTCGCTTGCGCTTGTCGGCGACTTCGGTGACTTGGTAGACCTCGTTCATGTAGGTGGCATTGACGGCCTGCTCGGAGAATCCCAGACCGCCGAACGAACGGATCACCACCAGCAGCGTGCTGCTCACGAGCGGGATGCCGGTCGGGATGAGGGCCGTCAGGCCGGAGACCACAGCCGTGCCACCGATCGTGGTCATCATGCCCTTGCGGCGCCCCAGCCGGTCGATGACGGGGCCGATGCCGAAGCAGACGATCGCGGTGCCGACGGCGATCCAGGTGTTGATGGCGTAGGCCTCGGCAGCAGTCCAACCGAACTGTGCCTGCATGGCGGGCAGCAGGGTGCCGAAAAGTCCATAGTCGAACACGGCGACAGTCCAGGCCAGCAGCGCCAGGACAGTGGCGATGCTGGTGTTCCGCTTGGAGAAGACCGGGAAGCGGCGCTTCTCGTCCGGCGCGGGTTGCGTGAGATCGACGTCGGGTTCCTGGATGGTCACGAGGGGTCTTCCCTTCTGTCATGCCGGCGAGGAAGAAATCGGCGATCTGGCCCACGGTCGGCCAGCTGACGACCTCGGTGAGGTCGAGGTGGGGATGCGTCGCCCGAGCCCGCGCAACGCCTGGGGCTGTGCCGCACATCGGATGGACGGTCATGGTGACGACAGCCCGCCCTCGCCCGGTGAAGGCGTTCTATCTGCGCCGCGCAGGAGATGGTGATTCCGCCCATGCCCGGTCCCATGACGTCGGGCCGTCGCAGATCTGCGGCCATCACATCCGCTCCGTTCATTTCGGAGGTGGCGCTCGGACTAACCAGATGATGGGTTTATCGGAATGACCGGTGCCTTCGAGTGGCGGCATGTGCGGCGGCCTCTTCGGGAAAAAGCACCCATTCCATCGCACGTTCAGCTTGCGGCCACCGTGCATGGCAACCACCAACTGAACATAGGTTGCGGGATTCGAGCCGTCAAGGGTCGTGGACGCGTACTTCGCGGCCTCTTGTTCATTGTGGCGACGCCAGCTGCATATATCCGGGCAGAGGAAAGCACAGCAGGAGCGCTGGCCCCTGGGACACGTGACCTGCCACCCAGAAGGCTTCCCGTTGACCCGGGCGTCCAATCCCGTTCTGACCGGGATTCTGCGCCCTCCGGCTCCGGCGTGGCCGAGGTGCAGCACCATCGGCGGCAGCCTCGTGCTGGAGCGGCGACGGACCGCTGATCTGTGCGACAGACAGATGGAGCCGGCCGCCGCGAGGCAGGCCCTCCCGGGCGGTGCCGTTCCGTCGTACCCGGCCGGCGATCGGCTTGAACCACGTGCGGCCGAGACGCGCTCCCATGCCCCGCGTCGTGTGCCCTACCCGCTCCAGCACCCGGCCGGCCGACGTCGGCCGACGTCGGCCGCGGACATCGTGAAGTCCTTGACATCCGGTCCCACGCCGTCCGTCAATACAGGGGCGTCAACGCTCGTGAAGGGTCGAATCGATCTGCTGCGTCGTCACTGAACCACCCCGGTCGGGCGCTTTCCCGGCCGCGGCTCGGCCGATGGCGACTCCGGGTTGTACTCCTCACGAGCGCAGACGCGCAGGAGACGTCAATGCGTCGGAATTGCCCGCCTCAGAACGCGACAACTTCATCACCGCCCTTTCAGATCCTGCACATGCACCATTCCGCGTACCTTTCACAGTTGGGTGGCGTTGCCATCATGCAAACGAATGTGACCCCTGACGCTCCGGGCCGTGTGCTCGTGAACTCCGACATGGGCGAAGGCCTGGGTCTGCACGAGTTCGGCAATGACGAAGCACTGATGGACATCATCGACGTCGCGAACGTCGCCTGCGGCTACCACGCCGGCGACCCGGACGTCATGGACCGGACCGTGGCCCTCGCCGCGGAGCACGGTGTGGCCGTCGGCGCACACCCCGGTCTCCCGGACGTGATGGGCTTCGGCCGCCGCCGGATGGTGCTCAGCCCGGAGGAGGTGGAGTCGATGATCCTGTACCAGACGGGGGCGCTCACGGCGTTTCTCGCCAAGCACGGACTCCAGCTCAACCACATCAAGCCCCATGGCGCTCTCTACGGCATGCTGGCCGGCGACGAGGAGCTGATGCAGGCCGCGGCCGGGACCGCCAAGCAGTACGGGGTGCCGTTCTACGGCCTGGCCGGCACCGCACACGAGACCGTGTGCCGGGCGATGGGGGTCGAGTTCGTCGCGGAACTGTACGTCGACCTCAACTACGGACCCGGCGGTGAGCTGTTGATCCAGCGCCGCCCGGCTCCCACCGACCCCGCCGCCGCGGCGGAGCGGGTCAGCCGGGCCGTCGCCGGACGACCCGTCCTCGCCGTGGACGGCACGGAGCTCAACCTCTCCTTCCAGAGCGTCTGCGTCCACTCGGACGCGCCCAACGCACCTGCCGTGGCCTCCGCTGTGCGTGCGGCCCTGGACTCAGACCGGTCCCTCTCCAGAAAGTGAGCACAGCCGTGGCAACCATCGTCTCTCCGCTTCCCGGCATCTTCTACCGCAAGCCCGGCCCGGACAAGCCACCGTTCGTCAACGAGGGCGACAGCGTCACCGTCGGTCAGACCCTGGGCATCGTCGAGATCATGAAGCAGTTCACCGAGATCCACTCGGACGTGGCCGGGGTCCTCGAGTCCTTCAAGGTCAGCGACGGCGACATGGTCAACCCCGGCGACGCCATCATCGTCGTCCGCGAAGGATGACGATGAAGAAGCTCCTCATCGCCAACCGGGGCGAGATCGCGGTGCGCATCGCTCGCACGGCCCGCGAGATGGGCCTTCCCACCGTCGCGGTCGCCAGCGAGTTCGACGCGGACTCGCTGGCCGCCCGCTCGGCCGACGACGTCGTGGTGGTGGGCCCGCCCCCGGCCCAGGCGAGCTACCTCAACCACGACGCCCTTCTCTCCGCGGCCGCGGACACCGGCTGCGACGCCGTCCACCCCGGCTACGGCTTCCTGTCCGAGAACGCCGGCTTCGCACGCAAGGTCGCAGCCGCCGGCCTCATCTGGGTGGGTCCCGACGCCGACGCCATCGACATGATGGGCAACAAGTCCCTGGCCCGGGAGAGCGCCCGGCGGGCCGGCGTCCCGGTGCTCGCCGGCTCCGACGGCCCCCTCGACCCTGAGGCCGACGCCATCGAGGTCGCCCGCGGGATCGGCTACCCGCTGGTGGTCAAGGCGTCGGCCGGCGGCGGGGGCAGAGGTATCCGCTTCGTGCGCAGTGAGGACGAGCTGCTCCACACCATCGAGGTGGCACGCGGGGAAGCCGCCTCGGTCTTCGGCGACGCGACCATCTACCTGGAACGGTTCGTGGAGCACGCACGCCATGTCGAGGTGCAGGTCCTCGGTGACGGAGCCAATTTCATCCATCTCGGCGACCGGGACTGCTCCATGCAGCGACGCTCGCAGAAGGTGATCGAGGAGGCTCCGGCACCTGACCTTCCCGACGCGGTACGCCAGAAGATCCGGGACTCCTCCGTGGAACTGGCCCGGGAATGCGGTTACCGCGGGGCCGGCACGGTGGAGTTCCTCTATGACCCGGTCCACCACGAGGCAGCGTTCATCGAGATGAACACGCGGATCCAGGTCGAGCACCCGATCACCGAGGAGGTCACCGGCATCGACCTGATCCGTGAGCAGCTGCTGATAGCCGGTACGGGCGCCATGTCGATCAGCCAGGCCGACGTCCGTTTCAGCGGCCACGCCATCGAGTGCCGCATCAACGCCGAGGACCCTCACCACAACTTCTTTCCCAGTCCGGGCCGTATCAGCGCCATCGACTGGCCGACCGGCGAGGGCATCAGGGTGGACACCGGAGTCGATGGCGGATCCGTGGTGAGTCCTTACTACGACTCCCTGGTGGCAAAGCTGATCGTCCACGCAGACACCCGCGAGGCGGCCATCGCGGCGATGCTCACGGCCTTGGACGGAACGCACATCGAGGGCATCAAGACCACGATCCCGGTCCTGAAGAAGCTCCTGGCCCGGCCCGAGTTCGCTGAGGTCACCCACCACTCGAAGTTCATCGAATCGGCTCCGGACCTTCTGGGGACACGATGAGCAGCGACGTCGCCGAGCTGCAGCAGGCGCGCTACACCTGGGGCGGCGACGAGTTCCTGTTCGTGGAGGTCTCCGAAGCCATGAGCCTCGCCGCGAACTTCAAGGTCATGTCGATGGCGTCCAGACTTGCCGCGGCCGACCTCGCCGGCGTGGTGGACATCTGCCCCGCGAACGCCTCGCTCCTGGTCCGGTTCGACCCCGATGCGCTGCCACCGTCGGACCTCGAGGACGCCATCCGGGCCATCGAACGGGACCTGGCGCATCACCACGACCACGAGCTCGAGACACGCATCGTCGAGGTCCCGGTCTGGTACGACGACCCCTTCACGGCCGAAGTGGCCCAACGCTTCCGGGCAGGGTTCCACCAGGAGCCGGACGGCACCGACATCGACTTCGCAGCGAAGGTGAACCATCTCAAGGACGCGGCGGAGTTCATCCAGCGCCACCACGAGCAGCCGTGGCTCGTCTCGATGGTGGGCTTTGTCGCCGGCCTGCCGTTCCTCTTCCAGCTGGTGGACCGTGCAAAGCAGCTGGAAGTTCCGAAGTACCTGAGCCCCCGCACCGACACCCCGAAGCTCACGGTCGGCCACGGCGGATGCTTCGGCTGCATCTACTCCGTGCGCGGCGCCGGCGGCTACCAGATGTTCGGCATCGCGGCTGGCCCCATCTTCGATCCGGCCCAGTCGCTGGCAGACTTCAAGGACTTCATGGTGTTCTTCCGACCCGGGGACATCGTCAAGTTCACACCCATCACGGAGGCCGAGTACGGCGAGATCCAGAGGCAAGTCTCCGAAGGGACGTTCCGCTACCGGCAGGCTCCGGTGACCTTCGACCTGTCCAAAGCCCTGGCCGACCCGGAGCGCTACAACAAGGAGCTGATGGAGGTCCTGGGTCATGCTTGAGATCAAGAGCCCCGGGCTCGCCACGACGGTCCAGGACCGCGGCCGGACCGGCCACTACAACGTGGGCATCCCCCAGAGCGGGTCGATGGACCAGTACTCCGCAGAGCTCGGCAATGCGCTGGTGGGCAACACCCCTCACGAGGCCGTGCTGGAGTGCACCTACCTCGGCCCCGTGCTGACCACGGACCGGGACGCCGTCGTCGCGGTCACCGGAGCCCCGGTTGAGGTGAAGGTCAACGGGACGCCGGTGCCGCAGTGGACCCGGCTGCGGCTCGGTGCCGGCGACGAGTTGAGCTTCGGGGTCATCCAGGGTGGCACGCGCTACTACCTCGCCGTCCAGGGCGGCATCGACGTCCCCGTGGTGCTCGGCAGCCGATCCACCTACAGCCTGGGGGCCATCGGCGGCTTCCAGGGCCGCAAGCTCGAGGCCGGCGACCTGGTGCCGGTCGGCAGCCCGGTCGCCGATCACGACCTCCCCGACGTCGACACCCTCCCCGAGCACTTCCGGCCCACCTTCGCGAAGGAACAGACCGTGCGGATCGTCCTGGGCCTGTACGACCACCGCCTGACCCAGGAAGGGCTGGACAACCTGCTCACCCAGGAGTGGACGCTGACCCCCGTCGCCGACCGGATGGGACTGCGCTACTCCGGTCCCGGTGTGAAGTGGAAGGAGCGGGAGCAGCCTTTCGGTGCCGGTTCGGATCCGTCGAACATCGTGGATGCCGGGTACGCCGTCGGGTCCATCCAGATCCCCGGCGGCACGCAGCCGATCATCCTGCACCGCGACGCCGTGTCCGGTGGGGGCTACGCCATGGTGGGGACCGTGATCAGCGCCGACATGGACCTGGTCGGCCGCGCGGCCCCTGGCACGGTCACCAGCTTCGTCGCCGTCAGCCTGGACGAGGCCCTCGCGGCCCGCAGGGAGCGCGCCGAGCACGCGGACCGGGCCTGGGCCGCGCTCGGACTCCAGCGTCGACGCCAGGGCTGCTGGCGGGCTCCGCTGGCCGTGCCGTTCGAGACGGCCTCCAACCGGCCCTGAACGTCCCGAACCAGCAGAAACGCCCCCGACCGGAGTCGGGGGCGTCTTCTGAGCCGCCTATCGGAATCGAACCGATGACCTATTCATTACGAGTGAATCGCTCTGGCCGACTGAGCTAAGGCGGCGTGCGCCCGAGGGCGCGAGCCACGAGTATACGGATGTGGCGCCGATCTCCGAAACGGGCCCGCGGGGCGTCGGAGCAGGTCAGCATCTCAGGCCGGCGGCCGGCACCGTGCCCTTGAGCAGGTAGGCGTCGACGGCGCCGTCGACGCAGGCGCTGCCCCTCATGTACGCCGTGTGGCCGTCGCCGTCGTGCGTGATCAGGTGGCCGTTGTCGAGCTGGTCGGCGAGCCGCTTGGACCACGCGTAGGGCGTGGCCGGGTCGCGGGTCGTGCCCACGACCACGATCGGCCCGCTGCCGGCCGCGGTGATCTTCTTCGGCGCGTTGTTGGCCGGCACCGGCCAGAAGCCGCAGGGGACGGTGCCCCAGGCCAGGAACGGCCCCCAGGTCGGCGCCACACCTCGGAACGCCTTGGCCTCACCCTCGTAGTGGCTCAGGTCCTTGCTGTCCGAGCGGTCGAGGCAGTTGACCGCGTAGATGACCTGCATCATGTTGCCGTTGTAGCGCCCGGAGCTGGACCGGTCGGCGTAGCTGTCGGCCAGCGTCATCAGGTCGTCGCCGTTGCCCTGGAAGGCCGACTGCAGCGCCTGCGTCAGCCGGCCCCAGCTGCCCTGGTCGTACATCGCCGCGGCGATCCCGAGGGAGCCCCACGCCCTCGGTCAGCGCGCTGACGTGCGGGTCGTCGACATGGATCGGCGAGGTGTCCAGCTGCTTGAGGAAGTCGCGCAACCGCTGCATGCCGGCATCGACCGAGCCGCCGAGGGGGCAGCCCGCCGCCCTTGACGCAGTCCGCGACGTAGGCACGGGTCGCCGTCTCGAACCCCTCGGCCTGCCCCTGGTTGACCTGCGTCGAGCTGAGGTCGGGGGCGACGACCCCGTCGAGGACGAACCTGCCCGACCTTGCGGGGGAACAGGTCGGCGTAGGTCGCGCCGAGGAACGTGCCGTAGGACTTGCCGAGGTAGTCCAGCTGCGGTGACGCCGAGGGCGGCCCGCAGGATGTCCATGTCCTTGGCGGCCTCGATCGTGGAGACGTGGGCCAGCAGCGGGCCGCCCTTGGCCGCGCACGTGGCGGCGAAGGCCTTGGCACTGGCAGCGAAGGCCTGCTCCTCGGCCTTGGTGTCGGGGGTGGGGTCGGCACCGAGGAACGCGTCGAGCTGGCGGTCGTCCAGGCAGGTGACGGGCTGGGAGGACCCGACCCCGCGGGGGTCGAACCCGACGATGTCGTAGCTGTCGCGCACCTGCTTGCTGACGATGAAGTCGGCGGCGGCGGCGTACTGGACGCCCGAGCCGCCGGGTCCGCCGGGGTTGACCACGAGGGAGCCCCGCCGTGTGCCGGTGGCCTCGGCCTTGAGCACCGCGATGGAGACGGTCGCGCCGCCGGGCTTGGCGTAGTCCAGGGGCACCGTGAGCCGCGCGCAGCGGAAGCTCTTGCACGCCGACCACGTCAGCTGCTGGTGGTAGAACCGCGCCAGCGCGTCCTGCCCCTGGGGAGGCTGTCGGGCCGTGGCCTCCGCGGCCGGGTCGCGTGGCGGCGCCGGCTGGCCGCCGAGGCCGATGCTGCTGCAGCCCGAGACGGCAAGGACCAGCGCGAGCGCACCCGCCGCCAGGGCCCCCAGCCCGCGTCGCCGCCGGCTCCCCACCCCACTTGCTGCTCCGCCGACCACCACGTGCGTGCTCCTCGTCGTTGACGTCTGTCCCCGACGGTATCCCGGAACCCCGACACCGAAGCGGTGTGGCCTCCAGCGCGCGTTCAGGGGACGCCTCTTCAGCGGGGCAGCTGCAACGAGATCGCCATCGCCTCGAGCGCCAGCAACGGCGGCACGTTGGCGTCGATCCGCTCGCGGGCGGTGCCGATGGCGTCCATCGCCCGCAGCAGCTGCTCGGGCCCGAGTACGTCGGCCAGCCGCTGCACGTGGTCGGCCATGTCCTGGTTGACCAGCGCGATCGAGGCGCCGGTGTGCAGCACGAGGGCGTCCCGGTAGACCGAGAGCAGGTCGACCAGGGAGCGGTCGACCACGTCGCGGGCGAACCGGGTGGCCCGGGTCTTCTGCTCCCGCTCCAGGGCGGCGATCTGCGAGCGCACGTGCGGCGGCTGGGTCCGGGCCGACGCGTCGGCGCCGAGCGTCTCCAGCAGCCGGGCCTTCTCGGCCGCGTCACGCTCGGTCGAGGACGCCGACGACTCCTCGGTGGCGATCGCGGCAAGGTCGGCGGCGGCGTTGACGGCGTGGCCGACGCCACGGATCTGCCCGGCCAGGGCGATCACGTCCCGGCGCCGGATGCGGGCCCCCTCGTCGCGGGCCAGCCGGCGGGCGAGGCCGACGTGGCTCTGTGCGGCGCGTGCGGCGTACATCGCCATCGCCGGCTCGATGCCGTCGCGGCGCACCAGCAGCTCGGCGACGGCCTCCGGCGGCGGGGTGCGCAGCCGGACGTGCCGCGAGCGGGACCGGATCGTGATGATGACATCCTCCAGCGAGGGTGCGCACAGGATCCACACGGTCCTCGCGACCGGCTCCTCCAGCGCCTTCAGGAGCGCGTCGGCGGCGCGCTCGGTCAGCCGGTCGGCGTCCTCGAGGATGATCACCCGCCACGGGGAGACCGACGGCCGGTGCGCGGCCAGGGCCACCAGGTCACGCGCCTGCTCGACCCGGATCGAGAGGCCCTCGGTCGCGAGGACGGTCACGTCGGCGTGGGTGGACTCCACCGCCGTGCGGCACTCGCGGCAGTGTCCGCAGCCCCCCTGGGGGCACTCCAGCGCGGCCGCGAAGGCCCGGGCGGCCACGGAGCGCCCCGACCCCGGCGGCCCGGTCAGCAGCCAGGCGTGGGTCATCGCGGCCGGGTCGGCCACCGCCCGCTGCAGCGTCTCGACGGCGCTCTCCTGGCCGATCACGTCGGCCCAGACGCTCACGACCCCGCCTCGAGCAGGGCCGCGACGCGCTCGCTCACGGCGGCGTGGATGTCCTCGCGGGTGCCGTCGGCGCCCAGCACGAGGTAGCGCGCCGGCTCGCGCGCGGCGAGGTCGAGGAAGTGCCGGCGCACCCGTCGGTGGAAGTCGTCCGGCTCGGACTCGAGCCGGTCGTGCACGTCGCCGCGCCGCGACCGCCCCGTCTCCGGCGGGACGTCGAGCACCACCGTGAGGTCGGGGAGCAGCCCGCGGGTCGCCCACATCGACAGGGCCCGGACCTCGTCGGCGCCGAGGTCCCGCCCGGCGCCCTGGTAGGCCACCGAGGAGTCCAGGTAGCGGTCGGTCAGCACGACGTCGCCGCGCTCGAGCGCGGGGCGCACCAGCGTCTCGACGTGGTGGGCGCGGTCGGCGGCGAACAGCAGCGCTTCGGCCCGGGGCGCGACGTGGTCGCCGTGCAGGACCAGGTCGCGCACGTGCCGCCCGAACGGCGTGCCGCCCGGCTCGCGGGTGACCACCACCGTGCGACCCCGCCCCTCGAGCCAGTCGCGCAGCAGGCGCAGCTGGGTGGACTTGCCCGCGCCGTCACCGCCCTCGAAGGCGAGGAACAGCCCGTCGTGCGCGACGCCGGCGGTCTGCTCCGGCCCGGCGTGGCGCGGGAGGGTCGAGTCGGAGCGGGTCACGCGGCCAACCCTAGGGCAGCCCGCCGACGGCCCCCTCCCACCGTCGGCGGGCGCCCCGCGTCAGTGGATCGCGACCAGCGTCATCGTCGTGGCGACGACCGAGAGCAGCAGCACCGCCGCCGGCAGCAGGGTCATCCGCAGCACCTGTCCGGCCGAGCGCACCGAGCCCACCGCGCTCAGCCCGAGCAGGATCACCACCGGCGCCAGCGAGTTGCCGATGTTGCCGCCGGCGAGCTGGCCCGCCAGCAGGTCCGCCGGCCGGTCACCGATCAGCTGGGCCACCTCACGCTGCAACGCCGAGAAGAGCGCGTTGGAGCTGGTGGTCGAGCCGGTGATGAACGACCCGAGCGCCCCCACCAGCGGCGCCATCGCCGGGTAGGCGTGCCCGGTCGCCGCCGCCGCACCGCGGGCCACGGTCCGCACCATGCCGGTGTCCACCAGCACCCCGGCGACGGAGGCGAGCAGCACCACGGACGGGGAGGACTTCCACGACTGGCGCACCGCGCCGCGCCACACCGTGGCCCACGCGCCCCGCTTCCACACGCCCGTCAGGCGCCACACCACGACGCTGCCGAGGCAGGCCAGCAGCAGGAACGTGCCGGGGTGCCCGGCGAGCGCGATCGGGTTGTAGCCGTGGACCGCCGGGGTGGCCATCCCCTGGGAGGTGCCGGTCGCCGGGAAGGAGGGCCCCACCAGCAGGTGCCCCTTGGCCCACTCGCGCGTGGCGGGCGGCAGGAAGACCGCGAGCGCGACCAGGGCCAGCAGCCCGTACGGCACCGCCGCCGCGCGTGCCGCGCGCAGCTCCCCGGCCGAGCGCCCGTCGAGGTCGGGCCCGGCGCCGCCGCGGTCGTCCGAGGACAGGTCCCCGCGGGAGGACGGGCCCGCGAGGGCGGTGGCGCCAGCGGCGGCCCGCGCCGCGTCCGCCGGCACGGTGACCTCCTCCCGCGTGGACCGCTCCACTCCGGCGGTACGACGTGCCTCGCCGCGCCGGCCGTGCAGCACCCGCAGCAGCAGGACCACGACCACCCCGGCGCCGCCCGCGCACAGGGCGCCGATCCCGGGCTCGGCCCGCGCCACCAGCGCCTGCACCACCGCCATCACCGGGCCGGCGACCGCGATCAACCGCCAGCCCTCGCGCAGCCCGCGCCACCCCCCGTCCATCAGGGCCACGAGCACCCCGGAGAGCACGCAGTTGACCCCCAGCGCGAGTGACGCCGACCCGGCGTACTCGGCCGTCCCCACCGCACCGAGGTGCGCGGTCAGCGCGCCCATGTAGAACGAGGAGCCCATCGAGCCGAAACCGACCGCCCAGTGGTAGCCGATCAGGGGCAGCGCGACGCTGCGGGCGGCGCCGACGCCCAGGGCGAACAGCAGCGGGGCGGCCACGGCGATCGGCGTGCCGAAGCCGGACACGCCCTGGATGAACGAGGGCAGGATCCACGCCAGCAGCAGCACGTTCTCGCTGCGCCGCGGCAGGACGGTGGACAGCACCCGGCCGAGCGCGGTCATCCCGACGTTCGAGGCGAAGTGGTGCATGAGCAGCGCCGGCCAGATCACGTAGAGGATCCACAGCCCCACCCAGGCGCCCTTGCCGAGCCCGACCCCCACGGTCAGCGGGTCCGCCCCGAAGGCGGCCAGGCCGACCGCGACGGAGTAGGCGACCGTGACCGCCGCGTTGGTGATGGTCGAGAACCGCCCCCAGAGGACCAGCGCGAGCAGCAGCACCACGGGGCTGATGGCCAGCAGCCAGGACCCGACGGGGACGGCGGGGATGGAGGCGGCCGCCTGGACAGCGGTCGCAGCAAGAGAGGTCACCATGGATTGTCTTTCGTATACGATTCGTGTGGGCTCGCCGGCGTGGAGTCCGTGACCGGAGGAGGGACGCCATGGCCAGCACCAACGGGCAGGGGACGATCGGGGCCCAGCACCTGGGACTGCGCGACCAGGTCCTGAGCGAGCTGAGGCAGCGCATCGTCAACGGCGACTACCCGCCGGGCGAGCGCCTGACCGAGGACCGGCTGGCGGCGGACTTCGGGGTGTCGCGCAACCCCGTCCGCGAGGCGTTGCGCATCGTGGCCACCGAGGGCTTCGTGGAGATGGTGCCCCGTCGCGGGGCCTTCGTGGCCACCCCCGACGAGTCCACGATCGCCGACATGTTCGCCGTCCGTGAGCGGCTGGAGACGCTGGCCGCCCGGCTGGCCGCCGAACGGGCCACGCCCGCCGACGTAGCCGACCTGCGCGCCCTGCTGGAGGCGGCCCGGGAGGCCACCGAGCGGGTCGACTTCTCCCGGGTCGCTGAGCTGAACAGTGAGCTGCACCTGCGCGTCATCGCGATCAGCGGCAACCGGTGGCTGTCGGCGATCTCCAGCGCGCTCTACCTGCACGTGCACTGGGTGTTCCGCATCGGTGCCGCGCACCGGGCGCCGCACTCCTGGGTCGAGCACATCCGCCTGGTCGACGCCATCGAGGCCGGCGACGCCGACGCGGCCGAGGCCGCGGCCGGCGCCCACGTGCACGCTGCGGGCGTCGCCGCGCTGGACCGGGTCGAGGACCAGCCCGAGGACCGCACCGCCGGTGCGCCCGCGGAGGCCGGCGCGCCCGCGGACGCCGCCGGGCACAGCCGACCTCGCGAACACGGCGGGCACTGACGGCACCGCGGGGCACGGACGGTCGCGGTCAGCGCCCGGTGGCATAGCCCTGCATCCCGCGCGGGTTCGCCCCGGCGGCGAGCATCCCGGTCTCCGGGTCGCGGCTGACCGCGCACATCCGGCCGAGCGTCCAGGCCCCGGACAGCCGCACGTCGTGGCCCGCGCCCGTCGAGCTCCTGGACGACGTCGTCCCCGACCCGGTCCTCGACCACGAGCACGGCCGGCTCGATGTCGCGCGGGTAGAACGAGCCCGGGAAGCTGGTGCGTGTGCCACATCGGGGCGTCGATCGCCTCCTGCAGGGACTGGCCACCGACCAGGTGCCGCAGCAGGAACAGCAGCTGCCACTGGTCCTGCTGGTCGCCGCCAGGGGACCCGCAGGCGAGCACCGGCTCGCCGTCGCGGTGCACGAGCGTCGGGGTGAGGGTCGTCCGCGGCCGACGCCCGGGGGCCAGCGAGGACGCCAGCCCCTCCTCGAGCCAGAACATCTGCATCCGGCTGCCCAGGCAGAAGCCCAGCTCCGGGATCGTCGGGCGAGCTCTGCAGCCAGCCGCCGCTCGGGGTGGCCGAGACCATGTTGCCCCAGCGGTCGACGACGTCGACGTGGCACGTGTCGCCCCGCGTCACGCCGTCCGGTGCCACCGTCGGCTCCCCCGTCGTCGGGTCCGGCGGGCGCCGCCGCCCGGCGCGCCTGGTCCAGCACGTACGCCGGGAGCCGCGGCTCGCGCCCGTCCGGACGCCCCGGACGCAGCCTCCCGGGAGGCACGCTCCCCCACCAGCGCGGCCCGCTCCGCGGCGTACGCCGGGGAGAGCAGCGTCTTCAGCGGGGTGTCGGCCCCGTCGCCGTACCAGGCCTCACGGTCGGCGTACGACGAGCTTGAGCACCTCGGCGATGCCGTGGATGCCGTGTGCCGTCGAGGGGTCCAGCACCGACGGGTCGTCCAGGGCGTCGAGCACGGCCAGGCGTCTGCAGCAGCGCCGGGCCCTGGCCCCACGCCTGGGTCTTGGCGACCGAGAAGCCCTGCCAGTCATAGGTGGCCGGCTCCTCCCAGCGCCGCGGAGTAGGCCGCCATGTCCTCGCCGGTGACCAGGCCGGCGTGGGCCTCGCCGCTGGAGTCGCGGAACGGGCGCCGCGAGAACGCGTCGACCGCATCGGCCACGAAGCCCTGGCTCCAGGCGCGCCGCGCCGCTTCGATCTGCGCGACACGGTCGGCACCGGCGGCCCGGCCCTCGTCGACCAGGCGTTGCAAGGTCCGGGCGTACGCCGGGTTGGTGAACAGGCTCCCGGGCCGGGGCGCCCCGCCGTCCCGGAGCCACACCTCGGCCGAGGTGACCCAGTCCTGCTCGAACAGCTCCTGCACGCCCGCGACCGTCGCGCTGACCCGCTCGAGCAGCGGGTGCCCGCCGGCGGCGTAGCCGATCGCCGGCTCGAGCACCTGCTCCAGGGTGCAGGTGCCGTGGTCGCGCAGCATCAGCAGCCAGGCGTCGACGGCACCGGGGACGCAGGCAGCCAGCGGCCCGGAGCCGGGCACGAGGTCGATGCCGAGCGAGGTGAAGTGCTCGATGGTGGCACCCGCCGGCGCCGGCCCCTGGCCGGCCAGCACGCGGGGCGCCGGGTCCTTCGCGGTGGCGATGACGGCCGGCACCTCGCCGCCGGGGCCGTTGAGGTGCGGCTCGACGACGTGCAGGACGAAGCCGGCGGTCACCGCCGCGTCGAACGCGTTGCCGCCCAGCTCCAGCATGCGCATGGCCGACTGCGACGCGATCCAGTGCGTCGAGGACACCATCCCGAAGGTGCCCTGCAGCGTCGGTCGGGTCGTGAAGGTCATGCGGTGCTCCCAGCGTTGTCGGTGGTGCGGACGTCCGGTCCGGTGCCGTCGGGCGACACCAGGTGGCACGAGGCGGCGCCGTCGCCGATGTGCCGCAGCACGGGGACCTCGGTGACGCATCGGTCGAAGGCCAGCGGGCAGCGGGTGTGGAACCGGCACCCCGACGGCGGGTCGAGGGCCGACGGCAGGTCGTCGCCGAGCAGGACGGCCTGGCGGGCACGCTGCCGCGGCGGGTCGGCGATCGGGGCAGCAGCCAGCAGCGCCTGCGTGTAGGGGTGCGCCGGTCGCGCGAACATCCTTTCACGAGAGCCCTGCTCGACAGAGCTGACCGAGGTACATCACGGCGATGTCGTCGGCGAGGTACTCCACGGCAGACAGGTCGTGGGTGATGAACAGGCAGGCGAAGCCCATGTCCCGCTGCAGGTCGGCGAGCAGGTTCAGCACCGACGCCTGCACCGACACGTCGAGGGCACTGGTCGGCTCGTCCGCCACCAGCAGCGAGGGTGAGGACACCAGCGCCCGCGCGATGCTGACGCGCTGGCGCTGGCCGCCGGAGAGCTCGTGCGGGTAGCGGCGCGCGACCTCGGCCCGCAGGCCCACGCGGCCGAGCTCCTCGGCCACCTTGGCCTGGAGGTCGCGGCGCGACAGCCGGCCGGGCTGCAGCCGCAGCGGTTCGGCCACCACGTCGCCCACCAGCATCCGCGGGTCGAGGGAGCCGGCCGGGTCCTGGAAGACGATGGACACGTCCCGGCTGTGCTGGCGCATCTGGCGACGGGACAGGTGGGTGACGTCGGCGCCGTTGAGCCGGACCGTGCCGCCCGTCGGCTCGAGCAGGCGCACGATGCACCGCCCGACCGTGGACTTGCCCGAGCCGCTCTCGCCGACCAGGGCCATGACCTGCCCCCGGTGCAGCTGCAGCGACACCCCGTCGACCGCGCGGACGGCACCGAAGTGCATGACCAGGTCCTCCAGCTCGAGAACGACGTCGTCCGCGTCGCCCCCGGTCCGCGCCTGCCGGCTGTTGGCACTCATCTGATGATCTCCTGCACGTCGTCGTCAGCGGCGGACCGGTCCACCACGGTGCCCGGCGCCCCGACCGGGTGCCAGCAGGCCGCGAGGTGGTCCGTGGGCGGGATGCCGGCGCGCTCCCCGACCTCCGGCATGCCGAGCGGCAGCGGGCCCGAGGTCAGCGGGGGCGCCACCGAGAGGCACTGCGTGTCGGCGGCGGGGCAGCGCTCGGCGAACGTGCACGCGTCCGGCTGTGAGGTGAGGACCGGTACCAGGCCGGGGATCTCCTGCAGCCGGTCCGTCCCCGCGTGACGACCGGGCGCCGGCGAGGCCGACAGCAGCCCAGCGGTGTAGTGGTGCTGGGGACGGGCGAACAGCTCGTCGACCCCGGCCCGCTCGACCACGCGCCCGGCGTACATCACCACCACCCGGTCGGCGACGTCGGCGATGACGCCGAGGTCGTGGGTGATGACGAGGATGCTCGTGCCGAGCCGGTCCCGCAGGTCGCGCAGCACGTTGAGGATGCCCGCCTGGACGGTGACATCCAGCGCGGTGGTCGGCTCGTCGGCGACCAGCACCTTCGGCTGGCATGCCACCGCCATGGCGATCATGACGCGCTGCCGCATGCCGCCGGACAGCTGGTGGGGGTAGTTGCCGACCCGCTGCTCGGCGGAGGGGATCCCGACGAGCTTGAGCAGCTCCACGGCCCGCTCCTTGGCCTGCCTGCGGCCCAGGCCCTCGTGGACCTGGAGCACCTCGCCGATCTGCCGGCCCACGGTGAGGACGGGGTTCAGCGAGCTCATCGGCTCCTGGAAGATGTAGGCGATGTCCTTGCCGCGGGCGGCCCGCAGCGTCGCGTCCTTGGCGCCGATGAGCTCGGTGCCCTCGAGCCGGGCCGAGCCGCCGACGCGTGCGCTGCGCGGCAGGAGCCCGGCCAGGCTCATCGCCGTCACGCTCTTGCCGCACCCGGACTCGCCGACGATGCCGACGATCTCGCCGGGCGCGAGGCTCAGGTCGACCTTGTCGACCGCCGAGACGGTGCCGGTCTCCGTCGCGAAGGAGACCGTCAGGCCGCGGACGTCGAGCACCGGCCGACCTTCGGGGTCGGTGTCCTGCAGCTGTGCCGTGGTCGCCGTGGTCACTGTCGGCTCGCCTTCGGGTCGAGTGCGTCGCGCAGGCTGTCGCCGAACACGTTGAACGCCAAGGCAATCAGCATGATCGCGAGTCCCGGCAGGATCGCCGCCCACGGCGCGCGCGCCGCGAACTGCTGCGCCGTGGCGAGCATGGTGCCGAGGCTGGGGGCGGGCGGCTGGATGCCGAGCCCGAGGAAGGACAGGACCGCCTCACCGAGGATGGCTGCCGGGATCGCCACGGTGGCCTGCACGAGGATCACCGACGAGGCGTTGGGCAGCACGTGCCGGGCCAGCACCCACAGGTCGCCCGCACCGTCGACGACCGCGGCAGAGACGAAGTCGAGCGACTTCAGCCGCAGCGTGTCCGAGCGCACCACCCGGATGACACCGGGGATCTGCGCGATGCCGATGGCCATCGCGGCGTTACCGAGGCTTGCACCACGGATGGCCGCGAGGCCGACCGCCAGGATGAGGAACGGGAACGCCAGCAGCAGGTCGGTGACCCGCGAGATCAGCGCGTCCGCCTTGCGGAAGTAGCCCGCCGCCAGGCCGAGCGGTACGCCGATCAGCAGCGCCGTGGCCACGGCCAGGAGGCCGACCTCCAGCGACGCCCGCAGGCCGAGGATGATGCGGGACAGCACGTCACGGCCGAGGTCGTCCGTGCCGAGCAGGTGTCCCGGCGTACCAGGCGGTGCGAACGTGTTGGCGAAGTCGGTCTGCTCCGGGGCGTACGGCGCCAGCCAGGGCGCGAAGACCGCCACGAGCGTAGCGATCATCAGGACCGCGAAGCTGAGCACTGCCAACGGGTTCCGGCGAAGCCGCCGGATGACGCGGGACTGCCGCCCCGCCTCGCGGGGCGCCGGGACGGTGGCCGGGGCCGGGGCGGCTGGGTCGCGGTCATGCTGCCTCCCCTCCCACGCGGATCCGTGGGTCGATCAGCGAGTAGAGAAGGTCGACCAGGAAGTTGATGACGATGTAGGCCGTGGCCGTGATCAGCACGACCCCCTGGATCACCGGGTAGTCACGCTGGAACACCGCGTCGACCGTCATCTTCCCGAAGCCGGGCAGCCCGAAGATCTGCTCGGTCACCACGGCGCCGGAGATGAGGCCGCCGAGCTGCAGGCCGACGATCGTGACGACGACGATCAGGCTGTTGCGCAGGGCGTGCCGCCTGACCACCACGCCGCTGCGCAGGCCCTTGGCGCGGGCCGTGCGGACGTAGTCGGTCGAGAGCGACTCCAGCATCGACGAGCGCGTCTGCCGCATGATCACGGCGGCCAGGCCGGTGCCGAGGATGACCGCCGGCAGGATGATGTGGCGCAGGTTCTCCACCGGGTCCTGCAGGAGCGGCACGAACCCCGACGCGGGGAAGATGCCGGTCGCCACCGCGAGGTAGAGGATCGCGATGAGCCCGAGCCAGAAGCTCGGCACCGAGAGCCCGAGCAGCGCCAGGGCGTTGGCCACCCACTCGGCGGGGCGCCCGCGCCGCACCGCGGCGACGATGCCGGCGCCCACGCCGAGCAGGGTGGCGAACGCGATCGCCAGGAGCGAGAGCTCGATCGTCACCGGCAGCGCGGTGCGCAGCATCGAGGTGACGGTGGCCCCGGTGCGGATCGAGATGCCCAGGTCACCGTGCAGCGCGTGGCTGACGAACCGCCAGAACTGCACGGGCAGCGACTGGTCCAGGCCGTACTGCTGTCGGATCGCCCTGAGCGTCTCCGGCGTGCGGTCCTCCCCGGCGAGGGCCAGGGCCGGGTCGCCGGGGAGGGCGCGCACACCGAGGAACACCACGATCGTCGCCAGCAGCAGCGTGAGGGCCGACTGCCAGGCACGGTTGAACAGGTATCGCCCCACGTCTGGTTACTTCCCGAAGCCGGCGAAGGCAACCCGGATCACGCCGTCCGGGAAGACCTGGACGCCCTTGACCGTGTTGGACACACCTGTCAGGTTGCGCTGGCGGTACAGGTAGATCAGCGGGTCGTCCTGGTGCAGCTTGTCCACGGCCTGCGCGTAGAGCTGCTTGCGCTGGGCGAGGTCCTGGGACTCGCGGGCCTTGGTCAACAGCGCGTCCATCGCCTTGTCGTTGTAGCCGGCGACGTTCTGGCTGCCGCCGGTGCCCACGAAGTTGGTGATGTTGGCGTCGGGGTCGACCCGGCCGGACCAGCCCAGCTGCAGCAGCGAGAAGTCGCCCCGGTCCTGCTGGTCCAGCAGGGCGGCGTACTCCACCGGCTTGATCTTCAGGTCGAAGCCGCCGTCCTTGACCATCGACTGCAGTGCCTGGGCCAGGCGCAGGCTGTCGGGGTTGTTGGAGGTGATCATGGTGATCGGGAACGGCGTCTTGACCCCGGCCTCGCTGAGCAGCTGCTTGGCCTTGGCCGGGTCGTGTGCGGTGCACTTCTGCACCTCGGGGGTGCTGAACTCGCTCTGCGGCGCGATCGGTGAGCAGGCCACGGTGTTGAGGTCGTTGAAGATGACCTTGACCAGGCCGGCCCGGTCGACGGCGTACTCGAACGCCTGACGGATCCTCGGGTCCTTGGCCTCCGGGCGGTTGATCGTGCCCGCCGGCGTGCCGACGCCGTTGGTGTTGCCGACGTTGAAGGTGACGCCCTGGTAGCCGAGGGACTTGGACTGCAGGACGGTCAGCGACGACTCCTTCTTCAGCGCCGGCACGTCCTGCGCCGACAGGGAGTCGGCCACCTGGACGTCACCCGAGCGGAGGTTGGCCGAGCGGATGGTGGCGTCGGTGATGATCCGGTAGGTGATCTTGTCCAGGTGCACCTTGGCGGCGTCGTAGTAGTTCGGGTCCTTGACCAGCTCGATCGAGTTCTGCGGCACCCGCTTGGCCAGCTTGAACGGCCCGACGCACACCGGGGCGGTGGCGAAGTTCTTCCCCAGCGCCTTGGTCGCCTTGGGGCTGAGGATCATCCCGGCCCGGTCGGCGAGCGCGGCGGTCAGCGGGGCGAACGGCGTCTTGAGCTTGACCACGACGGTCTTCGCGTCCGGCGCCTCGACGCTCGTGATGGGCCCCAGCTCGCTCTTGCGGCCGGAGCCGTCGAGCGTGAGGTTGCGCTCGAACGTCGCCTTGACCGCCGCCGCGTCGAACGGCGTGCCGTCGGCGAACTTCACGCCCTCGCGCACCGGGATGGTGACGGTCCTGCCACCGTCGGAGATCTTGGGCAGGCCCGTGGCCAGCTGCGGCACGACCCGGGCCGACTGGTCGACGTCGTACAGCTTCTCGCACATGGCGTTGAAGACGTAGCGCGAGTAGAGGCTGCGCGACAGCGTCGGGTCGAGCTGGTCCGGCTCGGCCGAGAGCGCCATGACCAGCGTGCCGCCGTTCTTGACCTGGTCGGCCGAGGCCGGCGTGCCGAACGAGTCGGCGTCCGCCGACCCGCTGGCCGAGGCCGATCCCCCGGCGCCCGCGCCGCTGCCGTTCTGCGCCGGGGTGACCGCGGAGCAGCCGGCCGCGAGGAACCCGACGGCGGCGACCGCCCCCACAGTCAGGCCACGTCGCGTCGTGCCCGGTCGCGAGCCTCGAATTGCCCGGAATGTCATGGAGATCTCCCATCGGGGGGTACTGGTTGGCGCGAGCGTACCTTGTATACAGGATCCCGCGATAGGCCGAAATGCAATGTTTACAAGCCGAGACCGGGTTCAGCGCGCGACGACCGTCAGGGTCCTCAGCGCCGGGTCCGCGGCGTAGACAGTCCCGGTCGGCCATCTCCGGGGGCATGCCCGCCTCGAGCAGGTCCCGCTCGACGGCGTTGCCGTCCGCTCCCGTGCCACCCACCAGCGCCACGAGCCTCGTCGGGTCGACCTGCGCGCCGTCGAGAACGACGACGCCGGCGACCTCGCTGAGGCGGTCCCGGGCACAGCGCACGTGCGCGACGAGGCGACCGAGAAGCGCCGCCCCGGGCCCCCACCGCCTCGGCCCCGCCGGCCTCGGCCCGGCAGCCGCGGGCGGGTCAGTCGGGCGCGCCGACGCCGTGCCGGGCGCAGTTGGCCACGATCGCGTCATGGACGTAGCGCGCCAGCCCCGGCGCCCGCTCCTCGTAGCCGCGACGGAACCGCGGGTCGTCGAGGTAGAGCTGCGCGAGCCCGCGGTGGATCTCGTGGGAGCAGTCGTAGAACCAGCGCACGATCTGGGCCCGGGCCTCCTCCGCCAGGTCCATCGCGACCTCGCTGCCGGGCGGCACTCCTGCGCGCAGGGCGGCCGCGAACGCCACCATGGTCGCCTCCCCCTCGGCCTTGACGCGCAGCCAGTCCTCCTTGCTGTACTGCGCGGTCCGGGCCGTCGACTGGGCCCAGGCATCGCTGTCGCCCCACCGCCGCTCGGCCTCCTGCGCGTAGTCGTCGGAGAAGCCCTCGCCGAACAGCTCGCGCTGCTCCCGCCTCGTCAGCCGTGCCCCACTCATCTGCTGCTCCAGTGCTCGGTCGATGGCCGTGACGAGATCGCGCATCTCCTCCAGCCGGGACGTGACCGCGGCGCGTTGACGACGAAGGTGCTCCGCGACGTCCGCAGCCGGGTCGTCGAGCAGGAGGGCGATCTCCTCCAGGGCGAACCCGAGCCGGCGGTAGACCACCACATGCTGCAGGCGCGTGACGTCGTCCTCGGTGTAGAGGCGGTAGCCCGCACTCGAACGCCGGCTGGGCACGAGCAGCCCGATCTCGTCGTAGTGGTGCAGCGTTCGCACCGTCAGGCCCAGGCGGCGGGCCAGCCGGCCCACGGTCAGCGTCCCCGCCGGGGCCGATGCCCTCGTCGTTGCGGTCATGGCACGACTATGGGCCCTGACACCGCGGGAGGGTCAACGCCCGGGGCTGCGCGCGCCTGCGGCCGCCGACGACGTACGGCGCGTGCCCCACCGGGGGGCACGCGCCGGACCAGGGAAAGCGGGGGTCAGCCCGACTTCTTGGCCGTCGCCTTCTTCGCGGTCGTCTTCTTGGCCGTCGTCTTCTTGGCGGTGGCCTTCTTGGCGGTCGTCTTCTTGGTCGCCCGCTTGCGGGTGACCGGGCCGCGGGCCCGCTTCTCGGCCAGCAGCTCGGCGCCGCGCTCGGGGGTGATCGACTCCGGCTCGTCGTCCTTGCGCAGGGTCGCGTTGGTCTCGCCGTCGGTGACGTAGGGCCCGAACCGGCCGTCCTTGACCACCATCGGCTTGCCCGACACGGGGTCGTCGCCGAGCTCCTTCAGCGGCGCCGTCGCGGCGCGCCCACGCTGCTTGGGCTGGGCGTAGATCGCCAGCGCCTCCTCCAGGGTGACCGTGAACAGCTGGTCCTCGCTCTGCAGCGACCGGGAGTCGGTGCCCTTCTTCAGGTAGGGCCCGTAGCGGCCGTTCTGGGCGGTGATCTCGTCCCCGGACTCGGGGTCCTGACCGACCACGCGGGGCAGGCTCAGCAGCCGCAGCGCCGTGTCCAGGTCGAGCGAGGCCAGGTCCATGTCCTTGAACAGGGACGCGGTGCGGGGCTTGACCTTCGCCTTGCCCTTGAGGCCCGCCACCTCCTCGGGGAGCACCTCGGTGACGTAGGGCCCGTAGCGCCCGGCCTTGGCCACGATGTCGCGACCGGTCTCCGGCTCCTGGCCGAGCACGCGGCCGTCGTCGGCGGCGGCCTCGAGCAGCTCGCGCGCCTTCTGCGGGGTCATCTCGTCCGGGGCGATGTCGTCGTTGATGGTCGCCCGGCGGGGGTCACCGCTCGTGCCGTCGGTCACCTCACCGGTCTCGGGGTCGACGCCGGCGGGCACCGTCTCCTCGACGTACGGCCCGTAGCGACCGACGCGCACGACGATGTTGTCGCCGATCGGGATGGTGGAGATCTCTCGGGCGTCGATCTCGCCGAGGTCGGCGACCAGGTCGCGCAGCCCCTCGCCGCTCTGGGCCTCGTGGCCGAAGTAGAACCGCTTCAGCCACTCGACCCGGGCCTCGTCACCGTTGGCGATGCGGTCGAGGTCCTCCTCCATCGATGCGGTGAAGTCGTAGTCGACCAGCCGGGGGAAGTGCTCCTCGAGCAGCCGGGTCACGGCGAACGCCAGCCAGGTCGGGATGAGGGCCGAGCCGCGGTTGTGCACGTAGCCACGGTCCTGGATCGTGCCGACTGTCGCTGCGTAGGTCGACGGGCGGCCGATGCCCTTCTCCTCCATGGCCTTGACGAGCGTGGCCTCCGTGTAGCGCGCGGGCGGGCTCGTCTCGTGCCCGTCGGCCTCGGCCCGCAGCACGTCGAGGGAGGCGCCGACCGACAGCTGGGGCAGTCGCCGCTCCTCGTCCGCCGCCAGCGCACGGGCGGTGGCGTCGTCGTCGCGGCCCTCCTCGTAGGCCGCGAGGAACCCCCGGAAGGTGATGACGGTGCCGCTGGCGGAGAACTCGACGGCGCGTCCGTCCGGCAGCGTCGCGCCGAGCCGCACGGTGGCCGTGGAGCCGCGGGCGTCGGCCATCTGGGAGGCGACGGTGCGCTTCCAGATCAGCTCGTAGAGCGCGAACTCCTCGCCGCGCAGCTCACCGGCGACCTGGGCAGGGGTGCGGAACCGGTCGCCGGCGGGGCGGATCGCCTCGTGCGCCTCCTGGGCGTTCTTGACCTTCTTCTCGTAGCGCCGCGGCGAGTCCGGAACGTACTCCGCGCCGTACAGGTCACGGGCCTGGCCACGCGCGGCGGACAGCGCCGCCTCGGACAGCGTCGTGCTGTCCGTACGCATGTAGGTGATGTAACCGTTCTCGTACAGACGCTGGGCGACGCGCATGGCGTTCTTGCTGGACAGGCGCAGCTTGCGGCTGGCCTCCTGCTGCAGCGTCGAGGTCGTGAACGGCGCGGACGGCCTACGGGTGTAAGGCTTCTCGGCGACGTCGGTCACCGTGACGTCGGCGGTGCGGACGCCCTCGGCCACCAGGGTCGCCGCCGCCTCGTCGAGGTGGGCCACCCCCGCGGTGCGCAGCGTGCCGTCGTCGGCGAAGTCGCGGCCGGTGGCGACGCGGCGACCTTCGACCGAGCTGAGCCGTGCCGTGAACGCCTGCGCCGCCTCGCCGTTCGGGCTCTGCGGTGCGAAGTCACCCTCGACGTCCCAGTACGACGCCCGGCGGAACGCCATCCGGAGCCGCTCTCGCTCGACCACCATGCGGGTGGCCACGGACTGCACGCGACCGGCCGAGAGGCCCTGACGGACCTTGCGCCACAGGACGGGTGAGACCTCGTAGCCGTAGAGCCGGTCCAGGATGCGCCGGGTCTCCTGGGCGTCCACGAGCCGGGTGTCCAGCTCGCGCGTCTCGTTGGTCGCGCGCTGGATCGCCTCCTTGGTGATCTCGTGGAAGACCATCCGCCGCACCGGCACCTTGGGCTTGAGGACCTCGAGCAGGTGCCACGCGATGGCCTCGCCCTCGCGGTCCTCATCGGTGGCGAGCAGGAGCTGGTCGGCGTCCTTGAGCAGCCGCTTGAGCTCTGCCACCTTCTTGCGCTTGTCGGGGTCGACGACGTAGTAGGCCTCGAACCCGTGGTCGACGTCGACGGCGAACTTGCCGTACGGGCCCTTCTTCATGTCCACCGGCAGCTCGCTGGGGTTGGGCAGGTCCCGGATGTGCCCGACCGACGCCTCGACGTCGTAGTCCTTGCCGAGGTAGCCGGCGATCGTCTTGGCCTTGGCCGGCGACTCGACGATCACCAGGGTGCGACCGTTTGCTGCTGTTGCCACGCGCGAACCTGCTCTTCCTTCTCACCCCGTGCAGCGGATTCGTCGCTGCTCGGACAGGGCGGACGCCTAGACGGTAACGCCTCGGGCCATGGATCCGGGCACGGGTGCGCCACCGCACATGTTCACCGCGCTGGATTGGTTGAAGATTCAACGAACCATCGCGTACACTCGTGCCATGACCACGACGACCGCCCCGACGCGCCAGCCGGTCCTCTACCTCAGCCACGGCGCCCCGCCGCTGGCCGACGACCGCACGTGGACCGGGCAGCTGGCGGCGTGGTCCGCCGACCTGCCGCGCCCGCAGAACATCCTCATGGTCTCCGCGCACTGGGAGGAGGCCCCGCTCGCCCTCTCGGCCACGACGCCGGTCCCCCTCGTCTATGACTTCTGGGGCTTTCCCCAGCGCTACTACGACGTGACGTACGACGCCCCGGGGGCGCCGCGGCTGGCCGCCGACGTGGCTGCGCTGGTGCGCCGCCCCGGCCTGCCGGTCCACCAGGACCAGCAGCGGGGCCTGGACCACGGCGCCTACGTGCCGCTGGTGGAGATGTTCCCCGAGGCCGACGTCCCGGTCCTGCAGATGTCCATGCCGACCCTCGACCCGCAGCGGCTGTTCGAGATCGGCCGCACGCTGGCGCCGCTGCGCGACCAGGGCACGCTGATCGTCGGCTCCGGCTTCACGACGCACAACCTGCGCTGGTTCGACCCGAGCGCCCCGGCGGACGCGCCGGCGCCCACGCCGTCGGCGGAGTTCGACGCCTGGGCCCGCGAGGTGATGCAGGCCGGGGACGTCGACGCGGTGCTGGACTTCCTGCACCGCGCGCCGGCCGCCCACGAGGCCCATCCCCGCACCGAGCACTTCGCGCCGCTGTTCGTCGCCCTCGGCGCCGCCTGGGGCGTTGACACCCGGCCGGAGGCAACCAGCGTCATCGACGGTTTCTGGTACGGCCTGTCCAAGCGCTCCTGGCAGATCGGCTGACCCACCGAGGCCGTCAGCGCACGAGCAGCCCGTCGGCCACCAGCTCGCGGATCACCGGCAGCGCCTGCTCGCGCACCGCGGCGGCGTCCTGACCGGTCAGCTCAGCGATCGCCGCGAGCGCCTGGCCGGCGGCCAGCTCGCCGTCGCAGACGCTGACCAGCCCCGCCATGGCGGTGTCCAGCCGCACGGCGCGCCGCAGCCCGCCTCCCTGGCGCAGCAGGATCACGCTGGGGTCGGCCGCGCCCGGCCGGCCGTGCCGCTCCTCGGTGACGTCCTCGGCGCAGCGCCAGGCCGTGGCGAGCACCTCCTCGTCGTCGTGCTCGGCCAGCCAGGTGCGGGCCCGGACCCCGGCCAGGACGGCGGGCCCCATCGGGGAGGCCACCGGCCCGGTCACCTCGACCAGGTCCCGCCACGGTGCCCGGTCCGTCGCCGGCCGCTGCAGGGTGACCACGCCGAAGCCGATGGAGACCACACCGCGCGCGGCGAAGTCGGTCAGCCACGCGGTGTACATGGCGTCGAACGCGTCGGTCCCGGGCAGGTGCCCTCCGTCGCGGGCCCAGGTCTCGGCGTACTGGGCGGGGTCCTGCTCGTCGCGCTGGATCACCCACGCGTCCAGCCCGGTGCCGTCCAGCCACTGTCCCACCCGCTCGCGCCAGGTCGGGGCCGAGGCCCCGATCTCCCAGTTGGCGAGCAGCTGGGCGATGCCCCCTGGCTCCAGGACGGAGGGCAGGGACCGCACCAGTCCCTGCACGAACGCGTCGCCGGCCGCTCCGCCGTCGCGGTACTCGTACAGCGGCACCTGCTCGACGCGCGGGGTGATGACGAACGGAGGGTTGCTGACGACGAGGTCGAAGCGCCGCCCGGCGACGGGTTCGAGCAGGCTCCCCTGCAGCAGCTCCCACGTCGAGCCGTTGAGCGCGGCGTTGAACCGGGCGAACGCCAGCGCCCGCGAGGACAGGTCCGTGGCCGTCACCGAGCGGGCGTGGGAGGCCAGGTGGACCGACTGCACGCCGCAGCCGGTGCCGAGGTCGAGCGCGGTGCCGACCGGCGGCCGAGGGGTCCACGACGCGAGCGTCGTCGACGCGCCGCCGATCCCGAGGACGTGGTCCGGCGGGAGCGGCTCGTTGGTGGCCGCCTCGGTGAGGTCGGAGGCGAGCCACCACCCGTGCTGCTCGTCGGCATAGGGACGCAGGTCGCACGCCGCGCGCACCCGGCCGTCCTCCACCGCGACGAGGCCGAGGCGCTCGAGGCCGTCGACCCCGACCATCGGAAGAGCCGCCCCGAGGCGGGCGGGCGTCACGCTGCGGCCGAGCGCGAACAGCCGGACGAGGACGGCGACCGGCTCGTCCGTGTCGCGGGTGGCGAGGTCGGCCGGGAGCACCTGCTCACGGTCCAGCGCGGCGCCGGCCAGCGGTCCGAGGGCCGCGGCGACACCGTCGACGGTGAAGCCGGCGGCCTCGAGGTCGGTGCGCAGCGCGGCCAGCAGCTCCGGGTCGGGCACGGGTGTGTGGTCGGACATGGCGGCGTCTCAGTCGAACAGGCCGCCGAGCAGCCCGCCGTTCCCCTGCTGCTGCCCACCGGGCGCCTGGGCCCCCTCGCTGGGCTGGACCACGACGAAACCCTGGCCGTGGAAGGCGTACTGGAACGCCTCTCCCGTGCCGCCGTGCAGCATCGAGCGCATGTTCATGCTCGAGACGACCTGCGGCACCAGGTTGGCCGACCAGGCGACCGCCGCCTGCACGTCGACGTACGTCGGCTGGCTGCTGCAGTCGAGGATGACCGGCTGGCCGACCGCGTGCAGCGCGACCGTGCCGGTGCCCTGCAGCACCGTGGTGTAGAGGCCGCCGGCCATCGTCCCGGCACCCTGCACCCGCTTGATGTCCCACCCGACCGCGGCGTCGAACGCCAGCAGGCTGGAGCCGTTGACCGACAGCGCGTCGCCGGTCAGGTCCACGAGGTAGACGAAACCGGCCTCGGAGGCGAAGAAGACCTCCCCCGAGCCGGACACGCGCATCAACGGGACGTCCTCGCTCGTCACCATCTTCTTCAGCAGTCGCCCGACGCCGCCGGCGCCCTCGTGGGTGAACGTGACCGACCCCTGGTAGGCCACCATCGCGCCCTTGACCGACAGCACGTCTGCGCCGAGGGACACGCGCAGCATCTGGGGGTTCTGCAGGGCGAACCGCTGAGCGCCCTGCACCTCGAGGTTGGGACGGTCGAAGAGTGTGCTGTGCATGGCGGTCAGCCTATGCGCAGCGGTGCGCCGCTCAGCGCTTCAGGAGCCGGACCACGGCGCGCTCCACAGCCAGCCGCACGTCGGGGTCGGTGAGGTCGTCGCTGCCGATGCGCGACAGGGCCCGCGCGATCGTCTGCCCCCGACCGAAGGTCTCCACCACCCGCGGGTCGACGTACGAGCTGCGCGCGACCGCAGGGGTGTTGCCCAGCTCCTGAGCCACGGCCTCCATGACGGTCCGCTCGGCGCGCGTGCGGGCGGCCTTGGTGCTCGGGTGCTCCAGCCGCGAGAACTCCATCGCCGCAACGACGGTCGCGCGCCAGGTGCGCAGGTCCTTGACGGTGAAGTCGGATCCGGCCAGCTCCTTGAAGCGCTCGTTGACGGTGTCGGCGTGGATCTCGCCCCAGCCCCGGTCGCAGCGGTAGACGAGGAGGCGGTCGGTGCCGGTCCGGGCCCTCCGCAGGGCGCGGACCGCGTCGGCCAGCGGCGCGTCGACCAGCGTGAGCGACCGGGCGACACCGCTCTTGGCCGGGAAGTCGAAGGCCACCTGGTCGCGGCGGGCGACGACGTGCTCGCGCAGCAGCGTGGCCACGCCGTGGCTGCCGTTGTCCTCGGTGTAGGACTCGTTCCCGCTGCGGAACAGGCCGTAGTCCAGCATCCGCAGGGCTGTGGCAAGGACCCGGTCGCGGTCGAGCCGGGGCCGCATGAGGTCGGTCTCGATCGCCTGGCGCACCTTCGGGAGGCGGCGGGCCAGGGTCAGGACACGGGCATGCTTCAGCTCGTCGCGGGTCAGCCGCCACTGCTCGTGGTAGAGGTACTGCCGGCGCCCGGCGGCGTCGGTGCCGACGGCCTGGATGTGCCCGTTCGGATACGGGCTGATCCAGACGTCCTGCCATGCCGGTGGGATGACCAGCGACGAGATCCGTTGGCGCGTCTCGGCATCCACGGGGTGGCCGTCCGCGTCGACGTACGACCAGCCCGCGCCTCGGCGGCGCCGGCTCAGCCCCGGCCGCTGCAGGTCGCTACGGCGCAGCCTCATGTCAACCCTCCCCCTGTGTTCCGCTCCGGTCTGGCTCGCGCATACCCCGTTCAGGAGGGCAGCTCACGCGAGGCGATCATCTCTTCCGCGACGGCGCGCAGCTTGAGGTTCCGGTCCTGGGAGTAGCGCCGCAGGACCGAGAACGCCTGGTCGACGGTGAGGTCGAACCGCTCCATGAGGATGCCCTGGGCCTGCCCGATGACGTGCCGGGCATCCACCGCCTGGCGCAGGCTGTCCTCGTTGCGGGCGGTCGCGAGCGCCACGGACGCGTGCCTGCCGAAGATCTGGCCGACCGCAGCCTCGTCCGGGCCGAACGCCGCAGGACGCCGGGCGTAGAGGTTGAGCGAGCCGATCGTGTGCTGGTTGGTGAACAGCCTGATCGACAGCACGCTGCGGTAGCCGATCTCGGCGACGCGGGAGGACCACTCGTGCCACCGCTGGTCGGTGGCGGTGTCGTCGATGACGACCGTCTCGTGGTCGGCCATGGCCTCCAGGCACGGGCCCTTGCCGCACTCGAGCTGGAGGCGGTCGGCCCGCTCGACCGTCGTGTCGGTGACGGCAGCCGACTCCAGCCGCTTGTGGCCGTGCAGCAGGAACACCCCGGCGCTGTCGCACCCGACCGCCTCGCACGCCAGCTCGACGATGCGGTCGACCGTCTGCTCCAGGTCCGGTTCCTCGTGGAGCTGCCGCGCGATCTCGGCGAAGTCGCCCGCGGAGGTGTCCGTCATCGAAGAAGCCTCCTGTGCAGGACGAACCACGACGCCGGGCGCGGCGGTGGCATGCAGGTGGCGGGGGCCTCCCCCGCCACCTGCGTTCTCCCATGCCTCACGAGGCCTGGGCGTCCGCCAGACCGGCCCGCAGGTGCGCCATGATCGAGCTGAGCAGGCGCGAGACCTGCATCTGGCTCACGCCGAGCTCACGGCCGATCTCCTCCTGCGTGCAGCCGCCCACGAAGCGCAGCCGCAGGATCAGGCGGTCGCGCTCCTTCAGCCCCTCGAGGACCGGCCGCAGCAGCTCGTGGCGTTCGACGTCGCGGAAGTCGTCGGAGTCGTCGACGATGAGGTCACCCAGCGTGACGCGGGTGTCGAAGCGGCTCGGGGCGTCCAGCGACATGGCGCTGAAGCACCCGTCGGCGGCCAGCGCCGTCGAGATGTCCTCCGGCTCCACGCCGAGGGCCGTCGCAGCCTCGGCACGGGTCGGGGTCCGGCCGAGGTTCTGGGTCAGCTCCGGCTCGGCGGCGGCCATGGCCCCGCGCAGCTCCTGCACCCGGCGGGGCGGGCGCACGCTCCAGCCGTAGTCGCGGAAGTGCCGCTTCACCTCGCCGGAGATGGTGGGCACGGCGTAGGCGAGGAACCCGGGCCCCTCACCGACCTTGAAACCGTGGACGGCCTTGACCAGGCCGAGCAACGCCACCTGCTCCAGGTCGTCGGCGTCGATGCCACGACCGCGGTAGCGGTTGGCGATGGAGAGGGCGGCCCCACGGTTGAGCAGGACGACCTCGTCCCACAGCCGCTGGCGCTCGGCGGGCTCGGCTTGGACGGCTTCCTCGAGCAGCTGCTGGGTGCGCAGCTCACGCTCGTGGGCGTCCTGGCGGTGGGGGCTGGGAAGGGTGGTCACCGACGAGATGTCGGCGGGACGACGTGGCATTCACCACTCCGTTCGTTTGGAACGAGAGTGGCACCTCTTCTGGACCACGTGCCTGTTACTCAAGCACCATCCGGACAAAGGGGCAACTATGCCCCGGGACGTCGCACAAGTTTCACGGCGACGGCAGGCATGGCGACGACGACCGCGGCCTCGTGCAGGTCGCCCACCAGCCGACCCTGGTCGACGACCGGGACGCGGCGTACCCGTGTGGTCGCCATGAGCTGCAGCGCCCGCTCGATGCAGTCGTCCGCCTCGACCGTGACCGGCACACCGGCGGTGACCTCACCGGCCGTCGTCGTCCCTGGGTCGGCCCCCTCGGCCACGCAGCCGACCACGATGTCGCGGTCGGTGAGGACGCCGGTGAGGCGGCGACCCTCGCCGCACACCGGCACGGAGGAGCGCCCGAGGTCCCGCAGCGTGCGCGCGGCGACGAGCAGCGTGTCCGTGTCCCGGATGCTGACGGGGTCGACGGTCATGAGCTCTCGGGCCGTGGTCATACGGGCGCCTCCGGTGGGGTGATGTGCCGGCCTTGCCCACTGCCTCCACGCCCGAAACCCTGCAGGCAGCAAGGCGGCCGGTCACCTCGAGGAGGTGACCGGCCGCCGGCCGCACGTCGTCGCTGCCGCTACCTGCGGGTCGCGGCGTTGGCGTTGGCGTTGGCCTTCGCGTTCTCCTCCGGGAGCGGGTCGGGCGTCCGAACCACGGCCTCCGGCGCCACGTCGCCGGCGATGGCCAGGTCGCGTCGCTTGGAGACCGCGATGGCGACGACCGCGATCAGCAGCGCCGCCACGGCGATGCCGTAGCGCAGCGACGTGCTGGCACCCGGTCCCACGCTCAGCTGCACGATCGCCGGGGCGATGAGCACCGAGACGAGGTTCATGACCTTGATCAGCGGGTTGATCGCGGGGCCGGCGGTGTCCTTGAACGGGTCGCCGACGGTGTCGCCGATGACGGTCGCCGCGTGCGCCTCGGAGCCCTTGCCACCGAAGGCGCCGTCCTCGACGATCTTCTTCGCGTTGTCCCACGAGCCGCCGGAGTTGGCCAGGAACACCGCCATGAGCACACCGGTGCCGATGGCGCCGGCGAGGTAGCCGGCCAGCGGTCCGATGCCGAGGCCGAACCCGACCGCGATGGGCGCCATCGCCGCGAGCAGGCCGGGGGTGGCCAGCTCGCGCAGCGAGTCCTTGGTGCAGATGTCGACCACGCGCCCGTACTCGGGCTTCTCGGTGTAGTCCATGATCCCGGGGTGCTCGCGGAACTGGCGTCGCACCTCGAACACGATGGCGCCGGCGGCCCGGGTGACGGCGTTGATCGCGAGGCCGGAGAACATGAACACCACTGCGGCGCCGAGGATCAGGCCGAACAGGACGTTCGGCGCCACGATCTGCTGGTTGAACATCGACTGCACGAACGTGGACGGCGCCTCGGTGAGCCGGATCCGCGTCACCGCCGTCTGCCAGGCGTCGGTGTAGGAGCCGAACAGCGCTGTGGCCGCCAGGACCGCCGTGGCGATCGCGATGCCCTTGGTGATGGCCTTGGTGGTGTTGCCCACCGCGTCGAGGTCGGTGAGGATCTTGGCGGCCTCCTCGTCGATGTCGCCGGACATCTCGGCGATGCCCTGGGCGTTGTCGGAGACCGGGCCGAAGGTGTCCATGGCGACGATGACGCCCACCGTGGTGAGCAGCCCGCAACCGGCCAGCGCGATGAGGAACAGCGACAGCGTGATGGAGCCGGCGCCGAGCAGGAACGCCGCGTAGACGGCCGCGCCGATGATCACCGCGGTGTAGACCGCGGACTCGAAGCCCACGCCGATACCGGCGAGGACGACCGTGGCCGCGCCGGTCAGCGAGGTGCGGGCCACGTCCCTGGTCGGGCGCTTGTCCGTGCCGGTGAAGTGACCGGTCAGCCAGAGGATGATCGCCGCGAGGATGATGCCGAGGAACACGGCCAGCGTGGCCAGCAGCCGGGGGTCCCGGTCGGCGACGGGCCCGAGCGGTGACTGCGGACCGGTGTCCACGCCGGTGAGGTCGCGGATGCGGCTGGGCAGGTAGGTGAAGGCCACGACGGCACTGAGGACGGCCGAGACGGCGGCGGAGATGTAGAAGCCGCGGTTGATCGCCGTCAGCCCGCTCTCGTTGCCCCGTGGCTTGGTGATGAAGACCCCGAGCACCGCGGTCAGGGCGCCGACGCCGGGGATCAGCAGGGGCAGGACGAGGCCCTGCTCACCGAACGCCGCCTTGCCCAGGATGAGGGCCGCGACGAGGGTGACCGCGTAGGACTCGAACAGGTCGGCGGCCATGCCGGCGCAGTCGCCGACGTTGTCGCCCACGTTGTCGGCGATCGTGGCCGCGTTGCGGGGGTCGTCCTCGGGGATGCCCGCCTCGACCTTGCCGACGAGGTCGGCGCCGACATCGGCGGCCTTGGTGAAGATGCCGCCGCCGACCCGCATGAACATCGCCAGCAGGGCGGCGCCGAAGCCGAAGCCTTCGAGGACCTTGGGCGCGTCCCCCCGGTAGAGGAGCACGACCACGGAGGCACCCAGCAGCCCGAGGCCGACGGTCGCCATCCCGACGGTGCCGCCGGTCCGGAAGGCGATCCGCATGCCGTCCTCACGGCTGCCGCCACGGGCGGCCGAGGCCACGCGGACGTTGGCCTTCACCGCGAGGCTCATGCCCAGGTAGCCGATGGCCGCGGAGAACACCGCCCCCAGCACGAAGAAGCCCGAGCGCCCCCAGCGCACGCCGGCGGTGTCCGCCGGCAGCGCGAGGAGCAGCACGAAGACGATGACGACGAAGACCGACAGGGTCTTGAACTGGCGCGCCAGGTAGGCCTGGGCGCCCTCCTCGACCGCGTTGCCGATGTCCTGCATCCCGGCGGTGCCCGGGTCGGCGGCGAGGACCTGGCGGCGGAAGGTGACTCCCATGACCAGGGCCACCACGGCGATGGCCGCGACGACGACGACAAGGGTCAGGTGCGTGCCGGTCAGGCTGATGGACGTCGCGTCCGCGGCGCGGGCGACACGGTCAAGGCTGCTCATGCATCCTCCTGATAGAGACAGGCGGCTCGCGCGCTCAGGGTGTGCGCCCGACCCAAACACATTCGACCCGGCGCCGACATCAGGACGTGACGTACATCACATTTACGGCGCGGTGTGGCCGACACTCTAGGGCGGACCGGGGGCGAGCGCTGCCCCGTTGGGCAATGACAGGGCACCGGCCGGGCCGGTGGGATGCGGCCGTGCCTACTGACAGGCGGGTGTGAGGTCGTGCTGGCGGCGCACGGCATCACCACGGGAACCCGCTGCGTGCGGCCGGGGCCGCGCCGTGGTCGCGGTCGCTGCCGCTGGAGGAGCCGCTCAGGCGGTGGGGGCCAGCGCCTCGTCGGTGCTGTCGAAGATCTGGAAGACCTTGTCCAGACCCGTGATCGCGAAGACCTTCAGGATGCGCTCGCTCGTGCACACGAGCTTGAGCGTGCCGTCCTGCACACGGACCAGCTTGAGCCGGCCGACCAGCACCCCGAGCCCGGTCGAGTCCATGAACGTGACGCCCTGCAGGTCCACCACGAGGTGTCGGCGGCCACCGGCGATCTGCTCGTCGAGCCGCTCGCGCAGGACGGGCGCCGTGTAGACGTCGATCTCTCCGGCAACATGAACGACGGTCACGTCGCCGCGATCGGCGCTGGAGATGGACAGATCCACGACAGATGCTCCTTGGTGCAGTCAGGGCGGGGCGCGGGGCCCTCGCGGCACCACCCTAGACCGCTCGCGGACCGCACGGCATACCGTCGTGCAGATGAGCGCGTCGCAGCCCGCCAGCGCCGCCGCGGGGTTCGACCCGGCGGCGGCTCTCGCGCGCCTCGCCGCGGGGCGCCGTGCGGAGCGCCTGGTGCACGTCCACGAGGTGCCGGCGCGGCCCGCCCGGACCGTGGACTGGCCGGACTGGGTGAACCCGCAGGTGTACGCCGCCCTGCGTGGCGCCGGGGTCGCCTCGCTGTGGGCGCACCAGCGGCAGGCAGCCGAGCTCGCGCACGACGGCCGGCACGCCATCGTCGCCACGGGCACCGCCTCGGGCAAGAGCCTGGGCTACCTGCTGCCGGCGCTGACCGCGGTGGTCGACGGAGCGGCGGCAGCCTCGGGCCGTGGGGCGACCGCCCTCTACCTGTCGCCCACCAAGGCGCTGGCCGCGGACCAGCTGGCCCGGCTGGAGGCGCTGGCGCTGCCCGGGCTGCGCGCGGCGACGTACGACGGGGACACGCCACTGGAGGAGCGGCGCTGGATCCGGGACCACGCGCAGTACGTCCTCACCAACCCCGACCTCGTGCACCACTCCCTGTTACCCGGACACCAGCGGTGGGCGCCGTTCCTGCGCGCGCTGCGCTACGTGGTGCTGGATGAGTGCCACGTCTACCGCGGGGTCTTCGGCTCGCACCTGGCGGCGCTGCTGCGGCGGCTGCGCCGGGTCGCTGCGCGGTACGGCGCCTTTCCCACGTTCGTCCTCGCCTCGGCGACCGTTGCGGACCCCGGTCGCCATGCCCGGGACCTCGTCGGCCTGCCCGTGCAACCGGTCACGGAGGACGGGTCGCCACGGGCGTCGATGACCTTCGGGTTGTGGGAGCCGGGCCTGATCCCCGGCGGCGGCGAGCACGAGGCCCCGCACCGGCGCAGCGCCGTGGCCGAGACCGCCGACCTGCTGGCCGACCTGGTCGTCGACGGGATCCAGACGGTGGCCTTCGCCCGGTCGCGGGCGGGTGTGGAGATCGTGGCCTCGAGTGCCCGCCGCTCGCTGGCGGAGGTGGATGCCCGCCTGGGCGAGACGGTGGCGGCCTACCGGGGTGGCTACCTTCCCGAGGACCGCCGGCTGCTCGAGTCGGCCCTGCGCGCCGGCCGGCTGCGTGGGCTGGCCGCCACCAACGCACTCGAGCTGGGGATCGACGTCAGCGGCCTGGACGCGGTGCTGCTCGCGGGGTGGCCGGGCACCCTCGCCTCGCTGTGGCAGCAGGCGGGCCGTGCCGGGCGGGCGGGCGAGCGGTCGCTGGCCGTGATGGTGGCCGCCGACGACCCGCTGGACACGTACCTGGTGCACCACCCCGAGGCGCTGTTCGACCGGCCGGTCGAGGCTGCGGTCCTGGACCCCCAGAACCCCTACGTGCTGGCGCCGCACCTGGCCGCGGCGGCGGCGGAGCTGCCGCTGACCGACGCCGATGTCGACGTCTTCGGCCCCACCATGCCGGCCCTGGTCGAGGTCCTCTGCGCCCGCGGGCTGCTCCGCCGTCGTCCGGGCGGGTGGTACTGGACCCACGCCGACCGGGCCACCGACCACGTCTCGCTGCGCGGGTCCGGGGAGGTGGTGCGCATCGTTGAGCGCCGGACCGGCAGGGTGCTCGGCACCGTGGACGGGACGGCGGCCCACGGCAGCGTCCACACCGGTGCCGTCTACGTGCACCAGGGGCAGACCTACGTCGTCACCGAGCTGGACCTGGAGGACGCCCACGCCCTGGTGACGCCGGGTGACCCCGGGTGGTCCACCCACGCCCGGTCGGTCAGCGCGTTCGACATCGGCTCGGTGGAGCACCGTCAGGGTTGGGGGGAGGTGGACCTGTGCTTCGGCGCCGTGGACGTGCGCTCCCAGGTGACGTCCTTCCTGCGCCGGCTGCCCTCCGGTGAGGTCCTCGGTGAGCACCCGCTGGACCTGCCCGAGCGCAGCCTCCACACCAAGGCGGTGTGGTGGACCATGCCGGAGACCCTGCTCGCGGGCGCCGGGATCGACCCGGCGGACATCCCCGGCGCGGCGCACGCGGCCGAACACGCGGCCATCGGCATGCTGCCGCTGGTGGCGACCTCGGACCGCTGGGACATCGGCGGGGTCTCGACCGCGCTGCACCCGGACACGGGGCTGCCCACGATCCTGGTCTACGACGGCCATCCCGGCGGCGCCGGCTTCGCCGAGCGGGGCTTCGCCGCGGCGCGGACCTGGCTCGGCGCGACCCGCGACGCGATCGCCGCGTGCGAGTGCCCGGCCGGGTGTCCCTCGTGCGTCCAGTCGCCCAAGTGCGGGAACGGCAACGAGCCCCTGGACAAGCGCGGCGCGCACGCGCTGCTCGCTGCCGTGCTGGCGCAGGCACCGCGCTGACGGTTTGCCGAGGGCCCGGGCCGGGCACGTCGTTACCGTCCCCGAGAGGCAGACCACTACCATCCAGACCCAGCCCGGACATCCGGTTCCCGGCACCGGGAGCCGCGAGCGCCGGCACCAGCAGGAGGCCCGCTCCATGATCGTCCTCGGCTTGATCCTCATCCTCGTCGCCGCCGCCGCGGTGCTGTTCGCCGTCATCGCCACCGGGACGCTCACGGCGTCGCCGCTCTCCGCCGTCGGCATCACCGTCAGCGTCACCCCCCTGACGATGTTCATCGCCGGGGCCCTCGCTCTGCTGCTCGTCGTGCTGGGCCTGGCGCTCATCGGCCGCGGCACCAAGCGGAGCGTCCACACCCGCCGTGAGCTGCGGCACCTGCGCAAGGAACGGGCGAACCAGCCGGCAGCCGCTGGTGCTGCCGCCGGCGGGACGACGCGGACGGACGCCGGGAACGAGGGGCGCCGGGCCGCCGACCGGAGCCCGGAGGAGCGCGGCGCCGGCCTCGACCAGGAGCGACGAGGCGCCGCCGCCGACGTTCCCGGGACCCAGCCGCGGGGCAACGAGTACCCCCCGGCTCCGCGCTGACCGGGCGTGCCTCGCACCCGAGCCTGACCGGCGTGGCGGGCACCCAGGTCTGACTGGCACAGCCGGACCGGTCCGGTCACGACCGGCCCCCCGGGCCGGAACCAGGGGCCGTGACGCCGGCGGCCCCTCAGTTCCCCACGTCCGCTGGCGGTCCGGCCCGCGCGGAGGCGCCTGCCGGACCGAGCGGCCCGAGGATGGCCATTGACGGCCGGACGCCGGCACGCACGGTCAGCGTCTCGGCCCCGGCGGCGCGACAGCTCAGCAGCTGCGCACCTCCGCGCCGCGCGACCGCCGCAGCGCGGGCACAGGCCGCGCCGGGCGGCTCGCCCAGCATCAGCGCGGACGCGCCCGCCAACGACGCCAGGTCGGCGGCCGAACGGGCCCGGTGACTGGCGAGCACGGCGCTGGAGAGCATCAACGCCGAGCCGGTCAGCAGGAGCAGGACCGCGATCACCCCGACGGCGGCGACGGTGGCCGAGCCGCCGTCGCCGCCCCGGGGGAACCGTCGGCGCCGTCGCCCACGCCCACCCACGGCGCCGGGCGCGACGTCTCCACCGACCGGGTCGTCAACACAAGGCACGCCTGAGGTCGAGAACAGGGCCACAGGATGGTTCGGATGCGCCCGGCCGAACCGGGCGCCAGCGCGCACACGGCGGGCGCCGGGACCGCCGCGACCACGAGCGCGGACTGGCCGCAGTTCGTGGCTTCTCGAACCGTGGCCCGTCGGCCAGCGCGCGGGCTGGGCCGTCACCCCGGAGCCCCCGCCGACTCCCGCTGGGCCGTCGCGCTGGCACCCGGCCGCACCCCTACCGGAACGAGACCGGCCAGGCGTGCCATCGGCGCAGTCACCGTGACGGTCACCAGCGGACCACTCGTCCCCGTGGCGACCGACGCACCGGCAGGAGCGCCCCTCGACGCCACGGCCGTGACCGCGGCGACGGTGTCCCCCCGGGCAGCGGCGCGGACTCCCGCGCGGGCGGCGTCGACGCACCGGATCTGGTCGATCGCCAGACCCAGCGCCGACAGGCTCACTGCAAGCACGAGGAGGACCGCGGGGAGGACGACCGCGAGCTCTGCTGTGGCCATCCCCGCCTCCCGCGTCATGCCCGCCCTCGCCGCGCGGCAGCTCTCGCGGCTCACGACGCGATGGCGAGCGCGGACGTGATGAGGCCCGACAGTGCGGACTTGACCGCGCCCGACCGGACCACGGCGATGAGCACCGCGGCGAAAGCGCAGGCCGCCAGGGTGCCGACGGCGTACTCCGCCGTGGTCATACCGGCCTCGCTCAGGCGTCGGCACCGGCGGGCCCTGCGGGCGCAGGCGTGGACGGCGGCGCGAGCTGAAGTCATGGAGTTCTCCTTCGGGTTGTTGCCGGTTCTCGGCGGGACCGGGTCAGGGCTGACCCAGGACTTGGGCGGCGAGCGCCATCACGATCGGCACCACCGTGGTCAGGACGAACGCCGGCAGGAACACCAGTCCCAGCGGCAGCACGACGCGGACACCGAGCCGCGCGGTGGCCACCTCCAGACGTTGCTCCTCGGCACGACGCATCTCCTGCGATGCCTGCTCGAGCACGTCGGCCGGGGCGATGCCGGCCGTGGCGGCCATCCGCAGGGCCCGGGCTGCGGGCTGCCACGCGGACGGCACACTGGCCCACGCCTCCACGCTCTCCACGCCCCAGCGCTGCGCCGCTGCCACGGTCAGCAGATGGGCTCCCAGCGGGTCCTCCAGCCGGGCGCCGACCGCTTCGACCGCTTCGAGCAGGCCGACCCCGCCCCGCAGGGCGAGCGCGAGCAGGTCGATCGCGTTGGCCACCTCCACCACGGGCACGGCGCGGGGCACCGCCGGTCGAGCGGCACGGGGAGCGCGGGCGCCGCCTGCGGCGCGCGAGCCCGGGTCGGTTGCGGGAGCGGATGCGAGTGCGCGCGGCGACACGGCTGGGGGCGGGGACACGGGTGCGGCCGCGGGTCCGGACTCCGAACCCGGCAGCACCTCGGGGACGCCCCCGCGGCGGGCGGGCCACAGCAGCCAGGCGGCCGCGACCACCACGGCGAACCAGACCGTCACGAGAGCACCGGTCCCCGGGCGACCGCGCGGACCATGCGTGCCACCCACCATCGGCCGGCCAGCACGAGCAGCCCACCGGCGACGAGGCACACGGCGGTCACTGCCGACCCGGCGTAGAGCTCACGCGGACCCACGCCCAGCGCCACGGCCACGAGCGGACCGCCGAGCGGCAGGGCGGTGAGGACGTTCATCGTGGCGCGGGCGCCGGCCACCGCACCGGCCGTGCGCCGCTCGGCCCGGACCCGCGCACGCAGCAGCACGGCAGTGGTGCGCATCGCCTCGGCCAGCGGCGCCCCCAGGTCCTCGGTCAGCGACCACGCCTGCGCCAGGAGGCGCAGCTCGGGGCCTTCGGCTGCGGCGGCGGCCTCGGCCCACACCGGCCCGATCGGCAGCCCCTGGGCGCTGAGCCCGGCCAGCCGGCTCACCAGCAGCGGCGTCGGGCGGGGCCGGCTGCTGACCGGGGCCACGTCCGCGGCCAGCGCGAGGGCCGCCCCCGGCGTCAGCCCCGCCTCGAGGGCCGGGAGCACCGCTTCGACCACCGCGAGGAGGTCTGCCGCATCCTGCGACACGCGCCGACGGCGGGAGGCGCCCCCCGGGAGGCTCCAACGAGCGCGAGGGCCGGTGGAAGGCGCTGCGGAACCGGCCGGCTGCGGCCACGCGAGCGCCGCTGACGGCCGCAGCGGCCACGCCAGCACCGCCGCGGCGGCGAGCACCCCGATCGCGACGGTCATGCGGCATCACCGGGGTCGAGCTGCAGGAGGGCGCTGAGGGTGGGCCAGCCGCGCTCACGACGCGTGCCGCCCACGGCGCAGGCCCGCAGAGCAGGCACGACCGCGAGGACGCCGCGCTCGTCACGGGCGAGGATGCCCACGGTGTCGACACAACGCCCCCGCGCCGACCGGCGGACGTGGACGACCACCCGCACGGCGCTGACCAGCTGGGCGTGGACGGCCGCCGGCCCCAGCCCCGCCAGCGCACCGAGAGCCTCGAACCGGGCCACGGCGTCCGCGCTCGTGTTGGCGTGGAGGGTGCCGCACCCGCCCTCGTGACCGGTGTTGAGGGCGGTCAGCAGCTCGCGCACCTCCGCACCGCGGACCTCCCCCACCACCAGCCGGTCCGGTCGCATCCGCAGCGACTGCCGGACCAGCGCGGTCAGGCTGACCTCACCGCGCCCCTCGACGTTGGCCGGGCGGGACTGCAGCCGCACGACGTGGGGATGGTCGACCGCGAGCTCGCGGACGTCCTCCACGACCACGAGCCGCTCGGCGGGGTCACACTCGCCCAGCAGGGCCCCGAGCAACGTCGTCTTGCCGCTACCGGTGCCGCCGGTGACCACGAACGCCACCCGGTGGCGGACCAGCGAGCGCAGCACGGCCAGGCACGAGTCGTCGAACGCCCCCCAGGCGGCGAGCTCGGTCAGGGACGGCGCGACGCGGCGCGGCACCCGCAGGCTGATGTGGGGGCCGTCGGCGGCAAGCGGCGGCAGGACCGCGTGCAACCGCACCCCGCCCGGGAGGAGCCCGTCGACGTAGGGACTGGTGTCGTCGAGCCGGCGGCCCGCCAGGCCCGCGAGACGGACCGCCAGACGGCGGACGGCGGCGTCATCGCCCATCTCGCACGCCACACGGGCCAGGCCCGCACCACGGTCCACCCACACGCCGGTCGCTCCGTTGACCAGGACGTCGGTCACCGCCGCATCGGCCAGGAACGGCTCAAGCGGCCCGGCCCCGAGGACCTGCGCCGCCAGCTGCGACCGCGCCTCGGCGACCCCCTCGTCGCCCAGCCGTACGGCGTCCTCGGACAGCACCTCCCCGAGCCGGCCGGGTGACGGCGAGCGCCCCTGCCGGATCTGCTCCCACACCGGACCGGTGACGATCACGAGGCCACCCGTCCGGCCACGAGCAGCTGGCGCAGGATCGTGTCGGCGGCGGCCGACAGCGCCGTGCGCGCGGCGCTGCCCGGCGGGATGCCGTGGAGCAGGTCGGCCTCCAGCGAGTGGTCGTCCGGGACGAGCGCCACCAGCGGCAGGTCCAGGGCACCTGCGGTGACGTCGGCGAGCTGGGCGCCCCGGTCGGCCGAGCGCAACGCCAGCCACACCTCGTCGCAGTGCGACCCGAGCCGCGGCGCGACCGCGCTCAGCGCAGCGAGCTGGCGGACGCCCGCCCCGCCGAGCAGCACCACGCCGTCGACGACGGCCACGCACGGGGCGAACAGCAGCTCGTCCGGTCGCGGCAGGTCCAGCACGACCAGCTCGACGACGGCCACCAGGGCCGAGACGACCTCTCGGACGGCCTCCTCCGTCGGCACGACGTCGGAGCTGCGGTCGAACGAGAGCACGGGGAGCCCGTCGACGCCCGGGAGCCGGCGCAGCAGGTCGGCACCGTCCACTCGCCCGCGCACGCCGGCCAGGTCGGGCCAGCGCAGCCCGCGCTCCTGCTCGACGCCCAGGGTGACGTCCAGGCCGCCCCCGAGACGGTGTCCGTCGACGCACACGGCGGTGCGCCCCGCCGTGACCGCGCGCATGCCCAGCGCCGCCACCAGCACCGACGCGCCCACGCCGCCGGAGCCACCGGCCACCCCGATCACGCATCCGTTGTCCATCCCCCCACCGTGGGGCGGCCGACGCGACAGGGGTAGCGCGCCCGGCCGGCCTGTGGAGCGCGGGACCGGCCGCGGGGGGATGTGGACGGCACGCCGAGCGGTCCACGGCACGCGCCGGGCGACCTCTCACCGCAGGCGCGGCGGCGGCCTGTCGCGGGCCCGCACCACACGCGCGAAACGCGGCCGGAGGCGGCGCGCCGTACGCGCAAGGCCGGCCGGAGCGCACCAGGAAAGGGGACGGCCCCCGTCGGGGGGACAACGGGGGCCGTCAGTGTTCCGGGCTCCGGGGGGGGAGGAGCCGGAACACTGGCACGCTCAACCTCGGAAGGGAGCGTGCTGATTTATTCTCACCCCATCGGGGCGCGGATGGCAAACGCCGCGCCCGTGAAGGACCTCACACAGGAGGATGGCACCCCGTCGACGAGGTGCCATCCTGACCGTGGGACGTCCGGGGTACCAAGCGTGATCTCATTGTCGCAGTGGGACGAGCCCATCACGATCGGTCCACCAGTGGACTGCCCGCGCGTGGGTCCCCGGTGGTTCTCACGGCGCTCGTCGGGCTCTCGCCCGTCGTGGTGGTTCCTGTGTACTCGCGTCCGGGGCAAAACGGAAGACTTGACTTTCCGGACATCCGGGACGTCGCGCGCCAAGGGGATGCGGGTGCGGGGACCTCAGCCCAGCCGTCCGGCCCGCACCGCGTCGGCGATCCGGCCGCCCTCCTCGGCCCCGGCGACGACCGCCTCCCCGCAGTGGGTCAGCCACAGCGCGACGCCCTCCCGCGTCCCCCCGGCATACGCGGCGAGCGCACCGAGGTACGCCGCGCCGCTCTCCCTGCCGTGACCGACCTCGGGGACGGCCACGCCGGTGGGGTCCAACCCGCCGGCCTGCACCACCAGCCGCTCCATCGCCCGCGCCACGACGGCGTTGCCGCGGACGAAGGGGCGGACCACCGCGATCTCGGCATGGACCAGCGCGGCCACGACCAGCGCCGGGGCATCCCCGGCCGCGAGGACGAGCGCCACGATGCCGGCCAGCCGCTGGGCGACCTCCGCACCGTCCGGCGCCGGGCCCAGGTCGGCCAGCTCAGGGGCCTGCTCACCGGCGCGGCGGGGGCGCCCCACCTGGTCCGGGGGCAGCAGCCCCGCCGCGGCGGCCGTGTGCAGGCGGGCGAGGGCCTGCGCCGGCGCCGTTCCCACCAACGACGTGAGGTGCTCGGTCTCCGACGTCGCCTGCACCACCCCGCGCAGCACCTGCTCCAGCGGGTCGGGCTCGGGTGGCCAGGCGGTGGCGCCGCGCATGAGGTCGCGGACGACGTCGAGGGGCATCTGCGCCCCGTCGAGGGCGGCGCTGGCCCGCGCCCCGCGCACCCGTGACTCTGCGGCGGCCTGGGGGATCCGCCGCCGCAGCGCCTCGTGCCAGCGCAGCCGGTTGCAGGCGTCCCGGGCGGCGGCGGTCGCCTCCGGGACCCCGGGCAGGGCCGCCACGACGGTGAGGGACTCGGCGATGCTCGGCACGCGGGCACTCTAGGCGTCGGCCCGTGCGGGCAGGCAGCGGCCTGCGGACGGTGGTCGCCACCGTCGTCACGACGCCGGCCGTCGTCGCCCTGCTCCTCGGGCCGGCGCTGTACGGCGCCGGTCAGGCGCGCTGCTGCAGGCCCCGGACGTACTGGGCCTGGCCGAGGTGGGCCATGTCGTCGCCGATCACGCTGACGAGACGGACGCCGAGCGTGACCGGCGGGTCCCACCGCTCGTCGACGACCCGGTCGAGCGCCTCGTCGTCCAGCGACGCGAGGTACCGGCGGGTCCGCTCGCCCACCGCGTCGGCGTAACCGGTCAACAGCTCGGCGGAGGCGTGCACCTTCGCCACGTCGTCGACGCTGTGGCCATAGCCGGTGTCGGCGGGGTCCAGCGACAGCCCGAACCGGTCGACCCAGCCGTCCTCGAGCCAGAGCTCGGGCTCGCCGGCCGCCTCGGCCACGTGGTTGTCCTGGACGCGGGTCAGGTGCCAGACCAGCCAGGCGATGCTGTTCGCGCCGGGACCGGGACGGAACGCGAGCTGGTCCTCGCTGAGCCCCTCGACGGTGTCGGCCACCTCCTCGGCGATCCGTCCGAACGCGTCCAGCAGCAGGTCGGTCGTCTTCATGGCAGGGCTCCTTGTCCGGCGGGGAAAGGCTGCGGTCACGGTTCCGCCCCGCCGCGGCGAGGGCGTACGCGCAGCACCCTACGGCCGCCGGGTGGCCGGGGGGCACCGGCCCGTGCAGGGTGGACCGGTGCAGACCTTCCTTCCCTACGCGGACTTCCGGCGCACCGCCGAGGCCCTGGACTCCCCCCGCCTGGGCAAGCAGCGGGTCGAGACGCTGCAGATCCTGCGCGCGCTCGAGCTGCCCGAGTACGGCTGGGGCAACCACCCGGCCGTGCGGATGTGGCGGGGCTACACCCCGGCGCTGGTCTGCTACGGCCTGACCTGCGTCGAGGTGTGGCGCGAGCGCGGGTACGGCGACACCACCGCCGCCCAGATCGCCGAGTTCGCCCCCGAGGTGTCCACGGCGTCCCGGCCCGACCTGGAGCGGGAGGGGCTGCTGCCCAGCTGGCTGGGCAACGAGGTACTGCACCGGTCGCACCGCAGCAAGCTGGTCGGCAAGGACCCCGGCCGCTACGGTCCGCTCTTCCCCGACGCGCAGGGCGACCTGGACTACTTCTGGCCGGAGCCGGACGACCTGCCCGGGCCGGCGCCGGTGCCGACCGGCCGGCACCTCTGGGTGCTGCAGCCGGACTCCCCCACTGCCCTCGGGCGCTTCCTCGAGCTCGGCGTGGTCGGCTTCGGCACCACGTCCGGCGTCGACGTCGACGCCACCGGCCGTGAGCTGCACGAGCTGCGCGACCTGGTCGGGGCGCGGGGCCGGCCGGGCCGACCGCTGCTGGCGCTCTCCCGCTTCCTGCAGGACGTGCAGGTCGCCGACGAGGTGGCGGTGCTGGTGCAGCAGGGGCGCGCGCTGCTGGTCGGTGAGGTGCTCGGCGACTACGAGTTCGCCGCGCGCGACGACGACGGCACCCGGCACCGGCGGCGGGTGCGCTGGGACCGGGTCGTGCCCCGCTCCGCCGTGGCGCCGCCGTCGGCGCTGCAGGACGTGCGGCCGCTCTTCGCGGTGCAGCTGGCGCTGGCCCCGGAGGCCACCGGCAGCCCGGCCTGACCGATGCCACCGGCGGTGGCCCCGCGGCCCCGGTAGGCGACACTGGTGCCCAGATCCGGCAGTGCCGACCCGAGAGGATCCGCGAGATGGCTGACTTCGTCGCCGCGATCGACCAGGGCACGACGAGCACCCGCTGCATGGTCTTCAACCGGGCCGGCGAAGAGGTCGGCAAGCACCAGCTCGAGCACCAGCAGCTGATGCCCCGCGCCGGCTGGGTGGAGCACAACCCGGTGGAGATCTGGGAGCGCACCAGCTCCGTCGTCCAGACCGTGCTCAACGCCACCGGCCTCTGCTCGGGGGACCTCGCGGCCCTGGGCATCACCAACCAGCGCGAGACGACCGTCGTGTGGAACCGCCGGACCGGTCGCCCCTACTACAACGCCATCGTCTGGCAGGACACCCGCACCGACCACCTGGCCAGCGCCCTCGACCGCGACGGCCGCGGCGACGTGATCCGGCGCCGGGCCGGGCTCCCGCCGGCGACGTACTTCTCCGCGGGCAAGCTGCAGTGGATCCTGGAGAACGTCGACGGGGTCCGCGCTGCCGCCGAGCGGGGCGACGCCATCTTCGGCACCACCGACACGTGGCTGCTGTGGCACCTGACCGGCGGGGTCCACGGCGGCGTGCACGTCACCGACGTCACGAACGCCAGCCGCACCATGCTGATGGACCTCGAGACCCTGGACTGGGACGACGAGCTGCTCTCGTTCTTCGGGGTTCCGCGCCGGATGCTGCCGCAGATCCGCCCGTCCTCGGTCTCCGACCCGTACGGCCTCACGCTCCCCGACGGCCCGGTCGGCGGCGAGGTGCCGCTGACCGGCGTGCTCGGCGACCAGCAGGCGGCCATGGTCGGGCAGGTGTGCCTGGCCGCGGGCGAGGCGAAGAACACCTACGGCACCGGCAACTTCCTGCTGCTGAACACCGGTGAGGAGCTGGTCCGCTCCAGCAACGGCCTGCTCACCACGGTCTGCTACCAGTTCGACCAGGCACCGCCGGTCTACGCCCTGGAGGGGTCCATCGCGGTCACCGGGTCGGCCGTGCAGTGGCTGCGCGACCAGCTCGGCATCATCAGCGGCGCCAGCGAGAGCGAGAGCCTGGCCCGCCAGGTGAAGGACAACGGCGGCGTCTACTTCGTCCCCGCGTTCTCGGGCCTGTTCGCGCCGTACTGGCGCTCCGACGCCCGCGGCGCCATCGTCGGCCTGTCCCGCTTCAACACCAACGCCCACGTGGCCCGGGCCACGCTCGAGGCGATCTGCTACCAGAGCCGGGACGTGACCGAGGCGATGGAGAGGGACTCCGGGGTCCACCTCGAGGTGCTCAAGGTCGACGGCGGCGTCACCGCCAACGACCTGTGCATGCAGATCCAGGCCGACACCCTCGGGGTCGACGTCGTGCGCCCGGTCGTCGCGGAGACGACCGCGCTCGGGGCGGCCTACGCCGCCGGCCTCGGCACCGGCTTCTGGAAGGACCCCGAGGACCTGCGCCAGAACTGGCAGGAGGACCGGCGCTGGTCGCCGGCCGTCAGCCAGGAGCAGCGCGACGCCGGCTACGCCGGCTGGACCAAGGCGATCCAGCGCACCCTGGACTGGGTGGACGTCTCATGACCCCCGCACCTGTCCGCCGTACCGGCTCGACCCGGGTCCGCGACCGGGCCCCGTCCACCCCGCACCCACCCCTGGAGCACCGCTCATGACCACCGCACCACTCAGTCCCGCCGGCCGCGCCCACGCGCTGGCCGCCATGGCCGAGCAGGAGCTCGACGTCCTCGTCATCGGTGGGGGCGTCACCGGCGCGGGCTGCGCCCTGGACGCGGTGACGCGCGGGCTGACCGTCGGGCTGGTCGAGGCCCGCGACTTCGCGGCCGGCACGTCCAGCCGCTCGACCAAGCTCTTCCACGGCGGCCTGCGCTACCTCGAGCAGCTCAACTTCCCGCTGGTGTTCGAGGCGCTCAAGGAGCGCTCGCTCGTCCTGAACACCCTGTGCCCGCACCTGGCCCGGCCGGTGCCGTTCATCTACCCCATCGAGCGCCCACTGCTCGACCGGGCCTACGTCGGCCTCGGCATCGGCGTGTACGACGCGATGGGTGCCGGCCGCGGGGTCCCCGGCCACCTGAGGCACCTGGGCCGCAAGAAGGCCCTGGAGTCCTTCCCGTCGGGCCGGCGCAGCGCGATCAAGGGTGCGGTCCGCTTCTACGAGGGCCAGGTCGACGACGCGCGGCACACCATGATGATCGCCCGCACCGCCGCCCAGTACGGCGCGCTCTGCGCCAACAGCGCGCGCGTGGTCGGCTTCCTGCGCGAGGACGACCGGGTCGTCGGCGCGCGGGTGCGCGACCTGGAGTCCGGGCACGAGTTCGACGTCCGGGCCAGGGAGGTCATCAACGCCGCCGGGGTGTGGACCGACGAGATCCAGAAGATGGTCGGCGGCCGCGGGCAGTTCCAGGTCCGGGCGTCCAAGGGCGTGCACCTGGTGGTGCCGCGAAACCGGATCAACTCCTCCACGGGCATCATCACCCGCACCGAGAAGAGCCTGCTCTTCATCATCCCGTGGGGCAGCCACTGGATCATCGGGACCACCGACACCGACTGGAAGCTCGACCTGGCCCACCCCGCCGCCAGCAGCACCGACATCGACTACCTGCTCGACCACGCCAACTCGCTGCTGCAGGACCCGCTCACCCGCGAGGACGTCGTCGGGGTCTACGCGGGCCTGCGACCGCTGCTGTCGGGGGAGTCCGACTCCACCAGCCAGCTCTCCCGCGAGCACGCGGTGTCCAGCCCTGTCCGGGGGCTGACCGTCATCGCCGGCGGCAAGTACACGACGTACCGGGTCATGGCCAAGGACGCCGTCGACGCCGCGGTCCACGGCATGGAGCGCAAGGTCCCGCGGTCGTGCACCGAGCGCATCCCGCTGGCCGGCGCCGACGGCTACCTGGGCGCCTGGAACTCCCGGCACCTGACCGCGGCCCGGACCGGGTTGCGGGTGCGGCAGGTGGAGCACCTGCTCGGCCGCTACGGCACGCTGATGTCCGAGCTGCTCGACCTCATCGCCGAGCAGCCGGAGCTGGCCGAGCCGCTGGCGGGGGCGCCGGAGTACCTCCGGGCCGAGGCCCGCTACGCCGCCTCGCACGAGGGCGCCCTGCACCTGGAGGACGTGCTCACCCGCCGGACCCGCATCTCGATCGAGGTGGACGACCGCGGCCACGCCGCGGCCCAGGAGGTGGCCGACCTGGTGGCGCCGGTGCTCGGGTGGGACGAGCACGACGTCGCCCGTGAGGTCGAGCACTACCGCGCCCGCGTCGAGGCCGAGCGGGAGTCCCAGCACCAGCCCGACGACCTGACCGCCGACGCGGCGCGGCTGGGCGCACCGGACGTGCGGGTGGGGGCCAGCGACCGGGTCTGAGCGTGTCGGGGGTGGCGGCCCTGGCGAACTGGCCCTAGGGTCCGGGCACCGGGGGGATTTCGCGCAAGGTCTCCTGGTTTGTCCCGTTCCTCGTTCCTGCTGGGAGACCTCATGGCACCAGGCCCGACCCGTCGACGCAGCGCCCTGGCCGCCACCGCGGCCGCGCTGATCGCGACGTCCTTCAGCGCCGCCACCGCGAGCGCCTCGCCGGCCTCTGCCCCGGTGACCCGCTCGGTCGCGGCGTCGACGCCGGTGCCGGTGCCCACCCCGGACGGCACGCTGATGAGCTACCTGCTCAACGCGCGGCACGCCACCCCCGGCAGCACCCGCCTGGTCGAGCGGGCCGTGCGCGACGCGGGCGGCGTCGTCGTCCAGTCCTGGCCCCAGATCGGGGTCGTCGTGGCCCACGCCGACCGGGCCGCCTTCCGCGCGGACGTCGTCCGCAAGGACCGTGGGCACGCGGTGGAGTCGGTCGGCGCGACCCGCACCGTCCCCGTGAGCGAGGGCACGCCCGGCAGCGCCGGCACCGGCACGCCGCACCAGGGCCCGAAGGGCGCCAAGGTCCGGTCCGGCGGCACCGACGCCGCCGAGGCCGCGACGCCCGCCGCCGACCCTCGCGAGGGCGAGCAGTGGGACATGTCCCTCATCAAGGCCGACCGCGCCCACGCCACCACCGACGGCTCCCGCTCGGTGGTCGTCGGCGTCCTCGACAGCGGCATCGACGCCAGCCACCCCGACCTCGCGGCGAACATCGACGCGCGCGACTCCGTCAGCTGCGTCGACGCCGGCCGCCCGGACACCTCCCCCACGAGCTGGCTGCCCACGACCAGCGACCACGGCACGCACGTCGCCGGCACGATCGCCGCGGCCCGCAACGGGGTCGGCATCGTCGGCGTGGCACCGAACGTGCGGGTCGCCTCCGTCAAGGTGGTCAACGACGACGGCTTCATCTACCCCGAGTACGCCGTCTGTGGGTTCGTCTGGGCCGCCACGCACCACATGGACGTCACCAACAACAGCTACTACGTCGACCCGTACGAGTTCTGGTGTGACGACCAGCCGGACCAGGCGGCCGCCATGGAGGCCGTACGTCGCGCCGTCAGCTGGTCGGAGAAGCAGGGCGTCGTCAGCGCCGCCGCCGCCGGCAACAGTGCCTACGACCTGGCGCACAAGACCACCGACGCCGGCAGCCCCGACGACGCGACCAGGCCGGTGCCGCGCACGGTCAACAACGGCTGCAAGGACATCCCCACCGAGCTGCCCGGCGTGGTGACCGTGTCCTCGATCGACGCCCAGAGCGCCCTGTCGTCGTTCTCCAACTACGGCCAGGGGGTCATCGACGTGGCCGCGCCCGGTTCACGGATCCTCTCGGCGATCCCGGGCGGCCGGTACGGCTTCAAGAGCGGCACGTCGATGGCATCCCCGCACGTGGCCGGCGTGCTGGCGCTGATGAAGTCCGCCTCCCCGAAGGCCACGCCGGCCCAGCTCGTCGCCCGGCTGCGGGCCCAGGCCGACGACCACGCCTGCCCCGCCGGCAGCACCACGTGCACGGGCACGACGGCGGACAACGCGTTCTACGGTGAGGGAATCGTCGACGCCCTCGATGCCGTGACGCCGACCCGCTCGACCCGCTGACCCGCCGCACCCCGCTGGACCCGCCGGCCGCTCCGGGGCCGCCGACCGCAGGCCGCGACCCACCAGGGGCCGCGGCCTGCGCCGTCCCCGGTCCACGGCGTGTGACCGTCCGTCCTGCTGCGGGGCCAACGGCCGACATCTCGGGGACTCGCCTTGAAGCCGGGGCCCGGAGCGGGTTGAGTGAGCCCCGTACGTGTTGCTGGCCGAACTGGAGGACGCTGTGGCGAACGAGACCCTGTCGAACCTGTCCCACGAGGAGCGCAAGTTCCCGCCCAGCGAGGAGTTCGCGGCGCAGGCCAACGGCACGGCTGATCTCTACGCCGCCGCCGACGCCGACCACGAGGGCTTCTGGGCCGAGCAGGCGCGCCGCTACGTGACCTGGTCCACCGACTTCACCCGCACCCTGGACTGGGACGACGCGCCGTTCGCGAAGTGGTTCGTCGGCGGGGAGCTCAACGCGTCGTACAACTGCGTCGACCGGCACGTCGAGGCCGGCCACGGCGACCGGGTGGCCATCCACTTCGTCGGCGAGCCCGGTGACACGCGGACCATCACCTACGCCGAGCTCCAGCGCGAGGTCAGCCGGGCGGCCAACGCCCTGGAGGCCCTCGGGGTCCGCACCGGCGACCGGGTCGCGATCTACCTGCCGATGATCCCCGAGGCGGTCATCGCGATGCTCGCGTGCGCCCGGCTCGGCGCGCCGCACTCGGTCGTCTTCGGCGGGTTCTCCGCCGACGCGCTGCGCACCCGCATCGTCGACGCCGAGGCCAGGGTCGTCATCACCGCCGACGGTGGTTACCGCCGCGGCTCTGCCTCCGCCCTGAAGCCCGCCGTCGACTCCGCCGTCTCCGGTGACAGCCCGGTCGAGAAGGTCCTCGTGGTGCGGCGTACCGGCACCGACGTCGAGTGGACCGACAAGGACGTGTGGTGGCACGAGGCGCTCGAGGCGGCCTCGGACGTGCACGAGCCGCGAGCCTTCGACGCCGAGCACCCGCTGTTCATCCTCTACACCTCCGGGACCACCGGGAAGCCCAAGGGCATCTTCCACACCACCGGCGGCTACCTGGCCCAGGTGGCCTACACCAACTCGGTGGTGCACGACGTCCACCCCGAGACCGACGTGTTCTGGTGCACCGCCGACATCGGCTGGGTGACCGGCCACTCCTACATCGTCTACGGGCCCCTGGCCAACGGCGCGACGCAGGTGATGTACGAGGGCACCCCGGACAGCCCGCACCAGGGCCGCTGGTGGGAGATCATCCAGGAGTACGGCGTCACGGTGTTCTACACCGCGCCCACCGCGATCCGCACCTGCATGAAGTGGGGTGAGGACATCCCCGCCAAGTACGACCTGTCCTCGCTGCGCGTGCTGGGCTCGGTCGGTGAGCCGATCAACCCCGAGGCGTGGATGTGGTACCGCCGGGTGATCGGCCGCGACCATGCACCCATCGTGGACACCTGGTGGCAGACCGAGACCGGCGCCATCATGATCAGCCCGCTGCCCGGCGTCACCGCCACCAAGCCCGGGTCGGCGCAGGTCGCGGTGCCGGGGATCGCCGTCGACGTGATCGACGACACCGGAGCGTCCGTGCCTGACGGCCAGGGCGGCTACCTGGTCCTGACCAAGCCGTGGCCGGCGATGCTGCGGGGCATCTGGGGCGACCCCGAGCGGTTCAAGGAGACGTACTGGGCGCGCTTCCCGGGGCTGTACTTCGCCGGGGACGGGGCCAAGAAGGACGAGGACGGCAACCTGTGGCTGCTCGGCCGGGTCGACGACGTCATGAACGTGTCGGGCCACCGGCTGTCCACCACCGAGATCGAGTCCGCGCTCGTGTCCCACCCCCGGGTGGCCGAGGCGGCGGTCGTGGGCGCCACCGACGCGACCACGGGCCAGGCCGTGTGCGCCTTCGTCATCATGCGGGGCAGCTCCGCCGAGGAGGACGCGGAGGCGCTGGTCCTCGAGCTGCGCAACCACGTGGCCAAGGAGATCGGCCCGATCGCCAAGCCCCGGCAGATCATGATCGTCACCGAGCTGCCCAAGACGCGCTCGGGCAAGATCATGCGCCGGCTGCTGCGGGACGTGGCCGAGAACCGCGAGGTCGGCGACGTCACGACCCTCGCCGACTCCACGGTGATGGACCTGATCAAGACGGGGCTGTCCTCCGAGGCCGCGTCCAGGGAGTGACCCGCCCGCGTGCGGCCCCCTTCCCGCCTCGGGGAGGGGGTCGCACGCTTTCCCGGGTCCAGGCGGGGCGCACGACCGGCGGGATGCGGGTGCAGGTCCGATAAACTGGCCTCGGTGTGCCGGGAAGTCTGGTCGGCGAGCGACGTCGTCGACCCCTTTCGCCCCGACCGGGAAGTTCCCATGAGCACCCTCCTCCCCCCTCGTCCGCGCATCCTCCACCGGTCCACCTGGCGCGAGGCGCAACACGTCACCGGCGCCCTGCGCACCGAGACGGTCGGCGGTGCCCTGCTGCTGGCCGCCGCCGTCGCGGCGATCGTGTGGGCGAACACCCCCTGGGTCGGCGCGTACACCGGCCTGCGGGACCTGACGGTCGGACCGGCCGCGTGGCACCTGGACCTCACCCTCGGGCAGTGGGCCTCGGACGGCCTGCTCGCCGTCTTCTTCTTCGTCGCCGGGCTGGAGCTCAAGCACGAGCTGGTGGTCGGGGACCTCCGCAATCCCGCCAAGGCGGCGCTGCCCGTGGCAGCCGCGGCCTGCGGCGTCGTCGTACCGGCCCTGGTGTTCTTCGCGGTGGCCGGCCGCCTGGCCGGCGGGTCGGGCCACGTGCTGGCCGGCTGGGCCATCCCCACGGCCACGGACATCGCGTTCGCCCTGGCGGTGCTCGCCGTCCTCGGCACCCACCTGCCGTCGGCGCTGCGCTCGTTCCTGCTCACCCTGGCCGTCGTGGACGACCTGATCGCCATCACGATCATCGCGCTCTTCTACACCGACGGCCTCGACGTGACCTCCCTGCTCCTGGCGCTGGTGCCCATCGCGGTGTTCGGATTCCTCGTCCAGCGCCGGATCGCCCCGTGGTGGCTGCTGCTGCCGGTCGCGGCCCTGGCGTGGGGGCTGGTCCACGCCTCCGGCATCCACGCGACCGTCGCCGGCGTCGTGCTGGGGATGCTCGTGCCCGTGCGCACGGGTCCGCGCGACCGTGGCGGCCGCTCGCTGGCCTCGCGGATCGAGCACCGCGTCCGGCCGTTCTCGGCCGGCGTGGCCGTGCCGGTCTTCGCGTTCACGGCCGCCGGGGTGACCGTCGTCGGCGGTGGCCTCGGCGCGGCCTTCGGTGACCCGGCGGCGCTCGGGGTGGTGCTGGCGCTGGTCGTGGGCAAGGCCGTGGGGGTCCTCGGCGGTACCTGGGGGTTCGCCCGGTTCACCCGCGCCGAGCTGGACGACGACCTCGCCTGGACCGACGTGCTGGGCCTGTCGCTGCTGGCCGGCATCGGCTTCACCGTGTCGCTGCTCATCGGCGGACTCGCCTACGGCCCCGGATCCGCGCACGGACGAGCACGTGAAGGTGGCGGTGCTCGTCGGGTCGCTCACCGCCGCGTCCCTGGCCGCGGTCGTGCTGCGGCTGCGCAACCGGGTCTACCGCGCGATCGCGCTGGAGGAGCAGCGCGACGAGGACGGCGACGGCGTGCCCGACTGCTTCGAGCCGGAGCCGCAGCGGGAGCAGGAGCCGGCGACGCCCGGGGGCGGGCGCGCCGCTCCGACCACGCCGCGGACGACGCGCGCGGCGGACCCCGCGTGAGTCGGTAGGGTCGGGGGTACCTGCGAGCTGTCCAGCAGGACAGACCAGCAGATCCAGGAGGGTTACCGCCGATGTCGACCACCAACTCCCGCACGTCCGTGGGCACGACCGACCGCACGCCCGAGCGCACCCTCGGCCAGCTGGTCGTGGACGCGACCAACGACCTCTCCAGCATCGTGCGCAACGAGATCACGCTGGCCAAGGCCGAGATCAGTGCCGACGCCAAGGTGGCCGGCAAGGGTGCCGGGATGTTCGGCGGCGCCGGTCTCTTCGGCTTCCTCGGCCTGGTCCTGCTGCTCTTCGCCGCCGTCTACGGCCTGGTCGCCGCGGGCCTGCCGGTGTGGCTGTCCTTCCTCATCGTGGCCGTCGTGCTCTTCGTCGTCGCCGGGGTGCTGGCCCTCGTGGGCCGCAAGGCGATGAGCAAGGTCAAGGGCAAGCCCGAGCGCACCATCGCCACGACCCAGGAGACCATCGCGGCGATCAAGCCCGGTCACTGACGTCCTGCGCCCCGCCCAGCTCCCGCACCCCGAAGGCCTCACCGCACCGATGAGCACCGACGCGTCCTCCGTGCTCATCGAGGGCCCGTGGCAGCACCGGTTCGTCCCCGCTCACGGGGCACGCTTCCACGTGGCCGAGCTGGGTGAGGGACCCATGGTGGTGCTGCTGCACGGGTTCCCGCAGTTCTGGTGGGCCTGGCGCCACCAGCTGACCGGCCTCGCCGGCGCCGGCTACCGCGTCGTCGCGATGGACCTGCGCGGCTACGGCGCCTCCGACAAGCCGCCGCGCGGCTACGACACCTTCACCCTCGCGGCCGACGTCGCCAGCGTCATCCGGTCCCTCGGCGAGAGCCAGGCCGCCGTGGTCGGGCACGGCTGGGGCGGCTGGATCGCGTGGTCGATGCCGACGATGCAGCCGGCCGTGACCCGGGCGGTGGCAGCCCTGTCGATGCCGCACCCGCTGGTGCTGCGCAAGGCCTCCTTCACCAGCCCGGCCCAGATCCGTCTCAACGGCTACCTGGGCGGCCTGCAGCGCCCGTTCGTGCCCGAGCACCAGATGACCAGCGGACCGGCGTACGTCGAGCGGCTGCTGCACGCCTGGGCCGCGCCGGGCGGCGGGTGGCCCACCCCCGACGTCGCCCGGCGTTACGCCGACGCGATGGCCCTGCCGTTCGTGGCCCACTCCGCCGCGGAGTACTACCGCTGGGTGGTGCGCAGCCAGGTACGCCCGGACGGCTGGCGCTTCGTCCGCCGGGCGCAGCGCCCGGTGCAGGTGCCGGCGATGTACCTCCAGGGCGACTGCGACGGTGTGGTGGCGCCCACCAGCACGCGCGGGTCGGGCGCCTACGTCTCCGGCCCGTACGAGGAGCACGTGCTCGCCGGCGCGGGACACTTCCTGCCGGAGGAGGCACCGGACGCCGTCACCGCCCACCTCGCCCGCTGGCTCGACCGGCTCGGCTGAGCGCCGGCCACGGACGTGGCTCAGCCCGCGGCGCAGCCGCCGGTGCCCACGGCGGCGGTCGCGTTCCGGGCCTGCTTCAGCACCGGCGCCGCCTCGTCCAGCGTGAGCGCATAGCCGGTGCTCTCATCGTCCAGCGACTTGGCGAAGACGATGCCCACGACAGCTCCGGTCCGCGACAGCAGCGGGCCGCCGGAGTTGCCGGGCTGGACCCGGGCGAACAGGGAGTAGACCTCCCGCACGGTGCCGGGATCGCCGTAGATGTCGGCGCCGCGGGCGTCCAGGACGGTGCGGACGCGCGCCGCGTCCAGCCGGTAGGGCCCGTCCAGCGGGAAGCCGGCGACGACGGCGCCGTCGCCCCGGGACAGCTGCCGCCCCAGGGGCAGCGGCGGGGCCGCGAGACCCGGCACGGCCAGCACCGCCAGGTCGCGGCGGGGGTCGAAGACCACCACGCGCGCGTCGTACGACCGCCCGGTGCCGTGCACACGCACCTGCGGCGCGGCCATGCCGGCCACCACGTGGGCGTTGGTGACGACCCGGCCGGGGGCGAGCACCCAGCCGCTGCCCTCCTGGCCCCGGTTGCAGGCAGCCGCCACCCCGGTGACCTTGACCACCGAGCGCGCGGCACCGGCCACCCCGCTCGAGGCGGTCACGGCCTGGTTGGGCCTGGCCACGGGAGGGATCGGCTCGACCCCCACGCCCTCGAAGACGCGCGGGAAGCCCTCGCGGTCGAGCACCGCCCGGAAGCCGGCGAACAGGCTGGTGGTCTGGGCCGGGATCGCCCGGTCGATCGTCTGCAGGATGCGCGACGTGCCGATGGCCCGGGCGAGCGGCGCGGGCGCCCCGCCGCGCACCGCGCCGGCGACGAACCACACCAGGATCGAGACCGCGACCAGCGAGGCGACGCCGCCGAGGACGGCATCCAGCGCGCGGGCGGGCCTCAGGCGCAGGTGCCGGCGCATCCGGGCCCCCACCGACACGGCGAGGCCCTGCCCGACGGAGGCCATGACGAAGACCCCGAAGACCAGCAGCACCGTGTGCCACATGACGTTGCCGCCGACGCCGGTCCAGCGCTCCAGCAGCTGCGGGAGGAGCCACATGCCCAGCGCGCCGCCGGACAGGAACCCGACGAGCGACATGGTGCTCACCAGCAGACCCTGCCGGTAGCCGGTGACGGCATAGCTGAGCAGCAGCACCGCGAGCACGACGTCGATGATCACGGGGCGCCCCCGCCGGGCGGGGGCGGAGGCCCCGGCAGGCGGCCGGCCAGCTCGACCAGCCGCTCGGGCAGGGGGCGCCGGTCGGTCGTGTCCCAGTCGCGGTCGAGGCCGGCCAGCTCGAGCACCTTGGCCAGGAGCCCCGCCGTGAAGCCCCACACCAGCAGACCGTCCACGTCGAACGCCGGGCCGACGTAGCCGCTCGGGTGCGTGACGGTGAACCGCCGGGCCGGGTCGGTCAGCTCGGACAGCGGCGCCCGCACCACCCGCGCCACCTCGGCCGGGTCCACGACGCGGATCGGCGAGGGCCGGGCCCACCACGCCAGCACGGGGGTGACCACGGACTCGCTCGGGGGCAGGTAGAGCGCCGGCAGCTCGGCCACGACCTGCACGCCCTCCGGCTCGAGCCCGACCTCCTCGCGGGCCTCGCGCATCGCGGCGGCGATCGGGCCCGGGTCGCCCGGGTCCTGCCGTCCCCCGGGAAACGCGACCTGCCCGGCGTGCGAACGCAGGTTCGCCGACCGCTCGGTCAGGACCACGTCCTCCCCTCCGTCCGGTGACGGCCCGAACAGCATCAGGACGGCCGAGGGGCGCCCACCCTCGTCCGGCGGCAGGAACCGGCTGAAGAACGAGGGCGGGATGTCGCCGATCCCGTCCAGGAGCCGTCGCATCCAGGCGGGCGGTGGGGCGTCGAGCCCCGCGGCGGTCACGAGCCGTCCGGTGCGAGCTCGAACTTCAGCAGCGTGGCGGCCTTGACGGGGTCGGTCTCCCCCTCGCCGTACGACGGACACCACCGTGCCACCGGGCAGGCGCCGCAGGCCGGCTTGCGCGCGTGGCAGGTCCGGCGCCCGTGGAAGATCAGGACGTGGGACAGCATCGTCCAGTCCTTGCGCGGGATCAGCGCGCCGACCGCGGTCTCGACCTTGACCGGGTCCTCCTCCGCGGTCCAGCCGAACCGTCGCACCAGCCGGCCGAAGTGGGTGTCGACCGTGATGCCCGGGATGTCGAACGCGTTGCCGAGCACGACGTTGGCCGTCTTGCGCCCGACGCCGGGCAGGGTGACGAGGTCCTTCAGCCGCGGCGGCACGTCGCCGTCGTACCGCTCGACGAGCGCGGTGCCGAGCTTGATCAGCGCGTCGGCCTTGGCCCGGAAGAAGCCCGTCGACTGGACCATCAGCTCGAGCTCGGCCCGGTCGGCGCCGGCGAAGTCCGCCGCGGTGCGGTAGCGCGCGAACAGCGCCGGTGTCACGAGGTTGACGCGCACGTCGGTGGTCTGGGCCGACAGCACCGTCGCGACGAGCAGCTGCAGCGGGCTCTCGAAGTCCAGCTCGCAGTGGGCGTCGGGGTAGCGCTCGTGCAGGACGCGGTACATCTTGCGCGCGCGGCGCGTCAGGGCGACGGGGGTCTCGTCGGGCACGGCACGCGCGATCTGGGACACAGCGACAGACTAGAGGGCGGATCTGCCATCCACTGCCCCAGCACGGCGCCATGGCAGACTGTCCGCCGTGGCCCAAGACGTCGTGAGAAGAGCGCCCCTGTTCGCAGCCCTGGACGATGAGGCCGCGGCCGCCTTGATCGACACGATGTCCCCCTCCCACCTCGAGCGCGGCGACGTCCTGTTCCACGAGGGCGACCAGGGTGACCGGCTCTACGTCATCGGCGAGGGCAAGATCAAGCTCGGCCGCACCAGCGTCGACGGCCGCGAGAACCTCCTGGCCATCCTCGGCCCGGGTGAGATGTTCGGCGAGCTGAGCCTCTTCGACCCCGGCCCCCGCACCGCCACCGCGACCGCGGTCGCCGAGACCCAGCTGATCGGCCTCGGCCACGAGTCGCTGCACGCGTTCCTGTCGGGCCGGCCCGCCGTCGCCTCCACCCTCCTCGCGGCCCTGGCGCGGCGGCTGCGCCGCACCAACGAGACGCTGGCCGACCTGGTCTTCACCGACGTGCCCGGCCGCGTCGCCAAGGCGCTGCTGGACCTGTCCAACCGGTTCGGCCGTCCCGCCGAGGACGGCATCCTCGTGGCCCACGACCTCACCCAGGAGGAGCTCGCCCAGCTCGTCGGCGCCTCCCGCGAGACGGTCAACAAGGCGCTGGCCGACTTCGCCGGCCGCGGCTGGATCAAGCTGGAGGCCCGCGCCGTCGTCCTGCTCGACGTCGAGCGGCTCAAGCGCCGCGCCCGCTGACCGCTGCCCCCGTACGACGCGCCGCCGCGCCGCCCTCCAGGGGGCGCCTCAGGGGTGGGTGCGCAGGTGCTCGAGCTGGGCGAGGACGCTGAGCCGGGCGGCCGGCCAGACCTCACGCGGCACGTCCGCGTAGACCCGCTGCACCACCGCGTCCGCGTCCGGGCCCACCTCGGCCACCGCCGCCCGCACCTGCTCCAGCCGCTCGCCGCGGTGCTGCAGGTAGTACCGCACCACGCCCGCCGCGTCCGGCAGCGTCGGGCCGTGCCCCGGCAGGATGGTGCTCACCTGCCCCGTGGCGGCCATCCGCTCCAGCCGCTCGAGTGAGCCGAGGTACGCCGCGAGCTCGCCGTCCGGCCACGCCACGACGGTGGTCCCGCGGCCGAGCACCGTGTCACCGGTCAGCAGCGTGCCGTCGGCCGGGACCAGGAAGGACAGGGAGTCGCCGGTGTGCCCGGGCGTGGCCACGACGGCGAGCTCCAGCCCGGCCACCGTGACCAGGTCGCCGTCGCTGAGGTCGCCCTCGCCGCGGCCGAGCGCCCGCACCGGGGCGCCGGTCAGCTCCGCGAACCGGGCCGCCGACTCGGCATGGTCGGCGTGGCCGTGGGTCAGGAGCGTGGTCTCCACCCGCAGCCCCCGGGAGGCCACGTGTGCGAGCACGGCCGCGAGGTGCCGCTCGTCCAGCGGCCCGGGGTCGACCACGACGCACCGCTGCGACCCCGGCTCAGCCAGCACCCAGGTGTTCGTCCCGTCGAGAGTCATCGGCCCGGGGTTGTGCGCCAGCACGCAGGTCGCCCGGGCGGTGACGGCTCCGCCGGACCAGCTACCGCCTCCCGCGGCCGGCACACCGGGGCTTGCCGGGCCCGTCGCGCCCGGCCGGCCCGTCGACCCCGGCCGGCCCGTCGACCCCGGCGGCCCTGTCGGCCCCGGCTGGCCTGTCGGGCTCACCTCGGCAGCTCGCAACGGATCACGACGTCCTGCCCCACCCGGGCCGGCACCGGCACGACCGGCCGCACCGGGACCCGCTCGGCGACGAAGCCGGCGGCGCAGGTGGCGCGGGCCACCTCCTCCACGCACACGACGGTCGGTGGCAGCATCAGCGCGCGCCCGGCCGCCGCCTCCCGCAGCAGATGGGCGGGGTCGGTCCAGTCGGCGTGGTCGGCCTCGCTGGTCAGGTCGTCGGCCACCTGGCCCTCGGGCATCAGGGCCGCGAAGAAGCGGGTGTCGTAGCGGCGGTGCTCGAAGTCCGGGGTGACCCAGTGCGCCCTGGCGCTGAGCAGGTCCGAGCGCAGGACGAGCCCCCGCCGGATGAGCATCTGCGCCAGCGAGGTCTGCCGGGACAGCAGGGCGGCCCGCTCCTCCTGCCAGTCGGCGCCGCGGACGTCCGCGACCACGGTGTGCGGGTCCGGGCCGGCGAGCAGCACCCCGCACTCCTCGAACACCTCGCGCACCGCGGCGATGACCAGCTCCCGGGCGGAGTCCTCGTCGCAGCCCAGCTCGGCCGCCCACACCGACGGCGGCGGCCCGGCCCACGGCAGCTGCGGGTCCGCGTCCCGGGCGTCGACGCCGCCGCCGGGGAAGACCATCATCCGTGGCGCGAAGGCCATCGACGCGACCCGGCGCAGCATGAACACCTCGACCGGGCTGCCGGTCCCGACCGCGCCGTCACGCACGAGCATCACCGTGGCGGCCGGCTTCGGGGTGACCGGGTCGGAACCCGCGCCGTCGAGCCAGGCCCGGGCCCGGTCGGCGAGACCACCGACCGGGAAGTCCCGGGTCGTGCTGCCCAAGGCGATCGGTCAGTCCTCGACGGTCACGATGATCTCGACCTCGACCGGCGCGTCCAGCGGCAGCGCGGCGACACCGACGGCCGAGCGGGCGTGCACGCCGGCCTCGCCGAAGGCCGTGCCGAGCAGCTCGGAGGCGCCGTTGACGACGCCGGGCTGGCCGGTGAAGGAGGGGTCGCTCGCCACGAAGCCGACCACCTTGACCACCCGCGTGACCTTGTCGAGGTCGCCCACGACCGACTTCACGGCCGCGATGGCGTTCAGGGCGCAGGTCTGTGCCAGCTGCTTCGCGTCCTGGGCGGACACCAGCCCGTCGCCATCGCCCACCTTGCCGGTGGCGGCCAGGGCGCCGGCGACGAAGGGCAGCTGGCCGGAGGTGTAGATGTGGTGGCCGTCGCGCACCGCCGGGACGTACGCCGCGACCGGCGCCGCGACGTCCGGCACGCTCAGCCCCAGCCCGGCCAGCCGGTCCTCGACGGTGCTCATGCCTTCGGCCGCTTCAGGTAGGCCACCAGGCCGTTGCCGTCCGGACCGGTGAGGACCTGCACCAGCTCCCAGCCGTCCTCCCCCCACTGGTCGAGGATCTGCTTGGTCGCGTGCACGATCAGCGGCACGGTCGCGTACTCCCAGGTAGCCATGCGTGCACTCTAGCGAGGCCTGCGAGCATGAGCCCATGGCCACTCCCCCCGACCCCCGAGCGGTGCTGGACCGTGCCGCGCCCCCCGCCGCCCGCACCGTGCCCTACGGCGAGGACGCCGCACAGGTGTACGACGTCCGCCTCCCGGCGGGGCCGCCGCGCGACGCCACCGTGGTCGTCGTCCACGGCGGCTTCTGGCAGAAGGGCTTCGACCGGACCCACGCCGCGGCCCAGGCACAGGCGTTCGCCGACGACGGCTTCTGCGTCGCGGTCCTGGAGTACCGCCGGGTCGACATGCCCGGCGGGGGCTGGCCCGGCACGGCCCAGGACGTCGCGGCCGCTGTGGCCGCGGTCCGGGCGGACCCGGCTCTGCCCGACCGGGTGGTACTGGTGGGCCACTCCGCCGGTGGCCATCTCGTGGCGTGGGTTGCGAGCCAGCCGGAGGCGCACGGCCTCGCGGGGGTGGTCTCGCTCGCCGGCTGCGTGGACCTGACCCTGACCGCCCACCTCGGGCTCGGCGACCGCGCCGCCCAGAGCCTGATGGGCGGGGACCCGGAGGGGCCGCTGCGCGCGGCGTACGCCCTCGCGGACCCGGCCCTGCTCTCCCCCGCGGTGCCCGTCGTCCTGCTGCACGGCACCGATGACCGGACAGTCCTGCCCGAGGTGTCCCGTTCCTACGAGCAGCGGATGCGCGCGCGGCGCAGCGGCTCGCCCGAGGTGCGGCTGACGATGCTCGAGGGCGTCGACCACTTCGCCGTGATCGACCCTGCGCACCCGGCCTTCGCGACAGTGCTGGCGACGGTGCGCGCCCTGGCCGCTTAGGCTCGCTGCATGACTAACGGCTCGGCGGCTGCCCGCGACAGCGACTGGCAGGGGGTCCGCCTGCACGTCGTCACCGGCAAGGGCGGCACCGGCAAGACGACCGTGGCGGCGGCCCTGGCGCTCGCCCTGGCCGACCGCGGCCAACGGGTGCTCCTGGTCGAGGTGGAGGGGCGCCAGGGCATCAGCCAGACCTTCGACGTCACGCCGCTGGCCCAGACCGAGGCGCGCATCTCCCACGCCGAGAACGGCGGCGAGGTCTTCGGCCTCGCTGTGGAGGCCAAGGCCGCGCTGCTGGAGTACCTCCAGATGTTCTACAAGCTCGGCCGCGCGGGCGGACTGCTGGAGAAGTTCGGAGCCGTCGACTTCGCCACGACGATCGCCCCCGGCGTCCGCGACGTCCTGCTCACCGGGAAGGTCTACGAGGCCGTGCGCCGCCGCCGGGACCCCAAGGCGCGGGGGCCGCGCGCCAGACCGGCGTACGACGCCGTGGTCCTCGACGCACCCCCCACCGGGCGCGTCGTCCGCTTCCTCAACGTCAACCACGAGGTGGCGGGCGTGGCCAAGGTCGGCCCGATTCGCAGCCAGGCCGACTCGATCACCGCGATGATGCAGTCGCCGCAGACCGTCGTGCACGTCGTGACGCTGCTGGAGGAGATGCCCGTGCAGGAGACGGTCGACGCGATCGGCGAGCTGCGCAAGGCCGGCTTCGGGATCGGTGGCGTGGTCGTCAACCAGGTCCGCGAGCCGCTGCTGCCGGCTCCAGCGCTTGCAGCAGCGACCGGGTCCGGGATCCACGCGGGCGAGGTCACCGCCGACCTCGAGGCCGTCGGCATGCGGGCCGGCGACGCGCTGGTGCGGGGCCTGCTGACCCAGGCGCGCGACCACGCCGAGCGGGTGAGCCTGGAGCAGACGGAGGAGCAGACCGTGCTCGGGCTGGGGCGTCCGACCTACCGCCTGCCGTACCTGCCCGACGGCATCGACGCCAACGCGATCCGCGAGCTCGCCGAGCTGCTCGCCGACCAGGGGATGGCCTGACATGGCACGCACGACGACGAGCGACAGCCGGGCCCGCGCACCCAAGGCCCCGCCGTTGGACATCGATGACCTGATCGGCGACCCCGGCACCCGCATCATCGTGTGCTGCGGGTCCGGCGGCGTCGGCAAGACCACCACCGCCGCGGCGATCGGCGTGCGCGCCGCCGAGGCCGGCCGCAAGGTCGTGGTGCTCACCATCGACCCCGCCCGGCGGCTGGCGCAGTCCCTCGGCCTCACGGTGCTCGACAACGAGCCACGCCCGGTGACCGGCATCGACCTCACGGCCGGTGGCTCCCTCGACGCGATGATGCTCGACATGAAGCGGACCTTCGATGAGGTGGTGCACGCCCACTCCACCCCGGAGAAGGCCGAGCAGGTCCTGGCCAACCCCTTCTACCAGGCCGTGTCCAGCTCCTTCGCGGGCACGCAGGAGTACATGGCGATGGAGAAGCTCGGCCAGCTGCGCGCCCAGGCCGACCGGGACGGCACCTGGGACCTCATCGTCGTCGACACCCCGCCGTCCCGCTCGGCGCTGGACTTCCTGGACGCGCCCAGGCGGCTCGGGTCCTTCCTCGACGGCCGGTTCATCCGGCTGCTGATGGCCCCCGCCAAGGCCGGCGGCCGGGCCTACCTGAAGGTCTTCAGCCAGGGCGTGCAGGCGGTCACGTCCGTGATGGGCAAGGTGCTCGGCGGTCAGATGCTGTCCGACGTCCAGACCTTCGTCGCGGCCCTGGACACGATGTTCGGCGGGTTCCGCGAGCGCGCGGACCAGACCTACGCCCTGCTCAAGGAGGGCGGTACGGCGTTCCTCGTGGTCGCCGCGCCCGAACGCGACGCGCTGCGCGAGGCGTCGTACTTCGTCGACCGGCTCGATGAGGAGCAGATGCCGCTCGCGGGCCTGGTCCTCAACCGGGTCTCCCGCGTGTCGGCGCCCGGGCTGAGCGCCTCACGGGCCCTGTCGGCGGCCGAGCAGCTGCTCGACGGTGGCGGGGCCGACGGCCAGGTCAGCGCGGAGACCACGGCCGGTCTGCTGCGGCTGCACGCCGCCCAGGCCGAGATCTCGGCCCGGCACCAGCAGCTGGCCCGGCGCTTCACGGCCGGGCACCCGGGGATCCCGGTGGTCGAGGTGCCGGCGGCCGCCCAGGACATCCACGACGCCGAGGGCCTGCGGGCGGTCGGGGTGGCCCTCGCAGGCGGGTGAGCCGGACCGGGCCGACCGCCCTGCGCTGACCACCACCAGCCCGGCGTCGTCACCAGATCCGGCCGGGGCCGGAACGACGTCGCCTGTCGCTGCTCAGGCGGGGCGGTCCTGGCGGGCGCGGGCCGACTCGAACAAGGTGCGCCAGGAGCGGATGTCGGGCCGGCGCTTGAGCAGCGCCCGGCGCTCACGCTCGGTCATGCCGCCCCACACGCCGAACTCCGTGCGGTTGTCGAGGGCGTCGGCGAGGCACTCGGCGATGACCGGGCACCCGAGGCAGACCGTCTTGGCCTGCTGCTGGGCGGCGCCCTGCACGAACAGCGCATCGGGGTCCGAGGAGCCGCAGGCACCGCGCTGGGCCCAGTCCTCGACCCAGCTGGTGCGGCTCATCAGGTCGCTGCGGTGGTCCATCGTGACGGTCACGTCTATCTCCCCTGTGTGCCTGCCGGCGGCGACGCCGGGCCTGCTTCTGCCTTACGTTGAACGATAAAGAAGCGGGCATTTGGGGACTATGACCTGTGCGGGTGGTTCTGCCGCGCACGGAGTGACTAGTCACCACGGTCGCGACACCCCGTCCCTGTCGGTGTCGCGGGTTACTCTGGGGCCCATGCAGGGACGGATCCTCAACATGACCAACATCCTCAGCCTGCTCGGAGCCTTCGTTGCGACCTCAGTCGCGCTCGGTCTGCTCGGAGCCGGTCTGGTGATGCCCGCCGTGGGCGCCACGGGTGCGGTGGCCCGGCAGGGGGTGGGGGTCTTCGACGCCCTCCCGAGCGAGTTCACCGCGGGCCCGCTGGCGCAGCAGTCGCGGATCCTCGCGGCGGACGGGTCCCTGATCGCGACGCCGTACGACGAGAACCGCATCGTCGTGCCGCTGACGCAGGTGGCGCCGATCATGCGGCAGGCCCAGGTGGCGATCGAGGACAGCCGGTTCTACGAGCACGGCGGGGTCGACCCGCAGGGCGTGGCCCGTGCCGTCGTGTCCAACGTGCGCGGCGGCGACACCCAGGGCGCCTCGACGTTGACCCAGCAGTACGTCAAGATCACCCTGCAGGAGAAGGCGCTGCGCAACAACGACAAGGCCGCCGCGGAGGCGGCCGTCGCGCGCCAGGGGCTGGCGGGCTACAGCCGCAAGCTGCAGGAGCTCAAGTACGCCGTCACGGTCGAGAAGCAGCTGACCAAGGACCAGATCCTCCAGGGCTACTTCAACCTCGTCTACTACGGCGACCAGGCCTACGGCGTCGAGGCCGCCGCCCGCCACTACTTCGGGATCAGCGCCTCCGCCCTCAACCTGCCCCAGGCCGCCATGCTGGCGGGCCTGACCCAGCGCCCGGGCGCCACCGACCCGGTGCACTTCCCCGAGGCCGCCCTCGCCCGGCGCAACGTCGTCCTGGACCGTATGCACCAGCTGCGCCTGATCAGCGACAAGCAGTGGACCACGGCCAAGGCCACCAAGGTCCAGCTCCACGTCACCACGGCGCAGAACTCCTGCGCCACCTCGACCTACCCCTACTTCTGCGACTACGTCATCGCGTGGCTCAAGCAGCAGCCGGCGCTGGGCAAGACGATCGCCGAGCGCACCAAGAACATCAACCGCGGCGGCCTGACCATCCAGACCACCATCGACCCGCGGGTCCAGAAGCAGGCACAGAAGGACCTGGAGAAGCGCGTCCCGGTCGGCAACGGCGACAAGATCGGCGCCGCGGCCGCGGTCGTGCAGCCGGGCACCGGCAAGATCCTGTCGATGGTGCAGAACACCCGCTACTCCAACACCGCCGGCAAGGGCAAGACCTCGGTCAACTACGCCGCCGACCGCGCCTACGGCAACTCCGGCGGGTTCCAGTTCGGCTCCACCGCAAAGATGTTCGCCATCGCGACGGCGCTGAAGCAGGGCATGCCGATCAGCTCCACCGTCAACGCCCCGCCGTCGGGCACGGTGTTCTACAAGAACCAGTTCACCGACGCCTGCAAGCCCGGTCCGCCGTGGCAGGTCGGCAACGACGAGCCGGGCACGGTGGGCCGGGTGAGCCTCACCAAGATGACCGAGCAGTCCATCAACACCGCGTTCGTCGCCCTCGACCAGAAGCTCGGCGTCTGCGCGATCGGCAAGACGATGACCGACATGGGGCTGCACTCCTCCATGGGCGAGCCGATCCACGCCCACAACCCGGCCAACGTGGTCCTCGGCTCCGACTCGGTGTCACCGGTGACGATGGCCTCGGCCTACGCCACGGTCGCCGCCGAGGGCAGCTACTGCGTGCCGGTGCCGGTCGTGTCCGTCATCGACCAGAACAAGAAGTCGCTGCCGGTGCAGACCTCCACCTGCCACCAGGCTCTCGACCCCGACGTGGCCAACGGCGTCACCAAGGTGCTCTCGACGGTCCTGACGGCAGGCACCGCCGCCGGCAACCAGCTCGCCGGCCACCGTCCGGCCTCAGGCAAGACCGGCACCACCGACAACTACCAGCAGTCCTGGTTCGCCGGTTACACCCCTCAGCTGTCCACCGCGGTCTGGGTGGGCACGCCGACGGTCCAGAAGCGCATGCGCGACCTGCGGCTGGCGGGCCAGTACTACCCGCGCGTCTTCGGTGCCACCATCGCCGCCCCGATCTGGAAGGACATCATGGACGCCGCGTCCGCAGGGCTGCCGGTGCGGGACTTCGCCGCCCCGAGCGACAAGGTCCTCGAGGGTGACCGTGTGCGGGTCCCCGACGTCAGCGGGCTGTCGGAGACCGATGCCAAGAAGGCTCTCACCGACGCCGGCTTCACCGTGTCGACCGGACAGGCGGTCTCGTCCACCCTGTCCCAGGGCACCATCGTCTCCACCTCCCCCGGTGCCGGCACCAAGGCCATGCGGGGCTCGGATGTGTCGATGAGCCCGTCCTCCGGCTACGTCCCCCCGCCGCCGCCTCCGCCGGTCCGGAAGGCGCCCCCGGCTCCGACCCCGAAGGCGACGCCGACCCCGAAGGCAACCCCGAGCCCGAAGGCGACGCCGACACCGAAGCCGTCGCCGTCCCCGTCGCCGTCCCCGTCGCCGACGACCAAGGCCAAGCAGAAGAGCAAGCCGGGCCCGAAGCCCAAGGCCACCTCCAAGCCCTGACCTGCGACCGAATGACAGCGCCCCCACCCGGACCAGGGTGGGGGCGCTGTCGTTCGTGCAGAGGGGTCTGGGGGCCCGGAGCTCAGCCGGCGAGGGCCTTCTTCACGGCCGCCGCCACCCGGCCACCCTCGGCCCTGCCGGCGACCAGCGGCTGCGCGGCCTTCATGACCAGGCCCATCTGGCCCATGCCCGTCGCGCCGGTGGTCTGCACCGCCTGGGCGACCAGCGCCTGCAGCTCGGCGTCGGACAGCTGGGCCGGCAGGTAGCCCTCGAGGACACCGAGCTCGGCCACCTCCTTCTCCGCGAGCTCGGGCCGGCCCGCGTCGGTGTAGGCGGTGGCGGCCTCGCGACGCTTCTTCGCCTCCTTGACGACCACCTTGAGGACCTCGTCGTCGGAGAGCTCGCGCGCCGAGGTGCCCGAGACCTCCTCGTTGGTGACGGCGGTCAGCACCATGCGCAGCGTCCCGGTGCGCACCTGGTCGCGCTGACGCATCGCGGCGTTGAGGTCGGCGTGCAGGGTGGACTTGAGCGTGGAAGCGCTGGTGTCGGTCATGGGAGCAGTGTGGCACCGCGGCCGCCGGACGCATTTGCGAGGATGGGCCTGGTGAACACCATGACACGCGCCACCCGGGCCGCCGCCGGAGTCCTCGCCGCCGGCGCAGGAGGCCTCGCCTATGCCTCCCTCATCGAGCGCAACGCGTTCACGCTGCGGCGGTTCAACGTCCCGGTGCTGCCACCCGGCTCGGCACCGATCCGGGTGCTGCACCTCTCGGACCTGCACCTGCTGCCCCGGCAGACCCGCAAGATCGAGTGGATCCGCCGGCTCGCCTCGCTGGAACCGGACCTGGTCCTCAACACCGGCGACAACCTCGCCCACCTGCAGGCCGTGCCCACCGCCCTGCGCGCCATGGAGCCCCTGCTGGAGCGGCCGGGCGCCTTCGTCCTGGGGTCCAACGACTACTTCGCCCCCAAGCCCCGCAACCCCGCGCTCTACCTCACCCGCCACCACGCACGCCGTACGACGGCCTGGCCGCTGCCCACGTCGGACCTGGTCAAGGCGCTGACGGACGCCGGGTGGGTGGACCTCACCAACGCCCGCTCCACCCTGACCGTGGCCGGACGCGACCTCGAGCTGGTCGGCGTGGACGACCCGCACCTGAAGTACGACCGCTACGACCGGGTCGCCGGACCGGCCGACCCCTCGGCGGCGCTGACGGTCGGAGTCACGCACGCGCCGTACACCCGGGTCCTCGACGCCATGACCGCCGACGGGGCCGGGCTGGTCATCGCCGGCCACACGCACGGCGGTCAGCTGTGCCTGCCCTTCCACGGCGCACTCGTCACCAACTGCGACCTGGACCGCGGGCGCGCCAAGGGCGTCTCGCGCTGGTGGCCCGGCGCGGGGGCAGCACCCTCGAGCGAGGCCCCGGAGGGCGCGGCGTGGCTGGAGGTGTCCGCAGGACTGGGCACGTCGCCGTACGCGCCGGTGCGCTTCGCCTGTCGCCCCGAGGCCACGCTCCTGACCCTGACGGGTCGGTGAGAGCCGCCGCCCGGCACCCGATTGGGTGCTGGGCCGATGCCTCGGCTATTGTCTGTTCTCGTTGCCCTCGTTCGCGCGGGCGCACAGCCACGGGGTGTGGCGCAGCTTGGTAGCGCGCTTCGTTCGGGACGAAGAGGCCGCAGGTTCAAATCCTGTCACCCCGACCACTGCATTTCCGCAGGTCAGAGCCGGATTCCCGCCCCCTGCAACCCCATCGCCCCGAAGGGTTCGCACCACTCGCGAGCCCATGACGAGCCCTGCTCATTCTCGCCGGGCTCGCGCCTGCCCACCGGCTCTGTTTCGGCCACCTCGGCCAGCCTCTTGGCCATCATGTCCGCGGCCCGGGTCAGGGTGTCGTTGAGGACGTGCGCGTAGAGGTCCAGCGTCATGCTCGCGGTGCTGTGCCCCATGAGCGACTGGACCGCCTCGAGGTCCCTGGCCATCCGCAGCCAGGCGCCGCGGCGGTGTGCCGCAGGTTTGTTTGCGACACCATCTTGGGCACCACTCCCGTCGCGGGCGAGGAGGTGGCGTGATGGCCACCACGACCAGAACGACGACAGAGCCCTTGACCGTGTCCCCTGTTTCCTCGTCGCCCCCCATTCATTCAACGGCCGTCGAACGTCCACCTGGGCCCTCTACGGTCGGCAGCCAGCCGGGAACCCGAGGAAAGAGACGGACACATGAAGCGCCCCACCCTGCGCACACTCGCCGGAACCGCTGCTCTGGCCCTGATCATCGGCGGAGCCGCCAGCGCAAACGCCGCCACGCACACCGGGCAGAGCACCGGCAACGACGGCACCCTCGCGCGCGACTTCCACGCCGTGGACCGCAACACCCCCTGGAACGAGGTCAACAAGCTCAAGCTCAACTTCCCGACCTACCACCCCGAAGGCCTGGCGATCACTTCCGATCACCTGTTCCTGTCCTCCACCCAGGTCACCGAGCCCACCCAGAAGTACCCGACGCCGGTCGGTGGCTACGACCGCACCCCCGGCAAGGGCATCGGCCACCTGTTCGTGATGGACCGTCAGGGCCATCTGCAGAAGGACATCACCTTCGTCGTGGGCGACATGTACCACCCCGGCGGCATCTCCTACGACGGCACGAACGTCTGGGTCCCGGTCGCCCAGTACCGCCCGAACTCCAGCGCCATCGTTTACCGCGTCAACGCCAAGACCCTGGCCGTCACCAAGCAGTTCGAGGTCAAGGACCACATCGGCGGCATCGTCCTGGACCAGACCACCGGACACCTCATCGGCAACAACTGGGGTTCGCGCCGCTTCTATGACTGGACGCTGCAGGGCAAGCAGGTCCGCACCTGGGACAACCCCAGCTTCTTCACCGACTACCAGGACTGCCAGTACGTCCCCTCGGCCAAGATGATCTGCGGCGGCATCACCAACCTGCCCCAAACTCCCGCCGCCGGCGGGTCCAACGCCACCTACGAACTCGGCGGCCTGACCATGATCGACCTGCGCAGCCACAACATCCTGCGCGAGGTGCCCTTCCAGAAGTGGTCCACCGCCGGCCACGTCATGACCCGCAACCCCGTCAAGATGTCCGCCACTGGCAACCAGCTCACCCTGTGGGCCGCCCCCGACAACGGCGACGAGGGCAACGGCACCGAGCTCTTCACCTACCAGGCCAACGTCACCCGCTGACGCGGCCGCAGCTTCACGGCAACGGCGCGCCCACCACCCAGCACGGTGGGCGCGTCGTTGCCAGCCGAGGAACGCGGTCGCCGAGTGGGTCGACTCCGCGAGCCCTCCGCGAGCCCGCAGGCCCGCAAAACCCCCACTATCGCTAGTACCAGCCAACCCCAATTGCGCAATCCTGCAACGGGATCCAAATCGTCGAAACGCAGGAGCACGTTCGGGACGAAGAGGCCGCAGGTTCACATCCTGTCATCCCGACCACTGCGGCACCGCGGTCCAGGGCCTGCTGAGGCTCGCCTTGACCCCCATCGCCCGGAACGGCCGAGAGCTCGGGGCCCTGCACGGGCCTATGCCAGCTGGTCCCGGCGGCGGGTCAGGTAGGCGGTTTCGGCGGTGTTCCCCGCCAGCTCGATGGCCTTGTCGTACGCCGCGCGCGACTCGTGACTGAAGCCCAGCCGGCGCAGCAGGTCGGCGCGGGTCGCATGGTAGGCGTGATAGCCGGCCAACGTTTCTCCGAGACGGTCGACGGCCGCGAGCGCCACCTCCGGGCCGTCGAGCTCGGCGACCGCGACGGCCCGGTTGAGCGCAACGATCGGCGAGGGGTCGAGGCGGGCGAGCTGGTCGTAGAGGGCGGTCACCTGCGACCAGTCGGTGTCGCGCGCGTCGCGGGCGGAGGTGTGCACGGCGTTGATCGCTGCGAGGACCTGGTAGCGCCCCGGGGGAACCCCGGTGGCCAGGCGTTCGCGCACCAGCCGATGTCCCTCGGCGACCAGCGTCGCGTCCCAGGCCCCGCGGTCCTGTTCGCCGAGTGTGACCAGCTCCCCGCTCGGTGAGACCCGGGCCGTGCGGCGGGCCTCGGTGAGGAGCATCAGCGCCAGCAGTCCGGCCACCTCGCCGTCCTCCGGCAGCAGGACACGGATCAGGCGGGTGAGCCGGATCGCCTCGGTCGTCAGGTCGTGGCGTACGGGATCGGTGTCGGCGCCGCTGGAGAGGTAACCCTCGTTGAAGACGAGGAAGAGGACGGCGAGCACGCCGGAGACGCGTGCCGGGAGGTCCTCGGCGGATGGCACCCGATAGGGGATGCCCGCCGCCTTGATCTTGGTCTTCGCCCGGGTGATCCGCTGCCCCATCGTGGTCTCCTGCACCAGGAAGGCGCGGGCGATCTCGGGCACGGTCAGACCGCCGACCAGGCGCAGCGTCAGTGCCACGCGCGCCTCGATCGCGAGCGCCGGGTGACAGCAGGTGAAGATGAGCCGCAGCCGCTCGTCGTCGATGGCGCCGGCAGGCTCGGGCGGCTCGACGTCGTACACCATCTGAGCCTCCTTCTGCTTGTCGTCGCGCTTGTTCTCGCGCCGGATCCGGTCGATGGCCTTGCGGTTGGCGGTGGTGGTCAGCCATCCCCCGGGGTTCGGGGGTACCCCGTCGGCCGGCCACCGCTCGACGGCGGTCGCGAACGCCTCGGCCGCTGCCTCCTCGGCGACGTCGAGGTCACCGAAACGCCGGGTCAGGGCGGCGACCACCCGCGCCCACTCCTCGTGGTGGGCCCGGGTGATCGCCGCCCGGGCCTCGACCACGCTCACAGGAACGGCCGTACCTCGATCGTGCGGGTGCCTGCCTTCGCGCCCTCGGCGTCGAGCCGGAGCGCCACGTTGACCTCGCTGATGTCGGCCTCCTCGGTGGGGATGGCTGGGCCGGTGCCGTTGTCGATCACAGACACCCGGTACTGCATCTCGCATTCCCTCCTGTGGTGGGAGCGCCCCCTCGTGGGCAGCCGCTCACCCCTGCAACGAACACCACGGCCCCGATCCGACGCCGCCTTTTCCGAATATCTGCTTCCGGAAGTGCTTGGTACGGCGGTCCGGTCCCGGCGTCAGCTGGTGACGTCCTTGCCGGCGAACCGTGCCCACGCGGCGAGCCAGAAGACCAGGGCGTAGGCAGCCGCCGTCAGCAGCCCGCGCCCGAGGGCGTCCCACGCGATCGGGTCTCGCAGGACCTCACCGTATGAGGCCCACCAGTGCGTCGGCAGCCACTCGTGCAGCCAGGACAGCTGCGGGATGGCGTCCAGGATGAACGACAGGACGTTGATGATGACGACCGCGATCGTGGCGCCGATCGGCTGCTCGGTGAGGGTGGAGATGAACAGGCCGATCGCCCCCAGCGAGGCGAAGCACAGCGCCAGGTACAAGGTGGCGAGGAGCAGGCGCAGCGCCGCGTCGGCGAAGCCGACCTGGTTCCCCGAGAGCAGGGTCAGGTTGCCGGCGCCGAAGATGGCCACGCCGACCACGGAGCCGACGACGGTCACCAGCATCGTGGCCGCGATGGAGAAGAGCACGATCGCGGCGTACTTGACCGCCAGCAGCCGGGTGCGGTCGACCGGGACCGCGAGCAGGTAGCGCAGGGTGCCGATGTTGGCCTCGCCGGCGACCGAGTCACCGGCGATGGTGCCGACCGCCAGCGGCAGGAACAGGCCCAGCTCCACCCCCAGCGCCGCCAGGGCGACGAAGAGCCCGTTGTCGGTGATGGAGGAGAGGAAGTCGGGTCCGCGGCCCGGCTCCGGCTGGGACAGCTTGACCACGACGGCCATCATGACCGGCACGACGGCCAGGACGCCGAGCCCGGCGAGGTTGCGGCGGCGACCGAAGATGAGCCGCAGCTCCGAGCCCAGGAACCGCAGGGCCCAGCCACGCTGCGGGCGCGCCTGCCCGGCCGCGGTCGCGGAGGCCCCCGGGGAGGCCACCACCGGTGCCACGTCAGCCGCTGACATCGAAGCCCTCCCCCGTGAGTGAGACGAACAGGTCCTCCAGGCTGGGGCGCTGCACGGCGAAGCCCATCACCGGCACGCCGTCGTTGACCAGCGCGGCGACCACCTTCTCGGGTGCGACCTGCCCGAGCGCCCCGGACACGTTGCCGCTCTCGAGGAGCACGTCGGTCAGGCCGAGCTCACGCAGCACCCGCGCCGCGGCCTCGCTCTGGTCGGTCTCGACCCGCGCCCGCGGCGCCGCACCCGAGCGCACCTCCGCGACGGGGCCCTGGGCCACCAGCGTGCCGACGTGCATCACCCCGATGTGGGAGCAGACCTGCTCGACCTCCGACAGCAGGTGGCTGGACACCAGGACCGTCGTCCCCTCGTCGGCCAGGGAGGAGATCAGGTGGCGGACCTCGCGCGTGCCCTGGGGGTCGAGCCCGTTCGTCGGCTCGTCGAGCACCAGCAGGTCACGCGGCCCCAGCAACGCTGCCGCGATCGCCAGGCGCTGCCGCATGCCCAGGGAGTAGGCGCGGTAGCGCTTGGCGGCGGCGGCCCCCAGCCCGACGCGGTCGAGCGCGGCGTCGATGCGGTTGGCTGTGGTGCGCGCGTCGGCGTAGCGGTCGGCGGCATCGAGGCGCTGCAGGTTGGCGCGGCCGGAGAGGTAGGGGTGGAAGGCCGGCCCCTCCACCAGCGCGCCCACCCGCGGAAGGGCCCGCCCGGCCCCCTCGGGCATCGACTGCCCGAGCACCTCGATCCGGCCCGAGGTGGATCGGATCAGACCCAGCAGCATGCGGATCGTCGTGGTCTTGCCCGAGCCGTTGGGGCCGAGGAAGCCGTAGACCGCTCCCGGGGGACCAGCAGGTCGACGGCGCTGACCGCGACCTGCTGGCCGAACCGCTTCGTCAGCCCGGAGGTGACGACGGCCGCATCGGTCACCGCGCAGCCAGGGCGGCGTAGAGCGTCTGCGGCGTCACGGCGCCGACGGCGACGCGACCGTCGTCGGTGAGCACCGCGGAGAACAGCTTGCCTTCGAGCAGGTGACCGTGTCCCCAGGCGCCCGACACCTTGGGCAGCAGGTCGAGCATCGCCTTGACCTGCCCGTCGTTCGTGCCCGAGCCGGCCGCCTGCTGCGGCATGGTGGCGACGGCGACGGTGCCCCAGCCGGTGCCCACGATCGTGGGCTTGCCAGCCGTGTCCTTCCCCGGCTTCTTGTCCTGGTGCGCGGGGAGCGTGCGCTCGGTGACCTTGGTGCCCTCCGGCGGGTTGAACGCGAACTGCGCGGCGTCCGGTCGGCCGAAGTCGACCGAGGTGAACGCCACCTCGAACGCCGGCTCCGGCGAGCCCTTGGCGAGGACCTGGACCCGCAGCGGCACATGCTTCTGGCTGTCGATGGCCACCCGCACCGAGGCCACCAGCGAGGCCGGGTCCTTCGGGGTCAGCACCAGCTCGTACGCGGAGCGACCGGCCACGTTGGCGGTTCCGCTGGTCGTGACCGTGGTGGACGGCGTGATCGCCTTGAGCGCGAGGTCGGCAGCCTCCTGGGGAGAGCTGGGCATCCCGTTGGTGCCCGGTGCCGGCGCAGCCGCCTGGTGGCGCGCGTCCTTGGCCGGCAGCGTCATGTGCGTCGCGGACTTGTCCTGGCTGGACCACAGCCAGACGTCCTTGCCGTTACGGATGACATCGGACTCCCCGGACGTCCCCAGCAGCGCGAGGCGGGAGCGGTCCGGCCCGGCGTACCAGAGGCGGAGCGTGTGGGTGCCCGAGATCAGGGAGGTGAGGTCGGAGCTGCCGGACCCGCCGGCGGACGAGCCGCCACCGCCGGAGCCGGAGGCCGCGCCGCCGCTGATGGCCCCCAGGGCCGGCACACCGAGGTCGGCGCGCTGGACGACGGTGCCGGACAGGCCGTCGAGGCGGGCGTTCTGGACATCCACGAGGAGCTGGGCCGCGGTCCGCGGCGCGAGCGGGGAGTCGGCCTGGGCCGAGATCAACCCGGCGCCCCCGGCGCCGCCGACGACGGCGACGACCGCGACTCCGGGCACGGCCCACCGCAGGGCCGGATGGGTGCTGAAGATGCTCATGGGCTCATCCTGCGCCACGTGGGCTGAGAGTGCCCTGAGAGCCCGGGCCCCCGGCTTCCCGGCCGTGGCAGGGTGGGGCCCGTGAGACTGCTGGTGGTGGAGGACGAGGTGCGGCTGGCCCGTGCCCTGCACCGAGGTCTGACGGCTGAAGGGTTCGTCGTCGACGTCGTCCACGACGGCCCGTCGGGACTGCGCGCCGCCCGGCACGGCGACTACGACGCCGTGGTCCTGGACGTCATGCTGCCCGGCATGTCCGGCTACGACGTCGTGCGGACCCTGCGGACCGAGGGGGTCTGGGCGCCGGTCCTGATGCTGTCGGCCAAGGACGGCGAGTACGACCAGGCCGACGGCCTCGACTACGGCGCCGATGACTACCTCACCAAGCCGTTCTCCTTCGTCGTCCTGCTGGCCCGGCTGCGCGCCCTGGTGCGCCGGCGGCTGCCCGAGCGGCCGACCGTCCTCAGCGCCGGCGAGGTGAGTCTGGACCCGGCCACGCACCAGGTGCAGGTGTCCCAGGAGCCGGTCGCGCTCACCCCCCGCGAGTACACCGTGCTGGAGTACTTCCTGCGCAACCCCCACCGCGTGGTCAGCAAGACCGAGCTGCTGGACCACGTGTGGGACGCGGCCGAGGACACCGACCCCAACGCGGTGGAGGTCTACATCGGCTACCTGCGCCGCAAGCTGGGCCGGAACGTGCTGCAGACCGTACGGGGCGTCGGCTACCGGCTGGCTCCGTGAGCCCCGCGCACACCGCGGGCCCCGGTCGCGGCAGGGGCCCCGGTCGCGGCAGGAGCCGGGCGTCCGCCCGGATGAGCCTGCGGGTGCGGCTGATGCTGCTGGGGGTGACCGGGGTGGCCGTCGCCCTCGCCATCGGCAGCATCGTCCTGTACGCCGTGCTCGTGGTCGCCATCGAGCGCACCGTCGACAGCAGCGCCCGCGCCACGGCCTCGGACGTGGTGTCGATGGCTGAGGCCGGGTCGCTGCCGAACCCGTTGCCGGTGTCGGGTGCGCAGGTGGTGCAGGTCGTCGACGCGGCCGGCCGGGTCGTGAGCGCGTCGGTCAACGCCGACCGGCTCGACCCCCCTGCTGCGCCCGGCGGAGCTGGCCCGCGCCAGGGACGGCGAGGCGTTGACGGTGCAGGGCTCGCGCGCCGGGATCACCGGGCCGCTGCGCGTGGTGGCTGTGCCGGTGGGCCCGCGGGCCCGTCCCGGGACCGTGATCGTGGCCGAGCAGGTCCGCGACGTCGAACGCAGCCAGCGGGTCCTGGGGCGGGCGCTGCTGCTCACCTATCCGCTGTTGCTGGCCGTGCTCGCGGTCATCTCGTGGTGGATGATCGGGCGCACGCTCGGCCCGGTCGAGGGCCTGCGCGCCGGCGCGGCGCGGATCAGTGGCACGGGGCGGGACGAACGGCTGCCGGTACCCGACACCGCGGACGAGGTCCACGCGCTGGCGGTCACCCTCAACGACATGCTGGACCGGTTGGCCAGCTCGCGCGAGCGGCAACGGGCCTTCGTGGCCGACGCGGCGCACGAGCTGCGAAGCCCGCTGGCGTCGATGCACACCCAGCTGGAGGTGGCACAGCGACTCGGGGAGGGCGGCGACCTGCCGGCGGACCTCCTTGCCGACGTCCAGCGGCTTTCCCGCATGGTGGAGGACCTGCTGCTGCTGGCCCGGGCCGGCGCGGACGCACAGGCGCCCTTTCGACGGGAGTCCTTCGACGCCCTGCCCCTGCTCGCCGACGTGGCCGGCCGGTATGCCGCCGCACCGGTCCCGGTCCGGGTCGCCGACGGGCCCGGGGTGTTCGTGTCCGCCGACCGCGAGGAGCTGCGACGCGTGCTGTCCAACCTCGTCGACAACGGGGTCCGGCACGCCAGGTCGGAGGTGATCCTGGCCGCCGAGGTCAGCGCGGGGCAGGCCCTGCTGAGCGTCGCCGACGACGGACCCGGCATCCCGGCCGCCGACCGGGAGCGGGTGTTCGACCGGTTCACCCGGCTGGACGACGCCCGCTCCCGCGACGCCGGCGGCAGCGGCCTGGGCCTCGCCATCGTCCGGGAGCTCCTGCGGCGTTCGGACGGCACGATCACGCTCACGGACGACGCCCATGGGGGCGGCCTGCGGGCCGAGGTCCGGCTCCCCCGCTGACCGGGTCGCCCGCCGACCGACTCGCCCGCTGACCGGGACGCCGGCTGAACCTGCGCGCCGCACGGGCGCCACGGAGAGGCCCACGAGCCCGCACGAGGGCGGCCCCGCCGGCGCGGGACCGCCCTCGGGAGGACCGGGCCTCAGCCCTCGCCGGCCCCTGCGGTCAGCTCCTTGGCGACCAGCTCGGCGATCTGGTCGGTGTTCAGCGCGGCGCCCTTGCGCAGGTTGTCGCCGCAGACGAACAGCTCGAGCGTGTTGGGGAAGTCCAGCGCCTGCCGGATCCGGCCGACGTAGGTCGGGTCGGCGCCGACGACGTCGGCCGGGGTCGGCCACTCGCCGGCGGCCGGGTCGTCGCAGGACGACGACGCTGGGCTGCCTCGACGAGCACCTGGCGGGCCTGCTCGACGGTGACGCTCGCGCTCGAACGTCGCGTGCACGACCAGCGAGTGCGTCGTGACGACCGGCACCCGCACGCAGGTCGCCGACACCTTCAGGTCGGGGATGCCGAGGATCTTGCGGGACTCGTTGCGGACCTTCAGCTCCTCCGAGCGACCACCCGTCGTCCTTGAGCGACCCGGCCCACGGCACGACGTTGAGCGCCAGCGGCGCGGGGAACGGCGAGTCCTCGCCCAGCGTCGGCGACCAGGGCCTCGCACGTCACCGGCGCGCTCGCCGACCGGCGGTCGCCGGCGACCACGGCGAGCTCGGCGTACAGGCGGTCGATGCCGACCTGGCCGGCGCCGGACGCGGCCTGGTAGGAGGCGACGACCAGGGCCGTGAGCCCGAACTCGCGGTGCAGCGCACCGATCGCGTCCATCATCGACAGCGTCGTGCAGTTGGGGTTGCTGATGATCGCCCTTGGGCCGGTTGCGCGCCTGGCCGGCGTTGACCTCGGGCACGACCAGCGGCACGTCGGGGTCCATGCGGAACGCGCCGGAGTTGTCGACGACGACCGCGCCCGCGCTCCACCGCGATCGGCGCCCACTGCGCGGACACCTCGTCCGGCACGTCGAACATCGCGACGTCGACGCCGTCGAAGACCTCGGGCGCCAGCGCCTGGACGACGACGTCCTCGCCGCGCACGCGCAGGACCTTGCCGGCCGAGCGGGCGAGGCCACGAGGCGGATCTCGCCCCAGACGTCCTCGCGCTGCGACATGATGTCGAGCATGACGGTGCCGACGGCCCCGGTCGCACCGACGATGGCCAGAGTGGGCTTGCGTGTGCTCATCGTCCGGTCCCTCGCGTAGACGACGGCCTCACCCTCGGCGCCGTCGAGGCCGAAGGCCGTGTGCACGGCGCGCACGGCGGCGTCGAGCTGGTCGTCGCGGCAGATCACCGAGATCCGGATCTCCGAGGTGTAGATCATCTCGATGTTGACGCCGGCGTCGGCCAGCGCCTCGAAGAACGTCGCGGTGACGCCGGGGTGGGAGCGCATGCCCGCACCGATCAGCGACACCTTGCCGATGTGGTCGTCGAACTGGAGCGACGCGAAGCCGATCGTGCGTCCTGGATGCCGCTTGAGCGCCGTGACCGCCGTCGGCCCGTCGGTCTTGGGGCAGCGTGAACGTGATGTCGGTCAGCCCGGTCTCGCCCGCGCGGAGACGTTCTGCAGCGACCATGTCGATGTTGATCTCGGCGTCGGCGACAGGCCGGAAGATCCGGCCGCCATGCCGGGCTGGTCCGGCACCCCGACGACGGTGATCTTGGCCTCGCTCCGGTCGTGCGCGACCCCGGTGATGATGGCGTGCTTCCACGGTGTCGGCTCTCCTCGGTCGAGCCGGGTCGACGATCCAGGTGCCCGTCGTTGTCGGAGAACGACGAGCGCACGTGCAGCGGCACGTCGTAGCGGCGGGCGTACTCGACGCAGCGCAGGTGCAGCACCTTCGCGCCGCAGGCGGCCATCTCCAGCATCTCCTCGTAGGTGAGTCGGTCGAGTCTGCGGGCGCTCGGGCACGATGCGCGGATCGGCGGTGAAGACGCCGTCGACGTCGGTGTAGATCTCGCAGACGTCGGCCTCGAGCGCGGCGGCCAGCGCGACGGCGGTGGTGTCGGAGCCGCCGCGGCCGAGCGTGGTGATGTCCTTGGTGTCCTGGCTGACGCCCTGGAAGCCCGCGACGATCGCGATGTGCCCGGCGTCCAGCGCCTCGCGGATCCGGCCCGGCGTGACGTCGATGATGCGGGCGTCGCCGTGCGTGGAGTCGGTGATCACGCCGGCCTGCGAGCCGGTGAACGAGCGCGCCTCGTGCGCCCAGGGCGTGCGATCGCCATCGCGACCAGCGCGTCGGAGATGCGCTCGCCGGCGGTGAGCAGCATGTCCATCTCGCGCGGCGGCGGCAGCGGGCTGACCTGCTCGGCGAGGTCGAGCAGCTCGTCGGTGGTGTCGCCCATGGCGGAGACGACGACGACGACGTCGTTGCCGGCCTTGCGTGTCTCGACGATGCGCTGCGGCGACCCGCTTGATGCGGTCGGCGTCCTGCCACCGACGAGCCGCCGTACTTCTGGACGACCAAAGTCACATGGGGCTCCGTTGACGATCGGGCGGAGAGGCCAGTTTACGGGGAGCCGTTCCGGGCCAGACCTCAGGCCGTATGGCGAGACCGCCGCTGAGGCGCCGGTCACACCGAGACGACGAGGGCCTCCAGCACGGCATCGGGCAGCTCTCGCTCCACCGACTGCAGCCGCCAGCGGTCGCTGAAGATGGCCAGCAGCTCGCCGTCGGTGCGGCTGAGGACCTCCACCGAACGCTGGGCGTTCAACGCCGGCGCGGAGGCGCGGTCGGTGCGCCGGGCCAGGGAGTAGTCGAGGCGCTCCAGGGTCACGGGCGCGCCGAACTCGTGGCCCATCCGGTGCTCGGCCACCTCGAACTGCATCGGCCCGACGGCGGCGAGCACGGGCGCCTGGTCTCCTCGCAGGTCGGAGCGCAGCACCTGCACCACACCCTCGTGGTCGAGCTGCTCGATCCCGCGACGGAACTGCTTGTAGCGGCTGGAGTCCTTGGCACGCACCACGGCGAAGTGCTCCGGGGAGAAGGACGGGATCGGCGGGAAGGTGACGGGCTCGTCGACGTAGAGGCTGTCGCCGACCCGCAGGGCGTTCGCGTTCACCAGGCCGACGACGTCCCCGGGAAAGGCCCGGTCGATGCTGGTGCGCTCCCGGCCGACCACCTGCTGGGCGTACTTCGTGGCGAAGGGCCGGTTGGTCGTGGAGTGCGTGACCACCATGCCCCGCTCGAAGACCCCGGAGCAGACCCGCACGAACGCCAGCCGGTCGCGGTGGGCGACGTCCATGCCGGCCTGCACCTTGAACACGAAGGCACTGAACGGCGCGTCGATGGCCCGCGGCTGACCCGCGGCGTCCGGTCGCGGCGTGGGCGGCGGCGCGAGGTCGACGAGCGTGTCGAGCAGGTAGCGGACCCCGAAGTTCAGCACCGCGGACCCGAACATCACCGGCGTGCTCCGGCCGGCCAGGAAGCTGTCGACGTCGTGCCCGGCGCCGGTGGCGACCAGCAGCTCGCTCTCCTCCTGGGCCTGCACGAAGGCGTCGCCCTCGAGCGCGACGGCGGCTGCGGCGTCGAGGTGCTCCTCAGGGGCCACGGTGGCGCCCCCGTCGGTGCGGGTGAACCGCAGGTAGTCGCCGGTGCCCACGTCCAGGACGCCGCGGAAGTCACCGGCGATCCCGACCGGCCAGTTCAGCGGCGTGGGCTGCAGGCCGGTGCGCGTGCTGATCTCGTCCATGAGGTCGAGGGGGTCGTTGCCGGGGCGGTCCCACTTGTTGATCACCGTGATGATCGGGATCCCCCGGTGCCGGCAGACCTCGAACAGCTTCATGGTCTGCGCCTCGAGGCCCTTGGCGGCGTCCACCAGCATCACGGCGGCGTCGACCGCGGACAGGACGCGGTAGGTGTCCTCGGAGAAGTCGGAGTGCCCCGGGGTGTCGACCAGGTTGATCACCGTGTCGCGGTAGCCGAACTGCAGCGCGGCCGAGGTGATGGAGATGCCGCGCTCGCGCTCGATGTCCATCCAGTCCGACACGGTGCCGCGTCGGCCGTCCTTGCCGTGCACCGCGCCGGCGCGGGCGACCACGCGGGCGTGCAGGGCCAGGGCCTCGGTCAGCGTGGACTTGCCCGCGTCGGGGTGGCTGATCACGGCGAACGAGCGGCGTCGCGCGGCCTGGGACGCGGCCTCGGAGGGTGCGGTGCGTGCCGTAACCGTCGCGGTCATCGGGTCGGTCCGTCCTGCAGCCTCACGGGTGCCACCTCACTGGTCCTGGCGTCGGCCACCGCCTGGTGGCCACAGCGATGGTACGTCGACCGCCCCGGCCCACAGGAATCGGCGACGGACGGGCCGGTCAGGGGTGGAGCGCGTCGAACTCGGCCTCGGCCACGAGGTCGTCGTCGGCGTCGAGGCGGATGTGGGTGAGCACGGCCTGCAGGACCCGGAGAATGCGGGCGGCGCTGTCGCCCCACGAGGAGAGGTAGCTGAACTGCCACCACCACAGCGCCTCGGTGACCCGGCCGGCATCCAGGTGCTGCAGGCCATGGGTCAAGGCCACGCTCAGCTCGGCCAGGTCACCGGCCAGGGAGCCGCGGGCGACCTCGACGCCGAGGAGCGGGTCGACGACGAAGGCGTAGTCGTCCAGTCCCTCGAACACGTTGGCCAGGCCCTGGCGCAGGGGGTCGACGTCGGCGTCCGGACCGGGGTCGGCCTCGTAGCGCTCGTCCGGGACGACGTCGGTGATGGCGCCGAGCCTGGCGCCGGCGGCGAGGACCCGTGAGACGGCCAGCAGCAGCAGCGGGATGGCGGTGTCCGGTGACTCCCCCGACGCCACGGTGGTCACGGTGACCAGGTAGGAGCGGGCGTCCAGCGCCGTCTCCCCCGCCAGCCGGGACAGGTCGTCAGACATCGAGCAGTCTCCTTCCCTCGAACGCGCGGCCCAGGGTGACCTCGTCGGCGTACTCCAGGTCGCCACCGACGGGCAGGCCGGACGCGAGCCGGGTGACCCGCACCCCCATCGGGCGCAGCAGGCGCGCCAGGTAGGTCGCGGTCGCCTCGCCCTCCAGGTTGGGGTCGGTGGCCAGGATGATCTCCGTGATCTCGTCGGAGGCCAGCCGCGCCAGCAGCTCGCGGATCCGCAGGTCGTCGGGGCCGATGCCCTCGATCGGGCTGATCGCGCCGCCGAGCACGTGGTAGCGGCCCCGGAACTCGCGGGTGCGCTCGATCGCGACGACGTCCTTGGGCTCCTCGACCACGCAGATGAGGGCGCGGTCCCGGCGCTCGTCGCGACAGATGCGGCACTGCTCCTCCTGGGCGACGTTGCCGCAGATCGAGCAGAACCGGACCTTGTCCTTCACTTCGACCAGCGCACTGACCAGCCGCTTGACGTCGATCGGATCGGCCTGCAGGAGGTGGAAGGCGATCCGCTGCGCGCTCTTGGGACCGACGCCGGGCAAACGGCCGAGCTCGTCGATCAGGTCCTGGACCACACCTTCGTACACGCGGCGAGCCTATGCCTTCCCGGTGACGAGGTGGTCATCCGGCGGGTCGTCGTTCGTTGTACTCATCGGCGCGGACCTGGCCCGAGAGGGCGTGGATGGCATCCATCACCTCGTCGGTGACCATGCGCCGGGCCCGGCCGGCCGGCACCCCGGCGTAGCGCTCGGCGAACTCCAGCGGCTCGCCGAAACGGACCGTGACCTTGCGGATGCGGGGGATGCGGGCGCCGACGGGCTGGATCTGCTCGGTCCCCTCGAGCGCCACGGGCACGACCGGCACCCCGGCGGTCAGCGCCAGCCACGCCACACCCGTGCGGCCACGGTAGAGGCGCCCGTCGCGCGAGCGGGTGCCCTCGGGGTAGATGCCGAAGGCCTTGCCCTCGCGCAGCAGCGTCAGCGCGGCGTCCAGCGAGGCCTGGGCGGCACGGGTGTCGTCCCGCTCGACCGGGACGGAGCCCAGCGCGGTGAACAGCCAGCGGTTGAGCGCGCCGCGGACGCCCGTGCCCGTGAAGTAATCGGACTTGGCCAGGAAGACGACCTGCCGGGGCGCGACGAGGGGGATGACCATGCTGTCGATGAAGGACCGGTGGTTGCTTGCCAGGATCACCGCCCCGGTGCGCGGGACGTTCTCGCGTCCCTCGATGACGGGCCGCCAGATCACCCGGGAGATCGGGGAAAGCACCCGTTGGGTCACGGGATAGAGCACGGTGCCCCCCAATGTTCTCGAGGCCGGCCCGGCGGGGTCGACCCGCACGGGCAGGTGGCGGTCAGCGGCCACGATAGACCCAGGCGGTCAGCGCACCCGGGCGCGGTCCGGCGGCCGGCGCGCCGACCGCTCGGGCCGCACGCGGGCGGTCGCGGAACGCCGTCACTGGTCCAGCTCGCCCATCACCGTGCCGCCGAGCACCCGCTCGATGACGGGCACGCCCATGGCGCCGGCGTCCTCGATGTTCTCGTCGTCGGCACTCACGCTGCTGTCGTCCGCCGCTGCGGGAGCAGCGGCACGACGGGCGCCCGCCTCGCGCGCGACGGCCTGCCGGGCGCGCTCCATCGGGCTCGGAGTCCGCGCCGGCGCCGGTTCGGGCTCTGGTGGTGCCTCAGCGTGCGGCTGTGCTGCCGTGCGCGGGGCGGCGCCGTGCGGGTGCACCGTGGGCGGGTCCGGTGGCGCGGCGCGGTCGCCGGCCGCCCGCGGCGGCTCGCCGCCACGGGCGGGACCGGCGGCCGGCGCCGCGCCCGTCCCAGGGCCGGGCGTCGGGCCGGTTGCGGCGCGTTCGGCGTCCGCGGGGGCACGGGAGGCCTCGGTGGCCCACTCCGGCGGCGGCGCCGACGGGGCGCTCCAGTCGTCGTCGGGCTCGGGACCGAGGTCGTCGGGGGCCGGGGACGCGGCAGCCATGACCCGCAGACCCTCGCGGTCTGTGAACGAGGCTCCGCCCGAGGACCGGCCCCGGTCCGGCTGCTCCGGCGCGGGCGACGGTGCCGTCGGGGCCGACGTGGAGCGCGCCGGGGTGGGGGCGCCACCCACCTCGGGGGTGGGGACGCCCTCGACGACGGCGTCGACGCCGAGCACCTCGATGAGGGCCTGGCGCACCAGCTCGGCGTGCTGGCCCTTGCGGAACGTGTTGGCCAGCCCGATCGTCGAGATGCCCAGCAGGAGCCGCCGGCCGTCGTAGTCCAGGACCTGCGCGTGCTCGGACAGGAACGTCCACGTCACCCGCTTGATCGAGAAGATCTTGGCCAGCACGTCGGGCCACGAGCGCCGGATGGCGTCTGTGTCGATGCTCCCGGGCGTGGCGGGGCGCCGGGGTGCCGCAGCGGACGGCGCCTCCTCCCGGCTCGGAACCTCACGGCCGGCTTCCGGTGTCTGCCGCTGGGGCGCCTGTTGCTCCGGTGTCCGCCGCTGGGCCGCCGGTCGCTCCGGTGCCTGCTGGCCACCCGGACGCGCCTGCGGCTGCTCGTCCCGGGGTCGCCGGGACGGGGGCTGCGCCGTGCGCTCCTGCGCCGTGCGCTCCTGCCCGGGACGCTGCTCCCGACCTGACCGCTCGGGCTGCGTCGGCTGCGGCCCGTCCTGTTGCGGCTGGTCTTGCTGCGGCCGGTCCCGCTGGGGACCGTCCTGCTGGGGACCGCCCTGCTGCTGCCGCCCGGCCGGCTGAGGCCCGACCTGCGCAGGGCTCCCCTGGGCTTCGGCACCACCCGGCGACGCCGCCTCCGGCACGGTGGCAGGCACGGGCGCCTGGCCGCGGGACGGCGACCTGAGCGGTGGCGCCTGCGGCTCCGTCGGGCTCCCTCCGACGTCGAGCCGCCGCTCCAGGCGGTCGAGGCGCGCGGCGTAGCCGCTCTCACCGGAGGCACCGGGCAGCAGGACCCTGGCGCAGATCAGCTCCAGCTGCAACCGTGGCGCGGTGGCACCGCTCATCTCGGTCAGCCCGGCGTTGACGATGTCGGCCGCCCGCGACAGGGCCCCGGGGCCGAAGGCCGCCGCCTGCTGGCGCATCCGCTCGAGCTGGTCCTCGGGCACGCCCCTCAGCACCGACGACGCACCGTCCGGGATGGCCGCGACCACGATGAGGTCGCGCAGCCGCTCGAGGACGTCCTCGACGAAGCGCCGGGGGTCGTGCCCGGACTCGATGACCTTGTCGACCTGCTTGAAGACAGTGGCGGAGCTGCCGGCAGCCAGGCCGTCGACGGTGGCGTCCAGCAGCTCGCCGTCGGTGAAGCCCAGCAGCGCGGCCGCGCTCTCGTAGGTGAGCCCCTGCTCCCCCGAGCCGGCGATGAGCTGGTCGAGGACGGAGAGCGAGTCACGCACCGAGCCCCCACCGGCGCGGACGACGAAGGAGAGCACGCCGGGCTCGACCGCCACCGACTCGGCCTCGCACAGCTCGCCGAGGTAGTCCTGCAGCCGCAGCGGCGGCACCAGGCGGAACGGGTAGTGGTGGGTGCGCGAGCGGATCGTGCCGATGACCTTGTCGGGCTCGGTCGTGGCGAACACGAACTTCACGTGCTCGGGCGGCTCCTCGACGATCTTGAGCAGCGCGTTGAAGCCCTGCGGCGTCACCATGTGCGCCTCGTCGATGATGTAGATCTTGAACCGGGACGACGCCGGGCCGTAGGACGCGCGCTCGCGCAGGTCGCGGGCGTCGTCGACGCCACCGTGGGAGGCCGCGTCGATCTCGATGACGTCGACCGAGCCGGAGCCTCCACGGGCCAGCGCGACGCAGGAGTCGCAGACGCCGCACGGGATGTCCGTCGGGCCCCGCTCGCAGTTCAGGCAGCGCGCCAGGATGCGGGCGCTGGTGGTCTTGCCACAGCCACGGGGACCGCTGAAGAGGTAGGCGTGGTTGACCCGGCCGGTGCGCAGTGCCTGCATCAGCGGCTCGGTCACGTGCTCCTGGCCGATGACGTCGGCGAAGGACTCGGGCCGGTAGCGGCGATACAGGGCGGTGGTCACGTTCTTGACCCTAACCGTGCCGTCGGACATGAGAGGACCCCCCACGTACCTGGAAGAGCTCACCTGCCCTTGCTGCATTCCTGCCCTGGGGGAGTTCAGTGAGGTACCACCACGCGGGGGGTCTGCCCCCACTGTAGTGGAGCCCCGCGGCAGAGCCGAAATCCGCCCTCCGCGGCCGGAGAACCGCCGATTGGGACCTGAGGCCTCCCCTCAGGTATCTTCCTCGACGGAGGATTCGCATAGTGGCCTAGTGCGCACGCTTGGAAAGCGTGTTGAGTGAAAGCTCTCAGGGGTTCAAATCCCCTATCCTCCGCCGAGAACCAGAGCCCGCCCCGTCAGCAGACGAGGCGGGCTCTGTCGTCTCCCCGGGGAGGCCGGCCGGGGCGACCGCGCTCACCCCACCAGGAGGTACGGCGACCGCTCGCCCAGCGGGCGCCCCTCGGCCAGGTGCCACCCCAGGGCCAGGGCCCCGTCCAGCGCCGTGCCGAGCGCCGGCTGCACGACCAGCCCGCGCCGGCCGGCCTCCCGGGCGAACGCCGCCGCGACGGCGTCGAGCCGCATCAGTCCGCCCACCGCACTCGCCGGCCGCCCGGGGACGCTCGCCGCGACCGAGGCCAGCGACTCCGCGAGCCGGGTCCCCGCATCCGAGCAGATCGCCGCGGCAACCGCGTCGCTGCCGGCGAGCGCAGCCACCTCCGGAGCGAAGGCCGCCAGCCGTGCCGGCGCGTCGCCACTCGTCATCACCATCCGCGGCCACTCCCGGGGTGGCCCCCACCGACGTACCGCCAGCTCGTGCAGGGCGACCGAGCCGCCGGGAACTCCGTCCTCGGTGGCCAGCGCTGCGCGCAGGCCCTGCAGCCCGATCCAGGCGCCCGACCCGCGGTCGGCCAGCACGTGCCCCCACCCGTCGACGCGGCGCCACACCTGCTGGAGGTCGGTCGCGAAGGCGACGACGCCCGAGCCGGCGGCGACGACCGCGCCGGGCCCGACCCGCCCGAGCGCCCCGACCAGGCCGGTCACGGCGTCACTGACCACCACCGTGCGGCGGGCACCGAGCCGCGAACGGACCTGCTGCAGCACGCAGTCGGGGTCGCTCAGGCCGATCAGCCCCCGCATCGACCACACCACCACGTCGGGCCGCTGCTCGTGGACGTCGTCGTACGTCGCCACCACCGACAGCAGCCGCTCGACGTCGATACCGCCCTCCGTGATGGCCGCCCCGACGCCCTGCAGCGGCGGGGCCTGCGGGCCACCCGGGCCGACGCGCAGGGCGCGCAGGCCGGACCCGCCGACGTCGACCCCCAGGACCACGCTCACCCGCGGGCGCCGGTCACTTGCTCATGCCCGCCGTCAGCCCGGCGACGATCTGCTTGGTGGCGACCAGGAACAGCACGACGAGCGGGATGGTGGCGATCACCAGGCCCGCGAAGAGCGCGGACCAGTCGGTGGAGTACTCGCCGAAGAACGAGGTGAGGCCGACGGGCACGGTGTACTTCTCCCGGGTGCGCAGCAGGACGAGCGGGAACAGGAAGTCGTTCCAGATCGGCACGAAGCGGAAGACGACCACCGTTGCGACGGCAGGGCGCACGAGCGGGACCATGACCCGCAGGAACATCTGCCACGCGTTGGCACCGTCGATGCGTGCCGCCTCCTCCAGCTCCGGTGGCAGCTGCCGGAAGAACGTGGTGAGGACGAAGACGGAGAAGGGGACGCCGGAGGCCGCGTAGACCAGCATCAGCCCCAGCCTCGAGTCCACCAGCCGCATGCCGTCCAGGAGGTAGAAGATCGGCAGCACCGCCAGGTGGATCGGCAGCATCAGCCCACTGAGAAACACCGACTCCAGCACCGAGAAGATGCGCGAGCGGGTGCGGGCCAGCGCGTAGGCGGCCATCGTCGCCACGACGGTGGAGAGCGCGACCGCGCCGGCGGTCACCAGGAGGGAGTTGAGGACGTACTCCCCGAAGTGCCCCTCGGTCCAGGCGCGTCGGTAGCTGTCCACCGCGGGTGGCCAGGGGGCCGACAGCGGCTCGGAGTACAGGCTGGCAGTGCTGCGGAACGAGTTGGCCACCATGAGCACCAACGGCGTCAGCGCGGCGACCGCGTAGATCCACAGCGCGGCGCTGCCGACCACCCCACCGACCGGTCGCTGCCGGCGCCGTTGCGGTGACGCAGGATCCGTCGTCGACGTCTCCCGCGGGGCCAGGACGGTCGCGCTCATGCGGCGATCCTCGCCTCGGTGCGGCGCAGCACCCGCGTCGCCAGCACCGCACCGCCGAAGATCACGGCGAAGAGCAGGGTGGCGATCGCCGAGGAGCTGCCGATGGCATTGGTCGAACCGTTCTCGAATGCCGTCCGGTAGAAGAGCAGCGACATGAAGTCCGTTGCGCCGGCGGGGTTCCCGGTGGACCCCCCCAGGGCGTACGGCAGCGCGAACGCCTCCATCGCGAAGATGAAGGTCAGGACGCTGACGGTGCCGATGGCCGGGACGAGCAGCGGGAACGTGATCGAGCGGAACGTCTGCCAGTGACCCGCGCCGTCGACCCGCGCGGCCTCGGACAGCTCCTCGGGCACCCCGCCGAGCGCGGCGCCGTACAGCAGAACGGGGAACCCGACCCACTGCCAGGCGCTGACCAGCACCACCACCCACAACGCGGTTGACGGGTCACCCAGCCACGGCACCGCCAGCGAGCCGAGCCCCACCTGGCGCAGCAGCGCGTTGACCGGCCCGAACGTGGGCGACAGCAACAGCGTCCACAGGTAGCCGATCACGATCGGGCTGACGAGGTACGGCATCGCGTACAGCGTCTGCAGCAGCCGCCGGGTGCGCGCCCGACGGTGCAGCAGGACCGCGATACCCAGGCCGAGGGTGTTCTGGATGGCCATCGTCCCCACGAAGAAGGCGAGGTTGTGCCCGAACGCCCTCGGCAGCTGGGTGCGGAACGGCTCCCGGGTGAACAACGTGGTGAAGTTGTCCAGTCCGACGAACGCGCCGCGGGTGGTGCCCTGCCAGCCGAAGAACGCATAGCTCAGCGCCGACACCATCGGGTAGAGCACGAACGCCCCGAACAGCAGCAGTGCCGGGGCCACGAACAGCAGGCCGGTACGTCGTGACATCCGGGGCTACGCCGACGGCTTGAACCACTGCGACACGCCGGTCTGCAGCTCGTCGCTGACCGCGGTCGCGCTCTTCTTGCCGAGCAGCAGCTCCTGCAGGCCGGTGCCCAGCACGTCGGTGCCGGAGGGAGTGCCGTAACGGAAGTCCACGAGCAGAACGTACGGGGTGGGGTTCCTGGCGTAGTTCCCGGCCATCTGCCTCAGCAGTGGGTCGGCGTAGGTGACACCCGGCACGGCGGACAGCTGCTTGACCTTGTCAGCGACCAGCTGGCCGAACTCCTTGGTCGACATCCACTTCACCAGCTCCTTGCTGGCGTCCTGGGCGTCGCTCCGGGCCGAGACGCCGAACGCGCCGTCGGCGTAGCCGGTGGTCGTCGGCTTGGACGACGGCGACCCGTCGGGGGCCGGCACCTCGAAGACGCCCATCTTCAGCGACGGGTTCTGCTTCTGGAAGAAGCCGAGCTCGAATGAGCCCCCGGGGAACATCGCCGCCTTGCCGGACGTGAACAGGATCTGCGCGTCGGTGTAGGCCACCCCCACGGCGTTGTCGGGCAGGTAGGGCTTCAGCTTGTCGACCTGGTCCACGGAGGCGACCCAGTCGGGGTCCTTGAACGTCTTCTGGCCGCTCATCACGGCCTTCTCGAACGCCGCACCGCCGAAGCGTGGCGCGGCCAGCACCTGGTGCACGATCGGCAGCGTCCATGAGTCCTTGGCGCCGACGGCCATCGGCGTGATGCCGTTCTCCTTCAACCGGGCGTTGACCTCGATGAACTGCGCCGACGTGGTCGGCGGCTTCAGGCCCAGCTTGTCGAACAGGTCCTTGTTGTAGAACATCTGGAGGGTCTGCTGGGCGAGCGGGACGGCGTACAGCTTGCCGTCGTCCTTGCCCTTGACACTCTTGACCACGTTGGCGTCCCAGCTGCTCAGGTCGACCGTGCCGTCGAGCGGGACGAGGCTCTTGGAGGCGATCGTGGGCTGCAGCTGGCCGTAGGAGCGCACCTGGACGACGTCCGGGCCGCCCGACCCGGCCAGCCCCGTCGTGAGGATCTGGTTGTACTCGGTGTTCTTGAACGCCTTGAAGTCCACCGTGGTGCCGGGGTGGGCCTTCTCGTAGACGTCGAAGATCGCGTTGTACGCCGCGACGTCCTCGGTCCGCCAGGACCACACCGAGAGGGTGACGCCCTTGCCGGACCCACCGCCTGAGCCGGAGCCGCCGGCGGAGGGACTCGACGGCGCGCACGCCGCCAGGGCCACGACAGCCGAGGCCACCGAGAGTGCGGTGAGGTGCCGGCGGGTCGTTCCGATCATCGAGACGTCTCCTGTTCGTGGGGGGCCGTGCCATGGGGGTGCTGGAGCGCGCGCAGGGCCTGGGCGACCGAGCCGTCGTGGGCGGTCAGGGCGGCTCGCGCGTCGTCGGGCCCGATCTCGGCCAGCAGCGTCAGCAGGGCCGTCTTCAGCTCGCCGCCGGACCGCTCGAGCGCCGCCCGCGCGCTCTGCTCGTCCGCGCCGCTGGCCTCCCGCAGGACGCGGATCACGCGACCGCGCAGCTTGGCGTTGGTCGCCACCACGTCGACCATGAGGTTGGACCAGGTCCGGCCCAGCCGCACCATGATCGCCGTCGAGAAACCGTTGAGGACGAGCTTCTGGGCGGTGCCGGCCTTGAGCCGGGTGGAGCCGGTGACCACCTCCGGACCGGTGTCGACGGCGAGCAGCACGTCGACGCCCGCGGCCAGCTCGGCCTGCGGGTTGGCGGTCAGCAGCAGCGTGAGCGCGCCCCGCTCCCGGGCGACGGCGAGGGCACCGGCGACGTACGGCGTGCGGCCGGAGGCGGTGAGGCCGACGACGACATCGCACCGGCCGACCGCCGCGGCGTCCTGGGCCCCCAGCTCGAGGTCGTCCTCGACGTTCTCGACCGCCGCGACGAGCGCGGCGGGCCCTCCCGCGTGGTGGGCGACGAACAGCCCGGCGGGGGCGTTGAAGGTGGGCAGCAGCTCGGCGGCGTCGATGACGGCGAGCCGGCCCGAGGTGCCGGCACCGAAGTAGTGGACCGTGCCGCCGGCCCGGATGCGGTCGACGGTGAGGTCGACCGCCGCGGCCAGCTGGGGAAGCACCTGAGCGACGGCCGGCGCCACGAGGGCGTCCTCGTCGTTGAGCGTGTGCAGCAGCTCCAGGGTGCTCATCGCATCGAGCCCAGCGGTGCCGGGATGCCGCTCCTCCGTCGGCGCGCTGACCGTCGCCTCGGTCTGCTGCGGAGCGGGGTCCTCCATCACGCTGCGAGGTTAGTTTCTCGCATCCTCAACGTCAACGATGTCAAAGAGTTTCGACGTGGTGCGCCGAGACCGCGTCCCGGGTCGACTTGACGGCCTTGCGCGCACCACGCAGGTTTCGTTGTGCCACAGCGATGTAGAGGCAGTCGACGACCGTCAGCGCGGCGATGCGGCTGGCGGTGGCCCCGGAGCGCAGAGCGGTCTCGCGCGCGGCCGTGGTGAGCACCAGGTCCGCCAGCTGGGCCAGCGGCGAGAGCGGGAAGTTCGTGATGGCGACCGTGCGCGCGCCGTGCGACGAGGCGGTGGTGAGGGCCTCGATGGTCTCGCGTGTCGTGCCGCTGTGCGAGATGCCGATGGCCACGTCCTTGGCCCCCAGCAGGGCGGCGCTGGTGAGGGCGATGTGCGGGTCGCTCGAGGCGAACGCGACACAGCCGATGCGGTGCAGCTTCTGTTGCAGGTCGGCGCCCACGACAGCGCTCGCGCCGGAGCCGTAGACGTCCACCCGGCCCGCGCGCCCGATCACCCTGGCGACCTCGGCCAGCGTCGCCCGGTCGAGCTGCTCGGCGGTCTCCTCGACGGCGCTGGAGTCGGCGAAGGCGATCTTGCGGATGACGTCGTCGATGGTGTCGCTGGCGTTGATGTCGGTCCGCGAGGCCGACAGCGCCCGGGGCTGGGCGGACTCCTCGGCCAGGGCCAGCCGCAGCTGGGGGTAGCCGGGCAGGTCGAGGCGCTTGCAGAAGCGCATCACCGTGGTCTCGGACGTGGCCGCGGCGACGGCCAGCTCGCTGATCGTCAGGGCGGCGCTGGCGCGCGGGTCGGCGAGCACCTTCTCGGCGACCCGGTCCTCGGCCGGTGACAACGAGGGGCGCAGGGCCCGCAGCCGGACGAGCAGCGGCGCGGTCCCCGCACCAGGCGCGGGCAGCACCGAGGAACGTGACGTCATGAGGTCAACCTACGACCTCAGCGCCGCACCGGGCTCCACCCTTGCCGGATGAGGTCCCCCGGGCGTCGCTCGCCGTCGAGCAACGGGGGTCCTCCGCGCTCTGACACCCGGACCCCGTCGACGAAGACCCCGCGACCGGCGTACAGGGCGTCCGTGGTGTAGCGCCAGCGGCCCTGCACCGCACCGGGGTCCAGCGTCGCCGTCGCCTGCTGCCAGCGACGGTTGCCGCTCTCGGCGACGGCCCCGTCGGCCTCCGTGGTCAGGTGTCCGCGGTCGCGCAGCCGGAAGGGCAGCGCGGTCCACGTGGCCCCGCCGTTCCGGGAGGACTCCAGCACGAGCGGGTCCGAGGACTCGGTGTCGACGAACAGGTCGAACGACAGGCTCGCCCCCCGCCGGACCTCCATCGGCCGCGTGGTCAAGGTGGCGGTCGTCGCGTCGCGCGTGCCGCTGAACCACGCGGTCGGGCCGTGCCGCGGGGCGACACCGAGGGCCAGCGCGAGTCCCTGTGCCGCCACGCGGCGTGCGGGGTTGTTGCTGCCCCAGCTCCGGCTGGGGTGGACCCGGTTGGACAGGACGATCGCGAACGAGCGCGAGTCGAAGTCGATCACCAGGGAGGTGCCCGTGTAGCCGGTGTGGCCGGCCGTCCGGGGCCCGGACAGGCCGGACATGTACCACCGCTGGTCCAGCTCGAAGCCGAGGCCGTGCGCGTCGTCCGGGAAGGCCTGGTTGTCGTTCGTGGTCATCTGCTCGACGCTCGAGCGCGAGAGGATGCGCGCCCCGTCGTAGGTTCCCCCGTTGAGCATCGCCTGGGCCAGCACCGCCATGTCGTGCGCGGTGGAGAAGATGCCCGCGTGGCCCGCGACGCCGCCGAGAGACCACGCGTTCTCGTCGTGGACCTGCCCCCACACCATCCCCCGCGGCGGCGACGCCTCGAACTCGGTGGCGGCGATCCGCGGCTTCAGCGACGGGTCGGGGTTGTAGCCCGTGTCCCGCATCCGCAGCGGCCCGGCGATCCGCTGCGCCACGAGCTGGTCCAGGCTTCGGCGGGCGACGCGACGCCGTACAGGGGGACGTTGCGGGGGTCCGGGGTCGTCGCGTCGGAGCCGTAGACGTTCTGCACGAACAGCTGGCCGACCTTCTCCTGCGTCGACATCAGCCGCAGCGCGGAGGCGACCGAGCGCGCCGGGTCCCCTGCCCCCTCCCGGTGGTGGCCCGGGTCGGGCGCGGCGCTCGCCGGCACCGAGCCCGCGGCCGCCATGCAGAGGGCGACGGCACCGACGGCACCAGTCGCGAGGGCTCGACGGGAGAACGGGTTCTGCGGCATGACGCCTCCGGCACGCGACGTGAATCAGTTACCAAACTATCGAACTCGTCGGAAGTTAGTCACGCGGTTCCGGAGGGTCGAGACCTCTTGGGACAACCCAGACACAGTCCTGACCAAGCCGATTCACGCCACCGTGCTGAGGCACTCGCGCGGGCCAGAGCACGGGCGGCCATGCCGAGCGCCACCGACGTCGGCCGGTCCTGTACGGCGACTGCCCCCTGCCCCCCGGGGTTCTGCACAGGGATCTCGGGCACCGTGCCGGGGGTGTTGCGGGGGGGTCAGCGTCCGCGGCGCGCGGTGCCGAACAGGCTCCGGGTGATCTCCCGACCCAGGGCCGAACCGGCCGAGCGGAGCATGGACCGGACGGCGCTCGAGCCGAGCACCTGCTCCACCACCGACTCCTGCTCCTTGGGCCCGCGCGCCGGACGCGCCGGGGCCTTCGACCCGGGCGCCGGGGCCGCGGCCGGCTCGGGCGCCGCCGCGAGGCGTGCCTGCAGCCGCTCGTAGGCGGACTCGCGGTCGATCGCCTCGGCGTAGCGCGGGGCCAGCGGCGAGGACCCGACGACCTGGCTCACGACCGCTGCCGGGGACGGGGCCATCAGCGACTGCGGCGCCCGCATCCGCGTCCAGGCGACCGGGGTGGGCGCGCCCCGGTCGGACAGGACGGTGATGACCGCCTCGCCCGTGCCGAGCGTCGTGAGCAGCTCGCCGAGGTCGTAGCCGCTGCGCGGGAACGTGGACACCGTCGCCTTGAGCGCCTTGGCGTCCTCAGGGGTGAACGCCCGCAAGGCGTGCTGCACCCGGTTGCCCAGCTGGGACAGGACGCCGGGGGGCACGTCGCGGGGTGTCTGGGTGACGAAGAAGATGCCGATGCCCTTGGACCGGATCAGCCGCACGGTCTGCTCGATCGCGTCGAGGAAGGCGGGGCTCGCGTCGTCGAAGAGCAGGTGGGCCTCGTCGAAGAAGAACACGAGCTTCGGCTTGTCGACGTCGCCGACCTCGGGCAGGTCGTGGAACAGGTCCGCCAGCATCCACATCAGGAACGTGGAGAACAGCCGGGGCCGGTCCTGCACCGCGGCGAGCTCGAGGCAGGTGACCACGCCGCGGCCGTCCGGAGCCACCCGCAGCAGGTCGGCGGTGTCGAGCTCGGGCTCGCCGAAGAACGCGTCGGCGCCCTGGTCGGAGAACGCGACCAGGTTGCGCAGGATGACGCCGGCCGTCGCGGAGGACAGGCCGCCGAGCTCGGCCAGGTCGGCCTTGCCCTCGGCGCTGGTCAGGTGGCTGATCACCGCGCGCAGGTCCTTGACGTCCAGCAGCGGGAGGCCGTTGCTGTCGGCGTAGTGGAAGACCAGCCCGAGGCTGGACTCCTGCGTGGCGTTGAGCCCGAGCACCTTGGCCAGCAGGGTGGGGCCGAAGGAGGTGACCGTGGCCCGGACCGGCACGCCGGTGCCGAGGCCGCCGAGCGCCAGGAACTCGGTGGGGTACGCCGTCGCCGTCCACTGCTGCCCCACCTCAGCGGCCCGGGCGGTGACCCGCTCGCCCGCCTCGCCGGGGCTCGCCATACCGGACAGGTCGCCCTTGACGTCGGCGAGGAAGACCGGCACCCCCTGGGCGGACAGCTGCTCGGCCATGAGCTGGAGCGTCTTGGTCTTGCCGGTGCCCGTGGCCCCGGCGACCAGGCCGTGCCGGTTCATCACCGCCAGCGGGATGCGCACCGGCGCCTCCGGGTGCGCCACGCCGTCCTGCACCGCCGCGCCGAGCTCCACGGCGGCCCCGGGGAAGCCGTAGCCCGCCCGGACCGCCTCCAGCTGGCTGCCGGCATCGGGTGCGTCGCTCACGCCGACGACTCTAGCCGGGGGCCCGCGCGGGGACTGCCTAAACTGGCGCGGTGATCTTCAAGGCCATCGGCGACGCCCGTCCCTACCCCGACCACGGACTGGTGACCCCCCGCGACTGGTCGGAGGTGTCCCCGCGGATGGTGCGCCTGGACGAGCTGGTGACCACCAAGCGCAACCTCGACCTCGGCGCGCTGCTGTCGGAGGACTCCACCTTCTACGGCGACCTGTTCGCCCACGTCGTGCAGTGGGAGGGGACGCTCTACCTCGAGGACGGGCTGCACCGCGCCCTGCGCGCGGCGCTGCACCAGCGCCCGGCGCTGCACGCCCGGGTGCTCGTGCTCAGCTGACCGGAGCGACCCACCGACCGTCCACCGGCCCGACACCACATCGTTGTGAACCGGTCCTTGGCGCTGACCGCGTGCGGGGTGATCATCGACGCATCCGAATCACGGCAGGAGGGGACGCGTGAGCGAGACGGATGACTTCGGGCCCGACCCGACCGATCCGCGCCGGCGGCGGCTGCGGCGCCGGCACAGCATCATCCTCGTGACGGTGCTGGCCCTCATGGTCGGCACGTTCGGTTACGCCGCGGCGTACATGCAGGGGTGGGTGGGTCAGGGCAGCGCCTCGACCGCCTCGTCCTGCCCCGCACCCGCACCCACGGTGCCCGCACCCAAACCGCAGCAGATCAAGCTCAACGTCTACAACGCAACCGACCAGCAGGGTCGCGCCACGGTGGTCGCCAAGGCGTTGCGCAAGCGCGACTTCGTCATCACCACGGTGGCCAACGACCCGACGTACAACTCGGTGCCGGGTCCCGCGGAGGTGCGCTTCGGGACCAAGGGCGAGGCGGCAGCGACTGTGGTCGCCGGTCAGGTCAAGGGCGCCAAGCTCGTCCCCGACACCCGGACCGACCGCTCGGTCGACCTGGTCATCGGCCAGACGTTCACCCGGCTCATCGCGCAGCCACCCAAGCCGCCGACGCCGGCCCACAGCGTGACCATGAACGTCTACAACACGACCTTCCGCACCGGGCTGGCGTCCACCACGGCCAAGTCGCTGGCCGCCCGTGGGCTTCCGCATCGACAACGTGGGCAACGACCCGCACCCCAAGATCCTGTCCGTGAGCGGGCTCATCGTCTACGGCGACGACGGGGAGGACGCCGCCCGCCGGGTCGCCCTGCAGGTGGCCGGCACCAAGATGGTCAACGACCACCGCAGCGGCCGGACCGTGGACCTGATCCTGGGCAACGGCTACACGGGGCTGGTCCCGGTCAGCCAGGCCACGGCGTCGCCGGTGCCCACCACGGCGGCGCCGACGCCTAGCAGGAAGTGCTGAGCGTGCACAGGGCCTGAACGTCCTTTCCGTGGCTGTCCCGAGGGAGATGATCGGGGTCAGAGCTGAAGGGGAGGCGCGTGGTGAGCGACGTCCACGAAGCAGGGGCGCTGCGGCGACAGCGGCGACGCAGGCGCCGCGCCGCGCTCACGATGACGTCGGTCCTGCTGCTGCTGGGCGGGACGTTCGTCTACGCGGTCGGCAACGTCCCGGGCATCGGCCGGACCGCGTCGGCACCGACCGCGGGCGGCTGTTCCCCCGGGCGTTCGTCCTCCGGCCGGGCGCTGCCCGCCCCCGACACCGTCCGGGTCAACGTCTACAACGCCACCAGCCGCCAGGGCCTGGCCGGGAGCGTGGCCGCCTCCCTGCGGGCGCAGGGGTTCACCGTGTTGACGGTCGGCAACGACCCGCAGCACCGCCACCTCAAGGGCCGCGGCGAGATCCGGTACGGCGCCCGCGGCGCGCTGGCTGCGCAGACGGCGCACGTGTGGATGGCCGGGGCCCGGCTGGTCAAGGACCACCGGCGGGACGCGACCATCGACCTCGTGGCCGGCAAGCGGTTCTCCGCCCTGCGGTCCCCGCCGCCGCCCCCGGTCCCGTCCGGCGCGGCGGGTGCAGGGCGCCCTGCGTCCGGCTGCTGACCGGCGTGCGCCGGCGAGGACTGCTCCTGCGACGCGCACGGACAGAGGGTGGGTCTCGACCCTCCCCGGGATAGCGTCGGGGCGTGAACATCGTCTCGCTGCTGCCGTCGGCCACCGAGATCCTCTACGCGGTGGGCGCCGGCGAGGACGTGGTCGGGGTGACCTTCGAGTGCGACCACCCGCAGGAGGCCCGCACGCGCCGCATCGTGTCCACGAGCGCCTTGCCGCAGGGGCTGGACCCAGCGGCCATCGACGCGGCCGTCCGGGCCCGGATCGCCGCCGGCGAGGACCTCTACCACCTCGACCGCGGCGCGCTCGCGGACCTGGACGCCGACCTCGTGGTGACGCAGGACCTGTGCGCGGTGTGTGCGGTCGACGTCTCCGAGGTCACGGCCGCCCTCGAGCACCTGGGCTGCCACGCGGAGGTGCTCACCACCGACCCCCACGACCTCGAGCAGGTGCTGGACTCCGTGGTGCAGGTCGGCTCGGCGACCGGCCACGAGGCCGAGGCCCTGGCCCTGGTCGAGGGCCTGCGAGCGCGCCTGGACGCCGTTGCCGCGCGGGTGGCCGGCCGGCCCCGGCCGCGCACGGTGGTGCTGGAGTGGACCGACCCGCCGTTCGCCCCGGGCCACTGGGTGCCCGAGATGGTGCAGCTCGCCGGCGGTCAGTGTGTCCTGGGCCGCGCGGGCGAGCGGTCCGTGCCGACCACCTGGGCCGACGTCGCGGCCGCCGCGCCGGACCTCGTCGTCTCGGCACCGTGCGGCTTCGACCTGGCGGACTCGGACCGGGTGGCCCAGGAGCTGCTGGCGACCGGGAGGCTGCCGGACGGCGTACCGGTCTGGGCGGTGGACGCCAACGCCTCCTTCGCCCGGCCGGGCCCCCGCCTGGTCGACGGCATCGAGGCGCTGGCCGCGATCCTGCACGGGGACCAGGAGCCTGACCCGGTCCTGGCCCGTCGCCTGCGGTGAGGACCGGCGAGGTGTCCCTGCTGGCGACGATCGCGGCCGGCGGGGCGATCGGGGCGGCCGCCCGCTACGGCGCCGGGCAGGAGTGGCCGGTCGCCGGCGGCGCCTTCCCCCTTCCCACGATGGTCGTCAACGTCCTGGGCTGCGGGCTCATCGGCGTGCTGATGGTCCTGGTCGAGGAGCTATGGACCGGCCGCCGGCTGCTGCGCCCGTTCCTCGGGACCGGGATGCTCGGCGGGTTCACCACCTTCTCGACGTACGCGATCGACCTCCAGCGCCTGTTCACCACCGGCCACACCGGCACCGCGGTGGCCTACCTCGTCGCCACCCCCCTCGCGGCGCTGCTGGCCGTCTGGGCCACGAGCCGCGCCACGCAGCGGCTGCTCGCACGGAGGCGGCCATGACGCCGCCCGTGCGCGGTCCCGGACCCCGCCGATGAGCCTGCTGCTGGTTCTGGCCGGCGCCGCGGTCGGCGCGCCGCTGCGCTTCCTCACCGACCGTGCCGTGCAGGCGCGCCACGACACGGTCCTGCCGTGGGGCACGTTCACCGTCAACGTCGTCGGCTCACTCGTCCTCGGCGTCCTGGCCGGGGCGGTGAGCACCGGCGGCGCGTCGTCCGGTGTGCAGCTGGCGGTCGGCAGCGGGTTCTGCGGCGCGCTGAGCACGTACTCGACGTTCTCGTACGAGACCCTGCGGCTGCTGGAGGGTGGCGGCCGCATTCCCGCCGTGGCCAACGTCGTCGGCAGCATCGTGGGCGGGCTGCTCGCCGCTGCAGCAGGATTCGCGCTCGGCGCCACCGTCTGGCCCTGAGGCCGCCTCGTCCTGGCGTCAGCGTGGGCCGGCTCCTGGACCGCTCCGACGGGTGGCCGCCCCGGGGCCGCCTGGCGTTGACCGGGCGGTCAGTCAGGCGCAGACTCGGAGGTATCCGGTCCGCCTCAGGACGACGGGCCACCGCCCAACGAGAGGTCGTGGGTCCACATGAGGAAGTGGGCGCATCCACAGGACTTCGTCGCACTGCTCGCCGGCGTCTACGCCGCGTTGTCGCCCATCTGGACGACGAGCACGAGCAGGTCCACCAGCACCATGGTCGTGCTGGGTGTCATCACGGCCCTCCTGGCCATCGGGTCGCTGTACCGGCCCGACATGATGGCGTTCGAGGGCTCCATCGCCGGAATGGGCGTGCTGTTCATCATCGCCCCGTGGGTCATGGGGTTCAGCGGCACCCGGCCGATGGCCTGGACCGCCTGGGTCGTCGGCATCGTCACGCTCGCCGTCGGCGTCTGGGACGTCCAGCTCACCCGGACCGCCCACCACGGTGGCGGCATGGCCGCGTCCCACTGACAGGAGAGTCGCCATGGTGCGGGCCCGTCGGTCACCGTCCCGGCGCATCGCCGAGCCCGCCCGTGGCAGAGGCGACGACGCGGCCGCGCGCGACCGGATCCTCGACGCCGCAGAGGAGCTCATCGCGGAGGCCGGGTACGACGCCACCCCCACCGCGCGCATCGCCGAGCGCGCGGGCGTCGCCAAGGGCCTGGTCTTCTACTACTTCCCTCGCAAGGACGACGTGCTCACGTCGCTCTTCGCCGAGCGGCTGCCGTCACACCCGCTGTGCAGCGTCGGGGCGGTGGCGGTGGCCGGCGACGTGTCAGGATCGCTGCTGCGGCTCGCCCACCGGCTCGACCTCGCTGGCCGGAACTCCCGCGTGCTGCGCGCGATCCTGTTCCGCGAGGCCGGAACCCATGCCGAGGTGCGACGACACCTCGAAGCGCTGCACGCCGGCCTGCTGGAGCTGACCGAACGCGTCCTCGACGCGGCGAGCCCTCGACAGCTGGACCGTCAACGACGGCGCCAGGCGGCGGGCACGTACGTCGCGGTCCTGCTGCATCACGCCAACACCCACCGGTACGACGGCCCGGTGCCCGACGTCGCCGCCGCAGCCGACCTCATCTCCCGCGCGCTGACCGCCTGACGGGCGCTCCGCGCTGCCGGTCCGGGCGCACCTGGCGCCTGCTCCTCGCGCCCGGTTCCCGCCCCGCCCCTGCGCCGTTCCCCCGACCAGGGTCAGGAGGTGGGGAACGGTGTCGACGCGGCATCGGTCGTGCGCGCCAGGAGGCTGCGGGCCGCCTCGACCGCGAGGTCGCGGTCGTCGGTGAGGACATAGCTGAACCGCCGGTCGGCATCAGCCCCCGCGTCGCCGAAGTCGTGGGCCGTCAGCAGCCGGGTCCAGGACGACGTGATGACGACGATCGTCCACTCACGCCGCAGCGGGTCCGCGGCATCCAGTGTCGCGCTGCTCGCGTGCGGCACCGGCGGCGCGTCGATGCCCTCGCCGAGCATGGCGACCATGCAGCCGGCGCGACTGAGCTCGCCGTACCGCTGCAGCGTGCTCGGGACGAGGTGACGTGCACTCTGGAAGCAGGACAGGATCATCGCCGCGCCACCGGCGGCGAGCGCCTCGCGCTCGATCTCCTTGCTGACGGCGATGAGGGCGCGCTTGTCCGCGACCTGGGGCGCGTGCCGGGCGCTGGCGAGGGTGAACGGGCTGGAGTGCGCCTCCAGCAGCTGCTGCGTGCGCTGACCCAGCATGTGCGCGACGGCGGCCACCTCCTCGGCGTGCCCACCCCGGCCGAGGTAGCGCGGCCCCGCGGCCAGGGTGGCGCCCAGCATGCGGACCGTGTTCTCGTCCGAGGGCGACGTGACACCGTCGACCATGACGATGCTGCCGGTCAGGGCCGTGTGGGTGCGCACCGCCTCGAAGACCTCGCTCATCTGGCGCAGCTCGAAGGCCCGCAGGACGCTCACATCCAGCCGCACGATCTCGGGATCGAGCAGCGGCAGCACGGCGAGCGACGCCACGGACGCTCCCACACCGCGTACGGCGACCGTCCACCCGTCACGGCGCGCGCGCTCAGCGGCACGCAGCGTGGCGGCCGGATGGCTCAGCACGCGGGCGCTGTCGATCTGCAGGACCAGCCGCTGACGCAGGGCCGGCTCCTCCTCGGCCAGCGTCGCGAGCGCCTCCACGGGGCTGTCGAGGAAGACCCGGGTGCGGTCGCCGGCACCGGGACCGACCGCCGCGACGGCCCGCATCGCCGCGCGCCGGCACAGCGTGCCCAGCTCGGCGGCATCCGGCGACGCCTGGACGGCATCACGGAACGCGGCCGGCTGCTCCAGCACGCCGCTGCGGCCCGACACGACGACGTCATACCCGACGACGCGTCCGGACCCGCTCTGCACCACCGGTCGGACCTGGGTCTGCACCGCTCCTGCGCGGACCGCCTGACCCACGTCGCCACCCGGGGTGGCGTCGAAGGCGGGCGCGCTGGACGTCGTCGTCATGGTCACTCCGGTCCTCACCTGCAGCGCAGGCGTCAGGGGCAGGCTCAGCGTCGCCCGGTACCCCCGGTGCCGCAGGGCAAACCTGGACGCGCGGCAGGTCACGGCCGACCGGTCGCACCGCTGGACCGCCCGGTTCCAGACCTCGTCGGTCACGCGCCGGCGGAAAGCCGCGCCGGCGGCTGACTCCGGCTACGAGGGCAGGATGTTGATGGCCCGGGAGATGACCAGCAGGCCGATCACCAGCGACGTCGCGGCCTCGACCAGCATGGTGAGCTTGCCCCAGGTCCTCACCGGCAACGTGTCGGTCGGGCTGAACGCGGTGGCGTTGGTGAACGCGAGGTACAGATAGTCCGCGTACTGCGGCCTCCAGCGCCCTGGGACGCTGTCGGGGAAGGCCTCCTCGGGGAACACGAACGCCGCCTGCGACGGGGCGCCGATTGCCCGAGCCGCCGGGCCGCCGCGGTCGAACTGCCAGAAGCACAGGCTGAACGCGATGACGTTCGTCGCCCAGATGACCCCGCCGACCGCGAGCAGTGTCCCGGCGGAGATCTGCGGGTGGCCGGTGATGATCGTGCGGACCAGCTCGACGATGGAGAAGGTGTTGTCCACGATGATCACCGCGAGCAGCAACGTGGTCAGGCGCCGCAGCACCGGCGAGGTGCGGTCGATCCGACCCGGGTCGCCGATGATGAGAGCCGCCAGGAGCAGGATCTCGACGACGGCGAACGGCCAGTGGGACCGGTACGGGGGTGGCAGGCCCAGCCGCATCAAGGTCGCGGCCAGCACCGCCAGCGCCATGGGCCATCTGCGTTCGCCCGCGCCCCCGTTGACCTGTCGTGCCTCTCCAGACTGCGACATGGTCCTCAGTATCGAGCCCTGGCGTCGGCCTGGGCCAGAGCTCCCCGCCACAGCCGTGCCTTCAGCACGCCAGCGTGATCTGGCCTCTGAGGAGGTCAGCTGGACGAGACCTGAGACTGGACGCGAACGCCGAGGCGGTCCTGATGGGACCGCCTCGGCGTTCGTCCTGCTCAGAGCTGGCGAGGGAGTTACGGAACTCCGCGTCGTGCGTGGATGGCGGGCTTCTGCGAGGGTCGGCGGTGGCGGCCCCCACGTTTTCGCGAAGTCATCCCCCACGGTTTCTACTGTGAGCGGTAGAAACGCGCCGACGCTGCCAGGAGAACTGCTCAGCGTGCGCGCACATGGTGTGTCCTGCTGGTCACCGTAGCGACCACCGCGGACATAGGACGAGAGGCAGCACGTCCACCGTTTCCACCCAGAGCCAGAGAGTGGCACTGCCGGCACGCACCAAGGCGAAGGCCCAAACGGCCCCGCAGCCGACACGCGAGTCTTCGCCCCGGCGAACCGTAGGACTTGCCGCTCATCGGCTGCTTGTTTCATTGACGTATGGCCGGTGCCTGGCGAGGCTCGGTCCAGGCGCCCGGGCTGTCGCTCTCACATCGGCTGCTCACCTTGGTGTGGCTCTCATTTGGCCTGCGCAGTCCGGACGTCGTTCCCAGGGCAGGGAGAGGCTCAAGAGGGGTGTGCCCAGCTCAAAGCAGCGTTGCCCTCCCGGCTCGACGACCAGAGAGCTTCGAGCAGAGGAGGACGGCGTGGACCAGGCACCGGCGCGGGTGGTCATCGGGATGGATCCGCACAAACGATCGGTCACGATCGAGGTGATGCACGCCGACGAGAGCATCGTCGGCTCCGGCCGGTTCGGCACCGACCGTGAGGGCTACCGCGACATGTTCGCGGTGGCACGACAGTGGCCGCAGCGGGTGTGGGCCGTCGAGGGCTGCAACGGCATCGGCCGGCACATCGCGCTGCGGCTGCTGGCCGACGGGGAGCAGGTCATCGACGTCCCGCCGAAGCTGTCCGCCCGGGTGCGCACCTTCGCCACCGGCCAGGGCCGTAAGACCGACGCCACCGACGCGCACTCCATCGCGCTGGTCGGCACCCGGATGAGCGGGCTGCGACCGGTGGTCAACGATGAGCAGCTGGCCGTGCTGCGCGTGCTGGTCGATCGGCGCCGCGTGTTGGGCGAGGACCACACGCGGATGATCTCCCAGCTGCACCAGCTGCTGCTGGAGCTGATTCCCGGTGGCGCCAAGAGGGACCTGTCCGCCGCCCAGGCCAAGAAGCTGCTCGCGACCGTCCGGCCCCGGGACGTCGCAGGCAAGGCCCGTCGCCGCGTTGCGGCCGAGCTGATCGGCGACCTCGAGCGGATCTATGCGCGCAAGAAGGCCGCGAACAAGGAGCTGACCGAGCTGCTCACCGCGACCGGCACCGGCCTGACCGACCTGCACGGCATCGGCCCCTCGGGTGCGGCCCGCCTGCTCGTCGAAGTCGGGGACATCACCCGCTTCCCCGACAACAACCACTTCGCGTCCTGGACCGGCACCGCACCCATCGACGCCTGCTCCGGTGACCATGTGCGCCACCGCCTGTCCCGCGGCGGCAACCGCCAGATCAACCGGGTCCTGCACATCATGGCCACCGTTCAGCTGCGCAGCCCGACCCAGGGCCGGGACTACTTCGACCGCACCAAAGCCCGCGGCAAGACCTCCAACGAGGCCATGCGCTGCCTCAAACGCCGCCTGTCCGACATCGTCTTCCGGACCATGCTCGCTGACGCCGCACGGCAGATGACGACGAGCCCGGGAGGGCAACGGGGCGACGACTCTGACTCCAGCGCGACCGGCTCACAACCCCACACCGGCACTTCGGACAAGCCACTTCCCGGACCCGCCAACGCCAAGCCTAGAACCACCCTGCCCGCTGCTTCTTGACACAGAGGGGAGCCACGAGCGGATCGCGGCTACTAGGAGACTTCACGCAGGATCGATGTCTGGCCAGACTCGATCCAGATCCGGGCGTCCGCGCGTTCGTGGTCTGCCATTCTCGACGGATGCGGCCCTCTGCCATCGCTCTCGTCCCGGCGCTGATCGCCTTCGCTGTCGCAGAGGTCGTCTGCCGCTCCCTTCTGAACCTTTCAGACCAGATCCTGCCGCTCATCGTGTTCCCCGTGGCGTTCGTGGCCTGGGCGCTCACGACGAAGCAGCTCATCGCCCGGCGAACTCGGCACAACAAGCCATGACGGATCGAGCCGCCGACGCTCATTTCGGCATGAGCGGATGGTCGGCCGGGTCGTCAGAACTGGTCTGCGGGGTGGGGTTCGAGGTCGGCGATGCGGCGGGTGTTGAGGACTGGGGAACGGACTAGCCAGGCGACTGCGAGGCTGCCGGCGATGGAGGCGATGACGATCGTCGGGGGTATCCCGATGCGCTCGGCGGTCCAGCCTCCCAGGATGGCCCCGAGGGGTCGGATGCCGTAGTTGACCGTGGCGTAGGCGCCAGAGACACGGGATCGCATGCTGTCGTGGGTGACCGCGACCTGGAGGCTGTTCATCGTGATGTCGAACAGCATGATGCCGAGGGCGGAGACGAACTCGGCCGCGGCGATGGCGGCGACGCGGTAGGCCAGTGGTGCGCCCTCGGCGAGCGGGAGGAAGGCAAAGGGCAGGCTGAACAGCATCGCGCCAGCGGCGATGGTGTAGCCGGTGCCGATCGGGTCTGCGACCCGGCTGGCGGTGGCTGCCCCCACCAGTCCGCCGGTGGCGCCGACGCCGAGTGCGAGTCCGATGCTGCCCGCGCCGAGGCCGAGGGCACGAACGGCGTAGACGATCAGCACGGCCTGCACCACGAGCGAGAAGAAGTTCAGGGTCGTGGAGCACGCCAACGTCGCCCGCAGGAACGGGTGATGGTGCAGGTAGCGCACCCCGAGCCGGAGCCGTTGGCCGTAGGTCTCCTGGTGGGCTGGGTCGCGAGTGGGTTCGTCAATGTCGACGCGGCTGATCAGGAGGGACGAAAGCAGAAAGGAGCAGACGTCGACGACGAGGGCGAGGGGCGCTGTCAGGACGCTGACGAGGGCCCCGGCAAGTGGTGGGCCCGCGATGAAGGAGGCCGAGCGGGTGGTGGACAGGAGGGAGTTGGCCTCCAGGTACTGCTCCCTTGGGACCAGCTGCGCAAAGAACGGGGGATAGGCGGTGTGGTAGAGCACGCCTCCGAGTCCGCCGACGACGGCCGCGACGTAGAGCACCGGCATCGAGAGCCGGTCGACGGCGTATGCGAGGGGGACGGCGGCGATGGCTGTGGCCTGGACCAGGTTTGCGATGACCAGCATGCGCTGCTTGCGGCGGAGTCGGTCCACCCAGGTGCCCACGAACAGCGCGAGGAGGTTCGGCAGCCAGATGGCGGCCACAAGAGCCCCGACCTGGACCGCACGGGCGTTCAGGACGGTCACGGCAACCAGCGGGAGCGCCAGCTCGGAGACCCGATCGCCGACCTCCGACACCGTCTGACCGGTCCAGTAGAGCCGAAACCGCGGGTCACGCCAGACCGCGGTCGACCTGGATCGGGTCATGCGGGGCCGTCAGGCATGGTGTAGCGCAGGATCCGCACACGACGAGCCCCGTCCGGGGTGTCCTCGGGTGCGCCCTTGCGCTGCACGTACGGCGTCAGCAGCGCCTCGACAGCCGCCTCGATCTGCGCCAGCTCCTGCGTTGTGGCGATGATCGTCGTGTCCCACCGGCCGGCGGCGGAAGCCCAGTCATCGTCCAGGGTGGGCAACACGTCCTGGCGCCAACGATGCGCGATGTCGCCCTCGGCCGCCTCGAGTGTCTCGGTGAGTTGTCGGTAGGCGGCCGGATCCTCATCGCCGGTGAAGCGGAACCCCCGACCCACCGCCTGCCACCACCGCTTGCGGCCCCGCCCGTCGCCGGGTGCATCCTCAACCAGGCCATGCTCAGCCAGGTGTCGAAGATGCCAACTGGTCACTGACGGACTTGCGCCTACATGCGGGGCGAGCCCGGTCGCGGTATCGGGGCCGTGCTCGCGCAGTCGCTCCAGAATCGTCAGTCGAACAGGGTGGGCCAGGGCGCGCATTCCCCTCGCGTCGAGTTCGACATCACCCCAGTCATTGGCCATGCCGCCCCCTTGAGAGAGTTCTGTCGATAGGACTGTCTCAAAGGGGCGTCGCGTGGTCAAGCGCCATGCGTCGCGAACGCCCTCAATTCGGCATGTTGGTGCGAGCACATCGCGGCAAAGTCGGACGCTTGTTGCGCCCCTACGGCGTTGACAGAACGAGACCCGTGAGGACCAGGCCCGTCCCAGCAAGGCTCATTCCCGCCAGAGGCACGTTGTCCGTGAGCAGGAAGACGAAGTTCAGCACTAGGCCGACTACGGCCACCGTGACGAGGACCAGACGCCGTTGCCGACCGCTTCGGGACCACGCGCTGCCCTTCGATGGGGTCGACATGAACGCATCTTGGCACTCACCGTCCGACGGGGGGCGGCAACCGTGGTGACCTGCTCAACTCGCGAAGGGCTGCGGTTCCTGGGCCTCGAGGACATCTCACGCTGATCGGCTTAGGAAGACGTTGAGCGTCTTCGGTCTGGCGTGGGGAACGCCCTCCTCGAGCACGACGTCCACGCTCACCGTTCCAACCGTTTCCGGGCTGGCAAGGGTTTCGTCACTCCTCGCGGTCTCGTGAGGGGGTCGGCACGAGGACCAGGGTCGTGTTCAGCTGGTGGGTCAGGACGAGCAGGGTCCGCACCGACCCCCCGGCGACGGCCCGCGGCAGCTCGTACAAGGTGTTGGGTCGCACGCCGGCGAACTCGGCCAGCTGACGAGGCGTCACCCCGTCCGTGTGCCGCTGCCGGCGGACCTGGCACAGCACGCCCTCGAGGACCGGTCGGCCGGGTTCGTCCTCGATCTCGAGGGTGAAGCCGAGCGCGGCCGCGATCGCCTCGACCGTCCCCAGGTGCGGCCACGTGTTCCCCGCCTCGACGTCGGTGACCACCGAGAACGACACCCCGGCCTCGGTCGCCAGCCGCCGCAGACCCCACCCACGCGCATACCGCTCGTCGGCAAGGACCTCGACCACCCCGCGCCAAGCGCCAAGCGCCAACCACGTCCACCTCCGGCACCTCGCTGAACGACGAGAGCGGCCGCGCCGCCCATCCCCACCGCCACCCCCGGTTTGTGGGTCCCGCGGCCCGCGCGGCGGCGCCCACAGGGCCGGAGAGGGGTCCAGCGCTAACCGCACCACACCGCCCTCTGCCCACGCTCGACGACTTCCGCCCAGAACGTACCGGAACGCCTACGCCCATGCCCCGCGTACCGGTTTCCCGATCCATCCGGCCGGAGGCACCGGCACGGTGCCCGTCGCGCTCCTCACCAAGGGAGCTGCCGCGAATGTCCGCCCCTTCCGGGACAGGGACAGCCGCCATGAGCGCCCGCACCAGCGGGCCCTGACGACGACGTCCTCCCCGGAGCCTGCCCGATGCCCTCTCTCGCCCACCTGTCCTCGGCCACCGACCAGTGGCCCACCCCGCAGGACTTCTTCGACCGCCTGCACGCCGAGTTCGGCTTCGTCCTGGACGTCTGCGCCGGCGCCGACAACGCCAAGGCGCCCGCCTACTACGCCCTCGACCACGCCGACCCCGCCCGCCGGGACGGCCTGTCCCAGGACTGGGCCGCCGAGGCCGCCCGCCTGGGCGGCAGGGCGTGGATGAACCCGCCCTACGGACGCCCGATTGGCGCCTGGATGGACAGGGCCCGGCAGGCCGCGGGCGCCGGCGCGACCGTCGTGACGCTCGTTCCCGTGCGAGCCGACACCGCGTGGTGGCACGAGCACGTCCTGGGTTCCGGCGCCGAGGTCCGGTACGTGCGCGGGCGGCTCACGTTCGGTGCCGCGACGAACACTGCCGCGTTCGCCTCAGCCGTCGTCATCTACCGCCCCAGCGACCGTCCCGGCCAGCCCGGACCGACGCTGGGCGCCTGACCGGCCGCGCGGCACCCCGCCAGAGCGCGCCCCTCAGCACACCCGAATAACCAGCTCGTTACAGCCCGCAGGCCACGCCTGACGGGCTACCCGCGCGCCGACTGCACGCCCGTCGCACACCCGTGAAGGTCCCGACCGCACCGGTCGGGACCTTCACGCATCCCCAAAACCCGCCCTTCAGCACCCCCGCACTGCCTTCTGAGCCGCACTGACCCCGGACATGGAGAAACCCCGACCGGACACGAAGTCCAGCCGGGGTTTCGTCAATCAAGACCTACAGGTTTGGTAAGTCCCTCCTCGGCGGTGGCGGTGGGATTTGAACCCACGGTGGAGTTACCCCCACACACGCTTTCGAGGCGTGCTCCTTAGGCCGCTCGGACACGCCACCGCCGGAGAGGCTACTAGAGGCGGCCGGTCAGACAGAAATCGGTCCCGGTGAGCACGGCGCCCAGCGGGCCCTAGGACCGTTGCCCCGCGAAGAAGCCCAGCAGCAGCCGGGAGCACTCCTGCTCGCGGACCCCGCCGACCACCTCGGCGCGATGGGTCGCGCGACGGTCCCGCACCAGGTCCCACACCGACCCGCACGCCCCCGCCTTGGGGTCCCAGGCGCCGAGCACGACGCGGGCGACCCGGGCCAGCACCAGCGCGCCGGCGCACATGGCGCACGGCTCGAGGGTCACCACGAGGGTGCAGCCCTCCAGCCGCCAGCTGCCCACCTGCGCGGCGGCGGCCCGGATCGCCACCACCTCGGCGTGCGCCGTCGGGTCGCCGACCGCCTCGCGCACGTTGTGCCCGACCCCGAGGACCGTGCCGTCCGGGCCGACCACGAGCGCGCCGACCGGCACGTCACCGGAGGTGAGCGCCCCGGAGGCCACGGCGAGCGCCTGCCCCATCCACGCGGCGTACCGGGGGTCGACTGCAGGTCCGCGGGCCAGGGTCACACGCTAAGTTTCGCGTATGCGCGTCCACGTTGCCGACCATCCGCTCATCGCCCACAAGCTCACGGCGTTGCGCGACAGGAACACCGACTCCCCCACCTTCCGCCGGCTGGCCGACGAGCTGGTGACGCTGCTGGCATACGAGGCGACGCGCGAGGTCCGGGTCGAGCCCTTCGACATCCAGACGCCCGTGGCGCCCACCCGCGGCATCAAGCTGGCCAGCCCCAAGCCGCTGGTGGTGCCCATCCTGCGCGCGGGCCTGGGGATGCTCGACGGGATGGTCCGCCTGCTCCCGACCGCTGAGGTGGGCTTCCTCGGCCTGGTCCGCAACGAGGAGACGCTGCAGGCGACGACCTACGCCAACCGGCTGCCCGACGACCTGTCCGGGCGCCAGTGCTACCTCCTGGACCCGATGCTCGCCACCGGCGGCACCCTCGCCGCCGCGATCCGCTACCTGGTCGACCTCGGCGCCGACGACATCACCGCCATCTGCCTGCTGTGCGCCCCCGAGGGCATCGAGCGCCTCGAGGCCGCGATCGCCGACCTGGACGTGCCGGTCACCGTGGTCACCGGTGCGCTCGACGAGAAGCTGGACGACAACGGCTACATCGTCCCCGGGCTCGGTGACGCGGGCGACCGCCTGTACGGCGTCGTCTGAGCCCACTCGGCACCGCCTCGCGCTGGTTCCGCCGTACGGCGCCGCCCACCTCCGGCCGGGCGGCGTCGCCTGACGTTCCCGCCGTACGGCGTCGCCCGACCGGTCCGTCCTCCGCTGACCCCGTGCCCGGCGCGCGGCGCGCCTGCGGTGACAGCACCGGTGCATTTGGCAGGATCGGGGTGACTTGGGAGCATCTACCGGGTCGCCGACCCCGACGGCCCGCCACACCCCCTGAGGAGATCCCATGCCGCGCGTGAAGAAGATCCTGCTGTGGGTCCTCCTCGCCTTCGCGGTCTACGCGGTCATCACCTCCCCGACCCAGGCCGCCGACATCGTGCACACCACGTGGGCCATCGTCGTGGAGGCGGTCACCCGCATCGGCGACTTCTTCAACGCCCTGCTCAACCGCAAGTGATGCCTGCCGATGGCGCCGGCTGACGCGATCGCCCGCCACCGGGTGCTGCGGCGCTACCTGCTCGACGGCGAGCACGTCGTCACTGCGGTGCACCAGCACTGGGCCAAGGTCGCCGAACCGGTCGCTTCCGCTGTCCTGGGCCTCGTCCTCGCCCTCTGGCTGGACTCGCGCATCCCGGCCTCGGTCGGCCACGCGGCCGACGTCCTGTGGTGGCTGTGGATCCTCGTCGTGGTCCGGGCCGCCTGGAAGCTGCTGGGGTGGCGCCACGACTGGTTCGTCGCCACCGACAAGCGGCTGATCCTCACCTACGGCATGGTGACGCACAAAGTCGCGATGATGCCGCTGTCCAAGGTGACCGACATGTCCTACAACCGCTCGCCGATCGGGCGCGTCGTCGGGTTCGGCACGTTCGTGATGGAGAGCGCCGGGCAGGACCAGGCGCTGCACCGCGTCAGCTGGGTGCCGGAGCCCGACCACACCTACCGGGCCATCTGCGCGCAGATCTTCGGTGTCGACGACCGCGACCGGGTCGACCTCGATGACGGGGACGACGACGGTCCGGGGACGGCCGACCCCGGCGGCCCGGGTGCCGGGCCGGCCGGCGGCCCCGGCGCGGGACCCGGCGCGGGCCCCGGAGGCCAGGGGCGTCCGCCCGTCCCGCCCGCCCCCGGCAGCCCGGGCGACTGGTCGACCGGCATCCGCATCCGCCCGGTCGAGCCCGGGGAGGACGGGCAGGGGGGCGACGGCCGGTCCCTCTACCAGAGCCCCGACCTGCGCCGGCGCAGCAGCCCGGACGCCGACACCGGTCCGATCCCGATCCTGCGGCCGCCCACCGACCCCTGATCGTCGCCGGCCGCGAGCCGCGGTTGCCGGCTGTCCCGGTTCAGGCTCCAGTAGGGCAGAGTGACGTGTTGCACATCCGTCCCCTGCCGTCTGCTGACCGAGGAAGAGAACCCATGAGCATCTTTCGGACCAAGACGATCGAGGAGTCGATCGCCGAGACCGATGAGGCGGAGTACCAGCTCAAGAAGCGCCTCAGCGCCGTCGACCTGACGGTCTTCGGCATCGGCGTCATCATCGGCGCCGGTATCTTCACCCTGACCGGGCGTGCCGCCAAGGAGTACGCCGGCCCCTCCATCGTCATCTCCTTCCTCATCGCCGCCTTCTGCTGCGCCCTGGCCGCCCTCTGCTACGCGGAGTTCGCCTCGACGGTCCCGGTCTCCGGTTCGGCGTACACGTTCTCCTACGCCACGCTCGGCGAGCTCGTCGCCTGGATCATCGGCTGGGACCTCCTGCTCGAGCTGATGCTGGGCGCGAGCGTGGTCGCCCAGGGCTGGAGCCAGTACGCCGAGCTGTTCCTCAAGCAGGTCGGCATCGGGTGGCCCTCCGGGCTGGGGTCCGGCGACAGCTTCGACCTGCTGGCCTTCCTGATGATCGCGGTCCTCACGACGCTGATCGCCATCGGCATCAAGGAGTCGATGCGGGTCAACCTCGTGCTCGTCGGGGTCAAGCTGTTCATCGTGCTGTTCGTGATCATCGCGGGTCTCGGCTTCGTCAACTCCGCCAACTACAGCCCGTTCGTCCCGCCGTCGAACCCCGGCGCAGCGACGGCGAGCGGCCTGCGCGCCCCGCTGATCCAGCTGATCTTCGGCATGCAGCCGGCTGCCTTCGGGATCAGCGGCATCATCGCCGGCGCCTCGATCGTCTTCTTCGCCTACATCGGCTTCGACGTCGTCGCGACCACCGCCGAGGAGGCCCGCAACCCCCAGCGCGACCTGCCCCGCGGCATCATCGCCTCGCTGGTGATCTGCACGATCCTCTACATCGCCGTGTCGCTCGTCATCACCGGGATGGTCCCCTACGCCCAGATCGACCCCAAGGCGGCGCTGGCCTCGGCCTTCACCTCGGTCGGCAAGGGCGGCTACGCCACCTTGATCTCCGCTGGTGCGGTCGCCGGGCTGATGACCGTCGTGATGACGCTGATGATCGGCGCGACCCGTGTCGTCTTCGCCATGGCTCGCGACTGGCTGCTGCCGAGGAGCCTGGCCCGCACCAACCCCCGCACCGGCACGCCCGTCCGGATCACCCTCATCATCGGGGCCCTGGTCGCCCTGGTCGCCTCGCTGACGCCGATCGGCGCCCTGGAGGAGATGGTCAACATCGGCACGCTGGCCGCGTTCACCCTGGTGTCGATCGCCGTGCCGATCCTGCGCAAGCGCCGGCCCGACCTGAAGCGGTCCTTCAAGGTGCCGTTCTCGCCGGTGCTGCCGATCGTCGCCGCGGTCGTCTCGGTCTACCTGATGCTGAACCTCAGCCTGGAGACCTGGATCCGCTTCGTGATCTGGATGATGCTGGGCTTCATCATCTACTTCTCCTACAGCCGGCACCGCAGCCGCCTGGCCGTCCACGGCACGGAGTCCGACCGCGCCGCCGCCGCGGCTCGGACCGCCCAGAGCTGACCAGCGCACCGCGTACGACGCCCCGCTGCCCGTCCCGGGCGGCGGGGCGTCGTCGTACCGGTCCTGCGAGCGGCGCGCCTCAGAGCGACTTGACGCTGTTGACCACCTTGGTCAGCGACTCCTTGGCGTCCCCGAACAGCAGCGTCGTGCGGGGGTCGTACAGCAGCTCGTTCTCGATGCCGGCGAAGCCGGGGCGCATGGACCGCTTGAGGAAGACCACCTGCTGGGCCTGGGCGACCTCGAGGATCGGCATCCCGTAGATCGGCGCACCGGGCGTCGTCTTCGCCGCGGGGTTGACCACGTCGTTCGCGCCGACGACCAGCGCCACGTCCGTCGTGGAGAACGAGGGGTTGACCTCGTCCATCTCCTTGAGCGCCTCGTAGGGCACGTTGGCCTCGGCCAGCAGCACGTTCATGTGTCCCGGCATCCGACCCGCCACCGGGTGGATGCCGTAGAGCACCTCGATGCCGCGCGCCTCGAGCAGGTCGGCCAGCTCGCGGAGGGTGTGCTGGGCCTGCGCGACCGCCAGCCCGTAGCCGGGCACGATGATGACCTTGCGCGCGTAGCCGAGCAGGATGGCGACGTCCTCGGGCGAGCCGGAGCGCACCGGGCGCTCCTCCCCCGGGCCGGCCGCGACCGCCGTACCCGCCCGGAAGGCCCCGAAGAGCGTCGAGGTCAGCGAGCGGCCCATCGCGGCAGCCATCAGGCGGGTCAGGATCGTGCCGCTGGCGCCGACGAGCGTGCCGGCCACGAGGAGCAGCACGTTGTCCAGGACGTAGCCACTGGCGGCGACCGTCAGGCCGGTGAAGGCGTTGAGCAGCGAGATGACGATCGGGACGTCCGCACCGCCGACGGGCAGCACGAACAGCACGCCGACCAGCAGCGCGACCACGGCCAATACAAGCAGCAGCACGGGAGAGACGGCGTTGTCGTGCGCGTCGACGACCACCGCGACGGCGAGCGCCACCGCTGCGGCGAGGCTGCCGCCGAAGAGGTACGGGCCGCCGGGAAACGTCACGGGGCGGGTGGTCATCAGCTCCTGCAGCTTGGCGAAGGTGACGCAGGACCCGGAGAACGAGACCGCGCCCACGAGCACGGTGAAGGCGCCGGCGGCCGCGGCGACGGACGCGGACCCGGTGCTCCCACCACCGGCCAGCCCGTGCGCCCCGGCCAGCTCGAGCCCGGCGACGAGCGCGGCTGCGGCTCCGCCGACCCCGTTGAAGAGCGCGACCAGCTGCGGCATCTGGGTCATGGCCACGCGCCGCGCCGCGGGGACGCCGAGCGCGGTCCCGACGACGATCGCCGCGACGATGAGGGGGACGTGCTTCAGGTCGCCGGAGAAGAAGGTGACCAGCACCGCGAGGAGGGCGCCGCCGGCGCCGATCTGGTTGCCGCGCCGGGCCGAGCCGGGTGAGGACAGGCCCTTGAGGGCGAGGATGAAGCAGACCGCGGCGACGAGGTAGCCGACCGCGGTCCACGTCGGGGACAGCAGGTTCATCGGGCGCCCTCCTCGCCGGGCGCCGAACCGGCACCGGAGCCGCGCGCGGGGCCGGGACCGCCGACCGGGCGCTGCCCGCGACCCCGGAACATCTGCAGCATCCGGTCGGTCACCACGAATCCGCCGACCATGTTGACCGTGGCGAGGACCACCGACAGCAGGCCCAGCACCAGCCCCACGGCGGAGTCGGTCTGGCCCGTGACGATGATCGACCCGACGAGGATCACGCCGTGGATCGCGTTCGCGCCGCTCATCAGCGGCGTGTGCAACGTCGTGGAGACCTTGGAGACCACCTCGAAGCCGACGAAGACCGCCAGGACGAAGATCGTCAGCAGGGCGATGGCGTCCATCACGCCTCCAGGAGCGCTGCGGTGGGGGCGTGCCGGACCACGCCGTCGTGGACGATGCACGCGCCGTCGAGGACCGCGTCCTCCAGGTCGAGGACGAAGCCCTCGGGCGTGAGGGCCAGCGCGAGCAGGTTCGTGACGTTCTTGGCGTAGAGCCGGGAGGCGTCGACCGGCATCGCGGAGGCGGCGTCGGCCATGCCGTACAGCCGCACGCCGTCGACGGTGGCCTCCTCACCGGGGACCGCCCCCTCGATGTTGCCACCGCTCTCGGCGGCGAGGTCCACCGCGACCGAGCCCCGCGGCATACCGGCGAGCATGGCCCGGGTCACCAGCAGCGGAGCCGGCCGCCCGGGGACCGCGGCGGTGGTGATCGAGGACGTCCGAGCGGGCGATGTGCGGTGCCAGCGCCTCCTGCTGGCGGACCGCCCGGTCCTGCGACAGCTCCCGGGCGTAGCCGCCGACGCCCTCCACCGCGTCCAGGCCCAGCTCGAGGAACGTGGCGCCCATGGAGCGGACCTCGTCGGCGGAGGAGGGACGCACGTCGTACGCCTCGACGACGGCGCCGAGCCGGCGGGCGGTGGCGATCGCCTGCAGGCCCGCCACCCCCGCCCCGAGCACCAGGACCCGCGCGGGGCGGACGGTGCCGGCCGCGGTCATGAACAGCGGGAAGAACCGGGGCAGGCGCATCGCCGCCTCCAGCGCACAGCGGTAGCCGGCCACGAGGGCCTGGGAGGTCAGGGCGTCCATCGACTGCGCCCGGGAGATCCGCGGCACGAGCTCCATGGCCAGGGCGGTGACACCGGCCGCCTGCAGGGCCCGTACGCCGTCCAGCTCGCCCGGTCCGGTGACGAACCCGACGGTCACGGCGCCCGCCCGGAGCCGGGCGACCTGCCCGGGAAGGAGCGGGCGGACGTGCAGCACGAGACCGGCGCCACTGAGCACGTCACCGGTGCGCACGTCGGCACCGACGGCCCGGTAGTCGTCGTCGCTGGCAAGCATGCCCTGCCCCGCGCCGGACTCGACGAGCACGTCGTGTCCCTGGCCGACCAGGAGGGCCACCGCCTCGGGTGTCAGGGCAACCCGGCGCTCGCCCGGTCTGGTCTCGGCGGGAACGCTGACCAACATGACCCGAACCTAGGGGATGCAGGCGGCGGGCGTGGCGTTCCGCCGTGGATAGGGTTGACCTTCCGCAACGGCGGGACGGGTCGAGGAAGAGGGATGGCAGTGGTCGTTCGGGACATCACGATCGTGGGGCACCGCGTGCTGCACCAGCCGACCAAGCCGGTCGGCGAGGTGACGGCGGAGGTCCGCGACCTGGTGCAGGACATGTTCGACACCATGGCCGCGGCCGACGGTGTCGGCCTCGCCGCCAACCAGGTCGGGGTGCCGTTGCGGCTGTTCGTCTACGACTGCCCGGACGACGAGGGTGAGGTGCACCGTGGCTGCGTGCTCAACCCCCGGCTGGAGGTGGGGCCCAGGCCCGCCGGTCGCCCCGGCGAGGACGACGACGAGGGGTGCCTGTCCGTACCGGGCGAGCAGTTCCCCACCGGCCGCCCGGACTGGGCCCGCGTCACCGGCACCGACCTGGACGGCAACGCCGTGGAGCTCGAAGGCACCGGGCTGTTCGCCCGGTGCCTTCAGCACGAGACCGACCACCTGGACGGCCTGCTCTACCTCGACCGCCTGGTCGGTACGACGAAGCGGGCGGCCAGGCGCGCGGTCCGCGACCGCGGGTGGGGCGAGCGCCGGCAGCTGACCTGGGACCCGTCGACGACCAAGGCCGAGGACGTCTGAGCCCGCGGCGAGCCGTCCGTCCGGAAGGCAGTGACCGACCTGACGCCCGTCCCCTCAGGGCGACCCGAGGCGAATGGACGAGCCTGCCATTGTTGCGTGGAGAGCGGCGGGCAGGATGAGCCCATGCGGACCTTCGATCAGCTGGTCGCCGAGGCCGAATCAGCGGACATCACAGGCTGGAGCTTCGCGTGGCTCGATGGTCGAGCCACGGAGCAACGTCCACCTTGGGGATACTCGCGTCTGCTCGCCGACCGTCTGGCACGTGCCACGTCCGCCCTGGACATCGACACCGGTGGCGGTGAAGTGGTCTCGGAGGCGTCCGTGCTGCCGGAGCGGATGTGCGTCACCGAGGCATGGCCTCCCAACGCGCAACGGGCGCGTGAGGTACTGGGCCCGCGAGGCGTCGAGGTGCACGAGACGAAGCAGGGCCAGCCCCTGCCCTTCCCCGACGAGTCGTTCGACCTCGTGACGGCGCGGCACCCGGTGAGACCGGACTGGTCAGAGATCCGACGCGTGCTCGAGGCCGGCGGCCACTACTTCGCCCAGCACGTCGGCCCAGCCTCCGCTTTCGAGCTGATCGAGTTCTTCCTCGGCCCACTTCCCGAGCATCGGCAGGGCCGAGACCCGCGTCGTGAGGTCGCACAGGCTGAGCAGGCGGGATTGACCGTCACAGCCCTGCGCACAGCCCGCTGTCGCATGGAGTTCCTCGACGTCGGTGCGGTCGTCTGGGTGCTGCGCAAGTGCGTCTGGTGGGTCCCTGACTTCTCGGTCGACCGGTACCGGGCCAAGCTCGTGGAGCTGGACGACCTGATCCGGCACCAAGGGGCGTTCGTGGCACACTCAACGCGCCACCTCATCGAAGCTCGGCCGTAGGCCGCACCGGCTCCTGGAGCTTCCACTGAACGTCGAGGTCACTTGGTTAGGACATACCCCGCACAGTGACGACGAGCGCCGTCGCCGCAACAGGGACACACCTGGTCAGTCAGACCGTGCCGCCCACGTCGCCGTGCGGCACGGGCTGGCCGAGCCGTCCGGCATTGTGGTCCTCGAAGGCCTGGACCAGCTCCGAGCGGGTGTTCATCACGAACGGACCGGCCCACGCGATCGGCTCGCGAATCGGCAGCCCGCCGAGCAGGAGGACCTCCAGACCAGAGGCGTGACGTGCCTCCTGGCTCTGCGCGGCCGAGAGCCGCAGGGCGTCCCCGCGGCCGAGCACGGCCAGCTGGCCGGTGCCGATCGGCGTCTGGTCCGGGCCGACGAAGCCGTTGCCGCCCATCACGTACGCGATGGCGTTGAAGTCCTGCCGCCACGGCAGCTCCAGCTCGGCGCCCGGGTGGATGGTCGCGTGGACCATGGTCATCGGCGTGTGGGTGGAGCCGGGCCCGGCATGTCCGGCCACGTCGCCGGCGATCACCCTCAGCAGCGAGCCGCCGTCGGCGGAGGTCAGCAGCGCCACCTCGCCCGAGCGCAGGTCCTGGTAGCGGGGGGCGATCAGCTTGTCGGCGCGCGGGAGGTTGACCCAGAGCTGGAACCCGTGGAACAGGCCGCCGGAGACGACCAGGTGCTCCGGCGGCGCCTCGATGTGCAGGATCCCGCTGCCGGCAGTCATCCATTGGGTGTCCCCGTTGGTGATGGTGCCCCCGCCACCGAAGGAGTCGTGGTGGTCGAAGATCCCGTCGATGATGTAGGTCACCGTCTCGAAGCCGCGGTGCGGGTGCCACGGGGTGCCCTTGGGCTCACCCGGCGCGTACTCCACCGCACCCATCTCGTCCATGTGGATGAACGGGTCCAGCAGCTTCAGGTCGATGCCGGCGAAGGCCCGCTTCACCGGGAAACCCTCGCCCTCGAAGGAGGACGGGGCGCTGGTGACAGAGACCACCGCGCGCTGCGCCGCGCCGGCTGCAGGGGCAGCGACCCGCGGCAGCACGGTCAGGTCCTTGACGGTCGTGGCTGGCATGCGACATCTCCCTCGATAGTTTCGAATTCAACTATCGGTTGCAACGTCGCGTCGTGTCAAGGCATTCCCGGCGCCGTTCCCGTCGGTTCCGCACCCGTCCGTTCCGGCGCCGCCCGTTCCGAGGCCGCCCGTCCCCGCGCCGGTGCAGCTCCGGCGACGTCACCGCCACCCGCCTCGGCCACCGACGTGGCCGCCCGCACGGTCGCCCAGACCAGCCGGGCCGCCGCCCAGCTCCACGAGGAGTGCAGCCACGAACCGGACCAGCGCGGTCTGCACCGACAGGTTCCCGTCGAGGACCAGCACCACCGCCGGCACGAACATCACCAGGGCGATCGACAGGACGGGCCGTGCGGGCGTCCGGCGTACGGCGGGCGTCGCCGGACCCGCGTCCGCGGTCGTTGCTGCCGTCGCTCCTGCGGTCGCCGCCTCGGTCGCCGCCTCGCTCATCGCCGTTCCCCTTCCATCGTCAGCATGGCCATCCACCGGGACACGCTCGCGCGCCGCCCGTCCAGCAGCCCGATCGGCAGCGGGCCGGCCAGCGACGCGGCCGGGTCACCCGTCGCGGGCACGTTCTCCAGCGCCACCGCGTCGACCTCGCCGATCAGCTCGGCCCAGGAGACGACATCGGCCACCTTGGTCGAGGCCTGCGCGACCGCCCACGTGAACGTCGGCGCGAGGGCCGACACCACCGAGCCGACCCACGCCCGGGCTGCCGGGGGCAGGGGCGCCTCCACCACGACGATCGTGCTGCCGGCGGACTGCCGCCAGCGGTGCCGCCGCACGGCGATGTCGGCAGGGTCGGACAGCAACTGCCCGACCGGTACGTCATGGCCGCTGGAGGTGGCCGGTACGGCGAGGTGGATGCCGGAGGGGTCCACCCCCAGCTCGAAGGACAGGGTCCGCGCCACCCGCATCGCGGCGCCCAGCTCACCCACCACGGCGATCACCTGACCGGGCGCCGACGCCATCAACGGTGCGGGCGGTCGGGACTCCACCCAGGACAGCAGCCGCCGGTAGACGGTGGGTGCATCGCACGCGTCCTCGAGGACCTGAGCCGGCACGCCCAGGCGCATCGCCCGTGCCACCAGCGCGGCGCTCTCGTCGAGGTGCAGCGCACTGCGGCCCGTGGGGTGCGGCGGGGCGGCCGGCCGCGGGGGCTGCTCGCGCGGGACGACGGGAGCCTGCGCGGCGGCCGACAGCTCCGGCCCTCCGGGTGGCTCGGGAACCAGGGACTGCTGGCGGCCGAAGGGCTGCTGCGGCACCTCGCGGACGCCTCCCGGTGCAGCAGGCACCAGCCAGGGCTCCGCGCCCAGGCGCACGAAGGTCGGCGGCTCATCCGCGACCGCCAGCGGCGCGGCATCCGGGACCGGGGCCGGCGAGGCGACCGGTGTCGGAGTGCCCGCGACGGAGTGCTGCAGTCGCGACAACACGTCGGCGAACGACGCGGACTCGGTCGACATCGGCGCCGTACCGCCGGCAGTGCTGGACGTGAGCGCGGCGAGCAGCGTCGGCGCCGGCTGGGCCGCGGCCGCCCAGGGAGCGGGGACGGCGCTCCCGGCCACCGCGCCGGGCGTGCCGGCGTGCCGCTGGTGGGCGGCGTGCTCCTCCTGGTTCAGCTGGTCGACGAGGTCCATCACGGTCCGCGCGGTGGGGCCGGTGGGCAGCCCCTGCGCGGTGGCCCGACCGCCGCCCCGACCGGCCGTTGCGCCCGGACCGGGACCGACGCCGGCCGCGACCTCGTGCACCTCGACCTCGAGGTGGTAGCGCTCGCGGGCGAAGAAGCCCCCGACCCCGCCGCGGCGGATCCGCTCGGCGTGGACGACACGAGCTCCCGGCCCGTACTCGGCGCGGACCTGGTCGAGCAGGCTCGGCAGGTCGGGGCCCTCAAGCCGCAGGTGCGTGGACGACATTCACGACTCCAACAGGGACGATGTTCAGCTGACCGCCGAGCTCGGCGTAGGACAGGACGGGCAGGCGCGGAGCGGCCGCCTCGACGAGGCGGCGGACCGGCAGGCGCAGGGGCTGGGCGCAGACGAGCACCGGGTGGTCACCGGTCTGCTCGGCCTGCTCGGCGAGGCGAGCGGCCTCGACGGCCAGCCGCTCGGCGTACATCGGGTCGAGCATGAGGAAGCTGCCGGACTCCCCGGTGCGCAGGGCCTCCAGCAGCGTCTGCTCCAGCAACGGGTCGAAGGTCAGCACCGGCAGCCGGCCGTCGGAGGCGTGGTCGGCCGAGATCGCCGGGCCGAGGGCGCCGCGGGCCGCCTCGACCAGGCCGTCGGGGTCGACGCTGGTGCGCGCGCGGGCCGACATGGCCTCGAAGATCCGCACCAGGTCCCGGATGCAGACCCGCTCGGCCAGCAGCGACTGCAGGCAGCGCTGGACCTCACCGAGGGTGAGCGGCGTCGGTGTGAGCTCCTCGACGACGACCGGGTGCGTGGCCTTGGTCATGTCGATGAGAGTCTTGACGTCCTCACGGCCGAGGAGCTGGGAGGCGTGGGTGCGCACGACCTCGGCCAGGTGGGTGGTGACCACCGAGGACCGGTCGACGACCGTCGCTCCGGTGAGCCCGACGTGCCGGCGCATCTCGACCGGCACCCACTTGGCGTCCAGCCCGAAGACCGGCTCGCGGGTCACCGTGCCCGGCAGCGAGCCGAGGTCGTCGCCGATCGCCAGCAGCATCCCGGCCGGCGCCTCGCCGCGGGCCACCTCGACGCCGTGCAGGCGGATCGCGTACGTGCGTGGCGGCAGGTCCAGGTTGTCACGGGTCCGCACCAGCGGGATCACGATGCCGAGCTCGAGGGCCAGCTTGCGCCGCAGGGCGCGCACCCGGTCCAGCAGGTCACCGCCGGTGCTCGCGTCGACCAGGTCGATGAGGTCGTAGGCCAGCTCCAGCTCGAGCGGCTCGACCCGCATGTCGCGGGCGATGGACTCCGGGCTGTCCGGCGAGGGAGCCGCCGCGAGCGCGGCCGCCGAGGCGTCCGGAGGGGTGTCGGCACCGGGACCGCCCTGCTTCGGCAGCCGCTGGGCGATGACGAGCACCGCGCCGCCGACCATGAGGAACGGCAGCTTGGGCAGGCCCGGGATCATCGCCAGCGCGATGATCGCGCTGCCGGCGATCTGGACGGCCCGGCGCTGCTGGCCGAACTGGCGCAGCAGGTCGCTGCCCATGTCACCCTCGGTGGTGGCCCGGGTGACGATCAGACCGGTCGAGATGGAGATGAGCAGGGCCGGGATCTGGGAGACGAGCCCGTCGCCGATGGACAGCAGGCTGTACGTCGAGATCGCGTCGCCCATGGACTGGTGCCGCTGCACCACGCCGACGAAGAAGCCACCGAACAGGTTGACCAGCGTGATGACGATCGCGGCGATCGCGTCGCCCTTGACGAACTTCGAGGCACCGTCCATGGCGCCGTAGAAGTCGGCCTCCTGGGACACCTCGGCCCGGCGGCGGCGCGCCTGGTCCTCGTCGATCAGGCCGGAGTTGAGGTCGGCGTCGATCGCCATCTGCTTGCCGGGCATGGCGTCGAGGGTGAACCGCGCCGCCACCTCGGCGACGCGGCCGGCACCGTTGGTGATGACGACGAACTGGATGACCACCAGGATCACGAAGATGACCAGGCCGACCACCAGCGACCCGCCGACGACGAAGTGGCCGAAGGACTCGATCACCTTGCCGGCGAAGCCGTCGAGCAGCACCAGGCGGGTCGCGCTCACGTTGAGCGCCAGGCGGAACATGGTGGCGATCAGCAGCAGCGACGGGAAGACCGCGAAGTCCAGCGGCCGGGTGACCGACAGGCTGACCAGGAGGATGAGCACCGCGCCGGTGATGTTCACGGCGATGAGCAGGTCGAGCACGATCGTGGGCAGCGGCACGACCATCATCACGACGATGCCGATGATCGCAGCGGGGATGCCGATCTGACCGATCCGGCTGGATTTCACGGGACCTCACGTGCTCGGGTCGACCGTCCTCGGCCTGTGGGGTGCCGTCCTGGCGACCTCCCATCGGCCGGCCGGCGCTCCACCTGAGGAAAGGACGGGCCACGTTCGCGCGACCGGTGGGGCGCCTCGCCGGGTCGTCCTCAGCGGGTCAGCGCCAGGGGCCGGACGGTGTGGACGCCGGTCACGGACCCGCGCGTCCGCAGCGCCATGATGAAGGCGAGGACCTTCGCGACGGCGTCGTACAGGTCGACGGGGATCTCCTGCCCGACCTCGCAGGCGGCGTACAGCGTCCGGGCCAGGGGGACGTCGGCGACCATCGGGCGGCGGTGCTTCTCCGCCTCCTCCCGGATGCGGGCCGCGATGACCCCGGCGCCCTTGGCGACCACGCGCGGTGCGCCGTTTCCGGACTCGTACTTCAGGGCGACGGCGACATGGGTGGGGTTGACCAGCACGACGTCGGCCGTGGCGACGTCGGCCATCATCCGGTTGCGGCTGATCTCGCGCTGCCGTCCCCGGAGGGCGCCCTTCTGGTGCGGGTCGCCCTCGGACTGCCGGTGCTCACGCTTGATCTCGTCCCGGCTCATCCGCATGCCCTTCTCCACCCGGCGCCGCTCCATCAGGTAGTCCAGGCCCGCGACGGCGAGCCCGACGAGGGCGGCCACGCGCACGAGCGTGACCGCGGCCTGGACGCCGGCCCCGACTGCGGCGGACAGCGACCAGGAGCCGCCGCCCATGATCCGCTCCCCCGCCCCCCGCAGGACCGTCCACGCCACCACGCCGAGGACGGCGAACTTCAGCAGCGTCTTGGCCAGCCCCCACGCCGCGTGGCCGCTGACCATGCGCTTGATGCCCTTGCCGACGTTGAGGTGCTCGAACTTGGGCTTGAACCGCTTCGGCGAGATCTTCAGCCCGCCCTGGGCGGCACCTCCGGCGAGGGCGACCCCCGCCGCGGCCAGCAGCATCGGTGCCGCAGCGCCGGCGGCACCGCCTGCGGCCAGCCCCAGCACCTCGAGCGCGCCGCCCGCCTCCGGGCGCGCGATCACCTCGGGTATCCGGGTCATCAACGTCTCGAACGTGCCACGGAGCCGGTCGACCGTCATCGGCGCGAGAAAGCTGAACGACAGGACGGTCAGCCACGCGGTGACGTCGGCCGAGCGCGGGACCTGCCCGTCCTTGACCGCCTGCTTGCGCCGCTGCGGGGTGGGTTTCTCGGTCTTCTGCGACTTGTCCTCGGCCACGGCTCACACCCCCAGACCGGTGCTGGCCGCGCCGAAGCCCTCGACGATGCGGTCCAGGATGGTGCTGACCGCACCGGGCAGCAGGCCGACCGCGACGGCGGCGAGGCTGAGGGTGAGCAGGATCTTGACCGGGAAGCTCATCGCGAAGACGTTCAGCGACGGGACCGCCCGGCTGACCAGACCCAGTGCCAGCTCGGCCAGGAACAGCACGACGACCACCGGCGCGGCGATCTGCAGCGCGGAGGTGAAGAACGTGCCCACGTGCGCGACGACGGTGTGGGTCAGGGTGCCGATGCTGGTGGGGTGCAGCGGGAACACCTCGTACGACGCCATGAAGCCGCGGAGCAGGAACAGGTGCCCGTTCACGGCGAACAGCAGGGTCACCGCGATCAGCTGGTGGAGGCGGCCGAACATGCTGCTGCTGACGTTGGACAGCGGGTCGTAGAGCGTGGCCAGGGTGAAGCCGCTCGCCAGGTCGACCAGCTCGCCGGCCGCCTGGACCGCCGAGAACAGCAGCTGCGCGAGGAAGCCCAGGGTCAGTCCGACCACGACCTGGAACAGCGCGGCCAGGATCACGGGGAACACCTCGGGCGACGGCGCCTGACCGCTCAGGCGTGGTCCGATCGGCAACGCGACCGCCACGGCGATCGCCACCTTGACCAGGCTGGGGATCGCCCGGGAGTTGAACGGTGGCGCGACGACGAGCCAGGCCGAGACGCGGATGGCCACGAGCAGCACGGCGAGCACCTGTTCGACCGGCACCTGGAACGACATCAGGGCAGCCGGGTCAGTCGGCCAGCAGCGCGGGCAGCGAGGCGAACAGGTCGTGCGTGAAGTCCACGGCCTGACCCAGCATCCAGTTGCCGGTGAGCAGGATGACCAGGCCGACGCCGATCAGCTTGGGCACGAAGGAGAGCGTGACCTCCTGGATCTGCGTGACCGACTGCAGCAGCGAGACGGCGAAGCCGATCGCGAGGCTCACCACCAGGATCGGTCCGGCCAGCTTGGCGGCCAGGATCATGGTCTCCACGGCGATGTGGACCACGGCGTTGTCGGTCACGGGTGCCCCCCGGTCGTCTGGCCCATCAGTGGTAGCTCGTGACGAGTGCTTTGGCGATGAGGTCCCAGCCGTCCACCATCACGAACAGCAGCAGCTTGAACGGCAGCGAGATCAGCACCGGCGGCAGCATCATCATGCCCATCGACATCAGTGAGGAGCTGACCACGAGGTCGATCACCAGGAACGGGATGAAGATGACGAAGCCGATGATGAAGGCCGACTTCAGCTCCGAGAGCACGAAGGCGGGGATCAGCGTGGTCAGCGGCACGTCCTCGGGCCGCGCCGGCCGGTCCACCTTGCTCAGCTGGATCATCGTCGCCAGCTCGGCCCTGCGGGTCTCCTTGAGCATGAACGTGCGCAGCGGCTTCACGCCGGTGTCGTAGGCCTGGGACTGGCTGATCTGCCCCTTGAGGTAGGGCTGCAGCGCCTGGTCGTTCATCTGCGACAGCACCGGCGCCATGATGAACAGGCTGAGGAAGAGCGCCAGTCCCGCGAGCACCTGGTTCGGCGGGATGGTGGGCGTCCCCAGGGCGTTGCGCGTCAGCGACAGGACGACGATCACCTTCGTGAACGCCGTGCAGAGCACGAGCAGGGCCGGCGCGATCGACAGCACGGTGAGCAGCAGGATGATGCTGACCGTCTGGCTCGGCTTGCCGATGCCGGGGTTGAGGTCGACCGAGACGCTGCCGGGGCTCTTGACCGCGCCGGAGGTGCCGGGGGCCGGGCTCGCGGCGGCGGAGCTCGGGCGGGGCGCCGGTGTCGGGTTGGGCGCAGCGGGCACGGCCGGCGCGATGGCCGGCGGTGCGGACACGGCCATGGCGGACGCGGCGACGTGCGCCACTCCGGCGACGTGCGCCACTCCGGCGAGGTGCGCCGGAACGGCGACAGCAGCCGAGGCCGGTGCCGCCTGGGCGGCCGGTCCGCCGCCGAGCAGGAGGGCGAACAGCGGGGCCAGCAGCAGGGCGGGTACGACGCGGCGCAGGAGGTCAGCCACGTCGGGTCGTCCACTCACGCAGCGCCTCGACGAACGAGCCGGTGGCCGAGCGGACGGGCGTGCCGGCCGGCAGGTCCTGCGGGAGGCCGGTCGGGTTGTCCTGCAGGACGTCTCGGGGGACGTCCTGCAGGGGGCTCGGGGTCGGCTCCTCCGGCTGCTCGTCCAGCTCGCGCAGGACGGTCACCGAGGTCTCGGTCACGCCGACGAGCAGCAGCCGGCCCCCGGCACGGACGACGGCCAGGCTCGACCCCCGGCTGAGGCCGTGACGCGAGAGCACCTCGACGTCGGCGAGCGGCTTGCGCCGACCCGGCCGGGCCACGGCACGGCCGCCGCCGAGCTGGCGGTTGTTCAGGTAGCGCGCCAGGACGACCAGCAGGAGCAGGACGACGGCCAGCGACACGACAAGACGCACCAGCGTGCCGACGATGGAGCCGTCAACCATGCCTGGCCCTTCGGCGGCTCGGAGCGGCGGGATGCGGGGTCATGCGCCGAGCCGGTTGTCCTGGTCGGGCGAGACGATCTCCGAGATCCGCACCGCGAACTCCTCGTCGATGACGACGACCTCGCCCCGGGCCATGAGCGTGCCGTTGACCAGCAGGTCCACCGGTGCGCCGGCCGCCTTGTCCAGCTGGACGATCATCCCCGGGGTGAGGGCCAGCAGCTCCCGCACGGTCATCCGGGTGCGGCCCAGCTCGACGCTGACGCCCATCGTGACGTCGCGCAGCAGGTTCATCCGGCGGGCGTCGACCCGGGCGGGCTCGGTGGAGGCCAGGGGCGCGAAGACCGGGGCCGCGGCCGACGCCGGGGCGACCGAGCCCGGTCCGCCGGCCACGACAGCACCGCCCGCAGCGCTGGGGGTGAAGACGATCGCGGCCACGATGCGGTCGTCGGCGAAGATGCCGACCGCCACCGTGGTCTCGTCCAGCATCGGCGCGTCGCCGCTGCCGAGCACGCGGACGTCCTCCGGGCGCACGTCCCCGACCTGCATCTTCAGCGTCGCCACGACGTCGGCCAGCGCCGGCTCCAGTGCGCCGTCCGCACCGGCGCCGGTGGCCAGCGCCGCGGCTGCCTCGTCACCGGTGAAGAGGTAGAGCTGCCCCGGTGCGGCGCCGGCCAGGCGCGCGCCGAGCCCGCTGGGGGACGCCAGCAGGCCCAGCTGCGAGGGGGCCACCACCCGCGGGTCCGGCCGGCCGAGGCCGGTCAGCCGGTCGGCGACGGCGCCACCGGCGGCGAGGAGGATGTCGAGGTCGACCAGGGAGGCCTGCAGGGTCATGGGGGGTCCTTCGCGGGGAACGGAAGCGGGTTAGACGGAGACGACCTGGCAGGCCAGGCGGGGGCCGTGGCTTCCGGGTACGGCGGAGGCGACCTGGACACCGTCGGCGACCACCGCGAGCGGCTGCGCGACGGGGTGACGCAGCGGCAGCACGTCGCCCACGGCGAGCGCGAGCAGCTCGGAGGAGGTGACGCTCACCTCGCGGAACGCGACGCTGACCTCCACCGGCACGGCGTACATCTGCTGCTCCACGGCCACGGCCGTGCGGGAGTCGGCGGTGAGGCGGTACGGCGCCTGGCTGTCGGTGAGCGCGTCCAGCGCCGGCTGCAGGGTGGCGAACGGCAGGCAGAGGGTGCAGGTGGCCACCTGCTCGCCGACGCGGATGGCGAAGTCGCTGACGATGACCGGCTCGGACGGTGCGGCCATCTGGAGGAACTGCGGGTCGAACTCGACGCTGCCCACCAGCGGGTGGACGGCAGCGAGGGAGTCGAACGCGTAGGTGAGCTCGTGGGCGACGCGCTGCAGCAGCGAGCGCATGATGGCGGTCTCGATCTCGCTGAGCGCCCGGTTCGGCTGGCTGAGCCCGCCGGGGCCACCGAGCAGGCGGTCGATGATCGACATGACCACGCCCATGGGCAGCTGGAAGACGCCTGCACCCGGAAGCGGGTCGAGGGCGAGGACGGCCAGCAGCGAGGGGTTCGGCAGCCGCTTGGTGTACTCCTCGCAGGTGTACTGGGTCACCGAGGTGAGCGAGACCTGGCAGCTGGCGTGCAGCGTCGAGGTCAGCACCAGTGCGCACTGACGGGCGAAGGTCTCGTTGACGATCTGCAGCGCCCGCACGTGCTCACGACTGAACCGGCTGGGTCGCCGGAAGTCGTACGGGGCGGGGTCGGCGGTCACAATGTGGCATATCGGCCGCCGGGAGGGCGACCTGAGGCGTGGGTTCGCTACTGCATGAGGAACTCGCTGAAGTACACCCGCAGGACGTCCCCGTCGTACCGCTTGCGCACCTCCGCGGACAGCGCCTTCTGGGCACTGGCGCGGCCGCCGGTGGCCAGCAGCTGGGTGTAGGTCCGGCGGCCCAGGACGTCGATCGCGGCGTCGAGCGCCTTGGCACCGTCGACCGTCGGCGCGACCGCGGCCCCCTCCCCGACCGTGCCCGCCCCCAGCCCTGCGGCCTTGCTGAGCTGCAGTGCCAGGGTGAGCTTGAGGTAGCGCCCGTCGGCGAGGTTGAGGGTGACCGGCGAGAGCGTCTCCACGGTGCCGGCGACGGTCTTCGGGTCGGGCTCGGCCGCTGGCGAGCCCCCGAGCAGGCCCTTGGCGAAGTACCCGCCGACGCCGAGCAGCAGGACGACCAGACCGATGACGAGGAACAGCTTCTTGCGGGACTTCGGCGGCGCGGCGACGTCGGCGGCCGGCACCTCGGTGATGGTCACGGTGGCGGTGGGCATGTCAGGCTCCTGGAGCGGTCGGTGCGGCGGGGACGGCCGGGGCTGCGGGTACCGCTGGCGCCACCGGTACGACCGGTACCGCCGGCACGGCGGGTTCGGCGGAGGACGGGCTAGCGGTGGACGCCGCCGCGGCCGCGGCGTCGGACAGGATGACGATGGCCACGCGCCGGTTGCGGGCCCGGCTGGCGGCGCTGGAGTCCCGCTCGAGCGGGCGCTGGTCGGCGTACCCGGCGGCTGCGACCTTGCGCGCGGCGAGCCCGCGGGTCAGCAGGTGCCGCAGCACGGTCGTTGCGCGTTGCGTGGACAGCTCCCAGTTGGAGGCGAACTGCGCGTCGCTGATCGGCAGGTTGTCGGTGTGCCCCTCGATGACCATCTCGTTGGGCAGGTTCTTCAGCGCGGGCGCGATCGCGTCGAGGACCCTGGCGCCCTGGGGTCGCAGCGTCGCCTCGCCCAGGTCGAACAGCACCCGGTCCGTGACGATGTTGACCACCAAGCCGCGCTGCTCCGTGGTCTGGAACTGGACGGCGTCGTCCAGGCCCTGCTTCTTCAGCGCGGCCACGATCCGCTTGCGCACCTCGTCCATCGAGGCCTGCTGCTGGCGCGCCGCCGCCTGGGCCTGCCGGGCCTGCGCCTGCTGGGCCTGCAGCGCCGCGTCGCGCTGGGTCTGCAGGGACTGCGCGGTCGCGACCGCGTCGTCCGGGACGGGGGCCTGCGCGGCGCTGCCCTCCAGCAGGCCGTTGCTGCCCTGGAGGACGGTGGGCTGGCCGAAGGAGTTGGCCAGCCCGTCGTGCAGCTTGTCGAACTTCTTCTGGTCGACCTGCCCGATCGCGAAAAGCACGATGAACAGCACCATGAGCAAGGTGATCATGTCGGCGTAGGTGAGCAGCCAGCGTTCGGAGTTCTCCGGCTCCTCCTCCGCGTGGGCGCCCTTGCTGCGGCGGCCGGCCATCAGGCGGCCTCGGCAGCGACGCCTGCCTCGCCCTTCCCGCCGACGGCCGGCAGGCTCGAGCGCAGCTTCTGCTCCACCAGCCGCGGGTTGGTGCCGGACTGCACGGCGAGGACACCTTCGAGCACGAGCTCCATCTGCGCGACCTCGAACTCGCTCATCCGCTTGAGCTTGTTGGACAGCGGCAACCACAGCGCGTTGGCGCTGAGGACACCCCACAGCGTCGCGACGAACGCGCCGGCGATGAGGTGCCCGAGCTGCTCCGGGCTGCTCAGGTTGCCGAGGACGTGGATGAGGCCGATGACCGTGCCGATGATCCCGAGGGTGGGGGCGTAGCCGCCCATGTCACCGAAGAACTTGACGCCGACCTTGTCGTCGGCACGCTTGGCGGCGATGCGCGCCTCGAGGATCTCCTCGATCTGCTCGGGGTCGGTGCCGTCGACGGTCAGCTCGATCCCCTGCCGCAGCAACGGGTCCTCGACGTCCTTGATCATCTCCTCCAGGGCGAGCAGCCCCTGGCGGCGAGCCCGGTCGGCCATCGCGACGATGGTCTCGATCGTCTGCTGGCCGTCGAGCGGCTTGCCGACCAGGGCCTTCTTGGCATGGCGGACCACCGTCGGGAGGTCCCGCACCAGGCCACCGGCCATGGCTGCGCCGAAGGTGCCGACGAACACGAGGAAGAGGGCGGGGAGGAGCAGGATGGCCATCGGGCTGCTGCCCTCGAGCACCATCGAGACGATGACCGCGACGAAGATGCCGCCGATGCCGGCCATCGTGCCGAACTCCATGTCAGCCCTCGCCGTCGGAGACGGAGCGCAGGTACGCCGGGCGCTGCCGCTCCACCACCGGCACCGCGGCGACCTTGAGCACCTCGGCGCGATGGGCGGTCACCGCCTCGATGATCTGCGCGAGCGGTTCGACGACCACGTACTTCGTCCCGCCGACCAGGGAGATGACCGTGTCCGGGTTGGCCTCGACCCGCTCGATGAGGTCGGGGTTGAGTGCGAAAACGCTGCCGTTGTGGCGCGTGACCATGATCATGGCGATGTCCGTCCGTGGCTGTTCGTCAAAAGCGGCGTCAATCCGTGACTTCCGCACCATCCCTATCGGCCGGGCCGGCCCGATGCTGAGGGTTGTCGTGCTCGCTGAGGGTGATTGTCGTGCTCGCTGAGAGTGAGTCGCAGGCTCATGCGTCCCGTCGCGACGCCGTACGGCGTGCTGCCGGGGCCAAGGATCACGCCCTGGGGATGAGTCGGTGAGGTGACCATCCCCTTACCGTGCTGGAGGGCCCAACACGGAGGTGGCGACCATGGCCGACGACGAGACCGACCCGCGGTCGGCGCGGGCACGGCTGATGAACAGTCTGGTGCTCGGAGTGCTGCAGCAGCTCTCCGAGGCGAGCCAGCGGCCCGCGGCGGCCGCACGTCCGCAGGCAGGTGACGTGGTGCTGGGGCTGGGTGCGGTCGCGGTGGAGGCTTCTCGACGCGTCACCGTGGGGGTCGGACTCGTCCTCCGCCCGCTCGCGGCGATGCTCGCGCCCCCTTCCGTGGTGACCGCGACACCGACCCGCCTCCTGCGCGACCTCGCCGAACGCGGACGCGAGGAGCGGGCGGATGCCGCAGAGGGCCTGCAGGCGCTGGCCCAGCGCATCGCGCCCCGGGTGCTGGACCGGGCGCTGAGCCTCGTGGAGGTCACCGACCTCGTCCGTGACCATGTCGACCTCGACACGCTGGTCGCCGACGTCGACGTGGACGCCGTGGCGGCCCGGCTCGACCTGGACGCGATCCTGAACCGGGTCGACATCGACCAGGTCGCCTCCCGCCTCGACGTGGACACCGTCGCCGCCCGCATCGACCTCGACGCCATCCTCAACCGGGTCGACATCGACCAGATCGCCTCCCGCCTCGACGTGGACACCGTCGCCGCCCGCATCGACCTCGACGCCATCCTCAACCGGGTCGACATCGACCAGGATCGCCTCCCGCCTCGACGTGGACACCGTCGCCGCCCGCATCGACCTCGACGCCATCCTCAACCGCGTCGACATCGACCAGATCGCCTCCCGCCTCGACGTGGACACCGTCGCCGCCCGCATCGACCTCGACGCCATCCTCAACCGCGTCGACATCGACCAGATCGCTTCCCGCCTCGACCTGGATGCCGTGGTGGCACGGCTCGACCTGGTCGCGCTGGCCGAGCTCGTCGTCGAGGGCATCGACCTGCCGGGCATCATCCAGAGCTCGACCGGGTCGATGGCCTCCGTGGCGCGCCAAGAGGTGCGCTGGCAGGGCATCGGCGCCGACGAGCGCGTGGAGCACATCGTCGACCGGATGCTCCGCCGTCGGGAACGGCGACCGGGCGTCGCGTCGGACCAGCCGGCCTCCTGGGAGGAGCAACCGCCACCAGCGACAGCTGTCACGTCGTCCGCAGCCCCGGACGCGCCCGAGCCCGTCCCCTCGCCGGGCGGGCCCGGGGTGGCGTCCTGACCGGAGTCCTCGATGAGGCACCCCGGCGTCCCCGACCCCGCCAAGCCGACGGCGATCCTCGTCCCTGCGCCGGCCCGCCCATACCAGGGCCATCGCGCCGGGATCATCACCCGCTGCGCCGCCGGGGCCGTGGACTTCGCCGTGGCGGTCCTTGCCGTCCTCGTCGCGTACGCCGGGTGGGCGGCGGTCCTGTTCCTGGTGCGCCCCCGGGCGTTCCGCTTCCCCGAGCCCGCCCCCGACGTGCTCCTGACGACACTGCTGGTCGTGCTGACGGCATACCTGGCCGTCGGTTGGGTCACCACCGGGCAGACCTACGGCGCCCGGCTACTGGGCTTGCGCGTGGTGGACCGACACGGGCACCGGCTCGGTCCGGGGCGCGCGCTCGTGCGGGCGGTGCTGTGCGTGCTGTTCCCGCCGCTGCTGTTCTGGGTCGTGGTCAGCCGGGAGAACCGCTCCGGGCAGGACGTGCTGCTGCGCACCTCCGTCGTCTACGACTGGTCGCTCTACCCCCCGCCCCACACCGTACGGCGGCCCAGCTGACGACCGGCCGCAGCCGTCAATCGAGCTGCCGCTCCAGGTGATTCGCACTGGCATGTGCAGCTGTCTCGACCCGCGACCCGCCACACCCGGCGGGTCGCACCGGCACGCGCCGAGAAGGTGACGGCACGACGTGCGCACCCGTGCCCGCGGAGTGGCTCCCTCTGGTCGACGAGGGAGCCACTCCGCGGTCCGGTTCTCCTATCGCTTGAGGTTGACGAGGTCCTGCAGCAGCTCGTCGGAGGCCGTGATGATCTTGGAGTTCGCCTCGAAACCTCGCTGGGCCACGATCAGGTTGGTGAACTCCTGGGCGAGGTCCACGTTGCTCATCTCCAGGGCGCCGCTCGCGAGCGTGCCACGCCCGCCGTTGCCTGCGGTGCCGATGGCCGCCGCGCCGGAACTGGCGTTGCCGGCGTAGAGGGAGCCGGAGACCTTCTCCAGGCCGGGCGGGTTGGTGAACGACGCCACGGCGACCTGGCCGAGCGTCTCGCGCAGGCCGTTGTCGAACACACCGATGAGCTGGCCGGCCGGGTCGATCGTGAAGGACTCCAGGGTGCCCATCGCCGCACCGTCCTGGTCAACCGTGGCAGCCGTGTCGGCCGAGGCGAACTGCGTGAGCGGACGGGTGGCGGTGCCCAGGGTGACCTGGACGTTGGCGCCGAAGGCGTGGCCGGCGCCGTTCAGCTGGGCCGCACTGAGGGTGGCCGTCGTGGTGGGGGCGAAGGTCTGGTTCACCCCGTCCCACTTCAGGCTGGCACTGCCCACCTGCACGGCCTTGCCGGCGGCGTCCGGCACGGTGACGCTCAGGCTCCAGGCGTCCGCAGCGGTCTTGGTGTAGGTCATCGTGGCGGGCACCGCCGTCCCCTGGCTGTCGTAGATGTCGATCGAGCTGGAGGACGTCGCACCGACGGCCGCGGCTGACGGCAGGTTCCCGCCGACGTTGATGTTGCCGCTCTGCCGCGGCGGGACGGTCTGGCCGATCGGGAGCTTCAACGCGCTGACGGGGGCGTTGGTGTTCACCTGGCCACCCGTGGCGCCCCAGCCCTGGACGACGGCGCCGTCGGGGTTGACCAGCTGGCCCGAAGCGTCGAAGGAGAACGCGCCGGCGCGGCTGTAGAACGTCTGCCCGTCCTGCCTGACGACGAAGAACCCATCGCCCTGCAGCGCCACGTCGGTGGCCCGGCCGGTGACCTGGGTGTTGCCCTCGCCGAAGTTGGTGGTGATGCCGCCGACGCGCACGCCGAGGCCGACCTGCGCGGGGTTGATGCCGCCACGGAGCCCTTGCGGGCCACCGCCGGCGCGCACGACCTGGCTGAGGGTGTCCTCGAACACCGCCGAGCTGCTCTTGAAGCCGGCCGTGTTGACGTTGGCGATGTTGTTGCCGACGACGTCCATCATCGTCTGGTGGCTGCGGAGGCCGGAGACCCCGGAGTAGAGAGAGCGAAGCATGTCGTGAGTTCCTTTGCGGGAGTAGTGGTCCGGGGTCAGCCGGCGGTGGGTGCTGAGGGGGCAGAGGTGATTTCGGTGATCGCGGACAGCGGCACCTGGGCCGTGCCGATCGCGAGCACCGGACCGCCGGTGGTGAGCTTGAGGGAGTCCACGACTCCGTGCAGCGTCTGGCCGCCCATGGTGTAGGAGACGCTGCGCCCGACCAGCGCGATCGCGCCGTTGGCCTGCTGCTCGGAGAGCATCTGGGTGTTCTGGTCGGCGAGCTGCTGCAGCTTCTCGACCATCTGGAACTGCGCGGTCTGGGCCATCATCGCCGTCGTGTCCGCCGGCTTGCTCGGGTCCTGGTACTTCAGCTGGGCGACGAGCAGCTTCAGGAACGTGTCGCTGCCCATGGCGTCGGTGCCGCTGGGTGCGGCCGCCCCGCTGCCGGACGAGCCGGCCAGCGCCTGGGTGACGGTCATGCTCGGTGCGCCGGTGGCGCCGATCGGGTCAGTCATCTTCTGCTCCTCACATTCTCAGGTCGAGCGCGGTGGATCCGGCGGGGATGGGAACGAGGCCGCCGGCCCCCGCGAGCAGGGCCCCGGACGCGGGAACGCGTACGGCGGACGTCTGCGGGCGGGTGCCGTTGCGCTGTCGGGGATCGGCCCCGCCGGAGCCCACCTCCATCGAGCCGGTCCGCAGGCCCTGGTCCTCGAGCTGGCGGCGCAGGTCCGACAGGCCGTCGCGCAGGGCGTCCTGCGCGGCCGGGTCGGGGCTGTGCAGCTGGACCGAGATCTCGCCGTGGCGCACGTCGACGGTCACCTGCACTGCTCCGAGGTCGTGCGGGTGCAGCTGCAGCTGGACGGCGTAGCTCCCGTCGTCCGCCCGCAGCAGCGGGCCGACTGCGGCGAACACCTGCTGCTGCACCGGGACGGGCATCGCCGCGGGTGCGGGTGCCGGTGCCGGTGCCGGCGCACCGGCAGGAGCAGGGACGACGGCCGTCGGGGCCACCTGCCCCGGGTGCACCGTGGCGGCCGGCACGGAAGGGCCGGCTGCGCCCGGATCCGCACCGGCGGTGACCGAGAGCGCCGGTGCCGTGCTGTCCGTCGTCGGTGAGGACGCCGACGCGGCGGGCTTCCCCGGCCTGTCCGGCACCTGAGGCATCGCGGTGGCGTCGTTCGCGATCTGGCCCTTCGCCACATCGTTCGCGACCTCGTGGTGTCCCGGAACGGTTGCGCCGTCGCGGTTCGCCTTCCCGGAGCCCGCGGCCTGGGGTTTCGTGGCCTGGGGCTCCACGGCCTTCGGATTCGCACCGCTGGACTTCGGCGCCGCCGAGGACTTCACGGCCGTGGGGTTCACGGCCGTGGGGTTCACGGCCGTGGGGTTCACGACGGTGGCGTTCACGACGGTGGCGTTCACGGCCGTGGCGTTCACGGCCGTGGGCTCAACCGACGTAGGGCTCACGGTTGTGGGGTTCACGGACGTGGCGTTCACGGACGTGAGGGTTGCGTCCTCGGGCTTGGCGCCGTCGGGGCCGGCCGTGCCGGTCGGCGGGTGGGGCACCGTTGCTGCCGGAGCCTGCTGGCCGCCCATCGCCGCTGTCGTGGCGTCCGGCACGACGACCGGCTCCGCCGCCACCGGGGCGTGACCTGCCGCTGGTGGAACGACCGGCGCGGCCGCCACGAGAGCACCGGCGAGGTCCGGACGGTGGCTCGTCGGGTCGTCATGGCGAGCCGGTCGTTCCTGCTCTCCACGCTTCACGGTCGCCGGCACGACCGGGTGGCTCCTGCCGCTCCCGGGCGTGTGGCTGGCCAGCACGGCACCGAAGGACCCCTGCTCGGTGCCCTGCCGACGTGCAGCACGCCGTGCGGACGCCCCGTCGACACCCGCAGGTGTGGGCGCAGCGGCCGGTGGCGGAAGGGCGGTGGCCACGCTCATGCGGCAGCTCCTGTCATGGCGGCCTGGACCTTGGTCACGTAGGCCTGCGTCTCGGCGTACGGCGGCACCCCGTTGTAGCGGTTGACGGCCCCGGGACCGGCGTTGTACGCCGCGAGCGCCAGGGGGACCGAGCCATAGGTGCGCAGGTGGGTCGCCAGCAGGCGCGCAGCACCGTCGACCGCCTCCGCCGGATCCATCGGGTCCACCCCGAGCCCGCGTGCCGTCGACGGCATGAGCTGCATCAGGCCCCGCGCCCCGGCGCCGCTGACGGCGGAGCGGTTGAACCCGCTCTCCACCTTGGCCACGGCGGCGAGCAAGGCCGGCGAGACGCCGTATCGGCGACCGGCCTGCTCGAACAGGCTGCGGTACGCGGCGGGGGCGGCGGCAAGGGCCGGGGACGACGACACGGCCGTCGCCGTGCCGGCCGGGACGGCGACGGCGCCGGCGCCGGCGCCGACCGTCGCGGGTGCCACCGGCGCGCTGTCCGGAAGGACCCGCCGGATCGTGCTGGGCGTGCGATAGACGTCCTGCACCTTGACCACGTCGCCGGTCTTGGGCGCCACGATCATCGTGTGGTTGCCGATGTAGATGCCGATGTGGTCAGCGGGGGTCCCGAAGCACAGCAGGTCGCCGGGCCGGGCCTGCGCCAGACCGGACACCGCCTGCCCGACGTGGGCCTGGTCCTGGCTCACCCGCGGCAGGTCGATGCCCAGGTCTGCGTAGACCCGCTGCACCAGCCCGGAGCAGTCCAGGCCCTTGGCCGGGTCGGTGCCACCCCAGACGTAGGGGATGCCGAGGTACTTGCGGGCATCGGCCACGACCTGGTCGCCGGTGACGACCGACGGGCTGTCCTGCGCTGTCGGCGCACTCACGGAGGGCGCGACGATGGACGGCGCGGGTGCCGTCGTCGCGGCGCTTCCTGCCAGCCGGGCGAGCGCCGCCGCGAAGTCACCGGCACCCGCGGCTGCACCCCCCGCGGTGGCACCGGCTGCGGCGGCGCCGCCGGTGCCGGGGGTGACCGCGCCGGTGCCGGTCGTGCCACGGGTGGACACGGCGGTCGCTGAAGCGGGCGCCGACGCGAAGCGTCCCTGGATCTCGGCGATGCGGGCCTGCACCGCGGCCGGCCCGAAGGTCTCGATGCTCACGCGGACCTCCCCTGCCCGGCGGTCCGCCCGGAGGCCGACTCCTCAGCGGTGCGCTGGTCGGTGGCGAGCCGGGCCAACCGGTCCGCCTCGCGCCCTCGCTCATCGAGCCGCTCCAGCGCGGCCAGTCGCATCGCGGCAGCGCTCCAGGCCGTCCGGGCCGTGTCGCCGGCCGACTGCGCCTGCGTCACCCCGGCGCCGGCGACGCGCACGGTCCCGGCCAGCGCCTCGTGCCGGCGCCGCGTGCCCAGGAAGTCGCCCAGCGCGGTGGGTACGACGCCCACCGCGTCCGTGTCGTGAGTGGCGACCCGATCGGTGGCGACGGCGTACTCCCGCGAGGCCGCCTCGAGCACGCCGCGCGCGGCGCGCTCCGCGTGCGCGGCGGCCGCGAGGCGACCGCGGCCGGTCTCCTCCTCGATGCGGCGGACCCGCAGCAGCGTGTCGAGGCGCGAGGTACGGGCACTCATGCCGACACCGCCAGGGCGTGCAGCGCGCTCCAGCTCACCGAGGGGTCGGCGACGTCGTCGATCCCCTGGCGCAGGAACGCGTCGATCGCCTCGGACGAGGCCAGGGCGCGGTCCACGAGCGGGTTGGACCCGGGCACGTACGCGCCGATCTCCACCAGGTCCTTCGCGTCGCGCCGGGCGGCGAGCAGCTGGCGCAGGACGGTGGCGTCGGCCCGCTGCCCCGGGCTGGTGATCGCGTTGACGCTGCGGGAGATGGACTCGAGCACGTCGATGCTCGGGAAGTGCCCGGCGGTCGCCAGACGGCGGTCGAGCACCACGTGCCCGTCCAGGATCGACCGAGCCGCGTCGGCGATCGGGTCGTTCATGTCATCGCCCTCGACCAGCACCGTGTAGAGGCCGGTGATGCTGCCCCGGGCGGCGGTGCCGGCCCGCTCGAGCAGCTGGGGCAGCAGCCCGAAGACCGACGGCGGGTAGCCCCGGGTGGCCGGCGGCTCGCCGGCGGCCAGACCGACCTCGCGCTGGGCCATGGCGACGCGGGTGACGCTGTCCATGCACAGCAGGACGTCCTCTCCCTGGTCACGGAACCACTCGGCGATCCGGGTCGCGGTGAACGCCGCGCGGAGGCGGACGAGGGCAGGCTCGTCGGAGGTCGCGACGACCACGACGGAGCGCGCCAGGCCCTCGGGGCCGAGGTCGCGCTCGACGAACTCGCGGACCTCCCGCCCACGCTCACCCACCAGCGCGAGGACGCAGATCGGTGCGTCGGTGCCGCGGATGATCATCGACAGGGTGCTCGACTTGCCGACGCCCGAGCCGGCGAAGATGCCGATCCGTTGGCCTCGCCCGCACGGCACCAGCGTGTCGAGGGCTCGCACTCCCAGGCCCATCTGGGTGTCGATCCGGGCCCTGCTCATGGCGACCGGGGGGATGCCGTCCACACCGGTCGGTACGACGTCGCGCAGCGCCGGGCCACCGTCCATGGGGCGGCCCAGGGCGTCGACGACCCGGCCGAGCAGCCCCGGCCCGATCGGCACCATGAGGGGGCCACCGGTGGCGACCACGCGGCTGCCCCGCCGTACGCCGCGCAGGTCGGAGACGGGCATGCAGGTCGCGACCTCGTCGTGCAGGGCCACCACCTCGGCCAGGATCGAGCCCGCATCGCCGTCGAGCTGGACGGCCTCGCCCACTCCGAGGTCCAGCCCCGCGACGTCGACGCTGAGGCCGACGGCCCGGATCACCCGACCGGCGACGGTGGGTGCGGCGGCGTGCAGCAGCCGGCCGAGCGTGCCGGCGGCGGGAGGCAGGGCGGCCTCCGGGAGACAGGTCGTCATGAGGTCAGCACCTCGCGCAGTCGTTCCAGCGCGGGACCGAGCCGGGCGTCGACGGTCCGGTCGCCCGCCTCGGCGACGCAGCCGCCGGCCTCGACCGCGGGGTCGGCGACGAGGACGACGTGCCCACCCGGCAGCGCGGTCGACAGGTCCGGCAGGGTCGCGGCGTCATCGGGGTGTACGCGGACGGTGACGGCAGCCTGGCGCGGCACGAGCGCCAGGGCCCGGAGGACGGCGTCGAGCGCCGGCACGGCGGCCAGCTCGAGGTGACGGCCGACGAGGGCCTCCGCGATGGCCACCGCCATCGCCGCGACCTGGCGGTCGACCGCCTGCAGGACCGGGGCCTCGCGCGCGTCGAGGTCGGCGGCGGCAGCGTGCAGGCGCTGGAGCGCGGCGGTCCACTGGCGGTCGCGCGTCGCGGCCGCCTCGGCCTCACGCTCCCGGCGCGCCTGCGTCTCCTCGGCGGCGGCGGAGAGCGCCTCGCGCACCCCGGCGTCGTACCCGTCCCGGTGGCCTTGCTGCCACCCGGCATCGGCGGCGCGGCGCTCGGCCTCGGCGACGACGGCCTCCAGCGCTGGGTCGACCAGGCGCGGGTCGGGGCTGAACCGGCCCACGAACGGGCTCGTGCGCAGGTCCGCCGAGATCCGCGCCGGGCGCGCCGTGCCGGTCGACGCACCGCGCAGCACCGTGCTGCGCTGCAGGTCAGAGGACGAAGTCATCGCCGGCTCCCCTCGACACGACGATGTCGCCGGACTCCTCGAGGACGCGGACCTGGCGGATGATCGCCGCCTGCGCCTCCTCGACCTGCTTGACGCGCACCGGGCCCAGCACGTCCATGTCCTCGACGAGCGCGACACCGGCCCGCTCGGACATGTTCGCCACGAACTTCTCGCGCACGTCCTCCTTGACGCCCTTGAGGGCGACCGCGAGGTCCTTGGTGTCGACCGAACGCAGCAGCACCTGCACCGCGCGGTCCTCCAGCTGGCGGATGTCCTCGAACATGAACATGCGCGCGCGCACCTCTTCGGCCAGCTCGCTGCTGCGCTGCTCGAGCCCCTCCAGGATGAGCCGCTCCGTGCTGCGGTCGCTGTGGTTGATGATGTCGACGAGGGGCTGCAGGCCGCCGACCGGCGCGGACTCGTTCGGCTGCAGCACCGTGGACAGGCGCCGCTGGAGATAGGACTCGACCTGCTTGACGATGTCGGGCGAGGTCCGGTCCATGACGGCGAGGCGGTGGGCGATGTCGGCCTGGACCGGCTCGGGCAGCCCGCTGAGGACCACCGCCGCCTGCTTGGCCTCCATGTGCGCGAGGACGAGGGTGATGGTCTGCGGGTGCTCGTCCTGCAGGAACGACAACACCATCTGCGGGTCGACCCGGCGCAGGAACTGGAACGGCAGCTCGACGAGCACGGCCTTGAGCCGGGCCAGCACCTCCCGCGCCTTGTCCGGGCCGAGGGTGGCGACGAGCACCTCCTCGGCGTACGCGAGGCCGCCCTGGGCGTAGTAGTGGCGCGCGGCGGCGAGCTCCTGGAACTCGAGGAGGACCGAGCTCGCCACGTCGGCGTCGACCTCCTCCAGCCGGGCGATCTCGGCGGTGAGGACCTCGACCTCGGACTCGCGCAGGGACTTCAGCACCTGGGCCGAGTGGTCCTTGCCGAGCTGGACGAGCAGGACCGCGGCCTTGCGCAGCCCGGTCATCTCCTGGACGGTGACGGTCATGGTCAGGGCCTCCGGTCCACGAGCCACCCACGGAGCAGGCGGGCGACCTCGTCCGGCTGCTGCTCGATGAGCTGGCCGATCTCGTCGCGCGCCTGCAGGTTCGACGCGACCAGCGCGTTGGCCGGCGCGGGCGGCAGCGCGGGTGAGGCGCTGGCCGACGTCACCGCCATGGCGAGGGGCGCCCCCTCGAGCGCCGCGGGCTCGTCACGGTAGACGGGGAGCTCACCGAGGTCGACGGGGGTGCGCTCCTCCTTGCGGCTGCGCTTGACCGCGAGGAACAGGGCGAGCGCGATGAGGACGATGAGCCCACCGATCTTGCCCATATTGAACAGGTCGGCGCGCTGCTTCTCGGCGGCGGCGGCGTCCAGCTCCTTCTTGGCGGCGGCCGCGGCCTGGGTGTCGAACGCCAGCTTGCTGACGGTCACGACGTCCCCGCGCTTGGGGTCGAGGCCGGCGGCCGCGGTGACCAGCTTGGTGACCTCGGCGTCGTTGACGCTGCCGGCGACCAGCTGGTCCAGGACCACCGCGACGGTCATCCTGCTGACCTGGCCCGGGGCCTTGGTCGTCGAGGTCTTGAGCGTGCCCACGGCGTTGGTGCGGTTGTCGGACTGCTTGACGTAGGAGTTGTTCGCGCTGTTCGCGGTGCCGCTGGGCACGGCGTTGTTGTCCGGGCCGAGCACTCCGCCGACCGGGGTGCCGGCACCCTTGTAGGTCTCCTTGGTGACGGAGTCGGTGAGCGGCGGGTTCTTCTTGTCCGCGATGTACTCCTCGCGGTCGGTCTTGGTCTGGTCGAAGTTGAGCGAGGCGTCCACCCGCACGACGGCGTGGCCGGGGCCGACGAGCTTGTCCAGCATGCTCTGCACGCTGCTCGTGGTGTCGTCCTCGACCGACTGCGCCTGCTGCGCCTGCGCGTCGTTCATGGCCGAGACGCCGGCGCCGCCGCCGGTGTTCAGCACCCGTCCGGAGCTGTCGGCGACGGTGACCTGGTCGGCGGTGAGCTTGGGCACCGACGCGGAGACCAGGTGGACGATCGCGTCGACCTGGGCCGTCGTGAGCGGCGTCGTGGGGCTGGTCTGGACCAGCACGGAGGCGGTGGGGACGGCGGCCGTGTCGGTGAACACGTCCTGCTGCGGGACGGCGAGGTGCACCACGGCGGTCTGCACCCCGTCGATGGCCTCGATCGTCTTGCGCAGCTCGCCCTCGAGGGCACGCTGGTAGGTCACCTGCTGCTGGAAGTCGGAGCTGGTCATGCTCTGCTTGTCCAGCAGGGAGTAGCCGTCCCCGCCGCCGTTGCTGGCGGGAAGACCCTCCCCGGAGAGGGTGATCCGCTGCTGGTAGACGTCGGCCTGCGGAACCAGGATGGTCTGGCCGCCGTCCGCGAGCTGGTAGGGCTCCTTGGCCTCGGTCAGCTTGGCCGTGACGGCGGCCGCGTCCGTGGAGGACAGGCCGCTGAACAGCGGGGCGTACGTCGGCTTGGAGGCCCACGACACGAACAGGCCTGCGCCGACCAGGGCAGCGACGACCGCGATCGCGGTCATCGCCTTCTGGCCACCGGTGAAGCCGGAGAACAGCGAGCGCACCTTGTCCAGGAGCGCGGCCGGGTTGAAACCCTTCACATCTGCATCCGCATGATCTCGGTGAACGCGTCGAGCGCCTTGTTGCGCACGGCGACGGTCAGCTGGGTGGCGATCGACGCCTCGTTGGCGGCGATCATGTAGTCGTGGACGTCGGCGAGGTCACCCGTCGTGGCCTTCACGGCCAGGTTGTCGCTGGTGGCCTGCGCGGACTGCAGCTTGTCCAGCCCGGAGGCGACCATGCTGCCGAAGTCGGGCTTGGCGGCTCCTGCCGCGCCAGCGGTGCCGGCTGCGCCAGCCGTGCCAGCCGCGGGCTGCAGCGTCGAGATGCTCTGCAGCGGAAGGGTGCTGAACGCGGAGATCGGGGCGATGCTCATGGTCACTTGCCCAGCTCGAGCGCGCGCTCGTACGCGTCCTGCGCACGCTGGACCACGGCGAGGTTGGCCTGGTATCCGCGCTGGGCGATGATCAGCTGTCCCATCTGGTCGGCGAGGTCGATGTCGGGCACGCGCACGTTGCCGTCCTTGTCGGCCAGGGGGTGGTCGGGCTGGTGGACGACCCGGCCCTTGGCGTCACCGAGCTGGATGCCCGAGACCTGCACCCCGCCGGCGTTCCCGTAGTCGGCGGCCTGCGCGACGACGTACCGCGCCTGGAAGGCCTTGTCGCTGGTGCTGCGGACGTCGTTGATGTTGGCGATGTTGTCCGACACCGCGTCCATCCACTTGCGGTAGACCACCAGGCCGGAGCCGGCCGCGTCGAAGGTGCCGAAGGTGCTCATCAGGGCTGGCCCCCGATCGCGATCCGCAGCTGCTGGAACTTCGCGGTCATCGCCTGCACCGCGAGGCCGTAGGTCAGGTTGGTTTCCGACCCGGCGAGCGTCTCCTCGTCGAGGTTGACGTTGTTGCCGTTCGTGTTGGTCGGCTCCAGCGAGCGGGCGGTGGTCGGCGCTGTGGAGAACGGGTCGCTGCCGTCGGCCATCGAGCTGCGCAGGGTGTCCTCGAAGTTGACCTTGCCGGCGAGGAAGCCCGGGGTCTCGATGTTCGCGGTGTTGTCCGCGATCGTGCGTTGACGCAGCGCCAGGCCCGAGAGCGCGTAGTGCAGTGCGCTCATGGTGGCGTCGCCGACCGGCTCCGACATGGGGGTTTCCTCGACTGCTCGAAAGGACTGGGACGGCATCCCCGGCGTTCCGGGATGCTTCGAGGTGGTGCGCCGCCAGTCCGTGGCAGTGGGTGGTCCTCCTGACCACCCCCCTCATCGGCGGGGCCGGCCGTGACCTGAGGGGATCCTGAAGTCCTGTTCCCGTGCCGTACGACGGCAGCCCGGGCGCGTCGGAGCGCTGCAGGGCGCGTCAGGGCGCTGCATGGCGCGCCGGCGCTGCGGCGCGCATGAGCGCGCTGGTGCCCAGCAGTACGGGTCAGCGCACGGCAGTGGGGCAGCGGGTCAGCGCACGGCAGGACGGGTCAGCGCACGGCCGTACGGGTCAGCGCAGGAAGTCGACGAGCGAGGGCTGGATGATCTTGGCGGTGGCGCCGAGCGCGGCCTGGTAGGCCGTCTGCTGGGTCTGCATGTCGATGATCGTCTTCGGCAGGTCGATGTCCTCGGCCGTGGTGAGGTTCGCGTTCACCGTGTCCAGTCGTGCCTGGCCCTGGGTCTGGACGCCGAGCAGGCGGTTGTACCGGGCGCCGACCAGGCTCTGCGCGCTCTGCATCGTCTGCGACGCCTGGTCGAGGTCACCGAGGGCCTTGTCCATAGCGGCCGTGTCGCCGGAGCGCAGGGCGGCGGAGATGTTGCTGAGCACGCCGGGGTCGGCCCCCGCACCCTTGAACATCGTGGAGAACACCTCGGAGCCGGGGATGGTCACGCCGACCTGGCCCGACCCGTCGGCGGAGACGTTGCGCTGCACGGCGTCTCCATTCCCCAGGTACGCCCCGGTCGTCGTGTCGAAGGCCGCAGTCACGTTCTGCGTCCCCGCGAAGACGGGACGTCCAAGATACGTCGTGTTGGCCAGGTCGACCAATGAGGCCCGCAGCTCGTCCACCTCGCCGGCCATCGCGCCACGCTCGGTGGGGCCGTTGGTGCCGTTCTGCCCGGCGACCAGCAGCTGCCGGACGCGCTGCACGATCGACGAGGCCTGGGTCAGGGTGGAGTCCGCCGCCCCGAGCCAGGTGAGCCCGTCAGCCACGTTGTTCCCGAGCTGCTCGGTCCTGGCCTGCTCACCGCGCAGCCGCATCGCCTGGGCCGTGTCGGTCGGCGAGTCGGAGGGCCGGTTGATCCGCCGCCCCGAGGACAGCTGCTCCTGCGTACGCTGCAGCCGCGCGAGGTTGGTCTGCAGGCCCGTCATGACGTTGCGGTTCATCGTCGTCGGGGTCACCCGAATGGACATCGTCGTACCTGCTCTCAGCGAACCATGTTGATCAGGGTGTCCAGCGTCGAGTCGATCGTCGACACGTACTTGGCCGCGGCCGAGTAGGCGTGCTGGTACGCCACCAGGTTGGTCATCTCCTCGTCGATGCTGACCGCCGAGACGCTGTCCCGCGCGCTGTCGACGCGGTCCACGATGGCGGACTGCGCCGCCGCGCGGGTCTGGACGCTCTGCGCCTGGACCCCGAGGCGGACGGTCATGTCCCGGAACAGGCTGTCCGGGCCGGTGGCGTCCGTCGCGTGCACCCCCATCGCCACGGCGTTGCCGCCGTCGAGGGCCGGCGGGGGCGCGGTGGACGCGGCCACGCCGGCCGGGTCGGTCATGACGACGTGCAGGGTGGCCGCCGTCGTGCCTGCGAAGAGCGGGGCGCCCTTGGCGCCGTTGCCGTCGTAGCCCTGCTGCTGCTGGGCGCTCACGGTGCTGACCAGCGACGTCGCGACGGTGTCGAGGTCTGAGATCGCCCCGGGGATGGTGGCGTTGACCGCCGTGAGCAGCCCAGAGAGGGCGCCACTGTCGAGCGTGGCCGGCTGGTTGCTGCCGGCCCAGCTCACGCCGACGGTCCCGGTCGTTCCGGGGTAGCTCGTGGGGCCGCCCGCCTGCAGCTGCTGGCTGCGGTCCCCTGTGACCAGCGCGCGGCCGCCCAGGGTCAGGTTGACCACGCCGCCGTCGCCGGGGCTGGCGACCGCGCCGGTCGCCTCGGCGATACGGGTCACCAGCAGGTCGCGCTGGTCGGCCAGCTCGTTGGGCGCGTCCCCGCCGAGGGTCGCGCTGCGTACGGCGCCGTTGAGGCGGGCGACCTCCGCCGTCATGGAGTTGACGTCGGCGACCGTCGACGTGATCTGGTCGCGGGTCGCCGACCACTGTTGCCCCAGCTGCCCGCTGAACCCGTTGACCGTGCCGGCGAGGGTGTTGGCCTGCTCGAGCAGGAGGCTGCGGGGGCCCGAGCCCCCGGGGTCGTTGGCCACCGTCGACCACGACGTCCAGAACGACGACAGCTGGGACTGCAGGCCGGTCGTGCTCGGCTCGCCGAAGGTGGCCTCGATGTCGGCATACGTGCTGCTGAGGGCACCAAGGCCTGCGTTGGTGGCGTGCTCCTGGTGCGCGCGCGCCTCCAGGAAGCCGTCCCGGATCCGCTCCGTCCCGAGGATGTCGACGCCGCCGGAGTCTGCGCCACTGCGCGAGAACATCGCCGGTACGACGGAGCCGCCGCGCGCGCTCTGCTGGACCCGTTGGCGGGAGTAGCCGTCGGTGTTGGCGTTGCTGATGTTCTGGCCCGCGACGTCCAGCGCACGCTGGGCTGCGAAGAGCCCCTGCGCCCCCACGTTCAGGCTGGAGAAACCGGACATCAGACCCACCTCGCGACGACGACACTGCTGCGCATCCCATCGGCCGCGCGACGGCCCACCTGAGGTTTCGTCACGCCCGCTGGTCGACGTAGGCCGACGGCGTGTGGCTCAGTGACGGGAACCGTCGGCGGGGCACCCGGCGCTCCCGTGTCTCGACCCGTAGGTCATCCACCCGGGCCTCCAGGGCCTCTGCGCGCTGCAGCAGCTCGGTCGCCCGGGCGATGAAGACCCTGGGGAGCGCAACGAGGTCCCGGGGCGGCTCGAAGGCGACCACCTCGTCGTACCGCCCCTCGTCGACCAGCCGCGACTGCAGGGCCAGGTGCGCCTCGAACGCGTCGAGCGTGGCGAGCCAGCTGGAGTTCACGACGCGGCGACGGACTGCAGGTTCGCAGCCTCGTGCCAGGCCTCGCGCAGCGGCTCGACGACCTCGCGGCACTCGGCCACCACGGCCGCGTCCTTGGCCGAGTTCGCGGCGACGAGGCGCTCGAGCAGCCAGGTGTAGAGGCTCTGCAGGCCCGGGCCGCCGTCCCACTGCGACACGTCGAGGCTGCTGGCGAGCTCCTGCACGATGTCCTGGGCGTGGCGCAGGTGTGCGTGCGCCGCTTGCGGATCGGCCTGCGAGATGGCCAGCTCGGCGTCGTCGAGGTCGCGCACCAGCCGGTCGTACAGCATGGTGACGAGCCGGGCCGGCGAGGCGGTCGTGACGGCCTCGCGCGCGTAGCGGCTGCGGAGCTGGGCTGCGGTGGTCATGACGTCCGATCTCACTTCGAGCTGATGGTGGGCAGGGAGGCGAGCTGGCCGGTGAGCCACTGGCTCTGCGACTGCAGCGAGCCCAGCGCGGTCTCGAGCGCGGCGTACTGCGTCTGCAGCGTCTGCTGCCGCAGGGTCATCCGGTCCTCGAAGTCAGCGATCTGCTGGGTGTAGTCGCGGATGCTGTCCTGCTCGCCCTGGATGCGTGTCGTGATGGACCCGACGGCCGGGTCCGAGGCCTGCTTGGCCACATTCGCCAGCTGCTGCGACATCGACGTCATCGTCTGGCTGACCGCCGCGGGGTCCTTGGCGTACGCCGCGAGGAACGCGGCCCTGTCGAAGCTGACCGTCCCGTCCCGTGCGACCGACACCCCACTGAGCGCGGGGGTGCTGGTGGAGGAGCCGATGACCGCGTCCGTCACCTGCTGGCGCAGGTCGCGGGCCATGGAGTCGGCGAGCAGCGGGCCGCCGGTCTTGGAGGTGGTGTCGTAGGCGCTCTGCTGGTCGATGTAGGCCAGGGCCGAGTTGGCGGCCGCGACCAGGGAGGCCATCTTGTCCGCGATGCCGCTGCTGTCGCTGGAGACGTCCACGGACACCTGCGTGCTGGGGTCGGCCCTCAGTGCCGTGATGGTGACACCTGGCAGAAGGCCGGTGATGCTGTTGGTCGGCGAGGTGACGTCGAAGGCGCCCGGGCCGGTGCCGACGTGCAGCACCGCGTCGCTGCCGGCGTTGAGCACCTGCATGCCGCCCAGGGTGGTGTCGAGCCCTCCGCCGCTGATGGTGATGTCGGAGGCCGAGCCGGTGGTGGTGGACGTCAGCTGCAGCCGGTAGGCACTGCTCGAGACCCCGACCGCTGTGGCGTTGACGCCGACGCCGGACGCGGAGATGGCCCGCGCGACGTCGCTGAGGGTGGCCGTGGAGCCGGCACTGACGGAGCTCGTGGTGGCGGCGCCCAACCGCAGGCCGCCGGTGAGCGTGGCCTGGACCGTGTCTCCGTTGGCCCCGGTCAGGGTGAGCGTTCCTCCCGGACCGGCGCTCGTGACCGCCGGCTGTGCGACACCGTCCAGCGTCACCAGGCCGTCCTGCCCGACGGCCGGCGTCGACGAGGCGGCCAGCCCGAGGGCCGTGTTGCCGGAGTCGACCGTCAGGGAGACGGCCGAACCCTCGCGCGCCGTGCTGACCTGCAGGTGGCCGCTGTCGTCGATCCGTGCGGTGAGGGCGCCCCCTGACTGCTGGCCGATCTGGGCGGCGACCTCGTCGAGAGTGTGGCTGCCCGAGCCGAACGTCACCGAGATCGTGGACGACGCCGTGCCGTCCTTGAGGGTGAAGGCGAGCGTGTTCTGCGAACCGAGGTCCACCGTGGGCGGCAGGACCTGCTGACCCGAGAGTGTCGCGGCTCTGGATGCCTGCGTGACGGAGATGGTGTGGACGCCGGCGGACAGCGTGGCGCCCGGCGTGACCGACGAGAGCCCGATGCCCGCTGCACCTTTGGTGACGGTGAACGGGCTGGTGGCGACCGTGCTGGCGAGTGAACCGACGGTGCCGGAGGAGACCACGGACGTCGCGCTGGCGACGCTGGTCACCGTGAAGCGGGCGCTGCCCGGCTGGGCGGTCGGCCCTGTGCTCACGCTGGCCAGTGTGGGCGCCGAGGAGGTGCCCGTGGTGCTGCCCCACGCGGACTGCTTGGTGATCGAGTCCGGCACGAACGCGTTGGCCGCGCTCTGCAGCGCGGTGAACAGTGAGTTCAGCCCCTGCAGCGAGGTGACCATCGTCTGGCTGGCGGTCTTGTGGTCGGTCAGCTGCTGCTCGGGCTGCCGCTCCACCTGCATCAGCTGGCTGATGATCTGCGTGGTGTTCAGGCCGGAGACGAGGCCGTCGATGGCGCTCATGGCGGTCCCCTTCCCGGGCCCTTGGTGTGTGCGGGTGGACGACCACGGGGCGGACCGGGAGGGCCCGCCCCGTGGACGATCAGGTCACGCCGTTCGATCAGCCGAGGAGCTTGAGCACCGACTGCGGGGCCTGGTTGGCCTGCGCCAGCATCGAGACGCCGGCCTGCTGCAGGATCTGGCTCCGGGTGAAGGAGGTCATCTCCTTGGCCATGTCGGTGTCGCGGATGCGGGACTCGGCGGCCGACGCGTTCTCCGCGGCGACCGACAGGCTGTTGATGGTGTGCTGGAGCCGGTTCTGCACCGCACCGAGGTCAGCACGCTGCCCCGAGACGGTGTTGATGGCAGCGTCCAGGGTCGCGATCGCGGTGCTCGCGCCGGCCTGGGTGCTCACGTCGACTGCCGAGCTCACGGTGAAGGACCCGGTCTTGGCGGTGGCGTCCGACAGAGCGCTCTTGTCGAACGTGAGGACTGCTCCGCCGTTGTCGGCGTTGAACGTCACCGTCTTGGCGGTGTCGTCGTAGGCGCCGATCGTGGTCCCGCTGGCGTCCTTGACGACGCCGTTGTCGATGCTGAACGTGCCCTTCACCGGCGTTCCACTGGTGACGGACGCCGAGGCACCGTTGACTGCGGAGCCCTTGGTGGTCGCGCCCTCGACACCGAGGTCGGAGGCCTTCATGCTGCCCACCGAGACGGCCAGGGTCTGTCCCGAGTTGGCACCGATCTGGAAGGTGCCGTGGAACGAGCCATCCAGCAGGTTCTGACCGTTGAACTGCGTGGTGTTGCCGATCCGGTTCAGCTCCTGGGTGAGCTGGGTGACCTCCTTCTGGATCTGGGCGCGGTCGTCGTTGCTGTTCGTGTCGTTGCCGGACTGGACGGCGAGCTGGCGCATGCGCTGCAGGATGGAGTGCGTCTCGTTCAGCGCGCCTTCAGCGGTCTGGATGAGGCTGATGCCGTCCTGGGCGTTGCTGGTGGCCTGGTTCAGGCCGCTCGTCTGGGCGCGCAGCTTCTCGGAGATGGCGAGGCCGGCAGCGTCGTCGGCGGCGCGGTTGATCCGCAGACCCGAGGACAGGCGCTCCAGGCTGGTCGACATCGCGTTCTGCGTGCTCGACAGGTTGCGGTAGGCGTTCATCGCCGCAACGTTGGTGTTGATCTGAAGACCCATGATGATTCCTCCGTGGATGGTTTCACGAGGAGTCCGTCCGTGGACTCCCCTTGTCGTCACCTTCCGGTGCCGACAGGGCTCTCATCGGCAGCCATCGGGGCCACCTGAGAAACTCTTTGGATTTATTCAGCCGGCCGCTTGGCCCGTCACCGGGGGGCCGCTCTCGTTGCCCCGGCACGACCGAAGTGGGCGTCCGATCGGCGTCGACCGGTCGCTTCGGGGCAACAAGCGGGAGAACGGGCAGGCGTCAGGCGGTCTGGGCGGCCATCGGGGCCGGGCGCAGGCCGGGCAGGCCGAGGCGCGCGTGGAAGGAGGAGCGGCTGGCGATCGTGGCGTAGTACGCCTCGCGCCGGTTCGCCGCGACACCCGTGCTCTTCGGCAGCATCTCAGGCGCCAGCTGGCTGTTCATGCCGTCCTTGAGCAGCTTCAGCGCCTCCGCCCGCAGCTGGGAGATCCGCGACTCGGTGACCCCGAGCTCCTCGGCCAGCTCGCGCATCGGCCGGTCCTCGAAGAAGCAGCCGCGGACGACCTTCTGCAGCCGCTCGGGCAGGGAGTGGACGGCATCGCGCAGGTAGGACTGGCGCTCGCGCTCGACCAGGACGGACTCGGGGGTCTCGGCGGTGGCAGGCAGGATCGCGTCGGCGCCGGCCTCGGTGGCCAGGTGGTCGATCCGCAGGACGACGGACTGGTGCAGGTCGCCCTCGATCCGCTGCAGCTCGGCCCGGCTGATGCCGAGGCCACGAGCGAGCTCGTCCGGCGACGGGGTGCGCCCGAGGTGGGCCGTCAGCGACTCGTACATGGAGTTGCGCTCGCGGACCCGGCCCCGCAGCGAGCGGGTGGCCCAGTCGGCCGACCGCAGCTCGTCCAGCAGTGCGCCCCGGATGCGGCGCGCGGCGTACCGGGCGAACGGCACCCCCTGCTCGGGGTCGAACGACCCGGCGGCGGCGAACAGGGCGCTCATGCCGGCCGACGTCAGGTCGTCGGTGTGGACGTGCCCCGGCAGCCGCATGCTGATGGACCGCACCTCGTGGTGAACCAGCGCCAGGTGGGTACGGCACAGCTCGTCAACGGTGGGCGCGTTAGCAGGCTGCGCGGCGATAATGGGGGAGGTCACGAGTTGGAAGTTAGTGTCGCGAAATGACGCTGCGCTAGGCCAATGCCAAACAAAGACAAACGAAGCCAACAAATGATCATCCTGCGCCATATGTTCTAGCCACGTCCTAGCCGGGAATGACTAGTCATTCGGAACCAGAAACTGGCCGACGCCGAAACCTCAGCGTCGTCGGCCCCCGACCGATGTTAGGGACGTGATCGACATGCGCCCTCCCGCAACCGTCGCACCCGGCGACGAGAGCCGGGCCGAGACGGCTCTTGCCCACGTCTCCTCCGCCCTGTGGCGCATCCGCGAGCTGCTGGACCTGCTGACCTTCAAGCTGGAGACCGAGCAGGTCCTCGTGGCCGCCGGGCGCACCCGGTGGCTGGGCCGCGCGACCCATGAGGTGGAGCTGGTCCTGGAGGAGATCCGCCACGCCGAGCTGCGCCGCAGCATCGAGCTCGGTGACGTGGCCGACGCCCTCGGGCTGGACCCGGACTGCTCCCTGCGCGAGCTCGCCGCCGCGGCGCCACCCCCGTGGGACGACGTGCTGAAGGACCACCGCGAGTCCCTGCTCACCGCGACCTCGGAGATCTCCGCCCTGGCGGAGAGCAACCGTGAGCTGCTCGACACCAGCTACCGCGCGCTGCAGGAGGCGCTCGGCCTGGTCTCCCCCACGCCCGAGGCCTCGACCTACACCGCCGCCGGCGCCACCGCGCCGCAGACCACCAGACGACTGTTCGACCAGTCCACCTGACACGCCGAGCTGGAGAGACCGTGACCGTCACCGACACGCTGCCCGCACCGACGACTGCCCCGACGCAGCCGCAGATCCACTTCCCGTCCGGCCTGGTGGGCTACCCCGCCGCCCAGCGGTTCGTCCTCGAGGCCGCCGACGGGGGCGTGTTCGAGCTGCGGGGCGTGTCGGAGGACGACCCTGACTTCGTCGTGGTCGCCCCCGCGGCCTTCTTCCCCGACTACGCGCCCGTGATCGACGACGAGACCGTCGAGCGGCTCGCCCTCCGCAGCGAGGAGGACGCCCTCGTGCTGCTGGTCGTCACCCTGCGCGACAACCCGGCCGACGCCTCCGCCAACACCCTCGCGCCGCTCGTCATCAACGCCCGGACCTACGACGCCGCGCAGGTCGTCCTCACCGGGCAGCCCTTCTCGCTGCGCCAGCCGCTGCTCGCGTCCTGAGTCCCGCGCCCCTCGGGCGCACCTGCGCGGTCGCGCCGCTTAGGGTGGGACGTCCGGGCAGCAGGAGAAAGGACTCTTCCATGCTGGTGCTCAGCCGTCGTCCCCAACAGAGCTTCGTCATCGGCCACGACATCGTCATCACGGTGCTCGAGGTCAACGGCGACACCGTGCGCCTGGGCATCGCCGCGCCGCGCGACGTCGACATCCACCGCGAAGAGGTCTACCGCGAGCTGCAGCAGGCCAACACGACCGCGGCCTCGCCCTCGTCCGACGCGGTGGCCGCCTTCGCCCGCCGGGCCTCCGCGGCGCCGAAGCCGGGCCAGGAAGGCCCGCATCAGGGCGCCCAGCCCGACCCGCCGGCACCGGCCTGACCGGCGCAGGCACAGCACCGCCCGGCGCCGGACCCGTCAGAGGCCTGAGCGCCTCGTCTCATGCCGTCGCCCGCCGCGCCGCCGCTCCTGGCCCGCTGCGTGACCCCGACGCCACCTCCACGGCCTGTACGCCGCGGCGCACCTCCGCGCCCGCCGGCCAGCCCCCGACGTGCAGCGGCACGCCGTCCTCGCTCACCAGGCGTGCCGCCAGGTGCCGCCCGGCCAGCAGCCCGGCGGCTCCACGTCCCCGCACCACAGCCGCGGTCGACCACGTGTTGGCCTCGACGCAGGTTTCGGCCGCGACGGTGACCGAGCGCCATACGGGCTCGACGGGCTGGCACGTGGCCGGGTCCAGGATGTGGTGCAGCTCGCGACCCTCCCGCTGCCACTGCCGCGACCGCGTGCTGGAGGTGGCGAGCGCCCCGCCGGACGGCAGGGTGACCAGGGCCGCGGGGTCGTCGGGCTGGTCGCGGACCAGCACCCGCCACCCTCCGTCCGGTCCGGCACCGGCCGTGGCGATGTCCCCGCCGAGAGAGACCAGCACCCCGATCCCCAGCTGCTCGGCCACCGCCCGCGCGCAGCGGTCGGCCGCCCAGGCCTTGGCCGTCGAGCCGAGGTCCAGCCGGATGTCGGCGGGGACGCTGACCACCCGGCGGACGGCGTCGAGCTCGATCCGCTGCCAGCCGGGGGCCGGCCGCCGTACGAGGCGGATGCCGTCGCGGCGCCGGGACGCCTCGGCGACCTCGGCAAAGTCGCGGTCGTAGCCCAGGGCCGCGAGCGCATCCCCCAGCGTGGGGTCGACCGCACCGGCGGTGGCGCGCGCCGCGGCGAGGGCGACCTCCAGCATCTCGGACAGGACGTCGCTGACCCGGGTGGGGCGGCCCCGGCGCACCGCCAGGCGGCGCAGCTCGGAGTCCGGGCGGAACCGGCTCGCCGCGAGCTCCACGCGGGCCAGCTCACGGTCGACGAGGCGCTTGGCGGCGGGCAGGTGGTGCGGGTCGGCGACGGCGAGGCGCACGGTGGTGGACCAGAGCGCCCACTCGTACGCCGGCCCCCGCAGCGTCAGGTCGCCCAGGCCGGCGGGGGCCATCACGACCCGCCAGACTGCGCCTGGGGGGCTCCGCCGGCGATCCCGGGCTGCACCGTGGTGCCTGATGCGACCGAGGGGCTCGAGGCCACCGAGCTGGAGCCGGCGGCCGACGCCGACGAACGGGAACCGGCCGCATGGTCCGACGCGTGGGCCAGACCGGCTACCGCCCCGGTCGCCGTCACACCGATCCCGGCGAGAACGGCGGCGGCCTGCCGGGCACGGTGCGGGCCGCGTGCGCGTGCACTGTTCATGAGGGGACCTCCTGGGGGCTGCTGGAGCTCCAGACTCGCCAACCCCGCTGTGGTGGCCCTGTGCCGGCCCTGTCCCCCTGCTGACAGGGTGCGCGGCCTCGCTACAGGTCCGGCCCGGCGCTGCGCAGGCGCTCCACCTCGGACATCGCCTCGCGCAGGTCGGCCAGCCACGCGTCGGTGTGCTCGCCCACGAGCTTGACGCACCAGGCCAGCGCCTCCGAGCGGGAGCGGGCGACCCCGGCGTCGACGAGGGTGTCGAGCACCTGCCGCTCGCTCTGGCGCAGGCGGGTCATGGCCGGGACGGCCAGGTGGGTGAACAGCCGGCCGGTGTCGCCGATGCGGGCACCCCAGGAGACCTGCCGCCCATAGCGCGACTGGGCCTCGTCGGCGATGGCCATCCGCTGTCCGCGGGTGTCCTCCCGCCACCGCGTGATCCGGCCCTCGGCGGCGTCCTCGCCGCCGTCCACCGGTGCGAGCTCGCCGGTCACCGTGATCTCGTCGCGGTCCACCACGACCTCGGGCCCACCGACGAACCAGTCGTCGGGCAGCCTGCCGGCGAACCACTCGGCTGCGCCGCTGGCGTCGGGCAGGTCGGCCTGCTGCCATCCACCCGGCCGCCCGAACGGGCCGCCCCTGCGCGGTCCGGAGCCGTGCCCATGCCGGCCGCGGGGGCCGCGCCCGCCCATGCCACGCCGGCCCTCGCCGGCCTCCTCAGTGTTCGTGTCGTCTGTCGACATGTCCTTCTCCCTTCTGATTACACCATTACACCTCGACAGTGCCCGCGTGTCACCCCTTCAGTTCAGGCCGCCGACGTCCCGGGGAGGTTCGGGGTGGTGCGCCGCGCCTCCGCCGCCCCGAGACGGCGGCGCGTGCCCTTCGACGCCCCCGCACGCGCGTCGTACCAGCGGGTGGTGTTGGGTGAGAACATGCCCCTTTCCGGAGAGTACGAGCCCAGTCCCAGCCAGTGGGTCCGCGACCAGGTCGAGGAGTACGAGCGCTCCGGCGGCACGAGCGGCACCACGCTGCGCGGGTTGCCCGTGATCCTCCTGACCACGGTCGGCGCGAAGTCGGGCAAGCTGCGCAAGGTGCCGCTGATGCGGGTGGAGCACGAGGGTCGCTACGCCGCGGTCGCCTCCCTGGGCGGTGCACCCAAGCACCCGGTCTGGTACCACAACGTCCTGGCCGACCCCCACGTCGAGCTGCAGGACGGGACAGTGAAGCAGGACATGGTCGCCCGTGAGGTCACGGGCGAGGAGAAGGCACGGTGGTGGGAGCGCTGCGTCGCCGCGTTCCCCGACTATGCCGACTACCAGAAGAAGACCGACCGCGAGATCCCGGTGTTCGTGCTCGAGCCCGCGGCGGGCTGAGCACCCGCCCTCGCATGCCAAGCGGCCGCACCCTCGTCGGGGTGCGGCCGCTTCGTCGTGCGGTTGGGCTTCGCGCGGCTACATGTCCTCGAGCTGGCGGCCCTTGGTCTCCTTGACGAACTTGGCGACGAAGAAGAACGACAGCACGGCGAAGAAGGTGTAGAAGCCGTAGGCGAAGGCCAGTCCGATGTCGGCGAACTTGGGGAAGCTGGTCGAGATCGCGAAGTTGGCGAGCCACTGGGCGGCCGCCGCCAGGCCGAGGGCACTGGCGCGGATCTTGTTGTTGAACATCTCGCCCAGCAGCACCCAGACGACGGGTCCCCAGGAGACGCCGAAGAAGACGACGAACAGGTTCGCCGCGAGCAGCGCGACGATGCCCGCCGTGTGGCTCAGGACCGGCTGGCCGTTGTGCACCGGCGCCGACCCGAACACCGCAGACAACGTGCCGAGCGTGACCGCCATGCCGGCCGACCCGATCAGCAGCAGGACGCGGCGGCCGATCTTGTCGATGACCGAGATCGCCACGAGTGTGACCACGATGTTGGTCACCGAGGTGATCACGGTGATGGTGAGGGCGTCACTCTCGCTGAAGCCGACCTGCTGCCACAGCGCCGAGGAGTAGTAGAAGATCACGTTGATGCCGACGAACTGCTGGAAGACCGACAGGGCGATCCCGACCCAGACGATCGGCAACAGGCCACCGCCGCCGGCCTTCTCCAGGTCCTTGAAGGACGAACGCGCCTCCAGCGCCACGGTGCGACGGATCTCGGACATGCGCTCGTCGATGCCCGTCTTGAGGACCTGCCCGAGCACCGAGCGCGCCTTGTCGTTCTCGCCCCTGGAGACGAGGTAGCGGGGTGACTCCGGGATCTGCAGCGACATGATGCCGTAGGCCAGGGCCGGGATGACGCCGGTGAGGAACATCCAGCGCCAGGCGGCCAGACCGAACCACAGCGGCTTGCCGGCTCCCCCGGCAAGACCTGCGAGGAAGGCATCGGACAGCAGCGCGATGAAGATGCCGGTGACGATCGCCAGCTGCTGCAACGACCCCATCCGGCCGCGGATCGAGGCCGGCGAGATCTCGGCGATGTAGGCGGGGGCGATGACCGATGCGGCGCCGACGCCGAGACCGCCGATGACCCGCCACAGGATCAGCTCCCAGGGGCTGAACGCAAGACCCGACCCGAGCGCGCTGATGACGAAGAGCGCGGCGGCCAGGACCATGACCTTGATCCGGCCTTGGCGGTCGGCCAGCCATCCGGCGGCATAGGCGCCGACGACGCAGCCGAGCAGCGCGGACGACACGGTGAACCCGGTCAGCAGGTCGCCCATGTGGAACTCGGCGCGGACCGCCGTCACCGCGCCGTTGATGACGGCCGTGTCGAAGCCGAAGAGGAAGCCCCCGAGCGCGGCGACCGTCGCGAGCAGCAACGCGCGACCGGTGTCGTACTCCTCCTGCGTCTTGGGCTGGTTGACCGCCATCGCGTCCTCCACGACTCAGGCCGGGGGCGTTGCGCACCCGGACGGAACAGAGACACACCTACCACGCTCCGGGCCCGAGCGCCTCCCGTAGCGACCCGCCGCCTCGTCCCGCGCCCTTCGGCAGGAGCAGGTCAGCCCTTGCGACGCGCCCTGGCGCTCGCGCGGTCGTTGGCCTTGCCGATGGCCTCCACGAGCTCGTCCTTCGTCATGGTCGAGCGGCCGGGGACGTCCAGCTCCCTCGCGACCTCCTGCAGGTGCTTCTTCGAGGCACGGGCATCGACACCGCCGGCGGTCTCGGCCCTGCTGTCCGGACCACCTGCGGCCCGGTCGTCCGAGGGGCCGTTGGAGTCCTTGGGCTGCCAGTGGTCGCCGACCTTCTCGTGGGTGTGCTTCAGCGCCGAGTAGGCCACCCGGTGGGCACGCTCCGCGTCGCCGTACTCCTCCGCAGCCGCGTCGTGGGCCTTGGCGAAGGTCCGCTGCGCCTTGGGGTCGGACCGTTCGATGGTGCCTGGCAGCTCGTCCTTGCGGGCGTCGCCGCCCTTGGTCGTCTTGGGCATGGCCACCTGCTCCCTCGCTCGCACGGTCTGGTCGCGCGGTCGGCGCCCCGGTTGCGCTGCCGCCGGTCCGGACCTACCCGCCGCGCGGCGTCCCCAACCACGACGCCTGGTCAGCGTGCCGCCGGCTCGTAGTAGTACCAGTACTTGCTGGTGGCGTAGTTGTCCGCGAGCACTACCAGCCCCGTCGAGGGGTCGATGTTCTGCTTGGTCGACGAGGCGTTGTGGACATAGCTCTTCGGGTCGATGATCCGGAGCGTGCCGCGACCCGGCGAAAAGGCGATCTTGTCCATGCTCGTCGACTTCTCGTAGATCGCGCCGCCGGAGGACGTGCACACCCCCGCGTCGGTGCTGCCCGCCGGCTTGGGGTAGGTGGCGAACGTGCGGAGCATCCGGCGCTTCTCGTCCACCAGCAGGGTCACGCGGTTGGCGCACTCCGAGACCTTGGCGATCGTGTGGTGGGTCCAGCGCCCCGTCGCCGTGTTCAGGTCCAGCAGCTCCAGCAGGGGCAGCTTGAGGTTGATGTTGGAGTTCTTCACCGCTGCGTAGAGGTGGCCCCCCGGGGTCTTGTCGGCCTTGAGGTTGATGTGGTCGTCGGAGCTGCGCGGACCCTGGAGGGCAGCCACCGGCGCCGACCACTGGTCCTCGGGAGTCCCGTCCTGGTGGCTGCTGAAGTACATGCCGTCCGGTGCCTTGCCGTGCTGGCTGCTCCACATGATCCCGACCCGGTTGCCGCCGTACGACACGACCGCCGAGGTGTCGTCCACGGACACCCCGCGGGCGTGCGGCAAGGGGTGCGGTGTGCCCCACTGCGTCTGGTCGGTGCCGCTGGTCGTGGAGTTGACGTAGATGGTGTTCCCCTGCTGCCACGTGGCCCACAGCGTGCCGGTGGAGTCCTGGTCGATCGTGAGGGTCTCGCTCTTGGTGGTGTTGATCGTGGCGGGATAGCCGGGGTCGAGCCGGTACTTCTTGGTTGCGCTGTCATAGCTGTAGCGGAAGAGCAGGCTCGGGTCCCCCGCGACCGCCGGCTGGGTGTCCCTCGGGAACTGGTGGGAGGCGATGAACAGCTTCGTGCCGTTCCACAGCACGTCGGCGTGCGTGTCGGCACGGCCGTCGGCCAGGACCCGGTCGTCCTTCCAGGTCCGCGTCGTCGGGTCGAGCTTGAAGATGTGGAAGTCGTTGCTGATGACGTCCCACATGTTCGCCCACCAGACCCCGTCGTTGAACCACAGGATGCTCTCGGCACGCTTGGTGCCGGTGGGCGTGCCCCGGCCGGTGTCGGTCGAGCCGGCGGCCTCGACACCGGGGGGCGGTGACGACGGCAGGGTGCTCGCCAGCGTGACCGGCTTGCCGCCGTCAGCGCAGCCACTCAGCACCGCGGCCAGCGCGACGGCCGCGACGGCACCAGCCGGCAAGGAGCAGTGGACGCGTCTCATTGTCACCCCAGGTCGTCAAACGCATGAACGCATGGCTTGTCTGCCGATCCCCCTCGCGGCGCCCACATCGAGATTCAGGGTACGACAGCCCTGGCGGGACGGCGATGCTTATGGCAAGGGCCCGTGCTGCTCATGCCGGCAGCACCGGCTCGTGCGCCGGCGGACCTCCGGTCGGCCTCCCCGGACGCCCCGACATCCCCCAGTACCGCAGCGACGCCTGCGCCGTCACCACTCCGTCGGCGTCCAGCGCATCCACCCTGATGTAGGGGAACAGCTGGTCGTCCCTGCGGTCGGGGCCACCCCCGCGGACGTCGTCGCTCCAGGTGCCGGTGTTGAGATAGCCCGCGGATGTGCCTGCGATGACATGCTTTCCGGCTCGATGGGTGTGGCCGAAGATGACGAACGGCACCTCAGCGCCATGCAGGTCCAGCGCCGAGTGGACGCGCGCGGCCGCCTGCGCCAACGTCGATCCGCGGGCGCCGGCGCCCAGGCGGCGCGAGAGAACCCGGTGGCCCACGCCCACCGCGGCGGGCACGGCGCGAAACCGCGAGGTGCGCGCCAGCGTGCGGGCCGCGGGCACGGGGAGCCCGGCGCGCGACGCCTCCGCGTCGACCAGTGCCAGGTACGGCGCCCCGGCCGCCGTCCGCTCGCCTCTGTGGGTCACCACGACCGCCCGCGATATGGCGCGCAGCCGCCGGACCGGCCCGGCGTCGGACGTGGTGGACCAGGTCCGGAGGAGCGAGTCCGCGGGCGTCAACGGCACGCTCTGCTCGAGGAGCGTCGGCATCCGGTGGACATCGTGGTGCTGGTGCCCGTGCTCGGCGTGGAACACGTGCGGCTCGTGCAGCCACCAGGGATGCACCTTCACCACACCACGCGCCGGCGCCGGCCAGCCCCAGTCAGCCGCGGCACCGGCTGACAGCAGCTGCTCGAAGGCCTCCCACACGGCCGGGCGCGCCAGCGCGGTGTCGTGGTTGCCGCACACCACCTGGAGATCCACCCCGGCGCCGCGAACCCGCCCGAGGGCGGCGAACACGTCGGGGTGCCGGCGCGCGATGGCGCTCAGCGAGGCCGCCGCGGTGTCGTCGGCCGGGAGGTCGAAGCTGTCGCCGAGCAGCACGAGGCTGCGGTTGGCCTCCGGCCGGGTCTCCCCGATCACCGCCAGGAACTCCACCAGGGCCGCGGCCGTGCCCCGATGGTCCGGTCCGGGACCCAGGTGCAGGTCGCTGACGAACCACCAGACGCGCGGGGACCTCACGTGAGCAGGCCGATGGCCCTGGGCAGCACCAGGACCGCACACGCGAGCATCAGCAGCAGCTCGGCCCGCAGGAGCCAGCTGGAGCGCGGTGGAACGACCGCTGCAGCCCCCACCCGGCGCACCTCGGCCACCGACATCACGGCCAGCAGCAGCACGGCCACTCCGAACCCGACGGCGGTCATGAGGCCCTCCTCCACATCTGCGCCACCACGGCCAGCACGGCGACCGCGCCCAGCAGCCCGATGGACAGCTGCCAGGACCAGGCGCTCGCGTAGAGCAGACCCATGGAGATGGCTGTGGCCAGGGACAGGCTTGTCGCGACGCTGACCACGGCCACGACGAACCACTCGGACAGCCCGGTGAGCCGGACGAGCGCGTAACCGGGCAGGAAGCCCATGATGGCGATCACGAGCAGCGCGCGCAGCGGCTGGGGTGGCGACGCCAGCAGCGCCAGCGGACCCAGGACCCCGAGTCCGAGCAGGGCCAGGGCGGTCCGGTCGGCGGTGAGCTGTCGGACGTCATACACGGGAGGGCTCGATTCGGTAGATGCGGGCATCGGAGTTCTGGTAGACGAGCTCGACACCGACGCGCCGGGCGAGGGCCACCTCGAAGTCGTCGAACGCCTGGGAGGACATGAGCCCCTGCAGGACCAGGGACGACTTGGACGCGCGGCTGAGCATCACCAGGCCGCCCTCGGTGTTGCGGCGTGCCGCTCCGACGACGGCGTTGCTGCAGGCCACGCCGCTCAGGCGCGGGCCGCAGAGGTCCCCCACGGTCAGGGCGCGGTGCTGGAGGTAGTCGCGGTAGCGCCATGGTGTCGGGTGAGCCCCCGAGATCAGGGTCGCGTTCGGTGGCACGATCGCGTAGAGCTTCTGGGTCGCCTGGACCTCCGCCGGCGTGAACATGTCGAACCGGGCGTTGCCGAACCGCGCGGTGATCGACCCCACCGCCAGCAGCGCACAGACGACGCCGATCGCGATCAGCCTGACCGGGCGCAGCCGACGCTGGCTGCCCAGCAGCGCCTCGGAGGCGAGGTAGGCCATGAAGGGGAGCGCGAACAGCGCGACCCGCAGCAGGATCTCACCGCCGTAGGACTGGGCCGGGAACAGCACGAACGGGGTCAGCGCCAGTGCCACCGCCCGCAGGTCGAGCGACCGGCGCTTCCACAGCATCCGGGCGCCCGCGGCGGCGAGCAGCCAGATGACGGCCGTCACGACAATGCGGACGTGGACCACCTGCTCATGACCCGGCGTCCCACCGAGCCGGTTGACCACGCTGGCGGACGCGGCCGCCTCCAGCCCGGTGTCGCGCAGCGGCGGGTGGCCGACGAGGTAGGGGCTCGCGGGGTAGGCCAGCCAGATCGCCAGCATGAGGCCCAGCAGCACCGGGAGACCCGGCGCCCAGCTGCGCCCCAGCACGACCAGCGCCGCCATCGCGACCAGCAGCATGAACGGCGAGAGCTGGTGGCTGGCCACCATCGCCACGCACAGCAGCACGACGAGCAGCAGGATCCCCACCCGCAGCCTGCGGTCCGGCTCCTCCGGTGTCCTCGCTCGCCACCACACCAGCAGCGCGGCCGGGCGCCAGGACGTCGGTGCACCCTTCCGCGCGCTCAGTACCGTGAGCAGCAGGGCGATGACCACCAGGTAGAGGAAGAAGCCGAAGGCCTGCGGTGACAGGTAGTCCTGGTCGATCCAGTTGCCCAGGCAGAAGACCCACAGCGTGAGCCACAGCCGGCGCTTGTCCGGCGTGAAGGCGCGGATGACCAGCGCGAGCGCGGCGAGCCAGAGGAGACCGTTGACGACCGGTGCCCACGGGGTGAGGTCCAGGGCCTGGATGCCGCTCGCCCGCGAGAACGTGCCGATGAGGGCGAAGAACCCGGGCCAGCTGAAGTAGGCGTCGGCCTGGGCCGTCACCTGCCCCGAGGAGACCAGGGACTCAGCAATGCCGACGTGCCGCCACGCCACCTCGCCCCGGGTGGTGCTCGAGGCGAAGGAGGCGGCGCCGTACATGGTGACGACCAGGGCACCCAGCAGCGTGGCCATGGCCCACTCGCTGGTCCGGTGGTGGGCCCCGGAGCCGAGGGCGAGGACGAAGGCGCCGTTGAGCACCACCATCCCGACCCAGTACGCCGGCGGCAGGGTCTGTACCAGCCCGAGGTCGCTGTTGATCGGCAGCGTGACGGACCGGGCTGCCAGCGCCGCGAGCACGGCCGCGAGCAGCCCCACTACGACGTACGGCACGCCGGCCCACCGGCGCGGTGAGTGGGCGGTGATGCTCACCCGTTCGAGAACCTGGGCACTGGTCATGATGCTGTCACTCCCCTGACGAGACGGATGGCGCGGAACCCGGCAACGACCGCGCCGACACAAAGACAGGTCAGCCACGCGGCTGCCATGGCGGTGGGACCCCGCTGGGCGACTGAGACGGTCACCGTGCAGAGCGCGATCCCGAGCGCGGCGTTGACCGTGATGGCCTCGCGCAGCCGGGACCGGACGCGGCAGACCGAGTTGTAGCTCTGGATCACGGCGTACGGGACGAGGCCGATGGCCAGCAGCCTGAGGGCACCGGTGGACGCGTCCGCGTAGCGGGCGCCCATCAGGTGCAGCAGCGGCCGGGCCAGGACGACCATGACCACGGAGATGCCGGCGCCGACGAGCAGCGACCAGCCGAGGCCTGAGCGGGTGCTGCGGGCCAGCCGGCCCGGGTCCTTGACCCCTTCGGCGAACTGCACCAGGCCCACGAGCACCGGCGTGGAGTAGGCCACCCAGGCCATCATCCAGGCGGGGTACCAGTAGGCCGTGGCCTCCAGCGACACGACGTGCGCCACGAGGATCGGCACGAGCGACCCGGGGGCCCGCTCGATCATCGTCAGGACCTGGTTGGGCACGCCGACCACGAGGAGCCGCTGGCGGTGTCCGGGGTGCAGCCGCGGCCGGTAGGAGTAGTGCAGCAACGAGCGCAGCTGCACCGTGCCGACCGCACAGGCCGCCACCGCCCCGAGGGACCAGCACGCGAAGAGCGCCCGGCTGTCGCTCGCGATCGGCGAGAGAACGAGCGCCGCCGTGGCGGCCACCGTGACGACGCCCGCCGCGGCGTAGCGAACGGCGGAGTTGCCACCACGGCCGAGAGCCACGTTGACCTGGTCCAGGCAGACCATCATCGTCCCGGAGACGACGGAGAGCATGAACAGTGCCGCGAAGCTGACGGTGCTCGCCGCGGCGGAGAGGTCGCCGCCGGCGACGGCTCCCACGACGAGCGCGCCGGCGGCCACGGCGGCACCGGCGATGAGGACCACCGTGAACGCGGTGTCGAGCACGGCGGTGCGGTTGCCGCCGGTGCCGAGGCTGACGATGACGCCAGCGCCCGTGCCCATCTGCCCGAGCTGGGTGCAGAGCATGACGGCGGACACGACCGCGGCGACGAGGCCGAGCTCGACCGGGGACGCGGCGCGGGCGGCGATGACCCAGAAGAGGAACCCGCCGCCCATCTGCAGCCCCTTGCCCGCCACCAGCCCGATGGTGCTGGCGAGAAAGGGACGCCGGCCGGGCACGGGCAACCCCGTCGGCAGCGCGCGGGCCTCGGTCACGGTCGCAGCCCCCGCACCATGCCGGAGTAGTTCGCGACGGCGAACACGGTGAAGTAGGGGATCCACGCGGGCTGGCGGTGGGCCAGGCTCACCGCGACACCGCGTGCGGCAGCGGCGGCCGGCAGCAGGGCCAGGCGGGCCCCGCGCCACCCGTGCTTGCGGATCATCCGGCCGAGGCCGAATCCGTCCATCGCGAACTGGTCCATCGCGAACGCGAAGTCGTCGCCGGCGAACCGGTGCTCGACCAGGACCGAGCGGGAGACGCCGATCCGCAGCCCGGCGTCGCGCATCCGCCACCGCAGCTCGATGTCCTCACCGGACCGGAACGCGTCGTCGAAGCCGATGCGGCGGATCTCGTCCCGGTCGCACAGGGTCGCCACGAGACCGAACCAGTGCCGGCTCCGGCCGGTGCGGTGGTGGTGTGCGAGCGCCCGCCCCCAGTAGCCGGGTCCGCTCACGCTCTCGAGGCCGGCCTGCAGGGCGTCGTAGCCACCGGCGGCGTATTCCGCCAGCAGCTGGTCCAGCGCCCCGTCGGGGAACACCACGTCGGCGTCCACGAGCAGCACCCACGGCGTGCGTGCCGTGGCGATGCCGAGCGCGCGGGCGAAGGGCAGGCCCCGGCCGTCGTCGCTGACGACGGTCGCGCCATACCGCTCGGCCACCTCGCGGGAGCCGTCGGTGGACCGCCCGTCGACCACGATGATCTGCGCGACACCGGACTCGCGCAACGAGTCCAGGCACGCCGGGAGCAGGGGCTCGGCGTTGCGGGCGGGGACGACCGCGGTGACCGCCCCCGCCGCGGGCTGGGTCGTGGGCACGCTACGACGCCTGGACGCCGACGAACGAGGGCAGCAGCTCCTCGAGGAACTCCACGATGTCGTCGGAGGCCTCGTCCGGGGTGTAGACGCTCGGGACTTGCAGCAGGTGGCACGGCCGACCGTCCAGCGCCTTCAGCAGCACCGTCGCCTTGTCCTCGACGAGGCGGTTCCACGGCAGCACCGAGCTGGCCGCGAGGCCCGTGACGACCTGCTGGGAGAAGCCGGCCATCTCGATGTGGAAGTTGCCCAGCATGCGGTCGACCATCCACTCGGGGTCCTTCTCCACCAGCCGGGACCGCGCGCCCTCGAACCGCTCGATGTAGACCGACGCCGCCAGTGGCGCGACGGTGGTGGGCTTGCGGCCGGGAAAAGCCTGCTCGGCGGTGACCATCATGTGCTCGGGTGACCACCGGCGGGAGAAGTCGGCCACCCGCGGGTAGCGGATCACATAGGGGTGCACGACGGTCGTCACCCGTCCCACGCCGCGGGAGAGCCGGACCGGCACCAGGGGCTTGCGGGCACCCTCGAACAGGTGCGGGTAGATCGCCTTGTGGTGGGGCTTGATGAACATCGGCTTCTCGTAGCCCAGCAGCTGGGCGTCGTCGGAGAGGAACGCCCAGTCGTCGCCCATGAAGGTCCAGCCCTCGCGCCGCATCAGCTTGGCCACGGTGCTCGTCTTGCCGGTCCCTCCGGCGGCCGGCAGCGCGATCGCCTGGCCGTTGTAGGCGACGGTCGCCGCGTGGATCATGGCGGCGCCGCGGGTGACCATCGCCCGGTCGAGCACCGGCACGAGCGAGGTCAGCAGCTCACCGGCGCCGTGGACGCGGTACTGCTCCTCCTCCAGGATCACCTGCACCCGCTCGCGGACGAAGCGCACCGCTGCCTCGGTGTAGGCGAGCTCGTGCTCCAGCAGCGCGGCGTCGGGCATCGGCTCCGGCTTCTCGCTGATGAGGATGTCGGCCGGCACCTCCCGGTCCGTGGCGAAGCAGGCGAGCATGGCCTGCAGCTGCGGCGCGCCCGGGGCCCGGGCCGCGACCCTGATGCCGACCTTGCCGTGGACGTCGAAGTTCAGCCAGCCCGAGGCGGGCATCTGGGTTCCCTGCATGGTGTTCTCCGGTTCGATCGCAGTGCTCTTGAGACGTGTGCGTGCGGTGGCGGTGGCGTAGCCACCGACGGTGAGGGCGAGCCCGGACACGATGGCCCCGGCCCGGACGAGCCCAGCGGTGTTGCCCGCGGCAACCGAGGCGTTGACGTCGCGGGCGACGCCGAGCGGGAGCGCCCGGCGGACGTAGGCGCGTTCGCTGCCGAGCGCCTGCTCGGGCGAGCTCAGCTGACGCACCTGGGCCTTGCTGACCCCCTCGGCCCAGCAGCGCCGGCGGTAGTAGGCCCAGCGTCCACGGTCGGCCGGCACGTGGTGGTGCACGACGGCGGCCGGCTCGTGCAGGATGCGTGTGCCGGGGTAGTGCTGGCCGAGCCGGATCGACAGCTCGGTCTCCTCGCCGCCGAGCGCGTCGGCGCCGACGCGGCCCACCTCGACGCGGAAGCCGCCCACCGCCAGGACGGGCTCCCGGCGGAAGGACATGTTGGCGCCGATCGGGTTGCGCACCGGCGCTGTCCGTTCGGGTTGGCCGGTGTAGGAGCATCCGACGACCCACCCGAACTCCGGCGGGAACCAGGCCGGGACACCGTCGGCCCACAGCGGCACCACCAGCCCGCCGACGCCGAGGACGGCCGGGTCGGCGTAGTGCCGGGACATCTCCTCGAGCCAGCGCGGGGTCGCCCGGGCGTCGTCGTCGAGAAAGACCACGACGTCCCCGCCCGACGCCGCGACACCGGTGTTGCGCGCACCCGCCAGGCCGCGGCGCTGGATGTTGGGCAGCACCCTGGTGGTCCCGCCGGCGAGGCTCTGCCCGGCGCGTTCGAGCAGCTCGTCGTTGTGGTCGACCACCACGACCACCTCGGCGGCGGGGGTGGACTGGGCGTGCACCGACCCGACCGCCTCGACGAGCTGGTCCCAGCGATCCAGGGTGTAGGCGCAGATGATGACCGAGAGACGGAGGTCGGTCATGGTGCCGCGACGGTGGAGCAGAGTCCGCGGCGGTCGAGCTCGTCGACGAGGGGACGGCGTGCCATGGGCAGGCGTTCGCGGGCCAGCAGCCGGAAGATGTTCCAGCCGTCCCGCCACGCGCTGAGGTGGGACTCACCGTGGTGTCGCAGCAGCTCCACACTCGGCACCTCGGCGATCCGCAGGCCGGTGGTGACCGCGTGCACGGCCAGCTCGGTCTCGATCTCGAAGCCGCGTGCGTGCAGGGCGAGGCTGTCCAGGTGCTCGCGCCGGAAGCCGAAGTACCCGTAGCAGAGGTCGGTGAAGGTGCAGCCCCACATCATGTTCACCGCTCCCACGAGCGCGTTGTTGCCCAACCGCCGCACCGGGGTCAGGTCCAGCGACCCGCTCGCGCGCAGGTGCCGCGATCCCTTGACCACGTCGTAGCCCTGCTTGAGCGCAGTGACGTAGTACTCGATCTCAGCCGGCTCCATGCTGCCGTCGGCGTCGATCGCCACGATGTAGTCGCCCGTGGCCGTCTCGAAGCCGGTGCGCAGGGCAGCACCCTTGCCGCGTCCGCGTTGCGTCGTCACGACGATGTCGGGGCGCGTCTGCCGCGCCACGGCCACGGTCCGGTCCGAGGAGAACCCGTCCACCAGCACGATCTCGGTGACGCAGGAGGGGACCCGCTCGAGCACCCACCCGATGTTGCGCTCCTCGTTGAGCGCCGGCACGACCAGGGTGACGGTCGCCGGGCGGGGCACCTCCGCCAGGCGGGCCTTCTTCTTGCGCTTCGGCGGCGGCTCGGGAAAGGGAACGGCGCCCAGACGCGGCTCGGCGTCGGTCAACGTGGATGGGTTGATCAAGGCTGTCATGACCGACTCCGATGGCAGTGCTCAGGTGCGGGGGGTCCGTGGGCCCAAGGTTGTCGGCTTGCCTCTGCGCCAAGGCCGAGCAAACGGGCGGTGAAGTCCCCCCCAACTTTGGGGGGGCGAGTTGAGCCGTTCTGCGGTGCACAAAAGCGGCTCGTGGTGTAGACGAAATGGGTTGTCCCGCAGGTCCGCCCGCACGCGTGGAGCACGCCGTCCGCGGTCAGCGGTGCGGGCCGCCTGCGGTCAGGGGCGCGGGGGGCGCGGACGCCGCCTCCGGCGCCCGAGCGGGCGGCGCGACCCGGACCTCCCGGGTGGCGTCCCGCAGCGCCGTGTAGGAACGGACGAGCGCGCGGCGCTCCTGCCGCAGCAGGGGGTCGTCCCGGCGACGTCCGTCCGCCACCCACCGGTCCGACAGGTCCATCGCCCTGACCCGCCACCGGGCTGCCTCCAGCATGGCGTTCCGCGGCACGCCGTACGCGTAGGCGTAGAGGTCGGCGAGGGCCCGCTCCAGCTGCTCGTCGTCGGCAAGCCGGCGGTGCTGGCGCTGCCGGTGGAGGTGCCACCAGCGCACCTCGAGACGTGCCGCGCGCCCGGCATCGATGGACACGCCGCCGGTCGCGGCGACCAACGCGTAGAACCGCTCCATCGAGCGCCGCGCCGCATCCGGGTCGTTGTCCGGGTACGGCGACCAGTGCCGGTTCGCACGGAACACGTGCCAGGCCGCCGCGACCGTGCGCCACGGCCCCATGCCGAAGCCGGCCCTGACCAGGCCCACGGAGGCCACCATCAGCCGCGGCCAGTCGTGGCGGTAGTAGGCGACCCAGGCGTCCACCTCGCGGCCTCCCACCAGCACCGGGTCGAACCGGTGCCCGGCCGGGTGCGGGCGGGTCGCAGCCACGGGTCGCCGCGTCGTCAGTAGCGGGAGGCGAGGGTGAACGGCGTCGCCACCGGCGGCAGGCGCAGGTCAGCCTTCGCCAGACCGGCCGCCCCGGGGGGCGCCCCGACGAACGGCTGGACGTCGCCGTGGCAGAAGGCGCCCCTGGCCGGGACCCTCTGGGTGAGCAGGTAGGTGTCCATCGCGCCGGTCACGCACTGCGACGACCCGTACGACGTGTGCCCCCAGTTGTCGTTCGACAGCAGCCTGCTGCCCGGCAGCAGGCGTGCGGCGGCGACCGCTCCGTCGTAGTTCGTCGCGGGGTCCCACCGGGTGCCCACCACCAGCACCGGAGCGACCGTGCGCCGGGTGAAGGGACCGCGGTAGACGTCCTCGTCCCGGGCCGTCCACGTGCTGCTGGCGCACGGCGCCGACGTCCAGGTCCAGAGTCGTCCGAAGTACTTGGCCCTGCGGTCGGCCGCGGCGGCGAACGCCGGCCAGGCCGCTGCGTCGGCCGGGTTCAGCCCGTCGGTGCACAGGACTCCCTCGGTGGCCTCGAGGGAGTTGTCGTACGGGAAGTTCCAGCCCAGGCGGCTGGCGTCCCTCTTCTTCTGCGCGGCGAGGTTCCTGGCGAACGACCGGACGGCCGCGGCCCGGTGTGCCCGGGCGGCCGCGGACGAGGCCTTGGCCGGGGGTTCGGTGAGGATGATCAGGTCCGCCAGGTTGCCGGTGATCTCGAGGTAGCCGTACGGGCCGTAGAGCGAGCCGAGCGTGCCGCTGACGAGGTCGGCGTAGGTGAACGTGACGAGCTCGCCGGTGTAGGGGTCGGTGAACACCAGCGGCTTGGCCTTGAGCCGGCCCGCGACCACGTCGTAGTTCACGACCGGGTTGCCCGGGGAGAACCGGCACTTCTGTCCGCCGGCCTTGTCGCAGAGGACGAGGATCTGGTGCAGTGCCTTGGTGGCGCCGTCGGCCGACCGGATGCGGTCGCTCTGCGGCCGCGACGCGGTCGCCGTCGTGCCCGCCCAGGCCACCGGGTCGAGGACCCCGTCGATCGCCACAGCGCGCACCCGGTCGGGGAACAGGTTGGCGTAGACCTGGCCGAGGTAGCTCCCGTACGAGAACCCGAGGTAGCTGAGCCGCTTGTCCCCCACACCACGCCGGATCACGTCCATGTCGCGGGCCACCTCGGCGGTGGACATCGCCGCCGACAGCGGCTCACCGGTGGTGGCGCACGCCTTGCCGAGCCCCCTCGAGGAGGACACGGCGGCCTGCTCCTGCGCCTTGGTGAAGGGGAACGCCACGTTCAGTCCGGAGAGGACCTTGCCCTGCTGGGCGTTGCTCGGGAAACACGCGACCTGGTCGCTGAAGTTGGTGCCACGCGGGTCGATGCCCACCACGTCGAAGTGGGCGAGCACGTCGGCGCTGAGGAAGTTCGGCGCCGCCTGCGCCAGCGCCGTGGCTGACCCGCCCGGGCCGCCGGGGTTGACGAAGAGGCTGCCGATCCGGTGCTTCTGGTCCTTGGCCCTGACCCGCAGGACCGCCACCAGCGTCGTGGCACCTTGCGGCTTGTCGTAGTCGAGCGGAAGACGCGCCGTCGCGCACTCGGCGTTGCCGTAGCAGGGGTACCACCCCAGCTTCGGTGTCGGCACCCGGTCCACCCGGCGCGCCTCCAGGGCGGACGTGCGGTCCGATGGTGGCGGCTTGGTAACCACCACAGGGGCTTTCGAGGCGGCCTGGGCGGGGACCACCGCCGCCACGGGGATCAGGGCGCCGATGGCGAGAGCCGTGACCAGCAGGCGCGGAGTGGTGAAAGCGGGCATACCGTCTCCCCTCGGGCAGCGCCGGAAGCCGGCACCGCGCCATCCTCTCCCTGCTGGGACAAACAGTGGTGGCAGGACCGGACCGCCGTCAAGATGGAACGGGGGCCCGGGAAAGGGGGGCGGTCAGCCCTTGACACCGCCCTCGGTGCCACCGCGGACGAAGTGGCGCTGGAAGGCGAAGAACAACAACGCCACCGGGATGGTGGTGAGGAATGCAGCGGCGAGCTTGAACGGGAACTGCGTGCCGCTGCCGAGCTCGCCGCTGGTGAGACTGGCGAGCCCGGTGACCAGCGTCCGCTTCTCCGGTGACTGGGTGGTGACGAGGAAGTGGGAGAACTCGTTCCACGAGCCCTGGAAGGACAGGATGGTCAGGGTGATCAGGGCCGGCCGGGCCATCGGCAGCACCACCGACCAGAAGGTCCGGAAGACGCTGGCGCCGTCCATCCGCGCGGCCTCCTCGATGGAGACCGGCACCGAGTCGAAGAACTGCTTCATGATGAAGACGCCCGCGGCGTCGACGATCAGCGGCAGGATCATGGCGGTGTAGGTGTCGTAGATGCCCAGGTAGGTGACGATGAGGAACTTGGGCACGAGCAGGGCGACACCGGGCACGGCCATGACGGCCAGGACTGCGCCGAAGAGGAAGCCACGTCCGCGAAAGTGCAGTCGCGACAAGGCATATCCAGCGAGGCTGTCGAGGAAGACGCGCGCCACGGTCACGACGACGGTGACGAGGACAGAGTTGCCGAGCCACCTGAGCATCGGCACCGACGCGTCCGGCGTCAGGCCGAAGATGCGCTTCCACGCGGTGAGGTCGAACGGGTTGGGCACCAGCGACAGCGGGTGGGCGACGGAGCCGGGGTCGGTCTTGAACGACGTGGCGACCTGGATGAGGAAGGGGTAGATGAACACGGCGGCGACCAGCACCAGCAGCGTGTAGGCGGCTGCCTTCCTGGTGGCGGCGCCCCGCCGGGACGCCGGCGTCCGCGTCCGGGCGTCGGCCGCGGGCGCGTCGACGGGCGGGCGGGTCACGACACTCATCGGATGCTCCCCGCCGCCGCACGGGTGGAGTCCTGGCGCAGGCTCGCTGCCCGGGTCAGACGCCGGCGCGCGCGCCAGGACACCCGGTCCTCGTCCATGCCCCGCCGCTGCAGCCAGGTCAGGACGACGATGATGAGGAAGACGATGAACGCCATGGCGGCACCCGTCCCGTAGTTGAAGGAGCGGAAGCTCTGCTGGTAGGAGAGGAACGCCGGCGTCATCGTGGTGCCGGCGGGAGCACCCTTGCCCATCACGTAGATCTGGTCGAAGACCTGCCACGTGCCGATCAGGCCGAGCGTCGTGACCAGGAAGATGGCCGGGCGCAGCATGGGGATGGTGACCAGCCGCACCTGCTGCCACCACGAGACCCCGTCGAGGGCCGCCGCCTCGTCGATCTCGACCGGCAGGTCCTGCAGGGCCGCCAGGAACATCAGCATGAAGGTGCCGGTCGTGGTCCAGACGGCGAGGATGATGATGACGCACATCGCGACCGAAGGCCCCGAGAGCCACTCCCACAGGGAGCGACCCAGGATGTCGACCTGGCCCCATGAGGGGTTGTCGCCGGCGCCGAACCACCCGAGGACGATGTGCAGCAGGCCCCGGGAGTCGCTGAACCACTGCGGTCCGTCGATGCCCACGAGGCGCAGCAGCGCGTTGACGGCTCCGGTGTTGGAGAAGAGGAACAGGAAGACCGTGGAGATGGCGATGGAGCTGGTCACCGACGGGAAGTAGAACGCGGTGCGGAAGAAGCTCTTGCCTTTGAGCAGCTTGTTGTTCACGACCAGGGCGAGCCCGAGGGACACGGCCGTCTGGAGCGGCACGACGAGCAGCACGTAGTAGAAGGTGTTGCCGAGGGACTGCATGAACGTGGTCCGCGTCAGGCCGTCCTGGGTGAACAGTGCGGTGTAGTTCTTCGCACCGACGAACGCGGCGTTGGGGCCGCCGCCGAAGGGGTCGACGTTGCCCCGCCAGTTCGTGAGGCTCACCCAGAACGCCATGACGATGGGCACGAGAAGGAACAGCCCAAGGATGATGATCATCGGTGCGGTGAAGAGCCACCCCGCGATGCCCTCGCGGCCGTGGATGCCACTTCGTCTACGTGCCATGTCGTCCTCTCGAAGCGGGTGGCACACGGAGCGCATCGCATCCGTGTGCCACCCGCGGCTGGGTGGGGTCAGCTGCCCTTGAGGGCGGCCTCGCCGTTCTTCTGGAGCTCGGCGAGCATGGCCTTGGGGTCGCCACCCTTGCCGAGCGTCGCCATCTTGGAGTTGAACGCCGCCATCACCGGGTCGAAGCCGGGCAGGTTGACCGGACCCTGGGCGTAGGCGCCACCTGCCGCGAACGCGGCGTCGGCGGGATAGGTCTCGGCGAACTTCTTGGCGCCCTCCTGCGTCGACGGCATCACGCCGAACGCCTTGGCGAAGGCCATCTGCTGGTCGACGCTGGTGAGGGACTTGACCAGGTCGACCGCCTGGCTCTGGTGCGCGCTCTTGGCCGCGATGCCCCAGCAGTTGCTGAACAGCAGCGTCCCCTTGCCGGCGGGGCCGGCGGGGAGCTCGACGACCTTGGTCTTGATGTTGGGGAAGTCCTTGGTCAGCGCGCCGCGGATCCAGTTGCCCTCGATGGTCATCGCGGCCGCGCCCTTGCCGAGCGACTCGCCACCCCAGCCGCCGGCCGGCGTGGTGTCGGTCATGTACTTCAGCGACCCGTTGGCCATCATCTTCTTCATCTCGGTCAGCCCGGCCAGGTTCTGCGGGGTGTCGGCGGTGACCTTGCTGCCGTCCTTGTTCACCACCCAGCCGCCGGCCTGGACCATGAACGCACCACCGCGGTTGATGTCGTTGCCGATGACCAGACCGGTGACCTTGCCCTTGGTCAGCTTCTTGGCGACGGCCTCCAGGCCCGCCCAGTCCTTGGGGATGTCGGCGTCGGTCAGCCCCGCCTTGGCCCACATGTCGGTGTTGATGACGAGGGCGAGCGTGGAGTAGTCCTTCGGCGCGCACTGAAGCTTGCCGTCGTAGGTGAAGGTCTGCACCAGCGAGGGCAGGAAGCCGGCGTCCTTGACCTGGTCGCCGTAGGCGTAGAGGTTGCCCGCCTTGGCGAAGTCCCCGACGCGTGAGGCGTCGGTGTAGAAGACGTCCGGCGGCGTGCCGCCGGCGAACGCCTGACCGAGCTGCTGCCCCAGGTCGGACGCCGCGATGACCTCCACGGTGTTGCCGGACTGCTTGGCCCACTTGTCCGCCGCGGCCTTCACAGCGGTGGTCTCGGCGTCGCCGGAGCTGCCGATCATGATCTTGAGGTTCGCCGGGCCGGCCTTCTGCGTGGCCGTGCTCTGGCTGCTGAACCCGCTGCCACCGCCGCACGCCGAGAGCGCCAGCGATCCGGCGGCGGCCAGTGCGAGCGCCACGGACCTGCGCTGCGCGTGTCGTGATGTCATTCGTTTCCTCCATTGTCGGTGCGGTTGTCCGCGTGGTTCCAGGTCCCGGCCACCGGCGGCGGCGCGGAACGGTCGGTGCTGCTCCGGGCCACGAGCGTGGGGCGGAGCATGCGGCCCTGCCCGGGCATCGCCCGGCCGGCACGGCCGTCGTCGAGGATCGCCAGCACCTGCTCGGCCACCTCGTGCAGCGGCTGGCGCAGGCTGGTCAGGTCGAAGGACGAGGCGAGGTCGCTGTCGTCGAAACCGACGATGCCGAAGTCACGCCCCGGCGCGAGCCCGCGCTCGCGCAGGACCATCCAGGCGCCCATCGCGAGGGTGTCCGAAGCGCAGGCGACCGCACCGCCGGGTCCGATCGCGTCGATCACGGGGGCCACGGCTGCGGCCGCGAGGTTGACGTCCTGGGGGGAGCTGGCCTCCCAGTCGGCGTGCGCGCCCCCGGCCTCCAGGGCCGCGGACCGCCATCCCTCGCGCCGCTCGTCGCCCACCGGCGACCCCGACGGCCAGCCGAGGAACCCGACGCGGTCGTAGCCGGTCTCGCGGAGGTGGCGGACCGCCGTGGTCACGCCGGCCCGGCCGTCCACGTCCACCCACCAGGAGAAGGACGGGTCGTCCCAGATGCGGCCGAAGGCGGCGAACGGGAGGCCCTGGTCCCGCAGCCACGGCGGGCGCGGGTCGTCGTGCCGGGTGTCGGTGAGGATGAACGCATCGACCAGGTTGCTCGCCACCAGGTCCTGGTAGGCCGGGATCGGCCGGTCGTGCTCGGCCGCGGCGAAGGGCACCAGGTGGGCGTCACGATGCCGCGAGGCGACCGTCAGCTCGACGAAGAAGCTGTCGAGGATGCTGCCCAGGCGACGGACGCCAAGCGAGTTGAGCTCGATCCCGAGGGCGTTGGCCCGCTCCTGCTTGAGCGACCGGGCCGCCAAACTCGGTCGGAAACCGAGGCGCTCGATCTCGCGGTGCACCCGCTCGAGGGTGGCGGGGGCGACTCGCTGGGGGTTGTTCACGACGTTGCTGACGGTCTGCCGGGACACCTCGGCAGCGCGGGCGACGTCGACGATCGTCGCGCGCCCGCGGCCTCGCCCTGCTGACGTCATGGTCGGCTCCCGGTGGTGAGAGAACGTTCTTCGTCGCTTTGGACGCATTTGAACGTTCATATGACACAGTGCAGGCTGTACTGCGTCGGGGTCGCTGTCAACCCCTGACGGCCAGCAAATAAACCGAGCCACCGGAGGACGCCGATGACGCAGCAGGAGACGACCGAGCCGACACCGCGCCAGCCGTGGTTGCACGAGCTGGCGATCTGCGTCGACGGCAACACCACCGCCCTCAGCGACCGCACCGGCCAGATCGACGCCACCGGAGCGCAGGGCCTGTTCGTCGACGACCGCCGGGTGGTCAGCCGGCTGCACGTCCAGCTCGGGGACGTCCCGTCCTTCCACGTCGCCTCGGCCAGCCGGGGAGACCGGTCGCAGTTCTGGTCCTCCGCCCGGCACCTGGGCACCCCCGGCGCCGACCCGACGGTCGAGGTGCACCGCACCCGTGAGGTGGCCGGTGGCGGGATGACCGAGCAGATCCGGGTCGTCTCGCGCGGCGCCGAGCCCGTCACCGCGCAGCTCGTCGTGCAGCTCGCCGGGGACGGTGCGGACATCAGCGCGGTGAAGTCCGGCCTGGTGTCCGCCTCGCCGCTGGCCGCCACGGCCCTGCCGGACGGGCTGTCCTGGCGGGACGACCGCCACGCCACCACTGTCACGGCCGAACCCGCACCCGGTGCCGTCACCCCCGGGGGCGGCGGCAGTGGCGGCGAGCCCTCGGTGCTCGTCTTCCCCGTGACCGCGTCGCCGGGTGTCGACGCCGTGGTGACGCTGCGGGTGCGGTCCGCACGCACGACACGGACCAGCCTGGACGCCGACGCGGGGTCACCGACGGTGGCCTGGACCGACGTGCAGGTCCAGGCGGACGACCCGCGCCTCGGGCCCACCGTCACCTCGAGCTTCGCCGATCTGCAGCACCTCCTCCTGACCGACCCCCAGGACCGGTCCGACGTCTTCCCCGCAGCCGGTAGCCCTTGGTATCTCACCTTGTTCGGACGCGACTCGCTCTGGGCCGCGCGGATGATGCTGCCGTTCGGCACCGAGGTGGCCGCCGGAACGCTCCGCGTGCTCGCCCGCCGGCAGGGCACGGTCGTCGACGGCGGCCGGGCCGAGGCGCCCGGGAAGATCCCGCACGAGATGCGCCGCACGACATACGTCGACCCGACGAGCGGGCTCGCCCTGCCGCCCGTGTACTACGGCACGATCGACGCCACGCCGCTCTGGATCACCCTGCTGCACGACGCCTGGCGCTGGGGGATGCCCGCCGCGGAGGTCAAGGAGCTGCTGCCGAACCTGCGGGCGGCCACCCGGTGGCTCACCGACCACGCGGCCCCCGACGAGGACGGGCTGCTGAAGTACCTGGACGAGAGCGGCACCGGGCTGGCGAACCAGGGCTGGAAGGACTCCGGCGACTCCATCCGCTGGCGGGACGGCGCCATCGCGCAGGCGCCGATCGCGCTGGTGGAGGCGCAGGGCTATGCCGTCGAGGCGGCGGAGGCCGCTGCCGTGCTGTTCGAGGCGTTCGGCGACGGTGGCGCGGACGAGCTGCGCGCGTGGGCGGCCGCGATGCGCGACCGCATCCGCGACCGGTTCTGGGTCGGCGACGGCCCGGACCGGCACCTCGCGATCGCCGTGGACGGCCACGGCCGCAGCGTGGACGGCGTCGCCTCCAACATGGGGCACCTGTTGGGCACCGGCACCCTGGACGCCGAGGAGGTCGCGCTCGTCGCGGCGACCCTGACCTCACCGCAGATGCTCGGGCGCTACGGCATCGGCACGCTGGCGACGGACAACGGCGGCTACAACCCGATCGGCTACCACACCGGTTCGGTGTGGACCCACGACACGGCGATCTGCGCGTGGGGGCTGATGCGCGAGGGCCGACGGAAGGAGGCCGGGCTGGTGGCCCGCAGCCTGCTGGCCTCCGCCGAGCAGTTCGACTACCGCTGGCCGGAGCTGTACGCCGGCTCCGGCGTCCTCGACCGGCCCGCGCCGTACCCGGCCTCCTGCCGGCCGCAGGCCTGGTCGGCCGCCTCTGCCGCGGTGCTGCTCTCGGTGGCGCTCGGCTTCGACCCGGACGCCCCCGCGGGTCGTCTGGTGCTGCGGCCGCAGCGGCCGGCGCCGTTCGGGGCGTTGACGATCCACGGGCTGCAGTTCGCCGGCCACGAGTTCGGCCTGCGCTGCGACAGCGACGGGAACGTCGAGGTGCTCGACCCGCCGTCCGGCGTCACGGTCGACATCGTCTGACGGTCGGGGCGCGGTGCGCCTTCCGGGTCCCCCGGGTGTCAGTCGGCGTCGGCGCCACCGAGCAGGATCCGGGTCATGGCGTTGCGGGTGTCCTGGAGCTCGCGCAGGGCCTCGTCCATGTCCGCAGCGGTGACGACCACCGGCTCCGCATCCTCGTCCGGCGCGCCGTCCGGGGGTGCGTCCTCGACGTCGCCGGCCGTCGCTGCGATCACGGCGGCCCGGCGCAGCAGCTCCTTGAGGAACGAGGCGGTGACTCCCTCGGTCTGCGTGGCGAGCCGGTCCAGGTGGTCCGGGTCCAGCTGCAGGCTCCCCCGGTACAGCTCGAGCAGGGCCCGGCGGGCGGACGTGTCCGGCAGGCCGAGCTCCACCGCCTGGTCCACCCGCCCGGGCCGGGCGGCCAGCGCCGGCTCCAGCACGTCGGCACGGTTGGTCGTGAGGACGAACACCACGTCGGCGTCCTCGGCCAGGCCGTCCATCTCGTTCAGCAGCTGGAAGAGCAGCGGGTGCTGGCCGGGGTACTCCCCCCGGTCCTCCGCGATCAGGTCGACGTCCTCGACCACCACCATGGCCGGCGCCAGGGTGCGCGCCACCGAGCAGGCCTCGGCGATGAGGTGCAGGGCGACACCGGTGAGCTGGACCACGGTCACGTCCGGCGTGCGGCCGAGGAGGTAACGCACCGTGTGGGTCTTGCCGGTGCCGGGCGGACCGTACAGGAGCAGCCCCCGCTTGAGGTGCTGCCGGCTGGCCAGCAGCCTGGCCCGGTGACGGCCGACACCGACGACCTGTCGCTCGATCGTGTCCATCACCCCGGCGGGCAGGACGAGGGCCGACCGGCCCAGCTCGGGGCGACGGTGGAAGCTCAGCACGCTGCTGTCCGGGCCGAACATCTCCCCCCCGAAGGACAGCACCTGACCGCGAAAGACGTTGTGCTGCAACGCTGACTGACGCACCTCCGCGGCGATCCGGGCGGCCACGCCGGGCTCGGTCGAGACGACCTCCAGGGTGACCTCCGGGTGCAGGCCATGAGCCCCGGAGCCACGCAGCAGCATCGCTGACCGGCCCTCCCCGTCAACGACGAGGTAGATGGCACAGGCCACGCAGGCGCGCACGGCGGAGTCCGGCCCGCAGGGCACGTTGACGGTCGCCACGTTCCCCGGGCGCGGCCCCCACGGGTCGACGGGTCCGGTCTCGTCGAGGAAGTCGGCCAGCCCGAAGTCGCGGTTCTGGAACGCCGTCACCCCGAGGACCTCGTACTGCCGTCCGGGCTCGGCCAGCCACGCCTCCAGACCGGCCTGCACGTTGACGTGGTCGTACGGCCGCCAGGACTCCGACACCACCGGTGCGCCCGGGTCCAGCGGGCCGAGGTGCGCCCGCAGGGCCTTGGCCAGCGTGGGCCCCATGTCGGAACGGGCGGCGTGCACGACTTTCCGCAACGCACGCCGGCCCAGCCGGGCCAGGTCGGCCAGCTCCGGCCGCACCGGCTCCCCATCGGCCCCCGGACGCACGCCGCCGGACGACGGCGCGAGCCCGGGCGACGGCTCCAGGGTCCAGTCCGACGGCCCTGCAGAGGCCACCCAGCCGCGCTCTTCCCCGCCCATCTGTTCCCCCACCCCTGAGGCCCGCCTGCTCCCCGTCACCGTACGACGACGGCCACCGCGGCGGTGCCGTTTCGGGACGGACCGCGGCGACTCCTGCGCAGCGACGACGCCCCACGGGCGCCTGCCGACCGGCGAACCACGCCCTGACGAACTACCGTTGGCCGGGTGAGCAACGACCGGGACCGCGATCCGGCCGGGCGCGCGCGGCAGGCCCGGCCCCGGGACGCCCTCGGGCGCCCGCTCCCGTACGGCGCCGAGGGTGTCGAGCCGGTGTCCGAGGACCCGCTGCCGCCGCAGGAGACGATCGCGGCGGCGAGGTCACTGCTGGCGCAGGGACGGCCGTTCTCCGCCCACGAGGTGCTCGAGGCCCGCTGGAAGGCCGCTCCCGAGCAGGAGCGGGACCTGTGGCAGGGCCTGGCGCAGATCTGCGTGGGCCTCACCCACGCCCTGAGGGGCAACGACGTCGGTGCCGGGCGGCTCGTCGAGCGCGGTGGAGGCAGGCTGGCGCGGTACTCCCGCACGAGCGGCCCGTCGTACGGCCTGGACCTCGACGCGATCCAGGCCTGCGCGCGGGACAGGGTCGACTCAGAACGCTGACCTGGCCGCGGCCCCGGCCAGCAGCTCCGCGGCCGCCAGGACGTCATCGGCCGTGGTCCACCGTCCGAGCGAGAGCCGAACGGCGCCCATGGCCCGGTCGGGACCGAGACCCATGGCGGTCAGCACCGGGGACGGCGCGTCCTCACCGGCGTGGCAGGCCGACCCGGTGGACGCGGCCACCTCCGGGACCGCCGCGAGCAGCTCGTGGCCCCGGGCGCCGTCGATGCTCACGTTGAGGGTCTGCGGCAGCCGGCGCTGCCGGTGCCCGTTCAGCGTCACCCGTCCAGGCAGGCGCGCGACGAGCTGCTGCTCGAGCAGGTCGCGCAGGCCCGCGAGAGCCGCCGGCGCCTCGGTCGCCAGCTCCGCCCGGGCCAGGTCGGCGGCCGCGCCGAGCGCCACCGCGAGCGCGACGTTCTCGGTGCCGGCGCGCAGGCCGCGCTCCTGGCCGCCGCCTTCGACGAGCGGACGCAGGGCGACCCCGGCAGCGACGTACAGGGCTCCGATGCCCTTGGGCGCGTACATCTTGTGGCCCACCACCGTCAGCAGGTCCGCGCCCCACGAGCCGGCGTCGACCGGCACCTTCCCGGCGGCCTGGGCCGCGTCGATGTGCAGCAGCACCCCGCGAGCGCGGGTGATCGCGCCGACCTCGCGGACCGGTTGCAGGGTGCCGGTCTCGTTGTTGGCGGCCATCAGCGACACGAGCACGGTCTCCCGGCGCAGGGCGGCCTCGACCGCAGCGGGGTCGACCAGCCCCTCGCGGTCGACCGGCAGGTAGGTCACCGCGACGCCGAGGTCACGCTCCAGCGAGGCGCAGGTAGCAAGGACGGCGGGATGCTCGGTCGTCTGGGTGACCACGTGCGGCACCACGTCGGGCCGTCGAGCGAGCGACGCCCGGACCACGCCGTGGATGGCGAGCGCATCGGCCTCGGAGCCGCCGGCGGTGAACACGATCTCGTCCGCGCGGGCGCCGACCAGCTCTGCCGCCTGGGCGCGGGCTCGGGCCAGCGCGGCGCGCGGGGCGGCACCGAACGCGTGCGCCGAGGAGGGGTTGCCGAAGTCGCGCCCGAGGGCAGGCAGCAGCGCCTGGACGACCCGGGTGTCCACGGGCGTCGTGGCGTTGTGGTCGAGGTAGATCGGGCGGTGTGGCAGGTACGGACAGCCGGTCCGCTCGCCGTGCGCCATTCCTGTCCTCCTGGCCCGGGGCGCCACCCGACCGGGCCGCACATGCGCCCAGTCTCCACCAGGGCCGACGTCACCCGGGCGCGGCCTCGGGGGGTGACGTGCGCGACGGGGACGCCGCCGACTCCGGCCGCGTCGCTGCCTCACGGCCGGGCTGCGCCGGGTTCCGCTCGGGCTGCGCCCGGTTCGGGTCGGGCTTCGCCGCCTCAGGGCCCGGACGGGTGGCATCTGCCGTCGTGCGCCGGCGGTCGAGCACCTCGGCCACGACGAGCGCGGTGACCGCCGCGACCATCACCACGGGCATCTGGCTGGTGGCCGCCGGCCCGAGCAGCAGCACGACCAGCAGCGCGGAGGTCACCGGCAGCCGCAGGACCGCCACCATGCCGGCCGCCATGCAGATCGCCATGCCCGGGACCGCGCCGAGGCCGGGCACGTGGCCTGCCAGAACCCCGGCGGCCCCGCCGAGGAAGAGCGCCGGGAACGTCGGGCCGCCACGGAACGCGCCGAGGCACAGGGCGTACGCAACGCCCTTGCACAGCATCAGGAGCAGCAGCACACCGACCGGCCAGGTGTGGGTGACCAACGCCGGCAGGGTGGCCTGCCCGGACGTGAGCACCTCGACCGGCGACCGTCCGGTGGCCACGGCGTAGACGGCGGCCAGGGCCCCGGTCGCCAGCCCCGCCACGACGGCCACGAGGACAGGACGGCCCAGCGCGTGTGCGGCAGTCCGCCTCCCCAGGCGCACCGCCCCGTGCATGAGTAGCGCGAGGGCGGCGGCCAGCGGAACGACGCACACGAGGTCCACCCAGTCCAGCGTGGTGGCAGCGACATCGGGCAGCGCCAGGGTCCCGGTCGGCAGCCCGGTCCACCTCCCGAGCCCGGTGAACAGCAGTGCCCCCACCCCGCTGGTGACGAGGCACGGCACCATGACCAGCATCACCGGCCCGCCGGCTATCGCCACGACCTCGAGCAGCAGGATCACGGCGACCAGCGGGTTGCCGAAGATGGTGGCGATCGCCGCGGCCGACCCCGCCAGCGCGATGAGCCTGCGTCCCTGCGGGTCGGACCCCAGCCTCGTCCGGTCCGCGGCCAGCAGGGCCAGGCCGCCACCGAGTGCGATCAGGGGCGCCTCAGGGCCGATGACGGCACCCAGCGACAGGCCGGCCAGGGCGGCGAGCGCGACCCCGAGGAGGGTGCGCGGCTCGGTCAGCCCACCGCTCAGGCCGTTGGCCGGCACGTGTCCGCCACGGCCCGGGAGGTACCGGATGACTGCCCCGACCGCGAGGCCTGCGAGGCCCAGCACCGGCAGCGGCAACCAGGCCGGCGGCGTGGCCCAGCCGAGCTGGTGCGGCAGGTCCTGCCAGACCAGCTGCTGCAGCCACTGAACCACGGCGAGGAAGCCGAACGCGACCGCCGACAGCGGCAGGGCGAGCACGGCTGCGGCAACCAGGAGCAGGACGTACCTGCGGCTGCGCAGCACCGCGTGGACGTCAGGACCCGTGCTCGTCCCCGCTCCCGCGTCGGACGGGGCCGCGGTCTCGCGCGCCGTGGCAGGAGCAGCGGGCGCGGGGGCCGCGCCGTCGTACGACGTGTGCTCGTCGCCTCGCATCCGGGTGCCTCACCCTCGTCGCGCCGGTGCGCACGGGCGTTGCGACCGCGCCGTCCGCCTCGCAGCACCCTCGCGGGGACCGGGGCACGGGTCATCACCCCTGGCGGGTGAGGGTCGGTGTCAGGCGCCGTACACGTTGGGGTGGCGCCACACCCGCTCGAACGGCAGCCGCCACGCACGCGGGGCGATCAGCTGGTGGATCGCGTTGGGGCCCCACGACCCCTCCGGGTAGGGGCGGACCGGTGGCGGGTTCTCCAGCAGCGGGGTCGACAGCTCCCAGAGCCGCTCGATGCCCTCGGCGGAGGTGAACAGCGTGTGGTCGCCACGCATCGCATCACGGATCAGCCGCTCGTAGGCCTCGAGCGCGGACCCGGCCCAGCCGGTGTCCTGCATGGCGAACTGCATGCTCACCTTGTCCAGCTTCATCCCGGGCCCCGGGCGCTTGCCGTAGAACGACAGGGACATGCGGGAGGAGTCGGCGAGGTCGAAGGTGAGGTGGTCGGGGCCGTTCTGGCCCACCCCGGACCCCGGCGGGAACATGCTGCGCGGCGGCTCCTTGAACGCGATCGAGATGATCCGCGCCCCCTCGGCGAGCCGCTTGCCGGTGCGCAGGTAGAACGGCACCCCCGCCCAGCGCCAGTTGTCGATCTCGCACTTGAGCGCGATGAACGTCTCGGTCTCGGACTCGGCTGCGACGCCGTCGATCTCGCGGTAGCCGACGTACTGGCCCCGGACGACGTCGGCCGGCTCGATCGGCTTCATCGAGCGGAAGACCTTGTTCTTCTCCTCGCTGATCGCGCGCGGCTCAAGCGCGGTGGGCGGCTCCATGGCCATGAACGCCAGGACCTGGAACAGGTGGGTGACCACCATGTCCCGGTAGGCGCCGGTGCCCTCGTAGAACTCGGCGCGGGTGCTGAGCCCGAGCACCTCCGGTACGTCGATCTGCACGTGGTCGATGTGGCTGCGGTGCCAGATCGGCTCGAACAGGCCGTTCGCGAAGCGGAAGGCGAGGATGTTCTGCGCCGCCTCCTTGCCGAGGAAGTGGTCGATGCGGAAGATCTGCTGCTCGTCGAAGACCTCGTGCAGGGCGGCGTTCAGCTTCTGCGCCGACGCGAGGTCGGTGCCGAACGGCTTCTCCATGACGATCCGGCTGCGCTCGACCAGCTTCGCCTCCTCGATCAGGTGCACGACCGCCAGCGCCGCCTTCGGCGGCACGCTGAGGTAGTGCAGGCGTCGCGGCTCACCGTCGAGCTCGGCCTCGGCCTCCTCGACCGCCGTCCGCAGCGCGGCCACGCCGCCGCTGCCGGGCACGTACCGCAGCATGGAGGCGAACGCGTCCCACTGGTCGTCGGTCAGCGGGCGGTCGCTGAACTCCCGGACGGCGTCGCGGGTGAACGCGGTGAACGACTCCCGGTCGTACTCCTCCAGCGAGGTGCCGACGATGCGTCCCGGCGGCAGCAGCCCCGCCTGCAACAGGTGCAGCAGGCCCGGCAGCAGCTTGCGCCTCGCCAGGTCGCCGGTGGCGCCGAACATCACGATCACGTGCGGTTCGTCCATGAGGCGCAGCGTAGGCGTGCCGCGGGGCCAGCGAAAGGGCGTCGGGGCTGCGTACACGCCCGGCCCGCGGCCGGCCGCACGGCAGACCCGTGGCCGGCCGCACGGCAGACCCGTGGCCGGGCGCGACCACGCCCGGCCAGGGGTCCAGGTGCTACTTCAAGGACCAGCTGAAGTGGGTCCGGACGCTCCGGCTCGCGGTCGAGCCGGACGGGTTGTTCACGACCCCTGCGGCCACCGCACCCTTGGCCGAGGAGCTCCTCCCGTGCCAGCTGGCGCCGTACCCCTTGTAGGTCCCCTGGGCCCGCGCGGTCCACACGGGGCCGATGCTGGAGGGGCAGATGGTGCCGGAGTAGGCGATGTTCGCACCGGTCTTCGGGTCCTGCACCCCCGCCGTCCACGTCCCGCAGCGGCCGACCGACTCGGTGGTGTAGGGGTCGAAGTCGGCCCACATGGTGCCCTTGCCGCTGTTCCCGGCGCCACCGCTGCCGTAGACCACGTAGACGTTCGCCGACGTGAGCGCGGACCAGAAGGAGTCGTAGGCGGCGGACACCTTCATCTTGTGCGACAGGTACCACTGCCCGTTCCTGGCGTAGTCGAGGTAGCGGACGTCGCACGCGTGGCTGTACTGGTCGCGGTTGTAGTAGATGTCGGCGCAGGCGGAGTCGTACGGCGTGGGTGCACCACCCGTCTTGACGATGCTGGGCGCGACCAGAGCCGGCATCGTCCGGGTGACCGGACGGGCGCCCGAGCCGTTCGCGCTGACCGCGCCGTTCGCGCCGCCCGAGACGCTGGGTGCGGCCACGTCGCTCGGTGCGGCCACGCGGCTCGGTGCTGCCACGTCGCGCGTCGGGGCCGTTGCGGACAGGACGGCCAGCGCGCCCTGCTTCGTCGGCACCGAGGCCGGGTCCATGTCGCCGAACTCCGCCACCGCCTGCTCGTACGGGATGCCGGCGGCCATCGCCTCGACGACGACGGAGCGGCCGCTGGCGGCGTAGGCCTGCGCCTTCGCCACGGGGTCGACCCCGAGCGCCTTGTCGTCCGGGGTCTGGATGGACAGTTCGGCCGATCCCGTTCTGCCGTCGGGCGACTGCGTTTCCGTGAGCACCGCGGTGGACCCTTCGGGCCCGGAGACGGTGAGCCGCTGACCGGACCGCCCCGCCAGCGTGGCGCGCGCATAACCGTTGCCGGCGCGTCGCCGGGTCAGCATGCCGTCCGCGAGTGCCGTCCGCGCCTGCCCGCCCAGGTGCAGCACGGTGACCCTCGGCACCGGCGCGGGCGGTGCCGCCGACGAGGTCGTGGCCATGCCGAGGACGGGCGCTGCGGAAGCGAGCAGCCCGGTGAGAGTGATCAGAAGTCGACGGTGTCGATACATCACGTTCCCCCTTGTTCCCCTGTCCCGGGCCGATGCCCGGGCCCCGATCGGAGTGTGGGCCGCTCTGACCGCCGCGCACTACATCGTTGGGGTGAGCGCGGGATGCCTTCGTTTGGCTGCAGTCCGTCCTTGTCGTTGCCGTTTCACCGAACTCAGCCCTTCCGGCCGCCGCTGAGGTGCCTTCAGTGCGGTCCAGCCCAGTGCGCCGGTGACCTGGGTGCCCTGATCTGCAACGGCCGCAACGGGTTTCCCGCTCGGCGGCCGCGGCGGCCCGCGCCCGGGCCGTCGCGCGCCGGCGGACGTGGGGCACGCGGATGGCCGGTTCCGGGGCGTCGGCGCGGGTCTACCCTGACTGACAGGAGGCGGGTCGAGATGCCGTTGCAGATCTCACTGCTGGGAGCGCAGTCGATCGCCGACGACACGAGCGGAATCGTCCGCACCCGGTCCGCACGGACGATGGCGCTCGTCGGGTTCCTCGTGCTGCACGCCGGAGTGCCGCAGACGCGCCAGCGCCTCGCGGGGCTGTTCTGGCCGGACTCGACGGACGCCCAGGCCCTGACCAACCTGCGCAGGGAGCTGCACCATCTGCGCCGGACGCTGGGCGACGACCCGTGCCTCGAGGTCACCGCCAAGGACCTGTGCTGGCGCGACGGCGACACCGCCCGGGTCGACGTGCGCACGTTCGAGAGGGAGGGCTGTGCCGCCCTCGCTGCGACTGACGCCGAGATGGCCCTCGACCGTGGCGGCGCCGCCCTCGCGGCCTACGGGGGTGAGCTGCTCCCCGGCCTGTACGACGACTGGCTGCTCGACGCCCGCTCCGAGCTGCAGGACCGGTGCGTCGCCCTGTGCGCCCTCGTCTGCGACATCCGGTGCCGGCGGGGCGAGCTGGCCGGCGCGCTCGAGGTCGCCCGGCGCCGCGTGCGGCTCGCGCCGCTGGAGGAGGCGGGCTACCGCGCCCTGATGGCGGTCCAGGCCGACCTCGGCGACCGCGCCGGGGCGGTGAGCACCTATCACCGGTGCGCCTCCGTCCTGGAGCGTGAGCTGGGCGTGGTGCCGGACGAGGCCACGCGCGCGACGCTGCAGCGGGTCATGGGCCGGCGCCAGGCGACCGGCGGGGGACGGTCGAACGGCTCCGGTCCCGGACGCCCGGGGCCGGACTCCGGTGCGCTGGTCGGGCGCAGCGGGGAGGGCGCACTGCTGTCCGAGACGTGGCGGGCCGCCGCGGCCGGGCGCCCGGGGGCGGTCGTCGTCCGCGGCGCTGCAGGTGTGGGGAAGACCCGCCTCGTGGCCGAGCTCGGCCGGCTGGCTCGACAGTCCGGCGCCCTGGTCGCCGAGAGCCAGTGCTTCGGCACGGCCGGGCGGCTCGCGCTCTCCCCCGTGGCGGACTGGCTGCGCCACCCCGGGGTACAGTCCGCCACCGCGTCCCTGGAGCCGGTGTGGCGCCGCGAGGTCGAGCGGCTGGTCCCGGCGGGCAGCGGGACAGCGCGCGCGGCGTCCGGGACACGGGCCATGGTCGACGCCTGGCAGCGACACCGCTTCCTCGAGGGGCTGGCGCGGGCCTTCCTCGGCGTCGGCCGTCCGACGCTGCTGGTCCTGGAGAACCTGCAGTGGTGCGACCAGGAGACGCTGGCATTCCTGGCTTTCCTCCTCGGCCTTGCCCCGGGCGCCCCGGTCCTGCTGGCCGCCACGTTGCGCGTCGACGACGGTGAGGACGACCCGGTACTGGCGCAGTGGCTCGTGCGGATGCGGGCCACGGGCAGGCTCACCGAGGTGCCGCTGGCGCCACTTGAGACTGCCGACACCGCACGTCTGGCCGAGTCGATCCGCGGCGCCCCGCTCCTCGACGGCGACCGCATCCTGCTGCAGGCCGCGACGGGCGGCTTCCCGCTGCACGTCGTCGAGGCCATGCGGACCGCCGAGGGCTCCGGTCGCGCACCGCTGCCGGCCGGCGACCTCGAGGCCGTGCTGCGCCGACGGCTCGAGCAGGTGGGCACGACCGCTCGTGAGCTGGCCGGCCTGGCCGCGGCGGTGGGGCGCGACTTCGACCTCGACCTGCTGGTGGAGGCCAGCGACCTCGACGCGGACAGCGTCGTGCACGCCGTCGACGAGCTGTGGCGGCTGCGGATCGTGCACGAGTGCGGCGACGGCTACGACTTCTCCCACGACCTGCTCCGGGCGGCGGCGTACGAGCGGGTCAGCCCACCGAGGCGGTGGCTGCTGCACCGACGCCTCGCCCAGGGGCTGGAGCTGCTGCATGCCGACGACACCGGACCTGTGTCGGCCCAGCTGGCGGAGCAGTACGCCCGCGGCGGACGGCCCGAACGTGCCGTCGCGTACTACCGCCGCGCTGCCGATGTCGCGTCGGGCGTCTTCGCCCACGCCGACGCGATCCGGCTGCACTCCGCGGCGCTGGCCATCGTGCTGGCGCGAGCCCCGGGGCGCGACCGCGACCGGCAGGAGCTCGACGTCCTCGAGGCGATGGCGGCGCCGCTCAACGCCCGGCACGGCTACTCCTCCCCCCGGCTGCAGGCGGTGCTCGAGCGCTCGGTCGAGCTGGCAGAGTCCCTGGGCCGCGACGACTCCCTGCTCAGCGGCCTCGTCGGGTTGTGGGCCTCCCGGTTCGTCCAGGGGCACATCGCCGACTCCCACCGCACCGCGGTCCGGGCCCTGCGCCTCGTGCACCCGGGGTCCGACCTCGGCGGCGCGGCCCACTTCGCGTGTGCCGGTTCGGCCATCGGGCTCGGGATGCCGGCGGACGCGCTGCACCACTTCGACACGGCCGCGCGCCTGGCGACCGACGCGTCGCTCAGCGTCGGCACCCGCCCCGACATCCACGGTCAGGCCTGGTCGGCACACGCCCACTGGCTGCTCGGCGACGACGCAATGGCCCTGTCCAGCTGCGAGGACGCCGTCGCCGCAGCCCGCTCCATCGACCATCCCTACAGCCTGGCGGTGGCACTGGCGTACGCCGGCATCACCCACCAGCTGCTTGGCGACCGGAACGCCCTCGCGAGCGTGGTCACCGAGCTGCGGAACCTCTGTGACCGCTACGGATTCGCCTACTACTGCGAGTGGGCGCTCGTCCTGCAGGGCTGGCTCCAGGAGGGCGAGAAGGGGATCACCCTGATGCAGCTGGGTATCGGACGCCTGCGCTCGGAGGGGTCGTTCGCGCGGATGCCGTACTGGCTCTCCCTGCTGGCGGACCGGCTGGGCCGCACCGGCCAGCGGCAGAGGGCCCGGTCCATCCTCGACGCCGCGGCCGCCAGCGCAGAGGCCCACTCCGACGTGTGGTGGCTGCCGGAGGTCCAGCGCCAGCGCGCCATGTACGACGACCACGAGGCCGACGTCGTCCCACGGCTCTGGGCGGCCGCCGACCTGGCGTCCCGCCACGGCAGCATCGCGCTGCTCCGGCGCTGCGAGCACGACCTGGCGGTGCACGGCGTTCGGCCGCCCGCGCAGCCCGAACGCCTGGCGCGGTGAGGGCCACGCGACACGAACGCCCCGCGAACGCCCCGGCTCCTAGCGTCGGGCCCGTCAGCACCCTTGGCCCGAAGGAGCACCACCATGACCACCACATCAGCTGCGGTCGCCACCGCGCCGTACGACGAGCTGGCGGCCGCGCTGCGCGGCGACCTGATCACCCCCTCCGACCCGCACTACGACGAGGCCCGAGCGGTCTACAACGCCATGATCGACAAGCGCCCGGCGGCCATCGCCCAGTGTCGCGACGCCGCCGACGTCGTCGCCTGCGTGCGCTTCGGCCGCACCCACGACCTGGCCCTGGCGGTCCGCGGCGGATCGCACAACGCGGCCGGCCTCGGCGTGTGGGACGACGCGCTCGTGATCGACCTCTCGCTCATGCGCAGCGCCACCGTCGACCCCACCAACGGCACCGTGCGCGTCGACGGCGGGTGCACCTGGGGGGACGTGGACCATGCCACGGTCGGCTTCGGGATGGCCACGCCCTCAGGCTTCATCGCCTCCACCGGCGTCGGCGGCCTGACGCTCGGTGGCGGCGTCGGCTACCTGTCCCGCCGGTTCGGGCTCACCGTCGACAACCTCCTCTCGGCCGACGTGGTCCTGGCCGACGGCTCGTTCGTCACGGCCAGCGAGAGCTCGCACAGCGACCTGTTCTGGGCGCTGCGCGGTGGCGGCGGCAACTTCGGTGTCGTCACGTCGTTCACCTTCCGCTGCCACGCGATCGGCGAGGCCGGCACGGTCATCGGTGGCCCGGTCCTCTACGACTTCGACGACACCGCCGCCGTGATGCGCTGGTACCGCGACCTGCTGCCCTCGCTGCCGGAGGAGCTGAGCGGGTGGCTGGGGCTGATCGTGATCCCGCCTGCCCCACCATTCCCCGAGGAGCTGTGGGGACGCAAGGCCTGCGCCATCGTCTGGTGCTACACCGGTCCGCACGACCGGGCCGACGAGGTCCTCGAGCCGGTCAAGTCCTATGGCTCCCCGCTCGTGGTCGGTCTCCAGCCGATGCCGTTCACCATGTTGCAGAGCGCCTTCGACGCACTGTATCCCGCCGGGCTGCAGTGGTACTGGCGCTCGGACATGTTCGCGGGCATCTCCGACGCGGCGATCCAGATCCACCTCAAGTACGGCGCCCAGCTGCCGAGCGGCCACTCGACCATGCACCTCTACCCGGTCGACGGCGCGGCCAGCCGCGTCCCTACGGACGCGACGGCGTTCCCGTACCGGGGCGGCGGCTGGGCCGGCGTGATCGTCGGCGTCGACCCGGACCCGCTCAACGCCCCCGCGATCTCGCAGTGGACCCGCGACTACTGGACCGAGCTGCACCCGACATCGGTGGGTGGCGCGTACGTCAACTTCCTCATGGACGAGGGCGAGGACCGCGTCAAGGCGGCGTACGGCGGCAACTACGAGCGGCTCGCGCAGGTCAAGCGTCGCTACGACCCGGACAACACCTTCCACGTCAACCAGAACATCCGCCCCGCGAGCTCCGGCGCCTAGCGGCGCAGCCCGTGCCACGGCGCGCGTGTGGTCCTCCCCCGCCCGCGCGCGCCGTACGGCGGGTGGCGGTGCGTCATGGTCGTGCCGGGCCGTGCCTCAGGACCGCGGTCCAGGAGGACTGGCCGAGAGCCGCTGCGCAGCAGGCGACGGCAGCGGCGCACACGGCGCCGGCGAAGGACCAGCTGATGCCCAGGTGGTCCACCAGCAGGCCCGCCGTGGCCGTACCGGCGGCTGCGCCGGTGGTGCTCGCCGTGGAGAGCCACGACTGGCGCCTCACTCACGCGGTGCGGATGGCTCAGCCGGTCGACCACGTTCTGCGAGATGATGAGGGTCGGAGCGATGGACAGTCCCGCGACGAGGAGCGCGCACATCAGGGCCCACAACGGCGGCTTCTCGATGCGCAGCAGCAACGGCAGCGGCACCAGGCCGAGGGCGAAGCCGGCAAGCAGTCGCGGCAGGCGGCGATGCTCCTGCCACGGCGGCCGTCGCACACCGTAGAGCAGCCCACCGATGGCGCTTCCCCCGGCAATCGCCGTGAACAGCCAGCCCAGGTCGGCCGGCTGACCCAGGGCCCGGTTGGCCGTTGCCGCCAGGGAGGTGTCGATGTGCCCGAACCCGATGCTCATGGCCGCCGCGACCGCCAGCAGCGGCACCATCCCCGCTGTCCGCCAGGTGGGCGGCGCATCGCCGCCGGAGGCGCCACGCTCGCCACCGCGCGGTCGCGCCCATGGGCGCCACCCCGGCCGGCTGACCGGGCGCGACCACGGTGCCCGCGGCCGTCGACCGCTCCTGCGTCCGGCCGACGCCCGCCCCGGCGATCGTCGCCTGCCCTGACCGCGCACCACGGGCGTGACGCTGTAGCCGATCCCGCCCCCCAGCAGCAGCGCTGCGGTGACGAGCAGTGGGACGGCGGCCGGCGTGCGGACCACGAACAGGGACAGCAACAACGGCCCGGCGACGAAGATGGTCTCCACCGCGACGGCGTCGAGCGCAAAGCCCGCCGGCCGCAGGTGGTCCTGGTCCAGCGCCCGTCTCCAGGTCTCGCGCATCGCGGGACCGAACGGTGGAAAGGTCAGCCCGGCCGTGGCTGCGAGAGCGACCAGCAACGCCATCCCACGCTCGTCCACCACCGCCACGGCCAGCGCCGCCAGGGCGAGTGAGCTGGCCAGCGAGGTGCAGAGCACGACTCGGCCGTGCGGCTGTCGGTCGAGGGTCGATCCCCACCAGGGGCCGCCGACGGCCGTACCCACCGCGAAGGCACCGGTGACCAGGCCGGCGACGGAGTACGACCGGTGGACGGCCTGCACCAGCAGGAGCACGCCGAGCGGCGCCATGGACAGCGGCAGCCGCCCCACCACCGTCGCCGTGAACGGCGCGAGCACCCCTCCTGAGCGAAGCGCCTGGGAGTAGCGGGTCCGTGGCCGCCCCATCAGCTCTTCGACAGCATGGCACCGAGGCGGTCGAGCACCTCGGTCATGGTCCCGCACGGCACGCCGCCGAGGTCGCTGAGCAGGTAGTGCGGCGTGAGCGCGGCATAGGCCAGACAGCGCATCCCGGCGGCGTTGGCCGCGGCCACACCCGGTGGACTGTCCTCCACCACGACCGTGCCGCCCGGCCGGGCGCCCATCGAGGCTGCCGCGTGGAGGAACAGGTCCGGCGCGGGCTTGCCGGCCGCGACGTCCTCGGCGCTGAAGACCCGTCCGCGAAGCCGGGCGGCCAGGCCTGCGCGGCCGAGGTTGCGGGCCAGCTTCGCGTGGCTGCCGTTGGAGGCCACGCAGGTCTGGACGCCCCAGCCGTGGAGCCGGTCGAGCACCTCCGCCACACCGTCGACGGCGCGCAGCTCGGCGTCGTAGGCCGCTTCGTACAGCGGCGCGTACTCCCGGTCCCAGCCGCGTGGCAGGCGCCGCCCGATCTGTGCCTCCACCGTCGCCACGAAGTAGTCGTCGCTGCACCCGAGGAACCGCTCGAGCACCTCGGACTCGTCGACGTGCCACCCGAGCTGGCGCAGAACCGTCGCGCCGACGCGGGCGCTGATGCGCTCGCTGTCGACGAGGACGCCGTCGCAGTCGAAGATCACCAGCTCCGGCGGGCCACCGTCGACCCCGCTGACGCTACTTGCCGATGCCGTCACTGAGCCCCCGCAGGAACTGACGCTGACCGATGAGGAACAGCACGATCATCGGCAGCGCAGCCATGGTCAGCCCGGCGAACTGCACCGGCCAGTCGGTGAGCAGACGGCTCTGCATGTCCATGAGTCCGACCGGCAGCGTCTTCATGTCCCCGTTGCTGATGAACACCAGCGCGAACACGAACTCGTTCCAGGCGAACAGGGCCTGCAGCAACGCCGCCGACACGAGGATGGGACGGCACATGGGCAGGATGATGCGCCAGAAGATCTGGGTCGCGGAGGCGCCGTCGAGCCGTGCCGCCTCATCGACGTCGGGTGAGAGGTCGAGCATGTAGGCACGGATGAGGAAGGTGGTGAACGGGATCCGGAACGCGGTGTACAGGATGATGAGCGCCCAGTAGGTGTCGAAGATGCCGAGGCGCTGCAGCAGCCCGAACAGCGGGATGAGGGCGACCGTCGGCGCGACCATCAGGCCGCCGAGCAGGAGCAGGAGCACGGGCCCCCCGAAGGGGATGCGCAGGCGGACCAGGCCGTAGGCAGCCCAGGCACTGATGAGGGTGGTGGTGACGATGGAGGCCGAGGTGACGATGACGCTGTTGGTGAAGTAGCGCACCACGCCCGCCCTGCCGGCCAGCGCGAAGTTGTGCCACCGCAGCTCCCCCGGCATACCCCAGGGGTTGTTGAACACCTCGGAGTTGTCCTTGAAGCTGCTGAACACCATCCACAGCAGCGGGTACAGCACCGCCACCACGAGGACGACGAGCCCGAGCCACATCAGGGGCCGGACGGCCACCCGGCAGACGTCGCCGATGCGGTGGGTCCGGCTCACCGGTCGCACCAGCGTGGTCCGCTGCACAGGCGCCGGTGTCGGCGCTGATGTCATCACCATTGGATCCTCCGGCGTCGGCTCACGGCGAGCTGCACCGCGGCGATGGCGAACGTGATCACGAAGATCACCGTCGCGATGGCCGCTGCGTAGCCCATGTCGTCGTTCATGAAGGCGTTGCGGTACAGCCACGTCCCCAGGACCTGGCTGGAGTTCGACGGACCGCCGGCGGTCATCACCATCACCTCGTTGAACACCAGGAAGGCGCCCGAGATGGTGAGGATGATGATGAGCGTCGTCATCTCCCGCACCAACGGCACGGTCACCGTGAAGAAGCTCCGCACGGCGCCCGCCCCGTCCACCTTGGCCGCCTCGTAGAACTCGCGTGGCACCCGCTGGATGGCGACGACGAAGAGCACCGCGGTGTAGCCGAAGGACTGCCACTGGCTCATGCCGATGATGCTCCACATCGCGGTCCCCTGCTCGCCCAGCCAGGCGTGGGTCCAGGAGTCCAGCCCGATGGCGCTCAGTGCACTGTTGAGCAGGCCGATCTGCGGGTTGTAGATGAAGGAGAACAGGATTCCCGAGACGGTGATGGAGATGACCGCCGGGATGAAGTAGATGGTCCGCAGGATCCCGCGCAGCCGCTGGTGCACGAACTCCTCCAGCACGGCGGCGAGGACGAGGGAGAAGCCGACCTGGAAGACCAGGGACGTGACGGCGAAGAGCGTGTTGTTCAGCAGCGACCGCCAGAACACGGGGTCGCCGGCAGCGGTGCGGTAGTTGTCCAGCCCGACGAACGTGGGTTTGGCCGAGAAGGCGCTCCACGAGAAGAGGCTGAGGCGGATGTTCTCCACGATGGGGTAGTAGACGAACACGAGGAGGAGGATGACGGCCGGCAGCACCCATACCCACGTGCGCCAGCGGTTCAGTGTTCGGTTCACGCCTGGTTGCCTTTCTCCGTGGCGGTACCTGGGCCCCCGCGACGCCGCGGGCCTGCCGTGGCGTCGCGGGGGCTCGGTGCTCAGCCTGCCTGCTTCTTCGCCTTCTGCGCAGCGTTCTGCACAGAGCTCATCACCTGCTGTGGCGTCTGGGACCCGTCGATGATTCCCTCCACCCCCGAGAGGTAGGCACCGGCGACGTCGGCGTTGGTGACGGTGTCCAGCCAGATGGCGAACTGGCTTGCCTTGTCGATGTCGGCCAGCGCGGCGCTCAGCTGCGGGAACGAGTTCTGCGCCGTGGCCGAACCCTTGACCGCGCTGAGCCAGCCGAGGTCCGCGCGTCATCTTCTGTGCGTTGTCCTTGTTCGTCATGAACTTCAGGAAGTCCACGGCCAGGGCGGCCTGCTTGCTCTGCCGGTTCACCATGAACCCGTCAGGCGCGCCGGTGAGGGCCTGCGCGTCCCCCTTGCTGCCGGCCGCGGCGGGCAACCGGAAGAACCCCCAGTGGTCCGCCAGCTCCTTGGACGCGCCACCCTTCTCGGTGAGCACCGAGAACTCCACCGACTCCAGGTAGTGCATCGCCGCCTTTCCGCTGAGGAAGTTGGCCTGTGCCGCCTCATGCGCGAGGCCGTTGGCGGAGGGGTTGCTGCAGGTCTTGACGATGGACTGGAACTCGGTCAGCGCCTCCACGTAGCCGGGGTCGGTGAAGGCTCCGGTGGACGGGTTGTAGTCCTTGGCCAGGGTCTCCGGCGGGACGGAGTAGGCGTTGAGCTGGGTCAGGTAGTGGATCGCCGGCCAGCCGAACTGGTTGCCGAAGGCGATGGGCGTGTACCCGGCGCTCTTGAGCTTCCCGCAGGAGTCGAGCAGCCCCTGCAGGCTGGTCGGCGGCGCGGTGACACCAGCCTTGGCGAAGGCCGTCTTGTTGTACGCCAGGTACTTCGCGTCCAGGTCGATCGGGACGCCGTAGGTCTTCCCACCGGTCGAGAACGCCTTCAGGGCCGCCGGGGAGAAGCTCTTGCCCCACTCGGTGTCAGGACCGATGACCGAGGTCAGGTCGGCGGCCAGGCCCGCGCGGACGAACTTGTTCGCGAAGTCGCCGGCCCAGGAGAAGTACACGTCCGGCAGCTGCTTGGATGCCGACAGCACCCGGATCTTGTCCTTGTACGGCTGGTCGCCCACCTGCTGCAGGTCGACCTTGACGCCGGGGTTGGCGGCCTCGTAGGCCTTCGCGACGCTGACGAAGTACGGGGCGTACTTGGGGTCGGCGAACTTGGTCACAACCGTCAGGGTGCCGCTCTTCTCCTTCGGCGTGGTGAGGTCGGCGGGCTTGGCCGAGGTGGCTCCCCCGGTGGACGGGGCGCCGCAGGCGGCGAACGTCAGCGTCGCCAGGGCGGCAGCCAGACACGTGGTCGTGCGGGTTACAGGGCTCATCGGAGGTCCAATCTGCCGTTCCGGATGGGATGGATCTCGGCCTCGTGGCCGTGGAGCGGGGTGCGGTGCCCGAAGGCGCCGTATGACGTGCAGCTCGCCGTCGCGTACCGGGTCGCGTTGCGGACGAGCGGGTCCAACGCCTCGGCGGACGCGAGGCCGACCAGGAGCCGGGCGATGAAGGCATCTCCGGCCCCGAGGGTGTCCACGACCGCTCCCGGAGCGACCGGGCTGTAGGCGATGGCCGCGTCGCGCAGCAGCACCGCACCGCCGGCGCCCATCGTGATCGCCACGACGGAGGGGCCGAGCTGTCGGAGGCAGGCCGCACGGTCCTCGGCTGCCGCGCGGTCTCCGCCGGGCATGGACCAGATGGCCACGGCGACCTTGGGCGCGTGGGTCTGCACGTAGTCCCACGGCCGCTCCGAGAAGTCGAAGGACAGGACCCTGGCCGCATCGGCCAGGTCCTGGAGCTGCTCCTCGACCATGGAGCACTCGCCCGTGTGCACGATGTCGAACGCTGCAGCGGCCGTCAGGTCGTCCCGGCCCAGTGAGAACCGGGAGATCCCGACGTCGGCGCCGCCGAAGACGCGGTTGCCGTCGACGACCCGCACGTCGGCGTACGCGTTGGGACCGTCGACCTGACGGGTGAGCGTCGTGTCGACGCCCTCCTCCTCGAGTGCCGCCAGCACCACCTGACCCGCGCGGTCGGTGCCGACCGCGCCGAGGTAGGCCGACGTCGCGCCGTTGCGGCGCGCATGGACGGCCACGTTGACGGCGTTGCCGCCGGGGTACATGTACCCGGCCTCCACGTACCGGTCGACGACGTTGTCGCCGACGGCGAGCAGGCTGGGTGCCGCTCCGTGCCGGCCGGGCGCCGCCCGCACCATCCTCTCGATGGGACTCTCGCTGGTCATCGTGGCCGCCGTCTCAGTACGCGACGCGCTTGTAGTAGCGCCGGGTGGTGAGCGGGTGGTCACGCAGGACCTCCAGGTGCGCGCTCAGCCGCTCCAGGACGGTGGCCAGCAGCACCGGCGAGACGAGCGCGCGGACATCGTCCGAGATCCCGGGCAGCGCCTGGTCCGCCGCGTCCAGAACGCACACCTTGTCGGTGTAGTTCGGCGCGAACTTCTCGACGCGCTCCACGAGAGCGCGCGTCGCGTCCTCACCCTTCAGCAGGAGGACGCTCACGCCGTCCTCGACCAGCTCCAGCGTGCCGTGGAAGAAGTCGGAGGCGTGCACCGGCCTGGTGCGGATCCACTGCATCTCCTCGAGGATGCACATGCCGTAGTAGAAGGCCTCCGGCCACGTCGAGCCGGCGCCGGTGATGATGTGGTACGGCTCGTCCTTGAGCTGGGCAGCCAGGTCGGCTGCCCGCGGCTCGAAGGCCCGCTTCGCCTCCAGCAGCAGTGGCGGAAGGGTCGCCAGCTCGCTGAGAACCGTTGCATAGCCGTCGTACTCGCCACGGTGGTGCATCAGTGACAGCGCGAGCAGGAGCGACTGCAGGTAGAAGGACTCACACGAGGTGTCGTCCTCGGCGAAGTTCACGAAGCTGTGGTCCGCCTGCTGCCCCAGCGGCGTGTCGGCGTGGCCGGTCAGCACGAGGACGGTCGCGCCCCTGGCCTTGCAGTACTCCAGGGCCTCGACGCTCTCGGAGGTGGTCCCGGAGAGCGAGGGGATCACCACGATCGACCCTTCGCCGAGGTGCACCGAGCCGGTGACGACGAGCTCGGCCGGCATCTCCACGAACACGGGGAAGGTGGAGCGCGTCTGCAGCAGCCGTGCGGCGGGGTGCATCAGGATGCCGGCGCCTCCAGATCCGAGGAAGACCATGTTCCGGGCGCCGTCGGCCACGAGCTGCCCCACGGTTGCGTGGATGTCGTCGGCGAGGGCCAGGGCGCCGGACTGGATGCGCAGGAATCGCTGTTCGTCGAAGTTGAGCATGAAAGTCCCTTTGCGTGCGTCAGGGTGGAGGCGAGAGCGGGGGCGGCGCACCCGACCGGCGGCGGAGGTGCCGAGCCGGAGGGGTGCGCCGGACCGACCGCACCTGTCAGTAGTCGACCTTGAACATGTACCGGCGGGTCTCGAGGTCGTGGCCGCGCACGGCCTCGTAGTGCTGAGCCAGTCGGTTGGCCAGGGCGCCGACGACGATCGGGGACAGGTCCTTGCGCAGGGCCGCCGGGATACCGGGCAGCGTCAGGTCGGCGACGTCGACGTACTTGGCCTTCTTGCAGTAGGTGTCCAGGAACGCCTTGCCCCGCTCGGCCATCGGGCGGGACGCGTCCTCGCCGAGCCACAGCAGGACGGCCGTGTCGTCGTCCACCATCTCGAAGGCGCCCTGGAAGAACTCGCCGGTGTTGAAGGCTGCAGCGTGCTTCCACTGCATCTCCTGCAGGAAGCACATCGCAAAGCCGTAGGCCCAGTTGTAGCTCGGGCCCGAGCCGAGCACGTAGGTGATGGGCTCGTCCTTGAACGTCAGGGCCACGTCGGCCAGGAGGCTCTCGGACTCCTCGACGGCGTGGTGCACCGCCTCGGGAAGGGCTTCGAGGGCGGCGGCGACCTGGTCGGAGTCGACGTCGGCTCCGACGGCCTCGAGCAGGGCGTAGGCGACGAGCAGCTCGAACAGGTCACTCTTGCCGGTGAAGGAGGCGTCCGCGGCCTCGGCCAGCGGGCTGCCCGCCTTGGCCGCGGCGATGACCGTCGCGCCGGTGGCCTTCGCCGTCTTCGCCGCCGCGACGGTCTCCTTCGTCGTGCCGGTGTAGGAGGCCAGGACCACCAGGGAGCCGGGCCCCATCAGCGCCGGCGTGGCGCAGTTGAGCTCGTCGCTCTGCAGCTGGAAGGCCGGGAACGGCGCCTTGGCCTGCAGCAGGTAGTGCGCGGGGTAGCTGCAGATCAGCGAACCGCCGGCCCCGACGAAGAACACGTTCTTCAGGCCCGCTTCGACGACCTTGCTGACCACGGCCGCGATGGCAGGGCGCTCCTGGGTCGTCGCGCGCAGCTTCTCCACGGTGTCCGCGTCGATCGGCTTCAGGGGGAGGGTTTCCGACATGCTCGCTCCAATGTCTTCGGTGATAACGTTCTCAGTACCAACGTGAGAACGTTCTCAAGGTGTGGCTTCAGGTGTCAAGGGGTACCGGCGACAAACTTGTGTCCAAGGCGGTGCAACCGCCGCCGACAGCCCTCGGGGCCCCGCACGGCAGGCGATACGGTTCCTCAGACGAAGGAGACTCCATGCGCAACTCGGTCGACCGGAGGGGCATCGCCACCATCCCGGACGTGGCTCGCCAAGCCGGGGTGTCGACGGCCACCGCCGCGCGGGCGCTGGGTGGATACGGGTCGGTCAGGGCCGAGACCCGTGACCGGGTCCTCGCGGTCGCCGAGGAGATGGGCTACCGCGCCAACAGCCTGGCGCGCAGCATGATCACCGGGTCGACACAGACGCTCGGCGTGGTGCTGTCCGACATCGAGAACTCGTTCTTCCACCGGGCCCTGCGGGGGGTCGCCGACACGGCGCGGGCTCACGGCTACGAGGTCCTCCTGTCCAACACCGACGAGGACCTGGAGACCGAGCGCAAGGCCGTCTCGGTCCTGGCCGAGCGCAGGGTCGACGGCCTGGTGGTCTGCCCGACCGACGACGGGGACCACGCCCACCTCGAGGCGGTCATCGCCTCCGGCATCCCGGTCGTCCTGCTGGACCGACGCGTCTCGGGCCTGGCTGCCGACACCGTGGGCATCGACAACCGCAAGGCGGCGAAGGCGGCCACCACCCGGTTGATCGAGCAGGGGCACCGTCGCATCGGCATCCTCACCGGCGGGACGCCGGCCTCGGTCGGTCGCCGCCTCAGCACGCCGGCGATGAAGGGCGTCGAGCGGTTGGCCGCCACCACCGTGGGCGCGCGGGCGGCCGGTTACCGCGACGCCCTCCTGGCGGCGGGCGTGTCCCCCAGGCCCGAGTACCTCAGTGCCAACGGTTTCCACCGGGAGGACGCCGCCGTGGCCACGCGCTCCATGATGATGTTGCCCGAGCCGCCGACGGCCATCTTCGCCTTCGACAGCGTGCTGGCGCTCGGGGCGCTCCAGGCGTTCCGCGCCATGGGCCTGCACTGCCCCGACGACGTCTCGCTGATCGGGTTCGACGACGCCGAGTGGGCCGAGGTGGTCTCCCCTCCGCTGTCGGTGGTGGCCCAGCCCGTCTACGAGATCGGGGTGGCGGCCTGCGAGCTCCTGCTGGCGCGGGTCAACGGCGAGCAGAAGCGACCGGTCCACCAGCGCCTGCCCACCACGTTCGTGGACCGGGAGTCGGTCGCCGCCCCGCCGGGGTCCATGCGCCACGTCTCCTGAGCGCCGTGTGCCCGGCGGTCGGCCCTGACGACCTGTGGGTGCTCTCCTGCGGTCCGGGACAGCTCTCGAACGCCGTCAGGCACACCACAGCGGTTTCACAGCAGCGCCACAGGGGTACCGCCCGACAGCCGTTTTCGTCGAGCTTCGCTGGAGGTGCCCGTGAGGGTCGTGTACAACAGCTTCGCTGGCCGGTACAGCGACAACCCTCGCGCCCTCTACGAGGCCTTGGCGAGGCGCGGTGACGCGGTCGAGCACCTCTGGCTGGCCGATCCCCAGCACCAGTTCGCCTTCCCCGGCGACGTCGACACGGTGCCGTTCGGCGGTCCGGCCGCCCGGCAGGCGCTCGAGTCGGCCGACGTGGTCATCTCCAACACGCACATCGAGATGGACTGGGACAAGTCGCCGGGGACGGTGTACCTGCAGACCTGGCACGGGACGCCGCTGAAGCACATCCACTTCGACGTCCTGTGGGCGCCGCCGGGGCGGTTGGACTACCTCACCCAGGACGTACGTCGGTGGGACCACCTGCTGTCGCCGAATGCCGCCAGCACACAGCCGTTGCGGGGAGCGTTCGACTTCCGCGGCCCCGTCCTCGAGACGGGGTACCCCCGCAACGACTCCCTCAGCGGCCCGCACAGCGCGGAGACCCGCGCCCGCGTCCGCCGCGGTCTCGGCATCCCCGAGGACAAGACCGTCGTCCTCTACGCCCCCACGTGGCGCGACGACGTCGTCGACGCAGCCGGCAAGCAGGACTTCGCGTTGCAGCTGGACCTGGACCAGTTCACCGACCGCCTCGGCGACGACCACGTCCTGCTGCTGCGCCTGCACTACATGGTCTCCGGTCGGCTCGGGCCGGTGGACCGGCCCGGAGTGCACGACGTGTCCTTCCACCCCGACATCAGCGACCTGTACCTCGCGGCCGACGTCATGGTCACCGACTACTCCTCGACGATGTTCGACTTCGCGATCACCGGCAAGCCGATGCTCTTCTACACCTACGACCTCGAGCACTACCGGGACGCGCTCCGCGGCTTCTACTTCGACATCGAGGCGGACGGTCCCGGACCGCTGGTGCGCACCACCGGCCAGCTCGTGGAGGCGATCGCCGACCTGGACGCGGTGCAGCGCCGGCACGACGCGTCGTACGCACGGTTCCGCAGCCGGTTCTGCCACCTGGAGGACGGGCTGGCCACCGAGCGGGTGGTGGACTGGCTGCTGGGCGCCGCCACCCCGGACGCGCCGGACCGTGTCGCAGAGTCCGCCGCTGACGTGGCCTGAACAGCGTCGGGACAGGCTGCACGACGAGGGCGCTGGCTGCTCAGGCGCGTGCCGCGGCGACGGCGGGGGCCAGGTCCCCTTCCCATGGCTCGCCGTGCCCGGGCAGGACGAGCCGAGCGGGCAGGGTCGCCAGCGCGTCCCGCGAGGCCCGGGCGCGCGCTTCGTCGTGCTGGAAGTAGGGCGCGATCAGCTGCGGGCCGTGCGGCGTGGCCCTGGTCGGGTGGGAGGTCACCAGAGCGTCACCGGTCAGGACGGCTCCGGCGCGGGGCAGCAGGTAGGCGGTGTGCCCGCTGGTGTGCCCGGGCGTGAACACGGGCACGGGCCGTCCAGGCAGGTCGAGGGCCCCGTCCACGCCGGCCGGGGGCAGCGGCTGCGCATGGGGTGAAGCCACATCGGCGGTGCCACCGGCGGCGATGGCATGCCTGGCCCAGCGCAGCACCCGGGGCCGCCAGGCACGGACGATGACGGCGCCCAGGCTGATCTGTTCGAGGTACTGCCGCTGCGCGTGGGGAACCTCGACCGGGTGCAGGAGCATCGGGGTGCCGTACCGGTCGTGGAGGTGGTTGGCGCCGCCGATGTGGTCGGTGTGCGCGTGGGTGACGAGGACGGCGACGATGTCCTCGGGGCGGGCGCCGACGTGCCGCACGGAGGCCTCGACGCGGCCGGTGTCTGCCGGGTACCCGGAGTCGACCAGCGTCACCGCACGGCCCTCGCGGAGCAGGTACCAGTTCACCTGGCTGCCGCGGACCAGGAACACTCCGTCGGCGACCTCGCTGATGTCCTGACCAGGCACGGCCATCACTCCTCCTGCCGCCTTCCGCGGTGCGGGGCGTCGGGCTCCGCGGTGGGGCTCGCCCGGCCCAGCCTGCCACGAACGAGGGCGGCCCAGCCCCCTGGACCGGTGGGGCTGGGCCGCGCTGCGGTGGGGGTCGTCTACTTGACGGCGACCTTCAGCGTCACGGCGTTCGAGGCATTGACGGTCGTCGCCACCGAGACCGCCTTGAAGGTGTAGGTCTTCGTGAAGTTGTACGCGTGCTTGTAGGACCACCGGCCGTACTGGTCGGTGGAGACGCTCGCCAACGGCGCGTAGCCGCCACCGTTGAGGTAGGAGAGCTTGACCCGCTGCCCCTTCCGGGCGGGGTAGACCTTGCCGGAGAGCGTGTACGTGCGGAACGCGCTGCGAGCCGCACCGAAGGTCATGCGGTCCCGGGCAACAACCTTGTTGGCGTGGCTGACGAGGCCGGTCACGCCGCGGGTCCGGTAGGTGGCGGTGGAGGCCACGGTCACGGTACGGGCGTAGTGGCCGCGGCTGTCGACGGTGACGGTGACGAGCGGCCGGAACGGCTGGCCCGGCAGGGCGCGGTCGAGGGTGAGCCGCGCGCCGGGGGATCCCAGACCGGACACCGTCATCGTGTCGCCGGCCGTGAGCGTCGTCCGGGAGACGGTCTGTGTCGGCGTCTTCAGGCCGGTCACCGTGACGGGCACGGACACGCCTGCGCCTGTGCCCGCAGCGTTCTCCGCCATGACGAAGAAGGTGTACGGGCCGTTGTCCAGGGTCTTGAACACGTCGCTGCGCACCGTCGGGGAGACCGGCTCGGCGAAGCCGCGCTCGGTGGCGTTGAAGCCCACGACGTAGCCCTTGATCGCCGAGGAGCCTGCGCTCGTCGGGGCGCTCCACCGGACGGTGACCTGACCAACGCCGGTCTGGCTGGCCGTGACGCGGACCGGAGCCGACGGGATGGCGGCGGCCGCCGTGTGGCTGCTCGCAGTCGACGCGATGGCCGGAGAGGCGGCCAGGGCGACACCGCCGGCACCGACGGTGAGGGTGAGGACGCACAGCGACGCGAGGTGCCGAGCTCGCGTGGCGAAGGCGGTGGGGGTGTCAGGATTGTCCGGGTGGAGCACGGGTTTCCCTTCGGGGGTGAGGATCCGGTCCACCGAGAAGGCGACCGTGTCGAGCAGAGACGTGCATCCGGGGCCACCGATAGATCAGAGGCCGCCGCACTGGACAAGGAAAGACACGCACCAAGGCAAGCCGGCTTGTCAGCAACAAGATACGGCCGGACCGGATCAGCCGTAGGCAAATCGAAGTAAATCGGCACGTGTGGGGCGGGACTCGACGCGGGCGAGGCCGGGGCCGACGGCCGCCGGACGCCGGACGCCGGACGCCGGACGCGAGATCGCCCCAGCCGTCCGGTGACTTACGGTGCGCGGGCCTCGGGCAGGTCGGGATCCGCTGGTCCCGCAGCAGGGCGGGCACCGACGCGTTGGCGCCGGGCGGCCGCGCCGCCTGCAACCGTCGCCACGACGATGGTGACCAGCGCGCCCAGGATCAGGGCCGCCGCCTCCCCCGGCACCAGCACGTGCAGCGTCGTGCCCACGGTCGCTGCTGCGACGGGGACACCGAGCTGCGCGGCCGCCAGCATGCTCAGGCTCAGCGGTTGTCCGGTGAGGCTGGCCAGCCAGTGGCTGAGCACCGCCCCTAGCCCCAGCAGCAGACCCAGCAGGATCAGCGAGGGCCGCGCCGCGAGCGCGGAGAGGTTCAGGGACGCCCCCAGCCAGACGAAGAACAGCGGACCCAGAAACCCCTCGGTCAACCCGAACAGCTGGCGGGCGAGTCGCTTCCGTGGCTGTCCGATGGCCCCCACCGCGAGCCCGAAGGCGAAGCCCGCCAGCATGACGGACACCCGTGACCAGGTGGCGACGGCCGCGAGCAGGAACAGCATCAACAGGCTGATGCGCAGCTCGAGGGCGAAGTTCCGCTCCTCCGACGCCTCGTGCAGCCGGCGGCGATAGCCCTTCCTCTCCAGGACCAGCAGCACGGCGAAGAGTGCGCCGCCGATCAGGATGACGGCGAGCGCCCCCAGCGCCGCCCGGCCGACATGCACCGGGTCGATGACCAGCGGAAGCGCGACGATGCAGGCGGCGTCGGCGATCGCGACCTGGGGAAGCAGCGCCAGCACCTGCGGGCCGCCCAGGTCCAGCGAGCTGATGATGGGCAGGATCAGCAGGGCTGAGGACGACGCCATCAGCACGGCATACAAGGCGGCGTTTCCTGTTCCGAAGACCGCGGCGAGCACGACCCCCAGAACGGCCGACCCCGCCCCCACCAGCGCGACGCGGGCGATCCCGCGGCCCAGGCTCCGCCGCAGGTCGACATCGAGAACGGGCACGTGGGCGCCGGCGAGGAACATCACCAGCCCGAAGCCGACCTCGGCCAGGAACGTGAACGTGGGGTCGGAGGCGTCCAGGTACCCCACCCCGGTCGTCCCCAGGAGGATCCCCATGAGCAGCTCCCCCAGGACCACCGGCACGTGCCAGCCGCGGGGATAGGCCAGGAGCGGCCCGACGAGACCGGCCAGGACGACGACTGCCAGCACCGCGAAGTTCACGGGACACCTCCAGCCTGCGAGCGACTCGTTGACCAGCGCGACGCTGTCGCCGGCAGGGCCGCACGAACCAGCATGCCGTGGTCGTGCACGGCTCGGATCCGCCGCGCAGATGGCCGAGCTGCGGGTGACGAGGTGGCCAACGGCATCCCGGCCGGCTGCAGCCACGTGAACCGTGAGCGGCTACTCCGGGCCGCTGGCAGGCCCGTCAGGGCGTGATCAGTACGACGCTGCAGCCTCCACCGGGCCGGTCGCCGATGACCAGCTCCGCGCACAGCTGGCGGGCGACCCAGAGCCCCATCGGGCCGGGTACACAGGCGTGCTGGTAGCCACGGAGCCGGTCGGACAGGCCGGGGCCGTGGTCGGTCACGCGACACGTGAGCTGGAAGGGCGCCGCCCACAGCTCGAGACGGACGGGCGGTGCGCCATGCTGCAGGGCGTTGCTCAACACCTCGTTGGTCGCCGTCACGAGGTCCTGCGCGGCCTTCGCGTCCACGCCGCTGATCCCGATGCCCCGCCGGAGCTCGTTCCGCGCCCGCCGCAGGTCCCGGGGGCAGGTCACCTGCAGCGACAGGGTGGGCTCGACGGCGGGAGGTTCAGGAGCACGGGCCAGCGGGTCGGCCAGGAAGGCGGCCGGCTGCTGGTAGGTGGCGCTCGGAGACGGCCGTCCCTGTACGTCGACGTGGGCGTGCGTCGCCTTGGCCGCCCTGATGACGTGCTCGGGCAGTGCCCGGGTGTCGTACGTGCACAGGCCGTGGAAGGTGTACGGGCTCAGCGCCTCGTCCACCAGCGACTCATACCGGGCCCAGGCGGCCTGCGTCTCGCCGTCGCCGTGCACGGGAACGGTGCCGGTCGCCCACAGCCCCGCAGGTTCGCGGCTGTCCATGAGCGCCCGCTGGTAGCGGAAGAGCGTCGCCATGGGCGACTGGTAGAGGTCCCGGTCCAGGCCGTAGGTGAGCCGGGGGTGGGTACCCAGGATCTCGAGGAGCATCGCGACCCGGTCCTCGGTGCCGTGCACCAGGACCTCGCCGCCGGAGGCGAGGCCCTCCTGGACGAAGGCCAGGGTCCCCGGGACCACTGCGCTCTCGCCGTCGTGGAGCAGCAGATCGTGGCTGAAGCCGCCCGGGCTGCGGCACTCGCCGACGGAGATGGTCACGAGCCACCCACCTCCAGCCCCTCCACGTCCGCCACGCCGCACACCTGTAGCACCAGCTGGACCTGTGGCGCCGCGCCGCTGAGCCGGACCCGGCCGCCGTTGCGTCGGTGGACCGTCGTGCCCGCCAGGATCGCGCGGGCGCCGCTGAGGTCGAGGAACGTCAGTGCGGACAGGTCCACCACGAAGAAGTCCCCGTCGGCAGATGCTGCCCGCAGCGCCGAGCGCAGGACCTCGTGGTTGGAGATGTCGACCTCTCCGGCGACCACGACTCCGCCAGGGCGGCGCGCCGTACCGAAGAGCGACTGCCTGATCCCGTCACGGTGCATCCCGGACACGACGGCGAGGGCCTCGCCTACCAGCTCCTCGGGGTACTGGCACATCACCGAGACCGGCCGCGTGTGGCACAGGAGGTCCGTGGCCCGCTCGAGCTCCTCCTGGGACCGTGCCGGGACCACGGCTTGGGCGGTCGCGGCCTCCCCGGAGATGCGCACGTGGGGGTAGCCCTGGTGCAGCGCCCGGTCCACGACGTCGGCCAGACCCTGGGGGGAGAACACGTCGCGGTCGGCTCCCACCACCTCGAGCTGACCGCGCACGACCGCGTCGTCGACGTGGGCCCGCTGGGCATCCATCAGGCCGAGAAGCGCCCGTGCAGGAGCCTCGTCCTGCGCCTCGATGTAGACGACCTTCTCGCCCAGGTGCAGCCCGCGGTTCGCCCACGCCGTCACCGCCGTGCGACGTTCCTGCTCGCTGCAGTGGATCAGCAGCTGGTGGCCGCGCCATTCCAGGCCACTCGGGCCGTTCGAGGCCATACGGCGACCCTACGCTCTGTACCCCGGTATTTCACTGCGTGGGCAAGGCGCCACCGACGTGGGTGCCGTCCTGGGTCATCCGAGCCGCATGACGGTCAACCCGGCCACCGAGGCGGCCCAAAGGCGCCTCGGGAGCCGGGTCGCCGAGGATCTCACCCGGCCTTCAGCCCATCGCGCCACGCGATGACCTCGAGCTCGCCCCGCACCGCCTCCTCGACCGTGATGACGGGGCGCGCTTCCATGACGAACGCAGGCAACATGGAGCAGAACTTGTGGACAGTCAGCGGGTCATCGCACTCCACCAGCATGTGGCCGCCCCACTCGCCGACGCGTACGACGAAGACTTCGATCTTGAAATCTGCGGGCGCCTCCCATTGACCGAACACTTCCAGGATGCGCTTCTGGGCCTCCTCGTACTCCGCGGGGGAACCTTGCGGGCGTTCGAACCAGCTGATCATGTACTTCATGGGAGTCCTCTTCTCAGGTGGCGACGTCTGCCGGGCGCCCTGAGCTGCTGCCGGATCCAGGGCACTCGGGGCAGGTCGTCATCGTTCGATCCAGGGCGTCGAGCCGACGCTCGGGCTTCGGCCGTCCCCGGAGATCTGTTCGCCCTCGCCTCCTCTCGCCGCCGCGCCGTCTGCCCTGCCCGGGCACGTCATCGCTGTTGACCCGTCCCCGGGGGGCGGGAGCCTCCAGATCGGCCTTGCCCACCCGCGACGCGCGGTTCCGGCGTAGGACATCTATCGATCAAGGCACGGCCAAGCCTCGTGCGGCTCATCCGGACCGGATGATTCAGGCCGACCCCGCGGACCCGCACTGGGGCTTCACCTCGTGGAACGACTTCTTCACCCGGCGGTTCCACGAGGACGCGCGCCCGGTGGCGGACCCCGACGACGACTCGGTCATCGTCAGCGCCTGCGAGTCGACGCCGTACAGCATCAAGGCCGACGTCCAGCGCCAGGACCGCTTCTGGCTCAAGTCCCAGCCGTACTCGCTGGAGGACATGCTGGCGAACGACGAGTCGGCCGACCAGTTCGTCGGCGGAACGGTGTACCAGGCCTTCCTCAGCGCCACCAACTACCACCGCTGGCACGCCCCCGTGGCCGGCACGATCGTGCGCGCGTTCGTGCAGGACGGCACGTACTACTCCGAGGCCGACTCCGAGGGCGCGGCCGCCGTGGAGCCCACCCATTCACAGGGCTACCTGGCGCACGTCGCCACGCGGGCGATCATCCTGATCGAGGCCGACAACCCCGCGATCGGGCTGGTCGCGTTCGTGCCCGTCGGCATGGTCGAGGTCTCCTCCTGCCTGATCGCCCCGGAGATCACCCCAGGGCACCACGTCGCGAAGGGCGACGAGCTCGGGCACTTCCAGTTCGGCGGCTCGACGCACTGCCTCATCTTCCGGCCCGGCGCCATCGCCGACTTCCGCCTCGGGGCCCTACCACAACCGGAGAACCCAGAGGCGCCGCTGGTGCTCGTGCGCTCCAAGCTCGCGACCGCCACCACGACCACCTGAGCTCGCCGCGACCGCCGACGGTCCCGCCGAGGGCAGTCTGGCCGCGCGAGCCGCCCCTTCCTCCAGGAGGTGGCGGTCCTCGACGTAGCGGAGGTCGGCTCGTCCATCGGGCGGTCAGTCCGGTCGGGCGCTGTTCGATACCGATCCTCGTTATTCCACCCGCTCTCCACGGTCACGTGGACGGAGCTGTTCAAGACAGCGACGGGCCGTGGCGTTGGCGCCGTTCCGGCGAATTGCTCTTGCCTCGAGCCGCAACCGGGCCGCGGCCGGCGAGCCCATGGCCCAGCTCACACGCCAGCCACCGGCATCACCGCGACCAACCAGCCCATCGGAGATAACCGGCACCACCGGGCCCCGCAGTGCATATAGTTCGCATCACCACAGAGCATCACCCGGAACGAGTTACACCACCTGGCCGGGGCTTCATCTGGAGGGATGAACAGATGGCGGGCACCCGGGATGACTGATCCGCAACGACCTGGCTCCGGTCCTGGTCCGGGCGTGCCACGCGAAGCGGCTGACTCACCGCCCGTCGCAGCGCCCCTCGCGAGGGGAAGGTACGGCCGACAGCAGTTGCGCGACCCTGCGGCCGTCAGGAGGCGACGACGTCGACGCCTCCTGACGGCCGCGCCCTTCCTGGCTCTGCTGTTGTGGGCGGCTGTGTCGTATGCGACGTGGATGCTGCAGCCGACGAGCATGTCTCTTGGCGTGCGCAGCGTCGAGTGGGTCAGATCCGAGGTGCCTTTCGGCAACCCGCTGGTCGACGAGGTGGAGCACCGGTACTACAGCTGGACGGCGCCCAAGAAGGGCGGCCTGTCGCTGACGAGCCTGCCGGCGGTCGGGCTGCGCCAGCCGTCAAGTCAGCCGCCCCGGGTCCACAACGTCGCCTGCAGAGGCCATGGCATGGCCGAGGCCGATCAAGCCGATCTTCCCGCACCCGCTAGCCGGTGAGGGCATCTGGACGCCCACCGGCCCGCCGATCGACAAAGGCCAGCCGGTGCTGGTGACGACCTATCGCCCCGAGCTCGACTATCCGAGCATCGTCGCGTACGTCGGCTGGTTCGACCACACGCGCACCGCGATCGGCTATTACCCGGGCCGTTACGAGCCGCCGCACGCGGCCGTGCGCGGGCCGATGATGGTCCCGAACTCCCAGCGTTCCCGGCTGCTTGCCGCCTTCAACGGCGGCTTCACCTACGTGGACGGCCTCAACGGCTCGAGCGACAACGGCCTCTTGAACGAGCCGCTGAAGCGCGGCAACGCCACGCTCGTGGGCTATCGCGACGGTCACCTCGACATCGTGAACTGGACCGGCGGGCCGAACACCGGGGCGGACGTGGCGTGGGCCCGCCAGAGCCTGGCGCCGATCGTAGAGAACGGCCGCACCAACCCCGCGTTGAACGCGGACCCGAACAGCCCGCGGTGGGGGTACACGCTCGGCGGGGTCACCCGCGTCTGGCGTACCGGCGTTGGCATCGACCGACGCGGCAATCTCATCTACGTCGCCGCCCCCGGCCAGACGGTAATCACCCTTGCGAAGATCTTCCAGCATCTCGGTGCAGTGCGGGCTATGGAGTTCGACATCAACCCTGAATGGCACACGTTCATCACCTACAGCCACCTCCATGGTCTCGACCCGACCCAGGTCGGACCCAACCCGATGCAGTCGGACACCCGCTACCTCGTCCCCGACGACCGTGACTTCTTTGCGGTATACCAACGATCGCCAGGTTCAGTCACCGTCCCCTTCAAGTAGGGATTCCCCCGGCTCGTCGACCACGCGGTCACCAAATGTCGAGCTCGATCGTGCCGAGCCGGCTGTCCCAGCGCGGGCCCGGCAGCAGTTGCGGCTGTTCGTCGGCTCCGCAGTGCGCGCCCCCTTGGGCACACGTTGCCAAGGTCCTCTCCCGGCGGCGGAGGTGGACCAGCGGGACCATCCAGCCACCACCGATGTTGACGGATGATCTTTGCCAGGCGGCGCCAAGCATGACCGCGGCGATCACGGCCTTCAGCCCGGCGTGGGCGTCGTCGGAGATCACCAGCTTGGTTCCGCCCCGTCCGCGGGCCTTCAGGCTGCGCAGGAACGGGGTCCAGAACGCGCCGTCCTCGGAATCGCCCACGGCGGACCCCAGGACCTCACGGCCTCCCATACGTGTTCCTGGGCGCGACGTACTGCAAGGCCCGCGTCGGTGGTGCCCGCAAACGGCACCGGGTCGCGGGTGGTGTCCCAGGCCGTGGTCGTGGCCACGGGCGTCAGCGCGGACAGCCGGCCCCACACGATGGCCCTCTTCACACCCTGAGAACCAGACCGGCAGTTACACCACCGGATGGGACATCACCGACCCGGGCCAACGAAAGAGCCCCGGACCGTGTGGACGATCCGGGGCTCTGACCTGCAATGTTGTCTCAACCAACAACGCGCGCCCGAAGGGATTCGAACCCCTAACCTTCTGATCCGTAGTTAGCGGACCCGAAGCGCTGTGCTCACCGGCGTCTCCCGCATGAGCGGGACGAGCACAAGCAACCAACTTAGACGCTGTGAAGCGGCCGCTCCAGACGACCGGTCGCTCCACGGATGGCACACCCGGTACGTCGGGAGCCAACGGCCCTCCAGGACCTCCACAGGACGCGTACGGCGACGCCAAGAGCGCCGCGGCTGCCCTCCGCTTTCGGAGCGAAAGGACCGCGTGCACCACGTGAGTCGGCGCGCGTCTCACCAATGCTTGCGTGACCGAACTCGAAGACGACTACGGGCAAGTAGTCCTCGAACTACCGGTCGCCGGTCGGCGCGGGTACGTCGACCTCACCGAGCAGTCGGGTCATGACTCAGCCGCCTCACCTGCGTCGGTGGAGGACTCGGCGATCCGCTTGATCGCCCGGAGGGTCTTGGGGATGCTGCCGAGGGCCTGCTGCGTGCGGTCGGCGATCTGAACGCGCGCGTCGTCGCCGAACTTCTCCTCAAACATGGCGATCCCGCCCGGTAGGAACTCCCATGACTCGGTGAGGGCCGTCCCCATCCCCACTGGAGCGAGGGTGAACCCCCAACGGACGAAGCTGCCACCGACCACCCAGGCGAACTCGCGACCACGATCGGCCGCTACGACCTCCGACCGGGTCTCCCAGGTTCGGTTCGGGAGCACGTTGCGCCCGGTGAACCAGGCACCGACCTGACCGGCCTCGACCTCGTCGTCCCACCAGCACGACGTACAAATCGGGCTCCACTCGCCGGTGCGGGTGATGTCGGAGACCAGGTCGTAGAGCTTCTCGGCCGATGCCTCGACCGTGACGGTCTCCTGGTGACTGCGGATGCTCGTCTGGCTCATGCCTCCACCCTCAGCTGGCGTCACTTCTTTTGCCGTCGACTGCCGCCGTGCCAGTCCTCCTGCTTTCCGACCGTATCGGCGTCACCTCCGAGCGCGGCCAGCTGTGGCTGCTCGCGCAGGCTGCGCTTGAGCTCGGCGAAACCCGGGAAACGGGCCAGCCCGACCACGTGGTCCCACAACTCCGCGGCTGAGTCCTCGCGTGGCAGCCGGCTGATCACCGGTCCGAAGAAGGCCACACCGGCGGGTGGCTCGAAGTGGATGATGGGCGTGCCCACGTCCTTGCCCGTCAGCGCCAGCGCCTCGTCGGTCTCCTGCCGGATCTCAAGGTCCCAGGACTCGTCGTCGAGAGCGTCCGCCAGCTCGAGCGGCAGACCGGCCTCGGCGAGGATGGGCTCGGCGAACTCACGCGTCCCGCGGCGCTCACGCATCTCGCCCTCGCTGCGCGGCTCGTCGGAGTCCGGAGCGGTGTCAAAGATGTGGGCCCCGAACGCGGCGTACAACGGCGCCATCGCCTCGCGTCCGTGCTCGGCTCGTGCCCGGGCAGCCACCCGCAGGAGCCGGAGCCCGGCGGTATGGCCGGCTTCGTACTCGGGTGGGAAATGCGCGTCGTAGTCAACCTCGGCGTTGATCAGGCGCAACGAGATGAACCGCCAGTCCACGGTGTAGTCGCGCTGGGACTGTACCTGCCGCACCCACTTGCTGGTCATCCAGGCGAACGGGCAGACAGGGTCGAAGTAGAAGTTGATGTCGGCGTCCATCCACACACCCTAGGAGCGTCGGGACGCCAACAGACTGACAGGGGTCTGCCCTGAGTTCAGTTGGGTCCTTACACCTGTGAGGACGAGGTCGCCTTCACAGGTACGCGATCAGGATCATGCCCACGCCGTATCCCGAAGAGTTCCGCCGTGATGCGACGCGGTCGCCTGAAAGAGCGATCAGTCGATCCTGGAAGTCGCCGGGAGGTTCGGCACCTCCGAGACCTGGCTGGCAAGCTGGGTGCGGAACGCAGGCTCCGAACGTCGGAGGTCCACGTGTCATCGGGGCAACGCCAGAGCCCCGGACCGTGTGGACGATCCGGGGCTCTGACCTGCCATGTTGTCTCAACCAACAACGCGCGCCCGAAGGGATTCGAACCCCTAACCTTCTGATCCGTAGTCAGATGCTCTATCCGTTGAGCTACGGGCGCAGTGCCGCGCCCGGCGTACCGTGCGCAACGATGCAGAGGCTACCGGACAGGTGGCCTCACCCGGAAATCGGCTCCTGCGCCCCGCGCCCGTCCCGCGGCCGCGGCCCCACCCAGGTACCGCCACGCCAGACCCTGCCCAATGCCGCCAGACACCAGAACGTCAGACGTCTGATCTCTGTGCGGTTCTGTTGGCTTCCCGTGGGTGGTGTCCGCTTCGGGACGGCTCTCGCGGAAACCCGACAAGTACCACTGAATTTGTGAGCCGACTCACCAACGACCGGCAAATTGCCGGTGTCGCACCCGCCGCGCCGGGCGTACGTTGGCGCCCACCAACACGCGTTCAGCATGTGGACACCCGGTCGACGCGGGGCCGCTGGGCGCGCACAGCTACGGACGTGGGCCGCCGGGACGGGGCCGCGAAAGGGATGGCCGACCGATGACGACGACAGCAGACCCCACCCACACCTCGACCGGGACCGACGTCGCCACCGACGGCGGCACGACCCACACCCGGCTCGCCGCCTGGGTGACCGAGATCGCCGCCTTGACCACCCCCGACCGCATCAGCTGGATCACCGGCTCCGAGCAGGAGTGGACCCGCCTGACCGACGAGCTCGTCGCCGCCGGCACGTTCACGCGGCTCAACGACGACCTCAAGCCCAACTCCTTCCACTGCGCCTCCGACCCCAGCGACGTCGCCCGGGTCGAGGACCGCACCTTCATCTGCTCGATCGAGGAGAAGGACGCCGGTCCGACCAACAACTGGATGGCCCCGCAGGAGATGAAGGCCGTCATGCGCGACCTCTACGCGGGATGCATGACGGGTCGGACGATGTACGTCATCCCCTTCGTCATGGGCCCCCTCGACGCCGAGCAGCCGATGTTCGGCGTGGAGATCACGGACTCGGCGTACGTCGTGGCCTCGATGCGCGTCATGGCCCGCTGCGGCACGAAGATCCTGCGCCGGATGGAGGAGCTCGACGCCTTCTTCGTCCCGGCGCTGCACTCGGTCGGCGCCCCGCTCGCCCCGGGCCAGCAGGACGTGCCCTGGCCGTGCAACGACACCAAGTACATCGTCCAGTTCCCCGAGGAGCGGATGATCTGGTCCTACGGCTCGGGCTACGGCGGCAACGCCCTGCTGGGCAAGAAGTGCTACTCGCTGCGCATCGCCTCCGCCATCGCCCGCGACGAGGGCTGGCTCGCCGAGCACATGCTCATCCTCAAGCTGACCAACCCCGAGAAGCAGTCGTACTACGTGGCGGCCGCCTTCCCCAGCGCGTGCGGCAAGACCAACCTGGCCATGCTCGCCCCCACCGTCCCCGGCTGGGAGGTGCAGACCCTCGGCGACGACATCGCCTGGATGAGGTTCGGTGCCGACGGCCGCCTGTACGCCGTCAACCCCGAGTTCGGCTTCTTCGGCGTCGCGCCCGGCACCAACGAGAAGACCAACCCCAACGCCATGCGCACCATCGAGAAGGGCAACTCGGTCTTCACCAACGTCGCCCTGACCGAGGACGGCGACATCTGGTGGGAGGGACTGGAGAACGAGCCGGCCCACGCCACCGACTGGAAGGGCAACCCCTGGACCCCCGAGGACGGCCGGAACGGCGTCCTGTCCAGCCACCCCAACAGCCGCTACTGCACCCCCATCGAGCAGTGCCCGATCCTCGCGCCCGAGTACGACGACCCGCAGGGGGTCCCGATCTCGGCCATCCTCTTCGGCGGCCGCCGCAAGACCACGATCCCGCTGGTGACCGAGTCCCGCGACTGGGTCCACGGGACGTTCATGGGCGCGACGCTCTCCTCGGAGACGACGGCCGCGGCCACCGGCCAGGTCGGCGTCGTGCGCCGCGACCCGATGGCGATGCTGCCGTTCATCGGCTACGACGCCGGCGACTACCTCAACCACTGGGTCACCGTGGGCAAGACCGCCGACGCCACCAAGCTGCCGAAGATCTTCTACGTCAACTGGTTCCGCCGCGACGCCGACGGCGGCTTCCTGTGGCCGGGCTTCGGCGAGAACTCGCGCGTGCTCAAGTGGGTCATCGAGCGCATCGAGGGCCGTGCCGCCGCGGTCGAGACCCCCATCGGCCACGTGCCGACTCCGGAGTCGCTCGACACGGACGGCCTCGACCTGACCCCCGAGCAGATCCGGGCCGCGCTCGAGGTGTCCCCCGAGGAGTGGGCGGCCGAGCTCCCGCAGATCCAGGAGTGGTTCGAGAAGTTCGGCGAGACCCTGCCGACCGCACTCTGGACCGAGCTGGACGGGCTCAAGGCGCGCCTCGGCCTCGCCTAGCAGCCCGTACGACGCGAGCAGGGCCCGGTCCGCCACGGCGCACCGGGCCCTGCCGCACCAGGACAACGACCGAGCGGGGCGACGTGGACGCGCGCACGGCATACCGTGTGCGGCATGGCATCTGACGTCGTCGTCGGCATCGACTCCTCCACCCAGTCCTGCAAGGTGGTGGCGATCGACGCCGCCACCGGGGAGACGCTCTCGACCCGGTCCGCACCCCATCCGGACGGCACCGAGGTCGACCCGCGGGCATGGGGCGCGGCGCTGGACGAGGCAGCCGGCGACACCCTCGAGCGCTGCGCCGCCGTCTCGGTCGCCGGCCAGCAGCACGGCCTGGTCACCCTCGACGCGGACGGCGAGCCGGTGCGCCCGGCGCTGCTCTGGAACGACGTGCGCAGCGCCCCCCAGGCCACCCGCCTGGTGGAGGACAAGGGCGCCGACTGGTGGGCGCGGCAGACCGGCGTCGTACCGCTGGCCGCGATCACCGTCAGCAAGCTGGCGTGGGTCGCCGCGCACGAGCCGGACAACCTCGCGCGCACCGCCGAGGTCGCCCTGCCGCACGACTGGCTGACCGGCCGGCTGCTGGGCCGCAGCCGCGGCCTGGTCACCGACCGCTCCGACGCCTCGGGCACCGGCTACTTCGACCCCTCGCGCGACACCTACCTGACCGACCTGGTCGGCGAGGTCGCCGGCCGGGACATCGCCCTCCCCTCGGTGCTGAAGCCGGCCGAGGCGGCCGGCCGGACGCCGTACGGCGCGCTGGTGGCGCCCGGGGCGGGCGACAACGCGGCGGGGGCGATGGGGCTCGAGCTGGAGCCCGGCGAGGTTGTGGTCTCCCTCGGCACGAGCGGCACCGCGTTCACCATCGCCACGGCCCAGAGCGCCGACGTGCGCGGCGAGGTGGCCGGCTTCGCCGACTGCACCGGCCGGTTCCTGCCGCTGGTCTGCACGCTCAACGCCGCGCGGGTGCTGTCCTCGACCGCGGACCTGCTGGGAGTGGACCTGTCCCGGTTCAGCGACCTCGCGCTGGAGGCCCCCGCCGATGCCGGCGGCCTGCTGCTGGTGCCCTACCTCGACGGCGAGCGGACCCCCAACCTGCCCGATGCGACCGGCACGCTGGTGGGCCTGACCCGCACCACCATGACGCCCGCGCACCTGGCCCGGGCTGCCGTCCTGGGGATGCTCTGCGGCATGGCCGACGCCCTGGACGCGCTGCGCCGCAACGGCGTGCCCATGCAGCGCGTCCTGCTCATCGGCGGCGCGGCCAAGTCACCCGCCGTGCGGGCCCTCGCGCCGGCCGTCCTCGGGCTGCCCGTCGACGTGCCCGAGGACGGGGAGTACGTCGCCCGTGGCGCGGCTCGCCAGGCCGCCTGGGTCCTCAGCGGGGACCCCGAGCCGCCTCGCTGGGGGCGCCGGCTGGTGGACAGCGTGGAGGTGCCGGGCTCGGCCGACTGGGCAGGCGAGGTGCGCGCGACCTACGCCGCGGCCCGCGAGCGCGTCTACGGCTGACCGTTGAGCCGGGCCGCCAGCGCCCGCTGCGAGGCCGGCGGGCGCACCGACCCACCGCAGACCGGCAGGGCTCCGAGGTCCTTGAACCTGACCGCGGGCGCGGCCACCGGCAGGGCGGCGGCTCGATGACCGGGCCGCCGCCGGCGCAGGTGCAGCGCCCCGGCGAGCGTGGTCACGTCGTCTGCCCCTGCTGCGCGGACCCTGCCCCTGCTGCCCGCTCGAGCTGCCCGGGTCGCCCGGGGTCTGCGGCAGCACGGGCAGCTGGCCCGGCTGGGAGCCCTGCAAGCCCGGGGAACCCTGCGAACCCTGTGAACCCTGCAAGCCCGGGGAACCCGGTGCCCCCTGGAGACCCTGCGAGTCCTGCGGGTCCTGAGCGCCCTGCGGGTCCTGAACGCCCTGCAGACCCTGTGAGCCCGCCCTGGGCGTCCCGGTCGTGGTGCCACCCGAATCCCCGGGTGCCCTGCAGGCCCTGGGTGCCCTGGTTGTTCTGGCCACCGGGGAACGCCCCGCCCGGAAAGCCTCCGGGGCCGGTGCGTCCGGTCGACGTGGCCTGGTCCGGCATCGCCGCGGCCGCTCCGACCGCGCCCACGGAGGCGAACCCGATGGCCAGTGCGGCCACCACCGCCGTCTTGCGCCCGGACCACGTCGGAGGCGTCACGGCCGGCGCGGTGGACGGGGCCGCCGGGTGCTCCGGTGGCGTCACCGGGTCGGCGGGAACGATGGTCACCCGCGTCGGGATCACCGTCGTGCGGTCGGTCGGGGTCGGCATCGCTGAGCTCCTTGCTCGGGGAGGGAAGGCTGGTCGGCCTCAACCTCGTCGCGGTTGCTGTGGCGACACTGTGGTGGAGGTGTCGCCCGGCTGAGCACCCGGCACAGAGCGTTCACAGGATACGTACAGGTTCACGGCATGCCTTTTTCAGCCGTCGTGGCCACACTGCGGGGCATGACGCAGCAGACCGCACAGACCTCCGGCCCGGACCTGCGACGCCTGGACGGCTCGCCGGTCCGCGTCCTCGTCGTCGACGACGAGGAGAACCTCACCGAGCTTCTTCGCATGGCCCTTCGCTACGAGGGCTGGGACGTCCGGTCGGCCGGCACCGGCATGGCCGCCGTCCGGGCCGCCAGGGACTTCCAGCCGGACGCGGTCGCGCTCGACATGATGCTCCCGGACTTCGACGGGATGGAGGTGCTGCGCCGGATGCGGGCCGACAACCCGAACGTCCCCGTGCTGTTCCTCACCGCCCGCGACGCGGTGGAGGACCGGGTCGCCGGGCTCACCGCTGGTGGCGACGACTACGTGACCAAGCCGTTCAGCCTCGAAGAGGTCGTGGCGCGACTGCGGGCGCTCATGCGGCGCACCGCGATCATGAACGAGGGCAGCGACTCCGTCCTCGTCGTCGGCGACCTGACCCTGGATGAGGACAGCCACGAGGTCACCCGCGGCGGACAGCAGATCGCCCTGACCGCAACGGAGTTCGAGCTCCTGCGCTACCTGATGCGCAACCCCAAGCGGGTGCTGTCCAAGGCGCAGATCCTCGACCGCGTCTGGAACTACGACTTCGGCGGCCAGGCCAACGTCGTCGAGCTCTACATCTCCTACCTGCGCAAGAAGATCGACGCCGGGCGGCAGCCGATGATCCACACCATGCGTGGTGTCGGCTACGTGTTGAAGCCCACCACCTGACATGCGCCGTCCCACGTCGTCGGGGAACCGGCTGCGTCACCCCTCCACGTGGACGCTCCGCAGCAAGCTCGTCGCCTCCACCGTCGCGCTGTTCATCGCGATCACCCTCGCCACCGGGGTCACCACGATCCTGGCGCTCAACACGTTCCTCACCAGCCAGCTGGACGCGCAGGTCACGGCCTCCGCGGGCCGAGCCGCCGGTGGGGACGACCACCGGGGTCTGCGGCTGGACGGCGCCACCCGCACCCCGCGACCCGACGGCCCTCCCCCCGGGTTGGGCGGCGGCTTCCTGCTCCTGGAGGTGACCGATGGCACGGCCACCACGCGGAACGCGGCGCGCACCCCCTCGGGCCAGGACGCCTCGCTGACACCGGCCCAGGTGGGCACCGTCCTGCGCGCCGGCGTCGGGCAGCAGCCGAAGACGGTGGACCTGGGCGACGAGCTGGGCAGCTGGCGGCTGGTCGCCACCCCCTCCCGCACGGACCCGGGCGCCACCGTCGTGAGCGGGCTGCCGATGGGACCGCAGCACGACACGGTCGAGCGGCTCGCGCTCATCGTCGCCGTCGTCACCGGGTTCGGGCTGCTCCTGGTCGCCGCCGGTGCCGCCTGGCTGGCCCGCAGCACGCTGCGGCCACTACGGCGCGTCGCGGCCACCGCCACCCGGGTGTCACACCTGCCGCTGGACAGCGGCGCCGTCGCCCTGGCCGAGCGGGTCCCCGCGGCCGACACCGACCCCCGCACCGAGGTGGGGCAGGTGGGGTCGGCCCTCAACGAGCTGCTGGACCACGTCGACGCCGCGCTGACGGCGCGGCACGAGAGCGAGATGAGGGTCCGGCAGTTCGTCGCCGACGCCAGCCACGAGCTGCGGACTCCCCTCGCGTCCATCCGCGGGTACGCCGAGCTGTCCCGCCGCGAGCGCGAGCCCGTGCCACCGTCGGTGCGGCACGCGCTCGGCCGGGTCGAGTCCGAGGCGACCCGGATGGCCGTCCTGGTCGACGACCTGCTCCTGCTCGCGCGCCTGGACGCCGGCCGGCCCCTGGACAAGGAGCAGGTGGACGTCACGCGGATCGTCGTGGACGCCGTCAGCGACGCCCACGCGGCCGGACCGGACCACATCTGGCAGCTGGACGTGCCTGACGAGTCCGCCTACGTCTGCGGCGACCCGGCGCGCCTGCACCAGGTGGTGGCCAACCTGCTGGCCAACGCCCGCACCCACACGCCCGCCGGCACCACCGTCAGCGCGCGCGTCCAGCACGTCGACGGCGAGGTGCGCCTCAGCGTCGACGACAACGGCCCCGGCATCCCGGAGACGTTGCAGCCCAACGTCTTTGCCCGCTTCACGCGAGGAGACAGCTCACGCTCACGCGCCGCGGGCAGCACCGGCCTGGGCCTGAGCATCGTGCAGGCGGTCACCCAGGCCCACGGCGGCCGGGTCCACCTCGCCAGCACGCCGGGCTCGACGTCGTTCCAGGTCGCGCTGCCGGCGGCCTGAGGGTCCACCCGGCCGTCGGGCGCCCGCGGGGCCACCGAACCGTCGGGCGCCCGCGAGGCCACCGAACGGCCGACGACGCGGTCGCCCACGGCAGGGGTCAGCCAGCCGGGGTGAGGAACGCGGCCAGCGAGGCGACGTACATGCCGGGGTCCTGCGCGCCGCAGAGCTCCCGCGCGGAGTGCATCGCCAGCTGCGGCGCCCCCACGTCCACCGTGGTCACACCGAGACCGCCAGCGGTGATGGGGCCGACGGTCGAGCCGCAGGGCAGGTCGGCGCGGTGCTCGTACCGCTGCAGCGGCACGCCCGCCTGCTCGCACGCCAGCGCGAAGGCCGCGGCCCCGGGGGCGTCGGTGGCGTAGCGCAGGTTCGGGTGCACCTTCAGCACCGGTCCGCCGTTCACGGCGATCTGGTGCTGCGGCTCATGCTTCTCGACGTAGTTGGGGTGCGTGGCGTGGGCCATGTCACCGGAGGCGACGACCGAGCCTGCGAGCGCACGGTGCAGGTCCTCGCGGGCCCCACCTGCCGCCAGCACGATCCGCTCGAGCACCGTCTCCAGCAGCGGTGACGCCGCGCCGCGGTCGGAGACGCTGCCGACCTCCTCGTGGTCGAAGAGCGCAAGGACGCGGACGGTGCCGGACGGCTCGGCCACCTCCTGCAGCAGCGCCGTGGTCCCGGCGAAGCAGGTGACCTGGTTGTCCATGCGGGGCGCGCTGACCAGGTCGCCGCCCCGCCCCACCACCCGGCTCGGCATGAGGTCGTGGGTCATCAGCTCCCAGCCGAGCACGTCGTCAGCCTCGACCCCGAGCTCGGCGGCGAGGAAACCGGCGAACGGCTCCGGGCTCGTCCCCACGCCCCAGACGGCGGCCAGATGCTGCTGCGGGTTCAGCTTGAGCCCGGTCGTCCCGACCTCACGGTCGAGGTGGATCGCCAGCTGCGGGACCCGCAGCACCGGTCGGTCCACGAGCACGAGGTGCGAGCGCGTGCCGCCGTCGGCGCGGACCGTGACGCGGCCGGAGAGGCCCAGGTCGCGGTCGAGCCAGGAGTTGGTCAGCACCCCGCCGTACGGCTCCAGGCCGACCAGCTGCCAGCCCGCACGGCAGAGGTCGGGGTGCTGCTTGACCCGCAGGTTGGGGCTGTCGGTGTGCCCGCCGACGATGCGGAACGGCGCAGCGACCCCCTCGGCGCCCTCGGTGCTCCACGCCACCAGCGACCCGCCCCGGATGACGTAGTAGCGCCCCTGGGCCGCCGGCCAGGCGTCCACCTCACGCAGCCTCCGGAACCCTCCGGCCTCGAGCCGGGACGCGACCGTCTCTGTCACGTGGAACGGTGAAGGGGAGGCGTCGATGAACGAGCAGAGATCTGCGGCAACGTGGTTGGGCTGGCTCATGGTGCGGCCATGCTAGACGGTGAGGGTCATGCGCTGACCTCAGCCGGGCCACAGCGCGCGCACAGTGCCCCGCACCACTGTCGAGCCATGGACACCATGGCCCTCTTCCCGCCCGCCTCCGCGACGGCGCCACCCACACCGACGACCACGACACCGCTGGCCACCGCCCCGGCCCTCGGTGGACCGGGCCGGCTCGCGCGACTGTGGCGGGGACCGGAGGCGGACCCCTCCTGGGCGCGGCCCGGCCTGGTGGGCCTGCTCGCTGCCACCGCGGTGCTGCTCTTCTGGGGGCTCACCGCCAGCGGCTGGTCCAATGCGTTCTACTCGGCCGCGGTCCAGGCGGGCAGCGCCAGCTGGAAGGCGTTCTTCTTCGGCTCCTCCGACGCGGCGAACTCGATCACCGTCGACAAGCCACCGGCATCGCTCTGGGTCATGGCCCTGTCGGTGCGGGCCCTCGGCCTCAGCTCGTTCAGCATCCTCATGCCCGAGGTGCTCATGGGCGTCGCCTCCGTGGCGGTGCTGCACGCCACCGTCAAGCGCCAGTTCGGAGCGGCCGCAGGGCTGCTCGCCGGCGCCGTGCTCGCGCTGACCCCGGTGGCGGTGATGATGTTCCGCTTCAACAACCCTGACGCGCTGCTGGTGCTGCTGATGGCCCTCGGCGCCTACGCCACCATGCGCGCGGTCGAGCAGGCCAACCCGAGGTGGTTGATCTGGGTCGGCGTCTTCATCGGCTTCGGTTTCCTCACCAAGATGCTGCAGGCGCTGGTGGTCGTGCCGGCGTTCGCCCTGGCCTACCTCGTTGCGGCGCCGACACCGCTGCGCCGGCGCATTCTGCACCTGCTCGCGGCCGGTGCCGCGATGATCGTGTCGGCCGGCTGGTGGATCGCCATCGTGGAGCTCGTCCCGGCCTCGGCCCGCCCCTACATCGGCGGATCGCAGACCAACTCGATCCTCGAGCTCACCCTCGGCTACAACGGGCTGGGCCGGCTCACCGGCAACGAGGTCGGGTCCGTCGGCGGTGGCGGTGGCGGTGGTGCCGCCGGAGCGTCCGGCGGCATGTGGGGAGCCACGGGGCTGACCCGGATGTTCAGCGCCGAGGTCGGCGGCCAGATCTCGTGGCTTCTCCCGAGCGCGCTCATCCTGCTCGTCGTGGGTCTGTGGGCCCGCGGCCGGACGCCGCGCACCGACGCCCGCCGCGCGGCGTACATCGTCTGGGGTGGTTGGCTCCTCATCACCGGCCTCACCTTCAGCCTCATGGCCGGGATCTTCCACGCCTACTACACGATCGCGCTCGCCCCGGCGATCGGCGCGCTCGTCGGCATGGGCGGCAAGGAGGCGTGGGAACGCCGGCACGGGTCCTTCGGGTCGGTCGCCCTGGCCGTGGCCACGGCAGCGGCAGCCGTGTGGTCCTTCCTGCTCCTCTCGCGGACCCCCGACTGGTTCCCGTGGCTGCGGTTCGGCGTGCTGATCCTCGGCATGGCCGCGGCCTTCCTGTTCCTCGTCGTCGTGCGGCTGCACCGCCGGGCGGTCCCGCTCGTCCTCGCCGGCGCCCTCGTGGCCGGCCTGACCGGTCCTGCGGCGTACACGCTGTCCACCGTCTCGACCCCGCACACCGGCTCCATCCCCACCGCCGGCCCCTCCGGCCAGGGCGGGATGGGCGGCCCCGGCGGCTTCCGCGCCGCGGGCCGGGCCGGCTTCGGTGGCGGCCCGGCCGGCACGGCACCCGGCGGCACCGCACCCGGCGCCACCGCACCCGGCGCCACCGCATCCCGCGGTGGTGGCGGCGTGGGCGGGCTGCTCGACGCGAGCACGCCGAGCACCGAGGTGGTCGCCGCGCTGAGCGCCGACGCCGGCCGCTACACCTGGGTGGCCGCAGCGATCGGCTCGCAGAACGCCGCGGGCCTGCAGCTCGCGACCGAGCTGCCGGTCATGGCCATCGGCGGCTTCAACGGCAGCGACCCCTCCCCGACGCTGGCGCAGTTCCAGGCGCTGGTGAGGGCCGGCCGGATCCACTACTTCGCCGCCGGCAACGGTCGCGGCGGGCCGGGCGGCCGGGGCGGACCGGGCGGAGGCGCCGGCGGCTCCAGCGCCATCACCAGCTGGGTCACGGCCAGCTACCGCGCGGTGACGATCGGGGGCTCGACGTTCTACGACCTGACCCAGCCGACATCGGCGACGGGCGCGGCGACGGCGACCCAGTCATGACCACCCCGCCGGTCCTGGACGTGGTTGTCCCCGTCCACAACGAGCAGGCGGCGCTGGGCGCCAGCGTCCGGCGGCTGAGCGCCCACCTGCAGCTGACGTTCCCGTACCCCTTCCGCATCACGGTGGCGGACAACGCCAGCACCGACAGCACCTGGGCGGTCGCCAGCCACCTGGTCGAGCAGCTGCCCGAGGTGCGCGCCGTCCACCTCGACGAGAAGGGCCGCGGCCGCGCCCTCAAGGCCGTCTGGTCGAGCTCGCAGGCGCCGATCCTCGCCTACATGGACGTCGACCTCTCGACCGACCTCGACGCCCTGTGGCCCCTGGTGGCGCCGCTGATGTCGGGGCACTCAGACCTGGCGATCGGCAGCCGGCTGGCGCACGGCTCCCGGGTCGTCCGCGGCCCGCGTCGTGAGCTGATCAGCCGGGCGTACAACGTCCTCCTGCGCCGCAGCCTGGGGGCCCGGTTCACCGACGCCCAGTGCGGCTTCAAGGCCATCCGTGCGGACGTCGCGGCCGAGCTGCTGCCGATGGTGCAGGACCAGGCCTGGTTCTTCGACACCGAGCTGCTCGTGCTCGCCGAGCGTTGCGGCCTGCGGATCCACGAGGTGCCCGTGGACTGGTACGACGACCCGGACAGCCGGGTCGACGTGCTGCGCACCGCGATCGACGACCTGCACGGCATCGTGCGGCTTCGGCGCGCCCTCGCCGGTGGACGGCTGCCGCTGGCGGCCGTGCGCGAGCGGATCGGTCGAGACCCCGCCGGGACGGGGCTGACCGCCCAGGTGTGGCGTTTCGCCGGCGTCGGGCTGGCCAGCACGGCCCTGCACCTGGGTCTGTTCGCCTGGTTGGCGGCCGCACTGCCGTCCGCGCAGACCGCGAACCTGCTCGCGCTGCTCCTGGCCACCGTGGCCAACACGGCCGCCAACCGGCGCTGGACCTTCGGGGTCCGCGGGCGGCGCGGCCTCGGTCGCCAGCACCTGCAGGCGCTCACCGTCTTCGGGCTCACCTGGGCGATGAGCAGCATGGCGCTGCTGCTCGTCGACAGCGTCACCGCGAGTCCGGGCGCGGCACTGCAGACCGCCGCGATCGCTGTCGCCAACCTGGCCGCCACGGTGGTGCGCTTCGTCCTGATGAGGCGGTGGATCTTCAGCAACGACAGGCCATCCGCTGGCATCGGCACCGCTCCCGGGGCAGCGACGGCGCTGGAGGACGTCGTACGGCGACCGGCCTCGGCGCAACGCCAGAGCGCCTGACGGCCGTGCCGGCGGCCGGAACGCCGCCGGCACCTCCCTGAGATCCCGGCACCGTACGATGCGCGCATGCGGCACCCGGATGGCGACGATCGCGCGCCCGAGCGGCCAGCGCGCCGTCCTGTCGGCGGCGCGGGGCCCGGCATGCGGCCGCCCAGCATGGCCGACGTCGCCCGGGTCGCCGGCGTCTCCCACCAGACCGTGTCGCGGGTCCTGAACGACTTCCCGAACATCCGGCCCGGGACCCGGCAGCGGGTGCTGGAGGCCATCAGCCTGCTCGGCTACCGGCGCAACACGGCCGCACGGACCCTCGCCACCAACCGCTCCGGCTCCATCGGGGTGATCACCGCGGACATGAGCCACTTCGGACCCGCCAGCACGATGCTCGGCATCGAGGCGGCCTCGCGGGCGGCCGGGTACAACCTCACCCTCGTCGCCCTGGCCGAGATCACCCCCGACTCGCTGGCCGCGGCGGTCGAGCAGGTGCTCAGCCAGGCGGTGGAGGCCGTCGTGGTCATCGTGGCCCACCGGGCGGTCCTGCCGCTCACGCAGTCGCTGCACATCGACATCCCCGTCGTGGTGGTGGAGGGCGACCTGTCCGCCCTGCCCCTGACCGCCGGGGTGGACCAGGTGGAGGGCGCGCGCCTGGCCACCCGCCACCTCCTCGACCTGGGCCACGAGACGGTGGCCCACGTGGCCGGCCCCGAGGAGTGGCTGGAGGCGCAGGCCCGGCGCGAGGGCTGGCGCTCCGCCCTGCAGGACATGGGCCGCCCCGTGCCCGAGCTGCTGGGCGAGGGCGACTGGACCTCCCGCAGCGGCTACGAGATCGCCCGCTCGGCGCGATGGGGCGACGACACCACCGCGGTGTTCGTGGCCAACGACCAGATGGCCCTCGGCGTGCTGCGCGCGCTGGCGGAGTCCGGGCGGCGCGTTCCCGAGGACGTCAGCGTCGTGGGCTTCGACGACCTGCCCGAGGCGGCGTACTTCACCCCTCCCCTCACCACGGTGCGCCAGGACTTCGTCGAGCTGGGCTCGCGGGCCATCGGGCTGGTCCTGCGCGTGCTCGCCGGCGAGCGGGAGGCCTCGGTGCCCCTGGTCGAGCCGATCCTGGTGGTCCGCTCCTCCACCGCCCCTCCCGCGCACTGACGGGCGCCCTCACCGGGCCGGTGACAATTTCGCCGAATCCCTTGACCCACGGTGTTGTTAGCGCTCACACTCAACCATTGTTAGCGCTCACACGCCCGGCGAGCGCCCTCGCTGCCACCGGAAGGCTTCCCGTTGACGACCCGCTCCGCTCCCTCCGCCGACTCCTACGTGGTCGGCGTCGACTTCGGCACGCTGTCCGGCCGGGCGGTCGTCGTCCGCGTCCGTGACGGCGCCGAGCTGGCGAGCGCCGTCACGGACTACCCCCACGCGGTCCTCGACCGCACCCTGCCGGACGGCACCGCCCTGCCGCCCGACTTCGCGCTGCAGGTCCCGGCGGACTACGTGCAGGTGCTGCGCGAGGCCGTGCCGGAGGCCGTGCGGCGGGCCGGCATCGACGCCACCGACGTCATCGGCATCGGCACCGACTTCACCGCGTGCACGATGGTGCCGACCACCGCCGACGGCACGCCGCTGAACGAGCTCGAGGACCTCAGCGGCAACCCGCACGCGTATGTCAAGCTCTGGCGGCACCACGCCGCCCAGCCGCAGGCGGACCGGATCAACGCCCTCGCCGCCGAGCGCAAGGAGTCCTGGCTCCCCCGGTACGGCGGGCTGATCTCCTCCGAGTGGGAGTTCGCCAAGGGGCTGCAGATCCTGGAGGAGGCTCCCGAGGTCTACGCCGCGATGGAGCACTGGGTCGAGGGCGCCGACTGGATCGTCTGGCAGCTGACCGGCGACTACGTCCGCAATGCCTGCACCGCCGGCTACAAGGGGATCTACCAGGACGGGCACTACCCCTCCGAGGAGTTCCTGGCCGCCCTCAACCCCGACTTCCGCGGGTTCGTCGCGGACAAGGTCGAGCACCGCATCGGCCAGCTCGGCGAGTGCGCCGGGCGGCTCAGCCCGCAGGCGGCGGGCTGGACCGGCCTGCCCGAGGGCATCGCCGTGGCCGTCGGCAACGTCGACGCGCACGTCACCGCCCCGGCCGCCCGTGCCGTGGAACCGGGGCAGATGGTCGCGATCATGGGCACGTCGACGTGCCACGTCATGAACAGCACCGGGCTGCACGAGGTCCCGGGAATGTGCGGGGCCGTCGACGGCGGCATCGTCTCGGGCCTCTGGGGTTACGAGGCCGGCCAGAGCGGGGTCGGCGACATCTTCGGCTGGTTCGTCAGGAACGGCGTCCCGCCGGAGTACCACGCGGCAGCGGCCGAGCGCGGCCTCGACATCCACGAGTACCTGACCGAGCTCGCCGCCCGGCAGGCGATCGGCGAGCACGGGCTGGTCGCCCTCGACTGGCACAGCGGCAACCGCTCGGTCCTCGTCGACCACGAGCTGTCCGGCCTGGTCGTCGGGCAGACCCTGGCCACCCGCGCCGAGGACACCTACCGGGCGCTGCTGGAGGCCACCGCGTTCGGCACGCGCACCATCATCGCGGCGTTCGTGAACGCCGGCGTGCCCGTGACCGAGCTTGTCGTGGCCGGTGGCCTGCTCAAGAACCCCCTGCTGATGCAGATCTACGCCGACGTCACCAACCTGCCGCTGTCCACGATCGTCTCGGACCAGGGCCCCGCGCTCGGCTCGGCGATCCACGCCGCGGTCGCCGCCGGCGCGTACGCCGACGTGCACGCCGCCGCCGAGGTCATGGGCCGCTCACGCCGCGGCGTCTACCAGCCGATCCCCGCCAACGTCGAGGCGTACGACGCGCTGTTCGCCGAGTACACCCTGCTGCACGACTACTTCGGCCGAGGTGCCAACGAGGTGATGCACCGGCTCCGTGCCATGCGGCGCGCAGCCACGAGCCGGGCCGGCGCCGCCCCCGCACGCGGTACCGACGACGCGAGCGACGCCGGCGACACCACCGACGCAGCAGCGGGGACGTCAGCATGACCGCCGGCGCCGACGTCCGGGAGGCCATCGCCTCGCTGCGCGCCGAGGTGGCCGCCCTGCACCGGGAGCTGACACGTTACGAGCTGGTCATCTGGACCGCCGGCAACGTCTCGGCGCGCGTGCCCGGGCGCGACCTCATGGTGATCAAGCCGTCCGGGGTGTCCTACGACGCGCTGACGCCCGACGCCATGGTCGTGACCGACCTGCACGGCGAGCTCGTCGACGGCGAGCACAGCCCCTCCTCGGACACGGCGGCGCACGCCTACGTCTACCGGCACCTGCCCGAGGTCGGCGGGGTCGTGCACACCCATTCCACCTACGCGACGGCGTGGGCCAGCCGCGCCGAGCCGATCCCGTGCGTCCTCACCATGATCGCCGACGAGTTCGGCGGGGACGTGCCCGTCGGGCCGTTCGCCCTCATCGGCGACGACTCCATCGGCCGGGGCATCGTCGACACGCTGAAGGGCAGCCGCAGCAAGGCCGTCCTCATGGCCGGCCACGGGCCGTTCACCATCGGCAAGGACGCCCGCTCGGCGGTCAAGACCGCGGTGATGCTCGAGGACGTGGCACGGACGGTGCACATCGCCCGCCAGCTCGGAGCACCAAACCGGTTGGCCCAGAACGACATCGACAGCCTGTACCACCGCTACCAGAACGTCTACGGCCAGTGAGCGCCCGAAGGAGCAACCCATGACCACCCCGTCCGCACCCGCCGAGGTGTGGTTCCTCACCGGCAGCCAGGGGCTGTACGGCGAGGACGTCGTCCGCCAGGTCGTCGCCCACTCGCAGTCCATCGCCGCGACGCTCGACGGCACCGACGCCATCCCCGCCACCGTGGTGTGGAAGCCGGTGCTCACCGACACCGACGCCATCCGCCGGATCGCCCTCGAGGCCAACGCCGACGACCGGTGCGTGGGCGTCGTGGCGTGGATGCACACGTTCTCGCCCGCGAAGATGTGGATCAGTGGGCTCGACGCGCTGCGCAAGCCCATGCTGCACCTCCACACGCAGGCCAACGTCGAGCTGCCCTGGGGCGAGATCGACATGGACTTCATGAACCTCAACCAGGCCGCCCACGGCGACCGCGAGTTCGGCTACATCCAGACGCGGATCGGCCTGTCCCGCAAGACCGTCGCCGGTCACGTCAGCGACCCGGCCGTGGTGGACCGCATCGGCACATGGGTGCGCGCCGCGACCGCGAGCTGCGCCATGCGTACGATGCGGCTGGCCCGCTTCGGCGACAACATGCGCGGCGTGGCCGTCACCGAGGGTGACAAGGTCGAGGCGGAGCTGAAGTTCGGCGTCTCGGTCAACGCCTACGGCGTCAACGACCTGGTGGCCAGCGTCGACGCGGCGCTGGACAGCGACGTCGACGCCCTCGTCAAGCAGTACGAGGACGAGTACGACGTCGCGGCCGAGCTGCGCGCCGGCGGCGAGCGGCACGAGTCGCTGCGCTACGGCGCGCGGATCGAGCTGGGCCTGCGGTCGTTCCTCGAGGAAGGCGGCTTCACCGCGTTCACCACCAACTTCGAGGACCTGGGAGCCCTGCGCCAGCTGCCCGGTCTCGCCGTACAGCGTCTGATGGCAGACGGTTACGGCTTCGGCGGTGAGGGTGACTGGAAGACATCGGTCATGCTGCGGACGCTGAAGGTCATGGCGCAGGGGCTGCCTGGCGGCACGTCCTTCATGGAGGACTACACCTACCACCTGACGCCCGGCGAGGAGAAGATCCTCGGCGCGCACATGCTCGAGGTCTGCCCCACGATCGCCGCCGGGCGGCCCACGCTGGAGATCCACCCCTTGGGCATCGGCGGCCGCGAGGACCCGGTCCGGCTCGTGTTCGACGCGGCCCCCGGCGCCGCGGTCATCCTCGGCACGTCAGACCTCGGTGACCGGTTCCGCTTCGTGGCCAACGAGGTCGAGGTCGTCTCCCCTGACGCCCCGCTTCCCCAGCTGCCGGTCGCGCGGGCCGTCTGGCGGCCGGCACCGGACCTGCGCACGTCGACCGAGGCGTGGCTCACGGCCGGCGGCCCGCACCACACGGTGCTGTCCACCGCGCTGACCTCCGAGCACCTGTGGGACCTGGCGGAGATGTCGGGCACCGAGCTCGCCCTCATCGACGCCGGCACCACGACGCGCCGCTTCACCCAGGAGCTGCGTTGGAACCAGGCGTACTACCGACTCGCGCAAGGCTTCTGAGCAAAAGCCGCAGACGCCGCACAAGGAGGCACCATCCAGGAAGCCGACACCTCTGCCCGTGGTTCTTGACCAGCTTGTAACACGTTCACCCTTGTCCCGCACTCCCCGAATCCACTTGCATTGACTCACGATCGGACTGCCGGATCCATTGCGGACCGGATTCACCGCACTGCGCGGTGGGGGGCAACAGCACCATCCCGAACCTCTTCCCATGCACCATTCGAACGGAGAACGACTGTGCGTAAGATCTTCGCCCTCGTGGCGACCGGCGCGCTCGCGCTGACAATGAGCAACTGTGGTCGCGCCTCGACCGCGGACGCCGGCAAGGACAGCATCGCCGGAGGCACGAAGGGCACCATCGGCGTGGCGATGCCCACCAAGACCTCCCAGCGCTGGATCAAGGACGGCGACGCGATGAAGGCCCAGCTGGAGGCGGCCGGTTACAAGGTCAACCTCCAGTACGCCAACGACGACATCCCGACCCAGGTCACCCAGGTCAACGACATGGTGACCAAGAAGAACCAGGTGCTGGTCGTCGCCTCGATCGACGGCACCGCCCTCGCCGGCGCGCTGAAGCAGGCGAAGGAGGCCAACATCCCGGTCATCGCCTACGACCGCCTGCTGCGCAGCACCGACGCCGTCGACTACTACACGACGTTCGACAACCTCAAGGTCGGCGAGCTGCAGGCGCAGTCGCTCATCAAGGGCCTGGAGGCCAGCGGCAAGCCGGCTCCGTGGAACGTCGAGCTCTTCGCCGGCTCCCCGGACGACAACAACGCCACGTTCTTCTTCAACGGCGCCATGAAGGTCCTGCAGCCGCTGATCGACGCCAAGAAGATCAGGATCCCCTCGGGTGAGACAGACTTCAAGACCGTCGCCACGCTGCGCTGGGACGCGGGCGTCGCCAAGAAGCGCATGGAGAACCTGCTCACCAAGTCCTACTCCAACCAGGACGTCCAGGGTGTGCTCGCGCCGTACGACGGCCTCTCCCGCGGCATCATCGCGGCCCTCAAGGGCAACGGCTACGGCAGCGGCGGCAAGAAGCTGCCTGTGATCACCGGGCAGGACGCCGAGATCGAGTCGGTCAAGTCCATCCTGGCCGGCGAGCAGTACTCCTCGGTCTTCAAGGACACGAGCAAGCTGGCCGAGACGACGGTCAACATGATCAAGCAGATCGCCGAGAAGAAGACCGTGACGGTCAACGACACCACGTCCTACAACAACGGTGTCAAGAACGTCCCCACGATGCTGCTGCAGCCCGTGGCGATCGACAAGGCGAACGTCAAGCAGACCCTGCTCGACGCGAAGTACTACACCGCTGCCGAGATGGGCTGACGGCGACACAGCACACCAGTCGGTGGCTGACACGGGTGGCTCGGCGGCGGTCCAGCGGACCGTCCCGGGCCACTCGTGCGGTGGGGCCGGCACGCACCATCGGAACAGCTCGCAAAGGGACGTGAGTATGGAAAACCTGATCCTGTCGATGAGGTCGATCACCAAGGAGTTCCCGGGCGTCAAGGCGCTCGCCGACGTCACCATCGACGTCAAGCGGGGCGAGATCCACGCGATCTGCGGGGAGAACGGCGCCGGCAAGTCGACCCTGATGAAGGTGCTGTCGGGGGTCTACCCCTACGGCACCTACGAGGGCCAGATCGTCTTCGAGAACGAGGAGTGCCGCTTCAACGGCATCCGTGAGAGCGAGCGCGCCGGCATCGTCATCATCCACCAGGAGCTCGCGCTGATCCCCGAGCTCAGCATCACCGAGAACCTCTTCCTCGGCAACGAGAACGCCAGGGGCGGGGTGATCGACTGGCTCGATGCCACGAGCCGCGCCAAGGAGCTGCTCGCCCGCGTCGGCCTGACCGAGGAGCCGTCGACACTGGTCAAGAACATCGGGATCGGCAAGCAGCAGCTGGTCGAGATCGCCAAGGCGCTGGCCAAGGACGTCAAGCTGCTGATCCTGGACGAGCCGACGGCGGCGCTCAACGACGCCGACTCCCAGCACCTGCTGGGCCTGCTGGACGGCTTGCGGCGCAAGGGGATCACCTCGATCATGATCTCGCACAAGCTCAACGAGATCGAGCAGATCTCCGACTCGATCACGATCATCCGTGACGGCCGGACCATCGAGACCCTCGACGTCAAGGCCGAGGGCATCAACGAGGACCGGATCATCCGCGGGATGGTCGGCCGCGACCTCGACCACCGCTACCCTCCGCACACCTCCATGATCGGCGAGACGCTGTTCGAGATCCGGGACTGGACGGTCTACCACCCGGACGACCCGTCCCGTGTTGTAGTCAACCAGGCCAACCTCACGGTGCGGCGCGGCGAGATCGTCGGCCTGGCCGGGCTGATGGGCGCCGGGCGCACCGAGCTCGCCCGTTCGGTGTTCGGGCAGTCGTGGGGCCTGAACATCACCGGCGAGGTCCTCAAGCACGGCAAGCCGATCAAGCTGAAGACCGTGCAGCAGGCCATCAACGCCGGCCTGGCGTACGTCACCGAGGACCGCAAGACGCTGGGGCTGAACCTCCTGGACAACATCCGGGTGTCCATCACCTCGGCCGGGCTCGGCAAGCTCCGGCGCAACCTCATGGTGGACGAGAACGCCGAGATCGTCGCCGCCAACACGTACCTCAAGGACATGCGAATCAAGGCGCCCAGCATCGAGGAGGGCGTCGGCAAGCTGTCCGGCGGCAACCAGCAGAAGGTCGTCCTCGGCAAGTGGATGTTCACCGAGCCGGACGTGCTGATCCTCGACGAGCCGACCCGCGGCATCGACGTCGGCGCCAAGTACGAGATCTACGAGATCATCAACCGGCTGGCCGACAGTGGTCGCGGTGTCCTGATGATCTCCTCCGAGCTGCCCGAGCTGCTCGGGATGTGCGACCGCATCTACACCCTCAGCGCGGGCGTCATCACCGCCGAGGTCGACCGTGAGGTCGCCGACCAGGAGACGCTCATGCGTCACATGACCAAGAGAAAGGCCAGTTGAGGATGAGCACCACCACCACAGCGGCCCCGCCCAGCTTCGCCAAGAAGCTCAGCCGGGCCATGGGCGGCAACGTCCGCCAGTACGGCATGATCATCGCGCTGCTGCTGCTCGTCGCGATGTTCCAGGTCCTCACGGGGGGTCTCTTCCTCGAGCCGCGCAACGTCACCAGCCTGCTGGTGCAGAACGGCTACATCCTGATCCTCGCGATCGGGATGGTGATGGTGATCATCGCCGGCCACATCGACCTGTCGGTCGGGTCGGTTGCCGCGTTCGTCGGTGCGACCGTCGCCATCGCGATCACCCGGTACGACGTGCCGTGGCCGCTCGCGATCGTCCTCGGCCTCGTCGTGGGCGCGGTGGTCGGCGCCTGGCAGGGCTTCTGGGTCGCCTCGGTCGGCATCCCGGCCTTCATCGTCACGCTGGCCGGCATGCTCCTGTTCCGCGGGCTGGACCTGATGATGCTCGACGCGTCGAGCGTCGCGGTGCCGGAGGGCTTCCAGACGATCGCCAACGGCTTCATCCCGGACATGGGCCCCGACACCGGCTACCACAACCCGACGCTGGTGCTGTCGCTGCTGCTCATCGTGCTGTTCGTGGTGCTCGAGCTCCGCCGCCGTGCGGACCTGCGCAAGCACGGCATGACGGTCCCCTCGATGGCGATCAGCGTCCTCAAGCTGGTCCTGGTCAGCGCCGCCGTCCTGGCGGTCGGTCTGCTGCTCGCGTCGTACAAGGGCGTGCCGGTCGTGGGTCTCATCCTCGGCGCGCTGGTGGCGCTCTACAGCTTCATCACCCGCAAGACGGTCCTGGGCCGCCACATCTACTCCGTCGGCGGCAACTCCGGTGCGGCGCGGCTGTCCGGCGTCAACACCAAGCGGGTCGACTTCCTGGTCATGGTCAACATGGGCCTGCTGTCCGGGGTCGCCGGCATGGTGTTCACGGCCTACCTCAACGCGGCCAACCCCAAGGACGGCACGGGTTTCGAGCTCGACGCCATCGCGGCGGTGTTCATCGGCGGGGCCGCGGTGGCCGGCGGGGTCGGCACCGTCTCCGGGTCGATGATCGGTGGCCTGGTCATGGGCGTGCTCAACCTGGGCCTGGCCAACCTCAGCGTCGACTCCAACTTCGTGCAGATCATCAAGGGTCTGGTCCTGCTGCTCGCGGTGGCGTTCGACGTGCGGTCCAAGATGCAGGGCCGGCCCTCGTTCATCGGGATGATGCTGTCCGCGCTCAACCGCAAGGCGCCACCACCGGCGGTGCCCGCCCCGGTCGAGCTCGAGGCGGCCGACGCGGCGCACCGCGGCACGCCGGCCGCGGCGCCGACGAGGCCGGACCAGCTGCCCGGCGACCTGGACAAGGTCGGCCCCTCGGGCGCCTCGGACCCCCAGGCCTGAGCCCGCCCAGCTCCATGCCGGTGCCCCTGTCGCAGCCCGTGACAGGGGCACCGGCGCGTCTGCGCCGCTACCGCCGGGTCAGGCCGGACGGTAGCGGCGCAGCTCCCGGCGGGCCAGGGACATGACGTGCACCTCGTCCGGGCCGTCGGCCAGGTGCAGCATCCGGGCCTGGGCGTAGAGCTCCGGCAGGGGGGTGTCCTGGCAGACCCCCATCCCGCCGTAGGCCTGCATCGCGCGGTCGATCACCCAGGTGGCCATCTCGGGCACGGCCACCTTGATCGCCGAGATCTCGACGGCGGCACCGCGGTTGCCCACGGTGTCCATCAGCCAAGCCGTCTTCAGCACCAGCAGCCGGGCCTGCTCGATGCGGATCCTGGACTGCGCGACCCAGTCCTGGACGACGCCCTGGGCTGCGATCGGCTTGCCGAACGCCACCCGGGACTGCACCCGCTGACACATCAGGTCGTAGGCCCGCTCGGCCATCCCGATCAGCCGCATGCAGTGGTGGATGCGGCCGGGGCCCAGCCGCGCCTGACCGATCGCGAAGCCGCCGTTCCACTCCCCCAGCAGGTTCTCGCGGGGGATGCGCACCCCGTCGTACAGGATCTCGGCGTGACCGCCGTGCGGGCCGTCGGTGTAGCCCAGCACGTGGGTCGCGCGCTCGACCTTGACCCCCGCGGTGTCCAGGGGGACCACCACCATGCTGTGGCGCCGGTGCCGCTCGCCGTCCGGCGCCGAGAGGCCCATGACGACCGCCACCTTGCACTCGGGGGCCATCGCGCCGCTGGACCACCACTTGCGCCCGGTCACGACGATCTCGTCGGTCGCCTCGTCCAGCTCGATGCGGGTGGCGATGTTGTTCGCGTCCGAGGACGCCACGTCCGGCTCGGTCATCGAGTACGCCGAGCGGATGGTCCCCTCCAGCAGTGGAGTGAGCCACCGGTCCTGCACCGCGGGGCGGGCGAAGTGCGCGAGCACCTCCATGTTCCCCGTGTCGGGCGCCGCGCAGTTCATCGCCTCCGGTGCCAGCATCGGGGAGCGGCCGGACAGCTCGGCGAGCGGCGCGTACTCGAGGTTGGTCAGCCCGGCGCCGCGGTCCCCCGGCAGGAAGAGGTTCCACAGGCCCCGCTCGCGCGCCTGCGCCTTGAGCTCCTCCATCACCGGGGGCCGGCCCCAGGGGTTGCTGTGCGCCTGCTGGGCCACCTGCTCGGCGAAGGTGGCCTCGGCGGGGTAGATCACCTCGTCGAGAAAGCCCTGCACACGCTCACGCCACTGCTCCACGGTGCTGCTGTAGCCGAAGTCCATGCGCGCCAACCTAACCCGTGTCAGGCCATCTCCCCCTTCCGCCACCCCCACGCGACCCCGCGGGACGACGTCACCGGCCCGGGGCTGAGCTCACGTCAGCTCCGGCCGGGCGCCGGGGCCGCGCCCCGCGCACGCGCCGCCGCGCACGCGAGCTGCTCCAGGAGGTCGCCGAGCGGGTGGCCCCCGCGAGCCGGCCGGACCAGGACCAGCGACACGACCGGGGCGTCGGCGAGGGCGATGTAGCGGACCGCGGGGTGCGGCCGCTGCCGCGCGGACTCGGGCAGCACGCCGACGCCGCGCCCCGCGGCCACCATCTCGATCCACTCGTCGTACGTCCGACACGAGACGGCCACCTCCGGACGCTCGTCCTTGGGCCACATCGTGGGTCCCACCGTCCCGCTGAGCGCGTTGACCACCAGCGGGTGCCGGGCCAGCTCGGCCCAGTGCAGCCGGCGCCGGCGCGCGAGCGGGTGGTCGCGGGACACGGCCGCCACCCGGTCCTCGTGGCCCAGCTCCACGACCCGCAGCGACGTGCTGGCCCTCACGCTCCCGTAGATCACGGCGGCGTCCGTCCTCCCGGACGCGACGCCACCGGTGCGGTCGTCGCGGCGTACCAGCTCGATCTCGCCGCCGGCCACCCGCGCGAAGTCGGTGAGGGTCCGCTGGACCAGCTCGCTCGGCATCAGCCAGGTGAAGCCCAGCCGCAAGGTCGGATGCGCGCTCAGCCCCTGCAGGGCGCCGTCGAGACGGGGCAGCACGAAGCCCAGCTCCGACTCCAACCGCCGCCCGGCCTCGGTGAGGGCGACCCGGCGCGTGGTGCGGTCGACGAGCCGCACGCCGAGAGCCTTCTCCAGGCGGCCAAGGGAACGGGTGAGGGTGGGCTGGCTGACTCCTCGCACAGCGGCAGCGCGGGAGAAGTGCTCCTCCTCCGCGAGGGCCATGAACAGCCGTAGGTCACGCAGCTCAACATCCATACGTCCGAAGCATAAGTGGTGGTGTCTGTGCATTTCTCTTCGCCCGCCGGCAGACCTAACGTCGACGGGACAGATGGCCGGACGGGCCCTGAGCGCGAGACCCGCCTCGGCCGACCACCCATCGCGCGACGAAACCAGGCTTTGCATGCGCACCGCAGACGTCCTTCGGGCCTCGTCCACCCCGCTGGCTGGGCCGGCCTTCCCCACCGGGCCGTACCACTTCGCCAACCGGGAGTACCTCAACATCACCTACCGGACGGACCCGGCCGCCATGCGCGCCGTGGTGCCCGAACCGCTGGAGGTCGCGGACCCGGTCGTGCGCTTCGAGGTGATCCGGATGCCGGACAGCAGCGGACTCGGCGACTACACCGAGTCGGGCCAGGTGCTGCGGGTGCGCCACAACGGGCAGCAGGTCGACTACATCCACTCGATGTTCCTCGACAACGGCCCTGCCATCGCCCTCGGGCGCGAAGGCAGCGGCTACCCCAAGAAGCTCGGGCGGCCGCGCCTCTACACCGACTCCGACACCCTCGTGGGCACCCTCGACTACGGCAGCCTGCGCGTGGCCACGGGAACCATGGGCTTCAAGCACACCCCGCTGGACCCGCAGGTCGCGCGGGCCGAGATCGCCGCGCCCACGCTCATGCTCAAGACCATTCCCGGGTACGACGGCCTGCCGCGCATCTGCGAGCTCGTGGGCTCCCGGATCACTGACCTGACCATCAAGGGCGCGTGGACAGGGCCGGCGCGCCTCCAGCTGTTCGAGCACGCGCTCGCCCCGCTCGCCGACCTGCCGGTGCTCGAGGTCCTCGGGGCGACGCACATCCTGACCGACCTGACCCTTCCGCGCCCCGAGGTCGTCCACGACTACCTGGCGTGAGCCGCGGGGGTCGCGGACCGGCACGCCCCCAGAGCTTCCGCCACCCGAACGGCCCTCGTCGCGGCAGCGTCGCTCACCGCGACCGGCGCCCACCCACCCGAAGGCCCGGCCCCGAAAGGCCGGGCCCCGAAAGCTCGCCATCCGAAAGGCACGGACATGACCCTCTCCCCTACTGACCAGCCCGCCGACACGGTCGGCGTCGATCTCAGCGGGCGCACCGCGCTCGTCACCGGCGCCGGCAGCGGCATCGGCCGGGCGACCGCGCTGCGCCTGTCGCGCGCCGGAGCGCACGTCCTCGCTCTCGACCTCAACCAGGAGGCGGTCCGGGAGGTCGCCGCGACGACCGGCGGGCGGGCCGTCGTCGCGGACCTGTCCGACCTCGCCGCAGTGGACGCCCTGGAGCTCCGGGCCGACATCGTGGTCAACTGCGCCGGCATCCAGCAGGTCACCCCCGTGCACGAGTTCCCGCCGGAGAAGTTCTCGCTCATCCTGCGGATCATGCTGGAGGCACCGTTCCGGATCATCCGTCAGACGCTGCCCGGCATGTACGCGGCCGGGTGGGGACGCATCATCAACGTCTCCTCCGTCCACGGCCTGCGCGCCTCCGAGTTCAAGAGCGCGTACGTGTCGGCCAAGCACGGGCTCGAGGGCCTGTCGAAGGTCGTCGCACTCGAGGGCGCACCGCACGGGGTCACCTCGAACTGCGTCAACCCCGGCTACGTGCGCACCCCGTTGGTGGACCGTCAGATCGCCGACCAGGCCCGCACCCACGGCATCAGCGAGGCCGAGGTCCTCGACTCGGTGCTCCTCGCCAAGGCGGCGCTGAAGCGGCTCGTGGAGCCTGAGGAGGTCGCCGAGATGGTGGCCTTCCTGTGCAGTCCTCCGGCAGCGTCGATGACGGGGACCTCCCTCGTCATGGACGGCGGGTGGAGCGCTCGCTGACCTGACCAGCGTCTCGGGCGCCATCCGCACCCGACCGGCGAAACGGCAGACGAAGGCCCCGCCGGCACCCCGTGTCGGGGGCCGGCGGGGCCTTCGGATGCCGCTGCTGACCGTCGGCCAGCTGGTGGGCTGACCAACGGCGAGCACCGTGCGGCGGAGGCGGCGGGATTTGAACCCGCGAGAGGTTTTATCCTCAACCCGCTTAGCAGGCGGGCGCCATAAACCGGGCTAGGCGACGCCTCCGTGCCCTGGCGACAGACAGACGGAGCCGCATGCCGCGTGGAGCCTGCACAGGCTACCGGCGCGGAGGCGCGATCACCAAAATGGCGAACCTTTTTGCTCCCCCGCACGTCTTTGTTGTCGGCGCGCCACCTCCGTCGAGGCAGAATGAGCAGAGGCGCACCACCCACCGCGCCAGCACCACCCCCGAGAGAGGCCCGCATGTCCTACCTGCCCCGCGACGAACACCCAGGGACGCGGGGCTCCTCCACCGCCGACGTACGCAACACCCCCCGCTCCCGGCTGGGACGCTTCTTCGGGGCCACGGCGCTGGGCACCCTCATCCCGGGGCTCGGCCTCACGCTCACCGGGCGACGGCGCACCGGCGCGGCGCTCATGGCGCTGTTCGTCGCGAGCGTGGCGGCGCTGGTCGCCTACGTCGTGCGGCACGGCGTCATGCGCACCGCGCTCGAGGTCGCGGTGCGGCCCACCGTCCTGGCCGTCGCCAGTGTCGCGGTCGTCGTCGGGGCCCTCGTCTGGTGCGCCTCCATCGTCTGGACGGCGCGCGGCGCCCGGCCCGGCCACCTGACCCGCGGCCAGCACGTGGCCACCAGCGCGTTCACGATCCTGATGTGCCTGGTGGTGCTGGCGCCCACCGCGCAGGCCGTGCGCTACGTCTCCATCCAGCGCGGCGTGATCGGCACCCTGTTCGGCACCGGGCGGCACACCGCGCCCAGCGCCGCCGGAGTCACCCACGCCGGCCCCCACGGAACCAACGCCGACCCGTGGGCCGGCACGCCCCGCGTCAACGTCCTGCTGCTCGGCTCCGACGCCGGGGCCGACCGCACCGGCGTGCGCACCGACTCGATGATGGTGGCGAGCATCAACACCAGGACCGGCGACACCGTCCTGATCGGCGTGCCCCGCAACCTGCAGAACGTCCCGTTCCCCGATCACGACCCGCTGCACCAGCTCTACCCCCAGGGCTACAACTGCGGTCCTGAGTGTCTGATGAACGCCGTCTGGACCCTGGCAGAGCAGCACCGGAACCTCTTTCCCGGCGACACCAACCCCGGGCTCACCGCCACCCGCGACGCGCTCTCGTCCGTGCTCGGGCTCAGCATCGACTACACCACGATCATCGACCTCAACGGCTTCCGCGCGCTGGTCGATGCCATGGGCGGGGTCGAGGTCAACGTCAAGGAGCGCATCCCGATCGGCGGCCACGTGGGCCCCGGCGGCACCGTCAGCGGCATCACCGGCTGGATCAACGCCGGGCGTCAGCACCTCAGCGGCTACCGGGCCCTGTGGTTCGCCCGCTCGCGGGCGACCACCGACGACTTCAGCCGGATGCGCCGTCAGCGGTGCATGGTCGGAGCCCTGGTCAGCCAGGTGAACCCGGTCGTCATGTTGGAGAAGTACCCCGCGCTCGCCTCCGTCGCCAAGGACAACATCCAGGCCGACATCCCCCAGAGCGAGCTGCCGGCGTTCGTCGAGCTGGTGCAGCGGATGCAGCGGGGGTCGCTCACGAGCCTGGCGTTGACCAACAAGAACACCGTCGTGGGCAACCCCGACTACGCCAAGATCCACCAGCTGGTCCAGAAGGCGATCGCCACGCCCAAGCCGGCTCCGCGCACCCCCCGGCCGAGCACCCCCAAGCCGACCACCCCCAAGCCGACGACGGCGACGGCGACGCCGTCCGGCAGCCCCACGACCGCCCCGGCAACCGACGACCTCGTCAGCATCAAGGACGCCTGCTGACCGACCCGTGGCCGGTGGCGCTGACGCACCCAGGCAGGCGGGCGGTCGGCGGCACGCGAAAGGCCCACGGCACGCGAGAGGCCGGCGCCCCCGGGAAGTCCCGGACGCGCCGGCCTCAGCGGCGTCCAGCGGCTCCGCCGTCCCCTCGGCGGGAGCCGCCTTCCCGCTACGCCAGGGTCTCGACCTGCAGGTCGCCCTCGGCGTACCGCTTGCGCAGCACCTTCTTGTCGAACTTGCCCACGCTGGTCTTGGGCACCTCGTCGATGAACGCCCACCGCTCGGGGATCTGCCAGCGCGCGATCCTCGCGGCCAGGAACTCCTGGAGCACCGCGGCGTCGACCGTCGACTCGGGCACCCGCACCACCGTGGCGAGCGGGCGCTCTCCCCACTTGGGGTCGGGGACACCGACGACGGAGGCCTCGATGACGTCGGGGTGGGCCATGAGGGCGTTCTCGAGGTCGACCGAGCTGATCCACTCCCCGCCTGACTTGATGACGTCCTTGGCCCGGTCGGTCAACGTGAGGAACCCGTCCTCGGTCAGCGAGCCGACGTCGCCGGTCCGCAGCCAGCCGTCGTCGAACTTGGACGCGGCGTCGGCGCGCTCGGCCTCGGTGTTGGAGCCGTTGTCGTAGTAGGACCCGGTGACCCACGGGCCCTTGACCTCCAGCTCGCCCACGCTCGCGCCGTCCCACGGCACCTCGGCGCCGTCCGGCCCGACCAGCCGCGCCTGGACCTCCGGCGCGAGCCTGCCCTGGGTCTCGCGGTAGCGCCAGTGCTCCTCACCGGTCGTGCCCGCCGGCGCGACCGCCGTCGTCCCGAGCGGGGACATCTCGGTCATCCCCCAGGCGTGGATCACCGTGATGCCGTGGCGGTCCTGCATGGCGCGCATCAGCGCCGGCGGGCAGGCCGCCCCTCCGACCACGACCGAGCGCAGCGAGGCGGTGTCGGTCGGGTGCTCGTCGAGGTAGCGCAGCAGGTCGTTCCAGATGGTCGGGACGGCGCCCCCGCCGGTGACCCGTTCGGTCTCGATCATCCGGGCCAGCGGCTCGGCCTGCAGGAACCGGTCGGGCATGACCAGCGACGCGCCGGCGATCATGGCGGCGTAGGGCATGCCCCAGGCGTTGGCGTGGAACATGGGCACGACGGCCAGCAGCCGGTCGCCCTGCTTGAAGTCCATCCCGATGACCACCTGCATCGAGTGCAGGACGTTGGAGCGGTGGGAGTAGACCACGCCCTTGGGGTTGCCCGTCGTGCCGGAGGTGTAGCACATCGAGGACGCGTTCTGCTCGTCCTGCTCGGGCCAGTCGAAGGTCTGCGGCTGGGCCGCGAGCAGCGTGTCCCAGTCGTGCACCCCCTCGATCTGCGGCGCCGCCTCCAGGGCCGCGCGGGTCTCGTCCGGGATCGGGCCGTTGACGATGACGTGCCGCAGCGTGGTCAGGTGCGGCAGCAGCTGGCTGAACGGCCCGGCCAGGCTGTGGTCCACGATGACCACACGGTTCTCGGCGTGGTTGGTCACGTAGATGATCTGCTCGGGGAACAGCCGGATGTTCAGCGCGTGCAGGACCGCGCCCATGGAGGGCACCGCGAGATAGCTGACCAGGTGCTCGGTGTTGTTCCACATGAACGTCGCCACGCGCTGGTCGCCGTCGATGCCGAGTCCCCGGAGCGCGTGCGCGAGCTGCGCCGCCTGGATGCCGACGTCACGGTACGACGTGCGACGCGCGCCGTCGGCCGTCCACGTGACGACCTCCTGATCCGCGTGCATGGTCGTGCCGACCGTCAGGAGTCGCGAGATGAGCAGGGGTGTCTCCTGCATGGTGCTCTTCATGGCCAGAGCCTGCCACGGCGTCGCGTCCCATGGGCGGCAACCACACCGCCCGATGAAGCTGTGAGCGTCGCGGCCGGGCGGGCAGGTCTGCGCGGCCGCCTTGGCAGCATGCTGTTGGATGTCAGGATGAACCGTCGCACTGTGCTCATCCCGGTCATCGCGGGCGCCGTCGTGCTCGCTGGGGTCGGCGGCGGTGTCGTGTGGCAGCAGCAGCGCGGGCAGTCCGAGCAGGACCGCGCGGCCCGGTCTGCGGCCGACACCTTCGCCCGCGCGTGGTCGGCCCGCACCCTGGACCAGCCCGGCACGTCGTACAGCGGGATGTCCGCGGCGCAGGTCGCGCGGTCGTTCGCCTCGGTGACCGGGGGCCTCGGCACCGGTCCGGTGGCGGTCAAGGTGGCCTCGGTGGGCCGCTCCGGCGACACGGGCAAGGCGGTCCTGGACGTCCGCTGGTCGCTGCCCGGGGGCGCGACGTGGGCCTACTCCGAGCCGGTGCCGCTCAAGCGCACGACCAACGGGTGGAGCGTCGTCGCGGCCGGCTCCCGGTCGCTCTGGCACCCCCGGGTGGGCGCCAACCAGGCGCTGACCGCTGCCCGCACGTGGGGCAAGCGTGGCGAGGTGCTCGACCGCAACGGCACGCCGCTGCTGGCCGTCGGCACGGTCTATGACGTGCAGATCGACCCGGCGCGGGCGACGCCGGCGACCGTGACGGCCCTGGAGAAGGCCGTCGACGAGCCGGCCGGATCACTGACCGCCAAGCTGGCGGCGGCGAAGAAGTCCGGCTCCCACGCCCCCATCCCCGTCGTCACCTACCGCGCGGCGGACTTCGCCAGCCGGCGCGCGGCGCTCGAGCCGATGGTCGGGGTGATCTACCCCCGCCGCCAGCAACCGCTCGCCCGCACCCGCACCTTCGGCCAGCCCCTCCTGGGGTCCTTCGGTCCCGTGACCGCCGAGATGGTCACCGGCGGCAAGGGCCGCTACGCCGCCGGCGACCGCGCCGGACTCTCCGGCATCCAGGGCCAGTACGACGCGCTGCTCGGCGGCACCGCCGGGGTCACCGTCACGGTGGCGGGCGCGGCCCCCGCCACGACGTTGTTCGAGCAGCCCGCTCAGGACGGCAAGAACCTCACCCTGGCCCTCGACCCGGCGGTGCAGGCGGCGGCGGAGAAGGCGCTCGCCGGCAGCAAGGACGTGCCGTCGGCGCTGGTCGCGGTCGACGTGAAGTCCGGCGACCTGCTCGCCGTCGCCAACTCCCCGGAGCTGGGCTTCGACCGGGCGCTGGTCGGCCGGTACCAGCCCGGCTCGACGCTGAAGGTCGCCACGACCTACTCGCTGCTGAGCAAGGGCCTGTCCCCGTCCACGCGCGTGCCGTGCCCGCCGAAGGTCACGGTCGACGGTTTGACGGTCAAGAACTACGAGGGCGAGACGTTCGGCGACGTGCCCTTCACCACCGACTTCGCCCAGTCGTGCAACACCGCCTTCGTCGGCCTCTCCGCCACCATGGGCGACGCCGACGTCCACGACGCGGCCACGGCCCTCGGCGTCGGCGCCGGCTGGGAGAAGCACCTCGGCGTGGCGAACGCCTTCGGCGGCTCGGTCCCCGTGGCCGCGAGCAAGACCGAGAAGGCCGCGACCTCGTTCGGCCAGGCCCGCACGCTCGCGTCGCCGGCGGCGATGGCGGTCATGGCCGGGTCGGTCGCGCGGGGCAGCTACGTCGAGCCGGCCCTGGTCACCTCACCCGCGGTGCCGGGCGCCGACCGGACACCCAAGCCGTTGCAGGCCAAGGCCACCGGTGAGCTGCGGACGCTGATGCGGGAGGTCGTGACCAGCGGCACCGGCTCGGTCCTGAAGGGCGTCCCCGGCGGGCCGGTGTCGGGCAAGACGGGCACGGCCGAGCACGGGTCGAAGACGCCGCCGGAGACGCGGGCGTGGTTCGTGGGGTGGCAGGGCGACGTGGCGTTCGCCGTCCTGGTCGAGGAGGGCCGCAGCGGAGGCACCGTCGCGGCGCCGCTGGCCAAGGCGTTCCTCGCCGACCTGCGGCGCTGACCCGGACACGACGAAGCGCCCGGCACGACCAGCCCCCGGACACGACGAAGCCCCCGACCGAACGGTCGGGGGCTTCGTGACGACAGCGACTGAGGTCAGCCGCGGCTCGTTCCGTCCGGGATCAGAGCGGGCGAACCTTGTCGGCCTGCGGGCCCTTGGGGCCCTGGGTGACCTCGAACTCGACGCGCTGTGCCTCGTCGAGCGAACGGTAGCCGTTGGTCTCGATCGCCGAGTAGTGGACGAAGACGTCGGGGCCTCCGCCATCCTGTGCGATGAAGCCGAAGCCCTTTTCAGCGTTGAACCACTTCACGGTGCCCTGTGCCATGGGGATAACTCTTTCTTTGTTAGCCAATGGAGCTCGCACCTCGCGCGCTCCAGGCTGCCGCACTACCCCCACAACTGTCGGGACATGCCCGTGCGATGAAAAAAGCCCGCTCGTTCTGCGGGCGCTTCTTCGACCTGCGAGGAACTGCAACTGCAACCGGGCATCACGCTATCACTTCAGCGCCGTCAGGCAAGGGGGTCCGGAAAGGCTGCTGCGAGCCGCTCCACAGGGCCCCGCGGGACGACGTCGCCGCAGGTCAGCGGCCCTGCCGGCGAAATGGCGGCAGGGCGCGGTCCTGACGCCCGGGGTCAGGTCCCGGTGATGTGTTCCGGCCGGATCGGCACCCGTCGCAGCGGCACGCCACACGCCTGCCGGATGGCAGCCGCCACCGCCGGCCCCGAGGAGATGGTGGGCGGCTCCCCGACGCCCCGGACGCCGTACGGCGCGTGCGGGTCGGCGTACTCGAGCACCGCGACCTTCATCGGCGGCGTGTCCAGGATGGTGGGGATGAGGTAGTCGGTGAAGGACGGGTTCTGGATGACGCCGCCACGGACGACGACCTCCTCCATCAGCGCCAGGCCCATGCCCTGGGTGCTGCCCCCCTGGATCTGCCCGACCACGGCCTGGGGGTTGATCGCCCGTCCGACGTCCTGCGCCGTGTCGAGCGCGAGGACCTTGACCAGCCCGAGGTCGACATCGACGTCCACCACCGCCCGGTGCGCCGAGAAGGCGTACTGCACATGGGCGTTGCCCTGGCCGGTCTCGGGGTCGATCGGCTCCGTCGGGCGGTGGCGCCACTCGACCGTCTCGTCCACCGCGCCCGCGCCCAGCAGGTCGGCCAGGCCCATGACCACCTCGCCGGTGTCGGTCACGACCTTGCCGGCGTCCAGCCGCAGCGACGGGGCCGGGCGCCCCAGCTGGGCAGCTGCGAGGTCCAGGACCCGGGACCGGACGGCGTCGCAGGCGGCCTTGACCGCGCCACCGGTGACGTACGTCTGCCGTGACGCGGACGTCGAGCCACCCGACCCGACGCGGGTGTCCTTGGGGTGCAGCACGACCCGCTCGACGCCGAGCTCAGTCCGGCAGATCTGCTGCTCGACCGTGATGAGCCCCTGGCCGACCTCGGCGGCCGCGGTGTGCACCGTGGCCACCGCCTCGCCGGCGGTCACCTCGAGCCGCACGCGTGCGGTGGAGTAGTCGTCGAAGCCCTCGGAGAAGCCGACGTTCTTGTAGGTCACGGCGTAGCCGACGCCACGGACGACGCCCTCCCCGTGCGTGGTGTTGGACACCCCACCCGGCATCGACAGGAGGTCCGGCGCCGCGTCGTGGTCGGCCGCCGGCGGCAGCGGCATGTCTGCCACGATCTGCAGCAGCTCGGCGACGGGTGCGGCGGAGTCGATGACCTGGCCGGTGATGTTGGCATCACCCTCGCGCATGCCGTTCAGCTGGCGGATCTCGACGCGGCCCACGCCCACCCGGTCGGCCAGCTCGTCCATCAGCGCCTCGTGCGCGAAGGCGGCCTGGACACAGCCGAACCCGCGCATCGCACCGCACGGCGGGTTGTTGGTGTAGACGCCGTAGCAGTCCACGTGCACGTTGGGCAGGCGGTACGGCCCGAGCCCAAGGGTGCCGCCGTTGCCCACGACCGCCGCCGTGCTGGAGGCGTAGGCACCACCGTCGAAGAGGATCTCCGCCCGGCCGTAGACCAGCGTGCCGTCCTCCTCGGCGCCGAACTCGTAGTGCATCGTCGCCGGGTGCCGGTGGACGTGGCCGAAGAAGGACTCCTCGCGGTTGTAGACCATCTTGACCGGCTTGCCGGTGTGCATCGCCAGCAGGCAGGCGTGCACGTGCATCGACAGGTCCTCCCGGCCCCCGAACGCCCCACCCACGCCGGCGAGCGTCAGCCGCACCTTCTCCGGGGGCAGGTCGAGCGCGGAGCAGATCTGGCGCTGGTCCACGTGCAGCCACTGCGTGGCGACGTACAGGTCGACGCCCCCGTCCTCGGCGGGAACCGCCAGACCGGACTCCGGCCCGAGGAAGGCCTGGTCCTGCATGCCGACCTCGAAGTCCAGCGAGACCACGACCGGCGCGACCGGGTCGGCCTGCCCCTTGCGGATCTTCAGGTGGCGCACGACGTTGCCGCTCTCGTGCAGCTGCGGTGCGGTGGGGTCGAGGGCCTGACGTGCCTCGGTGACAGCCTCCAGCTGCTCGTAGGTGACGACGATCCGCGCTGCCGCCCGGCGCGCGGTCTCGGGGTGGTCGGCCGCAACCAACGCGACCGGCTCGCCCTGGTAGCGCACGACGTCGACCGCCAGCACCGGCTGGTCGAGGTGCTCGAGGCCGACCGCGTTGAGACCCGGTACGTCCTCGGCGGTCAGGACGGCGTGGACGCCCGGCGTCGCGAGGGCGGGACCGATGTCGACGGAGACGATCCGGGCGGACGGGTGCGGGCTGCGCAGGGTCACTCCCCAGATCATGTCGTCCATGAACAGGTCGCTGGAGTAGGCGAACTCGCCGGTCACCTTGAGGTTGCCGTCCGCACGCACCGGGCTCTCGCCGATGCCGCCGCTGACGGGCGAGCCGGTCGTCGGTGGGGCCGTGGTGGGCTTGGTCGTGGCCGGTGCGGCCGCGGTCGAAGCGGTCCAGTGCGACGCGGTCGAGGGCGGCGCGGTCGAGGGCGGAGCGGTCCAGGACGAAGTTGTCGAGGACGAAGTTGTCGAGGGCGGAGCCGTCGAGGTCGACGCGGCCGCGGCAGCGGCGGAGGTGCTGGTCATGGGATCACCGCTCGCGGGACAGGAGGGTCTGGTGGACGGACACGGCCTCGCGGGCCAGGCGCGTGCTCGTCGACGGTGACGACGCGGTCGTGCTCGACCACGGGCCGGCCGCCGACCAGCAGCAGCTCCAGCGGCGGCCGTGACCCCAGCACCAGAGCGGCGACGGGGTCGGCGATGTCGGCGTGGGCGAAGGTGTCCAGCCGCCAGAGCGCGAGGTCGGCCAGCTTGCCCTCCTCCACCGAGCCGAGGTCGGCGGAGCGACCGAGCACCGCGGCACCGCCGAGCGTGGCCATCTCGAGGGCGTCGCGGACCGAGAGCGCCTGCGGGCCACCCGTGGCACGGGCGAACAGCAGCGCGCCCCGCACCTCCTCGAGCATGCTCGCCGACTCGTTGCTGGCGGCACCGTCGACTCCCAGCCCGACACGCGCTCCGGCGTCGCGCAGGTCGCGGGCACGCGCGATGCCCGAGCCGAGCCGGCCGTTGGACGAGGGGCAGTGCGCCACACCGGTGCCCGTCGCCCCGATCTTCAGCACCGCGTCGTCGTCGAGGTGCACCGCGTGCGCGAACCAGACGTCGGCGCCGAGCCAGCCGAGGCTCTCCATGTAGTCCACCGGTGAGCAGCCGAAGCGCTCGCGGCAGAACTTCTCCTCGTCGAGCGTCTCGGCGAGGTGGGTGTGCAGGAGCACGTCCCGCCGACGCGCCAGCGCAGCCGCCTCGCGCAGCAGGTCGGCGGTGACCGAGAACGGCGAGCAGGGCGCGACGGCGATCCGCAGCATGGAGCCCGGCGACGGGTCGTGCCAGCGGTCGATGGCCGCCTCGGTGGCCAGCAGCACCGCGTCGAGGTCCTCGACCACGTGGTCGGGCGGGAGGCCGCCGTCGCTCTCCCCCAGGTCCATCGAGCCGCGCGTCGGGTGGAAGCGCAGGCCGACCGAGCGCGCGGCCTCGATCTCCGCCGCCAGCAGGTCGCCGCCGCCGCGGGGGAACACGTAGTGGTGGTCGGTGCTCGTCGTGCAGCCGGTGCGGGCGAGCCAGGCCAGACCACCGCGGGCGGCGACGTCGACGGCGCGCTCGTCGATCCGGGCCCACACCGGGTAGAGCGTCGTGAGCCAGCCGAACAGCGTCTCGTCGACGGCCAGGCCGCGCGTCACCCACTGGTAGAGGTGGTGGTGGGTGTTGACCAGCCCTGGCGTGAGCAGGCAGCCGCTGCCGTCGACGACCCGGTCGGCGCCGGCACGGACGGCCTCGGGCGCGGACCCCGGGCCGACGGCGGTGATGCGGCTGCCGTCGAGCACGACGTGGCCACCGGCGTGCTCCTCGCGGCCCGCGTTCATGGTGACGACGTGGGCGCCGTCGATGACCGTGGTGCTCATGGGGTCGTCCCGGCAAGGCGCCCGGCCGCCAGGCGTACCGCGTCCAGGATCTTCTCGTACCCGGTGCAGCGGCACAGGTTGCCGGCCAGGGCCTCCCGGATCTCGGGGTCCGTCGGCCGCGGCTCGCGCGCCAGCAGGTCGTGGGTCTGCACCAGCAGGCCGGGGGTGCAGAAGCCGCACTGCACCGCGCCCGCCTCGACGAACGCCTGCTGGATGGGGTGCAGCTCGGCGCCGTCGGAGAGCCCCTCGACGGTGCCGATCTCGCGGCCCTCGGCCTGCCCGGCCGCGACCAGGCAGGCGCAGACGGGCAGCCCGTCGAGGTAGACGGTGCACGAGCCGCACTCGCCCTGCTCGCAGGCGTTCTTGGAGCCGGGCAGGCCCATCCGCTCGCGCAGCACGTAGAGCAGGCTCTCGCCCTCCCAGACGTCGTCGACCGTGCGGCGCTCGCCGTTGACCGTGGTGGTGACACGCATGTCAGGCCGCCTTCCGGTAGTCGTCCCAGGCCCAGGTGGCCGCCCGCCGCGCCATCACCGAGAGCGAGTGCAGCCGGTATGCCGCGCTGCCGCGGACGTCGTCGATCGGCGAGGCGGCCGACCGCACCAGCTCGCCGAACTCCGCGGCCAGGCAGGGTGGCAGCGGACCGCGGGACTCCCACAGGCCGAGCTCCTCCAGCGCGGCCGCGAGGTGCTCCTCGGCGGCCCGCGCCCTGCGCGGCGTCGGGGCGGCCGAGCCGATGCCGGTCCCCACCGCCTTGCGGTCGGGGTGCAGCGCGAGGCCGAACGCCGCGACCGAGATGACCATGGCGTTGCGGGTGCCGATCTTGCTGAACTGCTGCGGACCGCTCGGGGGCGTGACCAGCACGGCACGGATCAGCTCGTCCGGCGCCAGGGCGTTGCGCTTGACCCCGGTGTAGAAGTCCTCGACCGGGATCACCCGCGTCCCGCGCACCGAGCCGACCTCCACCCGGGTCCCGGCCGCCAGCAGCGGCGGGTGCGCGTCGCCGGCCGGGGAGGCGGCGCCCAGGTTGCCCCCGACCGTCCCGCGGTTGCGGATCTGGGGGGAGCCCACGGTGCGCGATGCCATCGCGAGGCCCGGCAGGCGGAGCCCGAGCTCGGCGATGACCCGGCTGTACGTCACCGCGGCGCCCAGGCGGACGTGGCCGTCCTCCGGAGCCCACTCGCGCAGCTCGGCCACCCGCCCCAGGTCGAGCAGCGCCGCGGGGCGCCGCCGGTCGAAGTTGAGCTCGACCATGACGTCGGTGCCACCGCACACCGGAACGGCGTCCGGATGGGCAGCCCGCGCCGCGAGCGCCTCGTCCCACGTGGTCGGCTGGAGGAAGTCCATGCGGCTCCTGGGCTGGCTGGTCCCGGCCGTTCGGCACGGCTGGGTCGCTCCCCCCCGTTCGGCACGGATGGGTCGCGTTGCGCTGGCTCGTAGTCAAGTCCAGCGCCGGTCCCCGGCCTAGGGCCCACCTCGACGAAAGTCCGCGCCGATCGCAGGCCCGGGTTGTACGTTTCTCCAATGATCCTGCGGGAGCTGCTCGGTGCACCGGAGCTCGAGCTGCGGCTGCACCACGGCGACGCGCGGGCCCTCGACCGGCCGGTGCGCTGGGTCTACTCCACCGACCTGCCCGACCCCGGGCGCTACCTCTCCGGCGGTGAGCTGGTCGTCAGCGGCCTGGTCTGGCGCCGCACCCCGGAGGACTCGGAGCGGTTCGTCGCGGCCTGCGCCACCGCCGGAGCGGTGGCCCTCGCCGCCGGCGAGGCGGTGTTCCACGGCGTGCCACCGGACGTGGTCGAGGCCTGCCGCCGCCACGACCTGCCGCTGCTGTCGGTGCCCGAGCACGTGTCCTTCTCGGCGCTCACCGAGCTCGTCGTCGCCCGCGTCACCGCCTGGCGCGGGGCACAGCTCGCCGCCACCCTGGACCGCCAGCGCCAGCTGCTGCAAGCGGTCGCCGAGGGCCGGAGCCTGGACGAGCTGGTCGACCTCATCGGCGCGGAGACCGGCCTGACCTGCCGGGTTCTCACGAGCACCGGCCGGGCGGTCGTCCGCGGGCCGCGGGCGCTGCCGCCGGAGGACCTGGACCGGGTCACCCGTGCCTTCCTCACCGCCGACCGGCTACCCGCCGTCGTCGGCGTCAAGGCAGGTGGCAGCGGCGCGCCGTACTCGGTCTTTCCGGTGGGCCCGGCGCTCGGCCAGCGGATGACCTCGTGGTTCGTCGTGGTCGAGGGCGTCTGGTCGACCTGGGAGCCCGAGGTCGCCGACGCCGTCGGCCAGCTCGCCGTCATCGCCGCGCTCGACCGCGCCCGCCGGGACGAGGGGCTGCGGGCCAGCCGGCACATCGCCGACGAGGCCGTCGGCCTGGTCGAGCGGGGCGCCGGCGGCCAGCCCGAGACGCAGGTGCGGCTGCGTCAGGCAGGGGTCAGCGGGGAGGCTCCACTGGCGGTCGCCGTGGCGGAGTTCCCGGGACGGCCGGACCTGGCGGAGGTGTCCCGGTCGGTGCTCGACGACGCCGCGGCCCAGCTCGGCCCACCGGTGGTGGGCACCACCGGCGACGGCCGGGCCGTGGCGCTGCTGTGCACGGCCGACCCGGCCTTCGCCGACGTCCTGCGCACCGGGCTCGTCCGGCTCGCACCGGCCCTCGGCCAGACGCGGCTGACCGTCGGCATCAGCGAGCCCTCCGACCCGACCGCGCTCTCCGGCGCCCTGGAGGAGGCGCGGCACGCCCGCCGCCTGGCCGAGCTGCGGACCGACCGGGTCAGCGTCGTCACCGGGCTGGAGGTCACGTCGTACGTCCTGCTGCTGGCCACGGTGCCGGACGACGTGCGGCGCACGTTCGCCGCCCGCGTCCTCGGGCCGGTGCTGGAGTACGACGCCCGCCACGGTGCCGGCCTGCGCGCGACGCTCGAGGCGTTCCTGGACTGCTCGGGCTCGTGGAGTCGCGCCGCCGACACGCTGCACCTGCACGTCAACACCGTGCGCTACCGGATCGCCCGCGTGGAGGAGCTGACCGGGCGCGACCTGTCCCGGCTCGAGGACCGGGTCGACGTGTTCCTCGCCCTGCGTTCGGTCCAGCCCGGTCCGGTCAGATGAACCCCGGGACGGTGTACCAGGCCAGGCCGGCGTCCGGGGCGTCGTCGCGGCCGACACTGCACTCGATCAAGCCGTAGGGACGGTCAGCAGCGATGAACACCTCGCCGGGGTTGTCCAGCCCGAACGGCTCGAGGTCGACCAGGAAGTGGTGCTTGTTGGGTGCCGAGAAGCGGATCTCGGCGATCTCCGGGTGAGCTGTCAGCACCGTCTGCCCCATCTCCCACAGCGTCTGCTGCAGGGCGAGGGAGTGCACGGTCGCGAACGTCCGCAGCAGGATGGCCCGCACGTCGTCGTACGTCTTGCCCCAGTCCACGTCGAGCCTGCCGTAGCGCCAGCGCGCCACCAGGGAGGTGGCCATCACCCGGTCATGCGTCTCGGGCAACGTCGTGTACTCGTCCTCGAGGAAGCCGAAGAACTCCGAGCCGGTGGACTTCAGCAGGGTGAGGTCCTTCAGCCCTGACACGACCCAGGCCTGCTGCGCCTCGCCGGTGCCCTCGACGGTCACGACGGTCGTGCGCACCTCCTGACCCTTGCGGACCCACGCGTGGTCATGGCCTCGCCCGTCGACGGGGATCCGAGCCCAGGCCAGCTCGTCCACCGCGATCCTGGCCCCGGACACGCTCGCGACGTCGTCGACGAAGTGCCGGGCCAGACCCAGGGCGTAGTCCTCGACCTCGCCGATGCCCTTCTCCTTGGCGTACGCGAAGCAGGTGTTCTTCTGGCTGTCGGTCGGCAGGACGTTGCCCTGGTCACCGGTGAGGTGCGCGTCGGCGAAGTCGCCCCGCAGGGAGGTCGAGACGGTGACGTCACGGATCTCGTGCCGCGCGGTGTCGCGGTAGATGCGCACGACACGGCTCTCGGCCTTGCCGTACTGGTTCGGTCCGAGGACGAGGCCCATGGTCAGCTCCCGCGGTAGGTGGAGTAGGCGAACGGTGACAGCAGCAGCGGCACGTGGAAGGGGCCGGCGTCGCCCAGCAGGAACGTGATCGACACCTCCGGGAAGAAGCCGTCCTGCCCGGTGCGCTCGAAGTACGCCGCGGTGTCGAAGTGCAGCCGGTAGGTGCCCGGCTCCAGCTCCGGCGCGGCGAGACCGGGGCACCGGCCGTCGTCGTCGGTCTCACCGGCACCGACCACCGTGCTGACGTCGGCGTCGAGCCGGGACAGTCGCACCGGCACACCGGCGGCAGGCCGGCCCCGTGCCGTGTCGAGCACGTGGGTGGTGACGGCAGAAGCGCTCATGCCGCAGTCTCCTCCACCAGTCGGCCCAGCCGGATCCGGTTGATCAAGCCGAGCTCCCGGCGTACGACGGCCCGCTCGGTCTCAGGGTCGTTGCGGAGCCGCTGCCGGAGCACGGCGAGCAGCTCCTCGGCGCTGCGGCCTGAGGCGCACACGAGGTAGACCTGGCCGAATTTGCTCTCGTACGAGCGGTTTCCCTCCGCCAGCGCCTGGAGCGTGCTCGCCTCGGCACCGCTGACCCCGGACTGCTCACGCCTGGACCACGCACCGCCCTCACCCTCGGCACGTTGACCGATGCGCGGATGCCCCGCCAGCGCACGGGACACGTCGTCCTCGTCGAGGGCGGCGAGGGCGTCGTCGGCCGCGGCGAACAGCTGCTCCGGCGAGGCGTAGGGGCGCCCGGCGGCGACCGCGGACGCCCATCTCGGTGCGGCGCAGCAGGCGGCGAGCACGCGCTCGGCGTCCGGGCCGGCAGGGCGTTGAGGACGGGCAGGCCGAGGCCCTCGGGGACGGCGCCTTCCGGGACGGCCATCAGCTGCCCAGCTGCTCGAACCGGCGCGTGCGGGCGCTGGCGATCGGGTTGGCTTCGGCGACCAGGTCGTCGAAGCGGTGGTTGGCGATCTTGGCGACCTCGATCAGCGCCGCGGCGCGCTCCTGCGCCGGCGAGTTCTCCATCCGGTGCCAGCCGGTCCGCAGGATGGAGTCCCGCGTCCCGACGTCGCGCACGCAGACGATCAGCGGGATGCCGAACTGCCGGCGGTAGGCGGTGGTGAGCTCGACGAACCGTTGGTGCTCCTCGTCGCTCAGCCGGGTCAGGCCCGCGGCGGACTGGTCGCGGACCGAGTCCTGCCCCTCCTCGCCGTCGGCGACCCGGTCGGCGCCGAGGTCGGGGTAGTGGGCGATCAGCTCGTCCTGGTCCTCACGGCGCCCCGACAGCAGCGCCTCCTGGAACGCCACCCGCAGGTCGTGGGTGTCGGTGAACGGCCGCCGGTCGTAGGCCTGCTCGGCTACCCATGCGGAGCCCTGGAACAGCCGTCCGAACGTCCGCACGAACTCCTCCCGGGACATCTCGTTGACCTGGTCCAGGCGCACCGTGGCCTCCCCCGGCATGCCGGCGACGGCCGGGCCGAAGTCCTTGCCCACGTGGTGGAACAGCAGGTTCAGCACGATCGCGGTGATGCTGCCCAGGGTGATGCCGCTGCCGAAGATGATCTCGGCCCAGGACGGCACGGCCTTGGCGACGTCCGGCTGGACGGTGACGAGCATGGCCAGCCCGACGCTGGTGCCGACGATCACGACGTTGCGGTGGTCGTTGAAGTCGACGCGGGAGAGCGTCTGGATGCCCACGACGGCCACGGTGGCGAACATGGCCAGCGCCGCGCCACCGAGGACGGGGTGCGGGATGCCGGCGACGATCGCGCCGGCCTTCGGCAGGAGACCCAGGACGATCATGAACAGGCCGGCCGTCGCGACGACGTACCGGCTCTTGACGCGGGTGAGCCGCACCAGGCCCACGTTCTCGGCGAAGCAGGTGTAGGGGAAGGAGTTGAACACGCCGCCGATGACCGTGGCGAGGCCGTCGGCACGCAGCGCCCGGCCGATGTCGTCGCGGGTGATCCGCTTGTCGACGATCTCGCCCGTGGCGAACACGTCACCGGTGGTCTCGACCGCGGTGATGAGCATGACCACGATCATCGAGATGATCGCGGCGACGCTGAACCGCGGCCAGCCGAAGGAGAACGGCGTCGTCACCCCGACCCAGCTCGAGCCGCTGACGGCGCCGAAGCTGGCGTCCCCGAGGGCCCAGGCGACGAGCGTCCCGACGACCAGCCCGACGAGCACCGCGACGGTGGCCATGAAGCCGCGGAAGATGCGCTGGATCAGCACGATGAGCAGCAGGGTGCCCAGGGCATAGGCGAGGTTGGCGCCGCTCTTGGGGTCGGCCGAGCCGCCGCCGCCGACGGCGTCCGAGGCGGCGACCGGCAGCAACGCGATCCCGATGATGAGGATGACGCTGCCGGTCACCACCGGGGGGAAGAAGCGGATCAGGCGGCTGAAGTAGGGGGCCACGAGGAAGGTGAACAGGCCCGCGACGATCACCGCGCCGTAGATCACCAGCAGGCCGTCGGTGCCCCCTCCTGCGGCGAGGCCGATGGCGATCATCGGGCTGACGGCGGTGAAGGTCACCCCCTGCAGCAGCGGGAGCCGCACGCCGACCTTCCAGAACCCGACCGACTGGATGATGGAGGCGATCCCGCACGTGAACAGGTCGGCGTTGATGAGGTGGATCAGCTGCTGCTGGGTCAGGCCGATGGCCCCGGCGAGCAGGATCGGGACGATGACCGCGCCGGCGTAGAACGCCAGCACGTGCTGGAAGCCGTAGATCGCGAGCTTGCCGGGCGGGAGCACCTCATCGACCGGGTGGGCGACGGCGCGGCGGGGGGCTGCGGTTGCCGTGGGCTGCGACATGGGACACCTCGGGGCTGGGACGGCCATGGCCGCCGGCGTTCCCCGGCGCAGACGTTGCCGCTGCACGACGGGGCGGGCTGCACCCAGAGTCGGGCCCGGGCGAAGACCAGCACACCCACCGAAACGACAAACTTCTCGGAGGTCGTCGTGGCCGCCTTGTGCGATCCGCCAGAACCCGCCGCGGCGGGTCCGGGCTGGCGCTGCCGTATGTCGTCCCGACGTCGCCTCGCGGGTCCCCTTCCCCCGTGTCCCACTCCCCCGCCCCAGCCCAGGACGATGTGCACCCGTGGCCGGCTGGACGGCTCCCCCCACCCGGATGCGATGATGCGGCGTGCAGCCGGCGACAGCGACGCCGCCGGCCGCTGGAGGGTTCGCATAGCGGCCGAGTGCAGGCGCCTTGAAAGCGCCCGACGGAAACGTCCGTGGGTTCAAATCCCACACCCTCCGCCACCACAGGGGTCCGACGAAGAAGTCTGTCGGGCGGCCAGCGCCTCCTGACCGGCGCGTCAGTGACTCGTCGTACCGCGGTGCGACTTTGGGTCGTTCGGGATCCACCGGTCGGTGAGCACACCGGTCACGAAGGAGACGACCGCCAGGTGTGCGGGTGCGACCCGCCAGGTGTGCGGGTGCGACCCGCCGGGCGTGCGGGTGCGACCCACCCGGCGTGCGGGTGCGACCCGCCTGGTGTGGCGGGTCGCGGGGCGGGGCAGCTACACATGCCAGGTGACCTCGGTCATGCGTCGACGGTGGCGGTGTAGCCCTTCTGGTGCACGATCGTGTGGTGCCGCGGGCAGAGCAGCGCCAGGTTGGTCAGGTCCGTCGGGCCGCCGTCGCACCAGTGCAGGCAGTGATGGGCGTCGCACCAGGACGGGGGCCGCGAGCAGCCGGGGAAGGTGCAGCCCCGGTCGCGCAGGTACAGCGCCATCAACAGCCCCGGGGTGACCAGCCGGCGGGTCCGGCCCAGGTCCAGCACCTCCGACCTGGACCCGAGCACGGCGGGGATGATGCCGGCGTCGCAGGCGATCCGCGGCACCGTCTCCGGGCGCCAGGAGGTCCCCGGTCAGCGTGGTCCCGGCCCCGGTCAGGCTTTTGAGGTCCTGGTAGTCCATCGTCACGACCACCGCGGCCTTGGCGGTGGTCGGCGCGTCTCCGCCGGCCGCGGCCGCACGGCGACAGACCTCGACCAGCGCGTCGGCCCGGCGCTGGTCGCTGGTCCGCAGGTCCGAGCCGGACTCGGTGGACGGTTGCGGTGCGGCCAGCGGCCCCAGGATCGCCTCCAGCACGGCTTGTCCTTCGGGGTCCAGCCGCAGCCGGTACTCGGCCATTCCGTCGTCGGGGTACGGCTGGGACAGCGACCGGCCGGACTTGAGTCGGTCCTGCCGGCGCTGGAACTCCCCCAGACCGCCCGTACCGGGCGATGACCCGCGTCCGCAGCGCGCGGATCTGGGACGGCCCGTCGGTCTCCGCGATCGCGACGAACCCGGACAGCACCGTCTCGGCGCAGGCGGGGGTCAACCGCGGCAGCAGCCTGTCCATCTCACCCAGCGCGACCGCCGCGTTACCCACCGGCACCCGCGCGGCCAGCACCGCTTCGGCCAGCGGGGCGTTGTCGGGCTGGGCGACCGCCTCGGCCACCTTGACCAGCGCCGCGGCGCCACCGGCCCGGTAGGACGGACCGAACTCGCGCACCCACCCCGCCGCCGACGCCGCGTCCGACGCGCGGACGTCCCCGCGGGACAGCGCCTGGTCCAGCACCCCGACCTGCCCGGCCCCGGCCAGGCTCTTCAGCTCATCCAGCTCGCGCGAAGATCGGCCCCAGCTCGGTCCGACCCGGCCTGGTGCAACCGCCGCACCAGCCGGCGCAGCACCGGCGCAGCCGCGACCAGCACCGCCCGGTCCTCCTCGAAGCTGGTCCCCTCCATGAACCCAACCTAGTCGCGACCACCGACAGCCCTACCGTCGACGAGAACCGTTTGTCCACAGGGCAGTTCGGCGTACAGCACGCTCCCCAGAACCGTGGTGTCCACCGGCCGCCGGAGACCACGGCGTGCCCACAGGCACGGCGTCAGTGGTGGAACCCGCTCGGACGCTCCTCCACCGGCATCGGGGACTCCAGGTGGTCGAGCCACTCGATCGAGCTGCGCAGGTCGCGCAGGAACAGCTCGGCCATGTCGTGGCTGAACCCGTTCCGCACCACGACCCGCAGCACCACGAGGTCCTCACGCTTGGGCGGCATCGTGTAGGCCGGGACGAGCCAACCGTGCTCGCGGAGCTTGCGTGACACGTCGTACGCCGAGTACTTCTTCACGCTCGGGTTCACCGAGAACGTCACCACCGGCAGCTCACGACCGTCGGACACCACGTCGAACTCCGGCATGGCCGACAGCGTCCGCGCGACGTGCACCGCCACGTCCTGACACGTCTGCTGCACCAGTCGGTACCCCTCCCGTCCCAGCCGCAGGAACTGGAAGTACTGCAGCACCACCTGCGCCCCCGGGCGGGAGAAGTTCAACGCGAAGGTCGGCATGTCGCCGCCGAGGTAGTTCACGTGGAACACGAGCTCCTCTGGCAGGAAACGCTTCTCGCGCCACAGTACCCAGCCCACCCCCGGGTAGACCAGGCCGAACTTGTGGCCCGAGGTCTGGATCGACACCACCCGCTCGAGCCGGAAGTCCCAGACGAGGTCCTGCTGGATGAACGGGGCGATGAACCCACCGGATGCGGCGTCGACGTGCACGGGCACCGATACGCCGGAGCGCTTCTCGTACGCGTCAAGGGCCGCGCAGATCTCCTGCACCGGTTCGTAGCTGCCGTCCATCGTGGACCCGAGCACCGCCACCACGCCGATGGTGTTCTCGTCGACGTAGTCCATCAGGTGGTCGGCGGTGAGATGGAAGATGTCCCCGTCCAGCGGCACGTAGCGGGGCTCGACCTCCCAGTAGTTCGCGAACTTCTCCCACACGACCTGGACGTTGGCGCCCATGACGATGTTGGGCCGCTCGGTCGACTGCCCGGCTGCCCGGCGCGCCTGCTGCCAACGACGTTTCATCGCCAGGCCGCCCAGCATGCATCCCTCCGAGCTGCCGGTCGTGGAGGTGCCGACACTGTCGGCCGCGTGCGGTGCGTGCCACAGGTCCGCGAGCATCCGCACGCAGCGCGCCTCGATGTCGGCGGTCTGCGGGTACTCGTCCTTGTCGATCATGTTCTTGTCGAATGTCGCCGCATAGATGCGGTCGGCCTCCTCGTCCATCCACGTGGTCACGAACGTCGCGAGGTTGAACCGCGCATTGCCGTCGAGGCTCACCTCGTCGTTGACGATCTGGTAGGCGGTCTGCGGCAGCATCTCCCCCTCGGGCAGCCGGTGCTTCGGCACCTGCACCATGCCGGCCCTCGTGAACCGCGGGACGACGGTCGAGTCCTGCGCCACCTCCGCGCTGGTCCTGGCCCACACACCCATGACGGTCCTCCGGTTCCTCGCGACAGGACTCCACGCAACCGTCTGCGCCGTTGCCACCGCCTCACCCCGCGGGGGTGATCCACCTCCGCGCCGACCCGGCTGCACTGGGGAGCGGACCGAGGGAGGACCGAGATGACGCAGGCCCGCCGCGGTGGTCGTGCGTCCGGAGACGGCGCGACGAGCCGTCCCCGCGCAGCCGCTCTCCTCTGGGCGCCCGGACGCCGGTCGTGGTGGACCGCCGTACTCTTCGCTGCCGGTTCAACCTGCTTCCTGGTCGCGCCGCTCGCCGTGTTCCTCGACGCGGTGGGGCCCGCGGTCGATGGCGCCGTCTTCTTCGTCGGCTCGCTGCTGTTCACGTCGGCCGCCACGCTGCAGTGGTTCGAGACGATCAACCCCGACCTGCCAGCGCGCGGCCCCGGACGCACGACCAGGCAGCGCCGGCTCGCGTGGGAGCCGCACCGAGGCGACTGGTGGAGCAGCGCGGTGCAGCTCCTCGGCACGGTGTTCTTCAACATCACGACGTTCCGCGCGCTGACGACAGCCCTCGGCTCGCCCTCCTACGACCGGCTCGTATGGCGCCCGGACGCGTTCGGCTCGGTCTGCTTCCTCGCCTCGGGTGCCGTGGCGTACGCCGTCGTCGCGGGAGGCCTCCTGCGCCGGACGCCGCACACGCTCGATGGCGCTGTCGCTGCCGTGAACCTCGCCGGTTGCGTCGCGTTCGGCGTGTCCGCCGTCGCCGCGTACGTCGTCCCGACGACGGGGAACGCGGTCAACGTGGCCGTCGTCAACGCCGCCACCTCCCTGGGCGCGCTGGGGTTCCTCGTCGGCGCCCTGCTGCTGCTCCCCCTTGGAGCGCGTGCCTGAGGCCCCGGGCCACCCGCAAGGGCCTCGCGCCGGCCGGACGGATGGTCAGCCGGCCGGACTGATGGTCAGGCCGAGGGCACCCGCATGCGGATGCAGGTTCCCGCGCCGGGGGCCGAGGTGATCGTGACCTGCCCGCCGGCCTCGGTGACGGTGTCATGGATCAGCCGGAGCCCGAAGTGGCCACGCACCGGCAGCGCCGCAGCGGCGTCGAACCCGACCCCGTCATCGTGGACGTGCAGGACCACCGCGCCGTCCGCGCGGGAGAGCTCGAGCAGGACATGCTGCGGGACCGCGTGCTCACGGATGTTCTGGACCGCCTCGCGGGCGGCACGGTGGACCGTGACAGCCATGGCCGGGGCGACCACGGCCCCGTCGTCCAGCGACAGCTCCACCGGCACCCCGGCGACCAGCAGCGGCTGCACCACGTCGGCCAGCGTCGAGGCGAGGCTGTCGTGCTCCGGGTCAGGGGGATAGACGGAGGTCAGGATCCGGCGAAGGGTCCCCACGTCCCGCTGCACGATCATGCGGGCGCGGTCGACGACCGGCCCGGTCGCGGGGTCGAGGTCCGGCCGGATCGACTCCAGCGCGTAGCCCACCGCCGAGAGGTCCTGCACGACGTCGTCGTGCAGGACCTGCGTGATCCGGCGACGCTCGCGGTCCGACGCCGCGACCGACTGGCGCAGCAGCCGGGCACGCGACCGCTCGGAACCCTGCACCTGTGCGGCCATCCTCGAGGCCGGCACGAGCTGGAGCAGGAACAAGGCACCCAGCGCGGCCAGCACGACGGCCAGCAGCTGGATGCGCTCCCGCCCGCTGCCCAGGTCGGTGGGAAAGGATGCCTCGACGACCAGGCGGTCCCCGGACCGCGCCGTGGCGGGGGCGAAGCCCTCGGCCTCACCGGTCGCCTGACGCGCCGCACCTGATGCGTCGCCACCGCCCACGTCGTCGACGCCGGCCACGTTCCCAGCAGCGGCCACCGCCACGGCGGGGCCGCCGCCGGCGAACAGCGAGACCGCCTGTCGCGGGAGGGGGAACCGGCGGCCGCGCAGCACCGCCTGGTCGGAGTAGACGATCCTGCCGGCCCGGTCCCACACCCTGATGCGACGCACCGAGCCGTCGCTCATCCGTGAACGCACCACGGCATCCACGGTGGCCACGGCGGCTGGGTCACCCCGGACCGCAGGCGTGGTCAGGACGGGCGCCACGGTGCCCCCGGCCAGCTGCTGGGACTGCCTGGCCACCGCCTGCAGCGTCTGGTGGTGGGCGATGATGCTCAGCCCCCAGAACGCCGCTGCCGCCACCACGACGAGCGAGACCAGGCCCATCACGCCGAAGCCACGGAGGGCACGGACGCGCTCGGCGCGCGGACCGGCCGGGTGCCGGCCGAGGACCGAGCGAGCGGAGGAGAACCACCGCCGTGCCATGCCGGCGGAGACGGACCGGTGCCACGCCGTACCGGCCGGGGAAGGTCGCGCGGCACCGGCCGCGTGGGGCGGGGTCCGGGAGGGCGGGGTCGCCGGCGGCGGGGTACCGGAGGGCGGCGTACGGGAGGGGCGCAGCCACCCTGGTGGCTCGGGCAGGCGACGGCTCCGCCCCCCGGAAGCCACCGACTCAGACCTCGTCGAGATGAATCAGACCCGTGCGTACGGCCACGATGACGGCCTCGAGCTGGGAGTGGGCCCCGAGCTTGGCCAGCAGGCTCTTGACGTGCCCGCGGCAGGTGTGCGGCGCCATCTGCAGCTCACGGGCGATCGTCGTGACGTCCTTGCCGGTGCCCATGAGCTCGAGCACCTCCTGCTCGCGCGGCGTGAGCGTGGGCCTGGCGGGCGTGGTCACACCCCGCTTGACCAGCCGCGCCGCCAGGGCCGGGTCGATCGTGAGGTCCCCCGTCCGGGCGGTCCGCACCGTGGTCAGGACGTCGGACAGGTGGCCGGTCTTGTGCAGGAACGCGCAGGCGCCGGCGCGGGCGGCCCTGGCCACCAGGTGCGCCGACGCGTGGGCGGTCAGGATGACCACGCGCACGGTCCCGTCGGCGGCGAGGATCTGCTCCGTGGCGGCGAACCCGTCCATGTCCGGCAGCTGGATGTCCATCAGCACGACGTCCGGCCCCAGGCGGTCGACCATCGCCACCCCTTCACCGCCGGTCGTGGCGTGCCCGACGCACACCAGGTCGACCTCACGGTCGAGGGCGCCGACCAGGAGCTCGGCAAACGTGTCATGGTCGTCGACCACAAGGACACTCAGCGGATCTGGTGACGTCATCATGGCCATGACGCGTGACCTCCGGTCGTGAGGACGGCGAGCCTCTCCCCCTCCTCCGGACGTTAACCCTGCGTTCGCATCACGTCACTCGGGCAATCGGCGTACCCCCCGTCCGAGGCCCCCACGAAACGGGGCATGTCCGTACGTCCGGGCGTCCCGCGGCCTCAGATCCAGATCGCGGGGTCCTTGAACATGATCTCATAGGGGTCCTCGCCGGGGTCGACGAAACGGACCCTGGCCGGCACGCCGGTGGCCACCGAGCCGGCCGGCACGTCCTTGACCACCACGGAGTTGGCACCGATCTGGGCCCGGTCGCCGATGACGACCGGGCCGAGCACCCGGGCACCGGCACCGATCGTCACGTGGCTGCCGACAGTGGGGTGACGCTTGACGCGCTGCAGGGTCCGGCCGCCGAGGGTGACGCCGTGGTAGAGCAGGACGTCGTCGCCGACCTCGGCCGTCTCGCCGATGACCACGCCCATGCCGTGGTCGATGAAGAGGCGCCGACCGATCGTGGCACCGGGGTGGATCTCGACACCGGTGACCGAGCGGCTGACCTGGGACAGCAGCCGGGCCAGCAGGCGCGTCCCCGGGCGCTGCCACAGCCGGTGGGAGAGCCGGTGCACCCACACGGCGTGCAGACCCGGAGAGGCCAGCGCCATCTCGAGACGGGAGTCCACCGCCGGGTCACGGGCGATGGCGGCGTCGAGGTCCTCCCGGACCCGCGCCCACCCCGACCGGAGCAGGCCGGGCCTCGCACCGCCACGGGGGGTCGCGGTGCTGGACGGACGTGCTTCGGTCAGGCGCAGGGCAGACACGGGGTGGAACGCTCCTCGTCAGAGGGTCAGTCGAGCAGGTCGGAGAAGAGGATGGTCGAGAGGTAACGCTCACCGAAGGACGGGATGACCACGACGATCAGCTTGCCGGCGTTCTCGGGCCGACGGGCGACCTGGTCGGCCGCGGCGAGCGCGGCACCCGAGGAGATGCCCACGAGCAGGCCTTCCTCCTTGGCGGCGCGGCGCGCCCACTCGACCGAGGTCTCGGCGTTGACGTCGATCACCTCGTCGTAGACGTCGCGGTCGAGGATCTCGGGCACGAAGTTGGCGCCCAGGCCCTGGATCTTGTGCGGGCCGGGCTGGCCGCCGTTGAGGATCGGGGACTCGGCCGGCTCGACCGCGATGACCTGCACGCCGGGCTTGCGGGACTTGAGCACCTGGCCCACGCCGGTGATCGTGCCGCCGGTGCCGATGCCGGCGATGAAGATGTCGACCTGGCCGTCGGTGTCCTTCCAGATCTCCTCGGCGGTGGTCTGCCGGTGGATCTCGGGGTTGGCCTCGTTGGCGAACTGGCGGGCGAGGACGTTGCCCTCCTTGGCGCCGATCTCCTCGGCCCGGCTGACCGCGCCCTTCATGCCCTCGGGGCCGGGGGTGAGGATCAGCTCGGCACCGAACGCCCGCAGCAGCGCGCGGCGCTCCTTGCTCATCGTCTCGGGCATCGTCAGCACGACCTTGTAGCCGCGGGCGGCCCCGACCATCGCGAGCGCGATGCCGGTGTTGCCGCTGGTGGCCTCCACGATCGTCCCGCCCGGCTGCAGCTCACCCGAGCGCTCGGCGGCGTCGACGATCGCGACGCCGATGCGGTCCTTGACCGAGCTGGCAGGGTTCTGGAACTCGAGCTTGGCCGCGATGGTCGCGCCGGCGCCCTCGCTGAGCCGGTTGATCCGGACGAGCGGGGTGTTGCCGACGAGAGCTGTGACGTCGTCATAGATGGGCACGAGGAACCGCCTTCAGGGTGCGAGAGTCAACGGGTTGCCATCCGATCCAACCAACAAACCGTTATATGTGTTCCAAGAACAGGTTATGTCGCGCCCGGGAGCCCAACAACCCTCGCCCCGGCGGCGGCGAACGACGCCGGCCACACCGGGCTGCCGGCGCAGACGGCGGGGTTACTGCTCAGTAAACTCCGAGCATGCCAGCCCTGCAGATCGTTGCGCTCCTCCTGTGCCTCGCCGTCACCGCGGTCGCGGTCGCGCTCTTCGCCAAGGTGCTCGGGGGCCTCGTGTCGGTCTTCCGCCTCGGCCAGGCCGACCCCACCCGCACGGGGCAGCCCGCCACGCGCACCCGCACGCTGGTGCGCGAGTTCCTCGGCCACACCCGGATGTCACGGCTGCCGGTCGTGGCGGTGGCGCACTGGTTCGTCATGGTCTCCTTCGGGCTGCTGTTCTTCACCCTGCTCACGGCGTACGGGCAGCTGTTCTCCCCCACCTTCGCGCTGCCGCTGATCGGCCACTTCGCGCTGTACGAGTGGGCCACCGAGCTCATCTCGTGGGCCTCGCTGGTCGGCATCCTCGTGCTCGATGGCCATCCGCCAGCGCCAGCACCCCCGCTCCCTCGAGCGCCGCAGCCGCTTCTACGGCTCGACGTTCTGGCAGGCCTACTACGTCGAGCTCACCATCCTCGGCGTCGTGCTGTGCATCCTGACGCTGCGCGGCGTGGAGTACGCCCTCGGCCAGGCGACCGGCGAGGCGTCCGCAAGCGCGCTGCACTTCCCGCTCACCTTCTTTCTCGGCTCGGCGTTCACCGGCCTGTCCGTCGGCGCGCTGGAGGCCGCGGTCGTCGTGGTCGCCACCCTCAAGATCCTCATCTCGATGGCCTGGCTGATCACCATCTCGCTGCAGCCGACGATGGGCGTGGCCTGGCACCGGTTCCTGGCCTTCTTCAACATCTACCTCAAGCGGCACGCCGACGGGCGGACCTCCCTGGGCGCGCTGCAGCCCATCGCGGTCGGCGGCAGCCCGGTGGACTTCGAGAACATCGAGGACCTCGACGAGGACGCCGCGCTCGGCGCCGGCAAGGCCGAGGACTTCACCTGGAAGGGCCTGCTGGACTTCACCACCTGCACCGAGTGCGGCCGCTGCCAGTCCCAGTGCCCGGCCTGGAACACCGAGAAGCCGCTGTCGCCCAAGATGCTGGTGATGGCGATGCGCGACCACGCGCACGCCAAGGCGCCGTACCTGCTGGCCACCGAGGCCGACCGCGAGGCGCTGCCGGAGGAGACGAAGGCGCTGGCCGAGCTCCCCCTGGTGGGGTCGACCGGATACGACATCACGAACCCGCTGGGGGCCTACAACCCTCACGGGCCGGACGCGGTGATCGACCAGGACGTGCTCTGGTCGTGCACGACGTGCGGTGCCTGCGTCGAGCAGTGCCCGGTCGACATCGAGCACGTCGACGCGATCGTGGACCTGCGCCGCTACCAGGTGCTGATCGAGTCGGCCTTCCCCTCCGAGCTCGGCGGCCTGTTCAAGAACCTCGAGAACAAGGCCAACCCGTGGGGTATGGCGGCGCGTGCCCGCCTCGACTGGGCCAAGGACCTCCCCTTCGAGGTCAAGGTGATGGGCCAGGACGTGGAGGACGCCTCGGAGGTCGACTACCTGTTCTGGGTCGGCTGCGCCGGCGCCTACGAGGACCGCGCGAAGAAGACCACCCGGGCCGTGGCCGAGCTGCTCGACACCGCGGGCGTCAGCTTCGCCGTCCTCGGTGACGGCGAGTCCTGCACCGGCGACCCCGCCCGCCGGGCCGGCAACGAGCTGCTGTTCCAGATGCTGGCGCAGGGCAACGTCGAGGTGCTGAACGAGGCCAAGGCCACCAAGATCGTGGTCACCTGCGCGCACTGCTTCAACACGATCAAGAACGAGTACCCCCAGGTCGGCGGCAGCTACGAGGTGGTCCACCACACCCAGCTGCTCAACCGTCTCGTCCGCGAGAAGAAGCTCGTGCCGGTGGCCCGCCCCAACCACGCCGACCGCACCGGGGCGGCCTCGACCGCGGCGTCGGTGACCTACCACGACCCGTGCTACCTGGGCCGGCACAACGGCGTCTACGCCCCGCCGCGCGAGCTGATCGGGGCCCTGCCCGGCGTCGACCTGCTCGAGATGGAGCGCACCGGCCAGAAGTCGTTCTGCTGCGGCGCCGGCGGTGCGCGCATGTGGATGGAGGAGAAGCTCGGCACCCAGATCAGCTCCAACCGCACCGCGGAGGCCGTCGCGACCGGCGCAGACCGGATCGCGGTCGGCTGCCCGTTCTGCCGGGTGATGCTCTCCGACGGCCTGGCCGCCCAGCAGGCCGGCGGCGAGGCCCGCGAGGAGGTCGAGGTGGTCGACGTCGCGCAGATGCTGCTCGCCGCCGTCCGCCGCGGCGACGACGGCCACGGCGATGCGGACGTCGACACCTCCAGCGCCCCCGACCCCGAGCCCGCCCCGGTCGCCTGACCCGGTGGCGACGGGCGGCTCGCCGTCCCCACCCGCCATACGCAGACCGGACGCACGCGAGGTCCCGAATCCGGACAGATGATGTCCGGATTCGGGACCTCCGGTGCGTCCGGTGGGGTGAGGGTCAGCGGGGGGCGGCGACGGCGACCCGATCGCCGACGTCCGGCTCCTCGTCCTCGCCGAGATGGCCCCGCGGAACTGCGCGGTGTAGAGCCGGTAGTAGGCGCCCCCGGCGGCGAGCAGCTCGTCGTGGGTGCCCTGCTCGACGATCCGCCCGGCCTCCATCACCAGGATCAGGTCGGCGTCGCGGATGGTGGACAGCCGGTGCGCGATGACGAAGCTGGTCCGGTCGGTGCGCAGCGCCGCCATCGCCTGCTGCACGCAGCACCTCGGTGCGGGTGTCCACCGAGCTGGTCGCCTCGTCCAGGATCAGCAGCGACGGGTCGGCGAGGAAGGCCCGGGCGATGGTGATCAGCTGCTTCTCGCCGGCGCTGACGTTGCTGCCCTCCTCGTCGATCACCGTGTCGTAGCCGTCGGGCAGGCTGTGCACGAACCGGTCGACGAAGCGTGGCCCGCGCCGCCGCCGAGGATCTGCTCCTCGGTGGCGTCCGGGTTGCCGTAGGCGATGTTGTCGCGGATCGTGCCGCCGAACAGCCAGGTGTCCTGCAGCACCATGCCGATCTGGGAGCGCAGGTCGTGCGCGGCTCAGGTCGGCGATGTCGACGCCGTCGAGGGTGATCCGGCCGGCGTCGAGCTCGTAGAACCGCATGATCAGGTTGACCAGCGTGGTCTTGCCGGCGCCGGTCGGCCCGACGATCGCGACCGTGCTGGCCCGGCTCGGCGACCAGCGACAGGTCCTCGATCAGCGGCTGTGTCCGGCTCGTAGCGGAACGAGACGTGCTCGAACTCGACCCGGCCGCGCGGGTCGGCGAGCACCGCGCGGCTCGGCCGGGTCCGGCACCTGCTCGTCGGCGTCGAGCAGCTCGAACACCCGCTCGGCCGAGGCGACCCCGGACTGCAGCAGGTTGGCCATCGAGGCGACCTGGGTCAGCGGCTGGGTGAACTGCCGCGAGTACTGGATGAACGCCTGCACGTCGCCCAGGCTCATCGAGCCCGGACGCCACCCGCAGGCCGCCGACGACGGCGATCGCGACGTAGTTCAGGTTCCCGATGAACATCATCGCCGGCATGATGATGCCGGAGACGAACTGGGCGCCGAAGCTGGCCCGGTACAGCTCCTCGTTCGTGCTCGGCGAACTGCTGCTCGACCTCGCGCTGGCGGCCGAACACCTTGACCAGCTCGTGCCCGGTGAACGCCTCCTCGATGTGGCCGTTCAGCTCGCCGGTGTGCGTCCACTGCGCGACGAACAGCTTCTGCGAGCGCTTCGCGATCGGCTGGGTGACCAGGATCGACACCGGGATCGTGACCAGCGCGATCAGCGCCAGCAGCGGCGAGATCGACGAACATCATCGCGAGCACGCCGACGACCGTGAGCAGCGAGGTGAGCAGCTGGCTCATCGTCTGCTGCAGGGTCTGCGCGATGTTGTCGATGTCGTTGGTGACCCGGCTGAGCAGCTCGCCGCGCGGCTGGCCGTCGAAGTAGCGCAGCGGCAGCCGGTTCAGCTTGTCCTCGACGTCGGAGCGCAGCCGGAAGACGGTGCGCTGCACGACGCCGTTGAGCAGGTAGCCCTGCAGCCAGCTGAACAGCGACGGCCGCCAGCGTAGAGCGCCGAGCACCAGCAGCAGCACCGTGCGCCAGCGCGGTGAAGTCGATGCCCCGGCCGGGCACGACGTCCGAGCCGCGGCAGCAGGTCGGCGAGCGTTGCCGTGCCCGGTGGCGCGGGCCCGCGTCGACCGCCTGCTGCCTGGTCATGCCCGGCCGGCAGCTGGCGCGCCGAGCACGCCGGCGAAGATGATGTCGGTCGCGTGGCCGAGGATCTTCGGCCCGACGACGGTCAGGCCGACGCTGACCACGGCCAGCGCCAGCACCACCGAGCACCGCGCAGCCGCTCGGGGCGCAGCCGGCCGAGCAGCCGCCGGGCCGACGGCCCGAAGTTCATCGACTTCTCGGCCGGCATGCCCATCCCGCCCATCGGCCCGCGGCCGAGCCGCGGCCGTCGGCGCGGCCGGGCGGCGCGCCGGGCGCGGCTGTCGCGGGGCTGCTCACGCCGCCTCCTGCCGCGGCGAGCTGGGACTCGACGATCTCGGCGTAGGTCGGGCAGGTCGGCCAGCAGCTCCTCGTGGCGTGCCGACCCCGACGATCGCGCCGTCCTCGAGCACGATGATCTGGTCGGCGTCGACGATGGTGGACACCCGCTGCGCGACGATCACCACGGTCGCGTCCCGGGTGAGCGGCCGCAGCGCCGCCCGCAGCCGGGCGTCGGTGGCCAGGTCGAGCGCGGAGAAGGAGTCGTCGAACAGGTAGATCTCCGGCTTGCGCGACCAGCGCCCGGGCGATCGCCAGCCGCTGCCGCTGGCCGCCGGAGACGTTGGTGCCGCCCTGGGCGATCGGCGCGTCGAGCCCGTCCGGCATCGCCTCGACGAAGTCGCGGGCCTGGGCGACCTCCAGCGCCTCCCACAGCTCGTCGTCGGTCGCGTCCGGGTTGCCGTAGCGCAGGTTGCTCGCGACCGTGCCGGTGAACAGGTAGGCCTTCTGCGGCACCAGCCCGATCCGTCGCCACAGCACCTCGGGGTCGAGCGTCGCGGACGTCGACGCCGTCGACCAGGACGCGTGCCCGCGGTGACGTCGAACAGCCGGGGGATCAGCGAGAGCAGGGTGCGTCTTGCCCGCGCCGGTGCTGCCGATGATCGCCGTCGTCTGCCCGGGCTGGGCGGGAAGCGAGATGTCGCGCAGCACCGGATCGGCCGCGCCCGGGTAGGCGAAGCTCGACGTCGCGCAGCTCGAGCTCGCCGCGTCCGCGACACGTCGGTGCACCGGCGCGCCGGCGGCACGCACCGACGACTCGGTGTCGAGCACCTCGCCGATCCGCTCGGCGCAGACGGCGGCCCGCGGGATCATGATCGCCATGAAGGTCGCCATCATCACCGACATCAGGATCTGCATCAGGTAGGTGAGGAACGCGGTCAGCGAGCCGATCTGCATCTGCCCGCTCGTCGACCCGGTGGCCGCCGAACCACAGCACGGCGACGCTGGAGACGTTCAGGATCAGCATCACGGTCGGGAAGATCAGCGACATGCAGCCGGCCGACCCGCAGCGCGGTCGCGGTCAGGTCGGCGTTGGCCGCGGCGAACCGCTCGGTCTCGTGCGGCTCGCGGACGAAGGCCCGGACCACCCGGATGCCCGATGATCTGCTCGCGCAGCACCCGGTTGACGACGTCGATCCGGGTCTGCATCAGCCGGAACTGCGGCGACCATCCGGCTGATGATCAGGCCGATCGACGACGACCAGCACCGGCACGCTGACCACCATCAGCCAGGACAGCCCGACGTCCTGGCGCAGCGCCATGATGATGCCGCCGACGCACATGATCGGCGCCGCGACCAGCATCGTGCAGGTCATCAGCACGAGCATCTGCACCTGCTGGACGTCGTTGGTGTTGCGGGTGATCAGCGACGGCGCGCCGAAGCTGGGTGACCTCGCGGGCGGAGAACGCGCCGACCCGGTGGAAGATCGCGCCGCGGACGTCGCGGCCGAAGCTCATCGCGGTGCGCGCGCCGAAGTAGACCGCCGCGATCGAGCAGACGATCTGCACCAGGGTGACCGCGAGCATCCAGGCCGCCGGTGGACAGGATGTAGCCGGTGTCGCCGCGTGGCCACCCCGTTGTCGATGATGTCGGCGTTCAGGCTCGGCAGGTACAGCGAGGCCATGGTGCCGACCAGCTGCAGGGCGACCACCGCCGACAGCCAGGTCGTGTAGGGGCGCAGGTGGCTGCGCAGCAGACCCATCAACATGTTCGGCCTCCGGTGGGGTTCGTGGCATCGGGCTGGGGGTGGACGCGGACGCCGTCCAGCAGCAGACCGACGATCTCCTCGGGGGTCAGCGGCACGCCGTCGGCGATCCGCGGGTGGCTGGCGGCGAAGCAGAGGAGCCGCATCAGCCGCGCCACCTGCTCCGGCTCGCACGTGAGCCGGTCCCGGTCGGGGCGGACGAGGTCGGCGATGGCCTCGACGATCGGCGCGTGGTCGGGCGCGTGGTGCCGGTGGCCGGAGGCCCCCGCAGCGTGCCCCTTCCGACCCCCTTCGGGGCCGTGCCCGTGACCCTCCCCCGGCGGTGTGCCGAGCCGCAGGACCGTGAGCAGCTCGATGACGCTGCGCAGGCGCTCCTGCAGCATCGTGGCCACCTGGAGCAGCCGCTGCTCCAGCGGCTGGTCCGCCGGGACGGACCGGATCTGCTGCACGACGGGACAGGGGTCGAAGGCCGCCTCCGTGGCCGCGCAGATCAACGCGTCCTTGTTGGGGAAGACCCGGAAGATGGTGCCCTCGGCGACGCCGGCCGCCTCGGCGATCTGGCGGGTCGAGACCTGGGCACCGTGCTGGCGGATCAGCGCGAGGGTGGAGCCGACGATCGCGGCGCGCCGCTGCTCGGGCGCCATCGGCGCCGCCCGGCCGCTGCTGGAGGTGGAAGCCATACGCCGAGGTTAAGTGAGTGAGCACTCACTCACAACTGGTTTTACGTCTCCTGCCCGGTCGGTCGTCGGCCCGGGTCCGGCCGGGACCGCACCGGGTGGTCGCCGGCGGCGGCGACCGGCGCGTCGGCCCGGGCGGCGGCCACCGGCCCGTCGGCCCGGGCGGGGCCCCCGGCCCCAGCGCGCACGTCGCCCTCCTCCTCGCGGCCCCGGCGGCGCACCGCGACAGCGGCCAGGACGACGGCGGGCGCCAACAGGGCCGACGCCACGAGGTTCACTCCGCGGAAGCCGTCGAGCGCGAGCACCGGGCCGGCGACCGCGGCAGCCCCCGCGCCGGCGTAGTTCATCAGCGCATCGGTGGCACCCTGCAGCGGCACCCGGACCGACCCGGAGTCCACTCCCGCCAGCAAGGCCGAGGAGGCGATCAGGCTGGCCGACCAGCCCAGCCCGAGCAGCACCAGCGCGGACATCGTCACGGCGAGCCCCGCGCCCGCGGCAGCCACCAGGCCGAGGCTGATCGCCGCGGCGAAGATCCCGAGACCGCCGATCGCGACGCGCAGGGCGCCGTACCGGTCGGCGAGCCACCCGAAGACCGGGCTGAGGGCGTACATGCCGAGGATGTGCGCGCTGATGACGATGCCGACGAGCTCGAGGCCCATCCCGTCGTGGTGCATGTGCAGCGGCGTCATCGCCATGACCATGACCATCGTGGCGTGCGCGACGGTGATGAGGACGACCGCGAAGCGGGCCACGGGGTGGCGGACCGCCCAGCGCAACGCCTCGCGGGCCCCGACGGCGTGCACCGGCGCGGCCGTGGCCGTCCGCGTGGCCGTCGGCGCTGCCGACCGTTCCTCCAGGACGGAGACGCCGGCACCGGCTCCCGGGCGGAAGAGGAGCGCGAGCACCAGCCCGGCGAGGGCGAAGGCCACGACCGAGAAGAGGTAGGGACCGGCCAGCGCCGGCACCCCGAGACGGGCTCCCAGCTGCGCCCCGGCCGCGGTGAGGTTGGGCCCCGCGACCGAGCCGATGGTGGTGACCCACACGACGACCGACATCGTCCGTGCCCGCGTCGCGGCGGGGGCCAGCTCGGAGGCGGCGTACCGGGTCTGCAGGTTCGTGGCCTGGGCGACGCCGAACAGGCCGAGGCCGACCAGGAGCAGGACCAGCCAGCCGAGCAGCGCCGCGACGACCACGACCACGCCGCCGAGCACGGCGAGCGCGTAGCCCAGGGTCAGGGACCAGCGCCGGCCCCACCGGGTGGCCACGGCGACCAGCGGCACCGCGGCGACGGCGGCGCCCAGCACGCTCATCGCCTGGCCCAGGCCGGCCACGGAGGTGCCACCGACCTGCTCGACGAGGAGCGCACCGACCGCGATGCCCGAGGCGACACCGACGCCGCCCAGGATGTTGCTCGCGACCAGCACGCCGATGCCGTGGCGCGTCGTCCCGGTGCGTCGCCTCACGATGTCCCCGTCCCCGGTGATGGCCTCGACGGTGCGCGGTCGAGGAGCGGCTCCAGCCTACCGAGCGGCGCCTGCCTCCCGGACGGCTCGTACGGCGGCCCATCCGGTCCCGCTCGCGGCGCGGGAAGCAGGCCCACACGGCGAAGGGCCCGCCGGTTCACCCGGCGGACCCTTCGACGACGCGGGCGGCTCAGCCCAGGTTGTTCTTGGTGAGGAACTCCTTGGCCACGGCCGAGGCGTCCTTCTTGTCCGTGACGACCTCCTTGACCAGCTCACCCAGGGTTGTCGTGTCGAGCTTGGCCGAGACGGCGTTCAGGGCGCCCGGAGACCGTGTCGTTCACCTTGGTCTTGGTGATCAGCGGCACGACGTTCTGCGCGGCGAAGAGGCTCTTGGGGTCCTGCAGCACGACGAACCCGTTCGAGGCGATCGAGGGGTCGGTCGTGAACAGGTTGACCGCCTGCACCTGACCGTTCTTGAGCGCGTTGACCGACAGCGGGCCACCGGCGTCGAGCGGGCGGAAGGTCTTGAAGTCCAGGTTGTAGACCTTCTTCAGGCCCGGGACGCCCGTGGGGCGGGTCTTCCACTCCGGCGGCCCGCCGAGGGTGAGGTCCTTCGCGACCGGCTGCAGGTCGGCGATGGACGTCAGCTTGTCCTTGTCGGCGGTCGCCTTGGTCACCACGACCGCGTCCTTGTCCTCCGCCGCGGACTTGTCGAGCACCGTCAGGGTGGGCGGCAGCGCGGCCTTCAGCTCCTTGTAGACGCCGTCGGCATCGGTGGCCTTGGCGTTGGGGTTGAAGTACTGCGCGAGGACGCCGGTGTACTCGGGGATGAGGTCGATCGAGCCGTCCTTCAGCGCCGGGATGTAGGTCTCCCGGCTGCCGATGTTGAGCTTCTTGTCGACCTTGACGCCCTTGCCGGCCAGCGCGCCGGCGTAGATCTCGGCGAGGAGCTGGTTCTCGGGGAAGTTCGCGGAGCCGACGACGATGGTGCTCGCGTCGGCCTTGGCGCCTCCGGCGGCGGACGACGACGCCGATCCGGTGGACAGGGGGTTGCCGCCGCTGCTGGACCCGCAGGCGGAGACCGACAGCAGGGCTGTGGCGGTCAGCGCGAGGACGATCTTCGTACGCATCATGGATTGTTCTCTTTCTGGTTGGGCCTAGGCGGCTTCCTGCAGCGAGCTCGTTGATGGTTCGGTGCGGGCGTCCTCGGGGACGGGTCGCGCGGTGGAGTAGGCGCCGGTCAGTCCCGGCGAGACGACCCAGCGCTGCACCAGGGAGAGCACGAGGTCGACCAGCAGCGCCAGGACCGCCACGAGGATCGCGCCCGCGGCCATCTGCCCGTAGTCGCGCACGGCCTGGCCGTCGATGAGGAACCGGCCCAGCCCACCGATGCCGATGGTGGCCGCGATCGTCGCTGTCGCGATGATCTGCAGCATCGCCGAGCGCAGGCCGGAGAAGATCAGCGGCAGCGCGCACGGCACCTCGACCCGCGCGAGCACCTGCGGGCCGCGCATGCCCATCCCCTTGGCCGCGTCCCGGGCGGCCGGGTCCACGCCCTCCACCCCGGCGTACACGCCGGACAGGATGGGCGGGATGGCGAGGATGACCAGCACGATGAGCGTGGGCAGGACGTACGACGCGTCGCCCTGCAGGGTGCCGCTGAGCCACAGCCAGACCAGGAAGAGCAGGCCGAGCGAGGGCAGCGCACGGGCGGCGCCGGCCAGGTTGACGGCGACGAACCGGCCGTGGCCGGTGTGGCCGACCCAGAGCCCGAGGGGGACGGCGATCAGCGCGGCGACCAGCAGCGCCTCGAACGACAGCTGCAGGTGCTCCAGGACGCGGGTGGGCACGCCGTCGGAGCCCGACCAGTGCGCCGGGTCGGTGAGGAACGTCAGGACGGCGTTCATGCCTGCCCCCTCCCTGCCCGCTGCCAGGGCGTGACGACCCAGGTGACGGCGACGATGGCGACGTCGAGCAGCAGGGCCAGCACCACGCAGGCGATGATCCCGACCACGATGGGGTCGAGGAAGCTGCGGCTGAAGCCGTCGGTGAACAGCGACCCCAGCTGGGCGACGCCGATGATGGCCGCGACGCTGACGATGCTGACGTTGCTCACCGCCGCGACGCGCATCCCGGCGGAGATGACCGGCACGGCCAGCGGCAGCTCGACCCGGAAGAACCGCGCGACGCGGGTGTAGCCCATCGCCGTCGCGGCCTGGTTGACGTCGTCGGGCACGGCGCCGAGGCCGTCGGCGACGGTGCGCACGAGCAGCGCGATGGTGTAGATCGTCATCGCGATGAGGACGTTGACCGGGTCGAGGATCTGGGTGCCGATGAACCCCGGCATGAGGATGAACAGCGCCAGCGAGGGGATCGTGTAGAGCAGGCCGGTACCGACGATCAGCGGCGGGTAGAGCGGCCGGTAGCGCCGGGCCAGCCAGCCCAGCGGCAGCGCGAGGGCGAGGCCGATCAGCAGCGGCACCCCGGCGAGGTAGAGGTGCCGGACCGCCAGGTCGAGGACCTCGCTGCGGTGGTCCAGGAACCAGGTCATGTCGGAGGTTCCACCGGCTGCAGGTCCTCCTCGTGGACCGCGGGTCGGTCGGCCTCCTCGATCGCGGTGAGGACCTCGTGCGCGCGGACCGTGCCCAGCAGCGTGCCGTCGGCGTCGACGATCACCCCGCGCCGGCTGGGTGAGGAGAGCGCGGCGTCCAGGGCGTTGCGCAGCGGGCCGGACGCCGAGGCGACGGTGCCGCCGCGGTGCACCATCTCGGGCTGCAGGTCGCGGTCGATCCGGGACGGCTCGACCCAGCCGAGCGGCCGGTTGTCCTCGGTGACGAGCACCCAGCCGTCGCTGGTGGCCGCGCGCACCTGCGCCGGTGTCGCGCCGAGCTGCACCGACGGCTCCTGCCGGATCGGCAGCGCCGGGGTCGCCTGGAAGCTGAGCGCGCGGTAGCCCCGGTCGCGCCCGACGAAGTCGGCGACGAAGTCGTCGATCGGGTGGGCCAGCAGGTACGACGGCGCCGCGAGCTGGGCCAAGGTGCCGCCGACCCGCAGGACGGCCACCTGGTCGCCGAGCTTGATCGCCTCGTCGATGTCGTGGGTGACGAACAGGATGGTCTTGCCCAGCTGCTGCTGCAGGCGCAGGAACTCGTCCTGCAGCTGCTCCCGGACGATCGGGTCGACGGCGCTGAACGGCTCATCCATCAGCATCACCGGCGGGTCGGCCGCCAGGGCCCGGGCGACCCCGACGCGCTGCTGCTGGCCGCCGGAGAGCTGGGAGGGATAACGGCGGGCGAAGGCGGTCGGCAGGCCGACCCGTTCGAGCAGCTCCATGGCCTGCGAGCGGGCCTTCGCCTTGCGCTCGCCGAGCAGCATCGGCACGGTCGCGACGTTGTCGACGATCGTCTTGTGCGGGAACAGGCCCGCGTGCTGGATCACGTAGCCGATGCCCCGCCGCAGCTGCGACGCGTCCATCGAGGCGGTGTCCTGGTCGTCGATCCGGATCCGGCCCGAGGTGGGCTCGATCATCCGGTTGACCATCCGCAGCGAGGTGGTCTTGCCACAGCCCGAGGGCCCGACCAGCACGGTGATCTGACCTGTCGGCGCCTCCAGACTCAGCTCGTTGACGGCGATGGTGCCGTCCGGATAGTGCTTCGAGACTCCGTCAAAGCGGATCATGGGCATCAACCTAACCGACAAGTCCCACACGGCTCATAGAGAATCGGGCGCATGCCAGCACTGACACCGCCCCGTTACCAGCCGGTGACCCTCGACGGGGCCTCGCTCACCCTGGCTGGTCTGGCCTCCATCGTGGCCGGTGCACCGGCCTTCGTCGACCCCTCCGCGCTCGAGCGGGCACGCCAGGGCCAGGCGGCCGCCGACCGGGTCACCGCCGAGCGGCACGTCTACGGGCGTACGACGGGAGTCGGTGCCGGCCGTGAGGAGGTCACCCGCGCGCCGGTCGCCCACGGCCTGCGGCTGCTGCGCGCCCACGCCGCCGGGTGGGGCGAGCCGCTGCCGGCGGACGTCGTGCGCTGCGCCCTGGCGATCCGCGCCAACCAGCTGCTGGTCGGCGGCTCCGGTGCCACGCCCGACCTCGCCGTCGCGCTCGCCGAGCTGGCCTGCGGCCCGGAGGCTGACCTGCCGGTCGTCCACCGGTACGGCGGCCTGGGCACCGGCGACCTCACGGCCTGCGCCGAGGTCGGCCTGGCGCTGCTCGGCGAGCGGCCCCGCACCGACGGGTCTCTGCGGCAACGGCTGCAGCTGACCTCGGCCGACGCGCTGCCGCTGATGTCGAGCAACGCGTTCACCCTGGCGCAGGCGGCGCTCGGGGCGCTGGCGTTGGCGGAGCTGGCGGACGCGGCGAACACGGTGGCCTCGCTGACCTGGCTCGGGCTGCGCGGCAACCCCGAGTCGGTGGACCCGGCGGTGGAGCGTGCGACCCCCTTCCCGGGCGCCGCGCGGGTCGCCCGGGCGGTGCGCGGGCTGATCCGCGAGCAGGACGTCGTTCCGCAGTACATCCAGGACTTCTTCGGCCTGCGGACCTGGCCACAGGTGCACGGGCCGGTGCTGGACGCCGTCGACCAGCTGGCGTCGGTGGTCGAGGCCTCGGCCAACACCTCCTCGGAGAACCCCCTGTTCACGCCCGCGACGGCGACCACGCCGGACACGGTCACCCACCACGGCGGGTTCCACGCGGCGTACCTGGTGCTGGCCATCGACACGACCATGCTCGCGCTGTGCCGCTCGGCGCAGGCGGTGCAGTCACGGATCAGCCATCTGCTGACCGACCGCGACCACGGGCTGCCGCTGTTCCTGTCCGATGCGACGCAGGGCTCCTCGGGGGTGCTGATCGGGGAGTACGTCGCGGGGTCGGCGCTGGCGCTGATCATCGGCCACGCCTCGGCGCCGGCCAGCATCCAGACCGTCGGCGTCTCGGCCGGCATCGAGGACGACGCGTCGTTCGCGGGGCTCGCGGCGGTGCGGGTGGCGCCGGCGCTGGAGGCGTACCGGCGGATGCTCGGGGTCGAGCTGCTCTGCGCGCTGCGGGCGCTGCGGCTGCGCGGGACCACGGTGACCGGCCGGCTCGGGGACGTCGTCGAGCTCTGCGCGGTGCTGCCGGCCGACCTCGGCGACCACGACGTGCTGCCGGACCTCGACGCGGCGGAGGCGCTGGTGGGCGACCTCGCGGCGTACGGTCAGTCCTCGCCCTCGAGCGCCGACTCGTAGCTGCTGCGGGGCGCACCGAGCAGCTCCTCCTGCAGGAAGCCGGATGCCAGACGGTGCCAGCGGTGTGCCCGCCTGACCATGGCGTGCCCCTCTCCGGGGATCCGGACGAGCCGGACCGGCGTGCCCTCGGCGCGCAGCCGGGAGGCGAACCCGGCGGTCGCGGCGGGGTCGGTCACCCGGTCCGCGGTGCCGTGGGCGAGCAGCACCGAGCGTCCGGCGAGCTGCGCGGACGGCTCTCTCGGCGGCAGCCACGGGGCCAGGCCGGCCACGGCGGTCACGGCAAAGTGGCCGCCGACGCGCAGCGCGGTCCGGCCGCCCATCGAGTGACCGAGCACGCCGATCGCCAGGCCCGGGAACCGCTGCGCCAGCCGGTCCAGCGCCCAGGTGGCATCGGCCACCGGCGACATCTCGGCGCCGTTCCAGCCGCGGACCCGGAAGCGGAGCATCGCCACGGCCAGGTCGCCGCGGGTGTCGGCCCGCAGCTGCAGGGCGAAGGGCAGCATCCGCAGGTACGCCGGGCTGGTCCACGGCACGGCAGCCTGGCTGTGCTCCTGGCCGCCGTGCAGGACCAACGCGACCGCGCGGGGGCGGGCACGCGGCGCGGTGACGGTGAGGTGCGGGTCGTGGGCCACGCGATCACGGTAGACAGCGCCTCTGTCAGGCGCCTGTGCGGCGGGGTCGGTCAGACCTCGGTGTGGTGGAAGTTCTGGAACGAGCGGCTGGCCGTCGGGCCGCGTTGGCCCTGGTAGCGGGAGCCGTACTTGGCACTCCCGTAAGGGTTCTGGGCCGGGCTGGACAGGCGGATGAAGCAGAGCTGGCCGATCTTCATGCCCGGCCACAGCTTGATCGGCAGCGTCGCGACGTTGGAGAGCTCGAGGGTGACGTGGCCGCTGAAGCCGGGGTCGACGAAGCCGGCGGTGGAGTGGGTCAGCAGGCCGAGCCGGCCGAGGGAGGACTTGCCCTCCAGGCGCGCGGCGAGGTCGTCGGGCAGGGTGACGACCTCGTACGTCGAGCCGAGGACGAACTCGCCGGGGTGCAGGATGAACGGCTCCCCCTTGTCGACCTCGACGAGCCGGGTGAGGTCGGGCTGGTCCTCGGCGGGGTCGATGTAGGGGTACTTGTGGTTGTCGAACAGGCGGAACAGCCTGTCCAGGCGCACGTCGATGCTCGAGGGCTGCACCATCGGCTCGTCGTACGGCTCGAGGCGCACGCGGCCACCGTCGATCTCGGCCCGGATGTCAGCGTCGGATAGCAGCACGCGGACACGGTAGCGCGGCGGCGTCCCGGGGCCTGCGGCGGCGGTCCGGACCACGGTGTGACGGCGGTCGACGGCGTCGGTTAGAGTGACGCTCGCGCCGGGGATCGGAGACGGTCGACCGGCTGCGCGGGTGTAGTTCAATGGTAGAACATCAGCTTCCCAAGCTGACAGCGCGGGTTCGATTCCCGTCACCCGCTCCATCCATCCATCCATCCACGCTGGGCGGATCAGACGCGCTGGACGTCGCCCCACCCCCTGATCCCCACCTCCTGGTCAGCCGGAGCTGGACGAGGACGGCGTGCTGGACATGCTGGGCGTGCCGGACATGCTCCCCGCGCTGCTGGTGACGTTCGCCGTCAGCGTGCCGATCGGCTGGCCCTTCTTGAAGGTCGTGACGAGCAGCTTGCCGTCAAGCAGAAGGGCGGCCGCGGCGTTGAGAGTCGAGGTGATGCCGCTCAGGGTGACCTGGCTTCCGCTGCCGGTGCGGCTCATCTTCGCGAAGCTCACGTCCAGCAGCGGAACCTTCTTCCCGTTCACGGTGCCCGTCAGCAGCCCCGTGGTCGTGCTCAGCACGAGGCTCGTCACCGTCACGCTCCGGCCCGAGTGACTGAAGGTCAGGCCGCCGCTGTGCTCCAGCCTCCCCTTCAGGGCCGCCTTGGTCAGGGTCCCGCCGGTGATGGGGAGGCTGATGGCGCCGGAGGACATGGCGGTTGCCGGCGCAGCCGGAGCCACCTTCACGCCGGCGTTCTTCAGTGCCGTGGCCGTCGCTGAGGCCAGCGTGAGCTCGGTGTTCTTGCCCGTCACCGTCAGCAGGACGGCCGAGACGGTCGGGGTCGGCATCGTGCTCGGACGGGTGGTCATCGAAGGCGCCGAAGCCGATCTCGTCGTCGGGGTGGTGGAGGAGGTCCCGGCCGAGCTGCAGGCGGCTGTGACCAGGACGAGGCCGACCGAGCCGAGGGTGAGTCCGCGTCGGCGCAAGGATGTCGTCATCACAACTCCTGTGGGTGCTCAGAGATGATGTCGTCCCCCGGTTCTACCGCCCGAGGAACCACGTCCAGCCTCCCGGTGCCTCAAGGGCGCTGGCATCACCCACGCAGGATGAGCGCCTGCCATCGGCCCGAACCCGCCACGACAGCCAGGGCGCGGGCGCGGTCGACGCGTCCACGGTGAGGCCCTCGACGGGAGTCAGCCTCGCGGTCAGACTCGAGGTGTTGGGGGGTGGAACCGACGAGGATGTCGGCGTCGAGGGAGGAGGACACGATGGTCACCGTCGCCGCCGTACAGGCCAGTCCGGTGTTCCTGGACCGGGAGGCGACCACGGAGAAGGTCTGCGCGCTGGTCAGCGAGGCGGCCGGTCATGACGCGGCGCTGATCGTCTTTCCCGAGTCATTCGTCCCGGCCTACCCGGACTGGGTCTGGCGCACCAAGGCGTGGGATGACGCCGCGTTCATCAGTCGGCTCTACGCGAACGCTGTCAGCGTGCCGGGACCCACCCTGGAGCGGATCGGCGAGGCGGCGGCGGACGCGGCGGCGTACGTCGTGGTCGGGGTGACCGAGGTCGACGGCGGCACGCTGTACAACACGCTGCTCTACGTGGGCCCGGACGGGCGGCTGGTGCAGCGGCACCGGAAGCTGATGCCCACCGGCGGGGAGCGCACCGTGTGGGGAATGGGCGACGGCTCAGAGCTCGGGGTCGTGGACACACCGTTCGGTGTGGTGGGCGGCCTGCTGTGCTGGGAGAACTACATGCCGCTGGCCCGCGCTGCGATCTACGCGCAGCACTGCGACATCTACCTCGCTCCCACCTGGGACAACAGCGACACGTGGGTGGCGACGTTGCAGCACATCGCCAAGGAGGGCGGCCAGTTCGTCATCGGAGTCGCACCGCTGCTGCGTGGCTCCGACGTGCCGGAGGAGCTGCGCAGCACGCTCTACGGGCTCGACGAGGACTGGATGTCGCGCGGCCACACCACCATCGTGGCGCCCGGTGGTGCGGTGCTCGCCGGGCCGGTGACGGAGCGGGAGGAGATCTTGTACGCCGACCTGGACGTGGCCGCCGTCCGGGAGCAGCACCGCCGGTTCGACCCGGTCGGCCACTACGCGCGCCCCGACGTCTTCACGCTGCACGTCGACACGCGAGCCCGGAGTGCGGTCGTCTTCGACGGACCGGGCTGACCGCTCGGCCCGGCGCCCGACGCCCGGCGCCCGACGCGGCTGAGCCGCTGCGGAGCAGCAGGTGATGCGCCATCCGCCCCGGATGACGTGCGACGTCCCGGACGGCTGTTGTCATCCTTCTGTGACAAGGCCGCGGCGGTGCTTCCTGCAGTCGGTGGCGGTCCTGGTCGTCTTCAGCCTGGCGCGCGGGCTGGGGCTGGCAGGCAGACCCAGCGTGTCCGTCGCAGTGGTGACGACGGTGCTCGCGCTGGTGGCCTGGTGGTCCGGCGCCTCGCGGGCCGACCTCGGGCTGGAGCGGGCGGCCGTGCCGGCGGGGATCCGGTACGGCGCGGCCAGCTTCGGGGCCGTCGGGCTCGTGGTCCTGCTGGCCGCCGTGGTGCCGCTGACGCAGCCGGCGCTCCACGACTCGCGCGGCGACATCACCGGCGGGCGGCTGCTGTACGAGCTGACCGTGACCGTGGCCCTGCTGACCGCCGTCCCGGAGGAGTTCGCGTTCCGCGGAGTGCTGCTGGGGTCGGCGACGGCGCTCTGGGGACCACGACGCGCCATCTGGGTCACGGCGCTCCTGTTCGGGCTGTGGCACATCCAGCCCACCCTGCAGACCATGTCCGACAACCGCGCGGTGGGTGCGGCGTCGACGCAGGTGGCAGGGCGGGTGGCCCTGGTGGCCGGGGCGGTTGCCGTGACCTTCGTGGCGGGCCTCGCCTTCGCGTGGCTGCGGCTGCGGTCGCGGAGCCTGGTGGCGCCGGTCCTGGCCCACGTCGCCACCAACGGGCTCGCGCTGGTGGCCGCCTGGGCCGTCGCCCACCAGCGGCTGTCCTGACAGGGCTCCCGCCGGCTGAGGCCTAGTCGAGGTTGATCACGACGTTGCGGATCGCCGCCAGCTCCTCGGGTGTGGCGTCTGCGGGTTGCATCACCGCGGCCCAGCCGTCGACGTACTCGCCGGTGTACTTGTGCCCGTGTCCGGGCGGCACGCCGGTGGAGAACGGCAGGTCCGCGGTCACCTGCCAGAACGTCACGAACGGTATCCAGACGACCTGCGCGAGGACGTCCCTGCCTGGAGCTTCGTTGGTCCACGCCGGCTTGCCGAGGATGAGGCTCGGGCTCCACCACACGATGGGGTCGGAGGGATGCATCAGGTAGAGGACCCGACTGCCCTGCCACGGGCTGCCCTGCGGCGGAATCGCGGTCCCGGCGTCGTTGGCGAACCGGACGGTTCGCCCGTCCTTGTAGACGGGCTGGATCTCCGGGCTGCCGGGGGCACGGTGGTCGCTGAACTCGCGGAACAGCGTGTTGAAGTTGGGTGGGCCGGCGAACAACGTGCCGTTGGTGCGGTTGCGCAGGTCGTACTCCCCACTGAAGGCCGTCTCACCCCCGAAGGAGCCGAGGCTCTCGCCGGCGACGAAGAGCCTGGGACGCTGGCCGGCCGGCAGCTTCGACCACGGGTCGTAGACGGCGTCGAACAGGGCCCGGCCGGCCTCGCGAGCCTTGGACTGGTCGACCAGGTAGGAGATCCACGACGGCAGGTAGGAGTACTGGATGGCGACCGTCGCCGCGTCCCCGTGGGTGAGGTACTCGAAGGTGTCCACCATGGCGGGGTCGACCCAGCCGCTGCCGGTCGTGGTGACCACGAGCAGGTTCTTGCGCTGGAAGCCGCCTGCCCGCTGGAGGTCCTGGACGGCGAGGGCCGCTCGGGACTCCGCATCGGGGCCGGACGCGAGGCCTGCGTACGACCTGACCGGCTCCACTGCCGGGTGGTGCGTCACCGTCTCGATGTCGGCCGGCGACGGCCCGAGGCCGGTGAACGTCCGCCCCTCGTAGCCGAGGGAGTCCCACGGCACCACGGAGCCGGGGCCGCCGGAGCGCAGGCCGGTCGTCGGCTGGTGCACGCCCTCGGGCGTCGTGGTGTCGCGCACCGAGAAGGCCTTGTCGGCAACAGTGACGAGCCCGTCGAGCAGCAGCCCGGTGACGACCAGGTAGGTGAGGCCGACGACCAGCACCCATCCCACGGCCGCTGCGGCGCGAGGGCCGATCCATCGCCTCAGCAGCCGCGCGGCGGACCGGTAGACGCGTCGAAGGCCGCGGCCGGTGAGGATGAGCAGGTAGAAGACTAGCGGCTGCGACCACGGGAGAGGCCACGACCAGCGCGAGGTTGTAGTCCGACACCCCCATGAGGCGCCGGATCTCGTACTGCCAGTACTGGCCCAGCCCGAACGAGACCACCAGGAGCACCGCGGCACTCACCAGGAAGGTGGGCCAGGCCCAGCTCCGGGGTGGCCGGCGGTCCCGGTCGGCGAAGGCGCGCCAGACCCACGCGGCCACGACGCCCAGCCCGTACCCGATTGCCGCGGTGACGCCCCAGACCAGTCCCTGGATGAGGCCGCCACGGGGCAGCAGTGACGGGGTGAAGGACAGGCACGCCAGGACGAGCGCACCCCAGCTGCCGGGCAGCGTGAAACCCAGTCTCCGCAGCCTCCCCGGGGCCGGCTTCGCACTCGCACCGGCGGTCGACGCCTCGGCCGTCGACACCTCGGCCGTCGACACCTCGGCTGTCGAGACCTCGTCGGCCGACACCTCGTCTGCCGTCGCTGCAGCCGGCTCCGGGTGGTGGTCGCCCCGATCGGGGGCCTTCCCGTCTCCGGCACGGGGCAGTGCGCCCGGGGCCGGGTCGGCTGGCGCGGCGGGCTCCAGTTCCATGAGTTCCTCTCTCGAGGACGGCCCACGGCCGTCCTCGTCGGCACGGTAGGACGGCCCGGCTCGGGGCGGCAGGGCCAAAGGTCCGGCGAACGCGACTGCGGCGACAGCGTTCAGCGGCCGCCGGGTTCGACGACGCTCCTCTGGACAGCCCTCCCGTAACGGGCGGCCAGCGGGCGCGCACTGGCCCCGTGCGCGACGACGCTGAGCAGGACGGTGACCGCGATGACCGAGACCGCCATGTCCGCGTCCGACCCGAGCTGCTCCAGCGCCAGCAGGCCGAAGACGAGGGAAGCGAGCCCCCGAGGCCCGAACCAGCCGACGAACAGGATGGTTCTGCGGTCCAGGCGCGTGCCAAGGCCGGCCAGGGCGACGGGGACCATGCGCACGACCGTGAGGCTGAGCACCGCGTAGGCCACCGAGGCCAGGTTGATGCGCTCGAGCATGATCGGTACGGCGGTGGCGCCGAAGAGCATCCACACCAGCAAGGAGAACAGCCCGCTGGTCTCCTCCAGGAACATCAGCTCGGACGTTCCCCTGGGGCCCGCGGCCGCACCGAAGGTCAGCCCTGCCACGAACGCGGCGACGAAACCGTTGCCCCGGGCCCCGAGGGCCAGGGTGTACGCCGCGAGGGCCAACGCGAGGACCGCGATACCGGCGAAGTCCTCCGCGGTCCAGCCCTTCCCGCGGGAGAACTTCACCAGGGCGCCGCCGGCGACCCCGGCTGCGACACCCACCGCGACACCCACCGCCAGCTCGAGAAGCGCGGAGCCCACGGTCGGCGCCCCCTCGGTCCCTTCCGCAGCGGCGGCACCGGCCAACGCGAGCACGACCACCGGAGCGACGATCCCGTCGTTGAGGCCGCTCTCCACGGTGATCAGCCGCCGTATCCGCGCCGGCACCACGGGGTTGGTCACGACCGGCAGGCCCAGGGCCGCGTCGGTGGGCGCCAGCGCGGCACCGACGAGCAGGGACAGCCACACGCCCCCCTGGGGAAAGAACCAGGCGGCCAGCCCCCAACCGGCGAGGACGGTGAGGGGCAGGCCGATTCCGAGCAGCCGCAGGCAGCGCCCGAGGTCCTCGCGAAGGTCCCGGACCCGGACGCGGGCTGCATCCGAGAAGAGCACCCACACCAGCGTGACCTCGACCAGCGGCCTCAGGGTCGCTGGCGCCGCGGATCCGTTGACCAGGCCCAGCCGCGCCAGCAGCGCCCCGACCGCCACGAAGACGATCGGGGCCGTGAGGTCAGCCCGCTCGAACCGGGCCGAGAAGACGCCCCACAAGAAGATCGTCACCATGACGGAGGCGATGGCTGTCGTCTCCATCGCAGAGCCTCCTGTCTGACGAGCGGAACCGCACCTCCTCGGCACCGGGACGCCGGTCGTTCTCAGCCCGCGCCCCGGCGGGGACGGTCGCCGCCGCCGTCCTGGTGCACCTCACCCGGTTCCCCTGGGTGGCTCCGGGCGCCAGCGGGCTACTGCCCGAGGGAGACCTGAGGGGTGGCGCCCGGCGGGTGGCGCAGCTTCCACCCGACGTCGAGCCCGACGCTGAGCGCGAAGATGACTACCAGCGCCACGATCGAGGCCGGCTCATGGATGAGCGTCGTGAAGACGAAGGTCAGGAGGACGACTGCGGAGGCGGCGATCGCCAGCACCAGGACGGTGGTCCGCGCGCCGGTCTCGGCCCGGACCCGGAGATGGGCTGCGGTCACCAACGTGAAGATCAACAGGGCCACGGCGCTGCCGATCGAGGCGATTGCGTCCAGGTTGAAGAGGAGCGCGAGGACGAGGCAGGCGCCTGCCTCGACCAGGAGACCGACCGAGAACCGTCGCCGGAGCCGTCGGCCCATCACCGTGGGGAACTGCCCGGTCGCGGCGAGTCGCTCGGAGAGCCCGGGAGCCGGGTAGAGCCCGGCGTTGGTGGCGCCGGCGGTGGCGAACAGGGCGGTCACGCTCATCAGCCAGTAGCCGGCCTGCCCCAGGGTGGGCTCCGCAGCGACCGCCAGCGCGGTGCCACCGGAGGCGATGACCTGCTCGGCGGTGAGGGTGCCGAAGACCCCGAGCGAGACCGCGAGGTAGATGACGGTCGCGATGCCCAGGGCGAGGTACATCGCCCGCGGCAGCTGGTAGGCGGGCCTGTCGAGGTCCTTGGCCGTGAACGTGATGATGCCGAAGCCGAGGAAGGCGAAGAAGGTCAGCGCCACGCTCGAGACGATGTCCCGGAACGGCGGGTACCCCGAGGGCGCGAGCAGCGACGGGTTCATGTTGACCAGGGTGACGACGGCGAAGATGACGAGGATGCCGAGGACGACGGTGACGATCACCGTCTGCGCTCCCGCGACCAGCTTGGATCCGACGATGTTGACCGCCGTCATGACCAGGATGATGAGCGCGGCGAACACCTTGATCCAGGCCTCTCCGCCCCCCGTGAACATCGAGCTGGCGTAGCTGCCGAAGGAGACGGCCACCATGGCGGTCACGATGGCGTTGGCGATGTAGGTGAGCCACGCGGTGATCCCGGTGGCGTGCCCGTCCCCGAACCCCTTGGCGACGTACTCCAGCAGCCCACCGGCCGAGGGGTATCGGGCGCCGAACTTCGCGAACGAGTACCCCTGCAACGCCGCGACCGCGCCGGCGATGAGGAACGACACCCAGACTGCGGATCCCGCGACCTCACCCGCTGCGCCGAGGAGCGCGAAGATCCCCGCTCCCACCATCGCGCCCACCCCGATGAACGCCGCCTGGCGAATGGTCAGGTGCTGCTTCGGCTTGGCCTGGCCCGCTTGCTCGGTCATCGTGACACCCTCCTCGGTCGCTGGTACGACGGCACAGGCGCCGGTTGTCGTCGTCAGTCGCCCAGCGTCGCGACCATGACGGCCTTGATCGTGTGCATCCGGTTCTCGGCCTGGTCGAAGACGATCGAGTGCTTCGACTCGAAGACGTCGTCCGTGACCTCCAGGCCGTCCAGCCCGAAGGTCTGGAAGATCTGCTCACCGACCTTCGTCTCGCGGTTGTGGAACGCCGGCAGGCAGTGCAGGAAGCGCACGCCCGCATTGCCCGTCCGGCGGACGACGTCCGCGTTGACCTGGTAGGGCCTGAGCGTCTCGATCCGCTCCGCCCAGACACTCTGGTCCTCGCCCATGGACACCCAGACGTCGGTGTAGAGGTAGTCCACGCCGCGCACGCCCTCGTCGACGTCGGTCGTCAGGGTGAGCCGCGCCCCGGTCTCGTCCGCGATCCGCTTGCACGTCATGACCAGGTCATGGGTCGGCCACAGCCGCTCGGGTGCGCACAGCCGCACGTCCATGCCGAGCTTGCAGCCCATCACCATCAGGGAGTTGCCCATGTTGAACTGCGCGTCGCCGAGGTAGCAGTAGCCGATGTCGGAGAGCGGTTTGGAGCTGTGCTCGGCCATCGTGAGGACGTCGCAGAGGGTCTGCGTCGGGTGGAACTCGTCGGTGAGCCCGTTCCACACCGGCACGCCGGCCGACCGGGCCAGGATCTCGACGGTCTCCTGGGCGAAGCCGCGGTACTCGATCCCGTCGTAGATCCGGCCGAGCACCCGCGCGGTGTCCCTCATCGACTCCTTGTGGCCGATCTGCGACCCGGACGGCTCCAGGTAGGTGACGTGCGCCCCCTGGTCGTGCGCGGCGACCTCGAAGGCGGTGCGCGTGCGCGTCGATGTCTTCTCGAAGATGAGCGCGATGTTCTTCCCGACCAAGGTGGGCCGCTCGTACCCGCCGTTCTTGGCGGACTTCAGGTCCGCTGCGAGCTTCAGCAGGAAGCGCAGCTCGTCCGGAGTGAAGTCGAGCTCCTTGACGAAGCTGCGATTCCGCAGGTTGGCGCCCACCCTTGCCTCCTACGCGACCACGCGCCGCGCCGCGGATGCGACGGCAGCCGTGACACTGCGGCAACCACTGTGCCTTCTGGGTGCTGGCGCCCGTCTCATCCCTGGCGGATGAAGGCAGCGGGCCCCGGATGACCGCGAGAGGGCCGGCCGCTCGTCAGCGCCGGCGCAGACCGCGCCGTGCCTCGGCAGCTGAGTGCGCACGGGATCACTCGCGCGGGATGGGCACGCCCGCAGTGGTTTTCGACATGCTGGTGGTCCGGAGGGGCAGAGGGGCGAAGCCGTTGGCGAGGTGGTCACCATGCCGTTCAACGTTCAGTCAGAGGTCGGAAGACTTCGCAAGGTCATGGTCCACCGACCCGGGTTGGAACACGCCAGGCTCACCCCCTCGAACGCCGAGGAGCTGCTCTTCGACGACGTGCTGTGGGTCAGCAGGGCCAAGATCGAGCACGACGCCTTCTGTGAGGCCATGCGCGAACGCGGAGTCGAGGTATTCCACGCCGAGAAGCTGCTGGCCGAGGCGCTCGACCAGCCGGGCGTCCGGGAGTGGGTCAGCGCCAAGATCCTCAGCGAGCGCGAGGTCGGCATCACCGCGGCAGACAGGGCCCGCGAGTGGGCAGCCGCCGCCGATGCGTCGCTCGTCGCGGAGTTCCTCATCGGCGGCATCACCAAGGCCGATGTCGAGCGCGACGTGGGTCTGGTGTGGGAGTCGGCCGACCCCACCGCCATGCTGCTGCCACCGCTGCCCAACTTCCTGTTCCAGCGTGACCCGTCCTGCTGGATCTACAACGGCGTCACCCTGAACCCCATGACCAAGCCGGCGCGCAAGCCGGAGACGGTGATCATGGAGGCGATCTACCGCTTCCACCCCATGTTCGCCGCGGAGGAGTTCCCCATCTGGCTGGGCGGGCTGGAGGAGGACTGGGGCCGCGCGCATGTCGAGGGCGGGGACGTCCAACCCATCGGCAACGGTGCCGTGATGATCGGGATGGGAGAGCGGACGACGCCCCAGGCGGTGCTGTGGATCGCCCGGTCGCTGTTCCGTCAGGGTGCGGCGCGGCTCGTCCTGGCCGTGCACCTGCCGAAGTCCCGTTCGTACATGCACCTCGACACGGTTCTCACGATGTGCGACCGCGACCTCGTGACGCTCTTCCCGGAGGTCATCAACGGGGCACGCACCTGGGCAGTCCGCCCGGGGGACACGCCCGACGACCTGGTCGTCGAGGAGCAGCCCGGCTACCTCCCCGACCTGATGGCCGCTGCCCTGGGCGTGGGCACCATGCGGGTGATCGAGACCGGCGGTGACGCCTTCGAGGCCGAACGGGAGCAGTGGGACGACGGGAACAACGTCGTCGCCCTCGAGCCGGGCGTCGTCGTCGCCTACGAGCGCAACGTCGGGACCAACACGGCACTGCGCCGGGAGGGCATCGAGGTGATCACCATCGAGGGGTACGAGCTCGGTCGCGGCCGCGGTGGCTCCCACTGCATGACCTGCCCCCTGGAACGCGACGCCGCCTTCTGACGCCGACGGCCTACCGCCAGCCACGTCTCACGTCGCCGCGGGCCGCGCCGCACGTGCTGCGACCACCGGCCCCGGGGCCTTGGCACCAGGCAGCAGGACGGACGACGTCACGCGAACGACCATGGGCCCCGGGCACCGCCTTCGGTGGCCGGGGCCCTTCGCCTCAGCGGAGGTCGAACCGGTCCAGGTTCATGACCTTGTCCCATGCCGCGACAAAGTCCCGGACGAACCTCTCCTGGCCGTCGTCGCTGGCGTAGACCTCGGCGATGCCTCGCAGCTGGGAGTTGGAACCGAAGAGCAGGTCAACGGTGGTGGCGGTCCACCTGACCTCGTCCGTGGCGCGATCCCGGCCGTCGAACACGCCCTCGGCCGACGCGGAGGCCTTCCACTCGGTGCCCATGTCGAGCAGGTTCACGAAGAAGTCGTTGGTCAACGTCTCCGCCCGGTCGGTGAGCACCCCGTGCCGGGTGCGCCCGGCGTTCGCGCCGAGGGCCCTCATGCCACCGACCAGCACCGTCATCTCGGGGGCGGTGAGCGTCAGCATGTAGGCCCGGTCCAGCAGCAAGGTCTCCGGCGGCAGCTTCTCGCCGGCACGCAGGTAGTTGCGGAAACCGTCTGCCTTGGGCTCGAGCACGGCGAACGACTCCACGTCGGTCTGCTCCTGGGACGCGTCCGTGCGCCCCGGGGCGAACGGGACCGTCACGTCCTGACCGGCGTTCCTCGCCGCCTGCTCGACCGCCGCGCACCCGCCCAGGACGATGACGTCAGCAAGGGAGACCCTCTTCGCGCCGGACTGCGAGCTGTTGAAGTCCCGCTGCACCTGCGCGAGGACCGGCAGCACCTTGGCGAGCTCGGCCGGCTCGTTGACCTCCCAGCTCCGCTGCGGCTCGAGGCGGATCCGCGCCCCGTTGGCGCCGCCCCGCTTGTCGGTGCCGCGGAAGCTCGCCGCCGACGCCCAGGCGGTCGTGACCAGCTGTGCGATGGACAGCCCCGCACCGAGGAGCCTCTCCTTGAGGGCAGCGATGTCCGCGTCCTCGATGAGGTCGTGGTCCACGGCCGGGACGGGGTCCTGCCACAGCTGCGGCTCCGCCACCCACGGGCCGAGGAAGCGCGAGACGGGGCCCATGTCGCGGTGCAGGAGCTTGTACCAGGCCTTGGCGAACGCCTCCGCGAGCTCGTCCGGATGCTCCAGGAAGCGTCGTGAGATCGGCTCGTAGATCGGGTCGAGCCGCAGCGCGAGGTCCGTCGTCAGCATCGTCGGGGCGTGCCTGACCGAGGGGTCCTCGGGGTCCGGCACCGTGTCCGCCCCGGCGCGGTCCTTCGGCTTCCACTGCTTGGCGCCGGCGGGGCTCTCCGTGAGCTCCCACTCGTAGCCGAACAGCGTCTCGTAGAAGCTGTTGTCCCACGTGGTCGGAGTGGGGGTCCAAGCCCCCTCGAGCCCGCTGGTGATCGCGTCCCTGCCCTTGCCGCTGCCGAAGGCGCTCTTCCAGCCCAGGCCCTGATGCTCGACGGGACAGCCCTCGGGCTCGGGGCCGACCAGGCTGGGGTCGCCCGCGCCGTGGGTCTTGCCGAACGTGTGGCCGCCGGCGATCAGCGCGACGGTCTCCTCGTCGTTCATCGCCATGCGCCGGAAGGTCTCCCGGATGTCCCGCGCGGCAGCCAGCGGATCCGGCGTGCCGTTCGGGCCCTCGGGGTTCACATAGATCAGGCCCATCTGTACGGCGCCGAAAGGACCGGTCATCTCCCGGTCGCCGGTGTAGCGCTCGTCTCCCAGCCAGGTGTCCTCGGGCCCCCAGAAGATCTCCTCGGGCTCCCAGATGTCCTCCCGGCCGAAGCCGAAGCCGAAGGTCTCGAAGCCCATCGACTCCAGCGCGACGTTGCCGGCGAGGACCAGGAGGTCGGCCCAGGAGACCTTCCGTCCGTACTTCTGCTTGACCGGCCACAGCAACCGGCGGGCCTTGTCGAGGCTCGCGTTGTCGGGCCAGCTGTTGAGGGGGGCGAGGCGTTGGGCGCCGTCACCGGCACCGCCACGGCCGTCCTCGATGCGGTACGTGCCGGCGGAGTGCCAGCTCATCCGGATGAAGAGCGGCCCGTAGTGGCCGTAGTCGGCCGGCCACCAGTCCTGCGACGTCGTCATCGTGGCGATCAGGTCCTGCTTGAGCGCCTCGACGTCGAGGGTCTTGAACTCCTCGGCGTAGTCGAAGTCCTCACCCAACGGGTTGGATCGCGGCTCATTGTGGTGAAGCACCTGCAGGTTGGGCTGGTTGGGCCACCAGTCCTGGTTCGTCCTTGGCCGAGTGGCGCTCGGAGTTGGGGAGGGAAGTACGGGGTTCTCACTCTCGCTGCCGTGGTCAGTCACGTCGATCCTTCTCCTGTCTGATAACTCGCTCTGTCAACCGGCTGCTGGTGCCGCGACGCACGCGGAACACATCCCCCAGTACGTGACCTCGGCCTCGTCGATCGAGAAGCCCTGGTCGTCGGACGCCGTCAGGCAGGGGGTCCCGCCCACGGCGCAGTCCACGTCGGCAATCGCCCCGCACGACCGGCACACGACGTGGTGGTGGTTGTCCCCGACCCGCGACTCGTAGCGAGCCACGGAGCTGGCCGGCTGGATGCGCCGCACGAGGCCTCCAGCGGTCAGCGCGTGCAGCACGTCGTACACGGCTTGCTGGGACACTGCGGGGAGCTCGCGACGCACGGCGGCGATGATCGAGTAGGTGTCTGCGTGCGGATGCGCATCGACCGCGGCCAGCACCGCAAGCCGCGGACGGGTGACGCGGAGGTTCGCCCCGCGCAACCTGCCCGCGAAGTCCGGGTCCGTGGCCACGCTGCCCAGTCTGCTCCACCTTCTGGAATGCCTCAAGAACCCGGGGAGGGGCGACCCGCGACGTGGGCGCCGTGGGGGTGCACCTCGAGCACCGTGCGCCCCGAGGTGCCCACCGGCCTCTGCCGCCGGCTCCGTCCCCGGGGCAAAAGCCGGTCGACATCGCCGGGCGGCCGCTGACAGGATCGCCGCCATGCGCCAGGACGAGATCTGGGATGTCGATGCCGCGGCACGCTACGACACCCCTGGCACGGGCATGTTCGCCCCCGAGGTGGTGGAGCCGACGGTCGACCGTCTCGCCGAGCTGGCGGGTGACGGCCACGCGCTCGAGCTCGCCATCGGGACCGGTCGGGTGGCCGTTCCCCTGGTCGAGCGCGGCGTACCCGTCACCGGCATCGAGCTGTCCGGTCCGATGATCGACCGACTCCGCACCAAGGTGGACGAGGCGAGGATCCCGGTGGTCGTCGGGGACATGGCCACCGCCCGCGTGCCGGGGGAGTACTCGTTGGTCTACCTCGTCTTCAACACCATCTCCAACCTGCTGACCCAGGCCGAACAGGTGGCGTGCTTTCGCAATGCGGCGCGCCACCTGTCGCCCGGCGGCCGCTTCGTCGTCGAGCTGTGGGTGCCTGAGCTGCGCGCGCTCCCCCCGGGACAGCCAGCCACGGTCTGGCAGTCGGAGCCGGGCTACATCGGGCTGGACACGTACGACGTCCTGCACCAGCAGGTCGTCTCGCACCACTTCCACTTCGGCACCGGCAGGCAGGCGCAGCTCTTCCGCAGCCCGCACCGCTACATCTGGCCGGCAGAGCTCGACCTGATGGCGCAGCTCGCCGGGTTCGAGCTCGAGCATCGGCACGCGGACTGGTCCGGGACCGAGTTCACCGCTGAGTCCCGGTCTCACGTATCGGTGTACCGCCTGCCGACCGCGCCGTAGGTCCACCCGGCACTGCGCCCCTCCTGGTCGACCTCGAGGGTCGTCCGCTGCGCCGCCCATCTCGCGTTCGCCGACCCCGCGGTGCCCGGAACGGGTTGCGCCGAAACTGCACAGGCCGCAGGCGCGCGATGCGATGCTTCGACGTGGTGCCGCCGGCCGGCGCACCTCACACCGCGAACCGCGGACGAAGGAGTGCGCCTTGGACATGCGACTGGAACTGGTGCCGTTGCGCTCGACGGACGTGGACCGGAGCAAGGCGTTCTACGTCGACCGCGTCGGTTTCACGCTCGATCACGACGTCGAGCCGGGAAACGGCATGCGCGTCGTTCAGCTGACCCCGCCCGGATCAGCCTGCTCGGTCGTTGTCGGTGTGGGGATCAGCGACCCCGACGCCGCACCCGTCCTCAACCTCCATCTGGTGGTCGACGACCTGGATGACGCTCGCCGGACACTCGTCGGCAACGGGGTGGACGTCTCGGACGTCAGCGACATGGGTGGAGGCGTTCGCTACGCCTTCTTCAGCGATCCCGACGGCAACTCCTGGGCGCTGCAGCAGATCTCGCGGTGACGGCCTCGACGGTCGAGGCCCCGAATTCGGGGCGCGGCCGCGGGAGCCGCTCGGGCGTACGCTGACGACGTCGTACCTTTTTGAGGACCCGGCAGACTGTCGACCGGATGGAGCACGGGATGCCCCAGCCCGAGGTGGCCGCGTGGAGCAGCTGAGCCTCGGCGTCCCGGCCCGCTCGCTCAAGGAGAACGAGCGCCGGCTTCCGCTGCATCCGCGTCACCTCGGTCGGATCCCGCTCGACCTCCGCGAGCGGGTCTACCTCGAACATGGCTACGGTGACCGTTTCGGCGTGTCCGACGACCAGCTCAAGGGTCAGGTAGCCGGGCTGCTGAGCCGGGCGCAGCTCGCCGAGGAGTGCGACGTCGTCCTGCAACCCAAGCCGGTGCACAGCGAGGTCGCCGCGCTGCGCGACGGGCAGGTCCTGTGGGGGTGGCCGCACTGTGTCCAGGACCGGGAGCTCACGCAGCTGGCCATCGACAAGCAGCTCACGCTGATCGCCTTCGAGTCGATGAACCACTGGCACAGAGACGGCTCCTTCAGCCTGCACGTCTTCCACAGCAACAACGAGCTCGCCGGTTACTGCTCCGTGCTCCACGCCATGCAGATCGCCGGATCCACCGGTGACTACGGGCGTCGGCTGCGTGCCGTGGTCATCGGCTTCGGCGCGACAGCGCGAGGTGCGGTGACGGCGCTCACCGCGCTCGGCGTCCGTGACGTCGACGTCCTCACCCACCGTCAGGTCGCGGCCGTTGCCGCACCGATCCACTCTGCCCGGATCGTCCACTTCGACGATGCCGACGGCACCACCCTGGGAACGAGCCATGCGGTGACGAGGGACGGCACGGCGCCGCTCGCGGAGTTCCTCGTGGAGCACGACATCATCGTCAACTGCGTGCTGCAGAACACCGACGCACCCCTCACGTTCATGACCGACGACGACCTTGCGGACATGACGCCGGGCACGCTGGTCGTCGATGTCTCCTGCGACGAGGCGATGGGGTTCAGCTGGGCTCGGCCCACGACGTTCGCCGACCCCACCTTCGTGGTGGGCGACAACGTCCTCTACTACGCCGTCGACCACAGCCCGTCGTACCTGTGGAACTCCGCGACGTGGGAGGTCAGCGAGGCGCTGCTGCCCTTCCTCCGCACGGTCATGGGCGGAAGAGACGCCTGGGACTCCGACCCCACCATCCGTCGGGCCGTGGAGATCCGCGACGGGGTCGTCCAGAACCCCGCCATCCTGTCCTTCCAGGGCCGTGCACCGACGTACCCGCACCGGCCGCTGGCGAGCTGAGCTCTGAGCGGGCGTGCCCCATCGTTCGTCGGGGGAGAGCCGGGCGCCCCTACTGCTGCGCCCCGCGCGGCCGCCCCCGGGTGTGGACGACGTCCTGGGCGATGTCGAACAGCGTGCGGTTCTCGTCGAAAGCGTCGAGCTCGGTGGAGTAGATGTTCAACGAGCCGACCTGCCGCTCGTTCGTGGGACCCGAGCTCCCCCGCGATCTGCGCCATCCGCGCACTGATGTCGTTCACCAGTGCGGGACAAGACGCTACCCCACGAACTACGGTGTAAACGATGCTCGCCCGACCCTGCGGCTGCCGCCGACCGGACCATGAGTAGGGTCAGGCGTTCGTACGGCTCCCGGGGAGGGTCCTTGCCCGCGCGCACACGCCCGACCGTGCGCCAGCGTCGCCCGGCGCCGACCGGCCGCGCCGCGCGCGCGAGTCGCCCGACCGGCCGCGCCGCGCGCGCCAGCCGGCCGACCAGCACCCGACGGCCCTCTCGGCGTGCCACCGCGCGGCCACGAGCCCGGTACCGGGCCTGGATGCGCCGCAGACCCGGCGTCGTGGCGCTGGTGCTGGTGCTGCTGGCCCTGGTCGTGGTGACCGTCCTCACCGTGCCGGTGCCGCGGCCGGCTCCGCCGGTCGTGACCGGCGTGATGCCGGGGTCCTTCACCGGGTACGCCTTCGACACCTGCGAGGCCCCCAGCCAGCGACAGATGGACGCCTGGCACGGGTCTTCGCCGTACGCGGCGGTGGGCATCTACATCTCCGGCGAGAACCGCGCGTGCCCCCGCCAGCGTCACCTGGACGCTGCATGGGTCGCCACCCAGGCGGCCCGGGGCTGGCGGCTGCTGCCGTTGAGCGTCGGGCCCCAGGCGCCCTGCAGCGAGGGGACCCGCTGGTCGAGGGTCGACCCGTCGCCCGCGAACCGCTACGCGGCGGCCCGGGGGCAGGGGCACGACGTGGCCACCGACGCAGCCGGGACCGCCCGGGACCTGGGCATCGCCCGGGGCAGCACGCTCTGGCTGGACGTGGAGTCGTTCGACACCTCCCGCCCCGGGTGCCGCGACGCGACGCTGGCCTACGTCTCGTCGTGGACGGGGGCGCTGCGGAAGGTCGGTTACGCGTCCGGCTTCTACTCCAGCAGCTCCACGGGTATCCGGATGCTCGAGCAGGCACGCGTGGCGGCGCGGGGGACGTACGACCTGCCGGACCAGATCTGGGTCGGCGACTGGAACCAGCGCCACGACTCCGGGTCGGTGCACGTGGCCCGTGACGGGTGGCCGCACGGGCGGGTCCACCAGTACAGCGGCAACCACCCGGAGACGTACGGCGGCGTGACCCTGAGGGTCGACAGCAGCTTCATGGACGTCGGCCATGGCACGGTCGCGCCGGCTGACGGCACGCGGTGCCCGAGAGATGTCGGCTACCCGACGCTCCGGGAGGGCGACCGGTCCCCGAGCGTCCCGGTGCTCCAGTGCCTGCTGGGGCAGCGGCACCTGCTGCGGAGCGACACCCCCTCGAGGTACTACTCCTCGACCGCACGGGACGTCACGGCACTCCAGCGGTCATTCGGGCTGCGGGCGACAGGGGTTGTCGACCGGCGCACCTGGGTGGTGCTGCTGAGTGCCGGCTCGCGTCCCTTGCTGAAGTACGGGTCTGCCGGCGACGCCGTACGGCGCCTGCAGCGCGCCCTCGCCGCGGCGGGAAGCCCGGGCGTCTCCGGCACCGGGGTGTTCGAGGAGCACACCCGCGCCGCGGTGGTGCGCTACCAACGCGACCACGACCTCCCGGCCACCGGCGTGGTGTCCGCCGACGTGTGGAGGTTGTTGCAGGCGGGGCGATGAGCTTCGGCCCCGGTGCCTCGTCGACGAGGCCGGCCTGCTGGCCGACCGCGCGGCAGGTCGAGCGAGCTGACCGTGGGATCAGCGACGGACGGCGGCGGCCACGCGACCGTCGACCGTCGACCGCCAGGTGGGGTCACGTCCCGCGGACGCCGTACGACGGTCGCGCACGCGTCATGAGGCGATCTCCCAGATGTGGCCGCCCGGGTCGCGGAAGCTGGCCGTACGCACCCCCCACGGACGGTCGAGCGGCCCGTTGAGCAGAGCCACGCCCCGGCAGGCCAGCTCGGCGCAGGTGGCGTCGACGTCGTCGACCTCGAGGGTGAACTGGACGCGGGAGCCTGCCTCGGCCGTGGCCACCCTCGCGGGCTCGATCAGCTCGGGAGCCGCGGCGACGTCGAGCAGGTTGACGAGGGTCTCACCGAACCTGAAGACCGCGGACTGAGCGTCCTCGAAGACCACCTCCAGGCCGAAGACCTCCTGGTAGAACTGCCTGGTCTCGTGGAGGTCCTCGGCGAACAAGGTGATGGCAGCGATGCCGCCGGGCCAGGTGGTCATGATCCCCCTCTGCCCACGACCCCGGGTCGTGGTGTGGCTTCCTCATCGTGGACTCGTCGCGCAGCGTCCCCTGTGAGCGACGTTGCGGCAGACGGTATCCCTCAGACGCGGCGTTGCGGCGTGAACCGCCGTGCCGAATACCCTTCTCGGTGTGTCGGACCGGAGACGGAGAGCGCGGGTCGAGGACGTGCACGAGCTTGCACTGGCGCTGCCTCACGTCACGACGGACGACGGCACGCGTGGCAACCCGGTCTACCAGGTCGGCGGGAAGTCGTTCATCTTCTTCCGCAACCCCCGACCCGACGCGGTCGACCCGGTCACCGGCGACCGCTACCGCGACGTGATCGTGTTCTGGGTGCCCTCGGACGCCGACAAGCAGGCCCTGGTGCAGGACCCGGCGTCCCCGTTCTTCACCACCCCGCACTTCGATGGCCACCCGTCGGTGCTGTTGCGGGCCAGCCGTGTCGGTGAGCTGACCAGACAGGAGCTGGCGGAAGTTGTTGCCGACGCCTGGCTCTCACGCGCATCCGCGCGCCGGGCCGACGCCTGGCTGACCGCCACCTCCCGGCAGGACCACGCCTGGCCACCGCCTCCGGGTCCGCGCTGACCAGCCGTCCCCGTGGGTCACGGTGTGCCGGCCGGGGAGCTCCGGCGGGCGAACCTCCGCCAGACCCAGCTCGACGGCACCGCGCGTCCGTCGATGACGTACGACGCGGTGAACGCCTCCGTCATCGTGGTGTCCAGGGCGGCCCGGGCCCGCAGCCGACCGGCGACCAGCAGCTGGTCCCCCGCGCGGAGCACCAGGTCACCGGGCGGCGTCATCGTGCGCTCCCCGTCCCTCAGCAGGGTCAACGGCACGATGCCCAGGGGGTGGTCGCGGTCGGCGGGGTCGCGCAGCAGGTCGTCCAGCCGGAGGCCGGGCCCGTCGAGACGGCGCTGCAGAGCCGGCGCCTCGTCCGGGCCGAGGCTGACCCGCCACAGGTCGGGGGTGCCCTGGCCGCACGTCTCCACCAGCCGGTCGACCAGGCGGGTCGCCCACTCGTTCCCCTGGTGAGGGACCTGCGGAAGGAACCGCATCAGCACCGGGTTCGCGAGACGGGCCAGCACCTCGTGGGCGATCAGCTCGGCCGGCACCAACCCGAAGTCGACGCCGACCGCCGTGAACAGCGGGGCGTTGGCCCTGCGGTTCTGCAGGGCCACCACGAACGCGTCGGGGTTTGCCCGTCGCGCCGCTTCGACCAGCCACAGGTTGGTGGTGTCGTTCGCCGTCGCGGCCACGAACGCCACCGCGTCCGCCACGTGGCCGCTGTCGACCACGTGCGCGCTGTCACCCTCGCCGGCCAGCACGCGGCCTCCGGCGACGTGGACCACGGTGACCTCCAACCCCTCTGCGCGCAGGTCCGAGCTGAGCTCGTCGCCGTACCGGCCGTGGCCGCACACCACCCACCGGCCGTGTGGCAGCGGCTCGAACCGTCGCGGCAGCGGCGTGCCGGGGGCGCTGGTGAGCCAGATCATCAGCTGGTAGGCCGCCGGCGACCGGAGCAGGATCCGCAGGTGGTCACCGAACCGGTCCAGCGGGTTCACCACCTCCCGCACGTGGAAGGCCCGCATCCGGTCGGCGACGTCACGCGAGCTGGACCGGGCGATGACCGGCAGGTCGGGGCGGAGCAGGGCCGTGGTCATGGCGACGTCGAGGTTGGTCTCGTCGTCGCCGGCCAGCGCGACCACGCCCGCACAGGTCGCGTGGCCGAGCCCGGCCAGGGTCATCAGCCCGGTGTCGCGGGCGTTGCCGAGCAACGCGGGCGCGTCGGCGCGGTAGGAGTCGAGCTCGACCGCCGACACCCGCGTGTCCTGGTTGTCGATGACCACGAAGCGCCGTCCCATGTCGTCCAGCGACCGGGCCAGCATCTTGGCGGCGTTGCCGTAGCCGACCAGCAGCAGGAACGGCTCACGCATGCGCCGCACCGCCTTGGTGAAGCTCCGCCGGGCCAGGGCCTGGCGGAAGCCCTGGTCCTGCATCAGCGAGAGCAGCGAGCCGATCGCGTACGCCCACCCGATGACGGCCAGGAAGATCGTCAACGTGACCCACATCCGCTGCGCCGCGGTGAATGCGTGCGGCAGCTCACCGAACCCGATCGTGGTGGCGGTGTAGCTCATGAAGTAGAACGCGTCGAAGATCCCCATCCGGTCGGGTCGACCCCGCGCGTCCTCCCCCGGCATCAGGGACAGCCCCAGCACGCTGACCGCGAAGATCACGATGAGGACGATGAGCGGGACCCGCATCCGCCGCAGGACGAGGAAGACGCCGGGGGACGACAGCTGCGGGCCGAGCTCCGGAAGGGGCGAGCGGGCCACGACGACCCCTCAGCGGCGCTGGAACGAGACGGTCTCGACCACCAGCAGCACGACGGAGACCACGTTCGCGAACAGCGCCCCACCCGAGAGCGACACCACGGCGGACGTCTGCTCGGCCGTCAGTACCCCGTGGCTGACCACATTCGCCGCGTAGGTCCACACCACCGCCGCGGCGAGCAGCTGGAGGCTGGCGACCAGGCTGGTCGCCAGGTGCACTGCGCCGATCTGGGTGCGGTCACCGAACTTCAGCACGGTCGCGATGAGGTTCACCACGACCGCAGCGAAGAGCTCGTAGACGCTGTGCAGCTCGGGGTTGCCGAGGTCGCCGATGAAGAACCCGAAGTTGAGGGTGGCCGCGAGCACCACGAAGAAGCCGAAGACGACCTTCTCCAGGTTCACCGCGCCCCCTCCTCTCGGTTCCCCGCATCGTACGACGTGATGCCCCATCGGGTTCCGCACCACGCAGTGGATGGCCGTTCGCCGAAACCCCTCCGGCGGGCCTGACGGTTCCTATCCTGACCGGGTGGACCTGGAGTTCAGCGGTGAGGTGTGGTTCTGGCGCGGCCCGTCGCCGTACCACTTCGTCACCGTGCCCGAGGGCGAGAGCGCAGAGCTGCACGCGCTGTCCGCACTGGTGTCGTACGGGTGGGGCATGGTCCCCGTGGACGCCCGGATCGGGTCCACCCGGTGGACGACCTCGCTGTGGCCCAAGAACGGGGGGTACGTCGTGCCGCTGAAGGATCTCGTGCGCAAAGCCGAGCGGATCGCTGTGGGCGACACCGTGACGGTGCAGCTGGCCGTTACGGTCCGGGGATGACGACGGGCCACCACGGTGAATCGGCGGACGCCGGCGGTGGCCGGCCGTTCGTGCGCCAGGTCGTGCTCGACTGTCCGCACCCGAGAGCCCTGGCCGAGTTCTACCGCGAGCTGCTCGGCTACGCCTACCGCCCCGGGGACGAGCCGCCACCGCCGGGGCGCCCCGATCCCCTCGGCGGCGACTGGCTGGTCCTCCGGCCCGAGGCAGCCGACCACTCGAGCGGCCGAGGGATCGCCTTCCAGCAGACCGACGACTACACACCGCCCGTCTGGGGTGCTGACGGGGAGAAGACGGCCGCCGGCCATCAGCGCCAGATGCTCCACCTGGACATGACCGTTCCCGACGTGGAGTCGCTGACCCGGCAGCGGGACCGGGCCACACAGCTCGGCGCCACGGTCCTGTTCGACCGGTCCGGCGACGCGGAGGAGCCGCTCTACGTCTTCGCCGACCCTGCGGGTCATCCGTTCTGCATCTTCGTCAGCTGACCGGTGTCGGTTCGAGGACGCCGACCGGCCTCCCCTTCTGAGGGGCACGTGGGCGGCGCACGCGTCCCATCGGTTACGGTCCCCACCATGACCGGCGTGCGCCTCGGCGACCCTCTTCCCGAGGCATTGCGCGAGGTCGTCGAGCGAGCGACGGACCCGGGCTCGCATCCGGCCCCCACCGTCGAGAGCGCCCTGGCGCTGGCTGCCCGGCTGACCACGGCGGCGCCCCTCCCGGGCGCCGGCGCCACGCTCGTCCGGTGGCAGCTGCTGGCTGATCTCGCCGCGGCGGACCTCACCGTCGCGCGGGTCGTCGAGGCGCACCTGGATGCCGTGGCCATCCTCGCCGAGGCGGCGCAGGACGCGGACTGCCAGCAGGGCGTTGATCCGGGAGGCGCCGGTCCGGAAGGCGCTGGTCCGGGAGGCGCCGCGACGTGGGGGGTCTTCGCGGCGGAGGCTCCCGGCGCCGCCCTCGAAGCCGAACCCGACGGGCAGGGAGGGTGGCTGGTCGACGGGGTCAAGCCCTGGTGCTCCCTGGCCGGCCGGCTCTCGCACGCCCTCGTCACCGCACGGGTCCCCGGCGACCGCCAGCTGTTCGCCGTCTCGCTGCGGGATCCCGGCGTGAGGGTCGAGGCCGATGCCTGGCATGCCCGCGGGCTGGTGGACGTGCCGTCCGGACCGGTGCACCTGGAGCGGGTGCCCGCGGTTCCCGTGGGCGGCCCGGGCTGGTACCTGCGCCGGCCCGGTTTCGCCCACGGCGGCATCGGCGTCGCCGCGTGCTGGTACGGCGGGGCCGTGGCGGTGGCGCGCGCGCTCGTCGCCGCCGCGCAGCGCCGTGAGCCCGACCAGCTGGCACTGTGGCACCTCGGCCAGGCCGACCTCGACCTGGAGGCCGCCCGGCAGTCGCTGCTCGCCGCGGCGGGGGAGGTGGACGCCGGACGGGCGGTCGGTGCCGCCGGTGAGCTGCTGGCGCTGCGCGTCCGGTCCACCGTCGCGAGCTCCGCCGAGAGCGTGCTGGCGCGCACGGGCCATGCCCTCGGCCCTGCCCCGCTCACGCTGGACGACACGCACGCCCGCCGGGTCGCCGACCTCACCGTCTACCTGCGCCAGCACCACGCCGAACGGGACGTCGCCGCGCTGGGCCGGGCCGTGCTGGACCGGCCCTGGTGAGCCCGCCCCCCGGCCCCGGAGGCACCGGCCCCACGCCCGGGCCCGCCTTCGACTCCGCCGACCCGGGGACCAGCGAGCGGGACTGGCAGGGCTGGGGCGGCCTGCGCTCCCTGCCACGCCTCGACGTCGACGCCTGGGCGGCCCGGGGGAACGCGCACCTCGTCCTGGTGGCCGCCCACCCCGACGACGAGACCCTCGGAGCCGCAGGCCTGCTCGCGGTCGCCGCCGAGGCCGGGGCCCAGGTCGACGTCGTCGTCGCCACCACCGGCGACGACTCACACCCCAGGTCGCCGACCCACTCCCCGGAGTCGCTGGCCCGCTGGCGTGCCGAGGAGGTGAGCCAGGCCGTCCACCAGCTGGCACCCGGCGCCCGCGTGCACCGGCTCGATCTGCCGGACGGGCACCTGCACGAGCACCGGGATGAGCTGCACCGGGTGCTGGTCGCCCTGCTGACCGGCTCGTCCTGGCTCGTCGCGCCCTGGCGCCGGGACGCCCACACCGACCACGACGCGGCGGGCGACGTGGCGGCCGAGGTCGCCTCGACCCACGGCGCCCTGCTGCTGGAGTACCCGATCTGGGCCTGGCACTGGGCAGCCCCCGGCGACGACCGCCTGCCGTGGGACAAGGCGCTCGCGCTGCCCCTGCCGCCCGCGACCCGCGAGCGCAAGGCGGAGGCCATGGCCGTCCACCAGTCCCAGGTCCACCCGCTCTCCCCTGCCCCCGGCGACGAGGTGATGCTGGGCGAGCACGTGCTGGCCCACTTCCGCCGGGACGTCGAGGTGTTCTTCCGGAGCGGCGCACCGCTGACCCCGCCGCGGGCGGAGGACGGCGACCACGAGCCCCAGAGCCTGCCCGCTGCCTTCTTCGAGGAGTTCTACGCCCAGGGTGGCGACGACCCGTGGGGGTTCACCGACCGGTGGTACGAGCGCCGCAAGCGGGCGTTGACCCTGGCGGCGTTGCCGCGGGAGCGCTTCGCGCGTGCCCTGGAGCCCGGTTGCTCGATCGGCGTGCTCACCGCGCAGCTCGCCGAGCGCTGTGACGACCTGCTCGCGCTCGACGTCGTACCGGCGACCGTCCGGAAGGCCCGCGAGCGCACGGCACACCTGCCCGGCGTCCGGGTCGAACAGGGGTCGGTGCCGGACGACTGGCCCGACGGCGTGTTCGACCTGGTGGTGCTCTCCGAAGTCGGCTACTACTGCGGACCGGATGACCTGCGCACGCTCGTCGACCGGGCAGCGGGGGCCCTGGCCGAGGACGGTGTGCTCGTCGCCTGTCACTGGCGGCACCCCGTGCCGGAGTACCCGCTCGGCGGCGACGCCGTCCACGCGGCGCTACGCGCCCACCCCCGGCTGGCGCTGCTGGCGCGGCACGAGGAGGAGGACTTCCTGCTCGACGTGCTGGTGCCCGCGCCGGCCACCAGCGTGGCGCGGGCGACCGGCCTGGTGCCGTGAGCGCACCGCTGCCGCCCCCGGTCCAGCAGGTCGCGGTCGTCGTCCCCGCCAGGAACGAGCGGCAGCTGCTCGCGGGATGCCTGGCCGCGGTGGCCGCCGCCGTGGAACGGGTCACCGTGCCCGTGACCGTCCTCGTGGTCCTGGACCGCTGCACCGATGGCACGGCCGAGATGCTGGCCGCGCGCCCCGGCGTCCGGTCGGTCGAGAGCCTCGCCGGCCGGGTCGGGGCGGCGCGAGCCACCGGCGCCGCCCGCGCCATCGCGGACACCGGCGCGCCGCCGAGCCGGACGTGGCTCGCCTGCACGGACGCCGACTCGCAGGTCCCGCCGTCCTGGCTGGCCCACCACCTCGACCTCGCCGACCGTGGCGCCGACCTCGTCCTCGGCACGGTCGACCTGCCCCAGGCCGACGGCGACGGGGACCACGTCGGCGGATGGCGGGCGGCGTACCGGCGGCTCCTGGGCCCGGGCGGCGGGCACCCGCACGTCCACGGCGCCAACCTCGGGGTCAGGGGCAGCACCTACCTGGCGGCCGGCGGGTTCCTCCCGGTGCCGGCGCACGAGGACCGGCTCCTCGCGCAGGCGGTGGCGGAGCTGCCCGGTGCGCGCGTCGTCACCACCACGGCCCACCCGGTGCTGACCAGCGCCCGCCTGGGGTCCCGGGCACCGCTCGGCGTCGGCGCCGACCTGCGGGCCCTCGCCGGGCTGTGCCGGGGCACGAAGGCCGCCCTGGCCGAGTGAGCGGACCGGCGGACGACCCCGCGGGTGCTGCCGGCGTCGACACCTCCGGCTGCGCGGCTCAGTGCGGCGGACGGCGGCCGAACAGCAGGTAGGCGATCGGGCCCACCGGCTGGACGACGGAGCCCAGGACCCAGAGCACCTTGGGCCCACGCACCTGCGCTGCGGGTCGCCGGGCGAGGTCGACCAGGGCCAGTGTCGTCAGGACCAGCTCGACGCCGCCGGCGACGACGACCGCCGTGCGCTGCCCGTCCGTGAGGTCGCTCCACTGCTTCTTCGAGGCCATGCGCTCAGGCTAGGCGCCCGGGCCCCGGCGTGACCGGGGTTCCGAGCAGCCGAGGGAGACAGCACGAGGGTCGGCCCGAGCGTGGCGGCCGGGGACGCCACGGTCCTGGCGGACTGACGCGAAGGCCGTACGGTGCCCGCCACCGCCCGCCACACTCGGCAGGGACGGACGAGTCGTTCGGGAGGGACGCAGATGACCCTGGAGGAAGCGGACTGGAACCCCACCATCGTCCGCGAGGTCGACCCCGAGGCGATCGCCGCGCTGAAGGCGCAGCCCGGCGGAGACCTCGCTGTTGCGCTACCGGGCCACCGGCGCTCCCGGGCGGGACCGCGAGGAGTGAGCGTCGCGAGATGTCAGTCCGGACGGGCCCGTTGGTGTCCCGCTGGTCTCAGCCGCTCACGACGGGACCGGCGGCGAGCGCGGCGCTGCGCATGACGTCGAGGACGTGATCCTGCTCGGGGGTGGTCCCACGAGCGGCCGCCGGCGAGATGCCGTCAGTGTGGGCGATCAACGGGATGTCGGGCTCGCCGTGCTCGGCGACCCTGGCCATCGCCCAGCGGGCGAACACGCGGCCGGGAACCCTTCCCGTCTCCAGCACCGTGACCGAGTCGTGCCGCGCGTCGCGCTCGATGCGGGAGAAGATCGCCCGGACGGCGTCCTCCTCGCCCTCGAGCACCTGCACGAACCAGTCCTCCGACAGCAGCAGCGCGCCGGTGACGCCCTGCTTCTTGTTGTTGGACCGCGCCTGGCTGAACAGGTGACCGAGCTCGAGCTTGCGCTGGTCCTGCGGCACCAGGTTCCGGCTGCGGTACATGAGGCGGAACGTGCTCTCGCCGGGACGGTTCGGCGTCGGATCCGTCATGGGTTTGCTCCCGTGCGTCGGTGCGCGAACGACTTCGCAGGTGTCTGCGGACGGCGCGCCGTCCAGACGCACCGCCCTCCCATGGTGGTCGGCGGCCGCGCCCCTGCTGGTCTCAGTTTGCGACGCCCGGCGCCGGGACCGGCGTGCTGCCGTTCCCTGCCGTCAGCGTCCCGACGGCCGCCGCGGCATCGGTCGACGCCGCCTTCTCACGGGCGAGGAAGGACCCGAGCTCCTCGATCGTGCTCATCAACGGCGCGGGGAAGACCACCGTCGTGTTCTTGTCCACGCCAATCTCGACCAGGCTCTGCAGGTTGCGGAGCTGGAGCGCCAACGGGTGCGCCATCATCACGTCCGAGGCGGTGCCCAGCGACGCGGCCGCCATCGCCTCGCCCTCGGCGTTGATGATCTTGGCCCTCTTCTCCCGCTCCGCCTCGGCCTGCTTGGCCATGGCGCGCTTCATGCCCTCGGGCAGCTGGATGTCCTTCAGCTCCACCAGCGTGAGCTCGACGCCCCAGTCGGTGGTGGTGATGTCCAGGATCTCGCGGATGTCGACGTTGATCCGGTCGGTCTCGGACAGCGTCTCGTCCAGGGTGTGCTGACCGACGACCTTGCGCAGCGTCGTCTGGGCGATCTGGTTGATGGCGGCATTGACGTTCTCGATCGCCACGACGGACTTCACCGCGTCGATGACGCGGAAGTACGCCACGGCGGACACGTCGACGCTGACGTTGTCCCGGGTGATGATCCCCTGGGACTGGATCGGCATCGTGACGATCCGGAGCGAGACCCGGTGGAGGACGTCGACCACCGGGATGATCACCCGCAGCCCCGGCGCGCGGGTGCCCACGACCCGGCCCAGGCGGAACAGCACCCCCAGCTCGTACTGCTTGACGACCTTGAGCGACAGCGCCGCCAGGACCGCGAGGACGACGACGAGAACGACGATGACGGCCACGGTGCTCATGGCACTCCCTGCGGGGGATGCACCGAGGGTGGGGCTGGTTCGAAGCCAGGACGGGGAACGCCCTCGGTTGCCTCCACGCTACGCAGCGGCCGCGGGGTCGGACCGGACCTTGGTCCCCTCCTGACCTCCCGGAGGCGGTACGACGCCGCGAGGGTCAGGCTGCGTCGGCGGCCGCCTTCACGGCCGCGATGTCGATCTTCTTCATCTTCATCACGGCCGCCATGGCGCGCTGCGACCGACCGGCATCCGGGTCCTGGAGCAGGGTGATGACCTCGCTCGGGACGACCTGCCACGACACGCCGTACCGGTCCTTGAGCCACCCGCACGGCCCTTCCTCGCCGCCGGCGGTGAGGCCCTCCCAGTAGTGGTCGACCTCGTCCTGCGAGGCGCAGTCGATCTGGAAGGAGATCGCCTCGTCGAAGGTGAACTCCGGGCCGCCGTTCAGCGCGGTGAACGGCTGGCCGTCGAGCTCGAAGGAGACCACCATCACCGTTCCGGCCGGCCGGGGACCGGCCTCGCCGTAGCGCGACACGTCGGTGATGCGGGAGTTCTTGAACAGCGAGACGTAGAAGGCGGCGGCCTCCTCACCCTCGGTGTCGAACCACAGGCACGGCGTGATCCTGGTCATGGCGGTGTCCTCTCTCCTTCGCGGCGACCCGGCGGCCACCTGGCAGACAGACCGGTCGAGGGCGAGGAACTCATCGGCGCAGGTCCGGGCTGTCGCCCCTCAGGCCCAGGAGACGTCGTAGTCGGGATGGTCGGCGTAGACGGCGGCGAGCTCGCGGACGAGGTCCTCGAGGTAGGGGTCGCTGTCGTCGTCGGTGGCCTCGCGGCGCAGCAGCTCGGCGATGACGGCGCGGATCGCGGTGCAGCCGCGCAGCACCCGGGCGGGGTCGTGCCGGGCGATGTGCGCGGCCTGCTCGGCCGAGGGGTAGCAGCCGTCGGCCTGGACGACGTAGTGGCCGTCCAGGTCCTTGACGTCCCGGTAGTCGTAGAACACCCGCCACGACGGTGAGCCGTCGACCGCCGCCTGGGCGGTCAGCTCGTCCTCGGCGACCCGGGCCTCCAGGAACTCCACGACCGTCATACCCACGTGGGACACCTCCGTTCGGCAACGTGCGGAACGCGCGCCCCGGTCCACAGCTGTCGGCAGCTGGCGGGCGCGGAATACGTCTTCTTTTAGCATCGGCCAGATTCCCGCGCAAGGGTCCGCCGTGGGAGGCGCAGTCGCCCCGGTCCGCGCCCGGGCGCGGACCGGGGCGACTGGCGAAGGCGCCATACCGGTGGACGCGCCGTACCGGTGGATGACGTCACAGACGCGAGGCGCATCCTGACGAGGTGATGCCGGAACCGACACCGATGTCGTGGGGAGCCACCTGGGTGGCCGACCCGCTGGGCCTGCTGCTCGCCGTGGTCCTCACCGGCGGGTACGCCGCCGGGGTGCTGGCCGCGCGCCGTCGCGGCACCACCTGGTCCTGGGGCCGCACCGCGGTGTACCTCGCGCTGGGCGTCGGCAGCCTGGTGCTGGCCACGTGCGGCGCGCTCGCGGCGTACCGGGGGACGTTGTTCTGGGTGGGCGCCGCGCAGGCGACGGTGCTCTCGGCGGTGACCCCGCTGGGCCTGGCCCTCGGTGACCCCCTGGGGCTGGCGCGTGCAGCGTGGCCGCCGGTCGGGCGCGGCGTCGGGCCCGGTCTCACCCGGCTGGGGCGTGTCGCGATGTTCCCGCTGGTCAGCTCGGTGGTCGCCGCCGGTGTCCTCGTGGTGCTGTTCTTCACGCCGTGGTTCGCGTCGTCGCTCACCACCGCGTGGGTCCGCGAGCTGCTGTACGCCGTGCTGCTCCTGACCGGGACGCTCGTCGTGTTGCCGCTGCTGAGCACCGAGTTGCTGCCGTCCTGGTGCACCCACCCGGTGCGGGCCTTCCTGGCGTTCGTGGACGGTCTGATCGACGCACTGCCGGGGATCCTGGTGATGACCGCACCGCAGCTGCTCACCGTCGGGGTCGGGACCGCAGGCCTGACGCACCGGCTGTGGGGCCCGGCGCCGATGTGGGACCAGCGGCTCGGCGGTGCGGTGATGCTGGCGATCGCCGAGATGGTGGGGCTGCCGCTGCTCGCCGCCGTGATGGTGGCGTGGATGCGGGCCGACGCCGTGGAGGCCCGACGGGTCGACGTCGAGCTGGATGCCCAGCGGGCCGGCGCGCGCGTGGCCCCGACGCCGGAGATCTCGTCGCCGCCCGCGGCCGACGGCGAGCCCGGGCGGGACCGTCCGTGGTGGGAGAGCGACCCGCGGTTCAGCCGGTTCCGGGACTGATGGGGTCGCGCAGGCGGTCGTAGTCGGCGAGGGCGGCCACGCCGAGGGCCCGCTGCACCTCGATCAACCGGTCGAACGCCGTCGGGTCGACACCGGCACGCCCGGCCGGCAGGGCGTCCCGCACCGATCGGAGCAGCCGGATCGCCTGGACGCTGTCCTGGTGGCGGCCGAGCGCGTCCTGCATGCTGGCCATCGCGGCGGCGAGGGTGCGGGCCGGCGCGCCGAGGGCGGGAGCGGCGGCTTCGGCGGCGTACCGGGCCCGCTTGCTCAGCTTGCGCACCTCGTGCAGGTGCTCGTCCCGAGAGGCAGCCCCGGCAGTCAGGGCCAGCGTCGCGGCCAGCTCCACCCGGGCGTCAGCCTCCTGCAGCAGCGGCAGCAGCGTCGGCCCGGCCGGCGCCGCGGCCCGGAGCCGGAGCGGCGAGGGGTCGAGCATGGAGGTCAGCGACCGGACCAGCGACTCGTGCCGGCCGTCGTCGAAGGTCGCCATGAGCCGGACCCGGCCGAGCGTGTGGCTCTCCCGCAGCGACTGCTGCACCAGCAGGACGGCCGGCTCGGGCTCGACGCCGGCGAAGTAGGCCGCCATCACCTCGCTGTCGCGGACCGGCGCGAGGGCCTCGCCCAGCACGCGCAGCCCGACCCGCACGGTCTCCGTGCGCCGCCGCTCCAGGAGCGGCTGGAAGGTGCCGATCACGCTGCGCAGACGACGGGCGGCGACCCGCATCTGGTGCACGGCGTCCGGGGCGTCGACACGCACTCCCGGGCCAAGCCGGACGAGCGCCTCCACCTGGGCCTGCAGGTAGCGGCCGACCACCTCGTCCGCACCCGGGCCGCCCACCCTCCGGACGATACGCCGCGGCCCGCTCCGGCGGAGGCGGGTCAGCGGAAGGCGTCGAGACCGGTGAGGGCCTTGCCGATGGCCAGGGTGTGGATCTCCTCGGTGCCCTCGTAGGTCAGCACCGACTCCAGGTTGTTGGCGTGCCGGATCACGGGGTACTCCAGCGAGATCCCGTTGGCCCCGAGCACGGTCCGGGCACTGCGGGCGACGTCGATCGCGAGCCGGACGTTGTTGAGCTTGCCCACGCTGACCTGCTCGGGGGTCAGCGTCCCGGCCTCCTTGCGCGCGGCGAGGTGGTGGGCCAGTAGGGAGCCGGTGCCGATCCGCACCGCCATCTCCGTGAGCTTCTGCTGGGTCAGCTGGAAGCCGGCGATCGGGCGGCCGAACTGCTCGCGGGTCCCGGCGTAGTCCAGGGCCGCCTCGAAGCACGCCCGGGCCGCGCCCAGGGCACCCCACAGGATGCCGAAGCGGGCCTCGGTCAGGCAGGACAGCGGGCCCTTCAGGCCCCGCACACCGGGCAGGACCGCATCCGCCGGCAGGCGCACGTCGTCCATCACCAGCTCGCCGGTGACCGACGCCCGCAGCGACATCTTGTGCGTGATCTCGGCCGCGGAGAAGCCGGCCGTTCCGGTCGGTACGACGAAGCCGCGCACCCCCGCGGGCTCCTCCTTGCTGGCCTCCGCCTGCGCCCAGACGACGGCCACGTCGGCGACCGGCCCGTTGGTGATCCACATCTTGCGCCCGCTGAGCACCCAGTCCCCGCCGTCGCGGCGGGCCCGCGTCTGCATGTCGCCGGGGTCGGAGCCGCGGTCGGGCTCGGTCAGCCCGAAGCAGCCGACCGCGGTGCCGGCGGCCATCCGGGGCAGCCACTCCTGCTTCTGCTCCTGCGAGCCGAACGCGTGGATCGGGAACATCGCCAGCGACCCCTGCACCGAGACGAAGCTGCGCAGGCCGGAGTCCCCCGCCTCCAGCTCCCGGCACGCGACGCCGTACGCCGTGGCGCTGGCACCCGCGCAGCCGTAGCCCTCCAGGTGCATCCCGAGCAGCCCCAGGTCGCCGAGCTGCGGGAACAGCTCCCGCGGCATCACGGCGTCCTCGAACCACCGGCCGACCGACGGCAGGACCTTGTCCTGCACGAAGGCGCGGGTGCTGTCGCGCACGCCCAGCGCCTCCTCGTCCAGCAGCGCGTCGGTCTCGAGCAGGTCCAGCGGGTCGGGGCGAGGGGTCATGAAACACAGGCTAGGTCACCGTTTCGCCACGTTCCTCCCCTTGCCATCGGGTCTCCGCTTGCCGGGGGTTACCGACCGGTAGCATCATTGAAGTTACCGGCTGGTAACAGCCCCAGGACGCGGCGCGGGCCGCGGCGACACGGCATCCATGCGATCAGCGGAGGAACCCGGATGGGCCACTACAAGAGCAACCTGCGTGACCTCGAGTTCAACCTGTTCGAGGTCCTCGGCCGCCAGGAGATCCTGGGGACCGGCCCCTACGAGGACGTCGACGCCGACACCGCGCGCGAGATGCTGCACGAGATGGCCCGCCTGGCCGAGAACGAGCTCGCCGAGAGCCTGCAGGACTCCGACCTGCACCCGCCGGTCTTCGACCCGGCCGACGGCACGGTGCGGCTGCCCGAGTCGTTCAAGAAGTCCTACGCCGCCTACATGGATGGCGGCTGGGGCCTGCTGGACGTCCCCGGCGAGCTCGGGGGCACGGTGATCCCGCCGTCCCTGCGCTGGGCGATCGCCGAGCTGGTGCTCGGATCCAACCCGGGCGTGCACATGTACTCCGCCGGCATGGCGTTCGCCAAGGTCCTCTACTACGCCGGCACCGAGGACCAGAAGAAGCTGGCCGCGCACATCACCGACAAGCAGTGGGGCGCCACGATGGTGCTGACCGAGCCGGACGCAGGCTCCGACGTCGGCGCCGGCCGGACCCGCGCGGTGCAGCAGCCGGACGGCACCTGGCACCTCACCGGGGTCAAGCGGTTCATCACCTCCGGTGAGCACGACCTCAACGACAACATCGTCCACTTCGTCCTGGCCCGGCCGGAGGGCGCCGGCCCCGGCACCAAGGGGCTGTCGCTGTTCATCGTCCCCAAGTTCCACGTCGACCTCGAGTCCGGGGAGCTGGGCGAGCGCAACGGCATCTACGTCACCAACGTCGAGCACAAGATGGGCCTGAAGGTCTCCACCACCTGCGAGGTGCGCTTCGGTGAGAAGCAGCCCGCGGTCGGCACCCTGCTCGGCGACGTGCACGACGGGATCGCCCAGATGTTCCGCATCATCGAGTTCGCCCGGATGATGGTCGGCACCAAGGCCATTGCGACGCTGTCGACCGGCTACCTGAACGCGCTGGAGTACGCCAAGCAGCGCGAGCAGGGCGCCGACCTGACCCAGATGAGCGACAAGGCCGCCCCGCGCGTGACCATCACCCACCACCCCGACGTGCGCCGGTCGCTGATGCTGCAGAAGGCCTATGCCGAGGGGCTGCGGGCACTGGTCCTCTACACGGCCTCGCAGCAGGACGTGGTCGACCTGAGCCACCTCACCACCGGCACCGAGGAGGTCGAGAAGGACTCCCCCGCGGCGATGGCCAACCGGGTCAACGACCTGCTGCTGCCGATCGTCAAGGGCGTCGGGTCCGAGCGGGCCTGGGTGCTGCTGGGCACGGAGTCGCTGCAGACCTTCGGCGGCTCGGGATTCCTGCAGGACTACCCGATCGAGCAGTACGTCCGCGACGCCAAGATCGACACCCTCTACGAGGGCACGACCGCGATCCAGGGGCTGGACTTCTTCTTCCGCAAGATCATCCGCGACAAGGGGCAGGCGCTGGGCCACCTGTCCACGCAGATCCAGGAGTTCGCCAAGTCCGGCGAGGGCACCGCCCTGGCCACCGAGCGCGAGCTGCTCGGCAAGGCGCTCGAGGACGTGCAGGGCATCCTCGGCTTCATGGTCGGCGAGCTGATGAAGTCCGACCCGCGCCAGGAGGGCGGCGACGTCACCCACCTCTACACGATCGGGCAGAACACCAGCCGGCTGCTGCTCGCCGCCGGTGACGTGGTCGTGGGCTGGCTGCTGCTGCGCCAGGCCGAGGTCGCGTCCGCCGCGCTCGCCTCCGGTACGGCGTCCGCGCGTGACCAGCGCTTCTACGAGGGCAAGGTCGCCGCCGCGTCCTTCTTCGCCCGGACCGTGCTGCCCAGGCTCGCCTCAGAGCGACAGATCGCCGAGGCCACGGACAACGCCCTGATGGACGTCCCCGAGGACGCGTTCTGAACCGGCGTCCGGGCCTGCCGCCGGGGCGGTGAGGCCAACGGACCAGGGGCCGGATCCTGGCGGATCCGGCCCCTGGTCCGCCGCGTCAGATGGTGGGCTGCGTGCGCCGCTCGGCCAGCAGCGCCAGCCGGGTCACGGTCTCGGTGTTGCGGGGGGCGATCAGCGCCTGCCGCACCGTGTGCGGGAGCAGCTTGCCCAGGCCCGCGGTGGCGTCCTCACGCATCTCGATCCGGGTGCGGTCGCCCTCGTCGTGCAGGCGGATCTCGACGATCGCCTGCCCCATGGCCTTGCCCTTGGCCCTCAGCCGGATCAGCCGCTCGGGCTCGCAGGCCTCGACCACGGTCTCGTCGCTGACCAGCAGCGGCCACGTCCCGACCGAGTGGTGGATGCGGCTGCCCGGCATCGGCCAGCTGCCCTCCACCGCGCGGATCCGCGAGGCGCCGACGACCCACGCGGCGTAGGTCCACCCGTCCGCGAGCACGGCCCAGATCTGCTCGGGCCGGGCCGGGGTCTGGTGCGTCACGGTGATCATGAGGTCTCCATGCCCAGCCCCGTACCCCTTCACCCCGGATTGACGCAGGGACGGCCCCGGGCTCGGCCGGCGCCTCACACCCCGCGAAGGTCGAGGGTCAGGGTGTCCGGCTCGCCGTCCTGCAGCACCACGGGGATGCCCCAGTCCTGCTGGTAGAGGTGGCAGGCGGCGTGCTCGGGCACCTCGCCGGTGACCGGGTCACCGTCGCAGGCGGCGGCGCGCACCGAGATGTGCAGGATGCCGCTGCCGACCCGTGGGTCGAGGTGCAGCGTGCGGCTCAGCCCCTGCGCGGTGCCACCACCCTCACGCAGGAACGCGGCCGGCGAGCTGGACACCATCAGCTGCGTGGGGTCGCCGAAGCGGTGGTCCAGCTTCTGGCCGGTGGGCGGGGTGAACGCGACGGCCAGCGTGACGTCGCCGCCGGCGAGCAGCGTGGGCGGGCGCTGGGTCTCGCGGGCCACGCCGTCGACCCGCCGGGCGACCGCCGGCAGCGGCACCCGGGTCAGCTGGTGGGCCGCGGACTCCACGACCACCAGGCGCGCCTCGTCGCCGTCGACCTCGACGACCGCGTCGCTGGGCTCGCGCAGGCTCGTGGCCAGCGTGCCGACCTCGCCGGTGACCGGGTCGAACCGGCGGATGGCCCCGTTGTAGGTGTCGCTGACGGCCACCGAGCCGTCGGGCAGCACGGTGACACCGAGTGGATGCTGCATCAGCGCCTGGCCGGCGGCTCCGTCACGGTGGCCGAAGTCGAACAGTCCCTGCCCGACGTGGGTGGTGACCTCGAAGCCGTCGCCGGTCAGGGTGAGCGAGCGCAACGCGGACGTCTCGGAGTCGGCGACCCACAGTCGCCGGCCGTCGGCGGAGGGAGCCAGGCCCGAGGGCTGGGCGAACCACGCATCGTGCGCGGCGCCGTCCCGGATGCCCTCGGCCGAGGTGCCGGCCAGCACCGCGACGGTGTTGTCGGCGGGGTCCTGGGCCAGGTGCAGCACCCACAGCTGGTGCGTGCCGGCCATGGCGATCACGACCCGGTCGAGGAACCAGGCGAGGTCCCACGGCGTCGACAGGTCCTGTCGCAGGGCAGGCCCGCTGCCCGAGCGCTCGCGCAGCTGCCGGCCCGTGCCGGCGAGCGTCACGACCGAGGCGTCGGCCAGCCGCACGCCCTTGACCTGGTGGTGGACGCTGTCGGCCACCACGACGTCGTAGCCGACCCGCGCCGCGACCCCGGCAGGCAGGGCGAGGACGCCTTGCGGCTCGCTGAACGTGCCCTCGCCGCCGATCCGGGCGCGCTCGGTCAGCAGGTCGGTCTCGAGGTGGACCAGCTGGTGATGTGCCGTGTCGGAGACGAGGAAGGACCCGTCCGGCAGCGCGGCCACCTTGCCGGGGAAGCGCAGCGCCGTGCTCGCCGGGGCCGGCGGCACGTACGGCGCGTCACCCTGTCGCAGCGTGCCCCTGGCGGTGTGCTCCTCGACCAGCTCCTCGATGAGGACCGAGAGCCCGTGCGCATGGCCCTCACCCGACAGGGACGCGACGACATAGCCCTCGGGGTCGATGACCACCAGCGTGGGCCACGCCCGGGCGGTGTAGGCGTTCCAGGTGACGAGGTCGGGATCGTCCAGCACCGGGTGCTGCACGGCGTAGCGCTCCACGGCGGCGGCCAGGGCGTCCGGGTCGGCCTCGTGCTCGAACTTGGGTGAGTGCACCCCGATGAGGACCAGGGAGTCGTCGTACCGCTGCTCGAGCGGTCGCAGCTCGTCCAGGACGTGCAGGCAGTTGACGCAGCAGAAGGTCCAGAAGTCCAGGACGACGATCCGGCCGCGCAGGTCGGCGAGCGTGAGGTCGCGCCCGCCCGTGTTGAGCCACCCCCGGCCGGCGAGCTCGGGGGCCCGCACCCGCAGCCGGCTCCGGGCCGGGGCGGTCACGCCCGGGCCAGGGGCAGCCGGCGGTCGCGCAGGACGGGGAAGGTCTCCCGCAGGGAGGTCGTGGCGCTCATGTCGACCTCAACGCTGAGCACCTGCTCCTCGCTTCCCGCGGCCGCCGCCACCTCCCCGGAGGGCAGCACGACCATGCTGGCGCCCCCCATCACGGTGCCTGCGTTGGGCCCGGCGGCGTTGCAGGCCAGGACCACGCACTGGTTCTCGACCGCGCGGGCGCGGGCCAGCAGGGTCCAGTGCTCGACCCGGGCCATCGGCCAGGAGGCGGGGACGACGAACACGGTGGCGCCCGCGTCGAGCTGGGCACGGTAGAGCTCGGGGAAGCGCAGGTCGTAGCAGGTGGACAGGGCCGCCCGGACCGTGCCGCCGGCCCGGTCCGGCAGGTCGACCAGGGCGAGCTCATCCCCGGCCTCCATCAGCGACGGCTCGCCCTGGGCGAAGCCGAACCGGTGGATCTTGCGGTACGTCGCGAGCAGCGTGCCGTCGGCGGCGAAGACCAGGGAGGTGTTCCACAGGTCCTTGCCCTCCGGGCCGCGCTCACCGCCGGGGGGCCGCTCGACGATCGACCCCGCGTGCAGCACGACACCGGCCTCCCGCGCGGCGGCCGCCATCGCCTGCGCGGTCGGCCCGTGGACGGTCTCGGCGCGCTCGCTCCACGAGCGGTAGTCGAACCCGCCCGGAGCCCACAGCTCGGGCAGCACCACCAGGTCGTGCCCGCGCTGCGCCCGCACGAGGTCGGCGGCCCTGGCGGTGCGGTCGGCGACGGACGCGGCGTCGTCGTACCCGAGCTGGATGAGGGCGATGCGCATGTCAGTCTCCCGGCAGGCTGGTGGGCTTCTTGTCGCGCGCGGCGGCCGCGGCGAGACGCGCGTTGTAGGCCCTGAGCTCCGCGTCGTCGTCGCGGTCGGCCTGGCGGTCCCCGCGCCGGGTCTCCGCGGCGTCGCTGCGGACCCAGGCCAGGGCCACCAGCATCGCGAGCAGCACGGTCGGCACCTCACCCACGCCCCACGCCACGGCGCCGGCGTTGCGCTGGTCCACGAGCAGGTCCGGCCCCCACGGCAGGCGCAGCTGCTCGAAGAAGTCCGGCGCCAGCAGCGTGGAGCCGGTCGTGAGGGCGACCCCGAAGAAGGCATGGAAGGAGATGGTCGCGAAGAGGATCAGCAGCCGCAGCGACGGCGCCCACTTCGGCGGGCCCGGGTCGACCCCGATGAGCACCCAGGCGAACAGGTAGCCGGTCAGCAGGAAGTGGACGACCATCAGCAGGTGCCCGGTGTGGGTGCGCAGGGACAGCTCGAACAGCGGCGAGTAGTAGAAGACCACCAGGCTGCCGAAGAACAGCGCCGCCGCCACGACGGGGTTGCCCAGCACGCGCAGGAAGCGCGAGTGGACCAGGCCGAGCAGGAGCTCGCGCGGGCCCAGGGTCTTGTCCGGGCGGGGCCTCAGGGTGCGCAGGGCCAGGGTCACCGGGGCGGCGAGGACGAGCAGGATCGGCGCGACCATCGAGATGGTCATGTGCAGGGTCATGTGCACCGAGAACTGCACCCGGCCGTAGACCCCCGCGGCGCCGTTGGTGGCCCAGGCGAAGATCAGCCAGCCGGCCAGCCAGGACAGGGTGCGCGCCACCGGCCAGTGGTCGCCGCGCCGGGTCAGCCGGACGACGCCGGCGAGGTAGAGGCCGACCGCGACGACCGCGACGGTCAGCCACAGCCAGTCCACCTGCCACAGGGTCAGCCAGTCCGCCGCCCGCAGCGCGCGCGGCGGTGCGGCGTAGCCGGTCAGGGCCTGGACGGGGTCGACCTTCTCCTGCACCACGTCGGGGACGGGCGGGGCGCTGCGGGACAGGGCCGTCGCCAGGCCGAAGGCGGCGCCCATGACCACCACCTCGACCACGGCCAGTCGGGCGAACAGCGCGCGGGCCGCCTCGTCGGTCGCCATCCGGCCGATGACGACGCGACGCTGCTGCAGGCCGGCCAGGCCGAGGACACCGAGCGCGACGACCTTGCCGATCACCAGCACGCCGTACGGCGAGCCCAGTGCGGACAGCGAGCCCAGGCGGATCCAGGCGTTCTGGACGCCGGACAGGGCGACGAGGGCGAAGCACCAGCCGGCCAGCGTGCTGTAGCGGGCGACGCTCACCGCCAGGCCCTTGCCCAGCAGCGGCCGCAGGACCACCAGGCCGAGCAGACCGCCCACCCAGACGACCGCGGCCACCAGGTGGACCGCCAGGGAGTTGACGGCCGTGTCGTGGCTGGCGGAGCCGGCAGCGTGGCCGGCGAGCGCGAGCGGCAGGACCGCCAGCACGCTCAACGCCGCGAGCGCGACCATCGCGCCTCGGTGGCGGGCGACCGACGCGCCGACCGCGACGACGAGCGCCAGCCCGAGGCTGATCGCGGCGACGCGCAGGACCTCGATCGACAGCACGAACGACGCGAACTGCGTGCCGAACGTCGGGTCGGTCAGCGCGGTCGAGGAGATGTCGGCGAAGGACAGGACCAGCCCGGCCAGGGCGGCGACCACCCAGACCACGGCCGATGCGGAGGCCCACCGGGTGGCGGTGACCCGGCGGTTGGTCGCCGTGGTCTCGGGGATGATCGTGGCGGCGAGCACGAGCAGGCCCACGGTCAGGGCCGCGGCGACGTCGTGGATGGCCCGCACGACCGGCAGGCCCCAGCGCACGAGGACGCCGGGGTCGGCAAGGCCCGCGACGGGCGCGGCCACGGCCCCGGTCAGGAGGACGGCGGGCACCACGACGGCCACGGCCGCCAGCACCATCAGCCCCATCGGAGCCCGGGCGACCGGCGCCGGGTGGGCCTGGGTGGTGTGCGAGGTGGCCATGGGTACCAGCCTAAGTAGGCTGTCGACATGCCTATGCACCCGGCGGCGCCCGATGACCTGCAAGGCCTCGTCGAGGCCTATGCCCAGACCACACGGGCGGTGGTCGACCTCGGCCGCAGCTGCAGCGAGGCGGAGTTCACGCTGCAGACCGAGTGCCCCGGCTGGACCGTGCACGACCAGATCGCCCACGTCGCCGGCGTCGAGGCGATGCTCGAGGGCCACCGCGACCCCGAGGTGGAGCTCCCGGCGTACGACCACCTGAGCAACGAGCTGTCGCACCTCACCGAGCGCGCGGTGGAGGTACGCCGCTCCCGCCGCCACCAGGACGTCGTCTCCGAGCTCGAGCACGTCCTCGGGCAGCGGCTGTCCAGCCTGCGCAGCCCGGGCCTCAGCGCCGAGAGCATCATCCCCGGGCCGTTCGGGCCCGCGCCGGCGGCGACGGTGGCGATGATGCGCACGTTCGACATCTGGACCCACGAGCAGGACATCCGCAGCGCGATCGGGCGCCCGGGGGACCAGGACTCCCCCGCCGCGTGCGTCTTCGTCGACCAGGCGCTGGCCCAGCTGCCCCGCATCGTGGCGCGTGAGGCCAAGGTCGAGGCCGGGCACACCGTGATCCTGGCGCTCACGGGGCCGATTCTGGCCAAGGTCGGCGTCCGGGTGGACGAGGGCGAGGACGGGCGGCCGCACGGGCACGCCATGTTCACCGGAGAGAGCGTGGACGCCTCCATCCCGCACGTGGAGGGGCCGATCACCAGCATCAGCATGTCCACCGAGGCGTTCACCCGGCGCGCGGCCGGCCGGCGCTCGGTGGACGACACGACCTACACGCTCAACAGCGGGGACGAGGCCGTCGCCCGCCGGGTGCTGGACGCGGTGACCATCACGCACTGAGCGCGCTGAGCGGGCCTCCCGCGCGGCGGCCGCACCGGCGTCCCCTGCCGCACGTTCCCTTCCGCACGTCCCCTGCCGCCCGTCCCTCCCGCACGTCCCCTCCCGCACGTCCTCTCCCGCACGGGTCGGGCAGCGGCGCCGACGGCCTCGCGTGCACAGGTTCGGTTGCTTGTTTGCCACACACAACCATTTCCTGATACTTGTGTGCTGCAAGCAAACATCCTTCCGAACGGACCCCGATGGCGATCAGCCATGACACCGCCGCCCAGCTGAGCCACGAGCTGGTGCGGCTGATGAAGCTCTTCCAGAGCCTGCGGCAGCACGCGCCCCGGCTGCACCCCGGCGTCGACACGGCGTCGTTCCCGATCCTGTTCAACCTGCACGACGGCCCCCGCCGCGTCTCCGACCTCGCCGGCTGCGTGCACTCCGACGTCTCGACCGTGAGCCGGCAGGTGACCGGCCTGGTCACGCACGGCCTCGTCGAGAAGGTGCCCGACCCCCAGGACGGCCGGGCCCAGGTCCTGTCCCTGACCGGCGCCGGCACGGAGCTGCTGGAGCGGCTGAAGGACCAGCGCGGCGAGTGGTTCCGCGGCGTCCTGGCCGACTGGAGCGAGGACGAGGCCAGGGCCTTCATCAGCTCCCTCGAGCGCCTCGTGTCCGGCTTCGAGCGGTCGCGCGAGCAGCTGCTGCAGACGGCCGCGCCCGTCGCACCGACGGGGTCCGGCCCCGCCCCCACCTCATCCGCTTCCCCCGACAAGGAGCAGTAATGGCTTCCACCGCCGGCGCACCGTCGCCGTCGCCCGTGCAGGACGACGGCGCCCTCACGCACAAGCAGATCGTCACCATCCTCATCGGCCTGATGATGGGGATGTTCCTGGCCGCCCTGGACCAGACCATCGTGGCCTCCGCGATGCGGGTGATCGCCGACGACCTGAAGGACCTGGCCGGGCAGGCGTGGGTCACCACCGCCTACCTGATCACCTCGACGATCGTCACCCCCCTGTACGGCAAGCTGTCCGACATCTACGGGCGCAAGAAGTGGTTCGTCACCGCCATCACGATCTTCGTCCTCGGCTCGGTGCTGTGCTCGTTCGCCACCTCGATCCCGATGCTGGCCGCCTTCCGCGCGGTCCAGGGCCTCGGCGCCGGCGGCCTGTTCTCGCTGGCGCTCGCCATCATCGGTGACATCGTCCCGCCACGGGAGCGCGCCAAGTACCAGGGCTACTTCCTCGCCGTCTTCGGCACCTCCAGCGTCCTCGGCCCGGTCATCGGCGGCTTCTTCGCCGGGCAGGACACCCTGCTGGGCATCGCCGGCTGGCGCTGGGTCTTCCTGGTGAACGTCCCGATCGGCATCGCCGCCCTGGTCGTCGTCTCCCGCACCCTGCACCTGCGGCACACCCGCCTGGACCACCGGATCGACTGGTGGGGCGCCGCGGCGCTGACGGTGGGCCTGGTCCCGCTGCTGCTGGTGGCCGAGCAGGGCCGCGTCTGGGGCTGGGGCTCCGGCCGCTCGGTCACCTGCTACGTCATCGGCGGCATCGGCGTCGTGGCGTTCTTCCTCGCCGAGCGGATGATGGGCGACGAGGCGCTGCTGCCGATCAAGCTCTTCCAGAACCGCACCGTCGGCATCTCCTCGATCGCCTCGGTCATCCTCGGCATGGGCCTGTTCGGGGGCATCGCCTGCCTGCCGCTCTACCTGCAGATCGTCAAGGGCGCCTCCCCCACCGCGGCCGGGCTGCTGCTGCTGCCGATGACCCTCGGCATCATGACCGGCTCCATCGTCTCCGGCCAGCTCATCTCCCGGACCGGCCGCTACCGGCACTTCCCCATCATCGGCTCGGCGCTGCTGGTGATCGCGCTGTTCGGGTTCCACTACATCGGCGCCGACACCCCGCTGTGGAGGACGATGATCCTCATGGTCGTCTTCGGTGTCGGCCTCGGCTTCAACATGCAGCCGCTGACCCTGGCCGTGCAGAACGCCGTCAACCCGCGCGACATCGGCGTGGCCACGTCCTCGGCGACCTTCACCCGCCAGATCGGCGGCACCATCGGGACCGCGGTCTTCCTGTCGATCCTCTTCTCGGCCGTGCCGGACCGGCTGCAGACGGCCTTCCGCACGATCGCCCCGACCCCCGACTTCCAGGCGGCGCTCAAGGCGCCACAGGGCAACGCCGGGGCCAACCACGCCTTCATCTCGGGGCTGCAGTCGGCGCGGTCCGGCGGCAGCGGCGGCGCGTTCGACGGTGCCCTGAACGACTCCTCGTTCATCCAGCAGATCGACCACCGCCTGGCCCGGCCCTTCCTCGTCGGCTTCTCCGAGGCCATCGACCTGGTGTTCCTCATCGGCGCCGGCGTGATGGCCGTGGCCTTCGTCGTGCTGTGGTTCCTGCCCAACGTCGAGCTGCGCAGCGGCTCGTCGTACGCCGAGCGGGGCCGCGCCGCAGCGGACGCCGACGCCGCGGCCGTTCCGCCGGCGGTCGCCCACTGACGTCCCGCCAGGGTCGCGCGGCGCGGCGTCGTACGAGCGCTGCCTGAAGCTGAACGGGCGGCGGGGCCTCGGCCTCGTCGCCCGTTCAGCTGTCGTGGGGGTGCTGCGCCTCGGCGGTGTCGGCGGCGGCGGCGTAGGCGTCGACCATCCCCGCGAGGAACCGGTGCACGACCTGGAGCTCGTCGTCGGTGAACTGGTCCATCACCTGGCCACTCATCCGCCCGAGCGGGCCGAAGAACTCCTGGGCGACCGTGCGGGCGGAGTCGCTGAAGTGCAGGTGGATCCGGCGGCGGTCGACGGTGTCGCGGTTGCGCCGGGCGTGGCCCTGGCGCTCGAGCCGGTCCACGACCGAGGTGGTCGCGCCGGAGGACAGGCCCAGCGCGGACTGCAGCTGGCCCGGTGTCAGCGGGGCGGACGACGCCTCGGCATCCATGATGTGGATGAGGGCGGCGAGGTCGGTGTGGTGCAGGCCCTGGCGGCTGGCGAACGTCGTGGAGATGCGGTCGCCGCCGACCTGCAGCTGGCGCAGCAGGGCACCGATCCGGGCCTCCAGCTCCTCGTGCCGGCCGCCGCTCTCGCTCATCAGCTTTCCGCCCGTCCCTCCCTGGTTGTCTCCAGTATGCCGCTCTGCCATAATATCTCGATAAACGAGATACTCTTCCAGTGAGGGAAATGGCACATGCGATCTCCGGGGATCCCGCTGGGGCGGCTCGTCACCGGACGGTGGGGCGCCCGCGCCGTCGTCCTCGCGTTCGTCCTGCTGTCCGGCGCCGTGCTCGGCTCGCCGCTCGGTGGAGGCACCGACACCGGGGTGAGCTCGGGCCTGGGTAGGCAGGTGGAGTCGGTCCGCGCCGCCGCGCTGAAGGCGGGACTGCCGGGCAGCAGGGTCAACCCGGCGATCGTCGTCTACAGCCGGGACGGCGCTGCCCTCACCTCGGCGGACCAGGTCGCGATCGCCCGCGACCGCGCGCAGCTCGCCCCGCTCGCGGTGGGCGGCGCGCTGCCGCCGCCGGTGCCGGCGCAGGACGGCCGCGCGGTGCTGGTTCCGGTGCCCTTGCCGTCCTCGCTGTCGGATGCGCAGGTCACCGACGCGGTCACGGCGATCCGTGGCGTGACCTCGGCCGGCCTGCCCGACGGCGCGCGTGCGCAGGTCACCGGCGGCCCGGCCATCTCGACCGACATCGCCTCGGCCTTCGACGGCGCCGACACCAAGCTGCTGCTCACCACCGCCGGCATCGTGGCCCTGCTGCTGCTGCTGACCTACCGCAGCCCGGTGCTGTGGATCATCCCGCTGGCCGTCGTGGGCACCGCCGACCAGGTCGGAGCCAAGCTCACCTCCGCCCTTGCGGGGGCGCTCGACCAGCCGCTCGACGGCTCGAGCACGGGGATCGCCAGCGTGCTGGTCTTCGGCGCCGGCACCAACTACGCACTGCTGGTCATCGCCCGCTACCGCGAGGAGCTGCGGCGCACCGAGGACCACCGCGAGGCGATGCGCACCGCACTGGCCTCCAGCGGACCCGCCGTGGCCGGCAGCGCCGTCACGGTGACGCTGGCCCTGCTGACGCTGCTGTTCGCCTCGCTCGGGGGCAGCCGCAGCATCGGCTGGACCAGCGCGCTCGGGGTCGTCGTCGTGGTGGTCTGCGCGCTGTTGGTCCTGCCGGCGGCGCTGGTCCTGTGCGGTCGCCGGCTCTTCTGGCCGTTCATCCCCCGAGCCGGGGACGCCGACCTCTCGCACCGCGGGCCGTGGGCCCGCATCGCCCGGGCCGTCGTCGCCCGCCCCGCCGCCGTCGCGGCCGCGTCCGTGGCGGTCCTCGTCGTCCTCGCCCTCGGCATCTCCGGCGCCCGGCTGGGCCTGTCCGCCACCGAGCAGTTCCGGGTCACGTCCGAGTCGGCCGCCGGCCTGGAGACCCTGGCCAGGCACTTCCCCGCCGGCGCGGGCAGCCCGGCCGAGATCCTCACCCGGCGCGACGCGGCGCCCGCCGTCGTGGACACCGTCACCACGGTGCCCGGCGTGGTGACCGCGCGCATCAGCGACCAGGGCGGTGACGTCGCCCAGGTGGACGCGGTCCTGAGCGACCTGCCCGGGACAGCGGCCAGCTACGACACCCTGCGCGCGGTGCGCGCGGCGGTGGCCGGCGTGCCGGGTGCGGACGCCGTGGTCGGTGGGTCCGTCGCCACGACGCTGGACACCCGCGAGGCGGCGATCCGCGACCTCGAGGTCATCGTGCCGATGATCCTGGCGGTCGTGTTCGTCGTCCTGATCCTCCTGCTGCGCTCGCTGGTGGCACCGCTGCTGCTGATCGCGACCGTCATCCTCAGCTTCTTCGCCTCCCTGGGCGCCAGCCACTGGGCCTTCGTCCACGTGTTCGGGTTCCCGGCGCTGGACACCCTGGTCCCGCTGCTGGCGTTCCTGTTCCTGGTCGCGCTCGGCGTGGACTACAACATCTTCCTGACCACCCGCGCCCGCGAGGAGGCCCAGCGCCAGGGCACGCGTGCGGGCATCGTCACCGCCGTGGCCGTCACCGGCGGGGTCATCACCAGCGCGGGCATCCTGCTGGCAGCCGTGTTCACCGTGCTGGGGGTGCTGCCGCTGATCACCCTGACCCAGATCGGCATCATCGTCGGCTTCGGCGTCCTGCTGGACACGTTGCTGGTGCGCACCGTGCTCGTGCCGGCCCTGGTGACGCTGCTCGGCCGGCGCGTGTGGTGGCCCGGCGCCCTCAGCCGCGCCGACGGCGACGGCTCCCGACGGGGCGACGGCGACCACGACGGCGGCGCCACACCGGCTCCCCCGGACCAGGACGACCGAGCCGGAGCATCCCGGATCGCGCCGGTGCTCATCCCTGAGGACGAGGGCACGGCGTCCGCGGCCGGTGACCGACACTGAACGACCCTGCGCCCCTTGCCAAGTCCGGGACCGCTCGTAACGATGGAGATCGAGGGCACCAGAGCCGGCTCGGGAGGAGTGCGGACATGGGCGACATCGGCACGGAGCGGCGAGAGGTCGAGTTCGAGCCCCTGACGGAGGACCCGGTCCCCGCGCCGGCCAGACGACCCGACCCTGCGCCGGCTCCCGCCCCCGCGACCGAGCCCTGACCCGGACATGGTCGACGAGGTGCCGGCAGTCTCGGACGACGTCGCCCTGGTGCCCGGCGAGCTGCGCGGCTACCGGCAGTTCTCGCTGAAGGACGACGGCCTGTACCCGCTGGTGCACACCGTCTGCGGACCGTGGGACGGCCACCTGCAGCGGGCCGTGTGCGCGAGCGGCGCGCGGCACGCCTCACCGGCGGCGGACTGCCTCTGCGGGCTCTACGCCTGGTACCTCCCCGGCAGCGCCACGGTGTCGTTGGGGCCGGTCAGCGCGGTGGTCCTGGCCCGCGGCCGGTGCGTCCTCGGTGACCGGGGCTTCCGCGCCGCGGCGGCCCGGATCGAGGCGGTGTCCCTGCCCCCGGCGGTCCGCTGGCACCCCGCAGCCGCGGCTCGTGCCCGGACGATGCTGGCCCAGCGCTATCCGCAGACGCGGGTCTACCCCTCGACCCGGCGGATGCTGCGCGACCACCCCCCGCAGGACGTCAGCGCCCTCGGGGTGTCCCCGCCGCGGGACCGCAGCCGCGCCTACCGGGCGGCGGCCGCGGTGCTGTGGACCGCGTTCGTCCTGGGCGCCTACGCCCTCGTGGTCGTCCCGCGTGCTGCGGTCGAGGACGCCGCCGCCCACTGGTGGCCGCTGTTGGTGCTGCTGACGATCGGGTGGCAGGCAGCCCTGGTCTGGCTGTTCATGCGGATGATGGCCGAGCAGATGCCGAGCCCGAGGTGGGGCCGCAAGCAGCGCTGACCGCCACCCGGCCCCGCCCCTCCCTCCCGGCCAGGGCCGGCAGGGAGGGCGGCGGGATCACCGGGCAGCGCTGGAGGCGCCCGACGGAGGACGGCGCGCCGGCGTACGTCGACGCCGGCGCACGTCCCCGGCGTCCGTCAGGACCAGACGAGGGCCCGGCTGGGGTCCTCCAGGACCGCGGCCAGGTCCGCCAGGAACCGTGAGCCCAGGTCGCCGTCGACCAGGCGGTGGTCGAACGACAGCGACAGGGAGGTGACCCAGCGCGGCTTGATCTTGCCCTTGTCCACCCACGGCATCTGCCGCACGGCGCCGAAGCACAGGATCGCGGCCTCACCGGCGTTGAGGATCGGCGTGCCGTTGTCGACCCCGAACACCCCGACGTTGGTGATGGTGATCGTGCCGCCGGCCATGTCGGCCGGCAGCGTGCGACCCTCACGTGCCGTGGCGACGAGCGCGGCCATGGCGTCGGCGAGCTGCCGCAGCGACATCGCGTCGGCGTCCTTGATGTTGGGCACCATCAGCCCCCGCGGGGTCGCGGCGGCGATGCCCAGGTTGACGTAGTTCTTGACCACGATCTCCTGCGCCGCCTCGTCCCAGCGCGGCGTTGATGCCGGGGTTGCGGCGGGCCGCGATCAGCAGGGCCTTGGCCACCAGCAGCAGCGGGCTGACCTTGACGTCGCGGAACTCGCGGTCGGTGCGCAGCCGCTCGACCAGCCTCATCGTGCGGGTGACGTCGACGGTGATGAACTCGGTGACGTGCGGCGCGGTGAACGCCGAGGCCACCATCGCCTGAGCGGTCATCTTGCGCACACCCTTGACCGGGACCCGCGTCTCCCGCTCGCCGGTCCGGGCCACGAGCGCAGCGACGGGTGCCGCCGCGCCGGCTGCCGTGTCGGCCGGCACCGCGCCGGCCGCCCCCTGCAGGTGCAGGTCGACGTCGGACCGGGTGATGATGCCGCCCTCGCCCGAGCCGGCCACGTCGGCCAGGTCGACGCCGCGGTCCTTGGCGTACTTGCGCACCGGCGGCTTGGCCAGCGCCCGGGCCCCACCCGGGCGCGGTGCCGGAGCCGGCGTGGGGCGTTGGCATCGGCGGCGCGGCCGGTGCGCCGGGGGCAGGCGCCGGCTGGGCCACCGGGGTGGGCGGCGCCACCGGAGGCGGTGGGACGACCCCCTTGCGGGGCCGGCGCTTGGACCTCGGTCATCCGCGGGCCGTAGCCGACCAGGACGGCCACGCGACCGCCGGGGGCGGCGCCGCCGATCTTGCCGGCCTCGATCTGCTCGTCCTCGGCGCCGGCGCGGCCGGCGCTCCCGCGGGCCGGCGGCGTGCCGTCGTCGACGCCCGTGTCGACCGCGATGATCGGCGTGCCGACCGCGACGGTCTCGCCCTCGGGGACGCAGCAGCGTCGGTGACCGTGCCGGCGTACGGGACGGGGAGCTCGACCAGCGGACTTGGCCGTCTCGATCTCGACGATCGATGTCGTTGACCGTGACGGTGTCACCGACCTTGACCTACCAGGTGACGATCTCGGCCTCGATCAGGCCCTCGCCGAGGTCGGGCAGGTTGAACTGCTTCACACGTGCCATGGAGGTGCCGTCCTGCCTTTCAGAACGCGAGCGAGCGGTCGACGGCGTCCAGGACGCGGTCGAGGTCGGGCAGGAAGTCCTCCTCGAGCTCGCGACGGTGGGTAGGGCGTGTCGTAGCCGCCGACCCGCAGCACCGGCGCCTCCAGGGAGTAGAAGCAGCTGCTCGGTGACGCGCGGCCGCGATCTCCGCACCCATGCCGAGCGAAGGTCGGCGCCTCGTGGACGACGACGAGCCGGCCGGTCTTGCGCACCGAGGTCGTGAGCGTGTCGAGGTCGAGCGGGGACAGCGAGCGCAGGTCGACGACCTCCAGCGAGCGGCCCTCCTCGGCGGCGGCGGCCGCTGCGTCCAGGCAGATCTTGACCATCGGCCCGTACGCCAGCGAGGGTCACGTCGCTCGCCCTGCCGCAGCGACGGCGGCGTCGTACAGGCCGCGGGCGGCACCGGCGGTCTCGTCCACCTCGGCCTTGTCGCAGTAGCGGCGCTTGGGCTCGTAGAACACCACCGGGTCGTCGGTCTCGATGGCCTGCTGGATCATCCAGTAGGCGTCCTCGGGGTTGGAGCAGGCGACCACGCGCAGGCCGGCGGTGTGGGCGAAGTACGCCTCGTGGGACTCGCTGTGGTGCTCGACCGCGCCGATCCCGCCGCCGACGGGGATGCGGATCACGATCGGGGATGGTGACCTTGCCGAGGGAGCGGGCGCGCATCTTGGCGACCTGGCTGACGATCTGGTCGAACGCGGGGTAGACGAACCCGTCGAACTGGATCTCGACGACCGGGCGGTAGCCGCGCAGGGCCAGGCCGACCGCGGTGCCGACGATGCCGGACTCGGCCAGCGGGGTGTCGATCACCCGGTCCTCGCCGAAGTCCTTCTGGAGGTTCTCGGTCACCCGGAAGACGCCGCCGAGCTTGCCGATGTCCTCGCCCATGAGGACGACCTTGGCGTCGTTCTCCATGGCGCGGCGCAGGCCCGCGTTGATGCCCTTGGCGATGGTCAGCTTCGTCATCAGTGGCTCCCCTCGAAGCTGGCGGAGTAGGCCGCGAACTCGGCGCGCTCCGCCTCGACGAGCGGGTGCTCCTCGACGTAGATGTGGTCGAACATCGACAGCGGCTCGGGGTCGGGCATCGAGAGGCAGCCCTCGCGGACCTGCGCGGCCAGCGCGTCGGCCTCGCGGTCGACGGCGTCGTAGAAGGCCTGGTCGGCCTTGCCGCTGGAGGTCAGGTAGGCCTTGAGCCGGGCGATCGGGTCCCGCAGCTTCCACATCTCGACCTCCGCCGAGACGCGGTACTTGGTCGGGTCGTCGGAGGTCGTGTGGGCGCCCATCCGGTAGGTGAACGCCTCGACCATGGTCGGTCCCTGACCGGTCCGTGCGGCCTCCAGCGCCGCCTTGGTGACGGCGTAGACGGCGAGGACGTCGTTGCCGTCGACGCGGATGCCGGGGAAACCGAAGCCGCGGGCGCGCTGGTAGAGCGGGATGCGCGTCTGCCGCTCGGTCGGCTCGGAGATGGCCCACTGGTTGTTCTGGCAGAAGAACACGACGGGCGCGTTGCTCGCCGCGGCGAAGACGAACGCCTCGTTGACGTCACCCTGGCTGGTGGCGCCGTCGCCGAAGTAGGCGATGACGGCGGTGTCGCGCTCGGGGTCGCCGGTGCCGACCGCGCCGTCACGCTGGACGCCCATGGCGTAGCCCGCCGCGTGCAGGGTCTGGGCGCCGATGACGATCGTGTAGAGGTGGAAGTTCTTCTCGTTCGGGTCCCAGCCGCCGTGGTTGACGCCGCGGAACAGGCCGAGCAGGTTCAGCGGGTCGACGCCGCGGCACCAGGCGACGCCGTGCTCGCGGTAGGTCGGGAAGGCGTAGTCCTGCGGGCGCAGCGCGCGGCCGGACCCGACCTGGGCGGCCTCCTGACCGAGCAGGCTGGCCCAGATGCCGAGCTCGCCCTGGCGCTGCAGCGCGGTCGCCTCGGCGTCCACCCGGCGGATGAGGACGTGGTCGCGGTAGAAGCCGCGCAGGTCCTCGTCATCGAGGTCGGCGATGTACGACGCGTACTCGGGGTTGTCGACCCGCTCTCCCTCCGGGGTCAGCATCTGCACGAGCTCGGGACCACCGTCGCCGATGGTCTCGGGGACCGGTGCGGTCAGCGCGGCCACGGCTGCCGGGTCGAGGGGGCCGTCGACGGCCTCCTCCGGCATCGAGGCGACTTCGTTGTCGCTCACAGGCACTCCTTCTCGCGAACCGTGGCAGCGCCGCTGCCCGGCTCGGCTTGGGCCGTGGCTCGCGGCGGGCGGGGTCTCCGCCCGCGGTCGTGAGGACACAGCGGGGACGTCGCGCGCGCGTGTGGCGGCGCTCACAGGCCTAGCGAGCACACGGTACCTGCCCTGACCGGATGTGTCCCACAGGGCGGACACGGGTGTGGCGACGGGAGCCCGACGGTACGGCGGGTCGTGCCGGCCGGGCGCCCGTGCGTGCTGCGCCCGGGCCACGCGGCGGCTCAGCCGCGGCCGGTCCTGCCGTGGCCGGTCCTGCCGTGGCCGGTCCTGCCGTGGCCGTGCCGGGCGTGGTGCCGCTGCTGGGCCGAGTGGTCCTGCCCGGCCGAGTGCTCGCGGTTGGCCGGGCGGTCCTGGTCGGCCGAGTGCGCCTGCTTCGCCGGGCGGTCCTGCTCGGCCCGGCGGTCGTGCTTCGCGTGCTTGTCCCGGTGGTCACGGCGGTCCTGCTGCGTGGCCGAGTGCCGCGGAGCCGGCGACCGGTGACCGTGCTCGGAGCCTGCCCCGGCAGCCGTTCCGGACCCGCGCCTGCCGTCGCGGCTCTGGCCGTCCGAGCGCCGCTCCTGCCGTCCGGCGCTGCGCTGGTGCTTCTTCGCCACCGCCGGCGTCGAAGGAGCGATCGTGGTGGGCACGACTGCCACAGCTACCCGCACGCCCTTCGGCCGGGCGGCCATCAGCAGCGGCCCCTGCACCGGCGACGGCTCGGGCACGACGGCTGTCCTGGCCGGTGCGGGGGTGCTGACGCCGCCCTGGGGCGTCGAGGACGTCGAGGGCGTCGGCGCCGTGGTGCGCCGGCCCCCGACCGGGGCAGTACCGGGGCGCCTCGGCGCCGGGACGGGCTGCCAGCTGGTGGACGGCTTCCTCGCTGCGGCCACCGGGCGGTCGGCACTGTCGGCGCTCCTCGACGAGCCTGCCGCTGCACCGTTGGGCGCCAGAACCGCGGCGAGCCGGGCAGCGCGGCCGGAGGCCTGCAGCACCTGCGCCGAGCCGGTGGGTAGGTCTGCGGTTGTCCCGGCTGACGACCGCACACTCGGGTCGACAACGGGTTCGACGGTCTCCACCGGCGCCGGGATCCGCAGCGACCCGGCCCCCGGGAGCTCGACGGGGGTGACACGCGCGATGTCCGGCGCGACGGCACGCGCGTCCGCCGGCGCGCCGGCCAGGGTCAGGTCCGGTGGCCGGACCGAGATGTGCGGGGACCCGAGGTGCGCGGCGGCCGACGGCTGCTGCGCCAGACCGAGCGCGCCGACCGCCACCATCGTGGCGAGCCCGAGCGCGGCGAACGAGAGGGTCGGACCCAGGGGTGACGCCCTCAGCGCGCGCTCGGACGCTGCGTCCGCTGGCACGAGGGAAGGCATTCCCCCACTATCGGCGTCATACGCCATTTTGTCGATCCGAGATACGTCATATGGCTGAGAGGAACTAGTCCCCCGCGCCGATGCGTCGCCGTACCCGTTCCGCCCGTTCAGCTGCGGCCGCCCTGCCGGAACCGGCCCGCCACGGCGATGAGCAGGTCGTTGGCCTCGGTCTCGGCGATGGTGCAGCGCACCCCGTCGCCGGGGAACGGCCGCACGACGAGCCCGGCCGCGTCCGCGTCCGCGGCGAAGGCCAGCGTGTCGTTCCCCAGCGGCAGCCACACGAAGTTGGCCTCCGTCTGCGGCACCGCCCACCCCTGCTCGCGCAGCGCCGCCACGACTCGGGTGCGCTCGGCGACCAGCGCGTCGACGCGCTCCTGCAGCTCGTCGTACGCCTCGAGGCTCGCGACGGCGGCCTGCTGGGCGATGTCACTGACGCCGAACGGCACCGCCGTCTTGCGCAGCGCCTGGGCGACCGGCTCGTGCGCGACGGCGTAGCCCACCCGCAGGCCGGCCAGCCCGTACGCCTTGCTGAAGGTGCGCAGGACCGCCACGTTGGGCCGCTGCCGGTACGTCGCGAGCGCGTCGGGCGCCTCGGGGTCGGTGCCGAACTCCAGGTAGGCCTCGTCGAGGACCACCAGCACGTCCCGGGGCACGCGGTCGAGGAAGGCGTCGAGCTCGTCCTGGTGGACCACCGGCCCGGTCGGGTTGTTGGGGGTGCAGACCAGCACCAGGCGGGTCCGCTCGGTGATCGCGGCCAGCATCGCCTCGAGGTCGTGCCGGGCGTCGACATCCAGCGGCACCTGCACGGACGTCGCGCCGGCGATGGCGACCACGATCGGGTACGCCTCGAACGAGCGCCACGCGTAGACCACCTCGTCGCCGGGGTCGCAGGTCGCCTGGATCAGCTGGCCGAGCACGCCGACGCTGCCGGTGCCGGTCGCGAGGTGCTCCACCGGGACGTCCAGCCGCTTCGCCAGCGCCTGGCTGAGCGCCCCGACGGCCATGTCGGGGTAGCGGTTCATCTGGGTCGCCGCGTCCTGCACCACCTTGAGCACGCTGGGCAGCGGCGGATAGGGGTTCTCGTTGCTGCTGATCTTGTACGCCGTCGCCCCCTCACGCGCGGTCGCCGGCTTGCCGGGCTTGTACGCGGGGACGTCGCGCAGCGCTGCGCGCAGGTGGACCTGGTCACTCATACGCGCACTGTATTGCTCCCGCGGCGCGCCCGTGCCGCGGCGTCGTACGTGGTGGAGCGTGTCACGATGACCCCCATGAGAACGATCGGCATCAAGGTCCTGGTCAACGGGGTGGCCCTCTGGGTGGCGGCGCTCGTCCTGAGCGACGGCATCCACCTCGGGCAGCGGGCCGACTCGCTGAGCGCCCGGTTGCTGACGATCCTGGTCGTGGCGGTCATCTTCGGGCTCGTCAACGCGTTCGTGAAGCCGATCGCCAAGCTGTTCAGCCTGCCGTTCATCATCCTCACGCTGGGTCTGTTCACCCTCGTGGTCAACGCCCTGATGCTGCAGATCACCTCGTGGCTCGCCGGCGCGCTGAACCTGGACTTCCACGTCGACTCGTTCTTCTGGGACGCCATCCTCGGCGCCCTCGTCATCACCTTCGTCAGCCTGCTGCTGAACATCCTCATCCCCGACGACGACGGCCGCTGATCCCGCCGTCTGTCCCCTCCCCCTGCCCCTGCCTTCTCCGACCGGACGCACCGGAGTGCCCGAATCCGGACACTCGATGTCCGGATTCGGGCAGCTAGGTGCGCCCGGTCGGCGGGAGGTGTGTCCACAGGGGCGGTGGGCGCAGCACCGTCGTCCACACCGACCACCGCCGGGGCTGCCGCCCGGTAGCCCGGCCGCTGCACGCTGGGCCGATGCTGGACGCCGCACCGCTGCTGGCCCTGCTGCCCGCCGAGTTCTCGACGCGCGACTGTCGAGGCGTCGGCCTCAGCGACAAGGTGCTGGCACGACTGGTGCGCAGTGGACGGGTCCAGCGGGTGCGCCGTGGCCTGTTCCGGCTGCCGGCGCGGCTCGCGGCTGACCCCCACGCAGGCGAGGTCAGCCGGATCCGGGCCGTCGCCGCCGTCTTCGCCGAGGACCACGCCGTGAGCCACCTGTCCGCCGCGGCGCTGCTCGGCCTGCCCATGCCGCTGGGCGCACCCGGACCGGTGCACCTGACCCGGCTGCGGGCGTGCCACCGGTCGCGGCGGGCGCCCGACGGGGTGGTGATCCACCACGCCGACTCCAGTGTCACCCCGGTCGTGGAGCACCTCGGCATACGGGTGACCGCGGTGGAGCGGACTGTCGCCGACTGCCTGCGCACGGTGCCGCTGACTGCCTCGGTCCCCGTCGTCGACGCCGCACTCCACCGGCGCTGGGCCACGGAACCGCACCTGGCGGACTACCTCGAGGTCCAGCGCCGGTGGGCGGGGATGCCCCGTGCCCGACTGGGGCTGTCCATGGCCGACGGGCGGCGGGAGACCTGGCTGGAGTCGTACTCGTTCGTGCGGCTGGACGCGCTCGGCGTCCCCGCCTGGCGCGCCCAGGTCATCGTCCTCGACGCCCGGGGCGAGCTCCTGGGTCGCGTCGACGGGTTGTGGGAGGACTGCGCCGTCGTGGCCGAGGTCGACGGGCGCGGGAAGTACCTCGACGGCGCCCTCGGCCCGACCGGGGAGCACGCGGCGCAGGCGGTTCTTGCCGAGAAGGCGCGCGAGGACGCCATCCGCGACGTCGGCCTGGAGGTGGTGCGCTGGGATCTCGCCGAGATGCTCCAGCGGCCGCGACAGCTGGCCGCGCGGATCGAGCGCGCACGCGCCCGGGGCAGCTGGGCCCGCTTCAGCGGCAGGGTCATCTACTGACGTGGACATTCCCCCCACCGGACGCACCGCAGCGCCGGAATCCGGACATCCAGTGTCCGAATTCGGGCAGCGCGGTGCGTCCGGGTGGGGAAGGGGGAGCGGGTCAGACGTGGCGGCGGGAGGTCACCACGCGGAACCGGTTGGCGACGAAGGCCGCGTCGACGTAGGCCGAGTTGGCCGCCGGGTTGGCGCCGGTGCCGTGGTAGTCGCTGAACGCCGCGGTCTGGTTGACGAACACCGGACCGGTGAGGTTCTCCGACAGCGCCACCCCGCAGTCGGCGGCCGCGTCGCGAGCGGCCTCGAGCACGTCCTCGGACGTCGAGTAGACCGCCGCGGTCATCGCCCCGTGCTCGCGGATCGTGTCGCGCATCACCTGCAGCGACTGCGCCGTGCCGTCCGTGGCGATGAGGAATGACACCGGGCCGAAGCACTCCAGCGTGTAGGCCGAGTCCTGCGCCACGTCGACCGCGACCAGGCCGGGGGTGCGCACGACCGCGTCGGGGTAGGTCGGGTGGGCGACCCTGCGGGTGTCGAGGACGACGGTGCCGCCGAGCTTCTCGGCCAGCTCGGGCAGTGAGGCGGCCCGGCTGCGCACGTCGTCGTTGACCGTCGCGCCGAGGATCTCGACCGCCTTGGCGTCGTCGGCGCTGAACCGGGTGAGCGCCTCGGCCACCCTGGCGCCGACCTCCTCGAAGGACAGGTGCCCCTCGTCGGTGTCGATGCCGTCGCGGGGCACGTAGAGGTTCTGCGGCGTGGTGCACATCTGGCCGGAGTACAGGGACAGCGAGAAGGCCAGGTTGCCCAGGACGCCGCGCAGGTTGTCGGTCGAGTCGATCACGATCGAGTTGACGCCCGACTTCTCGGTGTAGACCTGCTTGCCGCGGCCGGCCGCCTCGCGCTCGAGCCAGCCGCCGAAGCCGGGGCCTCCGGTGTAGTCGATGATCGCGACCTCGGGCCGCTCGGCCAGCGTCCGCGCCAGCTGCTCGCCGTCGGCCTCGGGCGCCAGCTGCACCAGGGCGGGGTCGAAGCCGGCCGCCTCGAGGACCGTCCGCGCCGCCTCGACGCTGATCGCCAGCGGCAGGATGGCGCGCGGGTGGGGCTTGACGACCACCGCGTTGCCGGTGGCCAGCGAGGCGAAGAGGCCGGGGTAGCTGTTCCAGGTCGGGAACGTGTTGCAGCCGATCACCAGCGCCACGCCGCGGGGCACGATCCGGTAGTCCTTCTGCATCCGGACCGGCTCGCCCTTGGCCGGCTTCTCCCAGACCACCGAGGCCGGCACGCGCTCCTGCTCGACGAGCGCGCCGACGATCGCCTCGACGGCGCGGTCCTGGGCGTGCGGGCCACCGGCCTGGAACGACATCACGAACGGCTGCCCGCTGGTGTGCATCACGGCGCCCGCGATCTCGAACGACCGCTTGTTGATCGCGTCCACGATCTCGAGGCACACCGCCGCGCGGGTGAGGGCGCCGGCGTCCCGCCAGGCGGGCATCGCCGCCCGGGCGGCGGCCATGGCCGCGTCGACGTCCAGCCGCGGGTAGCGCACCCGCAGCGCGGGGCCGTACGGCGAGACCTCGTCGCCGACCACGGTGCCGTCGCCCGGCTGGCCGGCCAGCCCGCGGTAGTCCTCGGCGAGGTGCGCCTCGAAGGCCGCCTGGCCCTCGGACGCGGCGTTCTCGCCGTAGATCCGCGGCGACGGGGACTCGGGGTAGCGCGAGAAGTACGACCGCTCGGCGAGGGCCCGGCGCGCCTGCTCGAGGGTCTCGCGGTGGATCTCGGTCAGCGGGTGCACGGCAGCGGTGTCGGTGGTCGTCACAGGTCCGATCGTACCTGCGTCTTACAGTTCGGCGACACATCTGCAAACATGTGTCACATGACCAACGCTGCTCCCGGACCGGCCGTCGCGATCCTCGGGGCGGGCGCCATGGGCTCGGGCATCGCCCAGGTCGCGGCCCAGGCCGGCTCGCCCGTCCACCTCGTCGATGCGGTCCCCGGAGCCGCCGCCAGGGCACGGGACCGGCTCGCCGCCACCCTGGACCGGCTCGCCGACAAGGGCCGGACCAGCCGGGAGGACGCGCACGCCGCGACCGCCCGGCTGACCGTCACCGACACGGTCGCCGAGCTGCCCCCCTGCGCCCTGGTGATCGAGGCCATCCACGAGGACCTGGGCGCCAAGCGGGCGCTGTTCTCCGAGCTGGCCCGGCGGCAGCCCGCCGGGACGCTGCTCGCCAGCAACACCTCTAGCCTGGACATCACCGCGATCGCCGACGGGATCGCCTCCCCCGACCGGGTCCTCGGGCTGCACTTCTTCAACCCCCCGCCGCTCATGCGCCTGGTCGAGGTCGTCCACGGCCGGCAGACCTCCGAGGAGGTCCTGGCCCGCGCCACCGAGATCGTCCGCGCGTGGGGCAAGACACCGGTCCGGTGCACCTCGACGCCGGGCTTCATCGTCAACCGGGTGGCACGCCCGTTCTATGGCGAGGCCCAGCGCCTGGTCGAGGCGGGCGTGGCCGACCCGGCCACCATCGACTTCGCCCTGCGGGAGCTCGCCGGGTTCAGGATGGGTCCCATGGAGCTGACCGACCTCATCGGCCAGGACGTCAACCTCGCCGTCGGCACGTCCGTGTGGGAGCAGACCGGCCGCGACGAGCGCTACGCCCCGACCGAGTTCCAGCGACGGCTGGTCAACGAGGGCCGCCTGGGCCGCAAGACCGGCCGCGGCGTCTTCGCGTACGACGACAGCGGTCGCCCCCAGGGGGTCGCTCCCGACGAGGAGCTGGCGCGCCGGCTCCTCGCCGGGCCGGTGGCGACCAACCCGGTCGCCCGGACGCTGGCCATGCTCGTCAACGAGGCGGTCGACCTCGTCGCACGCGGGGAGGCGAGCGCCGAGGACGTCGACACCGCGATGCGCCTGGGCACCAACTACCCTCGCGGGCCGATCGAGTGGGGCACCGAGATCGGCCTGGACGTGGTCGCGCACCAGCTGGCCGAGCTCGACGCGGCCTACCCCGGCGGGCGCTACCGGCCCAGCCCGGCGCTCACGCCGGTCGCACCGGTCGCGCCGGTCGTGGCGCAGCCGACCACCGGGACCCGCGCATGAGCGCCGCCGTGGACCCGACGTACGGCCCCGGCGGCAGTGACGACGACGGGGACCGCCCCGACCTCGCCCACGTCCGGCGCATGTGGGCCGACGACCGGGCCTCGGCCGGACTCGGCATGGAGCTCCTCGAGCTCGACACCGATCGCGCCCGCGTGCGCATGACGGTGGGCGACACGATGGTCAACGGGCACGACATCGCCCACGGCGGCTTTCTCTTCACGCTGGCCGACTCGGCCTTCGCCCTCGCGTGCAACTCCCGCGGCCGGCTCACGGTCGCCGCCGGGGCGGACGTGACCTTCGTGGCCGCGGCACGCCTGGGTGACGTCCTCATCGCCGAGGCGACCCAGCGGACGGCGTACGGGCGCAGCGGCCTCACCGACGTCACGGTGACGCGCGAGTCCGACGCAGCCGTCATCGCGGAGTTCCGCGGCCGGTCCCGGTCGCTGGTCAGCAAGGAGAAGTAGATGAAGCTCCCCCTCATCGAGCCGCGCCCGGACCTGTACGACGAGGCCGAGCGGTGGTCCGTCGACGAGCTGCGCGCACGGCAGCTCCAGCGGCTGCAGTGGTCGGTGCGGCACGCGTTCGACCACGTCGAGCACTACCGCAAGGCGTTCGAGGACCGAGGAATCCATCCCGACGACATCCGCTCGCTCGAGGACACCCGGCTGCTGCCGTTCACCAGCAAGGCGGACCTGCGGGCCAACTACCCCTTCGGCATGTTCGCGGTGCCGCGCGAGCAGGTGTCGCGCGTGCACGCCTCCAGCGGTACGACGGGCAAGCCCACCGTCGTCGGCTACACCGGCGAGGACCTGCGGACCTGGTCGTCGCTGATGGCCCGGTCGATCCGCGCCGCCGGGGGCCGTCCCGGCGACGTCCTGCACGTGGCCTACGGCTACGGGCTGTTCACCGGCGGGCTCGGCGCCCACTACGGCGCCGAGGCGCTCGGCTGCACCGTCGTGCCGGTCTCCGGCGGGCAGACCGAGCGCCAGGTCCAGCTGATCACCGACTTCGCACCGCGCGTGATCATGGTGACGCCCTCGTACTTCCTGTCCGTCCTGGACGAGATGGAGCGGGTGGGCATCGACCCGCGCGAGACGTCCCTGGAGGTCGGCATCTTCGGCGCCGAGCCGTGGACGCAGGCCATGCGGGCCGAGATCGAGGAGCGGGCCGGCCTGCACGCGGTCGACATCTTCGGCCTGTCCGAGGTGATGGGACCCGGCGTGGCGCAGGAGTGCGTCGAGAGCAAGGACGGGCTGCACATCTGGGAGGACCACTTCTACCCCGAGGTGGTCAACCCGCTGACCGACGAGCCGGTCGCCGAGGGCCAGGTGGGCGAGCTGGTGTTCACCTCGCTGACCAAGCAGGCGATGCCCGTGATGCGCTACCGCACGCGGGACCTGACCAGGCTGCTGCCGGGCACCTCGCGGCCCGGGTTCCGCCGGATGGAGAAGGTCACCGGGCGCACCGACGACATGATGATCGTGCGGGGCGTGAACGTCTTCCCGACCCAGATCGAGGAGATCATCCTCGGCGTGCCGGGGCTCTCGCCGTACTTCCAGTGCGTCCTGTCCCGGCCCGGCCGGATGGATGAGCTGACGGTCAACGTCGAGGCCGACCCCTCGGTGCCGGAGGAGTCCCGCGCCGGGCTCGGGCGGGTCGTCGCCGCCCGCGTCAAGGACCGGGTCGGCTCGACCTGCGTCGTCAACGTCGTCGCGCCCGGCAGCATCGAGCGCTCCGTCGGCAAGGCCCGGCGCATCGTCGACCAGCGGCACTGACCCCCGTCGGTCCGCTCCGCGGCACCCGGGCTCACGCCCAGAAGTCGCGGCCCCAGCGCACGGTGCCGAGCCGGACGTCGGGGCCGTGACCTGGGTGCAGCATGGTCGCCATCGGCAGGGTGAACAGGCGCGCCCGGACCGCCGAGAGCAGGCGCGCCTGGTCGCTGCTGGAGGACGACGGCCCGACGCCGTCGGCGCTGAGCGAGTCGCCGGTGAAGAGCGCGCCCAGCTCCGCGGCGTACCAGCACATGCCGCCGTCGGTGTGCCCGGGCACGTGGATCCCCACCAGCTGGGTCCGGCCGACGTCGACGGTCAGCCCGTCCAGCAGCACCCGCTCGGGCCAGCGCGTGGGGAAGACCTCGTGCCAGAGGCCGTAGTCGTCAGGGTGCAGGTGGACGTCGGCCCCGGTGACGTCGGACAGGGTCAGCGCCGAGGCGATGTGCCGCCGGTGGCCGTGGGTGCACAGGATGCCCTGCACCCGGCGGCCGGCGACCACGGCGGCGACGGAGGCGACGGCCGGGGCGTCACCTGTCGGCGCGGCCCCGGCCGGGGCGTCCGCTGCGGGCGCGTCGAGCACCACGCACTCGTCCTGGTCCCCCACCACCCACGCGTTGGTGCCGCCCACCACCACCCGCTCCACCCTCAGCAGCGGGCGCGGCAGGACGGTCATGCCTCATCGAAGCACGTCCGCCGCCCTGCCCGCGGCCCGAAGCCGGTCAGACGTGGGCGAGGTCGGCGGGGGCGTCCCCGGCGACGGAGCTGGACGCGCCCTGGCGGCGGTCCATCAGGGCCGACCACGCGGCCAGCGCCAGGCCCACGAGGGTGACCAGGGCGCCGGCCCAGGGCGTGGCGCCGAGGCCCAGCGGGCTGTCGACGACGAACCCGCCGAGCAGTGCGCCACCTGCGATGCCGACGTTGAACGCGGCGATGTTCATGGCCGAGGCGACGTTCGGGGCGCCCTGGGCCTTCTCGACGACGCGCAGCTGCAGGCCCGGGACGGTGCCGAAGCCTGCCGCGCCGAGCAGGAAAACCGTGACCGCGGACGCGACCTGGTGGTGCGCGGTCACCGAGAACACCGCGAGGACGGCGGCCAGCAGGGTCAGCACCCCGAGCAGGGTGCGCATGACGTTGCGGTCGGCCAGCTTGCCGCCGACGGTGTTGCCGACGACCAGGCCGAGGCCGAAGACGACCAGCAGGACGGTGACCATCTCCGGGGAGAAGCCGCTGATGTCCTGCAGGATCGGGGAGATGAAGGTGAAGGCGACGAAGACGCCGCCGTAGCCGAACAGGGTCATCGCGAGCGCGAGGACCACCTGGGGCCGGCGCAGCACGCCGAGCTCGCGGCGGATGCTGGCCGGCTCGGTGACCGGCAGGCGGGGCACCAGGACGGCGATGAGGACCGTGCCGACGACGCCCACGGCGGTGATCACCCAGAACGTGGCGCGCCAGCCGAAGCTCTGCCCGATCAGCGTGCCGGCCGGCACCCCGGCGACGTTGGCGAAGGTCAGGCCGGTGAACATCATCGCGATGGCTGCGGCGCCGCGGCCGGGGGCGACCACCTGGGTGGCCACGATCGCGCCGACGGCGAAGAAGGTGCCGTGCGCGAACGCCGCGACGACCCGGGACAGCATCAACAGCTCGTAGGTCGGTGCGAGCGCACCCACCAGGTTGCCGACGATGAAGATCCCCATCAGGGCCAGGAGCAGGATCTTGCGGTCGACCCGCCCGGTCAGGCCGGTCACGAGCGGGGCACCGACGGCGACACCGGCGGCGTAGCCACTGACGAGCAGTCCGGCCGAGGACAGCGAGACGCCGAGGTCCCGGCCGATCTCGGGCAGGAGCCCGGCCACGATGAACTCGGTCATGCCGATGCCGAAGGCGCCGATCATCAGCGCGACAAGGGCGGCCGGGACCCGGCGCCCGGGGGACGTACTGTCCTGCACAACTACCTCCAGAGACGTGTATGCCGCGTATGCAACTAGCGGCTGATGCACTGAAGTTACTTGCACACGCGCGTTGTTTCAAATCGTTGGTAGGCTGGGGGGACAGGACCGAGGCACGAGCACGGAAGGGAGCCGAGGTGGGAATCGCCGACGACGCGGTGCAGATCCGCGCTCAGGGCTGGCGGACGCTGGCCGCACTGCACGGCTTGATCGAGGTGGCGCTCGAGCGTGAGCTGCAGGCCGGGCACGGGCTGTCGGTGGTGGAGTACACCGTGCTGGACGCCCTCTCGCGCCAGGACGGCTGGCACATGCGGATGCAGCAGCTGGCCCGGGCGGCGGCCCTGTCGCCCAGTGCGACCACGCGCCTGGTCAACCGGCTGGAGGACCGCGGGCTGTTGACCCGGATCCTGTGCCGGGACGACCGCCGGGGCATCTACACCGAGCTCACCGAGGCGGGCCGCGAGCTGCTCACGCAGGCCAGGCCGACCCACGACGAGGCGCTCTCGACGGCGTTGGACCAGGCGCGCCGGACCCCTGAGCTGGCCGGGCTGGCCGACTCGCTGCACACCCTCGCACCCCGCGCGGCTGCCCGCGCCGGCAGCTAGCTGCGGCGGCTGTCCGGTGCCTGAGCCAGCGCGTCCAGGCTGCTCGCCAGGGCCTCGAGGAAGTCGTCGACCTCGCGCTCGTCATAGCCCTCGCGCAGGACGGTGGAGCCGAAGGTGGTGCTCCGGATCTGCTCGCCGTCCAGCGGCGGGGAGGGCGAAAGGCCGGCCTCGAGCTGGTCGAGCGCGGTCGCCGCGAACGCGAGCAGGGCCATCACCTCGGACCGCTCGTAGCCCTTGCGCCAGCGGGTCACCGTGAACCGCTTCGCCCGCACGTCCGTCGCCGTCAGCGCCATCTCGTCCCCCTCCCCGGCGCGCCTCCACCGGGCGCAGCGCCGACTCTACGACGCCCCGGGGCGCGTCGTCCGGCCATCTCCACAACTGTCCCGGCGGGTGCACGCGTTCGGCGCCGGGCGAGCCCCTACGGTGTGTCCATGCGCGTTCTCGTCAGCGGTGGAGCCGGCTACATCGGCTCGCACACCGTCCTCCAGCTCATCGCCGCCGGCCATGACGTCCTCATCGTCGACAACTTCGCCAACGCCAAGCCGACGGTCGTCAACCGGCTCGAGGCGCTGAGCGGGCAGCACCTGCCGGTGCACGCGTTCGACCTGCGTGACGCGGACAAGACCGAGCACCTGTTCGCGCACGAGCAGATCGACGCGGTGATCCACTTCGCCGGCTTCAAGGCCGTCGGCGAGAGCGTGCAGAAGCCGCTGGAGTACTACGAGAACAACCTCGGCTCGACGTTCGCCCTGGTCCGGGCGATGCAGCGGCACCACGTGGACAAGCTGGTCTTCTCCAGCTCGGCCACGGTCTACGGCGAGCACGCCACGGCGCCGTTCGGTGAGGACCTCCCGACGTCGGCGACCAACCCCTACGGCTGGACGAAGGTGATGATCGAGCAGATCCTGCGCGACGTCGCGGTGGCCGAGCCGCGGTGGCGGGTCGCGCTGCTGCGCTACTTCAACCCCGTCGGCGCGCACCCCTCCGGCACGATCGGCGAGGACCCCGCGGGGATCCCCAACAACCTGGTGCCGTACATCGCGCAGGTCGCGGTCGGCCGCCGCGAGAAGCTGAGCGTCTTCGGCGACGACTACGACACCCCGGACGGCACCCCGCTGCGCGACTACATCCACGTCGAGGACCTCGCCGCCGGCCACGTGGCGGCGCTGACGCGGCTGGGCAGCACCGACGCGCCGGTCAGCACCTGGAACCTCGGCACCGGCCACGGCACCAGCGTCCTGGAGATGCTCGCGGCGTTCGGCCGCGCCGTCGGCCGCGAGCTGCCGTATGAGGTGGTGGGTCGCCGCGCAGGTGACATCGCGGCGTCGTACGCCGACCCGTCACGGGCCCGGGCCGAGCTCGGCTGGACGGCCACCCGCACGATCGACGACATGTGCGCCGACACGTGGCGCTGGCAGGAGCAGAACCCGCACGGCTACCCCGACGCCTGACCGCAGGCCGGGGCGGCCGCCCGGCATCCCGGACGGCCGCCCCCGCGAGAGTGCGGCCGGCGTCAGCGGGCGGCGCTGCCCGGGCCCTGGCCGTGCCCGGGCATGCTCGGCGCACCGACGTGCGGCGTCGACGGGTCGGACCACCGCAGCAGCGCGCCGGACCGCTCGGTCAGCGGCGGGTCGTCCGGGTCGAGCATGGTGACCCCGGCCCCGGACGACACGGCCGCCCAGACGAGCACGGCGTCGGCCGGCTCCTTCCGCGGCTCGCGGGCACCGGCGGTGACGGCGTCCTCGCGGGAGACGCCGATCTGCAGCGGCTCCTCACCGGCCCACAGCGTGGCCTCGGAGCCCGGGTCGTCGTGCAGGAGCAGCTCCTCGACCTGCCCGCGCCGCAGCGCGTCGACCACCGCCGCGCGGCCGTCGACGCCCTCCTGCTGCCGGGCCAGCGCACCGGCGAACCGCTCCACCAGGGGCTGGCGCTGCTGGCGGACGTGCTGCACCACCGCCGCCGTGATCGCCTCGTGCTCGGCCTCCGGGGACGTCCCGTCGGCCCGCCCGCCGGTGCGCAGCCGGACCAGTCGGCTGGCCAGCTCGTGCCCGGCGTGCTCCTGCAGCAGCGTCATCGCCTGCTCGTCCCCCTCGAGCAGGACCAGCTGCGGCCGGTCGCGGCGCACGATCGCGTCCAGCTCGCGCGCGACGGCGCTGGCGTTGTGCTGCCAGGAGTCCTCGACCCGGGCCTGGTAGCGGCGCTGCGCCCAGCCGCCGCCGGGCACCTTGTGCACCACGTCGTCGGTGCCGGTGACGGTCTCTGCCTGCGTGGTCTGGCCGAGCAGGCCCACCACCTCCACGTCCGCACCGGACCGGTCGACCCGGGCGACGGCGTACCGCGTGGTGCTGGACAGGCTGCGGAACACCGGCAGGAGGCAGGGCAGGTGACCCCAGCGGGCGTGGTCGCGCGGCGGCGGCTCCGGGAGGACGAGGTCCAGCACGACGCGGTCACGGGTCGCGACGACGAGCCGCCCGACCCGCCCGCTGCGGCCGGTCCGTGCGGTCATGAGCTCGCCGACCTGCCGCACCACCTCCGGCGGGGCCCCTGCGGCGGTCACCTCGCGCGCCGCCGCCTCCCAGCGCAGCTCCACCTCGCGCGCTCCTGCGACATCCACCCGGCTGACGTCGGAGCTGACCGTCAGGAACGGCCCCTTCTCCTCGGTCAGCCCCGTCAGCAGCTCCAGTCTCATGCGACCTCCTCGGGGGAACGATGCCCCTGCGTCGTCGTGGGGGCGCCCGTCCTCCGGGTCACCCGGCGGGTCCGACGTCCTGCCTGTGGACCCTCACTCACCGTGCCAGCCACCGTACGCGCGGATCCCGCCCCTCACCTCCCGGGCGGTCCCTCAGCAGCGGTCGCGGCGGACCGGGACCCGGACCGTCGTACCGGTTCCCGGGGCGATGGGCCACAATCGGGCCCATGACTGCCCAGGCTGTAGACCAGACGATCCTCGACATCGCCCGCGCGCAGGTGCTCGACCGCGGGGAAGCCCTCGGCTACGACCAGCTGGTGCAGGTGCTGCAGACCTCGGACGACCAGCTGCCCGACCTCCTGGCGCTCGCCCACGACGTGCGGATGAAGTACAACGGGCCCGACATCGAGGTGGAGGGGATCGTGTCGCTGAAGACCGGCGGCTGCCCCGAGGACTGCCACTTCTGCAGCCAGTCCGGCCAGTTCACCTCGCCGGTGCGCTCGGTGTGGCTGAACATCCCCGAGCTGGTCCGGGCGGCGAAGCAGACCCGGGAGACCGGCGCGTCGGAGTTCTGCATCGTCGCGGCGGTCCGCGGGCCGGACGAGCGGCTGATGGCGCAGATGCGCGAGGGCGTCAAGGCCATCCACGCCGAGGTCGACATCCAGGTCGCGGCCTCGCTCGGCATGCTCACCCAGGAGCAGGTGGACGACCTGCGCGACATGGGGGTGCACCGGTACAACCACAACCTGGAGGCGGCCCGCTCCTACTTCCCGCAGGTGGTGACCACCCACTCCTACCAGGAGCGCTGGGACACCTGCCTGATGATCAAGGAGTCCGGCATGGAGCTGTGCTGCGGCGGGCTGGTCGGCATGGGCGAGACGCTGGAGCAGCGGGCGGAACTGGCCGCCCAGCTCGGTGAGCTCGAGCCGCACGAGGTGCCGCTGAACTTCCTCAACCCCCGCCCCGGTACGCCGTTCGGCGACCTGCCGCTGATGCCCGCCAACGACGCGCTGCGCACCATCGCGGCGTTCCGGCTGGCGCTGCCGCGCACGATCCTGCGCTACGCCGGAGGGCGCGAGCTGACCCTGGGCGACCTCGGCACACGGGACGGCCTCACCGGCGGGATCAACGCGGTCATCGTCGGCAACTACCTGACCACCCTGGGCCGGGACCCCAAGGAGGACCTGGCGCTGCTGGAGGACCTGAAGATGCCCATCAAGGCCCTCAACTCCACGCTGTGAGCGAGACGGTGGCCGCCGGTACGCCGGACCCGCGGTCGGGTGCTGGCGGCTCGGATGCCTCCGGTACGTTGTGGTGCGGGCACTGCGGCCGGGAGGCGCTGCCGGGCGAGCACGCGGCGTGTGAGCGTGCACTCGACCTGGAGCCGCCGCGGTACTGCACGCACTGCCGCCGCCGGATGGTCGTGCAGGTGCTGCCGCGCGGATGGAGCGCCCGCTGCGTCCGGCACGGCGAGCTGTCCTCCCCCGCCTGACATCCCTCACCGCCTCGACCGGACGCACCTCCCGGCCCGAATTCGGACATCTCGTGTCCGAATTCGGGCATCCCGGTGCGTCCGGTCGGGGTCGCGGTAGGAGTGGTGGGTCAGCGGCGGGCGAGGCCCTTCGCGGCGGAGAGGCCGCGGGCCGGCGGTGCGACGACCGGGTGGTGCACCCGCTTGGGCGCCTTGGTCTGCCAGGTGGCGCCGTAGGTGATCGTGCCGACCTGCTTCGGGGTGTTGCCGATCGTCAGCGTGACGGCCTTGCCGCCGGCCAGGAACGTGAGCCGCCCGTCGTCGTCGTAGCCGTCGTGGTTGCCGTCATGGTCCGAGACCACCTGGACACCGGCCGGCATCTCGGCCTTGAGCTCCTTGATCAGGCCCATCAGCCAGGGGTCGGTGGGCTCGGACGACGTCCCGACCAGCCGCAGGAGGCGGTCGAAGGACTGCGCCGCCTCCTTCAGGACCGCGCGCGGGTTGCGGAACACGAACCCGGCGTCCGCCACCGCGTAGGAGCCGTCCCGGTGCATGGTCACGGTGGCCCGGTTGTCCGCGACCCGCACCACGAAGCGGCCGTCGTCGTCCAGGCCGTCCTGGTTGCGGTCGGACACACCGGTGACGACCACGAAGCCCTTGCCGAACTCCTTGTTCAGGCCCGAGGCCACGTCCGCCGAGGCGCGCCGGATCGCGGTGACGGACCGCCCGTCCGCCTTCGCGCTGTCGGCGTAGAACCCCACGCCGTCCCCGAGGAGATCACCGATGTCCATGGCTGCCGTGTGACGGGGCGCGGGCCGGGTCGCCGCGCCCGCGGGTGAGGCGGCGACCAGCGGGACCACGGTGAGGGCGGCAACCGCCACGGCACCGGAAAGACGGATGGACGTGCGAGACATGAACGGCTCCTGGGAAGGATGGGCGGCCCGCAGGCCGCGGCAGAGTCGGAGCGTGTCCCCACCGCCACACCACCTCGGCCGCACGATCCGGGGCGAGCGTAGCGATCCGTGCGGCGTGGCGTCGCAGAAACGGCAAAGAGCGTCATGTCGGCCGAAAGGGGGCCGATCGCCGGCGCGCCGTCAGGCCTCAGGGACCGTCGTACTCCACCCGGTAGCCGGCCCCCAGCTCGGACTGGAGCCACGTCGCGAGGCGACGCCCGTCGGCCTCCCACCCGTGCTGGCCGCCTCGCGCCTCCCACCGGAAACGCGTGGCCAGCCGGGTGTCGAAGCGGTCGGACCACTCACGCAGCTCCGCCTGAAGCCGCGGGGACAGCGGCAGCCCCTCCCACGAGAGGGCCTCCGGCTCGTCCGTGTCCCACAGCGGGACCGCACCTCGGTCGGCGGTCAGCCGCACCACCTGCTGCCGGGAGTCCTGCTCGTCCATGGCTTCCATTCTCGCCTCCGGTGCGCCGCGACCGACGGGCAGCCCTCCCGGGCCCGGTGGGGATCCCGCAGAAAACGCAGGCCCGCCGCCGGCCGGCTCCCTAGTCTGGGCGAACGGATACCTCGACCACTCCGGGAGCATCAGATGGCCTCTCGCCTCAACCCATACATCAGCTTCGGCGACACCGCACGCAGCGCCATGGAGTACTACCACCAGGTGTTCGGTGGCGCCCTGCACCTGAGCACCTTCGGGGAGATGGGCACCCCGGCCGACTCCCCCGACGCCGACAAGATCATGCACGGCCTGCTCGAGACCGAGCGCGGCTTCACCATCATGGGCGCCGACACCCCCTCCGGCATGGACCGCACCTCAGGCCAGACGGTCGCGATCAGCCTCAGCGGCGACGACGCCGCCGACCTGCGCCGCTACTGGGAGAAGCTGTCCGACGGTGGCCAGGTCACGGTGCCGCTGGAGAAGCAGGTGTGGGGCGATGAGTTCGGAGCCTGCATCGACCGGTTCGGCGTCAGCTGGATGGTCGACATCGGCGAGGCGCAGCCCTGACCGGGTAGACCGCCGGGGCACCAGCACCCGCGCCGGCACCCGCGGCACCGGACGCACCGGTCCGCGGTGGCGGAGACCGGAGGGGGTCCGGGGCTGGCGGCGCGGGCAGCTGGCGGCGCGGGCAGCGGACGGTCAGGCAGCGGACGGTCAGGGGGGGACGTTCAGGGGGCGGACCAGCGGGGGTCGCGGCCCGACAGGCCGAGGAGACGGTCCAGGGCCGGCGCGTCGTCCGGGACCGGGACCCGTGGCGAGAAGGCCTTGCCGTCGCCCTGGTACTCCTCGGTGAGCATCAGGGGGGCGAAGGCCAGCGACTCCTCCGCGGCCTCGACGGGCGGGGACCAGGGCTGGCCGGTGGCGCGCGCCAGGTCCCAGCCGTGGACCTGGTACTCCCACAGGACCATGCTGAGCGCCATGTCGCCGGGCAGGGCACTCTCGCCCAGCCTCAGCGGCCGCCCCGCCGCCCCGCCGCGGACGGCCCGGTCGAGCTGCCGGGCTGCGCCGCGGACGGCGGCCGCCGCGTCGGTGGGCACGTCGTAGCCGTCGATGCCCGCCGCTGCCTGCCCGCCGGGGTCGGCGAACCCGTCCGCGAAGACCGTGAGCCAGCCCAGCACGTGCTGGCGCAGCTGCGCGACGTCGTACGCGGTGCAGGGCGTCGGGTCGTGCGCCTGCTCCGGCCGCACCCCGCCCACCACCGTGGCCAGGTCGTCGAGCACCGGTCGCAGGAGGTCAGCGGTCCTGTCGGGCGAGGAGGTCATGCCGGGAACCCTAGGACCGGTGACCTCCGGGTGTCAGCCCGTTGGCGCGGCCGGAACCGGCGGTCCGCGGCGCGACGGGAGGCGGGCCCAGGTGGTCGAGCCGGCCCTGCAGGAACGACCGCTCGACGTCGTTGTCGACCAGCCGCAGCGCCAGCCGGTACGACGCCGCCGCCTCCCCCGGCCGGTTCAGCCGCCGCAGCAGGTCGGCCCGCGCGGCCGGCAGGTAGTGCGAGGTGGCCAGCGCGCCGTGGTCCAGCGCGTCGAGGGCGGCCAGTCCCGCGGCCGGCCCGTCCCGGAACGAGAGGGCCGCGGCCCGGTTCAGCGCGACGACCGGCGAGGGCCAGGCGAGCAGCAGCACGTCGTACAGCCGGACGATCTGCGGCCAGTCGGTCTCCGCCCACGTCGGCGCCTCGGCGTGCAACGCCGCGATCGCCGCCTGCAGGACGAACCGTCCCGGGCGCCCGCCGCGCAGCGCCTCCAGCACCAGCGCCCGCCCCTGCTCGATGAGGTCGTGGTCCCACCGGCCGCGGTCCTGGTCCTGCAGCAGCACCAGCTGTCCGGCACGGTCGACGCGGGTGCTGCGCCGCGCGTCGGTGAGAAGCAGGAGCGCCAGCAGCCCGCGGGCCTCCGGCTCGTCCGGCATCAGCTGCACCAGGACGCGGGCCAGGTCGATGGCGCGGTCCACCAGGTCGGGGCGGGTCAGCCGGTCACCGGTCGGCGCGGTGTGCCCGGTCGTGAACACCAGGTGCACGACGGTCAGCACCGCGTCCAGCCGGTCGGGCAGCTCCGGCGGGGACGGGACGCGGTAGGGGATCCGGGCGGCGCTGATCTTCTTCTTGGCCCGGGTGACCCGCGCCGCCATGGTCGGCTCGCCGACGAGGAACGCGTGCGCGACCTCCGCCGTCGTCAGGCCACAGACCAGGCGCAGCGTGAGCCCGACCTGGGCCTCCCGGGCGAGCGCGGGGTGACAGCAGGTGAACACCAGCCGCAGCCGGTCGTCCGGGATCTCCTCCATGTCCGCGACCATCGCGTCGGCGGCGAGGTCCTGCTCGGCGTACGGCTCGACCAGCAGCGGCAGCCTGCCGCGCAGCGCGCCGGCACGGCGGTGGGCGTCCAGCACCTTGCGCCGGGCAGCCGTCGTCAGCCAGGCCCCGGGGATGTGCGGGATGCCGTCGCGCGGCCAGGTCTGCAGCGCGGCGAGGAAGGCATCCTGGGCGCACTCCTGCGCCAGGTCCAGGTCGCCGGCCAGGCGCGCCGCCGCGGCGAGCACGCGGGCCCACTCGCGACGGTGCGCCTCGGCGAGGACCCTGCGGACCTCGTCCGGCGGGCTCACTCCGGCGCGGGACCGGAGGACGTGTCGAGCACGGGGCGCACCTCCACCCCACCGCCGGTGGCCGGGCACAACCGGCCGATCTCGATGGCGTGGTCGAGGTCGCGGGCCTCGATCAGGTAGAAGCCGCCGAGGGCCTCCTTGGACTCCACGAACGGGCCGTCGGTGACGACGTCCGCGCGGATCGTCGTGGCGGTGGCGGTGGGCTGCAGCGCCTCTCCGCCGAGGATGGTGCCGCCGAGCTCGGCCACCTGCTCGCTGAACCGGCCGTGCGCCTTCATGACCTGGTCCCACATCTCGGGGCTGTTGTCCCAGGCGTTCTCGTCTTCGTAGATCAGGACGACGTACTGAGCCATGACGCTCTCCTTCGGGTTCGCGCACTGCCGTGCGGGTGCTGACACCGGTACGACGAACGGCGCGCGGCCGGATCGACAGGCTCTGCGCCGGATCGGACGCGGTACGGCGCGAGGTCCCTGCTCCCGATTGTGGCTCAGCGACGGCGGGCGCGATACCCGATCGCCGCCATCCCGGTGGCACCGGGTCCGTGCCTGCGCCGTTGCCGTCGTCGGCCACAATCGGGAGCGATGACCGACGACCTGCCCCTGGCCGACCTGCTCGCGTACGACCGCCAGCACCTCTGGCACCCCTACTCCTCGGCGCTGGCACCCAGCACGCCGTACCTGGTGGAGTCCGCTGCCGGCGTGCGGCTGCGGCTGCGGCTGCCCGGCGGGCAGCCGCGCGAGGTGGTCGACGCCATGTCCTCGTGGTGGTGCGCGATCCACGGCTACGCGGTGCCCGAGCTCGACGCCGCCGCCCGCGAGCAGCTGGGCCGGATGAGCCACGTCATGTTCGGCGGCCTCACGCACGAGCCGGCGATCACCCTGGCCCGGCGGCTGGTCGACCTCGCGCCGCGCGGGGAGGGGCAGGACGCGTCGCCGCTGCAGCACGTCTTCCTCGCCGACTCCGGCTCGGTGTCGGTCGAGGTCGCCCTGAAGATGGCCTGGCAGCTGCACGTCAACGCCGGCCGGCCGCGCCACAAGATGTTCACGATCCTGGGCGGCTACCACGGCGACACGTTCGCCCCGATGAGCGTCACCGACCCGGTCGGGGGCATGCACGCCCTCTTCACCGGGGTGCTGCCCGAGCAGGTCTTCGCCCCGCGCCCGCCCGCGGGGGTCGACCTGCCCGACGACGACCCGGCCATGGTGGCGTGGGAGGGGGCCACGCGCGCGCTGTACGCCGAGCACGCCGACGAGGTCGCCGCGGTCGTGGTCGAGCCGGTGCTGCAGGGCGCGGGCGGGATGCACGCCTACAGCCCGTACGCCGTGCGCGTCCTCGCCTCCCTGGCCCGGGAGCACGGCGCGCTGGTCATCTTCGACGAGATCGCGACCGGGTTCGGGCGCACCGGCACCCTGTGGGCGGCCGACCGCTGCGGCGTCGTGCCGGACATCATGACCGTCGGCAAGGCCCTGACCGGCGGCTACCTCACCCTGGCGGCGACGCTGTGCACGGCCGAGGTGGCCGAAGGCGTCAGCGGCGGCGCGTCCGGCGGCCTGATGCACGGCCCCACGTTCATGGGCAACCCGCTGGCCTGCTCGATCGCGCTGGCCAGCCTGGACCTGCTGGAGAAGAACGACTGGCGCGCGCAGACCGCGGCCCTGCAGTCGGGGCTGACCGGCGGCCTCGCCCCCGCGCGGGACCTTGCCTCGGTCGCGGACGTGCGCGTGCTCGGGGGCGTGGGCGTGATCCAGCTGCGCGAGCCCGTGCGCACGGCCGAGGTCGCGGCCGCGGCGGTCGAGTGCGGCGTCTGGGTGCGGCCGTTCCGCGACCTCGTCTACACCATGCCGCCGTACGTCACCGGCGCGCGCGACCTGGCCACCCTGTGCGACGGGCTGGTCGGCGCCGTGGCCGAGGTGCACCAATGACCGACGTCCCCCGAGAGCAGCTGATCGCATGAGCCGGTTCCTGGACCACCTCGCCGCCCGGGCGAGCGAGCGCGAGCGGCTCGGCCTGACCCGCACCCTGGTGCCGCGCCGGCCCGGCGCCGGCGGCCCCGCCACGGACGGCCTGCTGGACCTGGCCGGCAACGACTACCTCGGGCTGCTGCGGCGCCCGGACGTGGTCGCCGGGGCGGTCGCCGCGGCGCAGGCGTACGGCGGCGGCGCCGGCGCCTCCCGGCTGGTCACCGGCACGCTCGCGCTGCACGAGGAGCTGGAGCTGGGCCTCGCCCGCCTGCTGCAGGCCGACAGCGCGCTGGTGTTCTCCACCGGCTACGCCGCCAACCTCGGCGCGGTCACGGCGCTGACCGACGCCGACACCGTGATCGTCTCGGACGCCCACGTGCACGCCTCCCTCATCGACGCGGCGCGCCTGTCCCGGGCCCGGGTGGTCGTGGCCCCCCACAACGACGCCGACGCCGTGGAGCGGCTGCTGGCGCAGCGGTCCGAGCCACGGGCCGTGGTGCTGGTCGAGTCCATCTACAGCGTCCTGGGGGACGCGGCCCCGCTGGCCGAGCTCGCCGCCGTCACGGGCCGCCACGACGCGGTGCTGCTGGTCGACGAGGCCCACGGGCTGGGCGTCGCCGGGGACCGCGGCCAGGGCCTCAGCGCCGCCGAGGGCATCTCCCGCCTGGAGCACGTGGTCCTGACCGTGACCTTGTCCAAGTCCCTCGGCGCCCAAGGCGGCGCGGTGCTCGGCCACCCGGCGGTGCGCGAGCACCTGGTCAACACCGCGCGGTCCTTCATCTACGACACCGGCCTGGCCCCGGCGTCGGCCGGTGCGGCCGGCGCGGCCCTGCGCGCGCTGGAGCACGACCCCTCCCTCGCGGCCAAGGTGCGTGCCAACGCGGCGACCCTGGCCCGGGCGTGCGGCGTCGCGGCGCCCGCCGGCGCCGTGCTCTCGGTCCCGATGCCCGGGCCGCACGAGGCGCTCGCCGCCGTCGAGACGTGCGCGGGTCACGGCATCCGCATCGGCTGCTTCCGCCCGCCGTCGACCCCCGACGGCATCTCCCGGCTGCGGATCACCGCCCACGCCGACCACACCCGCGCGGACGTCGAGCGGGCCGCGAAGGTCCTCGCTGACATCACCGGAAGGAACGACCGATGAGCGACACCTCACCCGTGCTGATCGTCACGGGCACGGGCACCGAGGTCGGCAAGACCATCACGACCGCGGCCATGGTCGTCGGCCTGCGCGGGCAGGGCCTGCGGATCGCGGTGGTCAAGGCCACCCAGACCGGCCTGCAGCCCGGGGAGCCGGGCGACCTGGACGACGTACGCCGCCTGGCCGGGGACGTCGAGACGCACGAGCTGCTGCGGCTGCCGGACCCGCTGGCTCCGGACGCCGCCGCCCGGCAGGTCGGGGTGCAGCTGCCGACGGTCGCCGAGCACGCCGACACCATCGCCGCGCTGGCGGCGCGCCCCGACCTCGACCTGGTCGTGCTCGAGGGCGCCGGCGGCCTGCTCGTGCGGATGGACGGGCGCGGCGGCACGATCGCCGACCTGGGCGCCGAGCTGGGCGCCCGCGGGGTACGCGCCGGGTTCGTGGTCGTCGCCACGCCCGGGCTCGGGACGCTGAACCACAGCGCCCTGACCGCCGAGGCGCTGCGCCATCGCGGGCTGGACTGCGTCGGCTTCGTGCTCGGGTCCTGGCCGCAGGAGCCCGACCTCGCGATGCGCCTCAACCTGGAGGACCTGCCCTCGGTGACCGGTGCGCCGCTGCTCGGGCGGGTCCCGCAGGGCGCCGGCTCCTACGACGGCGAACGCTTCCGGGCCGAGGCCGCCGCCTGGCTGACCATCGGCTGACCACGCCGCTCTCCACCGCCTGCCGGCCCACGACAGCACCCCCGGGCCCGCACGGTTGAATGGCGGCATGGAAAGCGCGCCGTACCGCATCTGCGTCCTCTGCTCGGGCAACATCTGCCGCTCCCCGATGGGCGAGGTGATCCTGCGCGACAAGCTGGGCGCCGCCGGCCTGACCGACCAGGTGGTCGTCGACTCCGCCGGTACCGGTGGATGGCACGAGGGGCTGCCGGCCGACGACCGCACCATCACGGCCCTGCGCCGGCACGGGTACGACGGCACGGCGCACCGGGCCCGGGAGTTCCGCCCGGAGTGGTTCGCCGGGCTCGACCTGGTGCTGGTCGCCGACCGCGGGCACCTGCAGCAGCTGCGGGCGTGGGCGCCCACCGCGGAGGACGCGGCCAAGGTGCGGCTGCTGCGCGAGTACGACGAGGACGCCGTCGCGGCGGGCACCCTGGAGATCGACGACCCGTACCACGGGACCGCACCCGACTTCGAGCGCGCGCTGGTCGAGGTCGAGCGGGCCTGCGAGGGCGTCGTCGCGCACCTGTGCTCCGTGCTCGCCCCGACCGCCGCGGCCACCCCGGCCGCCGCGACCGCCGCGACTGGCCCGATCGGCCGGTGAGCGCCGGCTCCGCCCGACCCAACACCACCACCGGACTGCTCATCGCGGTCGCCGGCGCGGTGCTGTTCGCGGTCAACGGCAACGTCAGCAAGGTCGTGCTCCAGTCCGGCCTGTCCTCCCTGGAGCTGGTCTCGGCCCGCAGCGCCGGCGCCGCGGCCGTGCTGCTGGGGATCACCGCGGTGCTGCGGCCCGCCTCGCTGCGCGTGGGCTGGCGGGAGCTGCGCTTCCTCGCGGTCTACGGGCTCACCGGCATCGCCATGGTGCAGTGGCTCTACTTCGTCGCGATCCAGCGGATGCCGGTCGGGATCGCGCTGCTGTTCGAGTACACCGCCCCGCTGATGGTGGCGCTCTGGGTCCGCTTCGTGCAGCACCAGCCGGTGCGCTCGCGCCTCTGGCTGGGGCTGGCCTGCGCGCTCTTCGGGCTGGCGCTGGTGGCCGAGTTCTGGCGCGGCATGGTGCTCGACTCCCTGGGCCTGGTCTCGGCGCTGGGCGCGGCGGCCGCGCTGGGGGCGTACTACCTCATGGGTGAGCACGGGCAGCGCCAGCGTGACCCCATCTCCCTCATGGGGTACAGCTTCGGCTTCTCGGCGCTGCTGTGGGCCGTCGTGCAGCCGTGGTGGACCTTTCCGTTCCACCGTCTCGGCGCGACGGTCGAGCTGCCCGGCGCCCTGCCGGGGCACACCTCGCTCGGCGTGCTGGTGCTCTGGATCGTCGTGCTCGGCACCGTGGCCCCGTTCCTGCTCGTGCTGCTGGCGATCCAGCACCTCGGAGCCGCGCGGGTCGGCCTCGTCGGGATGCTCGAGCCGGTCGGCGCGGGGATCATCGCGTGGGTGCTGCTCGGGGAGTCGCTCAGCGCGATCCAGGTGATCGGGTCGGCCGTGGTGCTCGTCGGGATCGTGCTCGCCGAGACGGCCCGACAGCCGGCTGAGCCCCCCTTCGCGGACTCCGACCACAGGCCGCCCCCCGTCCCCGAAGGCATCACCCTCTGACAGCACCCCCGCACCCCCCCACCCTCCGCACCCCGCCGCACTTTGTGCCGGCGAGTCGGCAAACCGGGAGCTCGCCACCCGCGATTCGCCGACCCACGGGCACGAAGCGGCCGGAACCGCCTGGCGCGGGAGCTCGCCACCCGCGATTCGCCGACCCACGGGCACGAAGCGGCCGGAAACCGCCTGGCGGGGAGGGTGGTGCCCGGCGCGGGAGGCTGCGAGGGTGGCGCGGGAGGCCGGGCACGCAGCGCCCGACCGGCCACGCCGAGACGTTCCGGAGGGAGTCCCCGCATGACCATCCACCAGGAGCCCTGGCCTCAGGGCACGCCGAGCTGGGTCGACGTCATGGTCGATGACGCCGACGCGGCGAGGGCGTTCTACACCCAGCTCTTCGGCTGGACCGCCGCGCCCGGGCCGCCGGAGTACGGCGGCTACACCATGTGCCTGCTGGAGGGGCGCCCCGTCGCCGGGCTGTCGCCCAAGCCCGAGACCTGGCCCGGTCCCAACGTGTGGTCGACCTACCTGGCGGTCGACGACGCCGACGCCGCGATGGCCCGGGCCGCCGACGCCGGCGGCACGGTCGTCCTCCCGCCGATGAGCGTGGGCAGCATGGGCCGGATGGCCTTCGGCACGGACCCCTCCGGTGCGTCGTACGGCGTGTGGCAGGCCATGGACCACACCGGCGTCCACGTCGCCAACGAGCCGGGGTCGCTGGTGTGGAGCGAGCTGATCACCCGCGACTACGCCGGAGCCCAGGCGTTCTACGCGGCGGTCTTCGGCTACGGCTACGAGGAGATCGGCGACGGCGAGAACTTCACCTACTCCACGATCGCCCGCCCGGACGGCCACGTCGTCGCCGGGATCGGCGCCCTCGACCCGAACATGCCGGCGGAGGTGCCCTCGCGCTGGGTGACGTACTTCGGGGTGGCCGACACCGACGCGGTGGCCGCGCACGCGCAGGAGCTGGGAGCGACGCTGGACATGGCGCCGTTCGACAGCCAGTTCGGGCGGATCGCCGTGATCCGCGCCCCGCAGGGCGAGACGTTCTCGGTCATCAGCGTCGAGCAGGGGCAGGAGGCGCAGGCCGAGATGTCCGAGCCGGAGAGCCGGGCGGCCGGCGCCGAGGTGACCCCCGCCCGGCCGGAGGTCGTCCCAGCCCGGCCGGAGGTCGTCCCAGCCGGGCCGGAGGCCGACCCGGCCGGCGCCGGGGTCTGACCCGGCGGCGCGCCACACCCTCGTGGTGCTCCTGAGTCGGCGAACCCCGCACCGCCCGGGCCCGGAACGCCGAGCGAGCGGCACCAGGTGAGGTGGAGGAGGCGACGACACGGGCGGTCGGGGCGACGGCTGCGGTCTGGGAGAATCAGGGTCATGGCCTCGCTTGCGAACGCGTCCCCGTCCATCGCCCTCGGCGCCCTCGACGGGCGCTACCGGGCGGCTGTCGCCCCCCTGGTGGAGCACCTGTCCGAGGCGGCGCTCAACCGCGAGCGGGTGCGGGTCGAGGTCGAGTGGCTGATCCACCTGACCGACTCCGCCGTGGTGCCTGGTGTCCGCCGCCTCACCGCCGAGGAGCAGACCCGCCTGCGCGCGGTGGTGGAGGACTTCGGCCCCGACGACGTCGCCGAGCTGGCCGAGATCGAGCGGGAGACGGTGCACGACGTCAAGGCCGTCGAGTACTACCTCAAGCGCCGCCTCGCCACCATCGTCGGGGCCGACGAGGACCTCACCGAGCTGGTCCACTTCGGCTGCACCAGCGAGGACATCAACAACCTGTCCTACGCGCTGATGGTGCGCGGTGCGGTCACCGAGGTCTGGCTGCCCCGGGCCACCGCCCTGGTCGACGCGATCGCCGACATGGCCCGCGACCTGCGCGACGTGCCGCTGCTGGCGCACACCCACGGCCAGCCGGCCACCCCGACCACGATGGGCAAGGAGCTGGCCGTGCTCGCCGCGCGGCTGCGCCGGCAGCTGCGCCGCATCTGCGCCGCCGACTACCTCGGCAAGCTCAACGGCGCCACCGGCACGTACGGCGCGCACCTGGCCGCGGTTCCCGACGCGGACTGGCCCGCCGTCAGCCGCGCGTTCGTCGAGGGCCTGGGGCTGACCTGGAACCCGCTGACCACCCAGATCGAGAGCCACGACTGGCAGGCCGAGCTCTACAGCGACATCGCGCGGTTCAACCGGGTGCTGCACAACCTCTGCACCGACGTGTGGACCTACATCAGCATGGGCTACTTCGCCCAGGTCCGGGGGCAGGGCACGGTCGGCTCCTCGACGATGCCGCACAAGGTCAACCCGATCCGGTTCGAGAACGCCGAGGCCAACCTGGAGGTGTCCAACGCCCTGCTCGACGTGCTCGCCTCGACGCTCGTGCAGTCGCGGTTGCAGCGTGACCTGACCGACTCCAGCATGCAGCGCAACATCGGCACCGCGTTCGGCCACAGCCTGCTCGCGATCGACAACGTCGCGCGCGGCCTGGCCGGGCTGGACGCCGTACCCGCGGCCATGGCCGCCGACCTCGAGGCCAACTGGGAGGTCCTCGGCGAGCCGGTGCAGTCGGCCATGCGCGCCCTCGCGGCGCAGGGCGCCCCGGGCATGGACAACCCCTACGAGCGGCTCAAGGAGCTCACCCGCGGGCGCCGGATCACCGGCGAGGACCTGCGCGGGTTCGTCAGCGGCCTGGGCCTTCCGCCCGAGGTCGAGAAGCGCCTGCTCGCCCTGACCCCCCAGACGTACGTCGGCGCCGCACCGTCGCTGGTGGACTTCCTGGACTGACCTGCCGGACGGGCCTCGACGTTCATACCCCCCAGGGGTATGATGGTGTGCAGGATCATCGCACCGGAGGAGGCCACATGGCCGGCTACAGCGGCAGCAAGGACGACTACCTCAAGCGGCTCCGCCGCGTCGAGGGCCAGGTCCGGGGGCTGCAGAGGATGGTCGAGCAGGACACCTACTGCATCGACGTGCTGACCCAGGTCAGCGCCGTCACCAAGGCGCTGCAGGCGGTCAGCCTCGGCCTGCTGGAGGACCACGTCGGGCACTGCGTCGTCGAGGCGGCACGCGAGTCCGACGAGGCCGCCGCCACCAAGGTCCGCGAGGCCTCCGCCGCCATCGCGCGGCTCGTCCGCAGCTGAAGGAGAGCACCACGTGAGCACCACCACCGTCACCGTCCGCGGCATGACCTGCGGCCACTGCGTCAGCGCCGTCACCGAAGAGCTGACCGCCCTGCCCGGAGTCACCGACGTGGCCGTCGACCTGCACGAGGGCGGCGACTCCCCCGTCCGGGTCACCAGCAGCACCGACCTCGACCCGGCCGCCGTGCGCGCCGCCGTCGTGGAGGCCGGCTACAGCATCGCCGCCTGACCCGCGCGGCGGCTCTGCCCGCCGCGCGCAGCTCCCCGCACCGCCCCGCACCCCAGTGACAAGAGACGCGACATGAGCACCAGCACCAGCCCCGCCCCCGACACCGCCGCCCGGCCCGATCGTGAGGTCGACCTCGCGATCACCGGGATGACCTGCGCGTCCTGCTCGGCCCGGATCGAACGCAAGCTGAACAAGCTGGACGGCGTCCGGGCCAGCGTCAACCTGGCCACCAACCGCGCGTCGGTGCACTACGCCGCCCCGCTGCAGCCCCAGGACCTGGTCACCGCCGTGGAGCAGACCGGCTACGGCGCCACCGTCGTCGGCGGCGAGGCGTCCGTCGGCGAGGCGCACGAGGGGCACGACCTGCTGGCCGACGGGGCGCTCCGGCTGCGCGCGCTGGTCTCGCTGGCCCTCACCATCCCGGTCCTGCTCATCGCGATGGTCCCGCCGATCGGTGACGCCCTCGGCGCGGCCGGCCCCTGGCTGGAGCTGGTGCTCACCACCCCGATCGTCGCCTGGGCCGCGTGGCCGTTCCACCGTGCCGCCGCGGTCAACGCCCGGCACGGCGCCTCGACGATGGACACGCTGGTCTCCCTGGGCGTGATCGCCGCCTACGGGTGGTCGCTGGTGGTGACCCTGGCCGGCGGCTCCGGGCACCTCTACTACGAGGTCGCGGCCGTGGTCACCACGTTCCTGCTCGCCGGCAGGTACGCCGAGTCCCGGGCCCGCACCGCGGGCCGGTCCGCGCTCACCTCCCTGCTGGAGATGGGCGCCAAGGACGTCGCCGTACGACGGATCGACCCGACGACCCGGGCGACGAGCGAGCTGCGGGTGCCGATCGGCGAGCTCGTGGTGGGCGACCACTTCGTCGTGCGCCCCGGCGAGAAGATCGCCACCGACGGCGTCGTCGTGGACGGCCGCAGCTCGGTCGATCGCAGCCTGGTCACCGGCGAGTCGATGCCGGTCGGCGCCGGCCCCGGAGACGAGGTCACCGGCGGCACCCTCAACGTGCAGGGCCGTCTCGTGGTCGAGGCCCGCCGCGTCGGCGCCGAGACCACCCTTGCCGCGGTCACCCGCCTGGTCGAGCGCGCCCAGCAGGGCAAGGCGCCGGTGCAGCGCCTGGCCGACCGGATCTCCGGGGTGTTCGTGCCGGTCGTCCTCGGCCTGGCCCTGCTGACGTTCCTCGGATGGCTGCTCACGGGGCACGACGTTCCCACGGCGCTGTCATCGGCGGTCGCCGTGCTGATCATCGCCTGCCCCTGCGCCCTGGGCCTGGCGACGCCGACCGCCCTGCTGGCCGGGACCGGCCGCGGCGCACAGCTCGGCGTGCTGATCAAGGGACCGGAGGTCCTCGAGAGCACCCGCCGGGTCGACACCGTCGTGCTGGACAAGACCGGCACCGTCACCACCGGGGCCGTGCGCCTGGTCGACGTCGCCACCGCCGGCGCGCTGACCGGCACCGCGGCGCTGCGGGCGGCCGCGGCGGTCGAGGCGGGCAGCGAGCACCCGCTCGGCCAGGCCGTCGTCACCGGCGCCCGCGAGCGGGGGCTCGAGATCCCGGACGTCACCGGGTTCGTCTCGCTGCCCGGCCAGGGTGCCCGGGCCACGATCAAGGACACCGAGGTCACCGTCGGCAAGGCCGACCTGTTCGACCGGGTGCCCGAGCAGATCGCCTCGGTGGCCAGCACCGGCAGCACCGTCTACGTCGGCTGGGGCGGCACCGCCCGCGCCGCGCTGACCGTCGCCGACGAGGTCCGCGGCACCTCCGCCCCCGCCATCGGCACGCTGACCCGCGACCTGGGGCTCACGGCGTACCTGCTCACCGGCGACAACGAGCGCACCGCGCGTGCGGTCGCCACGGAGGTCGGCATCGACCCGGCACACGTCCTCGCCGACGTGCTGCCGCAGGCCAAGCACGAGGCGATCGTCTCGCTGCAGCGCCAGGGAAAGGTCGTGGCGATGGTCGGCGACGGCGTGAACGACGCCGCGGCCCTCGCCCAGGCCGACCTCGGCATCGCGATGGGCTCGGGCACCGACGTGGCGATGGAGTCGGCCGACATCGTGCTGCTGCGCCCCGAGCTCGACGCGGTGGCGGACTCGATCGCCCTGTCCCGCCGCACGCTGCGGATCATCCGCCAGAACCTCGGCTGGGCCTTCGGCTACAACGTCGCGGCCCTCCCGCTCGCGGCGTTCGGCCTGCTCAACCCGATGATCGCCGGTGGGGCGATGGCGCTGTCGAGCATCATCGTCGTGACCAACAGCCTGCGGCTGCGCAGCTGGTCCCGGCACGCCTGAGGGAACGACGACGCCGGTGTGCCGAGGTGCGGCACACCGGCGTCGTGGCCGTTGCGGGGGCGGTCAGACGGTGACGGGGCCGTCCGGGGTGTCGAAGGTGACGGACAGCAGACCGGGGTTGCCATGCGGGGACACGAAGGTGAACTCGATGGAGGTCTCGTGGTCCGGCGGGAGGCCGAGCCAGTCACGCACGCGCTTGGGGTCGCCGGCGATCTCCAGGCTGTGGATGGTGACCTCGGTCCGGGCGCCCACCGACGGGTGGAGCGTCTCGTCGTCCCACTTGATGTAGTAGGGCAGCTGCGGGTCGGCGATCAGGCCCTTGATGCCGAGCTGGCGCCAGGACAGCATCACGCCGTCGGGACGGTGCCGGCTGCCCACGACGGCCTCACGGCCCAGGCGGTGCTCGGCCTCGGACAGGTCGTCCACGGCGACCGCCCAGCCCATCCAGCCGCCGCCGTTCTCGGAGCGGGCGCGCACGGCCTGGCCGAACGGCGCCTTGTACGACGCCGGGTGGTCCAGGACCTCGACGACCTCGACGTAGCGCTCGCGGGACAGCGGCAGGATGACGTTGCGGGTGCCGAACCTCGGGTGGACCCCGCCATCGACCGGGTCGACGCCGATCTTCTTCGACAGGCGCGCGGCGGTCGCCGCCAACCCGTCGGTCTCGGCCGCGTATGAGACGTGATCCACTCGCATGGCGCTCATCGTGCCACGGCGGACGCGGCTCTCCGGACGGGGGTGGCCATAGCGCGGGCCCGCGTCCGGCGCGGCGGGCGGGGTCGTCCCGGCGCCCCTGGTCCTCGACGCGACGGGTCAGCCGCGACGGCGCTGGCGGACTGCCTCGTAGATGACGATCGCCGCCGACGTGGCGACGTTGAGGGAGTTGGCGCGCCCGGCCATCGGGATGCGGACCTTGAGCTGGGCGGCGGCGAGGACCTCGTCGGTCAGGCCGTACTTCTCGGCGCCGACGGCCACGGCCACCGGCCCGGTGTAGTCCACGTCGGTGTAGTCGAGGTCGGTGTCCGGCGTCGTGGCGACCAGCGTGATGTCGTGGTCGCGCAGCCACTGCAGCGTCGCCTCGGTGGAGTCCGAGGCCACCGGCACGGAGAACACGGTGCCCTTGCTCGCCCGGACCAGGTTGGGGTTGCCCCAGTCGGTCACCGGGTCGGCGGCGATGACCGCCTCGGCGCCGGCCGCGTCGGCGGTGCGCAGCATCGCCCCGAGGTTGCCCGGCTTCTCCACGCCCTGGCACAGCAGCACCAGCGGCGAGGACCCGACCGTCAGGCCGGCGCAGGACCGGGTGACCGCGTCCACGACGGCGAGGAACCCGTCGGGTCCCTCGCGGTAGGCGACCTTCTCGAACGCCGCCCGGCCCAGCTGCTGGGTCTCCGCGCCCATGGCCCGCACGCGGGTCACGACGTCCTGCTGCGCGTCGGGGTGCAGCATCAGCTCGGGGCAGAAGTAGACGGTGCGCGGCACGACGCCGGCGTCCAGGGCCAGGCTCAGCTCGTCGTACCCCTCGATGAGGGTGACGCCGCCCTCCTCACGCGCACGTCGGCGACGCAGGGCCACCAGGGTCTTGAGTCGGGCGTTGGCCGGCGAGGTGATGATGAGGTCGGGCATGAGACCGACAGCATCGCACCTGAGGCGCCGCGGTGTCCCCGAACGCGCCGCCTTGGCCGCCGGCGCCCGCGGCGGCCACTCGGCGAGCGCCGGGCCGATGGCCTCCGGTCACAGGTGCTGGGTGATGTTGAGGACCGCGCCGTCGGGGTCGCGGACGAAGAACCGTCGCAACCCCCACTCCTCGTCGGTGAGGGGGTAGACGATGTCGGCACCGGCCGCGACGGCGCGGGCGTGCACCGCGTCGACGTCGTCCACCTCGATCGAGACGTCCGGGTGGAGGTGGGCCTTGACGTCCAGCTTCATGACGCTGAGCTGCACCTCGCGCTGGTCGGTGCCGAAGAACAGGATCCAGTCGAGGCCGTCGCCACCGTCGAGGCCGATCACGCCACGGTAGAAGGCGCGGCTGCGCTCGAAGTCCGCCGAGCGCAGGTTGGGCTTGATCCGTCTGACCGCCATGGCAGGAACGATGTCGGGTCGACCGCGGACACGGCAAGGGGTCGGACGTCCCCCTCATCGGCGCGCGCGCGTCGACGTCCGGGCGGTGCATGGTCACGGTCCGGTTGCGAGCCCGTCACGATTGGCCACGGCACGTCCACAACGTTGGCGCGGGCCGGTCGCTGGGCCCGACAGTGGGCGCATGGAACTGCGGCGCACCGTGATCGTGGGGGCCTCCCTCGAACGCGTCTTCGACTACCTCTCCGACTTCACCAACGCGGCGGAGTGGGATCCGGGCACGGTCTGCTGCGCCCGGGTCAGCGGGAACGGCGGCCCGGGCACGACGTATGCGAACACCTCGAAGGTGCTCGGGCGCGAGACGCACCTGACCTACGTGGTGGAGGAGCTCGAGGCGCCGCACCGGATCGCGCTGCGCGGGCACAGCCGGGCCGTGGAGGCGCACGACACGATGGTGCTGCACACGGTCAGCGCCGGCACCGAGGTGATCTACACCGCCCGGTTCGAGCTCACCGGCATGGCGCGCTGCCTGGGCCCGCTGCTCAGCGGGTCGCTCAAGCGTCTCGGCGACGGAGCCGAGCACGGCCTGCGCGAGAACCTGTCCCGGCTCTGACGCGGGTGCCGCTCAGGCGACGAGCGAGCGCAGGACCGCCACCAGGCCGTCCTCCTCGACGTCCCCGGCCACCTCGTCGGCGACCTCCTGGACCTCCAGCGGGGCGTTGCCCATGGCCACCCCCCGCGCGGCCCAGGCCAGCATCTCCAGGTCGTTGCGCTGGTCGCCCACCGCGATGGTGTGCCGCGGCTCGACCGACAGGCGGCGCCGGATCAGCTCCAGCGCCGAGCCCTTGGACACCCCTTCGGGGTTGATGTCCAGCCACGCGGTGAACCCCACGGCGTAGTTGACCTCGTGCAGCCCGATCCGCTCGACCAGCTCCATGAAGTCCTCGGCCGTGCCGGTCGGGCTGCGGAACGTCACGCGGGTGGCCGGGGAGTCGACCAGCTCCTCCCACGGCACGACGCGCAGCTCGCCCTGCAGCTCGCCCTCGGGGAAGGGGGCGCTGAGCTTGAAGCCGACGCCGAGCTCCTCCACGGCCACGACGGCGTCCGGCCACGCGCCGCGCAGCAGGGTCAGCGCCGGCGCCGGGTCGAACGTGACCGCCTCCAGCAGCCGGTAGCCGCGCGGCTCGGACGCGTCCAGCTCGATCGTGATGGCGCCGTTGGAGCAGACGGCGTAGCCGTGGCTGAGCCCGAGCGTCTCGACGACCGGCATCATCGCCACGATCGAGCGCCCCGTCGCGATGACCACGTGCACCCCTGCGTCGGCCACGTCCCGCACGGCCGCCCGCACCGCCGGGGACAGGGTGCCGTCGTGGCGCAGCGTCGTGCCGTCGAGGTCGAGGGCGACCATCCGCTCTGCCATGGCCGCCTCAGCCCAAGGGGGTGAGCACGTCGAGGCCGAGGAACGGCTGCAGCGCCTTGGGTACGACGACCGAGCCGTCCGGCTGCTGGTGGTTCTCCAGGATCGCGACGATCCAGCGGGTCGTGCCCAGCGTGCCGTTGAGGGTCGCCACGTGGCGGGTGCCTCCCCCGGCCTCGCGCTCGCGCACGCCGAGCCGGCGCGCCTGGTACGTCGTGCAGTTGGAGGTCGAGGTCAGCTCGCGGTAGCGGCCCTGGGTGGGCACCCAGGCCTCGCAGTCGAACTTGCGCGCCGCAGGACCGCCCAGGTCACCGGCGGCGGTGTCGATCACCCGGTAGGGCACCTCGATCTTGGCCAGCATCTGCTTCTCCCAGTCCAGGAGCCGCTGGTGCTCGGCGGCCGCGTCCTCGGGCCGGCAGTAGCTGAACATCTCGACCTTCTGGAACTGGTGCACCCGGATGATGCCGCGGGTGTCCTTGCCGTAGGAGCCGGCCTCGCGGCGGTAGCAGGCCGACCACCCGGCGTAGCGCTTCGGACCGCCGGACAGGTCGAGGATCTCGTCGGCGTGGTAGCCGGCGAGGGCCACCTCGGAGGTCCCGGTGAGGTAGAGGTCGTCGGCCTCGAGGCGGTAGACCTCGTCGGCGTGCGCGTCGAGGAAGCCGGCGCCGGCCATGACGTCGCTCTTGACCAGGGTCGGGGTGATCATCGGGGTGAAGCCGGCCTCGACGGCCTGGGCGATCGCCATGGTGAGCAGCGCGAGCTCGAGCCGGGCGCCGACGCCGGTGAGGAAGTAGAACCGCGAGCCGCTCACCTTCGCGCCGCGCTCCATGTCGAGGGCGCCGAGGCCCTCGGCGAGCTCGAGGTGGTCCAGCGGCTCGAAGCCCTCCTCGGCGAAGTCCCGTGCGGTGCCGACGGTCTCCAGGACGGTGAAGTCGTCCTCCCCGCCGGCCGGCACGCCCTCCTCGATGACGTTGCCGACCCGTCGTACCAGCGTGGCGAGCTCCTGCTCGGCCGCCTCGGCCGCGGCCTGCAGCTCCTTGACCCGGTCGGACGTGGCCTTGGCCTGCGCGACCAGCGCGGCCTTCTCCTCGCCCCGGGCCGCGGCCACCTGCTTGCCGAACGACTTCTGCTGCGCGCGCAGCTGCTCGAACTCGGTCAGGGAGGACCGGCGTCGCTCGTCCGCAGCCAGGATCGCGTCGACGATCCCCTCGTCCTCACCGCGGGCGTGCTGGCTCGCCCTCACCGTCTCGGGGTGCTCGCGCACGAGCTTGATGTCGATCACCGTCCGAGCCTATCGGCGCGCCCGCGGCCGTTCGGCGGGGATGGCCGATGACCGGCCGGTACGGCGACCCGGACGGGCCGCCAGGACGACCGGCGAGCGGTCCGACGGGTCAGGCGTGCACGTCGTGCAGGTGGTGCTCGACCTCGTGGACGAGGTACTGGGCCAGGGTCTCGACGGTGAACGCGGTGCCGTCGCTGCGGTGCCCGGGGCGGCTCCACTGGTCGGGTCCGACACCGGCGAAGAGCGCCCCGGCCGCGTCGGCGGCGTCGGCCAGCTGGTCGGCCACGAGCGCGGGGTCCTGCTCGGCGTACCGGCCCCGCTCCGCGGCCTCGTCCTGGTCCCAGGACGGCAGCTCGGGGTCGTCCTCGGCCAGCATCCGCCGGGCCCGCCCGGTGGTGAGGGTGCAGACGTCGCGCACGTGGCAGAGGTACTCCAGCGGCGACCACACGTCCGGGGCGGGCCGCTCCTCGACGCCGGGGGCGGCGAGCAGGTTGGACCAGCGCTCGATCGCGGCGTGCAGCACCGCCGGCACCTTGGCGCCGGGGTGGTCGGTGGTGTCGAAACCGCAGTCGGGGCACGGGCGCTGGAGCACCCAGGTCCAGTCCTTGCTCTCGTGCGGGATCGCGCTCGGGCTGTCGGTGCCGGCCGAGCGGGCGGCGACGTCGTCGGTCATCCGCCCATGGTGCCGCTCCGCCGGCGGTCGCGCCCCCGTCAACCCTGCCGAAGTCGCAGCGATCCTGCCACCGCCTTCGCGTCGGGGGCCCCGTTTGCCGTCGGGTAACGTCCCGGTCGTGTTGACGAACTACGCCGGCTGGGTCGCCCTCGGCGCGATCATCCTCGTCCTCCTGCTGGCGTTGCTGGTCGCGGCCCCGTGGCGCGCCAAGGACGCCGACGCGGAGGAGGGCGCCCCGCGCCGCTTCGGCCGACGGCGCCCGCCTCGCGACCACTTCCGCCCCGAGGGCGCCGCCTCGCCGGCCCCCGAGCCGGAGCGGAAGGCGGCGATCGTCGTCAACCCCACCAAGTTCGACAACCTGGAGGCGGTCCGCGCGCAGGTCACCAAGGCCTGCCGGGCTGAGGGATGGGCCCAGCCGCTGTGGATCGAGACCACGGTGGAGGACCCGGGCACCGGGCAGGCCCGCTCCGCCGTCGAGCAGGGCGTCACGATCGTCTGCCCGCTCGGTGGCGACGGCACGGTGCGGGCGGTCGCGGCCGCGCTGGTCGGGACCGAGACCCCGATGGGCCTGCTGCCCGGCGGCACGGGGAACCTGCTGGCGCGCAACCTGTCGCTGCCGGTGGACTCCTTGGACGAGGCGGTGCGCGTGGCGCTCACGGGCCAGAACAAGCGGGTCGACGTCGGCACGCTGACGGTGGAGCCCGAGGACACCCAGGAGAAGCCCAAGGACCACGTGTTCCTCGTGATGGCCGGGCTCGGCTTCGACGCGGCGATCATGGCCGGCGCCCCCGAGAAGCTGAAGGCGCGGGTCGGCTGGCTGGCCTACACCGTCTCGGGGATGCGCAACCTGCGCGGTCCCCGGTTCAAGATCCGGATGGCGATCGACGAGCAGCCGGAGTTCGAGCGCCGGGTGCGCACGGTGGTCATCGGCAACTGCGGCAAGCTGACCGGCGGCCTCGTCCTCATGCCGGAGGCCGAGCTCGACGACGGCTGGCTGGACTGCGTGCTCCTCTCCCCCAGTGGGCTGATCGGCTGGATGGCGGTGGCCCTGCGGGTCCTCAGCCAGCGCCGCAAGGGCCACGAGCGGGTGGACCACCAGCGCGCGCAGTCGCTCACCATCCGTGCCGACCGCCCGGAGCAGGTGCAGCTCGACGGCGACACGATCGGCGAGGCGAAGTCCCTGCGGGCGGTCGTGCGGCCGCTCGCCCTGGTCGTCCGCGTCGGCTGAGCGCACGCGGTTCCGAGGACCCGGGCTTCCCTTCCGGGGCTTGACTGGCACGATTCGCGCGCCGGCACCGGTGCTGCCACCATGGGCTGGCTGCCGGGACGGCGACCGCACCCCGGCCCTTGACCGAGAGGCCGCGTGCCATGTCCCTGATCGACGGTTCGTCCAGGCCCACCCCGGCGGAGACGGCCCGCGGTCTCCTCCTGCGGGCGATCCTGCCCGGCTTCGTCGTCTGGCTGGCCATCGTCGGCTTCGGCGAGCTGCTGCGCGGGCCGCTGAAGTCGCTGAACCACACCGAGAGCGGCCTGAACGCCGACCTGGCGCGCGACCGTACCGCCCGGTGGAACACCATCACGATGGTCTGGTCCCACGTCGGCAACACCGAGATCGTCATCGGCGTCTGCGTCATCGCCGTGGCGCTGCTGTGGTGGCGCACCCGCGAGTGGTGGGTCGCCATCGTCCCGGCCATCGCCATCGCCCTGCAGGCCACCATCTTCGTCATCGCCACCGCGATCATCGGCCGTCCGCGGCCGGAGGTGCCCAAGCTCGACCCGGCACCACCGACCTCGAGCTATCCCAGCGGCCACGTCGGGGCCTCGACCGCCCTCTACCTCTCCCTCGCCCTGATCGCGGCCCACCGGATCGAGCGCGCGTGGCTGCGCCGGCTGGTCGTGGTGGTCTGCGCCGTGATCCCGTTCCTCGTGGCCTACGCCCGGCTGTACCGCGGGATGCACCACCTGTCCGACGTGCTGATCGGCGCGCTCAACGGCATCGCGTGTGCCCTGCTGGCGTGGACCTGCCTGCGCTCGCACCACCGGACCGGTCCTCGCTCCCGGCGGGGAGCCACAACGGTGCTTCCAGCACCACCAGCGGATGAGCGGCGGTCAGCCGGGGTGGCGCAGACCGCGCAGCCACTCGCGGGCGTCGAGGAAGGCGCCGTCGTCGGTGCCCGGCCGGATCGCGACGGCCGTGCCGTCGGCCCGGGGGTAGGAGCCGAGGAACCGCACCTCGGCGCAGACCCGGCGCAGCCCCATCAGCGTCTCGCCGACCCGTTCGTCGGCGACGTGGCCCTCGAAGTCGATCGAGAAGCAGTAGCGCCCGAGCGACTCCCCCGTCGGCCGCGACTCCAGCCGGCTCAGGTTCACCCCGCGCGCAGCGAACTGCTCGAGCAGCTCCAGCAGCCCGCCCGGGTGGTCGTCGCTCTGGAACAGCACGACGGTCGTCTTGTCGGCGCCGGTCGGCTCGGGCACGACCCCGGGCCGGGACACGAGGACGAACCGCGTCACCGCGCTGGCGTTGTCACCGATTCCCTCGGCCAGCACCGCCAGCCCGTGGTCCTGCGCGGCGACCGGGGCGCACACCGCAGCGTCGTACGACGCGTCGCCGGCGGCCAGCCCGGCGGCGCCTGCCGCGGTGGACAGGGCCGGGACGTACGTCGCGGCCGGCAGGTGCCGCCCCATCCAGCCGCGGACCTGGGCCCAGGCGTGCGGGTGGGTGCCGACGGAGCGGATGGAGGCACGCGGCGTACCGGCCGGGGCGGCGAGGACGAAGGTGATCGGCACGAGCACCTCCCCGACCACGACCAGCGGCTCACCGTTGGCCAGCGCGTCCAGCGTGGCGCTGACCCCGCCCTCGACGGAGTTCTCGATCGGCACCATCGCCGCGTCCACGTCGCCGGCGCGCAGGGCCGCGAGCGCCGCGTCGACCGAGCCGATCGGCACGTGGTCGGCGCCGACGGCCGGTCGCCAGGAGCGCAGCGCCATCTCGGTGAAGGTGCCCTGCGGGCCGAGGTAGGCGTAGCGGGGAACCGCTCCGCCTCCGGTGGGGGCGCTGTCGTCGCGAGCCACGGTCGGTGCCGTGGCCGGGCTGGGGCTCACGTCCATGCCGTCAGCGTATGGCTCGCTCGGTGGGGTGGTCGTGCCACGGTCAGTGACGCAGCTGGAACCACACCGCCTTGCCCGTGCCGGGGCGCGTCTGAACCCCCCAGCGGTCACTGATCACGTCCACCAGCAGCATGCCGCGACCCGAGTCGTCCTCCGGACCTGCTGCGCGCTTCAGTGGGGTGTGGGCACTACCGTCCGTGACGGACACCAGCAGGCCTCGGCTGCCGTCACACTCCACCCGCACGTTCACGGGGGGCGTGCCGTGCAGGACGGCGTTGGTGGCGAGCTCGCTGACCAGCAGCTCGGCCTCGTCGAGGGTTCGGGCGTGGTGCGTGGAGCAGCCGGCACCACGCAGGAAGGCCCGCGCCGCTGCCGGTGCCTGCATCGTCGTGGGCAGGCGGATCTCGGCCGGCGGGGTTACTGCGCACATGGGATGAGCCGTTCGTGTAGGGAAGTCCGCGGGCGAGAGGACGACCGCCGTGGTGGGCGTGCTGCGAGGGCGGTCACCGGGTGATCCTGCACCATCGGTCACCGTGTTCACCCGAGGAGGCGCCGGACGACCTCCTCGGGCAGCCGGTCGGTGCCGCTCAGCGGCCGGGCGGCCGCCGTCGCCACCGCGTCGTCCGGGGGCAGGCCGCCGTCGGTGGCCAGGACCTGGACCGCATGCGCCTGCGGCAGCAGGTCGAGCCAGCGGCACACCCCGGCGGCCCGGTCCGGCGGCGGCACGGCGCCGTGCACCCGCAGCCGTGCGAGGCCGCCATCGGGGAACACGTCGAGCCGCACGTGGGTGACCGGCGTCGCCTCGGCGACCCGGAACTGGTGGCGGGTGTCCGGCTGCAGCCGGGTCCGCGGCACCAGCTCCACCCAGTCGCCGGAGCGGGACAGGTCGTGGGAGCGCGCGTCGATGCCCCGCAGTGAGGCCCAGCCGGCGGCGTTGCCGACGAAGTAGGAGGTGTCGACCTCGACCCGCTCGACCCGGCCGGGCGCGCCGAGGCGGACCGAGACGTGGTCGTTGCCGCCGTCACGGCGGCGGGCGTTCTCCCAGCCGTCACCCATGGTGCGCGCCCGGCCGGGCAGCAGGATGTTGCGCGGGGAGGAGTAGAACCGGTTGGAGCACTCGACGACGTCGCCGCCGTGCTCGAGCGCGGCGAGGTCGAAGCTGCTCCCGAGGAAGCGCGGGTCGGGCACCGGCTCGCCGTGCACCCGGAACCGGGCCACACCACCGTCGGGATAGATCGTCAGCCGCACGTGCGTGAACCGGCGCCCGTCGCCGACCGGGAACGGGTTGGCCGTGTCGCCGTGGAGCGGCGAGCGCTCCACCAGGGTCACCCAGTCCGCGCGGGCGAGCTCGTCGGGCGCGGGGTGGCCCTCGATGCTCGCGGCCTCGACGGAGGCATACGGCGGGTAGTTGCCGCGGAACCAGGCCGTGTCGACGACCACGCCGCGGACGACCCCGGCCACGCCGAGCCGGACGACGGCGTGGTCGGAGCCGGGCTCCCGGCGCCGCCGCGTCTCCCAGCCGTCGTAGATCTTGCCCTTGTGGCCGAAGTCCTCGGGCGAGAAGACGGCGGCCTCGGGCCGGATGAGGTTCTCCCGCTCGGCGAACAGCTCGTCGTTGGCGTAGACCACGCTGCCGGCCAGCGCCCGTGAGGCCAGGTCTGGCAGCGCGGTGAAGTCGTCACCGCTGGAGGTGGTCATGGCGCTCCTCGGCTCAGGAGCCGCCCGCGCGGCTCGTCGTGCAGGTCGACCCGGCGCCCGGCGAGCCAGGTCTGGCGGACGACACCCCGCAGGGTGCGGCCGGCGTACGCGGTGACCGGGTTCTTGTGGTGCAGCCGGGCGGGGTCCACCACGAACGTCTCGTCCGGCGCGACGACGGCCAGGTCGGCCGCGCACCCGACGGCGATCCGGCCCTTGCCCGGGAGCCCGGCCTGGCGGGCGGGGTGCTCGGCCATCCACCGGGCCACGTCGGTCAGGCCGTGGCCGCGCTCGCGGGCCTGGGTCCACACCGCCGCCAGGCCGAGCTGCAGCGAGGCGATCCCGCCCCACGCCATGCCGAAGTCGCCGGTGTCCAGCCGCTTGAGGTCGGCCGTGCACGGCGAGTGGTCGGTGACCACGCAGTCGAGCACGCCCTCGGCCAGGCCGGCCCACAGCTGCTCGCGGTTGGCCGCCTCGCGGATCGGCGGGCAGCACTTGAGCGGCGTCGCCCCGTCGGGGATGTCCTCGGCGTCGAAGGTCAGGTAGTGCGGGCACGTCTCGACCGTCAGCCTCACCCCGTCCCGCCGTGCCGACGCGAGCATCGGCAGGACGTCGGCGCTGGACAGGTGCAGCACGTGCACCCGCGCCCCGGTGCGGCGGGCCAGCTCGACCACCCGGGCCACCGCGAGGTTCTCCGCGCCGCGCGGGCGGGACCGCAGGAAGTCGCCGTACGCCGGGCCGCTCGGGGCGACGGCGTGCCCGATGGTGTCGGCGTCCTCGGCGTGGACCACCATGAGGGAGTCGAGCGAGGCCACCTCGCGCAGCGCCGCCTCGAGCTCGTCGGCGCCCAGCGGCGGGAACTCCGGGACGCCGGAGTCGACCAGGAAGCACTTGAAGCCGGACACGCCCGCCTCGTGCAGCCCCCGCAGCTCCGCCAGGTTGCCGGGGACCGCGCCGCCCCAGAAGGCCACGTCGACGTACGCCTGACCGGCCGCGGCGGCCCGCTTGACGTGCAGGTTCGCCGCGGTGGTCGTGGGCGGGACGCTGTTGAGCGGCATGTCGACGATCGTGGTGACGCCGCCGGCGGCCGCGGCCCGGGTCGCGCTGGCGAAGCCCTCCCACGGGGTGCGGCCGGGCTCGTTGACGTGCACGTGGCTGTCGACCAGTCCCGGCATCAGCACCACGTCCTCGTCGAGCTCGACCACCTCGGCGGCGCCCAGCGCGGCGTCGTACGGCTCGACCGCGACGATGCGCCCGCCGGCGACGGCGACGGTGCGCGGCGCCTCGACGCCGCCACTGACCACCCGCCGTGCGCGCAGGACCAGGTCCAGCCCGCCGCCGCCGCTCATCCGAGGTGCTCGCGGGCGATGCGGGCGCCGATCCGCTCGAGCAGCGGCCCGGGCCGCTCCAGGCACTCCGCCAGGTCGTCGGACTCGGCCGTGAGCGGGTACGCTGCCGCGAACCCGGCCGCGGCCAGCTGCCCGGGGTCGAGGGCCAGCCGACCGCACACGGCCACCACGGGTACGCCGGCTGTGGTCGCCGCCGCCGCCACCCCCGCGGGGGCCTTGCCGTGCAGGGTCTGGCGGTCCAGGCTGCCCTCCCCGGTGACCACGAGGCGCGCCCCCGCCAGCGCGCGGTGGAAGCCGGTCAGCTCCAGGAGCAGCTCGATGCCCGGGCGCAGCGTGGCGCCGAGCACGGCCAGCGCGGCGAAGCCCACCCCGCCGGCGGCGCCGGCCCCGGGCTCCCCCGACCGGTCGGCACCGGTCTCGCCGGCCACCAGCTCGGCCCAGCGGGTCAGCCCGGCCTCGAGCAGGGCGACGTCGCCGGGGTCCGCGCCCTTCTGCGGCGCATAGACCGCCGCCGCGCCGCGCTCGCCGAGCAGCGGGTTGTCCACGTCGCCGGCGACGACGACCTCGACGCCGGCGAGTCCCGGGTGCAGCCCCGAGAGGTCCAGGGCCGCGGCGCCCTCGAGCGCCGCGCCACCGGGCCCCACCTCGGACCCGCCCTCGTCCAGGATCCTGGCGCCGAGGGCCTGCAGCAGCCCGGCACCGCCGTCGGTGCACGCGCTGCCGCCGATGCCCAGGACCAGCCGGCGGCAGCCGGCGCCGATCGCGGCCACCATCAGCTCGCCGGTGCCGCGGCTGCCGGCCGTCAGCGGGGCCGGCACGCCGCCCGGGAGCAGGCTCAGCCCGGAGGCCTCGGCCAGCTCGACGACGGCGGTGTCACCCTGCCGGGCGTACGCCGCCGGCACCGGCTCGCCGGTCGGTCCGCTGACGGTGACCGCCACGCGGTCGAACCCCGCGGCGACGGCTGCGGCGAGCGTGCCCTCGCCGCCGTCGGCGACGGGCAGCGCGAGGACGTCCAGGTCGGGGCGCGCCCCCACGAGGCCCGCGCTGACGGCCTCGGCCACCTGCGCGGCCGTCAGCGTCCCCTTGAAGGAGTCAGGCGCGACGAGCACGGCGGGCATGGGCGCCAGTCAAGCACCCGCGCCGCCACCTGCGTGCTGGGTCAGCCGGAGACGGCGACGATCTTGAAGGCCGCGCCGGTCGGGTCGGCCACCTTGGCCATCCGGCCGTGCGGGGTGTCCACCGCCGGCTCCAGCACCGCGCCGCCGAGCCGCTCGACCAGCTCGAGTGAGGCGTCGGCGTCCTCGACGCCGAAGTAGACCTCCCAGAAGGAGGGCGTGCCCTCGGGTAGCTCCGCGCTGGCGTCCATGATGCCGGCGTGCTGCTCCTCGCCCTCGGTCATCGTCGTGTAGCGGAACTCGTCGGTGTCGCTGACCGCCGAGGTGTGCCAGCCGAAGACCCGTTGGTAGAACGCCACCGCGCCGGCGTGGTCGCGGGTGTGCACCTCGTGCCACACGGGTGTGCCGGCCCGGCCGTGCGCCTCGTAGCCCCGGTGCCGCCCCGGCTGCCACACGCCCACGGCGCCACCGGAGGGGTCGGCCAGCACGGCCATGGCCCCCAGGTCCATCACCGCCATCGGCTCGAGCATCACCTGCCCGCCCGCCTCGGAGGCCGCGGCGGCGGTGGCCTTGGCGTCGGCGCTCGACAGGTAGGTCATCCAGAAGTCGGGGTAGCCGGCGTCGGGCTGCTTGCGCATCAGGCCCGCCACGAGCGCGCCGTCCAGGGAGAAGTTGTGGTAGTGCCCGTAGTCCTCACCGGCGTCCTCCGCGGTCCAGCCGAACAGCTCGCCGTAGAACCGCACGGCGCGGTCGAGGTCGGAGGTGTTGAGGTCGATCCAGCACGGTGCTCCCAGCGGGGCGGGGTTGTCAGCCATCGCAGCACGTCTCCTTCGGAACGGGGCGACCCGTCCGGGTCGTCGGGGGGTAGACCGCGGGCCCTCGGGGAACTCATCGGTGCCGGGCCGGGCGCTCCCTGGCGGGCACGGGAATGCGATCCAGGTCACCGGCGAGGACGACGTCGCCGTGCTCCGCGCTGGCCTCCTGCAGCAGCGGCGCCAGGTCGGCGTAGCGCTGCGAGAAGTGCGTGAGGACCAGCCGCCGGGCATGTCCGCCGGCGGCGATCCGGCCGGCGTCGCGCGCCGTCAGGTGCCCGTACGCCGCGGCCAGCTCACCGTCGGCCGACGCGTACGTCGCCTCGCACACGAGCAGGTCCGCGCGCTGGGCCAGCCACCGGGCGGCGTCGCACATGGCGGTGTCCATGACGAACGCGAACCGCTGCCCGGTGCGCACCCGGCTCACGTCCGCGACGTCGACCCGCCCCCGGTCGGTGACCAGCCACCCCTCCCGCAGCAGCCGGCCGACGTCCGGGCCCGCCACGCCCCGCTCGGCGAGCAGCTCGGGCACCATCGTCCGGCCGTCGGCCTCGACCAGCCGGTAGCCGACCGTCGGCAGCCCGTGCTCGAGCGCGGCGGACTCCAGCGTCAGGTTTCCCCACGTCAGGATGGGTCCGTCGTCCGAGATGGGGTACGGCACCACCTCGAGCCGGTCGGCGTACGACGACGCGCGGCGCAGGCGGGCGACGTACTCCCCCGCGCCGCGCGGGTAGATCAGGGGGACGGGGCGGTCGATGCCGTCCAGGGACATGCGCTGCAGCACCCCGGGCAGGCCCAGGCAGTGGTCGCCGTGGGCGTGGGTGATGCAGATAGCGGTGATCGCCGAGGCCGGTACGCCGGCCAGGATCATCTGGCGCTGCGTGCCCTCGCCCGGGTCGAACAGGATGCCCTCGGCGTCCCAGCGCAGCAGGTAGCCGTTGTGGTTGCGCGAGCGGGTCGGGACCTGGGACGCGGTCCCGAGCACCACCAGCTCGCGCGCTGACACCTGCTGACCGTAGCGGGCGGCCCGCCGTACGGAGGCGGCTTTTGCCGGCGCGGGGTCTGCGAAGGTGGGCGCATGTGGATCGGGTGGCTGGAGCTGGACCTGCTGCTGGGCGACGTGCACTCCCTGAAGGAGAAGCGCTCGCTCGTGCGGCCGCTGATCGCCGGCATCCGGCGGCACCACGAGGTGAGCGTGGCCGAGGTGGACCACCTCGACCTGCACCGGCGTTCGGGCGTGGGCGTCGGCGTCGTCTCCTCCAGCCGGGCCCACGTGGTGGAGGTCCTGGACGCCGTGGAGGACTACGTGGCGGCGCGCCCGGAGGTGGACCTGGTCTCCGCCCGTCGCGGGCTGCGCACCAGCGACGACGACTGACCCGGCGCCCGGGCCCGCTGGACAGCCGGCCGTGGTGGGAGTCGAATGAGCCCCACGAGCCGCGCCGTCCGGTCCGGCCGAGCAGGTCGACGATGGGGAGCACCCGTGTCAGATCACGTCTATCGCGTCATCGAGGTCGTCGGCTCGTCCGAGACGAGCGTGGACGACGCCATCCGCGGCGCCGTCTCGCGCGTGGCGGCCACCACGCGCGAGCTGGACTGGTTCGAGGTCAGCCAGATCCGCGGCCACATCGAGGACGGCGAGGTCGCCCACATCCAGGTCGGCCTCAAGGTCGGCTTCCGCATCGAGGACACCGGCACCAGCTGAGCCCTCCGCCGCACGCCATCGCGCCGATCGCCCAGGGCCCATCCCTCCCCAGCGTGCCTCCCCAGCGTCCCTCCCCGGCGCCGCTCCCCGCGTGCCCCGCCGCACTTCGTGCTCGTTCTTCGGGGAATCGCGCCTTCGTGCGCCCACGTTCGCCGACCGGGCGGCACGAAGTGGGGCGGGTGGGCCCACGAAGTGGGGCGGGTGGGGCCACGAAGTGGGGCGGGTGGGCCGGCGGCACGAGCACCTCACCCCCTGTGGAGGAGGCGCGGGCGCCCCGGCGCCAGCAGGCTGGCCCCGTCACGCTGGGCAGCACGGCGGAGGAGACGAGATGGGTCTGCGCAAGCGGCACGACGAGCGCGAGGTGTTCGGGCGGGGAGGAACGGCCGTGCGCTACCAGATGCGCCAGCGGCTGCTCTCCATCGGCGACGACTACTGGATCGAGGACGAGGCCGGCAACCACGTGTTCCGGGTCGACGGCAAGGCGATGCGGCTGCGCACGACGATGTACTTCGAGGACGCCGACGGGCAGCGGAGGTGCCGCATCCAGAAGCGGGCGATGCACCTGCGCGACACCATGGAGATCGAGGACCCCGACGGCAACCGCATCGCCATGGTGCACAAGAAGCTGATCACGCCGCTGCGGGAGCGGTGGAAGGTCGAGGTCGAGCACGGCGAAGACCTCGAGGTGAAGGGCAACATCGTCAACCACGAGTACGAGATCGACCAGGACGGCCACAAGGTCGCCGAGGTCTCCAAGCAGTGGTTCCGGCTGCGGGACTCCTACGGCGTCGAGATCCACCCCGAGCAGGACGCCCTGCTCCTGCTCGCCATCACCGTCGCCATCGACTCCATGGCCCACCCCGCCAGGTAGGGCACCGACCGCACGGACCCGGTCAGACCCGCCGGGCCAGCTCGGCGAGCCGCTGCGGGGACGCGCCGGAGAGCTCCTGCACCTCCGCGTCGTCGCTGGCGCCGCAGTCGACCGCCCGGACCAGGAAGTCGGCCAGCGCCCGCGCGGTCGCCGGCTCGTCGAGGAACCCGGACTCGCTCCGCCCGAGGTAGGACCGCAGCCGCGCGGCCGCCTCCGCCAGCCCCTCGCGGTAGAAGGCGAACACCGCGACGTAGCGGCTGGGCAGCTGCGCCGGGTGCAGGTCCCACCCCTGGTAGAACCCGCGCTCGAGGGACCGCCGCACCAGCCGGGCGTGCAGCCGCCACGCCGCCAGCACCGCGGTCCGGTCGCCCACCGGGAGCCGGTTGGTCGAGCCGTCCGAGAGCCGCACCCCGGTGCCGGCCGCCGCGACCTGCATCACCGCCCTGGCGTGGTCGGCCACCGGGTGCTCCATGCTCTGGTACGCCGCCGCGATGCCGCACGAGGCGGAGTAGTCGTAGGCGCCGTAGTGCAGACCGGTGCACCGCCGCGCCGACGCGTGGACCATCCGCGCCACCAGCGCCGTGCCGTCCGCCCCCAGCACCGCCTGCGGGGTCTCCACCTGGATCTCGAACCGCAGGGAGCCGGGGGCCAGCTCGTGCGCCCGCTCCAGCCGCTCGCACACCAGCACCATCGCCTCGACCTGGTCCAGCGAGGTCACCTTGGGCAGTGTCAGCACGAACCCGTCCGGCAGCCGGCCGCCGTCCGCGACCGTCGCGACGAACAGCTCCAGCGTGCGCAGGCCCCGACGCCGCGTCGGCGCCTCGAAGCTCTTGAACCGGATGCCGCCGAAGGGCGCCGCCTCCCCCGCCGTGACCGTATGGCGCAGCGCCGTCGCCGCCGTGACCGCCGCCAGGTCCTCCTCGTCATCGCCGCGGTCACCGTAGCCGTCCTCGAAGTCGATCCGCAGGTCCTCGACCGGCTCGCGCTCGAGCTTGGCCCGCATCCGGGCGTGCACCTGCGCGGCGGCCGCGGGGCCGATGCCGAATGCCTCCGGGAGCGCTTCGGCGGTCGGGGCATGCCGGTCGAGCACCGCCGTCGCCTCCAGCCGCCACCGCGCCAGCGTGTCGGCGGCGTAACGGTCGGCAGGGACGTAGACCGTGTGCACCGGCTGGCGCCCTGCGGCCTCGCCCGGGTAGTCCCTCGCCAGGCGCTGGTCCGCCTGCGCGAGCCGCGCGTCGAGCTCGTCGGCCAGGGCGCTCACCCGGCCTCCCCGTCGCCGGGGCCGGCCGAGCCGGCCGCGGCGGACGCGGCGCGGGCACGGCGCGGGGCACGGCCACCGCGCGGACCGCCGCGGCGACCGCCGGCGCCACGTCGGGGTCGAAGACGCTGGGGACGATGAAGGTCGGGTTGAGCTCGTCGGCCTCGACCACGTCGGCGATCGCGGTCGCGGCGGCGATCATCATCGCGTCGGTGATGTCGTGAGGCACCTGCGTCAAGCAGGCCGCGGAAGAACCCGGGGAAGGCGAGCACGTTGTTGATCTGGTTCGGGTAGTCCGAGCGTCCGGTGGCGACGACCGCCGCATGCTCGCTGGCGGCCCGACCGGGTCGACCTCGGGGTCGGGGTTGGCGAGGGCGAAGACGATCGCGCCGGGCGCCATCGTGGCGATGTCGTCGCCGGTCAGCAGGTTGGGCGCCGAGACGCCGATGAACACGTCCGCGCCGACCAGCACCTCCTGGAGCGTGCCCTGCCGCCGCTGGAGGTTGGTGTCGTCGGCGATCCAGGCGCGGAACTCGTCCCGCTCGGGCTGGCCGGCGTGGACCGCGCCGTGCCGGTCGCAGCCGATGAGTCGAGCCGGCGCCCTGGGCGTGCAGCAGCCGGATGATCGCGTGCCCGGCGGCGCCGACACCGGACACCACGACCGAGACGTCCTGCAGCCGCTTGCCGACCACCCGCAGGGCGTTGGTCAGGGCGGCGAGCACGACGATCGCGGTGCCGTGCTGGTCGTCGTGGAAGACCGGGATGTCGAGCAGGTCGCGCAGCCGGGCCTCGATCTCGAAACACCGCGGCGCCGAGATGTCCTCCAGGTTGATCCCGCCGTAGACCGGGGCGATGGCGCGCACGATCTCGACGATCTCGTCGACGTCCTGGGTGTCGAGGCAGACCGGCCACGCGTCGACGCCGGCGAACCGCTTGAACAGCGCCGCCTTGCCCTCCATCACCGGCAGCGCCGCCGCCGGCGCCGATGTTGCCCAGGCCGAGGACCGCCGACCCGTCGGTGACGACGGCGACGGTGTTGCGCTTGATGGTGAGCCGGCGGACGTCCTCGGGGTTCCTCGCGATCGCCAGGCAGACGCGGGCGACGCCCGGGGTATAGGCGCGGGAGAGGTCGTCCCGGTGCTTCAGGGCCACCTTGGGCGTCACCTCGATCTTGCCGCCGAGGTGGATCAGGAAGGTGCGGTCACTGACCTTGCGCACCGTGACCCCCGGCACCTGCGCGAGCGCCTCGGTGATCCGGTCGGCGTGGTCGACGTCGGAGGCGTCACAGGTGACGTCGACGACGATCCGGTCGGCGTGGGACTCGACCACGTCGAGGGCGGTCAGTGCGCCACCGGCGGAGCTGACCGCTGTCGTCAGGGCGGCGGTCGCGTGGGCCACGGCCGGCGCCTCGACCCGCACGGTGATGGAGTAGCCAGGGCTGGTATTCGGCATGACGGCGCTCCCACCGCGGGGGTCGGCGATGTTGCTGTATGCCGGATAGTAACTTCAGGGGCGCGCGGGTCAAGACTGGTCGCCTCCTCCACGACATCCGCATGGCGCGGCTAGTATTCCGCCATACGGAAAGGGCGCCACCTGGCCGCAGCACCCGTCGTGGGCGCGCCCGCTGAAGGGACCGGATCGGATGAGCACTGACGCAGACGGCAGCAGCACCGCGCGCTCCGGCGGCGTGCAGTCCCTCGAGCGGGCGTTCGGGCTGCTGGAGACGATGGCCGACGCCGGCGGCACGATCGCGCTGTCGCAGCTCGCGGCCGAGGCGGACCTGCCGCTGCCGACGATCCACCGCCTGGTGCGCACCCTCGTCGACCTGGGCTATGTGCGGCAGGAGCCGTCCCGCCAGTACGCGCTCGGGCCTCGGCTCATCCGCCTGGGCGAGACGTCCTCCAAGATGCTGGGGACGTGGGCGCGGCCCTACCTGCTGGAGCTGGTCGAGGGTCTGGGCGAGTCGGCCAACCTCGCGATGCTCGACGGCGACCTCATGGTCTACGTCGGGCAGGCGCAGTCGCGGCAGTCGATGCGCATGTTCACCGAGGTCGGTCGCGCCGTCTCGGCGCACTGCACGGCGGTCGGCAAGGCGATCCTGGCCGGCGAGGACCCCGCCGCCGTCCGGGCGCTCCTCGCCCGGACCGGCATGGAGGCGCGGACCGAGCACACCATCACCGACCCCGACGTCCTGCTGCGGGCCCTGGACCAGGTGCGGGCGCAGGGCTTTGCCATGGACGAGCAGGAGCAGGAGCTCGGCGTGCGCTGCGTGGCGGTGGCGGTCCCCGACGCGCCCTCGCGGATCGCCATGTCCGTCTCCGGGCCGGCGCCGCGAATGAACGAGCAGCTCATCGGGCGCGCGGTGCCGCTGCTGACCGAGGCGGCCGCCGCCCTGGCCAAGGACCTCGCCTCGGGCCACTCCGAACGCACCCGCTGACCGGTCGGCGTCGAGGTCCGGCGGCCCCGACGCGGAGACTGGTTCCGTGACCCTGTCCACGACCCCCAGGAGGACCCGGTGACGAGCACGCCCGCCCGCGCCCCGGCCAGCGAGCACGTCGACGTCCTGGTCGTGGGAGCGGGTCTGTCCGGCATCGGCGCGGCGTACCGGCTGCAGCAGCAGTGCCCCGACCGGAGCTACGCCGTCCTCGAGGCGCGGAAGGCGGTCGGCGGCACCTGGGACCTGTTCCGCTACCCCGGCGTCCGCTCCGACTCCGACATCTTCACCCTGAGCTACCCATTCCGGCCCTGGCGGGACGCGACGTCGCTGGCCGCCGGCGCCAGCATCCGGGACTACATCGCCCAGACCGCCACCGAGGAGGGCATCCGCGAGCACATCAGGTTCAGCACCAAGGTCGTCGACGCGTCGTGGTCCTCCGCCGAGGCCCGGTGGACCGTCCGGACGCTGGTCGGCGAGGAGGCCGCGCCTGCGACGCTGACCTGTTCGTTCCTCCACCTCTGCGCGGGCTACTACGACTACGACCACGGCCACCAGCCCGACTTCGCCGGCGTCGACGACTTCGGCGGCCGGCTCGTCCATCCCCAGTTCTGGCCCGAGGACCTCGACGTCGACGGCAAGCGCGTCGTCGTCATCGGCAGCGGCGCGACCGCGGTGACGCTCGTGCCGGCGCTGGCCGCCCGGGCCGCCACGGTGACGATGCTGCAGCGGACCCCGTCGTACGTCACGGCGATGCCCGCGGTCGACCGGGCCGCGGACACCCTCCGCCGTCACCTGCCGGCCGGGCCGGCGCACACGCTCATCCGCGCCAAGAACGTCGCCATCACCCAGGCCTTCTACCAGTTCTGCCGGCGCCGACCCGAGCTCGCCAAGCGGCTGCTGCGCAAGGGGCTGCTGCAGCACCTGGACGACCCGGCCTTCCTGGACGAGCACTTCACCCCGCCGTACGACCCGTGGGACCAGCGGCTGTGCGTGACCCCGGACGGCGGCCTGCTCCGCGCCGTCGCCGCCGGGCGCGCCGACGTGGTGACCGACACCATCGACCGCTTCGTCGGGCCGGGGATCCGGCTGACCTCCGGCCGGACGCTCGAGGCTGACGTCGTCGTGTCGGCAACGGGCCTGTCGCTGCTGCCGATCGGGGGGATGACCCTGACCGTGGACGGCGCACCGGTTCGCCTCGGTGAGCGGTTCGCCTACCGCGGGATGATGCTCAGCGGGGTGCCCAACCTCGCGTTCTGCGTGGGCTACACCAACGCGTCGTGGACGCTGCGCGCCGACCTGGTCTCGCGGTACGTCTGCCGGCTGCTGAACCACATGGCCCGCCACGACATCGCGTACGGCACGCCGGTGGCGCCACCGGGCGAGGTGGCGCGGCCGCTGCTGGACCTCACCTCCGGCTACGTCCAGCGGGCTGTCGACCGGTTCCCCAAGCAGGGGCGCCGCGCCCCGTGGACGGTTCGCCAGAACTATGTGCTCGACCGAATCGCCATGCCCCGGGCCGACGTCCGCCGCGACATGACCTTCGTCGCCCGGGCCCCGCTGCCCGCCGCGTCCGCGCGCACGGCGCCCGCGTCGCCCCCGTCGGACCAGCGGGAAGCATCACGTGCCAAGGGGCTCGTGGAGGTGGCGAAGGAGTAGCGGACGCCGCACACACCGTTGAGCACGCGTGTCCCGGACGACTGCGAGACTGCGGTGATGACCAGGTCACAGGACGAGCTCGCGCGCGAGTCGCGTACGACGGGGTCGCTGACTCGTATGCGGACCACTTCCGGTCCACCGAGCCCGAACTGCCGCTCGAGCTGGCGATGGTCGAGCACTTCGCGGCCCTGCTTCCCGGCTCTCCTGGTACTCCACCATCCACAACCCCGATCCGGCCTGAGGCGGCGGCCGTCGAGCCGGCAGCAGCGGACGCCTCAGGTGTCGGTCTGGGAGCGGCGCGGTCAGAACACGGCGATGGGGTTCACGGGCGAGCCGGTGCCGCGTCCCAGGCGCAGCGGGGCGATCACGCAGAAGAAGGACCAGCGGCGCAGCTCCTGGCACAGCCGGAGGAGCTCCTCGAGGCGCAGGTAGTCCACGAGCTGCAGGCCCATCGCGTTGACCGCCAGGACGTGCACCGGATACGGCACCTCCGGCACCGCGCTGGGCGCCGTGTCGTTGTTGCCGTCGCTGCCGAGCACGGCCACCTGCCGCTCGGCCAGGAAGTGCATCGCCGTGGGGTGCAACCCGGCCCGCCCGTTCGCCACGTCCCAGGCCCCCGTCTGGTTGCGCCGCCGGTGGTGGCCGACCCGCACGCACAGGATGTCGCCGGGGCCGACCCGCACGCCCTGCGCCGTCTCGGCCCGCTGCAGGTCCTCGGTCGTCACGTGGTCGCCGGGCTCGAGCCACGGCGTTCCTCGGCGCCGGCGATGTCCAGCAGGACGCCGCGGCCGACCAGGCCGGCACTGGCGAGGTCGACGGCCAGGGCACCGGCACCGGCGGAGGTGAGCGTGCGGGCCGCCGTCAGCACAGGCGGTGCAGCCGTCCCGAGCGCAGCTCGTGCACCTCGTCGACCAGGTCGAGCCCCTCGGTGCGGTGGGTCAGCAGGACCACCGTGCGGTGTGGCGACGCCTGGAGGAGGTCACGGACGACGGCCTCGGCCGTCTCCTCGTCCAGGCCCTCGGTGGGCTCGTCGAGGACGAGCACAGGCTGGTCGGCCAGCAGCACGCGCGCCAGGGCGAGGCGCCGCTGCTCACCGCCGGAGACCGTTCTCCCGCCCCGGCCCAGGGCGGTGTCGAGGCCCGCCGGCAGGGCGTCGTACCAGCCTCCCAGGTGCGCCCGGCGCAGCGCGTCGACGAGCTCGGCGTCCTCGGCGCCGGGACGGGCCAGCTCGAGGTTGGCGCGCAGGGTCGAGGCGAAGACGTGCGCGTCGTCGGCGACCAGCCCGACGACGCGGTGCACGTCGTCCGAGGCGAGGCCGCCCAGCTCACGTCCGCCGAGGAGGGCGTGGCCCTCCTCGGCGACCAGGAACCGCAGCATCAGGGCGGCGAGTGTGGACTTGCCCGAGCCGGACTCGCCCACGACCGCGACGCTGCGGCCCGGTGGGAGGGTGAGGGACAAGCCGTCGAGCACCGGTGGCAGGTCGCGGGCCCAGCGGGCGCGGACGCCGCGCAGGTCCAGGCCGTACGGCGGCGCGGGTGGGGGAAGGGGGGTGGGCGGCTCGGTCACCGCCGGTTCGGCGTCCAGCAGCGCGAAGAGCCGGCGCGCGGCGGTGCGCACGTGGGTCAGCAGCACCGCGGCGGGCGGCAGCGCAGCCAGGGACTCGAAGGCCGTCAGCGGCACGAGCACCAGGACGGCCAGGACCGTGCCCGGCAGGGCGCCCGAGCGCACCGCCGACGTCCCGACGACGGCCGACCCCAGGACGGCGGCGCCGGCCGCGAGGGAGGCCAGCCCGGCGCCCAGCCCGGCACACCAGGCGACCCGCCGGGCGGCGGCCGTTGCCTGCGTGTCGAGGCGCTCGATCTCGCGCAGGGAAGCCGGGGCCGCACCCATGGCGATGAGGTCGGGCGCCCCGTCCACCAGGTCGACCACCGCCGCAGCCAGCGCGGCCCGCCCGGGGGCGATGAGCGCGGCGGCGCGGCGCGACACGGTTGCGGCGACGACGGGGGCGACCACCCCCGCGAGGGCGAACGTGGCGGCCAGGACCATCGCCCAGGACGGGAGCACGACGACGGCCAGGCCGACGCAGCCGGCGGAGACCAGCGCCGCGACCGCGACCGGGTGGACCACCCGCAGCTGCAGGTCCTGCGCGGCGTCGACGTCGGAGACGACGCGGGCCAGGAGGTCCCCCCGCCCCGTCGCGCCCAGCCGCGCCGGCGTCAGGGGGATGAGCTGGGCGTAGACCCCCGCGCGCAGGTCGCCCAGCACCTGCAGGGCCCCGTCGTGGGACAGCAGCCGCTCGGCGTAGCGCAGCACCGGGCGGGCCACCCCGAAGAAGCGGACAGCGACCACGGCCACGCCCAGCGCCAGGACCGGCGGCCGCTCCGAGGCCCGGGCGATGAGCCAGGCCGCCGTCGCCGTCAGACCGATGCTGGCGAGCATCGCGCCGGTGCCCGCGGCCACGGCGGCGCCGAGGCGTCCGCGCACCGGCCTTGCCGCGGAGGCCAGCCGGCGGAGGTCGTCTCCGCCGGTTCCGGCCGTCACGACGCGACCTCGGCGGCCGGCAGCCTGCCGCGCTCCGGTGCCGGCGGCCGGGGGGAGTCCATCCGGACGACCCGGTCGGCGTCGGCCAGCAGCGCAGGGCGGTGTGCCACGGCCAGGACGGTGCGGTCGCGTGCCAGTCCACGGACGGCAGCCGCGACGGCCAGCTCGCTGAGCGGGTCCAGGTGTGCGGTCGGTTCGTCCAGCAGCACCAGGGGGGCGTCGCGCAGGAAGGCCCGGGCGAGGGCGATGCGCTGTCGCTCCCCGGCGGACAGGCCCGCGCCTCCGTGACCCAGCACGGTCGCCCCACCTCGCGGGAGACGTGCGACGAACTCGGTGGCGCAGGCCAGGTCGAGCGCCCGGGCGACCGCCGCGTGCCCGGCGCCGGGGCGCGCCAGCCGCACGTTGTCCTCGACGCTCACGGCCGCGAGCCACGGCCGCTGCGGCACCCAGGCGACCTGCGCGCGCCACTGGTCCAGGTCCACGTCGCAGAGGTCTCTCGTGCCGCCCGCACCGCGGACCAGGACCCGCCCCGAGGACGGTGGCACGAACCCCAGGAGCACGGCGAGCAACGTGGACTTGCCGCACCCGCTGGGACCGGCGACGCCGACGTACTCCCCCGGCGCCACGGTCAGGTCGAAGCGCGGCAGGGCCGGGCGCCCCTGGCCGTAGGTGACCCCGACCGCGTCGACGACGAGGGTGGCGTGGGCCAGGTCCCCCGGCGCCGCGGCCCGCGCGCCGGTGGTCCCCCGGGCGGGCGTGTCGAGGACCTCGAAGACCCGTCCGGCGGCCGCGAGACCGTCGGCGCTGTCGTGGAAGTGCACGGCGACCTGCCGCAGCGGCCAGTACGCCTCCGGTGCGAGCACCAGCACCACCAGCCCGGTGTGCAGGTCCAGCGTGCCCCCGACCAGGCGCAGCCCCGTGGAGACCGCGACGAGCGCCACGGAGATGGTCGCGACGAACTCCAGCACCGCCGAGGACAGGAACGCCACGCGCAGTGACGCCATCGCCGCGCGGCGGTGGTCCTGGGCCAGGGACCGGATGGCCTCCACCTGGGCACGGGCGCGGCGGTGGACGAGCAACGTCGGCAGCCCCTCCACCACGTCCAGGAAGTGGGTGCCCAGCACGGACAGGGTGCGCCACCGGGAGCGCATCCGGCGCCCGGTGGCGGTGCCGACGAGGAACCCGAACACGGGCACCAGCGGGACGGTTGCGAGCACCAGCAGGCCGGCGAGCACGTCCTGGGACAGCACAACCCCGACGACCACCGCCGGGACGACGGCCGCCGACAGCAGGGCCGGGAGGTAGCGGGTGAAGTACGCGTCGAGCGCGTCCGTGCCCCGCGTGGCCAGCGTCGCGATCTCTCCCCCGGCGCGCCCCGACAGCCACACCGGCCCGAGCCGGACGGCGTGCTCCAGCAGCTGCCGCCGCAGCCCGGACCTCGCCGTGGCGGCCGCGCGCTGCGCCGACACCTCCGCCCCCCAGACCAGCAGCGCGCGACCGGTGACGGCACCGGCGAGGACGAGCAGCGGTGCCCGCAGGGCTGCCACGTCCGCGCCATGCTGGAACGGGCCGACCACCAGGTCGGCCACCGCGAATGCCTGCACGACCACCAGCACCGCGACCAGGGCCGGAACACCGGCCGCGAGAGCCAGGTGACCGCGCGCCGCCCCTGCGTAGGAGAGCAGCCGGCGGTCCAGGGGCCTCACGGCCGGCCCGCGCGGCGCGGACGGGTCATCGCGCCGGACGATGCCCCGCGCGGAGCCTGTCCGGCCGGGCGCGAGCCGGCCGGACAGGCGGGGCCGTGGCGGCCGTCGGGGTCGTCGGGGCCGTCGGGGCGGTCGGAGCCGTCGGGGAGAAGCTGTCGGTGCGGACCCGCTGACGGAACACGTGGTAGGTCCAGCCCTGGTACAGCAGCACCACGGGGAACAGGACCACCGCGACGACGGTCATGACCCGCAGCGCGTACGTCCCGGACGCCGCTCCCTGCACCGTGAGGTCGTAGGCGGGGTTGGTGCTCGAGACCATGAGCCGGGGGTACAGGTCCGCGAAGAGACCCAGGACCGTGGCGGCCATCGTCACGCAGGCGGCCGCGAACGCCCAGCCCCCGGCGTGGTCCCGCGCGAGCCACCACGCCGCGAGGACCGCGAGGGCAGCCACGAACTGCAACAGGTTCGGGATCACGCCACGCCCGGCGACGATGTGGGTCCACGTCACCGAGACCAGGACGACCACGGCCGTGAGCGGCGCCACCCGGCGGGCCATGACCTCGGCGCGGCGCTGGAGGTCGTCGGTCGTCTTCAGGGCCAGGTAGGTGGCGCCGAGCAGCGTGCACAGGAGCAGCAGGGCCACACCGAAGAAGAGCGCAGAGGGAGTGAGCAGGTCCAGCGGTCCGCCGGTGAACTCCCCGCTGCTGTCGATCGGTACGCCTGCGAGCAGAGCCCCCAGCATCGTTCCCGTCACCAGGGGAACCAGGATGCTGCCGGTGGTCAGCAGCCCGTCCCAGGTGCGCCGCCAGCGCCGGGAGTCCCGCTTGCCCCGGAACTCGAAGGAGGTGCCGCGCACGATCAGGGCAGCCAGCAGCAGGACGACCGGGAGGTAGAAGCCGGAGAACATCGTGGCGTACCACGCGGGGAAGGCCGCGAACATGGCCGCCGCCGCGACGATGAGCCACACCTCGTTGCCGTCCCACAGCGGGCCGATGGTGTTGATCACGGCCCGGCGACCGGCCTCGTCCCGGCCGAGGACACCGTGCAGGAGCCCCACGCCGAGGTCGAAGCCCTCCAGGACGAAGAAGCCGGTCCAGAACAGGGCGACGATGATGAACCAGAGAATCTCCAGGCTCATGGTCCAGCTCCTTCAGTACGTGACGGCGGGGACGACCACCGGACGGTCGCCTCGCGACGGGGGCGGCAGCTCGCGTCGGGCGTAGGTCGCCATGAGCACGGCGGCGACGACGCCGATGACGGCGTACAGCAGGAAGAACGCGACGATGCTGACGGCGACCTCGGCGGTGCTGACCGACGGTGACACGCCGTTCCTGGTCAGCTGGAGGCCCTGGACGATCCACGGCTGACGGCCGTTCTCGGTCAGCAGCCACCCCGCGGTGTTCATGACGAAGGGCAGTGCCGCGGCCCAGACGGCCAGGCGCAGGAATCGCGGGGAGGTGTGCAGCCGGCCGCGGCTCAGCAGCCACAGCCCGAAGCCGCCGATGAGGAACAGCAGCCCCGCCGTGTAGGCCATCACCCGCATCGACCAGTACTGGATGAAGACGTTGGGAACGTAGTTCCCCGGGCCGTAGTCGCTCGTGTACTGCGCCTGGACGTCGTTGAGCCCCAGGACCTGTCCGTTCCAGGAGTTGGTCGCGAGCAGCGAGAGCAGGTGCGGGACCTGGATGATCTTGACGGGCGTGTGGTCCTCGTTCCCGCCGCCGACCTGGAAGAGCGAGAACGAGCACGGCTGGCACGTCGTCCACTGCGCCTCGGAGGCGGCGATCTTCATCGGCTGGTACGTCGCCTCGGTCACGCCCAGCTCACTGCCGACGACCATGCCGAGGAACGCCGCGGGGACGAGCACCGCCAGGGCGAGCCGCGCCGCGGGGCGGAAGACGTCCGGTGCCGCGCCGCGGCGCAGCTGCCAGGCGGCCACGGCGAGCATGACCGCCGACGCGGTGGTCAGCGAGGCGAGCAGCACGTGCACGTACCCGCGCAGGAACACCGGGTTCGTCATGACGGCCCAGATGTTGTCCAGCTGCGGCCGGCCGGTCGCCGGGTCGGTGGTGTAGCCGACCGGGTGCTGCATCCACGAGTTGGCGGCCATGATGAACGCCGCGGAGAGCACCCCACCGAGTGCGACGGCCCAGATGGTGGCGAGGTGCACCCGCCGCGACAGGATCTCCCACCCGAACAACCACAGGCCGAGGAAGGTGGACTCGAGGAAGAACGCGGCGAGCCCCTCCATCGCCAGCGGGGCCCCGAACACGTCACCCACCGTGCGCGCGTACGTCGACCAGTCCATGCCGAACTGGAACTCCTGCACCAGGCCGGTGACGACACCGACCGCGACGCCGATGACCAGCAGCGTCCCGAAGAACCGGGTCAGCCGCAGGTAGTCCTCGCGCCCGGTGCGGTACCAGAAGGTCTGCAGCAGCGCGGTGAGGATGCCCAGGCCGATGGTCACCGGGACGAAGAGGAAGTGGTAGATCGAGGTCATGGCGAACTGCAGCCGAGCGAGGTCGAGCTGGCTCATGCGCTGCTCCCTGGGTTGGCGGGGCCGGTTCCGAGGGGACACCTGCAGGCTCTTCCCGGCACCGGCCCCGGGCATCACCCGCTGCGGATGATGCGCGGCCACGCCTGTGCCACAAGCGTCGTGGGATGGACGAGACTCAGCACTACGACGCCATCGTGATCGGCACCGGCGCGGGCGGAGGGACGCTGGCGCACCGGCTCGCCCCCACGGGCAAGCGGATCCTGATGCTGGAGCGCGGGGACTACCTGCCGCGCGAGCGCGACAACTGGGACTCCAGCGCTGTGTTCGTCCGCGGCAAGTACCGCGCGCCGGAGTACTGGTACGACGGGCACGGCAACGAGTTCCCGCCCGAGGTCAACTACTACGTGGGGGGCAACACCAAGTTCTACGGCGCGGCGCTGTTCCGCCTGCGGCCGGAGGACTTCGGCGAGATCCGTCACCACGGTGGCCTGTCGCCGGCGTGGCCGATCAGCTACGCCGACCTGGAGCCGTACTACACCCAGGCCGAGCAGCTCTACCGCGTTCACGGGCGCCACGGGGAGGACCCCACCGAGGGACTGAGCAGCGCGCCGTACCCGTTCGGCCCGGTCGAGCACGAGCCGCGGATCCAGCAGCTCAGCGAGGACCTGCAGAAGCAGGGCCTGCACCCGTTCCACCTCCCGATCGGGGTCGACCTCGTCCAGACCGACGCCGGCCGGGCAGCGCGCCACAGCAGGTGCATCCGCTGTGACCGGGTCGACGGGTTCCCGTGCCTGCTCGACGCCAAGTCGGACGCGCAGGTCATCTGCGTGGACCCGGCACTGGAGCACCCGAACGTCGAGCTGGTGACCAACGCCCAGGTCCTGCGCCTGGAGACGGACCCGGGTGGCCACACGGTCACCGGCGTGAGCACCGTGCTCGAGGGCGAAACACAGGCCACCTTCACCGCCGACATCGTCGTCGTTTCGTGCGGCGCGGTGAACTCCGCTGTGCTGCTGCTGCGCTCGACCAGCGACGCCCATCCGCACGGGCTCGCCAACAGCTCCGGTGTCGTGGGCCGCAACTACATGCGGCACAACAACCTGGCGCTCATGGCTGTTTCGGAGGAGCCGAACCCGACGCAGTTCCAGAAGACCCTCGCCCTCAACGACTGGTACTCAGGGGCGGACGACTGGGACTACCCGCTGGGTGGCATCCAGATGCTCGGCAAGTCCGACACGGAGCAGGTCCGCAGCGGCGCGCCGCGATGGGCCGGCAAGCTGTCCCCCGACATGCCTTTCGAGGTGGTCGCCCGGCACGCCGTCGACTTCTGGCTGTGCGGGGAGGACCTGCCGCAGCCGGAGAACCGGGTGACGCTCGGAGCCGACGACCGGATCCACCTGGCCCTGGACGAGAAGAACAACATCGAGGGGGTGCGCCGCCTGCGCCACAAGCTCCAAAGCATGCTCGGCGACCTGGGCATGCACCGCGAGCACCTGCTCGACCACAGCATCTACCTGCACAAGGGCATGCCGATCGGGGCGACGGCACACCAGGCCGGGACGGTCCGGTTCGGCACCGACCCGAACAGCTCCGCGTTGGACGTCACCTGCCGGGCCCACGACGTGGACAACCTGTACGTCGTCGACACCAGCTTCTTCCCCAGCATCGGGGCCGTGAACCCGTCGCTGACCGCCATCGCGAACGCGATGCGCGTCGGTGACCACATCGCCGAGCGGCTGGCATGAGCCAGCACCCCACCGAAGCACCAGCATCCCACCGAAGGACCGGAGGACCGGCTGTGACAACCGAACCCATGGACGCGTTGGTCATCTTCGGGGTGACCGGTGACCTGGCCAAGCTCGAGACGTTCCCGGCCCTGGTGGGCCTCGTCGACCGGGGCGTCCTGGACGTGCCCGTCATCGGGGTCGCCAAGAGCGGCTGGGGGGTGCAGCAGCTGCGCGACTACGCCACGGAGTCGCTGCGCCACAACGGAATTGACCCCTCGAGCCCTCCGGCGGCCAAGCTGCTCGGCCTCCTGCGCTACGTCGACGGGGACCTCGGGGACCCGGCGACCTACACCGCGATGTCGGCGGCGATGGGCGACGGTGGGCGGGCCCTGTACTACCTGGAGGTGCCCCCACCGCTGTTCGGGCGGATCGCGCAGGGCATTGCGGCGGCGGGTCGTGCGGACGGCGCACGGGTCATGGTGGAGAAGCCGTTCGGCACCGACCTGACGAGCGCGCAGAGTCTGAACGCCACGATGCACCAGGTGTTTCCGGAGGACGCCATCTACCGGGTGGACCACTGGCTCGGCCTCGATCCGCTCGAGAACGTGCTGTTCACGCGGTTCGAGAACGCGATCTTCGAGCCGGTGCTGAACCGCACCTACGTCGAGAGCGTGCAGATCACGATGGCGGAGGCGTTCGACGTCTCCGACCGCGGCAGCTTCTACGACCGCACGGGTGCGATCCGTGACGTCGTCCAGAACCACATGCTCCAGGTGCTCGCGAGCGTCCTGGCAGAGCCGCCGGCCGGGCAGGGCCCCGACACGTGGCTCGCAGCCAAGTCGAACGTCATCAGCGCGTTGCTCCCCCTGGATGCCCCCCACGTCGTGCGGGGTCAGTACGCGGGGTACCTCGACGTGCCCGGTGTGGCGCCGGACTCGACCACCGAGACGTACGTCGCGGTCCGGCTGGAGGTGGACTCGTGGCGGTGGGCGGACGTGCCGGTCCTGATCCGCGCGGGCAAGTGCATGCCGGTCACCGCCACCGAGGTCCTGTTCCGGTTCCGGCGCCCTCCGCGCCAGGTCGCGGGCCTGGGCGAGGCGCCGGCCGGCAACAGCCTGCGCTTCCGGATCTGGCCGGACAGCGAGGTCGGGCTGTCGCTGGTGGGCAAGCGGCCCGGAGCCGAATGGGTCCCGCAGGTCGAGGAGCTGGCGTTCAACCAGCACTCGGCGCCGGACATGCGTCCCTACGACCGGCTCATCGGTGCGGCGCTGAGCGGACAGCGGTGGCTGTTCGCCCGACAGGACACCGTCGAGGCCGCCTGGCGCGTGGTCGACCCGGTCCTCGGGAACGCGACGCCGGTGAAGCCCTACGAGCGAGGCAGCTGGGGGCCGAAGGAGGCCGACGCGCTGCTGCCCTCCGGCGACCCCTGGCACGACCCGGTCGCCTGACCGGGCTCCGGGGCACACGCCATGGACACCAGGACGAGACCGCGGGTCGTCATCCTCGGAGGGGGCTTCGCCGGGCTGTTCGCGGTCCGGGCGCTGCGCCGGGCCCCTGTCGAGGTGACCCTCGTGGACCACGCCGGCCACCACCTCTTCCAGCCGCTGCTCTACCAGTGCGCCACCGGCATCCTGTCCGAGGGACAGATCGCGGCCCCGCTGCGGGACCTGCTTCGCCGGCACCGCAACGTCCGCTGCGTGCTGGCCGAGGTGGAGGACGTCGACGTCGCCGGGCGCCGCGTCGTCGCGGCCCGCCCCGGCGGGGAGCGGCTTCTGCTGCCGTACGACCACCTGGTCGTGGCCGTCGGTGTCCGGCAGTCCTACTTCGGCCATGACGAGATGGCCCGGTGGGCTCCCGGCATGAAGACGCTGGCCGACGCGCTCGCCATCCGCCGCAAGGTGTTCGGTGCCTTCGAGATGGCCGAGAGCGCCACCGACGACGCCGAACGACGCCGGTGGCTGACCTTCGCCCTGGTGGGGGGCGGGCCGACCGGCGTCGAGCTGGCCGGCCAGATCCGCGAGCTGGCCACGCGCAACCTCAGGGCCGAGTTCCGCCGCATCGAGCCCGAGGACGCCCGCGTGCTCCTGTTCGACGGTGGGGAGGAGCCCCTGGCCGCGTTCGGCCCCAGGCTGTCCGCCAAGGCGGCGCAGACCCTGGAGAAGCTCGGTGTCGAGCTGCACATGAGGTCGCGGGTGACCTCGGTGGACGCGGGCGGGCTGTCGGCGACCGACGCTGACGGGCGCGCGACGCGCTACGACGCCGGGACGGTGCTGTGGACCGCCGGCGTGGAGGCGCCGGCCCTGACCGAACGGCTGGCGCGGGCGACCGGTGCCTCCCGCGACCGGGCCGGGCGGATCAAGGTCGGTCCGGACCTCACCGTTGCCGGTCACCCGGAGATCTTCGTCGTCGGCGACGTGATGTGCCTCGGCTCCCTGCCGGGCCTCGCCGAGGTGGCGATGCAGTCCGGAGCCTACGCCGGTCGCCGGATCCGGGGGCAGGTGTCGGGGCGGAGCCGGCACCGACCGTTCCGGTACGTCGACCTGGGTTCGGCCGCGTACATCGCGCGAGGACGGGCCGTGGTCTCCGCCGGGCCGGTGAAGCTGTCCGGTCGCCTCGGATGGCTGACGTGGCTGTTCATCCACATCGCCTTCCTGACCGGCTACCGCAACCGGGTCACCGCCGTGCTCACCTGGTTCGTCGCCTTCAGCCGCGGCGTCCGCCGGGAGCGGGCCTTCACGACACAGGAGATCGAGACCCGCGAGGACGTCTTCCAGACGGGACGACGATGACCTCCTCCGCCGGGGGTGATGGCGCATAGCGCCCCCTGGCTCCAAGGCTCGGACCCAGGCGGCTTGCAGGGCGACGCCCTGTCCGGGGACGACAGTGGCGCGAGTGCGTCACCCGGGTTGCTGCCCCTTACCCCCTTCTTGACGACGCCGGGCTCGTCGACGCCCACCGCCGGTCCCCCGGCGCCGACCTGCTCTCCGCGCTGGCCACCGACGACGGCCCCGAGGGGCGCGGCGGAACGCGACCTGCGACGTGGTCCTGTTCGTCCTGGTGCGACGGGCGCTCGCCGTTTCCGGCTCCGTCGCGATCGCCTTCGGCCTGCACCTGCCGAACGCCTCCTGGCTGCCCGTCGCCACGATCATCGCCAGCAAGGCGAGCGTCGAGCCGTCCCTGCTGGCGGCCGAGCAGCGCGTGGCCGGAGCCATCCTGGGCGCCGCGGTGGCCTGGCTGCTGCTGCTGACCATCGACGGCAGGCTCGCTCTGGAGATGGTCCTCGTTGTCCTCTCGGCGGTCGCGAACTCCATCCGCAACGTGAACTACGCCCTGTACACCGCCGCCGCCGCCGCGACGGTGCTGATCGCGACCGATCTTCCCCACCCCTCCAGCCTCGCGGCAGACGAACAACGAATCCTCTACACCTTCGTCGGCGTGGGAATCGGCGTTGCCGCCACGCTTCTCACGAACCTGCTCCAGAAGCACGCCTCCGCCCGGGCGGCACCGCCAGCACCTTCCGCCGGCTAGCCACACGACGCCGCGGACGGCGCCGGCCCGATCCTCGACCCCGGCACAGGTGTGCGGCCTGGGCCCGGACGGCTGGCCGGCATGGCACGATGCCCGCAGCGCGGCCGCGCGGGCACCGTGCCACGTCAACCCGCAGGTGCGCCCCGGACCGGCGAGGAGCAGAGCATGAGGATCGACACGGTGACGGCGCTGGCGGACGCCGAGCCGCGCGTCTACTGGCTGGACACCCCGGACCGGCCGGCGTCGCGGCAGACGCTGCAGGCATCCACCCGCACCGACCTGGCCGTCGTCGGTGGCGGCTTCACGGGCCTGTGGACCGCACTGCTGGCCAAGGAGCGCGACCCCGGACGCGACGTCGTGCTGCTGGAGGGCGAACGCATCGGTTGGGCCGCGAGCGGGCGCAACGGCGGCTTCTGCGCGGCGAGCCTCACCCACGGCGAGGCCAACGGTCGGGAGCGTTTCCCCCACGAGTACCCGACGCTGGAGCGGATGGGCCTGGAGAACCTCGACGCGATCGAGTCGACGGTGGCGCGTTACGGCATTGCGTGCGACTTCCGCCGCACCGGCAGCCTGGACGTCGCGACCGAGGACCACCAGGTCGATGCGCTGCGCGAGCTCGCCGCGGGCGGCGGCGGTGAGTTCCTGGACGAGGACGCCGTCCGCGCCGAGCTGCGCTCTCCGACGTACAAGGCGGGGGTGTGGGACCGGCTCGGCACGGCGCTCGTGGACCCTGCCGCACTGGCCTGGGGGCTGGCCGCGGCGGCGGAGGCGGCCGGCGTACGCGTCCTCGAGCACACGCCGGTGGTCGGTGTCACACGCTCCGGAAACGGCCTGGCGCTGCGCACCGCCAACGGGCCCACCGTGCACGCCGACCGGGTCGCCTTGGGCACCAACGCCTTTCCCACGCTGCTGCGCCGGCTGCGGCTGCACACGGTCCCGGTCTACGACTACGTCCTGATGACGGAGCCGCTGTCCACGGCCCAGCTCGGCGCGATCGGCTGGGCACACCGTCAGGGCGTCGGCGACACCGCGAACCAGTTCCACTACTACCGGCTCACCGCCGACAACCGCATCCTGTGGGGCGGGTACGACGCGATCTACCACTTCGGCCGCACGGTCCGCCCCGGCTACGACCAGCGGCCGGCGACGTTCCACACCCTGGCCGGGCACTTCTTCGAGACCTTTCCGCAGCTGGAGGGGCTGCGCTTCACCCACCGGTGGGGCGGCGCGATCGACACCTGCACGCGGTTCTTCGCCTTCTACGGCACGGCCTTCTCCGGCCGCGCGGCCTACGCGCTCGGCTACACCGGCCTGGGTGTGGGGGCGAGCCGGTTCGGCGCCGACGTGATGCTGGACCTGCTGTCCGGAGCGCGCACCGAGCGCACCGAGCTGGAGAGCGTACGGCGCAGGCCGCTGCCCTTCCCGCCCGAACCGCTGGCGTTCGCGGGCATCCAGGCCACCCGCTGGTCACTGCAGCAGGCTGACCGCAACGAGGGCCGGCGCAACCTCTGGCTGCGAGCCCTCGACCGGGCGGGGCTGGGTTTCGACTCCTGAGCCGCACGAGCCGCTGGATGCGGTCGTCGCTGCGCCTCCGATCGGCCCGCGGGACGGGTCGAAAGCCCCTGGCAACCGAGCCCGGCGGTGCTGTGATGGTCTGGTGGACACCGGGTGGATGACGCGGAACCGGTCGGCCGTGATCACGGCGGCGGCGCTCGTGCCGTTGGCGGTGAGCGGTGTGCTCGCGCTCTTCCGGGACAGCCTCGCGCCCACGACGTCGGTCCTGGTCCTCGTGCTGGTCGTGGTGGCCGCTGCCGCGACCGGCGATCGCACCGCCGGTGTCGTGGCCGCCCTCTCCAGCGGCGCCTGGTTCGACTTCTTCCTCACCAAGCCCTACAGCCGGTTCGCCATCAACGAGAGCGCCGACCTCCAGGCCACGGTCCTGCTGGTGCTCGTCGGCCTCGGCGTGACCGAGCTTGCTCTGTGGGGTCGCCGCCAGCAGGCCCGCGCCAGCCGATCGGCCGGGTACCTGGCCGGGGTGATCGGCACCTCCGTGCTCGTCTCGGGCCGGCAGGCCTCGCCGGACGAGCTGACCCGGCACGTGGCGCGGCAGATCGTCGAGCTGCTCGGCATCGACACCTGTCGCTTCGTTCCCGGACCTGGTCCGGGACCCGGGACAGCGGTCCTGGACCAGAACGGTCAGGTCACCAGGCGCGGCCACCCGGTCGACGTCGCACGGGACGGCTTCCCCACCGAGCAGGAGGTGGCGCTCCCCGTCGTCCACGGTGAGGTCGTCCACGGCTACTTCGTGCTGACGTCCGGCAGCCAGATCGCGCGCCCCACCGGCGAGCAGCTGCGCGTGGCCGTGCTGCTGGCGGGTCAGGTCGGCGCCGCCCTCACCAGCAGCGCCGGCTGAGCCGCTAGGTCCCGACCAGCAGGACGAGGGTCTCGGGTCGCACCCCGTCGTACTTCATGGCCGCGGCCCCGTCCGCCGACTGGATGGCGGCCTGGAAGGCAGCCATGTCGGGGACCTCGAAGAGCACCGCCACGCGGTGGGGGTCCTCCGGGTCGGTGAACGTCCGGTGGGTGATGCCGAGCGGTTCGAAGAGCTCCTTGCGCTTCGGCGACGCGAGCCAGTGCGCGCTGTCGTTGACCTCGTGGTAGCCGATCACCGTTGTCATGGCTGTCTCCAGCGTCTTGCGCGGTGCGGGGTCCGGGCACCGCTGGGTGGGTTCCGCGGTGTCGCTAGGGGAGGACTTTGTACAGGTCGATGGCCGTCTCCTCGGGCGGCGTCGGGAAGCCACCCTCGATCCCCGCCTGCATCCGCGGCATGAGGATCTCGTCCCGGAACCGCTCCCAGCTCTCCTGGGACTCGTGGACAGCCATAATCGTCCACCCGCCGGCCGACGGGCCTGCGGCGTGGAAGATCTGCCCGTCGGGCAGGCGGTCGGGGCCGGGGTGCACCGCGGCGACCGACGCCTCGTACTGGTCCTTGGTGCCGCCGGGGAAGTGGTGAACGACTCCGTACGCCATGGCCGTCTCCGATCCGGTCGCGTGCGACGCCACCCGCGAGAGTCGCGGGCGAAACGAAGAACAGGCGACGTTGTCGAATGCCTCGAGCCGGCAAGGTGATTCGTGCCATCGTCACCTACCGGGCACGCTAGCCCCGTTCCGACTCCGCGGGCAAGGACCCCATTCTGGCTGCTCTCACGACGTCAGCCCACGTCGGCCGGCGCCTCGCCCGGGGCGGGAAGCCGGCGGCCCAGGCAGGCGGCGAGCCGGTCGAGCGCGGGCGCGCTGTCCGGGGCCGGCGTCGGCGGGGCGAACGGGCTGCGCCCGGGCGGCAACGCAGCGAGCGCGTCGCGGGTGAAGGCCAGCTCCTGCTCGGCGAGGTCCTCCGGAAAGGCGGCGTCCTGCCCCGTCGCCTGAGCCAGGTCCCAGCCGTGGACCAGGACCTCGGTGAGGCGCAGGTGCACGGCCACCGCGCCCGGTACGGTCCCGAACGGCACCTGCACCGTCCGGGCGAGGGCACCGGGTCGGGCGAAGGCGGCGACCACCGCCTCCGCGCTGTCCCGGAAGGCCGCCACCGGGTCGTCGTTGTCGTCGGCCTCCGCGCGCTCGGGCTCGGGTGGGGACGCGCCGTCCGCGAGTGCGGCCGCGAACAGGTGGTTGCCGTGGGTCACGTGCGTGACCAGCGCGCGGACGTCCCAGTCGGTGCACGGCGTCGGCCGGGACCACTGTCCGGGGGTGATGCCGGCGATGAGCTCCCCCACCGCATCCAGGGCCGCACTCAGCTGGTCCACCGGTGTCATGGTCACGCGCGCCTCCTCGCCGGTTCACGTCCAGGCCGAGCATGCCGGTCCTCCTCGAGCGTGTCGAGGGCCCGCGGACGAGCAGTCGGCCGGTGCCGGGCCGGTCCGAGTCGCGTCCGAGCCGGTCCGAGCCGGTCCGAGCCGGTCCAGCCGGTCCGAGCCGGTCCACGCCGGTCCGCGCCGGTCCACGCCGGTCCGGGCCGGTCCCGGAGGGGACCACCGGCGCGCCGTACAGTGCTGCTGGCAGGGAGCGGGCGGCGCACGTCCCGGCCGGCCCCAAGGAGACCGTCGGAGAGCGTCCGGGGAGGCCGAGCAGACGATGTCCCTCCTCGGCCTGCCGCTGCTGGTCCTGCTGGCCGTGTCCGCCGTCGCGTACCCGGCGCTCACGCTCGCGCTCTGGCCACGGGTCCGCGGCTCGGGCGCCCTGCGCGCCACCGCCCGCCTCGCCATGGTCGGCGGGTGCCAGGTCACGGCGGTGCTGCTCGTGGCCGTCGCCGTCAACCACTACGGCTACTTCTACGGGTCCTGGTCCGAGCTGCGGGGCATCGCCGGGTCCAGCACCTCAGGCACCCGCGCCGCCGGCTCGGCCTCGGCCGCCGGCAAGGGCACGGTCCAGTCACACGCCTCCGGCCCACCCGGCGCCGGCAGCGTCCGCGTCCTTCGCGACCCCGGCTGGTCCTCGACCGGGCAGTGGCCCACCCGGGGGCGGGTGGAGTCGGTGACCATCCGTGGGATCCGCTCGGGGCTGACCTCGCACGCCTTCGTGTACCTGCCCCCGCAGTACTTCCAGAAGCAGTACGCCTCCCGTGTCTTCCCGGCGGTGCAGGTCCTCACCGGCGTGCCGGGCACCGACCTGGGCCTGCTGCGGAGCCTGAAGGTGCCCGACCGGTTGCTCACCGAGATCGACGCCGGCCGCGCGCGGCCCGTGGTGCTGGTGATGATGAGCCCGACGGTGGCGCCGCCGCGGGACACCGAGTGCACCGACGTCCCCGCGGGTCCGCAGGCGCTGACCTTCCTGGCCGCCGACGTGCCGGATGTCGTCGCGGCGTCCTACCGGGTCGACCCGCGTGGCTGGGGGGCGGTCGGCGCCTCCACCGGCGGGTACTGCGCCGCCAAGCTGGCCATGGTGCACTCCGAGACGTTCTCCGCCGCGGCGACCCTGTCCGGCTACTTCCGCACGCTGCAGGACCGCACCACCGGTGACCTGTGGGGCGGCTCGGAGGTCGTCCGCGACCTCAACGACCTGGAGTGGCGGCTGCGGCACGTGCCTCCGCCGCCGGTGTCGCTGCTGGTCACCACCGCGAGGGACGAGGCAGGCCCGAGCGGGTACGCCGCCAGCCGGCGCTTCCTGGACCTCGCCGCCTCCACCGGCGGGGCGATGCGGGTCGACTCCCTGGTCGCCGACCGGGGCGGTCACAACTTCGGCACCTGGGCCGCGAACCTGCCGCGCGCCCTGGCCTGGCTGTCCACCTCCCTGCCGACCCCGAAGGCGCCCACATGATCTCGCCCCTGTTCGACATCACCGGACGCGTCGCCGTGGTCACCGGCTCCTCCCGGGGCATCGGCCTCGCACTCGCCGAGGGCCTGGCCGGCGCCGGCGCCGAGGTGGTCCTGAACGCCCGGGACGGCCGCGCCCTGGACGAGGTCGCCGCCGCCCTGCACCGGCGCACCGGCGCGACGGTCCACGCCGTGCCGTTCGACGTCACCGACCCCGACTCGGTGACCGCCGGCATCGCGACGGTCGAGGCGACGGTCGGCCCCATCGACATCTGCGTCAACAACGCCGGGATGCAGCGCCGGGCGCCGTTCACCCAGTTCCCGCTGGAGGACTGGAACGCCCTGATGGCCACCAACGTGACCAGCGCCTTCCTCGTCGGCCAGGCGGTGGCGCGCCACATGCAGCCCCGCGGTCGGGGACGGATCATCAACATCGCCTCGCTGCAGTCCGAGGTCAGCCGGCCGGGCATCGCGCCGTACGCCGCGACCAAGGGAGCGCTGAAGATGCTGACCCGCGGCATGTGTGCCGACCTCGCGCCGTCCGGCATCTGCGTCAACGCGATCGGGCCCGGCTACTTCGAGACCGACCTGACCAGCGCCCTGGTCGCCGACGAGACGTTCTCGGCCTGGGTCCGCGAGCGCACGCCCGCCGGCCGGTGGGGCCGGGTCGAGGACCTCGTCGGCACCCTGATCTACCTGTGCTCGGACGCCTCCCGCTTCGTCAACGGCCAGGTCGTCTACGTCGACGGAGGCATGCTCGCGGTCCTGTGACGGCGGCGGCACACCGACTGGAGCCGCTATCGCGAACGAGTTGCAACAAGGGGTCGACCCGTCGTACGTTCAAGGGCGTCGTCCCGCGCCTCGCGGGCCAGCAGCAACGGGCGGGGACCTGCATGAGCACAGCAACACCGACGCGACCGGCATGGAGCACCCGCGCCCGGGCCGCCCTCTCCCGGCGCGAGTGGGCCTCGATGGCCGGCATGGCGCTGTTCGTCGCCGCGCTGCACGTCGTCGGCTGGGGGGTGCTGGTGGGCGTGGTCGCTCCGGCGCACTACCAGGTCAGCTCGGGGCAGGTCTTCGGCGTCGGGCTCGGCGTGACCGCCTACACGCTCGGCATGCGCCACGCCTTCGACGCCGACCACATCGCCGCCATCGACAACACCACGCGCAAGCTCATGTCCGAGGGGCGACGGCCGCTGTCGGTCGGGTTCTGGTTCTCCCTCGGCCACTCCAGCGTGGTGTTCGCGCTCTGCCTGCTGCTCGCGTTCGGCGTGCGGGCGCTCGCCGGCCAGGTCGAGAACGACGCGTCCTCCCTGCAGCAGACCGCGGGCCTGATCGGGACCACCGTGTCCGGGGTGTTCCTCTACCTCATCGGCATCATCAACCTCGTCGTCCTCGTCGGCGTGGTCCGGGTCTTCCGGCGGATGCGGCAGGGCCTGTACGACGAGGCCGAGCTGGAGGCGCACCTGAACAACCGTGGGTTCCTCAACCGGGTGCTCTCCGGCGTGACCCGGGCCGTGACCAAGCCGTGGCAGATGTACCCCGTCGGCCTGCTGTTCGGCCTCGGCTTCGACACCGCGACCGAGGTGAGCCTGCTCGTGCTGGCGGGGGGAGCGGCCGCGTTCGCGCTGCCCTGGTACGCGATCCTGACGCTGCCGGTCCTCTTCGCCGCCGGCATGAGCCTGCTGGACACGATCGACGGCTGCTTCATGAACTTCGCCTACGGCTGGGCCTTCTCCAAGCCGGTGCGCAAGGTGTACTACAACATCACGATCACCGGGCTGTCGGTCGCGGTCGCGCTCGTCATCGGGACCATCGAGCTGGTCTCCATCGTGGCCGACAAGCTCGCCATCACGACCGGCCCGCTGGCGGCGATCGCCGGCCTGGACCTCAACCACGTCGGCTACGCGATCGTCGTGCTGTTCGTCCTCACCTGGGTGGTGGCCCTCGGGGTGTGGCGGCTCGCCCGCATCGAGGAGCGCTGGACGGTCGACGCCGAGACCTAGGGCGTCGCCCGGGTGCGCTGCGCGCCCGAGGAGGGCACGGACGCCGCGTCGGCTGCGGTGGTCTCCCCGGTGGCGGTCAGGCCGTCAGTGGTGGTCCGGCCGTCAGCGGTGCTCGCAGGGGCGCCTCGGTCCGGGGCGTCGCTGCCCGGCGTACGGCGCAGGGCCCAGCCGAGCAGGCCGAGCGCCATCAGCGCGCCGAAGGTGTCGGAGTTCTGCAGGAACCGGCCGATGAGCATCGGCTGCCAGTCGCTGCTGACCCAGGTGATGCCCCACCACGGGCCGCGACAGAGGAACCAGCCGAGCACGGCCGCTCCCGCCCACAGCCGGCGTCGGTCGCGCCGCGGGTCGGCGCCGAGGATGGCCAGGACCACCACGACCATCCAGTGCAGGTGGTGGATCCACGCGACGGGCGAGAGCAGCACCGCCATCAGCCCCACGGCGGCGACCTCGCTGACCGAGTCGCCCTGGCGGTAGGCACGTCGGGCGATCGCGAAGCCGGCGACGCCCACGACGACCACGCAGGCCAGCCACAGGGCCGTGCCCACGGCGCCCTGGGGGCCGACCCGCAGGAGGAAACCGCGCAGCGACTGGTTCGACGTGCCGCCGTTGGGACCGAGCCGGTTGGGGTCCTGCAGTGCTCCACCCCAGAACGCGAACGACGCCTCGGGCAGCAGCAGGAACGTCCCCAGCGTCGCGGCGGCGGCCGCGCCGACGGCCCAGCCGGCCTCGCGCCAGCGGCGGTTGACGAGGTAGTGGACGACGAACACCCCGGGGGTGAGCTTGATCGACATGGCCAGGCCGACCAGCACGCCGGCGGGGATGCGGCGCAGCAGCCGCGGCCGGGGCCGACGCAGGTCCATCAGGCAGGCCAGGACCATGAACGCGTTGACCTGGCCGAAGCGGATGCCGTCGGAGACCGGGTGGAGCCAGAGCATCGGCGCGGTGATCAGCGCCAGCACGAGCGGCGCCGCGGTGCCGTGCCGGTGGATCAGCCGCCACCCGGCGTACCAGACGATCGCGGTGGTGGCGGCGACCTGCGCCGCGGTCCACAGCCACCCGACCACCCCGAACGGCACCAGCGCCAGCGGCAGCGCCAGGATCGCCGCGAACGGCGGGTAGGTGAACGGCAGCAGCTGCGGCGTCTCGGTGATGGCCGAGTAGACCGGGCGGCCGGTCAGCAGCGAGACACCGGCCTCGCGGTAGACCTCGACGTCGACCTGCCACTGGTCCAGCGGCCAGAAGATGAGGTAGCGCAGCGCCACGGGCGTGGCCGCGAGCAGGATCAGGACGACCGCGGCGGTCCACGCGCGTGTCGGGGACGCCGTCAGGGCGCGTCCCCACCGGTGCAGGGGCTGGCGGGGCGGGGTCACCGGCCCATTGTGGCGGGTCGACGCCCGGGGTGCCGGACCCCGGTCCCCGCACCCGGCCCCCGTAGCCTGTCCGAATGACCCGCAGCCGCCTGACCGCCCTCCTGACGGCTGCCCTGGCGCTGCTGGCCTGCCTGTCGGTCGGTGCCGGCGCCGTCGGCGCGGCTGCCGCCCCCGGCGCACCCGGCGTCTCGACCGCCGCCGCGGCGCCCGTGGTGGTCGTGGGCACCGGCGGCATCACCTGGAGCGACGTGTCCCGCACGGCGACGCCCGCGCTGTGGTCGCTGCTGGAGCACGGGGCGACCGCCTCGCTGACGGTGCGCTCGGTGCACAGCAACACCTGTCCGGTGGACGGCTGGCTGACCCTGTCCGCCGGGCAGCGGGCCGGTGACCGGGACACCGGCTCGGACACCCGCCCGCCGTGCCGGGCCCTGCGCGAGCCGGCCGCCGACGGCGCCGTACCAGGGTGGGACACCTACCGCCGCATCGCGGCGGGCCAGGACTTCGACGCCCGCATCGGGCTGCTGGGCGACGCGCTGACCCGCGGTGTGGGCTGCGTCCGCGCGGTCGGCCCGGGGGCGGCCCTGGCCGCGGCGACCTCCGCCGGCAAGGTCACCGGCTACGCGCCGTACGACGCCCGCACGCTGCCCACCACCCTGTCGGCCTGCCCGGCGACGCTGGTCGACGTCGGCGACGTGCGCGACCCGGCCGAGGTGGACCCGCGCGACGAGGTGCGTCCGACCACCTCGCGGGCGGCGCAGGTGCGCGCCGTCGACGCCCGGATCGGACAGGTGCTGGCGGCCGCGCCGCGGAACGCGGACGTGCTCGTCGCGAGCCTCTCGGACGCCGGTGCCAGCGAACGGCTGCGGCTCGCGGCGCTGCGCGGGCCCGGCGTGGGGGCCGGCACCCTGGAGTCGACCTCGACCCGGCTGGCCGGGCTGGTCCAGCTGTCCGACCTGACCGCCACGATCCTGGCCCGCGCGGGCCTGCCCGACCCGGCCGCCGTCAGCGGCAACCCGCTGCGCGTGCTCCCCGCCGACGGCACCGCCGCTGCCGACCGGCTGCAGCACCTGGTCGACTACGACCAGGCCTCCCATGAGGTGCACAGCCTGGTCCCGCCGTTCTTCAACGGCTGGGTCATCGTGCAGATCCTCATCTACGCGTTCGTCGCGGTGGTCTGGCGGCGGCGGTCTGGCTCGGAGGGCACGCGGCTGCGGCTGCTGCGGCTGGTCCGGCGGGTGGCGATCATCGCCGCCACCGTGCCCGTGTCGACGTTCCTGGCCAACCTGCTGCCGTGGTGGCGTTTCCCCAGCCCCATGCTGGCGGTCGTCGCCTCGGTCGCGCTGTTCGTGACGGTCATCTCCGCGATCGCCCTGCTCGGGCCGTGGCGCCGCTCCCTGTTCGGGCCGCCCGCGGTCGTCTCGGCCGCCACGATGCTCGTGCTGGCTGCCGACGTGATGACCGGCTCCCGGCTGCAGCTGTCCTCGCTGATGGGGCTGCAGCCGGTGGTCGGCGGCCGGTTCTACGGCATGGGCAACGTGACCTTCGCGCTGTTCGCCACCGCCACCCTCATGCTGTGCATCGCGGTGGCCGACCACTTCGTGCGCGCCGGCCGCCGTCCGGTGGCCGTCGGCGCGGTCATCGCGATCGGCATGGCCGGCGTGGTCGTCGACGCCTCCCCCGCCTGGGGCAGCGACTTCGGCGGCCCCCCGGCGTTCCTGCCCGCACTCGCCTTCTTCGTCCTGGCCGTGGCCGGGGTGCGGCTGACCTGGCGGCGGGCGCTGCTGATCGGCGGCGGCACGGTCCTGTTCCTGGTCGCGATCGGCTTCGCCGACTGGCTGCGCCCGGCCGAGTCGCGCTCGCACCTGGGCCGGTTCGTGCAGACCGCCATCGACGGCGGCGCCGCGACGATCATCCTGCGCAAGGCGAAGCAGAACTGGGACATCCTCACCAGCAGCACGCTGACCCTGCTGGTCCCGCTCGGGTTGGTCTTCGTCATCTACATCCTCGCCCGCCCGACGTCGTGGGGCTCCCGCGGGCTGCACCGGGCCTACGAGCGGGCACCGCTGCTGCGCCCGGGTCTCGTGTCGCTGCTCGTGCTCTTCCTCATCGGCTTCGCCGCCAACGACTCCGGCACGGCCATCCCGGCCGTCGGGGCCACCCTCGCCCTGCCGCTGGTGATCGCCCTCAGCGTGCGGACGCTGCTGGACGAGACGAGCCCCGACGGCTCGACCACGCCCGCCATGCCAGCCACGCCACCACCGCCCAGACCAGCCATCCGGCGTACGGCGCGACGGAGCGCCGCACCGCCAGCGTGAACGCCTCCACCCCGGCGCTCATCGCCACCACCCGCCCCGGCACGTAGGCCAGGGTCACCACGACCCAGCGGGCGGTGAGCAGCTCGTCCAGCGGGGTGGCCGCGAGCGCCGGCAGCGTCGCCATCGTCAGCACGTCGTACCACGGCAGGGAGTACGGCGCCGCGAGCGCGTAGGCCGTGGTCAGCACGAACGTCGCCCGCAGGGCCGACCCGGTCGGCGTGGGGGCGGCGGAGCCGGCGACGCGGGCGAGCAGCACCGCCAGCGCGACGATGACGGCGACGGCGGCGACGGAGACCAGGGTGCGCACGGTCGCCGCCGGCAGCGGCCCGGTCAGCACCTCGACCACCGGGCGCCAGGGCGTGGCCAGCGACACCGACCGGCGCGAGCGCTGCAGCTGCTCGAAGACGTGCGGCCCGGCCGCCAGGTGCAGCGGCACCGCGACGACCGCGGCGCCGACGACCAGGGCCCCGGCGCGGGCCAGCGCGGCCCGCCGGTCCAGCTCCCGCCACGACCAGAGGATGGCCACGCCCGCGACGCCGTACGTCACCTTCGTGCTCAGGGCGGCGCCCAGCAGCAGCCCCGCCGCCCACGGCCGGCGGGCGGCGAGGACGATCGCGGCCAGGGCCAGCGCGGTGGCCAGCAGGTCCAGGTGCGCGCCGAGGACCCCGACGCCGAAGACGACCGGGTTGGCGGTCCAGAGCACGTCCACGCGGCCGGCCGCGGCGGGGTTCTCCGCGGCCCGCAGCAGCAGCCACCGCACGAGCAGCCAGGCGGCCACGACCACCACCTGGCCCACCCACACCGTCTGCCGCAGGTTGTCGCCGCCGAGCAGCGAGGACCCGGCCTGGACGAGGGTCGCGAACGGCCCGTAGATGCTCGGCGTCCTCGTCCAGGGCGGCTCGACCGCGCTGGTGACCGGGTCCGTGCCGCCGTGCCAGGTCACCGGCGGCACGACGTACGGATCGCCGCCCTGGGCCGCGATGCGCCCGTACGCCGCGTAGTTGGTGTGGTCCGCGGACCCGAACGGCGCGGTCAGCAGCGCCAGCGCCGCCAGCGCCAGCGGCCAGACCCAGCCCGCGGGAACCTGCGGCCGCTCCCGGCCGCCGCGCAGTCCGGCCAGGCCCGCGAGGACCGCGAGACCGCCGAGCAGGTACGCCGTCCAGAGAGCCGCGGTGACGGTGGCCGACGACAGGTGCAGTGGCAGGTCCCCCGGCGCCCACCCGCGAGGGCCCAGGCCCGGGCGCGCCGCGGACGGCGCCGCGACGCCGACGAGCAGCAGCAGGGCGAAGGAGGCGGCCAGCGCGACCGGGCGGACACGCAGCCAGCCCGTCGACGGGCGGAGCGGCGCCGGGTCAGCGGTCGCCACGGCCCGACGAGGCGCGGCCGGTCACCGCAGGCGCCTGCGACGGGGCACGCCGCAGCCGGCGGGCCGTGAGGGCGAGCCACACGTCGCGGTACTGCCGGGCGCGGTGCAGCTGGGCGCGCCACCCCGGACCCGAGACCCGGTGGTGCAGCTCGCAGGGCACCTCGACGATGCGCAGGCCGGCCCGCAGCACGTCGACGGTCAGCCCGACCTCCACGCCCCAGCCGCGGGCCAGCGGGCTCGCCCGGTCGAACGCGGCCCGGCTCAGGCAGCGCATGCCCGACAGCGGCTGCGTCGCGCGCCAGCCGGTCAGCCTCGCGATGCCGTCGCGCGCGAGCCGGACGACGAAGCCGTGGCCCCCGCCGGCGGTGCGCTGCGGGGGCAGGATGGCGATGCTCATGTCGGCCGTCCCGGAGGCGACCGGCGGCACCAGCACCCCGAGGTGGGCGGCGCTGGCCTCGAGGTCGGCGTCGACGAAGAGCAGGTGCCGCGGCCCGGACGCCGCCGGCAGCGCGTGGTCGTGCAGGCCCGCGATCCGGGCGCCGGTGGTCATCGCCGCGGCCTTGCCGCGGTTGCGGGGGTGGCGGGCGACCACGGCTCCGGCGGCGCGGGCGAGCTCGGCGGTGTCGTCGCTGCTGCCGTCGTCGACGACCACCACGAGGTCGACGCCGGGCAGGCCGGCCGCCGCAGCGACGGTCGCGCCGATGCGTTCCGCCTCGTCCTTGGCGGGAATCACGGCCACGACGGACCCGGCGGGGACGTCCATGGCGGTCAGCGCAGGGTGATCTGTCGGCTCAGCAGGCCCGCGCGGGCCCGCCGCTCCTCCGGGGTCAGCGGCCCCTCCACCGCGAGCGCGTCGGCGAACCGGGCAGCCAGCTCGGCCACCGCCTCCTCGTAGGCCGAGGCCTCGAGCGTCGCGTCCAGCTCCCAGACGGGGACGAGCAGGCCGCAGGCGCGGAACGCGCCCAGCAGCCGGGTGCTGTCGCCGATCGCGCTGGCGCCACGGGCGTGCAGCCGGGCCAGGGCGTCGGTCGCGGCGTCCTCGTCGTGCGGCAGCACCCAGCGCAGGTGGGTGCGCTCACCGATGCGGCACCAGTACGCCGAGTCGGCTGCGTGCAGCTTGCTCGTCGGGATGGCCGAGGCGTTGGCCCGCTCGAGCGAGTCCTTGCCCTCCGCGTCGAGCTCCTCGGCGTCGGTCACCCAGAAGTCGAAGCCCTCGTGCACCGTGACCTCGAACGGCGCCTCGAGGTCGAGCAGGTCCTGCAGCCGTGGGGTGCCCGCGGTGGCCAGTGGGGTGGCGGGGACCGGGGTGCCCGGCTCGGCGGCCGCGGTCGCCAGCAGCACCTGGGCCAGGTCGCGGCTGGCGTCGCCGGTGGTCGTGCCGGACTGCAGCCCGACCAGGACCTCGCCGTCGACCCGGCGCAGGCCGGACCAGGCCAGGGGCAGGACGGTGGCCACGGTCGCGGCCTGCGGTGCCTCGCGCGGCACCGCACCGGGGGCCAGCCGCACGGTCGCGGTCGCGGCGGGGACCACCTCGCGCAGCGCGACCCAGTCGGTCTCCCCGGGCAGTCCGGCGAACGGCCGCGCGACGAACGGCGCCGGCTGCGCGCCGGGATCCTTGACGGCCCGCGAGGACCCCTGCTGCTCACGACCGGCCGTACGGCGCCTGGATGCCTTGCCCATGGGCAGTCACCCTAGACGGTGCCGGCCGCACGGCCGGCGGCCGCCGGGCAGGGCCGGTCCGGCGCAGGGACCGCAAGTCGGTGCGGCGAGGGCGGTCAGGTGCTGCGCCGCCGGGACGGGCCGCCGAGCGCCGCCCAGACGGTGCGCCCACCGCGGTCCTCCTGCACGCCCCACTCGTGGGCCAGGCTGCGCACGATCCGCAGCCCGCGCCCGGCCGCAGTCCAGGCCGAGCGGGGGGCGGGGCGCGGCTGGGTGGGGCCGCCGCCGTCGGACACCTCCACCTCGACCTGGTCGTTCTTGACCTTCCAGTGCACCCGCACGGTGCCGTCGGGCAGGGCGCGGGCGTGGCGGATGGCGTTGGCCACGAGCTCGGAGACGACGATCTCGGCCTCGTCGATGATCTCGGCGGAGACCCCGCGCACGACCAGGTCGGCGACGATGGTCCGGCGGATGCCGGGCACCGCGGAGGAGGCCCACGGCACCCGTACCGTGCGGGCCTGGCCGCTGCCGGGCACGCCGGGGAAGACCTGCGCCGGGGTGCGGCTCTCAGGGCCCGACCGTGCTCGTGCCGTCATCCCCTCTGGAACCTCCTTGCCAGGGTGGACAATCTGCGACATCTGCCACCATCGCGCACGTTAGTCGCTCAGGCCCCGGCCGTCACGGACGCCGGCCCGCGTGGTCCCGCACGAACGCCGGCCGGTTGGTGATGATGGCGTCCACGCCCAGCCGCAGGCACAGGTCGACGTCAGGTGCCTCGTCGACGGTCCACACGAACACCTGGTGCCCGCGCTCGTGCTGGCGGCGGACCACCTGAGGCGTGGCGCGCAGGATCTCGATGTCGAGCCCGACGGTCCGCACGCCCTTGGGCAGCCCCCCGTCGCGGTAGCGGATGATCGTCGGGCTGCCCTTCTCCACGAGGAAGACCAGCGGCACCTCGGGGCAGAGCTGGCGCATCCGCTGGGTCGCCAGCTGGGAGAACGACATCACCCGCACCCGACGGGCGTCCCGGCGCCGGCGTCCGGTCCAGCCCGAACTCGCCCAGCACGCGGGCCAGCTGCCGCTCGACCTGGCCGGCGTAGCGCGTCGGGTGCTTGGTCTCGATCGCCAGCCCGATCGGCCGGCCGCTGTCCATCACCGTGGTCAGCAGGTGGCGCAGCGTGAGCAGCTTCTTGCGGTCACGATCGGGCATCTCGACCTCGTCGGCCCGTGCGCCTTCTTCCACGAGCCCCAGTCCAGGCCCTCGAGCGTGGCCAGCTCGAGGGTGGACACGCGACCCACGCCGTTGGAGGTCCGGTTGACCCGCCGGTCATGGACGCAGACCAGGTGCCCGTCGGCGGTCAGCCGCACGTCGCACTCCAGGGCGTCGGCGCCCTCGTCGATCGCACGCCGGTAGGCCTTGAGCGTGTGCTCCGGCTCGTCCCTGCTGGATCCTCGGTGGGCCACGATCTTGGGGACCTGCGCAGAGGTGGGCACGATGGCTGAACGCACGCCTCCATCGTGGCATTGCCGCTCAGGCCTGTCGCGCGGCGCCCCGCTCGAGCAGGTCCGATATTCGTTCGGGGTTCAGGCCCCATTCACGCAGGGCCGCTCGCGTGTCCTGGCCGGTGGCCGCGGGCGGGGTCGACAGGGCGCCCGGGGTCCGCGAGAACCTCGGCGCCGGCGCCGGCTGGGTCACCCCCTGCACCCGGGTGTACGCCGCCCGCGCGGCCAGGTGCGGGTGCTGCGGTGCCCGGTCCAGCGGGACCACGGGGGCGACGCACGCGTCGAGGTCGGCGAACACCTCCACCCACTCGGCCTGGGTGCGCCCGGCGAACGCTGCAGCCAGCCGGGTCCGCAGCCGCGGCCACAGGCTCGGGTCCGCCCGGTCCGGGACGTCCTCCGGCGCGAGGTCCAGCCCCTCCAGCAGGGCCGCGTAGAACTTCGGCTCCAGGGCGCCGACCGCGACGTGCTGGCCGTCGGCGGTGGCGTAGACGTCGTAGAACGGGGCCCCGGTGTCCAGCAGGTTGACCCCGCGGCTTGGCTCCCACACCCCCGCGGCCACCAGACCCTGCAGCTGGGCGGTCAGCAGCGCGGTGCCGTCGACGATCGCGGCATCCACGACCTGGCCGCGGCCGCTGGCATGCCGTTCCTGCAGCGCGGCGAGGATGCCGACGAGGCAGAGCATGGCGCCGCCGCCGAAGTCGCCGAGGAGGTTCGCCGGGACCTGCGGCGGGCCGCCGGCCCGGCCGGTGGCGTGCAGGGCGCCGGTCACCGCGACGTAGGTGATGTCGTGACCGGCCGTGCCGGCGAGCGGCCCGTCCTGGCCCCACCCGGTCATCCGGGCGTAGACCAGGCGCTCGTTGACCGCCTCGCAGTCCTGCGGGCCCAGCCCGAGCCGCTCCATCACCCCGGGCCGGAAGCCCTCGAGGAGCACGTCGGCCCGCGCGACGAGGTCGAGGACCACCTCCCGGGCCTGCGGGTCCTTCAGGTCCAGGCAGACGTTGCGGCGGCCACGGGTCAGCACGTCGTACGCCGGTGGGGCCACCTGCAGCCCCGGGCCACCCGGCTGGTCGACGCGCAGCACCTCGGCGCCGAGGTCGGCCAGCACCATCGCGGCGAACGGTGCCGGCCCCAGCCCGGCCATCTCCACGACGCGCAGGCCGGTCAGCGGCCCGGACCGCGCCGGCGCCTCGGGCGGGGGGTCGGGCTGCTGGCTCATGCGGGCATAGTGGCACCTGTGGACCGGCCCTGCGCTCACACCGGCCGACGCCGCGGCGTTGACCTCCTGTGACCCTGCCCCCGTTCCAGCTCCTCGTCGACGCGCACTGGCGTGACGTCGCCCGGGTCGCGCACGCCCTGGCCGGCCCGGTGGACGGCGACGACGTGGCCCAGCAGGCGTGGACCCAGGCCCTCGCCGCCTACCCCTCGCTGCGCTCCGGCGCGAACCTGCGCGGCTGGCTGCTCACGATCACCTCCCGGTGCGCGATGGACGCGCACCGCGGCCGGGCGCGCCGGGCGGTGCCGGCCGAGGACGTGGCCGACCTGGCGGCGGCGTCCCGGCGGCCGCGGGTCACCGCGGGCCCGGACGCCGACCGGCCGGACGAGCTGCTGTGGACGCGGGTGGCGGCGCTGCCCGAGCGCCAACGCACCGCGGTGGTCCTGAAGTACGTCGCCGACCTGGACCACCCCGGCATCGCCCGGGTCCTCGGCACCAGCCCCACGATGAGCCGCCGGCTCGTCAGCGACGCCCTGTCCACCCTGAGGAAGGCCGTTCCATGATGAGCTCCGACGCCACCGACCTCGCGACCCGGCTGGTCGCCTTCGACCCGGTCGTGCGCCCACCGGTCCTGCCCGCCTCCGACGTCTCCTACGTCGTCGAGGACACCGCCGTGGGCCGGATGCTGCTGGCCCGCACCGCGGCGGGTGACCTCGTGGCCTCGGCCTTCCTGCTGCCCGGCGCCACCGAGGAGCTGTGGCTGGAGCGGCTGGCCCGCGCGGTCTCCCCGCGCGTCCTGCGCCAGCCCGCGGCGCTGGACGAGGTGCGCCGGGAGCTGGCGGCCTACCTGGCGGGCGAGCGGCGGACCTTCGACCTGCGCGTCGACCTCGCGCTCGCGACGCCGTTCCAGCGGGTCGTGCTGACCGGGCTGCGCGAGAGCGTCCCCTACGGCGAGCGCACGACGTACGGCGCGCTGGCCCGCAGCATCGGGCGCCCCAGCGCGTCGCGGGCGGTGGGCGCCGCCCTCGGCGCCAACCCGCTCTGCGTGGTGCTGCCCTGCCACCGCGTGGTGGCCTCCTCGGGGGCGCTGACCGGGTACGCCGGCGGGCTGGCCGCCAAGGAGCGCCTGCTCGCCCTCGAGTCCGCCTGACACCGTCGTCCGCGGCGTCCGCGAGGTCCGGCCCCCGACCGGGTCAGCCCCGTACGGCCCCCTCCGGTGGTCAGGGCGCCGGGACGACGCCCTCGCGGTCCAGCCGCGCGAACAGGTCGAGGAAGCTGGCCAGGGTGGCGCGGTAGCCAGTGAACCCGGCGGCGCGGCTGCGTGTCATGTCGGTGAGGCACTCGATGTCGCGTCCCAGGTCGCCGTCCGTGTGCCACCACGAGGCGACGCGAGCGATGTCCTTCTCCCGCAGCCCTTCGCGCTCAGCCAGAGCGGTCCACGCCGGCTCCGTCCCCACCATCTGGTCCTCCAGCGGTCGGGGCGCACCCTCGAACCCCACGGGCTCGACCCCGAGGGCCTCGGCCAGGCGCGGCCACATCCAGCGCCAGCGGAAGACGTCGCCGTTGACGATGTTGAAGGCCTGGTTGCGGGCGGCCGGGGTGGTGGCCGCCCACTGCAGGTGCTCGGCCAGGATGCCGGCGTCGGTCATGTCGGTCAGCGCCGTCCCACTGCTGCCGGGAGCCGGGGAAGACGAACGGCCGGCCGGTCTCGCGGCAGAGCGCCGCGTAGACGGCGAGCGTCACGCCCATGTTCATGGCGTTGCCCACGGCGTAGCCGATGACGGTGTGCGCGCGGTGCACGCTCCAGGTGAACCCGTCGCCGTTCGGCCGCCTCGAAGAGCTCGTCCTCCTGGGCGTAGTAGAAGTTCGGGTAGGGCAGGCGCGGCTCGTCCTCGTGGAACGGGGTGTCCGGCACGTTCCCGGCGCCGTACGCCTCGAACGGCCCGAGGTAGTGCTTCAGGCCGGTGACGAGGGCGACGTGCCGCACCGACCCGGCCGGCCGCACCGCGGCCAGCAGGTCGCGCACGATGCCGCCGTTGACCTCGATGTTCTCGGCCTCGGTGGCCTGGCGCGCCCAGGCGGTGATGAACACGTGCGTCGGTGCGTGCGCTCCCAGGGCGGCGGCCAGCGCGGCGGCGTCGGTGAGGTCGGCCAGCACCGGCGTGACGCCGGGCAGCTCGACGGGAGCCCGGCGGGACAGCCCCAGGACGGTCCAGCCGTGGCGCAGGAGCTCCTCGCACAGGGCGCGACCGGCGATGCCGGTGGCTCCCACGACGAGGGCGGTCGGGGAAGCGGCGGGGGCAGAGGTCATCTCGTCAACGGTAGGCACCCACTGCGCGGACGGCCGGACCGGGGGGCGTCCCCACGACCCGGTCCCCCTTTCTCACCATCGCGTGCCCCGCTCCCTGAGCAGGGGGTCTCGGGAGCGGGGCACGCACTGAGAACCTACGGAAGCCACCGGGGGTCGCGCCACCCCTCAGAATGGGGCGCACCTCTCTGCGCCGTCTGGTGGGCACGCCGGGCCGGACCGGCCTTCGCCGAGCATCCCGGCGCTGGATCCCGCACCCCAGGGCATCCCGCCGACTAGGGCCTCGCCTCGGCACAGCCGCACTGGCGGGCGCGCCTCAGCGGGCGATGGCGGCCAGGTCGGCCTCGGAGACCAGCCACGCGTCGATCGCGGTGTCCCGACGGCGGACCGCGGACGCGAGCCGGTGCGAGCCGTCCAGCACGGTCCAGCGCCGGTCGCGGCGCGTCACGTGGATGGGCCGGCTGAGGTCCGCCTCGTCGATCCGGCGGGCGTGGTGCGGAAAGCGTTCGGGCTCCCCGAGCACCTCACGGGGCGAGACCTGGAAGCGCACCCCGTCGCGCGGCCACAGCGGCAGGTCCAGCATCCAGGTGAGCTCCGGCAGCGCGAGCCGCACCCGCGGCAGGTCCAGCGACCACAGGTCCTCCAGCAGCCACCGCTGCGGCCCGTACGCCGCCCGCGCCGCCGGCGGTGTCGCCGCCCCGAGCGCGTCCACGCTCACCTCGGGCACGGGTCGGTCCATGTCCCCAACCTAACCAGCGCGCCTTCACCGCGCGGCTCGACCGAAGCCCTCTCCCGGCGAAAAGGTCCGCCGTAGAATGAGACTCGTGCAGGTGCCACCTGTTGGCAGGTCGTCGGCATCCGGGTTGGCCGTGGTCCGCGAGGCGACCCGACACAGCCACGGGCACCTGGAGGCAGGGTTCGTCGCGCGACCGTGGGACGCCGTACGGCACGCGCACCTGCTGGAGCGGCTGCTCGGGCTGCACCTGCCGCTGGAGGCGGCTCTCGACCGGCTCTGGCTCGCAGGCGACCTCGAGGTCAGCTGGCCACCGCGGCGCCGGGCCCACCTGATCCGGGCCGACCTGCGGGCGATCGGGCGCACCCCGGCGCAGGTGGCGGCAGTCCCCCGGTGTCCCGGGTGCTCGCTGCCGACCACACCGACGCAGGCGTGGGGTGTCCTCTACGTGCTGGACGGCGCCACGCTCGGCGGAGCGGTCATCCGCCGGACTGCGATCGCGGCGGGCGTCCCGTCCGCGGCGTGCCGCTCGCTCCGGGGGGAGGCCGGGGCGCCGGCCCGCTGGCGGGAGACGGCCCGGGCCATCGACGCCCTGTCGCCCGGGCGCGCGGAGGAGTGCGCGCGCTGGGCGGCCGCCACCTTCGAGGCGGTCGCTGCCTGGCTCGCCGCGCCGCGGCGGAACTGCGCACCCGGGTGGTCCGCGGCGAGGGAGGCCTGGTGATGGCTGCCGACACCCAGGTCGACCTCGCCAACTGCGAGACCGAGCCGATCCACCTCCCCGGGTCGATCCAGCCGCACGGGGTGCTGCTGGCCGTCGACGAGACCGACTGGCGGGTCGCGGTCGTGTCGCGCAACGCCGAGGCGCTGTTGGGCCGGGCGGTCGCGGACCTGCTGGGCGCGCCACTGTCCGCCGTGCTCGGGGACGGGCCGGCCGACGCGGTCCGGCGGCACGTGACCGACGCGGCGCCCGAGGTCCAGGCTGCCGGCGTCCCGCTCCGGCTCGAGCGTGGCGTCGGCCGGGGAGCCTGGGTGGGCCAGGCCGTCGAGGCGGTGATGCACCGCAGCGGTGGGCTGCTCGTGGTCGAGGTCGAACCCGACCTGCGGGACGTCGCCGCGACCCAGCAGTCCACCCGGGCCACCCGGGCCGCGCTGACCCACCTCGCCGCGACGACGACCGTGGTGGGTCTGGCCGGGGCCCTGGCGGCCCAGATCCGCAACCTCACCGGCCACGACAGGGTGATGGTCTACCGCTTCGACCAGGACTGGAACGGCGAGGTCATCGCCGAGGACCGGCGCGAGGACCTCGAGCCCTTGCTCGGCCTGCACTACCCGGCCGGCGACATCCCGGCGCAGGCCCGGCGCCTCTACACGACCAGCTGGACGCGGGTCATCGCGGACGTCGGTTACCAGCCGAGCCCCCTGGTGTCCGCGGCACGGACGAGCAGGGAGGAGCCGCTCGACCTGTCGCTGGCGGGGCTGCGCAGCGTCTCACCGGTCCACATCGAGTACCTCACCAACATGGGCGTCAGGGCCTCGATGTCGGTCTCGCTGATCCAGGACGGCCGGCTGTGGGGGATGGTCGCGTGCCACCACTACAGCGGTCCGTGCTGCCCCTCCCACGACGCCCGCTGGGCGGCGGAGCTCGTCGGGCGGACCGCCTCACAGCTGCTCCGGGACCGGCAGGCCGCGGACGACCGGGCCGAGAGCACCGGCAGCGCCGCCGACCTGGCCCGGCTGACCGAGCACCTGGCCCGCGACCCGCGACCGCCGCTGGACGCGCTCGCCGACGACTCCGCGACGCTGTTGCGGCTGACCGACGCGACCGGTGTCGTGCTCGCCACCGGCGACCGGCTGCTGCACCTCGGCCTCACCCCCGATGACGCCACGGTGCGCCGCATCGTCCGCCTCCTGCCGGACGAGGGGGACGGGCCGTGGAGCACCGACCACCTCGTGGGAGTGGACCCTGCCCTGGGCTCCGAGGAGGCCGCCGGGGCGATGCTGGTGCGCGACGGCGGCGACTCCTGGCTGCTCTGGCTCCGCACGGAGGTCGAACGCGCCGTCTACTGGGGTGGCGACCCCCGCGCGCACACCACCTCCCCCAGCGACAACGGACCGCCCCGTCTGGGCCCGCGCAGGTCCTTCGCCCGATGGCGCGAGGTGGTGAGTGGACGGTCGCTGCCGTGGCGCAGCTGGCAGGTCGACGCGGCGCAGCGGCTCGGGGCCACCGTCGCCGCGACCCTGACCCGCCGGTCGCAACAGCAGCTGACCGTCCTCTCCGACCTGCACGACGTCCTCGGGAGCAGTGCGCTGCCGACCATCCCCCACCTGGAGCTGTTCGCCGACCTGCGGCCCGCCCACGGCGGCTACCTCGGCGGGGACTGGTGGGACGTGCTTCCCCTGCCCGACGGCCGGCACGTGGCGCTGGTGCTCGGCGACGTCGCGGGGCACGGCATCGCGGCCGCCGCCACGATGGCCCAGATCCGCATCAGCCTGCGCGCGTACGTCATGGCGGGTGCCCTGCCGGCGCAGGTCCTGCAGCGGCTGGACACCCTGGTCCTCCACCTCCACCCGGACGCCCTCGTCACGGCGCTCGTCGCGTTGCTGGAGGTCGACACCGGCCACGTGCAGATCGCCCGCGCCGGGGCACCCAAGCCGATCCTCGCCGGCCCGGGCGACCTCCGTGAGCTGCCCGTCCCCGGCCGACCACCGCTCGGGGTCGGCGTGGCCGTCACCGTGCCGCCGTTCGACCTCGTCCTGGCGCCCGGGACCAGCCTCGTGATGTTCAGCGACGGCCTCGTCGAGCGCCGCGACGCCTCGCTCACCGAGGGCATCGCCCACGTCCTTGCGGCAGCCGGCGCCGACCTGACCGGCGACCTGGCCACCTGGGGCGAGGGCCTGCTCCAGGCCACGCCCGGCCGGGCCCCGGACGACACCACCCTCCTCATCGCCCGCCGCACGCCGTGACCGCGGACCGCGCTGCGCGCCCGGGGAGCACCCTGAGCACCCTTGAGCGGCACCCAGCCCCACGGCGGTGTGGCTGACCGGCGCTGACGCTGTGGCAGGATCGCGCGAATGACCAGCGACGACGTGCAGTTCGGGCCGGGCCGGGTCGACACCGAGGAGGTCCTCTTCGCCCGCCAGGGCCGGCTCGGGCGGATCCGGCTCAACCGGCCCGGAGCCATCAACGCGCTGACGCATCCCATGGTCAGGGCAATCCTCGCCCAGCTGGAGGACTGGGCCGAGGACGACGCCGTCACGGCCGTGTCCATCGAGGGGGCCGGGGACCGCGGGCTGTGTGCCGGCGGCGACGTCCGCGCCATCCGCGAGGCCGTGCTGACCGGCACCGGTGACGTCCTGGCGTTCTGGGCCGACGAGTACGCGCTCAACGCCACGATCCACCACTACCCCAAGCCGTACGTCGCCTTCATGGACGGCGTCGTGATGGGCGGTGGCGTGGGCATCTCGGCATACGGGAGCCTGCGGCTGGTCACCGAGCGGTCGCGGGTCGCCATGCCGGAGACGGCGATCGGCTTCTTCCCCGACGTGGGGGCGCTGCACCTGCTGTCCCGCGCGCCGGGCGAGCTCGGCACCCACCTGGCCCTGACCGGCGTCCCCGTCGGGGGTGCCGACGCGGTCGTCCTGGGCCTGGCCGACGCCCTCGTGGACCGTGCCGACCTGCCCGCGATCCGCGGGGCGCTGGCCGACGGGGCCGGACCGGAGGTCGTCGATGCCCTGCGCCGGGAGGGGGAGCCCCAGCTGCCACAACACCGGGGGTGGATCGACGACTGCTACGCCGGCGACGACCCCGTCCTGGTCCTCAAGGCGCTGCACGCCCACGGCTCTGCCGCGGCTGGGGAGGCCGCGGCCCTGCTGGCCCAGCGGTCCCCGCTGTCGGTCGCCGTCACGCTCGAAGCCCTCCGCCGAGCGGCCGGCATGACCACGCTCGAGCAGGTGCTCGACCAGGACCGGGTCCTCGGCGCCTCGCTGATGGGCAGCGCCGACTTCGTCGAGGGTGTGCGGGCGGTCCTGGTCGACCGCGACCATGCGCCACGGTGGCGGCACGCGTCGCTGGAGGAGGTCAGCCGGGAGGAGGTCGAGGACGCCTTCCGTGCCGCCGGCCCTGCCGCGGCAGCCGGGGTCACGCCCTGACGCCGGGTGCCGGCGCCTGAGGGAGCGCCGGGGTCCGTGAGAGCACTCAGTCCGTCAGGACCAGCCACGACCGGCCGTCGAGGAGCTCCCGGACCACGTCCAGATGCCCCGCGTGACAGGCCGTCTCGGTGATCACATGCAGCACCGTCCGCTGCAGGTCCATCGCCGGCATGCCGCCGAACAGGTCCTCCGGCCACCACCTCGGCCCTGCGTCCAGGGGCGTCGCCGTGATGATGGCGTCCGCGAGCTCGATCTCCTGCCGGTAGAGGCCGAACACGTCCTCGGCCGACGTCTCCGGGGGGACCTGCCAGCCGCCGTCCCCGGTCTCGAGCCCGACCTGCTCCCCGGCCACGACGGCGCGGAACCAGAACCGTTCCACGTCGACGGCGAGGTGCCGGACCAGCCCCAGGCAGGTCCACCCCGACGGCAGCACCGGTCGCCGCAGCGCCTCATCGGGCAGGCCCTCGAGGATGCCGAGCACGTGGGACCGTTGAGCGGTCAAGGACCGAAGCAGGGCCGTGCTGGCCGTTGCCGGTTCCGACATCGTTCCTCCAACAGTGCTGTCGAGCCGTGGGGGCACCTCCTGGCCAGACGACCCAACCACACCGCGGAGGCCGGCCGGGCACGGAGGCCGCTTCAACGCAGACGTCGCCTCCCCGGCGGACCGGGAAGGCGACGTCGTACGTCCTGTCGGACGCGTCCTGCGCAGGGGGACGGGGTCAGCGACCGCCGCGGCCCGAACCGGCGCGGGTGCCGGCAGAGAACGCCGCGGCACCGCCCGAGGTCGAGGTGTAGACAGTGGTCGAGCCGGAACGCCCACCCGTGCGCGCCGTACCGGAGCGCTTGGGTCCACCGGCGCGTGACGCGCCCGCACCGGCGGCGGCCTCCCGGCCGGCGCCCTGGCGCCCACCGTTGCCGGAGCCACCGCGCCCGGAACCGCCACGGCCGGAGCCGCCGGCGTTGGTGCGCGGGGCGCCGCCACGACCCGAGCCACGGCCGGGGCCGCGGTTGCCCTGCGGGCGCTCCTGCACCGGCGCGGCAAGCACGACCGGGTCGGAGAAGGTGCGCTCGCCGGGTGCCAGCTCCCGCAGCAGCGGGTGGTCGGCGTCCAGGCGGGTCGTGGTCGGTGAGATGCCGGCCTTGCGGGTCAGGTCCCGGACGTCGCGGACCTGGTCGTCGGTCATCAGCGTGATGACCGTGCCCGCGGCACCGGCGCGCGCCGTGCGGCCGGAGCGGTGCAGGTAGGCCTTGTGCTCGATCGGCGGGTCGGCGTGGATGACCAGGCTGACGTCGTCGACGTGGATGCCACGAGCGGCGATGTCCGTGGCGACGAGCGTCTGCGCGGCGCCGCTGGAGAACGCCGCCATGTTGCGGTCACGAGCGTTCTGCGACAGGTTGCCGTGCAGCTCGACCGCAGGCACGCCGAGGGCGTTGAGCTGCTTGGTCAGCTTCTTGGCACCGTGCTTGGTCCGGGTGAAGACCACGGTGCGCCCGGGCGCAGCGGTCAGGTCGACCAGGACCGGCAGGCGGTTGTCGGCCTTCACGTGCAGCACGTGGTGGGCCATCGTCGAGACCGGCGACTGGGCCGAGTCGGCGCTGTGGGTGACCGGGTTGGTCAGGAAGCGCTTGACGATGACGTCGACACCGGCATCCAGGGTGGCCGAGAACAGCAGCCGCTGGCCGTCGCGCGGGGTCATGTCCATCAGCCGCCGCACGCCGGGCAGGAAGCCCATGTCGGCCATGTGGTCGGCCTCGTCCAGGACGGTGATCTCGACCGCGTCCAGGCTGGCGTGCCCGCTCTGGATGTGGTCGGTCAGCCGGCCGGGGCAGGCGACGAGGACGTCGACGCCGGCGCGCAGCCCGCTGATCTGCGGGTTGGGGCCCACGCCGCCGAAGACGGTGAGGGTCTTCATGTTCAGCGCCTTGGCCAGCGGCGCCATGGCGGCGTCGATCTGGGTGGCCAGCTCGCGGGTCGGCACGAGGATCAGCGCGCGCGGCTTGCGCGGCTGGCGCGGCTTCCTGCTGGCCGCGAGACGGGTCAGCAGCGGCAGCAGGAAGGCGTAGGTCTTGCCCGACCCGGTCCGGCCGCGGCCCAGGACATCGCGCCCGGCGAGGGAGTCCGGCAGCGTCGCGGACTGGATCGGGAAGGGGGTGGTGATGCCGTTGGCATCGAGGACGGTGGTCAGCGCGGCGGGCACGCCGAGGCTGGCGAAAGTCGTGTCAGCAGACACAGGTGGTTGCTCCAAAAAGTCACAGGGTCGTTCTGCCCGGCGCAGACGCAGCAATGCGGAAGCGGCGCGTGACGATCGACATCAAGAAGCAGCCCGAGGCAGAACTGTGCGGGCTGCTGCATCCAGTCTACCGCCCCGGAGGCCCGCATCCGGACACGCACGTCCTGATGGTGTGGCCAGGGCCCCTCTCCTGCGGCTCGACCGCGCGACACCGAGGGGAAGTTTTGCCGTGTCTGAGCACGCCGGAGGAGCCCCGGGAGGCCCCAGGGCGCACAGGTGGCTCAAAGAGGACGACACTAGAGGCATGTCCCCTGCACCGACCCAGCGACGGTTTCTGCCATCGAGCCCGTTCCAGGCCCAGCCCACCCCGGATGCTCACGAGTTCGCGGTGGGTGACCGGATCACCCACGACCGACATGGCCTGGGCAAGGTCGTCAGCGCCAGCGAGCACCGGATCGACGTCGACTTCGGCTTCGCGGTGATCGCCATCGCCCTGCCCAACGCGAAGGTGACCCCGCTCTAGGGCCACGCCCTGTACGGCGCCGTGGCACGCCGTCCTCCGGTCCTGACCGCCGTGGCCGGCCGGGCCGCTGCCGTCCCGGTTCGCGCGGGCACGGCTGGCCGTCTTCGGCCACCGCCGGACCCGGCCTCCTACAGCCACAGAGCTCCGCGGGACCCGCAGTGCGCCGTCGCGGCGGACGTCCTCAGCCGTTGGCTCGAAGGTACCGGCCGAAGTGCGGCACCGTGAAGGCGATCCGGCCCCGCTCGCCGCTGTAGATCAGGCCCTTCTTCAGCAGCGCGTCGCGCGCCGGCGACAGCGACTGCGGCTTGCGGTCCGAGCAGCGCGGCGACGACGGGCGTCGGCACCGACTCGGTCTCGTCCAGACCCGGGCCGTGCGTCGGCCGCCGCCTGGGCTCGACCGCCGCGACGTCGGCCATCGCCCGCAGGTACTCCCGCTCGGCCGGCGTCGCCCGCTCGTAGCGCGAGCCGAAGAACCCGACGGCGAGCTCGGCCTCGGCCTCGGGCGCGGCGACCCGCACGTCGTCGCGCGGTGATCGGGCTGAGCGCGGCGCCACGTCCCACGCGACCTTGCCGTAGGCCTGGACGAAGTACGGGTAGCCGGCGGTCGCGGCGTACATCGCCTCCAGCGCCTCGGGGGTGAAGTCGGCGTCCTCCTCCGCGGCGCGGGCGACTGCAGCGCGTGGTCGGCCGCGGCCCGGTCCAGCCGGTCGATCCGGACGTAGCGGAACAGCCGCTCGCTGTAGGACTTGCTCGCGCTCAGCACCGCCGGCAGGTGCGGCAGCCCGGCACCGACGACGATGAGCGGCAGGCCGCTCTGGCTGATCTCGTGGCACGCCGCGCAGAGCGCCGAGACGTCGTCGGGGCCGAGGTCCTGCATCTCGTCGATGAAGATCGCGACGCCGCGTGCCGCGCGTCGGCCGCCAGGCCGCCGACGTCGGTGAGCAGCTCGACCAGGTCGATCTCGATGTCGCCGGAGTCGGCCCGGCCGGTGACCGCCGGGACGTCGATGCCGGGCTGCCAGCGGTCGCGCAGCTTGGCTCCGGCAGCCGCTCGCGCAGGGCGAAGGCCTTGATCACGCCCGAGCACCTGGTCGACCGTCGTCGCCTGACCGTGCGGGGTGACCCAGCTCGCGGACCGCCACGTGCAGCGCCGCGCTCAGTGGCCGCCGCAGCGTCTGGTCCGGGCGCGCCTCCAGCTTGCCGGTGCCCCAGCCGCGCGCGCACCGCGGCCGAGCGCAGGGCGTTGAGCAGCACCGTCTTGCCGACGCCGCGCAGGCCGGTGAGCACGATCGAGCGCTCCGGCCGACCGCGCGCGACGCGCTCGAGCACGACGTCGAAGGCCCGCAGCTGCGGCGTCGCGGCCGGCCAGCTCGGGCGGGCGCTGGCCGGCGCCGGGGGCGTAGGGGTTGCGGATCGGGTCCACGATGGCAGCGTATGGGGCCTCTCTAGCGTGAACCGCAGACATGGCGATACTCGGCGATCGTGTCGCGCCGCGGCGCGAGCCCCTCTCGACCGCACGCGTCGTACCGCCCGCATCGGGACGACGGCCGTCCGGGGCGACGCACGCGGGGCGTCCGTCGGCTGCGCCGGTGTCCATCGCAAACTATCGTGGGCTATAGCGTCCACCGAATACGCACCGATACGGCAGTATGGCGCGCTGGTCGGCGCCGACCCGTCGCCCAGGACCGCCGGCCCCCCGCCCGGCAGGATCTCACCCGCTTCCCGCGCAGGCTGTCAATCAGTACCCTCCTCCCCATGGCTGGCGTCATCTATCGCAGGCGTGCGGTGTCGGGTCGAGCCCGGGCGGTGCCCGGGGTCCTGTCCCTCATGGCCATCGCGTACAGCCTCATCACCGAGCACCGCACTCGGGACCGGTTGGTCGGGAGCCTGGTGGTCATGCTGATCCTGGTAGCGATCCTCGGAGGCATCTGGTGCCTGACGCTCTACTCGATGAACCGCTACGGCACCATCACCATCACCGCTGACACCCTGCGTGTGGGCCGCGACCGCTTGCCGCTCAACGCGATCGACCCCGCGTGGGTCCGCATGCTCGCCTCCAAGGCCTCCCCCACGCTGCGCGAGCGCGTCCTCACGTCGGCCGGCACCATCCAGGTCCCCGCGCACATCCAGGCCGACCCGGGCCGCGGCCGCCTCCTCGGCGGCGCCTACGGCACCAGCATGGGCAGCGACCTGGTCACGCTGCGCCTGACCGACGGCTCCCGCGTCACCGCACCCAGCAACGACCGAGAAGGCCTCCTCGCCGCCCTGCTCACCGCACTCGGCGACTGAACTGCACTCCACGGCAACCCTTTTCGCACGAGACTGACGTACCAACAGGAGTTCCCCAACATCGAGTGAGGCTCAGCATGAGACGCCTGGTGAAACGCTTCATGGTCACCTCCGTAGCGGTGACCCCTCGCAACCATGACGGCGTGCTCGGACACACCTCATCCGGGCAGACAGGACGCCATGTCCATCAGCGGCGGGTGCACGGTCAGGGGACGTCAGCAGAGCCCGGAGAACATCGTCTCGACGCAGGCGGTTTCGGCGCTCCTCGGCAAGGGCGCATACGCCATGCGCGGCAGCTTGTCCGTTGACGGGAAGGGGCGCGCCACCGACGGCTCCTGCGACATCACGCCGTCCGGACGCGAGACGCTTCCACTGCTCAGCATCGGGGTCGCCGCGTCGTTCGGCTCGACCTTCAAGGCAGCACGGGAGACGATGCGGAGCGACCCCCGTACCACCACGCTCAGTGGAGTCGACGGCTACGTCATCCCCGATCCCGGCATGGACGGGGAGGGCAAGCGCGTCACGGGCGCACGGGTCGTCATGTTCGAGCCGGACCGCATGGTGGTGGTGCGAGTCTTCGTCCCCGGCAACGGCGTCGACGCCGTGAAGGCGACCCCGGCGACGGCCGCAGACGTCGTGCGGCACCTCTCCCAGCCCCTGGCCTGACGCCGCCCGCCGGACCCTGTGCCCAGGGGTGCCGCGCGCGCCGATGCCGACGACTTTCCCGCGTGACTCTCACTCCGGCCAGATGGCCCTGCCCCCGGCCAGGCCTGACCGCTGCGCGTCACGAAGCCGGCGCGCCTCGTCGCCCACGTGCTCGACCTGCCTGGTCAACGTGCGTTCCTGCGTTTTGGCCACCGCAGTGCGAGGGGTGGGTATTCCGCGTAGTTGCGGCCGCGGTCGCACCAGTCGCGGTACCACCGTGGCTGCAGGCGTCGCGGCATCCAGACGAAGCTGAGCAGGAAGACGAGGACACTGACCACCCCGGGAAGCGCGAGCAACGTTCCTGCGACCGGGTGCCCGGCCTGCGACAGTTGGCTGGAGAGAATGACGACCAAGGCGCCCGCACCGGCCCACGCCAGGCCGAAGAACAGAACGGGCGTGGGGAAGCCCTTGAGGACGATCGACCGGCCCCGCCCGGCATAGGCCAGACCACCTGCGACGACGAAGAGCAGAGCGCACAGCGCACCCACCGGCATCGGGTCAGCACGTCCTCTCGATAGGCAACGCGTTCTGACGCCATGGAACAAGCCGCAGGAGGCGCCGACGCAGCGGGCAAACGACACCACGTGGCCTGGCGCTGAGCGCCACCGTCGTCAGGCGCCCGGGTCCCATCAGAAAGCCCGGCCCTGGACGCTGGCCCCCGAGCACGACGAGCGGTTGACTGTCATCGCATCGAACAGCCAGGTCCGGGCTGACTTGCGCAGGTAGAACGTGGCGGGGACGATCTGCTTCGCGCGCGCCGGCTTGCCCGTCGTGCGGTTGAGGCCCCAGCCCTGGACCCACACGCACGCCTTGACGGTGGCCATGGCGCCGTTGACGTAGACGGCGGTCGGCGTGAACGGCAGGGGCCCGGGGTACTTCAAACCCAAGTCCTCTTTGATGTAGTACGCCCGCGTCTTCCTGGCGTACGGCGTCATGAGGGCCAGCCACGGCTTGTAGTTCATGTTGTTGGCGTTCACCGCCCGACCGGAGACGGCAGCGAACACCCGGAGCGCCTTGACTACCGGCCGGTCCTCGAACCGCGACAGGGGCGTCTGGGTCTTGGTCGGCGCCGGCTTGGGCTTCGGTGCGCCCACGGTCGGCGCCGGGGCGGTGCGGCTGGACGGCGTGGTCGTCGCCGGTGCGGATGCCGAGCTGCTCGCGGGGGCAGCGTCCTGCGGCGCCGCCTCGTTGCCGCCGCACCCGGTGAGTAGGCCCAGGCTGAGGACCGCCGGCGCTGCCATCGCACTGGTGGCCTTCGGCCTTCGCTGCGTCATCGCGCCGCTCCCCCTGGTCATGCCCGCACCCACGGGTGCCGATGGTCGATCACGCCGGCGGCGAGACTACCCGACCACGCGCCCCGTCAGCGCTTCCGAGCCGGCTGGATCCCGGGTTCGCCCGCGCTGTCGGTATCCGTGCCCTGGCGACGGTCGTGCCCGCCCCCCGCCGGAACCGCTGAGTGTGGTCGCTCCACCATGCCTGGCATCCGTTGCGGGCAGCTGCATCCCGCCAGGACCTCGACCGGCCTCCGCTGCGGGAGGCCACGAGGGCACCGCCGCGGGCGCCCAGGAGCACGAGCAGGAGAGCACCGGTCGGCGTGGCCGGTCGCGGACGCCACGGCTAGCGTTTCGGCCATGAGCTCCCCGCGCCGCGTCCGGCACCGGTTCGAGGGCACGATCGCGGGGCTCGGCTCGACCGGCGGCACCCGCGTGGTCCTCGGCTCGTGGCCGGTGTCGCCCTTCGGGTCGTTCGCCGACGTGATGGTCGAGCACGCCGACGGCCACCGGCTGCTGCTGGCGCCCGACCGGCAGGTCGCCGACTTCGTGCAGGCGACCTACACCTTCGACGAGGTGCGCCTCGTCCCGGTCGACGTCCAGGTGGACGGGCCGGTATGGCGGGTGGCTGCCGGGCCGCTCGCCCTTTCCTTCACCGTCGGGGGGCGCCCGCCGCTGGGGCGGCTGCTGCGCGCCGCGCCCGCGCGGGTGGCATCGAGCCCGGCCTGGGCGTCGGTGGTGGACCCGGTCGCACGCGTCGTCCTGCCGGGGGTGCGCACCCGCGGCAGCGCGGGCGGCGGGCGCCGGGAGTGGTACGGCGCGCGGGACCTGCACCGGATCGCGTCGATGACCGGCAGCTGGGACGGCGCCGACCTCGGCCGGCTCGCCCCGGTCGACCCGCCGGCGCGGTTCGGCTTCAGCTCGACCCCGGTCCGGCCGTCCCTGACCCGCGTGGTGTCGACGGTCGAGCTGCCCGCCTGACCGCGGCTATCCGAGCAGCTTCCAGTGCCCCTCGGAGACGACCTCGACGGTGCCGTCGGCCACCTTGATGGCCGTCTGGTCGTCGATGGCGTACGCCGGACCGCGCGATCTCGGCGGCCCAGCGCTCGGCCTCGGCCATGGTGTTCGTCCGGGAAGACGTCCAGGTGCGGGAAGATCGAGAAGTCGACGACCCCTAGGGTCCTGTCGTCCGGCGCGGACGGCCACTCCACGAAGTCGGCACCGATCCGGGGAGTCATCACCATGCTCCCGGCGCTCACCCCCACCCAGACCGTCTCGGGCAGTGACGGCAGGAGGTCCGCCAGCCCGGACTCCCGCATCCAGTGGCACAGGTACGTCGCATCGCCGCCGTCGACCAGCAGGACGTCGGCCTCCCGGACCCAGGGCACCCAGCGCTCCTCGCCGATGCTGGGCAGCGCGGTCAGCTCGAGGAGGCCCAGCGACTTCCACTCCAGCGAGGTCATGCCACCCCACGGGGGCAGCGCCGCTGACGAAGCCCCGCACCGAGACCGGCCCGCACATCGGGTGGCCCCACTGCGCCGTGGGGATGCAGAGGGCGGTGGAGTCGGCGATCGGCTTGCCCAGCAGGTCGACCAGCGCATCGCGGATGCTCGTGTTCGTGACGCCCCCGGACGTGAGAAGAAGCTTCAAGATGCCTCCCGAATCGAGTGCGATGGATGCGTGCGGAGTACAGACCGGAAATCACCGCCAGACTCATCGCTCCTGGACAGGGCAAACTACCGCCAACAGGCCACTCGCATCAGCGGTCAGCACAATGCCCGCAGGAGCGAACCCACACGCCGTACGACCGCCCGACCTTTGATCCGGTCGTCTCCCGGCGCCGACAGGCGACGGAAGGACGCGTTTGCTGATTGCCCGAGGTAGCGCCGAACCGGAACCGGCCGCGACACGCATTTCCTCTTGCAAAGAGAATCCCGTTGCGAAGCCCAAATGGGAGCCCAGACTGGGGCCACGGGAGGGCTCTCAGTGGACGTTGGGACAAGAACGCCGGTGTTTCTCACACTGGGACGAGAACGCGTATCGGTGGACCATGAGGTATTCGACGCGTTGTTTCACAACTCTGTGGTCTCGAATCGTGCCCCGGTACGCAGCGCCCTGGCGGGCAAGTCCATGCCATTCAGGACATTCCTGAGGCTGTCGCGGGAGGCAGAGAGTCCCTACCCGTTGTTCTTCGCGCCGTTGGATGTTGTGGAGCAACAGGTGAGGCTGAAGACGGATAAGTTGATGGCAGGTTTTACAAAGTCATCGTTCTCGATGAACTCGCGCCACCAGGTCGAGCTTGGTGACATCGAGTTAATCGTGAAAGACCTCTTGCGGAAGCAGGAGATCCTCCGCCAGTACGACCAGTCTCTGGTTGAGAACGATTTTGTTGGCCTCCTCCGGAGTTCGCGAAGGCCCGTTGTTGAGGATGCCAGGCGCATTGCTGAGGCGTTGGAGCTGGACCTTGCTGCTGTCCGCAAGCCCAAATCAAAGGAGGACGCGCTGCAGGTTCTCGTAGGCCAGCTCGAGTCGAAACAGATTCTGGTTTCGCAGAGCACGCGTCTGCACATGCCGCAGCTTCTGGATGGTGTGAAGTTCAGCGGGATCACCCTGAAGGACAAGCGGGTGCCGTTTATCTTTCTGGCCTCTGGTGACGAAGGGGAAGGGTTCGAGCCAGCGGGGCGACGGGTCTTCACCTTGATGCTGCTCACGGTTCTCATCGCACAGGGCACATTCGCGCCGGTGAAGTACGAGGGGCACTCCCGCGACGAAGAGTCTCCGCGAGCGTATGAGGTAGCAGCAGAACTGCTGATGCCGACGGCTGAGATGCGAATTCTCGCGTTCAACGATCTGGATTCGGTCGTTGAAGCCGCGAACGGGTTCAAGGCGACACCGAGCGCGGTCGTGATGCGCGCTAGGAGGCTGCAGCAGATCGACTACGAGACCTTCTCAGCGTTCATGGACGAGCTCGAGACGAACCGTCCCGGAAGCCAAGGCGGCCCGAGAAAGCAGCCGCTCCCAGTGCGGGCGTTGAAGAAGTACAACGGCATCGAGTGCTCCCGGCGGATGCTTGGGCTCATGGACGCCGGCCACATCAACCCGACCGACTTCCGGCGAATCGTGCTCCTGAACAAGGTCGCCGTGAGCCAGATTGCGGACTTTCGCGCGGAGGTCGGATGAACCGGAGGATCTACCTTGTCGACAACAACGCACTAATCGCGCTCACCCGTAGACGGGTCAAGACCGAGTTCTTCGCCGAGCATTGCCGCATCACCGCTGATGTGCTGCACGAGGCGTCGGAGCACAGCGAGCGGAGGCGTCTTGCGGCAGTGGCCGAGGCGACGACTTCCGAGGTCCTTGAGCAGGTCCGGGTTGTGATGGCAGACGTCGCGGTCGGCGACACAGAGCTGGTTGATTTGTACGCCAACAAGGGTGCGGCAGACCCGGGACTCATCGCTACCGTCTTAGCCCGCGCAGCTGCCCAGGGCGAGTACTTGTTTCCTGACGAGTGGGTCATCGTCACGCTCGACCGAGCGGTCCAAGACGCCGCCAAACGCCATGGAGTGACGACGATGCGCCCTGGCGAGCTCGCGGATCTTATCGACGCTGCGACCGCCTTGGACGGCGAGAACACCGGGTTTCGGTAGTGGCAGCAGCGGGCAACCCGGCGCTGCTGGCAAACGCATCGGCTCGGAGCGCTTAGCCGCCGTCATTCTGGGCGAAGTGACACACGTTGTCGCCTTGAGCGCGTTCGGTCCTTGATCGTCGGATGTATCAAAGAGAACGCCGATAGTCAGAGGACGGTGGGCTCCGTGCCGCGCTCGCTGACCATCGGTTTGCCCGCGGCGGCCCAGGCCTGCATGCCGCCGGCGACGTTGGACACGTCGTACCCCTGCTGTGTCAGCCAGGCGACGACCTGGGCGGAGCGGCCACCGGACCGGCACACCACGGCCAGGCTGCCGCCGTCCGCCTCGGGCAGGTCGGCCAGGCGCGCCGGCAGCTGCGACATCGGCACGTGGACGGCGCCGGGGGCATGACCGGCGGACCACTCGCTGTCCTCGCGGACATCGAGGACCGTCGCGTGGTCGGGTACGTCGGGCACGGAGATCGTGGGGATCGAGGCCATGGCCCGAATCCTCCCATCCGCGCTCCGAGGAGGCGCGGCGGCCGCCTACTTCAGCAGCCGCGACATCCGTCGGTCCGCGAGCGGCTTGCCGCCGGTCTGGCAGGTGGGGCAGTACTGCAGCGAGGAGTCGGCGAACGAGACCTCCCGGACGGTGTCGCCGCACACGGGGCACGGCAGGCCGGTACGGCCGTGCACGCGCATGCCGGCGCGCTTGGCGTCCTTGAGCTCCTTGGCCGGCTTTCCCGATGCGACGCCGACGGCATGCTCGAGGATCTCGCGCAGGGAGGCGTAGAGCCGGGCCACCTGTTCCTCGTCCAGGCTCGAGGCCAGGGCGAACGGCGAGAGTCGCGCGGCGTGCAGCACCTCGTCGGAGTAGGCGTTGCCGACGCCGGCGAGGAAGCCCTGGTCCCGGATCAGGCCCTTGATCTGGGTGCGCCGGCCGCTGAGCATCGCGGCGAGGTCGGCGGCGCCGAAGCCGTCGGCGAGCGGGTCGGGCCCCAGGGTGGCGATGCCGGGCACCTCCGCCGGGTCCTTCACGATGTACGCCGCCAGCCGCTTGCGGGTGCCGGCCTCGGTCAGGTCGAAGCCGCTGCCGTCGGAGAGCCGGCAGCGCAGGGCGATCGGGGACTTGCCCGGGCGCAGCGGCGTCGGAGAGAGCGCGTCGCTCCAGCGCAGCCACCCAGCGCGGGCCAGGTGGAAGATCAGGTGCAGTCCGTCGGCGTCCAGGTCGAGGAACTTGCCGTGTCGCGCCACCCCGGTGACCGTCAGGCCACCCATGGCCTGCGGCGGCGGGTCGTAGGTCTTGAGCACGCTGATCGAGCCGAGCTCTACCCCCGCGATGGCAAGGCCGTCGGTGCGCTCGCGCAGGAAGTCAGCGAGCGCCTGGACCTCGGGCAGCTCCGGCACCCGCTCATTCTGGCCCACGCCCGGCTCCGCGAACCACGGTTCACCAGTCCCGGGCCGCAGAACCCCTCGGTTTGCCGGGTCCCGGCCCGCAGAACCCCTCGGTTTGCCGGGTCCCGGCCGGCAGAACCCCCAGGTTTGCCGGGTCCCGGCCCGCAGAACCCCCAGGTTTGCCGGGTCCCGGCCCGCAGAACCCCCAGGTTTGCCGGGCTCAGCGGGTGCGGGCGGCGCGCAGGAGGTGCAGGAGGCCGTAGCCGTCGGCGGCACGGCAGATCGGGACCGGCCGGCGCACGCGCGGCGCGAACTCCTCGTTGGACACCGGGATGCCGTGCGAGAGGACCTGCTCGGCCGGGGTCAGCTCGCGGATGGCGATCGCCTCCACCGCCTCGGGGCGGTCGCGGGCGAAGTCGCCGTAGATCCTGGGGTCGTGCTGCCCGTCGTCGCCGACCAGGACCCAGCGGATCTGCGGGAACTCCCGAGCCAGCCGGTGCAGCGCCGCCCGCTTGTGCTCCTGCCCGCTGCGGAACCACCCCGTGTTGGTCGGCCCCCAGTCGGTCAGCAGCAGCGGCCCGGCCGGGTAGCCGTGCCGCTTGAGGAACCGGGTCAGCGTGGGTGCGGTGTTCCAGGCGCCGGTGGACAGGTAGAAGATCGGCGCGCCGGGGCGCTCCTGCAGCAGCGTCCGGTAGAGCGGCGCCATGCCGGGGACGATGTGGCGGGCCTGCTCGTGCCGCACGAAGGTGTTCCACGCCGCGATGAGCGGCCGCGGCAGGGCGGTGATCATCACCGTGTCGTCGATGTCGCTGACGAGGCCGAACGTGACGTCGGTGCCGATGACCTGCACGCTGGCGCGCACCGGCGCGGCCCCCTCGGCGTCGATCGTGACGTCGTGCCAGCCCGGCTCGAGGCCGGGGAAGCGCACCAGGACGTCGATGTAGCCGCTGCGGTCGGTGCGGGTGCGGACCTGACGCTCGCCTGCGGTCACGATGACCGGCACGCCCATGGCCGGGGCGGTGATGAACGCGCGCCAGCCGCGCTGCTCCTCCTCGGCGCCGTACAGCTCGCGCAGGCTGGCCCGGGCGTCACTGGCGGCCGGCTCGTCCTGGTGCCGGCTGAGCACGACCCGCCCGAGGACGCGGACGAAGTCGGGCGAGCCGTAGCCGGTGTGGCTGATCGTCCGCGGACGCCAGCCGCGGGCCAGCAGCAGCGTGCTGGTGCGGCGGTGCAGGGCGTCCTCGACGAGGGCAGCGGCGTGGGGGCGGGCCATGGCGCCCAACCTAGGGCGTCGTACCGACTTCTGTGCGCATCGCGCGGCCGCCTGCCGTCACTTGAGCAGGCTGATCCCCCGTGAGATCACCAGGATCGAGAGCAGGAGCGCGGAGATGGACTCCACGGCCATCAGCATCTTGGCCCGCGGCGAGAGCGGCATCGTGTCCGTGGGGCTGAACGCGGAGGAGTTGGTGACCGAGACGTAGAGGTAGTCGATGAACCCCGGCGCCCACCCCGACTTCGCTGCGGACCGCTTTGCGACCTCGTCGATCGCGTCGTGGTCCTCGTCCTGCGGGAACCGGAAGTCCGCGGCGGCGAGCCCCGGCCGAGACGTCGCCGTTCGCGCGACCGGCCCACCCCGGTCGAGCTCCCAGTAGGCCAGGGCGAACACCAGGACGTTCGTCAACCACACCTGCGCAGCACCCAGCAGCAACGCGGTGCCCCCATGCGCCTGTCCGCTGACCAGCGCGAGCACCAGCAGCACCAGGGACGAGCCGTTGGCCAGCGCGATGAGCAGGACGAGCGAGATGGACAGGTTCCGGAGCAGCCGGTTCTGCCGGTTCATCCGCCGGGGGTTGGCGGCCATCAGCGGTACGAACAACACGAGCTCCAGGGCCGGCACCACCAGTCGCGGACCGACCAGGAGCGGCTCGGGCAGCAGCGCGTACAGGGCGATCGCCACGAGCACCGCGCAGGCGGCCGGCAGCCGCGGCTCACCCGGGCGCTTCTGAACCTTCGGCTGCACCGTCACGGACCTGTTGTAGCGCGTCGGCCCGCCGGACCGTCACCCGCCACACCGGCAACGGTCGAGACCACGCCTCGGGGCTCAGCGCAGGAGCGCGTCGACCTCGGGGATGCGGGCGCGATAACCCTGCAGCAGGGTCCGCGCGGTGGTGACCGAGTCCACCAGCGGGTGCAGCGCGAAGGCCTGCGTCGCCAGCGCCACCGACCGGCTCCGGGCCGCCTCGATGGTGAGCTGCTCGACCGCCTTGACCTGCTGCACGAGACCCAGCATCGGGCCCGCCAGGGGGGCCGCGACGAGCGGGTGCGGCCCGTCGGCGTCCACCGTGCACGGCACCTCGACGACGGCCTCGGGCGGCAGACCCGCCAGCGTCGAGCCGTTGCGGACGTTCAGGATCATCGCCGCCCGCTCGCCCCGGGCGATGGCCGCCATGATCGCCAGCGCCACGCCCTCGTAGCCGCCGCCCTCCACGTCGGCCGGGTCGCGCTCCTCCTCCGCGTCGTGTCGAGCCTCCTTCATGTACGTCGCGTCACGCTCGCGGCGTACGCGGTCCCACGTCTCCAGCGCCGCGGCCGGGCGCGCGGCCACCGCGTCGTAGAAGCCGTGCTGCTGCTCGAGCAGGAACTCGCCCCGGGTCTGGGCGCTGCCGCGGATCGAGGCGACCGCGTCGCGGGTGAAGTAGTAGTAGTAGAGGTACTCGTTGGGCACCGCGCCGAGGGACCGCAGCCAGTCCGCACCGAACAGGCGGCCCTCCTCGATGGACCCCAGCAGGGCGTCGTCGGCCAGCAGGTCCGGCAGGACGTCGACCCCGCCGACGGACAGGGACCGCAGCCAGCCCAGGTGGTTCAGCCCCGCGTAGCCGGCCGAGGTGCGGTCCGGGTCGAGCCCGAGCGCGCGGGCGGCCCGACGGCCCAGGCCGATCGGGGAGTCGCAGATGCCGATCACGCGGCTGCCGAGCACGCTGCTGCATCGCCTCGGTGATCATCCCGGCCGGGTTGGTGAAGTTGATGACCCAGGCGCCGACGGGGCGAGCGCCGCGACGCGTTCGGCGACGTCGACGGCGACCGGCACGGTCCGCAGCCCGTAGGCCAGGCCGCCCGGACCGGTGGTCTCCTGGCCCGAGCACGCCCGAGGTCGAGGGCGACCCGCTCGTCGGCGGTGCGCCCGGCCAGGCCGCCGACCCGGATCGCCGAGAAGACGAAGTCGGCGCCGGTGACCGCGGTGTCCAGGTCGGTGGAGGTCGCCACCCGCGGCGCCTGCTCGCGCCCGGCAGCCATCTGCCGCAGCACGTGCCCGACCGCGGCGAGGCGGCCCTCGTCCACGTCGTAGAGAACCACCTCATCGACCCGGCGCTCGCTGGTGTCGCGCAGCAGCGCGCCGTACACGAGGGGGACGCGGAACCCGCCGCCTCCGAGAATGGCCAGTCTCACGATCGCAGTACCTCCACGCCGGCCGCGGCGCACGCCTCGAGCGTGTCCGGGTCGGCTCCGTCGTTGGTCACGAGCACGTCGATGTCCTCCATGGCGCACACCCGCAGGGACCCCGTCCCAGGCAGCTTGTGCCGGTCGGCCAGCAGCACCACCTGGTCGGCCGCGGCGATGAGGGCGCGCTTGACCGGCACCTCGACCGCGGTGGTGTCCAGGACCTGCCCGTCGGCGCGGACCCCGCTCGCGCCGAGGAAGGCGCGGTCGGCGCGGACCTGCCCGAGCGCGTCCTGCGTGAGGACACCGACCAGGGACTCGTAGGGGCGCCGCAACGCACCGCCGAGCACCACCAGCTCGACCCGGTCGTCGTCGCGGAGCACGTCCACGACCGCCAGGCTCGCGGTCATCACGGTCACGGGGCGCCCGCGCAGCCGGCGGGCCAGCATCATCGTCGTGGTGCCGATGTCCAGCAGCAGCACGTCGCCGTCGCGGACGGTCTGTGCCGCCAGCCGGGCCACCCGGTCCTTGTCCGCGGCGTGCGAGGCGGCGACCTCCGCGAAGGGCCGCTCCGGGTCGCCGTCCAGGCCGGTCCGCCCGCTCAGGTGCGCGCCGCCGTGGACGCGGGTCAGCACCCCCGCGTGGTCCAGCTGCTGCAGGTCGCGGCGGATCGTGGCGGCGCTGACGTCCAGCTCACGGGCGAGGTCCTCGACCGACACGACGCCACCGGTGCGCAGCTGGCGCACGATGTCGATCTGCCGGCGGTGCCTCACAGCGCGAAGATAGCAGCCACATCCGCGCAGATGCACGCATTGTTGCGCGCTTTTGCGTGGTTTTGTCTTGTCATGGCGGCGCGCAGCGGGCACTATGGCCGCGTCGCCCGCCCGCCGCCGCCCGCCCCTGGAGCCCCCGCTCGTGACCTTTCCCCCCGAGTCCACCTACGACCCGCTGGCCGCCCGCCGGGAGCCGGACGGCCCGGAGTTCGACGTCTTCCTGTGGGGGACGGTGTTCCTCGACATCGTCTTCACCGGCCTGGACAGCATGCCGGCCAACGGCACCGAGGTCTGGGCCGACGGGATGGGCTCCTGCCCGGGCGGGATCGCGAACCTGGCCATCGCCTCCAGCCGGCTGGGCCTGCGCACCTCCCTGGCCGCCGCGTTCGGGGACGACGACTACGCCGACTTCTGCTGGCGCACCCTGGCCGAGCAGGAGCACGTGGACCTGCAGCGGTCCCGCCGGTTCGAGCGCTGGCACTCGCCGGTGACCGTCTCGATGGCCGTCAACCGGGACCGCAGCATGGTCACCCACGGGCACGACGCGCCCATGACGGCCACCGAGATGATCGGCCGCCCACCGCGGTCCCGGGCCGTGTTCGTCGACCTCAACCTGGCCGAGCCGCTGGGGACCAGCGACCGGCCGACGTGGGCCGACCTGGCCCGCGACGAGGGCGCCCTGGTCTTCGCCGACGTGGGCTGGGACCCCACCGGCGCCTGGTGCCGGCCACGTCCTGGAGCAGCTGTCGGCCTGCCACGCGTTCCTGCCCAACGCCGGCGAGGCGATGGCCTACACGCGCACCGACACCGCACACGACGCGCTCTACGCCCTCGCCGACCGGGTGCCGCTCGCGGTGGTGACCAACGGCGCCCAGGGAGCGCTGGCGATCGACGGCACCACCGGCGAGGAGGCGCACGTGCCGGCGCTGCGGGTGCCGGCGCTCGACCCCACCGGCGCCGGGGACGTGTTCGGGGCGAGCATGGTCGTCGGCACCCTGTCCGGCTGGCCGCTGGCCGACCGGGTCGCGTTCGCCACGCTGTGCTCGGCGCTCGCGGTGCAGCAGTTCGGCGGCTCGCTGGCCGCCCCGGGCTGGGGCGACATCGCCGACTGGTGGCACACGGTGCGCGACAACGGGGCGCGTGGCTCCTACCACTCCTCCCTGATGCGTCGCTACGCCTTCCTCGAGGAGATCGTGCCCACCCTGCCGGTCGGTGCGGTACGCCGCGCCGCGGCCACCATCGCCCGCCACGCCGACGTCGAGGTGATCCCGTGAGCCGGCCCGTGGCGGCCACGCCGTACTGTCCTTCCGTTGTCCCCTTCTTCCCTGGAGCACGCGATGAACCCTCGTAGACCGCGACTGCTGATGGTCCTCGGCGTGATGGGCCTCGCCGCCGCGACCGCGTGCGCGCCGGGCTCGGGCACCTCCTCCACCGCCTCGACCCCCACGCCCGGAGCCACGGTCAGCACCGACGTGGCCAAGGCCGGCAAGGTCACGCTGACGGTGTGGGACCAGGAGGTCCGCGGCGGGCAGGCGGCACAGATGAGCCAGCTCAACACGGAGTTCCAGGCGAAGTACCCCAACGTCACGATCAAGCGGGTCTCCCGCTCGTTCGACGACCTGAAGACGACGCTGCGGCTGGCGCTGAGCGGCACCCAGCCGCCGGACGTGGTCGAGGCCAACAACGGCCGCTCCGACATGGGCGCGTTCGTCACGGCGGGGCAGCTGCGCCCGCTCGATGCCTACGCCAAGGCCTACGGCTGGGACGCGCGCTACCCCCAGTCGGTGCGCCAGTACTCGTCGTACAGCCCGGACGGCAAGACGTTCGGGCAGGGCAGCCTCTACGGCCTGCCGCAGGTCGGTGAGGTCGTCGGGATCTACTACAACGCCAAGAAGCTCGCGGCCGCCGGCGTGCAGCCGCCGAGGACCTGGGCCGAGTTCGAGTCGGCGCTGGCCGCGGTCAAGGCCAAGGGCGAGGTGCCGATGATGTTCGGCAACCTCGACAAGTGGCCGGCCATCCACGTGTTCGGCACGGTCCAGGGGCGCACCACCCCGGCCGACGCCGTCACCCAGCTCGGGTTCGGGCACCAGGGCGCGTCGTGGACCACGCCGGAGAACACCAAGGCGGCCCAGACGCTGGTCGACTGGGTCGACAAGGGTTACTTCGAGCCCGGCTTCAACGGCCAGGGCTACGACCCGGCGTGGCAGGCCTTCAGCAAGGGCAAGGGGGCGTTCCTCATCGCCGGCACCTGGCTGCAGGCCGACCTGCAGAAGGCCATGGGCTCCGACGTCCGGTTCATGCTGCCGCCGGGGCAGGCTGCGGGCGCCAAGCCGGTCGCCACCGGTGGCACCGGTCTCCCGTTCGCCGTCACCAGCAAGAGCCCCCACCCCGACGTGGCCGCGGCGTACATCAACTTCATCACCGATCCGCACGCCATGCAGGTGCTGACCAAGACCGGCAACCTCCCCGTGGCCGACACCGCGGCCCAGCAGGTCGGCGGCGGACTGCAGAAGGACGTGTTCACCGCCTTCGGCACCGTGGTCAAGGCCGACGGCCTGCTCCCCTACCTGGACTACGCGACGCCGACGATGCCCGACACCCTGGGCGCCGGGCTGCAGGACCTGCTGGCCAAGAAGGCGACGCCGCAGCAGTTCCTGCAACGGTTGCAGAAGGACTACGGCGACTTCTCCTCCACCAACGGCTAGGCGCCGCAGTGACCCTGGAGCACGCGACCCCCAGGACCGTCGAGGAGGCACGGCAGCCGTCGCGCCAGCGGGGCGGCGGCCCGCCCGGTGAGCCGCGCCGGGTGGCCTACCTCTACCTCCTGCCGGCGTTCCTGGTCTACGCCGCGTTCCTGCTCTACCCCCTGGCCCGGTCGGTCCAGCTCTCCTTCTACCGATGGGACGGGCTGACCCTCGGCACGTGGGTGGGGCTGGGCAACTACGTCGACGTCGTGCGCGACGCGGGGCTGCGGGCGGCGTTCGGGCACGCGCTGGTGCTCATGGTCTTCTACGCCGTGGTGCCCCTGGTGGTCGGCCTGGCGCTCGCCTCGATCCTCAACCGGGCCAAGGTCCGCGGGCTGGGATTCTTCCGCACCGTCGTGTTCCTGCCCCAGGTCGTGGCGATGGTCGTGGTGGCCGTGGCGTGGCGACGCATCTACGCGCCCGACGGCACCCTCAACGCGCTGCTGTCCGCGGTGGGCCTGGGGTCGCTGACCCGCGGGTGGCTCGGCGACTACGCCCTCGCCCTGCCGGCGGTCGGGTTCATCGGCACGTGGTTCGAGACGGGCCTGGTCACCGTGCTGCTCCTGGCCGGGATGGGCCGGATCTCCGGTGAGCTGTACGAAGCCGCGCGGCTGGACGGCGCGGGGCCGCTGCGCGAGTTCCTCGCGGTCACCCTGCCCTCGGTGCGCGGCGAGATCGCCGTCGCCCTGACGCTCACCGTGATCGCCGCGCTGCGCACGTTCGACCTGGTCTACGTCACCACCCGCGGTGGCCCCGGCAACAGCACGTCCGTGCCGTCGTACGAGGTCTATCACCGCGCCTTCGAGCTGGGACAGGTCGGCTCGGCCGCCGCGATCGGTGTCTGCCTGACCGTGGTCATCTTCGCGATCTCCTTCGGCATCACCCGGATCGGCGACCGGGACACGACCCGATGAGCCCGCGGGCCGAGCGGTCGGCGAACTACCTGATCCTCACCGCGTTCGCGGTGTTCGCGCTGCTCCCGATCCTGTCGATCCTCGTCTCGGCGCTGGGCCCGGACGACAGCGGGGCCGGCACGGCATCGACGTCCATCGCCGGGCTGCACCCGGGCAACTTCGCCCGGGCCTGGCAGATCGGCCACTTCGGCACCTACCTGCGGACCAGCCTGACCGTGTCGGTGACCGTCGTCGCGGTCAGCGTGGTGCTGTCGATCCTGTCCGGGTTCGCGTTCGGCACCATGCGCTTTCGCGGGTCGACCGCGTTGTTCTACCTCTTCCTGCTGGGGATCATGATGCCCAGCGAGGCGATCGTGGTCCCGCTCTACTTCGACCTGCGCAGCCTGGGGCTGACCGACACCCTGTGGGCGATCGTCCTGCCGCAGATCGCCCAGTCGGTGGCGTTCGGCACGTTCTGGATGCGGGCCTCCTTCCGCAGCAGCAGCCGCGCCGTCGTCGAGGCGGCCAGGCTGGACGGCGCCAGCAACCGGCGGATCCTCTGGCAGATCCTCGTGCCGCTGGCCCGCCCGGCCATCGTCACCCTCATCGTGCTGACGTTCATGTGGACGTGGAACGAGTTCCTCATCCCCCTGGTCATGGTCACCGACGAGTCTCTGCGCACCGCGCCCCTCGGCCTGGCGTTCTTCCAGGGCCAGTACACCCAGGGCTTCACCCTGCTGGCCGCCGGCGCGGTCATCGTCGCGCTGCCGGTGGTGGCGCTGTACCTCTTCCTGCAGCGGCACTTCATCGCCGGCATGCTCGAGGGCGCCGTCCGGGAGTGACCTCTCCGTGCGGGAGCGACCCGGCGTCCGGCGGCACCGGACCGTTTCCGGAGGCCGGAAGACCGTGGATTGCCTTGCGCCGACAGGTCTAAGATGCTGGCGCCGGGACGTGGGGGCGATCCCCCGGCGCCCCGAGCAGCCATGAGACCCCGGTCCGCCGAGGTGGCGGGCCGTCGACACAAGGAGGCGGGAACGATGGCACTGGTCTTTGACCCCTTCCGCGACATGGACCGGCTGACCAGCCAGCTCATGGGTTCGATGTCGCAAGGACGGGCACCGCGCTGGATGCCCCTCGACCTGTACCGCTCCGGCGACCACTACGTCGTCAACATCGACCTGCCCGGGGTGGACCCCGGCTCGATCGACCTCGACGTGGACGGCAACACCCTCACCATCAAGGCCGAGCGCACCCTGCAGGCCGACGACAGTGAGGCCCAGTGGCTGACCCAGGAACGACCGGCCGGCAGCTTCATGCGCCAGCTCACGCTCGGTGAGGGGCTGGACGTCGCCGGGATCCACGCCAGCTACGAGAACGGCGTGCTCACCCTGACGATCCCGGTGTCCGAACGCTCCAAGCCGCGCAAGATCCAGGTCCAGAGCGGGCAGAGCGCCGCCCAGCAGGTCACTGCCGGAGCCGGTCAGCCGGCCGGCACTGACGTGTCCGGCCAGGGCAGCCAGGGCACAGGGACGCAGGCGCCGGCCTCCCCGGAGCAGCAGTCCCAGGGCTGACGCAGTCCCAGGGCTGACGCACGGCGCCGTCACTGGCTGGCTGGGTTCCACCTCAGCCAGCCAGTGAGCCGGCCCCGAGGCCGAGACGCGCCCCGCACCACCGGGGTACGACGGCCCGTGAGCTACTGCGCGGCCAGCCGGGCCGAGATCCGGCTGGGGAACCGCACCGCGAAGCGCGTGTCGCCGATCATCCGGGCCACCTCTGAGGCCCGGCTCTCGATCTCCGCTCGGCGGGCGCGGCCCACGTCCAGGAACAGGTGCGTGCGCAGCCCGCCGTCGGGGGCCTGCACCCACGCCCCGACGACCTGCCCGTCGACCCAGATCGTCGGGCCGGCATTGCCCATCCGGTCGAACGTGTCCTCGCACGCCGCCGGCAGGTACCACCCGCGGCGCTGCCAGCCCATCGTCGTCGGGTCGAGCCCGGGCAGCAGGGCCACCCACGGACCGACCGGCTCGACCGGGTCCTCGTCGCCCGGCGCGACGAAACCCGGGCCCTCCTCGAGGCGCACCTCCACCGCCCCGCAGTCGGCGAGCGCGCCCCGGGTCGTGGCCGCGGTCCACCCGGCCCACCACTGCAGGTCCGCGGCGGTGCCCGGACCGAACGCGCGCAGCCAGCGCAGCGCCAGGTCGCGGGCGGCCTCCCTGGCGCCGAGATCACCGATGCCGCCGTCGAGCCAGGTGTCCATGGCGGCGTAGGTGTAGGTGCTGTTGATCCACGACCCGACCGGCCGGGTGCGCACGACCTGGCCCTCGAAGCCGAGGTTGAGCAGCACCCGGGTGTGCGCGGAGACGGTCGCCGAGTAGCGCTTGCCGGGCGCCATCACGATGGGATGGCGCAGCGCCGGCACCGCGTCGCCGATGCCGCGCGCGGTCATCGGCCCGTGCTCGCGCAGCGTGGCCAGCACCTCCCTGCGCGCCTGTGCGAGCCACGCCTCCGGCTCCTCGACGCCGTTGTCGGCGAGCAGCCTGGCCGTGCGCCGGTGCTCGGGGCCGGCCAGCTTGCGGGTGGCCGCCGCGTGCATGACGCGTACGGCGGCGGGGGTGGCCACCCAGAGCGTGCGCCGCATGGCGTGGTGGCGGACGAGCGCACGGTCGTCGTACAGCGCCTGCTCGACGGCGCCCACGCAGGGGTCGCGCATGCGGGCCATCGCCGACAGGTGCACGGTGGCCGGGTCACTGGAGTGCAGCGCCACGAGGTCGTCGGCGATCGCCGGCAGGTCGTCGGTGCGCGCCTCGGGCAGCAGACGGTGCCGCCGGGCCAGCCGGGCGCGGCGCTCCTCCACCGGCACCGTGCGGGTCATGGACCGATCCTGACAGGGCCCGGGCAACGACCGCAGGCGCTTCCCTCGGGTGCGGGCGAGGCCGGGTGGGCCGCCGGTCGTGACGCCGGAGAGCTCACCGCCTGCCGGGCAGCGGGTCGCGCCCGATGAAGCCGAGCAGGCGGGTCTGCACGTCGGCGTCGCCCGGCACCGGCACCCGCGGGCCGAACTGCCCCGAGGACCGCATCAGCTCCTCGATCGGCTCCATTCCGGCGAGCAGATCGGCGCAGGCCTGGGGGTCGAGGCGCTCGTCCTGGCCGGTGGCGCGGGCCAGGTCCCAGGTGTGCATGAACACGTCCGAGGTGTAGAACCGGTCGACCGCGTCGGGCAACGGCATCTCCCCCACCATCGGGTGCCGGAAGGGAGTGGCCGCCTCCGGCCCGTCGAGCAGCCGCTGCACCGCGTCGGCGTGCACCTGCCAGGCGCCGACCGGGTCCTGCGCCGGCGAGGGGCCGCGGTCGAGGACCAGTCCGGTCGCACTGCCCAGAAAGTCCGGGAACCACTCGACCAGGTGGGCGACCACGTCCCGCGCGCGCCATCCGGCCACCGGGGCCGGCGCGTCCCAGTCGGAGGCGCCCCGCACCCGTGCGGTGAAGTCGGTGGCCACCGCGCGATGGCGCCCGGCCGGGTCGGCGGGCAGAGTCACGGCGTCGCGCCCTCGTCGGCGGCAAGCAGGGCGTCGAGCTTGGCGTAGCCCTGGTCCACGCCGACCTCCATCCCGCTGCGCAGCCACGCGTCCCGACCCTCGAAGCTGTCGCTCAGCGACTGTGCGTGCAGCCGGGTGCGGCCGTCGCCGAGGTCCTCGAAGGTGAGCGTCTCCAGCGCGACGGCGTCCGGTTGGCCCTCCCACGTGAAGGTCTGCACGATCCGGTCCGGTCGGACCTCGTGGAAACAGCCGTGGAAGCCGAACTCCTCCCCGTCCCGGGCGGCGACGTAGCGCCAGCTGCCTCCCGTGCTGGGGTCCCAGCGATCCAGGGTCGTCCGCATCCCGTCCGGGCCGACCCACCGGACGAACAGCTCGGGGTCGGTGTGCGCCCGGAACAGCTGGGCGGGGGTCGCCGCGAAGTCGCGGGTGATGCGGATGATCGGGACCGTCGGGTCCGCCTCGATCGCCGCCTGGGTCGTCGTGTGGTTCATGCCGTCTCCTCGGTGCGTGGGCGGTGCCCCGCCTCGTCGTCGTCCATCTGCTCCAGCACGGCGTCCAGCCGCCGATACCGCGCCTCGGCCCGCCGGCGGTAGCGCTCGATCCACGCCGTCATCAGGTCGAAGACGTCTGCCTCCAGGTGCACGGGGCTGCGGCGCCCCTCCCCGCGGCGGCTGACCAGCCCGGCCTGCTCCAGCACCTTCAGGTGCCGGGAGATGGCCTGCACGCTCATCTGGTACGGCGCCGCCAGCTGCCCCACGGTGGCGTCGCCCTCGGTCAGCCGCGCCACCAGGTCCCGCCGGGTCGGATCGGCCACGGCGGCGAACACCTGCGTCAGCGGGTCAGTCATGTCGGGCCTCCGCACCGTCCCTGCCTGCGTGACACGGTAGGACCGCTCGAGGACGGTCGTCAACCTCTTCGTTGACAAGGACGCCGAGCCCGGACGCCGCCCGGGTCGGACGTGGGAGCCTCTGGCCCCCGCAGGAGGAACCGGGACCTGCGTCGGAGGCCTTGACCCGCGGACGTAGCGTGGGTGCATGACCTCCCCCGACCGCCCGGACACGCTGGGCCAGCTGCGCGACACCGGCTACGCGACGCGCACGGTGAAGCAGGAGATCCGTGCCAACCTGCTCGACCGGCTGCGGTCGGGCCGGCCGGCCTTCCCCGGCATCGTCGGCTTCGACGACACCGTCCTGCCCGAGCTCGAGACCGCGCTGCTGGCCGGCCACGACCTGGTGCTCCTGGGCGAGCGCGGACAGGGCAAGACCCGCCTGATGCGCACCCTGGTCGAGCTCCTCGACGAGTGGAGCCCCGTCGTCGCCGGCTGCGAGATCAACGACGACCCGCTGGCCCCCGAGTGCGTGCGCTGCCGGCGGCTGCTCGAGGAGGTCGGCGACGAGCTGCCGGTCACCTGGCGGCACCGCACCGAGCGCTACACCGAGAAGCTGGCCACTCCCGACACCAGCGTCGGCGACCTCGTCGGCGACGTCGACCCGGTCAAGGTCGCCCAGGGCCGGACCCTCGGCGACCCCGAGACGGTGCACTACGGGCTGGTGCCGCGCACCAACCGCGGCGTGTTCGGGCTGAACGAGCTGCCCGACCTCGCCGAGCGGATCCAGGTCGCGATGTTCAACGTGCTGGAGGAGCGCGACATCCAGATCCGCGGCTACTCCCTGCGGCTGCCGCTGGACCTGCTGCTGGTCGCCACGGCCAACCCTGAGGACTACACCAACCGCGGCCGGATCATCACGCCGCTGAAGGACCGCTTCGGTGCCGAGATCCGCACCCACTACCAGCTCGACGTCGATGACGAGGTGCGCCTGATCAGCCAGGAGGCCGCCGTGGTCGCCGAGGTGCCCGAGCACCTCGTCGAGGTCGTCGCCCGGTTCACCCGCGGCCTGCGCGCCTCCTCCTCGATCGACCAGCGCTCCGGGGTGTCCGCCCGGTTCTCGATCGCCGCGACCGAGGGCATCGCCGCCTCCGCGCTGCGCCGCTCGGCCCGGGTGGCCGACCCCGAGGCCGTGGCCCGCACCTGCGACGTGCCGACCGTGGTGCCGACGCTGCTGGGCAAGGTCGAGTTCGAGATGGGCGAGGAGGGCCGCGAGCGCGACGTGCTCGACCACCTGCTCAAGGTCGCCTTCGCCGAGACGTTCCGGGCCCGCCTGGCCGGGCTGGACCTGTCCGGCTTCACCGACCTGTTCGCCGAGGGCGCCGTCGTCGAGACCGGTGAGCTCGTGCCGGCCGCCGACCTGCTCCAGCAGCTGGGCACGGTGCCGGGCCTGTCCAAGGTGCTCGACCGGCTCGGCCACGGCGACGACGCCTCCCCCGGTGAGGTCGCCGCCGCGGTCGAGTTCGTGCTGGAGGGGCTGCACCTGACCCGCCGGATCGACAAGGACTCCGTGGCCGGCCGCACCGTCTACGGCGCCTAGCGCGATGCCCGACCGCGACCCGTTCGTCCACGGCCGGTTCCGCTACGGGCCCTGGCACGGCGGCCCGGACCCGCTCGCGCCGCCGTACGACGTCCGCGCGGCCCTGGACGAGGTCGGCCGCGACGTCCTGGCCGGCGGCAGCCTCAACGAGGCGCTGCGCGAGCTGCTGCGCCGCGGGCTGGACGGGCGCCCCGGCCTCGACGAGCTCGGCGACCGGGTCCGCCGGATGCGCCGGAAGGCGCGCCGCCGCGGCGACCTGGCCGGCACGCTGGACCAGGTCCGCGCCGCGCTGGACCAGGCCCTGGCCGCCGAACGGGACACCCTCGCCGGCCAGGACGACGACGCGGCCCGGCTGGCCGAGATGGAGCTGGCGACGCTGCCGGACGACGTGGCCGGACAGGTCCGGGCCCTCGCCGACTACGACTGGCAGTCACCCGAGGCCCGTGCGGCGTACGAGTCGATCAAGGACATGCTCCGGAACGAGGTCCTCGACGCCCAGTTCGCCGGGATGAAGCAGGCGCTGACCTCCGGCGACCCGCAGGCGATGCAGGCGGTGCGCGACATGCTCGCCGACCTCAACGCGCTGCTGGCGGCGCACGCCCGTGGCGAGGACACCACCGACCACTTCAACGAGTTCATGGGCAAGCACGGCGACCTCTTCCCCGAGGAGCCGAAGGACGTCGACGAGCTGATCGACGCGCTGGCCCGCCGGCAGGCCGCCGCGGCGCGGATGATGGCCTCGCTCAGCCCGGAGCAGCGCGAGGAGCTGGCCCAGCTGATGAGCGACGCGCTCGCCGACGCCGACCTGGCCTCGGAGATGGCCCAGCTCTCGGACAACCTGCGGGCGCTGCGCCCCGGGATGGACCAGCGCAGCCCGGTCGGGATGCAGCCCGGCGGGCGAGTCCGCTCGGCTACAGCGACGCGGTCGAGGCGGTGGCCGAGCTGGCCGACCTCGAGTCCCTCGAGCAGCAGCTGGCCCAGGGCTACCCCGGCTCGACCCTGGACGACGTGGACGTCGAGCGGCTGGAGCAGCGGCTGGGCTCCGCCGCGGCGCGCGACCTGCGAGGCGCTGCGCGAGCTCGAGCGCGAGCTGGAGAAGCAGGGCTACCTCTCCCGCGGCGACGACGGGCTGCGGCTCACCCCGCGGGCCGTACGGCGCCTCGGCGAGACCGCGCTCAAGAGCGTCTTCGCCACCCTCGATGCCAGCGGCCGCGGTGACCACGACGACCAGCACACCGGCCAGGCCGACGAGCGCACCGGCCTGACCCGGCCCTGGGTGTTCGGCGACGAGCTGCCGCTCGACGCCGTCGCGCACGGTCGCCAACGCGCTCAGCCGGGCGGGGCTGCCCTCGGGCGGGGTGCAGCTGAGGGTCGAGGACTTCGAGGTGGTCGAGACCGAGCGGCGCACGACCGCCGCGGTCGCCCTCTGCGTCGACCTGTCGTACTCGATGGTGCAGGAGGGCCGCTGGGGCCCGATGAAGCAGACCGCGCTGGCGCTCTCGCACCTGGTGGAGACCCGGTTCCGCCAGGACGCCCTGCAGGTGATCGGGTTCAACCTCGCCGCGCGCCGGCTCTCACCGGTGCAGCTGGCCGACGCCGAGCCCGAATGGGTGCAGGGCACCAACCTGCAGCACGCGCTGATGCTGGCCTCACGGCACGTGCGCCGCCATCCGGACGCCGAGCCGGTCGTGCTCGTGGTCACCGACGGCGAGCCGACCGCCCGCATCGGCGACGACGGCGTGCCGGAGTTCCAGTGGCCGACCACCCAGCAGACGCTGCGCGACACCGTGGCCCAGGTGGACGAGCTCAGCCCGGTACGGCGCCACGCTGAACGTGTTCATGCTCGGCGACGACCCGGGACTGGCCCGGTTCGTCGACGCCATCGCCCGGCGTGCCGGTGGCCGGGTCTTCACCCCCGACCTCGGCCGGCTCGGCGAGTACGTCGTCGCGCGACTACCTGCGCGCTCGCCGCGGCCGCCGGTAGCGGCGCCGCGGATCACCCCGGGAGGAGGGTGCGGCAGCCGCACGCCGGTTGCAGCGTGGCTGTGTCAGTGACGCCACCGAAGGAGCACCCATGAGCCGCTACCTGTTCATCGCCCGGTACGACAGCACCGGCGCCCAGGGCGTTCTGGCCAAGGGGGGAAGGGCCCGGGCGAGCGCGATCGAGAAGGCGGTCGCCGACCTCGGTGGGCGCATGGAGACCTTCGACTTCGCCTTCGGCAAGGACGACGTCTACACCCTCTGCGAGCTGCCCGACAACCAGGCCGCCGCGGCAGTCGCGCTCACGGTGAACTCCACCGGGCGCGCCCACGTCCGGACCGTGGTCCTGATGACTCCCGAGGACGTCGACGCCGCGACCCGGCAGAGCGTCAACTACGCGGCCCCCGGCAGCTGACCGATCCCCGGGCGCCATGAGCTCTGCGCCCGTCCTCAGTCGCGGCCCCTCCAGGTCGCCACGTCGACCTCGTTGCCCTCGCCGTCGGCCAGGGTCCACCAGGCCGGCGCGTACTCGTCGCTGACGAGGTGGCCGCCGGCCTCGATCGCCGCCGCGACCCGGGCCTCGGCCCGGTCGTGCGGGACCCAGACGTCGATGTGCAGCCGGTTGCGCTGGGGTCGGGGCTGGTCCATCGCCTCGAACCAGATCGAGGGCCCGCGGCCGTGCGGGTCCAGGACGTCCTCGTCCCCCTCCTGGCGGTAGCCGAGCACGGCCCGCCAGAAGGGGAGGACGTCCGGGCCGACGAGCGCGTCGATGGTGAGGTCGACCTGCTGCACGGCGGCGGGCTCGGCGGGGATGTCGAGCTCGCGCGCGGCGAGGGAGATCCGCCGGGCCAGCGCGACGTCGTGCTCGCTGAGCCCCTGGACGTCGTGCGTGGTCAGCCGCACGGTCACCCCGCCGTAGCGCAGGTCGACGTCGGGGTGGTGGTTCGCCGCCTCGGCCATCTCGCCGATGGCGTCCACCAGCTCGACGCCGGCCGTGAACGAGCCCGTGCGGAAGTACGCGCACGCCCCGTTGGCCACCACCCGCCAGTCGTCGACCCCGTCGGCCTCGTGGAACTGGCGCGGCGTCATCCGTTCGCTCATGCCGTTCAACGTACTCCCGGGTCCGGCCCCAGCAAGGGCTCCGGCATACCACCTCGGTGGTTCGTCAGCGGACGGCCACGGACTTCAGGGTGCAGAGCGGTCACCGCATACCCGGGAGTCTTGTATTCGAACGTACGTTCGATCATCATGGGTTGATGGAGCCAGCCGGGCCGGAGGTCAGCACGAGGACCGTGCGAGCCTGGCTGGGTGACCTGGGCCGCCTGGCCCCCGCCGATGACGCCAACCGGGTCGAGGCGTTGCGGGCGTTGGAGGAACTCAAATCCGCCGCGGCCGCCGCGCAGGCGCGGATCACGGTGGCGTTCGCGGCCTCCCAGCGGGCCGGGCAGGTCGCTGCCGGAGTGCCCGACGGGCAGGTCGGGGCGGGCATCGGTGCGCAGGTCGCGTTGGCCCGCCGGGACAGCCCGGCCCGCGGCACGCGGCATCTGGGGCTGGCCCAGGCGTTGGTCGAGATGCCCCACACCGCGGCGGCGTTCACCGCCGGGCAGGTCAGCGAGTGGCGGGTCACCCTGGCCGTGCGGGAGACCGCCTGCCTCAGCCGGCAGGACCGGGGCGTGGTGGACGCCGAGCTCGCTGGGCTTCCCGGCGGGCTGTGCGCGCTGGGGGATCGCGGCACCGAGCACGCCTGCCGGCGGATCGCCTACCGGCTCGACCCGACCGCGTTCACCAGGAGGTCCGCTCAGGCGGTCACCCAGCGGCGGGTCAGCCTGCGCCCGGCACCAGAGACCATGTGCCTGCTGAGCGGGCTGCTCCCGGTCGCCCAGGGCGTCGCGGTCCACGCCGCCCTGACCCGGCACGCCGACACCCTGCGCGCCGGCGGTGACGTCCGCAGCCGCGGGCAGATCATGGCCGACACCCTGGTCGAACGCGTCACCGGACAGGCCACCGCCCGCGCCGTCCCGGTCGAGGTCCAACTCGTGATGACCGACACCACCCTGCTTGGCGAGGACCCGACCCCGGCCCACCTGCACGGCTACGGCCCGGTCCCGGCACCGCTGGTCCGGGCCTGGCTGGCCGACACCACCGCCGCAGTATGGGTGCGCCGGCTCTACACCCGCCCCCAGACCCCCGCCCTGGTCGCGATGGAGTCCACCCGCCGGGCCTTCCCGGCGGGCTGCGCCGGTTCATCAGCATCCGGGACCAGACCTGCCGCACCCCCTGGTGCGACGCCCCGATCCGCCACGCTGACCATCCGGTCCGGCACGCCGACGGCGGCCCGACCACCGCATCCAACAGCCAAGGACTCTGCACCGCCTGCAACCTGGCCAAGGAAGCCCCCGGCTGGCGCGCTCACACCAGCCGCGACGGCGCCGTCCACACCCGCACCCCCACCGGCCACCACCACCTCAGCCCCGTCCCCCGAAGTCCCGTCGCCGGACCACCACACCCACAGCCAGACCGACAGCGACACCCACAGCTCGACCCGGCCGCCCGCAGCCGCGGACCCTCACGCTCACTCCTCGAGACGCACCTCGAGCACCTCGCGCTCACCGGATGAGAACCGCGACGCGTCGGGGACCACGCGGCGGTGCGCCGGTGAGCGTCCCTCCGGCGCACCGCACCACACCGCGCGTCTCCGCGCTCAGGAAGCGGTCACGCGCTCCCGGTCCACGGTGTCCAGCTCGTCCTTGAACCGGCCGGGCCGGCGCAGCGCCTGCTCGATCTGCTCCAGGCTGCGCCCCTTGGGCTCGGGTACGTACCGGACGACGAAGGCGATGCAGACCACGTTCATCAGCGCGTACACCAGGAAGGTCGCCGTGCGGCCGATGCTGTTGACCGCGGTCAGCGCCGTGAGGGCGATGAGCAGGTCGAAGCCCCACAAGGTGACCGCCGCCAAGCTGGTGGCCGGGCCCCGCACGGCCAACGGCAGGATCTCCGGCCCGATCAGCCAGACGACCGCTTGCATGCTGGCGCCGTTGAGGAAGATGTAGGCGAACAGCGACAGGACGATGACCCACTGCTGGGCGATCGAGGTCTCCTTCGGCAGGAACGACAGCGCCAGCACCGCCATGGCGAGCGCCGATCCCGGCATCAGAAGGAGCAGGATGCGGCGGCGGCCGATCCTGTCCACCAGCAGCGCGCCGGTGATGCCGGCGGCGACGAGCATGACCCCGATGCCGATGCCGGTGAGCAGGGCGACGGAGTCACCGAACCCGGCGTCGGTCAGCACCGTCGGCGCGTAGTAGACGACGGCGTTGATGCCGGTCAGCTGGGAGAACATCGCGATGCCCAGGGCGACCAGGATCGCCGGACGCAGCCACGCCTTGCGCATCTGCGTCCACGCGCGCCCGGGCGTCGTGTCCTGCACGCCGCGGATGTCGGCGATCTCGGCCTCGACGTCATCGCCGGGCCGGCGCAGCCGTGCCAGCACCGCGCGCGCCTCGTCCAGGCGCCCGGACTCGACGAGCCAGCGAGGGCTCTCCGGCAGCGCCATCATGCCGACGAGGAGGACGGCCGCCGGGATGGTGGCCAGCGCGAACATCCAGCGCCAGCCACCACTGCCGGCCAGGAGGTAGCCGCAGACATAGGCCACCAGCTGGCCGATCGCGACCATCAGCTGGAACAGCACCATCAGCCGTCCGCGGATCTTCGACGGGGCGACCTCGGCGATGTAGACCGGCACCATGGCGGAGGCGCCTCCGACCGACAGGCCGAGGACGAACCGCGCGGCGATGAGCGTGCCGGTGCTCGGGGCGACCGCGGCGGCGACCGCACCGATGCCGAAGATCACCGCCACGGCCATGACCACCCGCTTGCGACCGAGCCGGTTGGACAGCGCGCCGCCCGTGACCGCCCCGACCATCGCGCCGACGAGGATCGCGCTGACCACGACCTCCTGCGCGCGTGAGGACAGGTCGAAGTCACGGCTCAGGAACAGCAGGGCGCTGGAGATGATGCCGGTGTCGTAGCCGAACAGCAGGCCGCCGAGGGCGGAGACGCCGGCCACGGCGTAGACGAGGCGCGGCTGCGGCTGGTGGCTGTCGTCGCCGGACCCCACGTGGGCGTCGACGGACGCGGGTGCGCTCACGCCTCACCCATGACGAGGCCCTCGATGGTGTGCTTCTGCGTGATCGGCGTCAGCTCGTCGACGACCGGGCACTTCAGGTGCGCCTGAACCCGCTCGGGCAGCTGCTCCCAGTAGCCCTTGGTCACCGCCATGTCGTGGTGCGCGGCGTTGCCGGCACCCGGGGCGTCGACGCCGAGGACGAGCACGGGGCGCGACTTCGGCGACTCGTTGCGCGTGCCGCGGTGGATCGTCAGGGCCGAGCGCGCCGAGATGTCCCCGCGCCTGGGGTACTTGCGCACCGCCCGCTCCTCGTAACGGCTGTACCCCGTCTTCGGGCGGGAACATCTCGTGGTCGAATCCGGCGCCGTCGTCGTACTGGGTGCCTGGCGCGATCTCGAACGGGCCCATGTCCTCGTCCGTGTCGACGGCCGTGAGGTTGAACGCCAGCGACGTCGAGCCGTCGTGGTCGCGGATCGTCTCGGCCGGTGCGGGGAAGTCCCGGTGCCACGGCTGGTTCAACGCTCCCGGCGAAGGGGATGTCGAAGCCCAGCTCGACGATCTCGTAGTCCGGCCCCAGGACCGCCGTGCAGACCTCGCGCACCCACGGGTGGTCCACCAGGTCGACGAAGCCGCGCAGCTGCTCGGGGTGGATCTCGACGTAGTACCGGTTCGGCCCCCGGCCCACCGCCCCGTCGGGGCGCGACCGGGCCTCCTCGAAGGCCACCTCGATGTCCTCGCGCATCCGGTCGGCCCACTCGGTGGAGAAGGCGCCCTTGCAGGCGATGATCCCGTCGCGGTGGAGCGTGTCGAGAAGCTCCGTCGCCGGCTGCTGCTGCGTGCTGGATGTGCTCATGGTGGTTCTCTGCCTCCTTGCAGGGACACTGGTTCCCCACAGTGTTACAGCGTTGAATGCAACGTTGCAAGAGAGATGGGTCACGCGGGCTCCGCTCCCCCACGTGGGAGACTGACCACCATCAGGGCACAGCAGCTCGCGAGAGGACGGACGTGGGCGCGAACCTCAAGGACGTGGCAGCACGGGCGGGTGTCTCCGTGCGCACGGTCTCCAACGTGGTGACCGGGTCGGCGTCGGTGGCGCCGCAGACGCGCGCCCGGGTCCAGCAGGTCCTCGACGAGCTGCAGTACCGGCCCAACCTCGCCGCCCGGAACCTGCGCCGTGGCCGCACCGGCCTCATCGGGCTGGTGATCCCCGAGCTGGACTCCCCCTACTTCGGCGAGCTCGCCGGCCTGCTCGTCGACGCGGCCCAGTCCCGCTCCTGGACCGTTCTGATCGACCAGTCCGGCGGCGACGCCGACGGCGAGCGCCGGCTGCTCGAGGGCACCGGGGGACGGGTCCTCGACGGGCTGATCATGAGCCCGTGGGCCCTCTCACCGGACGACCTCGCCCACCGCACGGCATCCCTGCCGCTGGTCCTGCTCGGTGAGCAGGACTCCCTGGGGCTGGCCGACCACGTGACGGTCGACAACGTGGCCGCCGCCTCCGCGGCGACCGCCCACCTTCTCGCCACCGGCCGTCGTCGCATCGCGGCGATCGGTGCCCAGCCACAGCTGCACAATGGCACCGCGCAGCAACGGCTCGCGGGCTATCGCCAGGCCCTCGCCGAGGCCGGCCTGCGCCACGACCCGGCGCTCGAGGTGGCGGTCGCGGCGCTGCACCGCGACGAGGGGGCCCGCGCGATGGGCGAGCTGCTGGACGGACCGACCGCTCCCGACGCGGTGTTCTGCTTCAGCGACCAGCTCGCGCTCGGCGCACTGCGGCAGGCCCACCTGCGTGGCCTCAGCGTGCCCGGCGACCTCGCCATCGCCGGGTTCGACGACATCGAGGACGGCCGCTACGCCACGCCCTCGCTGACCACCATCTCCCCGGACAAGCAGCAGATCGCCGAGCGCGCCCTGCAGTGCCTGGCCGACCGGATCGAGCGGCGCAGCACCGCCCCGGCCCACCGGATCGTCGTACCGCACCGCCTGGTGGTCCGCGAGAGCACCGGGGCCGGCTGACCCGGCGAAGGGGCCGCGACGAGGGGACCACCGGTTCCGCGGAAGAGCGGATTCCCCCCGTTCCGCGACCGTGCCAGAGTCCGGACCATGGCCGGCAGCCACCGGACACCGGGCGCCACCGCCCCCACCAGGGCCCAGCGGCGGGTCGCGTGGTGCGGGCCGCTGCTGCTCCTCGCCTTCACGGCGATCTGGACCATGGACGCGCTGCCGGGGCCCGCGCAGGCGGCGTCCGCGGCACCGCGGACGGTGCAGGCAGCGGCAGCGGAGCAGGCGGCAGCCGTCGACCGCGGGAGCTCCGCCTCCGCGCTGCCCGGCGCGCCCGGGCAGGCGCCCGCGCGGCCGCCCGCGCTGCTGACCACGGTCCAGGTGCTCACCGGCACGGGACCGTCAGGCGCGTCGAGCGCCCTGGTGCAGCGCTGCCGCACCGCGGTCGCGACCGGGGAGGACGCAGCCCGGGCCGGCGGGGCGTCGTACCGGGACTGGGCCCAGCACGTGCAGGTCCAGCACGATCTCGACACCGGCCGCACCACCTGGCTGGGCGCGGTGGAGACGTGGAACGCCACCCGGTCGGCCGGCGGTGGCGACGCGCGGGCCTTCGAGCAGGCCGTACGGCGACGCGCGGCCACGGCCGGCGCCTGCGGCACCCTCGCCGCGCAGACCACCGGGCAGGAGCACGAGGCGGCGACGGCCTGCCAGCGCCGCGCCGGTGCGCTGGACGCGCTCGTGGCGGCGGCCGTCCCGGTGACCGCCGACTGGGCGCGGCACCTGGACAGCACCCGGGTCGAGGCCGCCCACGCCCCCGGCGGCCCGCAGGCCCTGCCGTGGCTGGGCACCGCCCGGTCGGCGCTGCCCGCGCTGGGGCGGTTCCGCCAGGCCCGGGCGGCGCTGCTGCGAGCACCCGCCTGCCGCCTCGCCTGACCCAAGGTCCGCGCTGCGGCCGGGCACACATGTGCACTACGTCTCAACGTGGCTGGCCTGGCAGGGCCCCGCTCTCCCGGCCCGGACCACGGCCCCGCGCCGGAGGGCCGCGGCTGGTGGAGGCCCCGCTGCTCAGACGCGGACCCGCGCCGTGACGCAGCACCGCCCGGGCCGCGGGTCGAGAGCGGCCTGCAGGGCGGTGCAGCCGAGGCCCTGCAGCACGCCCTCGACCAGCGCCAGGTTGAGGCCGCAGACGAGCTCGGTGTGGTTGCGGGCCAGCCGGTCGAACGGGCAGTTGGCCAGGACGACCTGCTCGCCGACGACCCGGGGCTCGTAGCCGCAGCCCGCCAGGACCTGCACGGTGCGCAGCTGCTCGGTGACGCCGGGCGCGGCTGCCGAGGCCGCCGCGGCCGCACCCAGGTGGCGCCCGTGCGCGCAGGCGGCGGACCGGACGGCGTCCTCGACCGGCACCCCCTCCCGGACCGACCGGTCCACCGCCTCGGCCAGCACGTCTCCGGCCAGGTCGTAGCGGCGGGCCGGGATGGACACCGAGAGCTGCCGGTCCGAGCGCCGGTAGAGCTTGGCCGGCCGCCCGGCACCCGGGCCGGACCGTCCGCTGAGCCGCCGGAACTCCACGTCGAGCAGCTCCTCCTCCACCAGCCGGTCCAGGTGGAACTTCACCGAGTGCAGCGCCAGCCCGGTGTGCTCGGCGGCCTGCTCGCGACTGACCGGCTCGGGCTCGGAGCAGACGAACGCGTACAGCGCCCGCCGCGCCGGCTCGGCCAGGGCGCCGATGCCGGCGGCCTGCCGCTCGAGGTCCTCCTCCACGCCTGGGACTCCCACCTGTTCTGGTCATTGACCGTTCGTCGCTCGGCTTCTAACGTCGACACTACCCGCTTTTAGACCGGAGGCCGACATGACGCCGTACCAGGTGGCCCACAGGGAACCCGAGTCCTCCCCGTCGCACCCGTGGCGGCCGAGGGTCGTGCACGAGCAGGCGCCGGTCGACCTGGCCGCCGCCGAGCGGGCGGCGGCCGACCTGCTCGCGGCCCTGGGTCAGCCGCTGCACGACGAGGCGATGGTGGAGACGCCCCGTCGCATGGTCGCCGCATACGCCGAGCTGCTGGCCGTCCCGGCCTTCGACCTCACCAGCTTCGCCAACACCGAGCAGTACGACGAGCTGGTCCTGGTCCAGGACATCCCGGTGCGGTCGCTGTGCGAGCACCACATGCTGCCCTTCGTCGGCGTCGCCACCGTCGGCTACCTGCCCGGGGAGCGGATCCTCGGCCTGTCCAAGCTGGCCCGGCTCGTGGACTTCTTCGGCCGGCGGGCCCAGACCCAGGAGCGCCTCACCAAGCAGATCGCCGACCACCTGCAGACCTCCCTCGAACCGCGGGGTGTGGGCGTCGTGGTGGAGGCCGAGCACACCTGCATGAGCCTGCGCGGGGTGCGCGCCGCCGGCGCCCGCACGGTGACCTCGGCGCTGGCCGGGACGCTGCGCCAGGACCCGGCCGCCCGGGCCGAGTTCCTGGCCCTCGCGCGCCCCCGGAAGGAGGCGTGATGAGCAACGACGCGCCGCAGACACTCGTGGTCGTGGGCGGCGGGCTGGCCGCCGGCAAGGCGGTGGGGACCCTGCGCGAGGAGGGCTTCACCGGCCGCATCGTCCTGTTCGGCAACGAGCCGCACCCTCCCTACGAGCGGCCTCCGCTGTCCAAGGGCTACCTCATGGGCACCGAGCAGGTCCCGTACGTGCACCCCCGGGAGTGGTACGACGAGCACGACGTCGACCTCCGCCTCGGGGCCACCGTCACCTCCCTCGACCCGGCGGCACGGACGGTCACCGCCGGGGCCGACGTCCAGCGGTACGACGCCCTGCTGCTGGCCACCGGCGCCCAGCCCCGTCGCCTGCCGATGGCCGACGACAGCGGCGCCCCCGTCCACTACCTGCGCACGATCGAGGACTCCGACCGGCTCCGCGCGCTGCTGACCGCCGGCACCCGGCTGGCGCTGGTGGGCGGTGGCTGGATCGGCCTGGAGGTCGCCGCGGCCGCGGTCGCCGCCGGCGCGCACGTCACCGTGCTCGAGAGCGCGGAGCTGCCGCTGGTGGGGGTCCTCGGCCCCGAGGTCGCGGCCCGGTTCGCCAGCCTGCACCGCGACCACGGCGTCGACGTCCGGGTGCGGGTCACGCTCGAGGCGATCGAGCCGGCGGCTGGTGGCGCCCTCCTGCGCCTGGCCGACGGGGCGGCCGTCGAGGTCGACCACGTCCTCGTCGGCATCGGCGCCGTCCCCGACACCGCCCTCGCGGTGGCGGCCGGGCTGACCGTCGACAACGGGATCCGCACCGACGAGCACCTGCGCACCTCGGTGCCGGACATCTACGCCGCCGGCGACGTCGCCAACGCCCTGCACCCGGTGCTCGGCCGCCACGTGCGGGTCGAGCACTGGGACAACGCCATCCGGCAGGGCGTGGTCGCGGCGAGGAACCTGCTCGGCCAGGAGGTGGCCTACGAGCGGATGCCCTATTTCTTCTCCGACCAGTACGACCTCGGCCTGGAGTACGTCGGGGGCGTCGGGCCGGACGGCTACGACGAGGTGATCGTGCGGGACGGCGCCGACGCGCAGGCCTTCACCGCCTTCTGGCTGCACCGGGGCCGGGTGCTCGCCGGGATGCACGCCAACACCTGGGACGCCACGAGCTCCATCAAGGCGATCGTCGGCGCCGTCGGGGTGGCGGACGCCCTGCGGGACCGGGCCGTCCCGCTGGAGGAGGTCCTCGGGCAGGCGCGGGCCGACTGAGCGGTCACCGACGGCGAGGCGGGCGGAACGCCGTACGGCCGGAGGCGGAGGAGGCGGTTGACGTGGTGCTCGCTCCGGGCGGGAACTGTGCGCCGGGACCAGGGCCGTTGCTTTCGACACAGGGTTCGGTAACGTCGCTCGTAGGCGGTCCCAGACCCCGACGCCGCGACCGTGCTTGACCTCCGCACCTCTCCAAGGGACACGATGCCGTCGACAGAACCGGCGCCCGCCACCGCCCGGAGCCCGGCCGGCGCCTCGGTCACGGTGCAGCGCCTGGGGACCATCAGCGTGGTCAGCACCCAGGGCCCGTTGAGCGAGGCGGCCGACCTCGCCCACTCCGCCGCGCTGCTGGAGCTGGCTGAGGCTCCCGCCGCCGTCCTCTGTGACCTCTCCGGCGTCACCGGGCCGCCCGAGCCCGACGCGCTGGAGCGGCTGGCCTCACTGGGCGAGCAGATGCGGCGCTGGCCGGGCACGCCGATCGCCGTGATCACCCCCGACCCCGTGCTGCGACGGTGCCTCGAGCAGGCGCCCGGCGGGCGGCACCTGGCGATTGCGGCGGCCGCGGCCGACGTGTGGGGTTCGCTCGCGGACGGCTCCACCACCGCGATCGTCCGCGAGTGGATGCCCGCCGAGGCTCCCTCGGCCCACGAGGCGCGCGAGCTGGTGGCCCGGGCGTGCGTGGACTGGGGCCGCAGCTCGGAGACGGCGGCCGCGACCCTGGTCGTCAGCGAGCTGGTGACCGACGCCGTGGCCGACCACGGGCCTGACATCGAGGTGTCCGTCGCCCGCTGCGGCCCCCGGCTGCGCATCGCCGTACGGCGCGCCGGCACCCGCCCCGCGCGGGTCGCGGATCCCGAGACCCTGGACATCGCCGGCCCGGCGATGATGCTGGTGCGGGGCGTCAGCGAGTCCTGGGGAGTGCTGACGACGCGGGACGGCGGCGCGGTGGTGTGGGCGGTGCTGCTCGACCCTGCCGCCGGCGCGGGCGACCACGGGCTCGCCGGGACGCACGCGACCCGGTCGTGGCGCCCACCGTCGTAGGCGACGACGGGACGGCCGGGTCGTGGGCGACGACGCGACGGCCGGCGCGCGCCGGCCATCGCGTCGTACGACCGCAGGTCAGTCCTGCGGCGCCCACAGGTCGGGCCCGAAGACCTCGTAGCGGATGTGCCCCGCCGGCACGCCGCGCGCCAGCAGGCTGGACCGCACGTGCCGCATGAACGGCAGCGGTCCGCAGGTGAAGACCTGCACGTCCTCGCCGAGCGGGATGTCCGCGAGGTCCATGTAGCCCTCCGCGGAACGCTGGTCGGTGGGGTCGACCCGCTCGTACCAGGTGTAGGCCGTGAAGTCGTCGATCTGGCGCCCGACGTGCAGGACGGTGTCACGCAGCGCGTGGTCCTGCGCCGTCCGGTCGGCGTGCGCGACGATCACCTTGCGCTGCGGCTGGGTGCGGGCGATGTGCTCGACGATCGGCAGCACGGTGGTGATCCCGGCGCCGGCGCTGGCCAGGAGCAGCGGGCCGTCGGAGGGCTGGACGACGAAGTCGCCGGCCGGGGCGCTGACGTCCACGACGTCACCGACCGCGGCCTGGTCGTGCAGGTATGACGAGACCATGCCGTCCGGAGCGCCGCCCACGCCGTGGACCTTGCGCACGGTGATCTGCAGCCGGGTCGCCACGGCCGTGGAGGAGACGGTGTACTGCCGCGGCTGGCGCCGGCCGTCGGGCAGGTTGACGAACACCGAGACGTACTGCCCCGGGCCGATCTGCGGCAGCGGGCCACCGTCGGTGGGCTCGAGCACCAGGGACACGACGTCGTCGGTCTCCTCGATCCGCCGCACGACGCGGTACGGCCGCAGCGGCTGGGCCGGGTCGACGCCCTCCTGCTGGTACAGCCGCGCCTCGTGCGCGATGAGCTGGGTCGCGAACAGCCAGTAGACCTCGTCCCAGGCCGCGGCGATCTCCGGCGTGACCGCCTCCCCGAGGACCTCTCCCACCGCGGTCAGCAGGTGGTGCCCCACGATCGTGTACTGCTCCGGACGGATGCCGAGCGAGATGTGCTTGTACGCGATCCGCTGCATCACCCGGTCGAAGGACGGCGCGTCCGGGTCGATGAGCTGGACCGCGTAGGCGACCACCGACGCCGCCAGCGCCCGGCTCTGCTCGCCCGTGGCCTGGTTGCCCTGGTTGAACACCCGCAGCAGCTCGGGGTGCTCCTCGAACATGCGCCCGTAGAAGCGGGTGGTGATCTGCTCGGCGTGCTCGGCCACCACGGCCGCGGTCGCCTGGACCACGGCTCGGGAGGCTGGGGAGAGCAGGCTGCTCGAGGCGGATGAGGTCATGGGTGCAGCAGACACGGGTGGGATGCTCCAGGAGGCAGGACGCGGCGAGGGCCGCCGCGGCGTCGGATCGGTCGGGACAGGGTTCCCCGGATGCGGAGCCGCAACCAGGGACGAACGTCCCGAAACCGGGTCGATAGGGTGGCGGCGTGATCGACCCGCTGACGACAGCGCTCTACCTCGGCACCGGGGTGCTGATCCTCCTCGCCGGCCTGTTCACCCTCCTCGACCGCCGGATGAACGCCCTCGTGCTGGGGGTCGCCGCGGTCGTCGAGCTGGTCACGCTGGTCCAGCTGGTCGTCGGCATCGTGCAGCTGGCCTCGACCGCCCGCGACGTCAACGGGCCGGTCTTCGTCGCCTACCTGCTGGGCCTCGTGGTCGTCCTGCCCCTGGCCTCGGTGTGGGCCCTGGCCGAGAAGAGCCGCTGGGGCACCGGTGTCCTCGTCATCGCCGGGCTCGTGCTGCTGGTCCTCGTCGCCCGGCTGCAGCAGCTGTGGACCGGCGTCGGTGTCTGAGCACCGGGACGCCTCCGCGGCAGGCGACGCCACCAGCGGTACGACGAGCCCCGCGACGCGCCGTACCGGGTCGGGGCCGGGCCGCATCCTGGTCGCGGTCTATGCGGTCTTCGCCCTGGCGGCGACCGGCCGCGCGGCGCTGCAGATCAGCGAGGACTTCGCCAAGGCGCCGTTGGCGTACGTCCTGTCCGCGCTCGCGGCGGTGATCTACCTCGTCGCCACCGTGGCCCTCGCTCGCGGTGACCGGACCTCGGTGCGCGTGGCCACGGTCGCCTGCAGCGTCGAGCTGCTCGGCGTCCTGACCGTGGGCGTGGCCAGCTACGTGGACCGCGCCGCGTTCCCGGACAAGACGGTGTGGTCGCACTTCGGCAGCGGCTACGGCTACGTCCCGCTGGTGCTGCCCGTGCTGGGCCTGCTGTGGCTGCGCGCCAACCGGCGCCACGGCGCCAGCCGCTGAGCGCACGCGGCGAACGGCGCTGAGCCCCGCCGCGGGCGACGCGGGGTGGGCGGCACGCGAGCGGGGTACTGGCCGGTCGGGCCGCGTTGACGGCGTGGTCAGCCCGCACGACGAGGAGATCCCGTGTCCCAGACCGACCGGCGCGAGCTGGGCAACACCGACAGCCCCATCGAGGACGAGCTGGAGGACGCCTTCAACCGCACCGTCGACGAGGGGGCCCAGCGCCTGCACCGGCCGTGGCGCGAGATCCTCGTCACCGGCTTCTTCGGCGGCACCGAGGTCGCCATCGGGGTGCTCGCCCTGATCGCCGTCCGCGCGGCCACGGGCTCGCCGCTGCTGGCAGGGCTGGCCTTCTCGATCGGCTTCCTGGCCCTGCTGCTCGGCCGCAGTGAGCTGTTCACCGAGGGGTTCATGGTGCCGGTGATCACGGTCAGCGCCCGCCGGGCCAGCATCGGGCAGCTGCTCAAGCTGTGGGGCGGGACGCTGGCCGCCAACCTGGTCGGCGGCTGGGCCATCATGTGGGTGGTCATGGCCGCCTTCCCCCGGCTGCACGCACAGACGGTCACGTCCGCCACCCACTTCGCCACCGCACCGCTGTCGCGCGAGACGTTCTGCCTGGCCGTGCTCGCCGGCGCGGTGATCACGCTGATGACCCGGATGCAGCACGGCACCGACGCCATGATCGGCAAGATCGCCGCCGCCATCGCCGGCGCGTTCCTGCTCGGCGGCCTGGAGATGTTCCACTCGATCCTGGACTCGCTGCTGATCTTCGGCGCCCTGCACACCGGGGACGCGCCCTTCGGCTACGTCGACTGGCTGCGCTGGTTCTCCTACACCGTGACCGGCAACGTCCTCGGTGGCCTGCTGCTGGTCACCCTCCTGCGGCTGGTCCGCATCAAGGACCGCCTGGTGATCGAACGCGACGAGGTCTCCTCCGGCTCCTGACCGGGAGGCGACGCCACCTCCGGGTGCGCCGACCGCTACGCGCGCTCCCGGAGAGGGTGCTGCCGCAGCGTCGCCACCAGCAGGACCAGCGTGACCACCTGGGTCACGGCGACCACGGCGACCAGGGCCGGCACCGACCGGGAGGAGAGCGCGCCGGCCATGGTCCCGCCGAGGACGGCGGCGCCACCTTGCACCGCCGCGAACATGCCGTACGCCGTCGCACGTCGCGGCGGCGGCACCAGCTCGGCGACGAGCGCCTTGACGGTGGAGTCCTGCACGCCGACGGCCGCTCCCCACACCAGCACGCCGGCGACCGCTGGAACCAGCGTGCCGGAGAAGGCCAGCGGCGGGACGGCGACCACGAGCACCGGCAGCGCCAGGAGGACGGAAGCGTTCCACCGGTCGTACAGCCAGCCGGTGACCAGCGCCGCGAGGGCTGCGGCGGCCATCGCGGCGGCGTAGACGACCGGAACGCCGGCCAGCGGCACGACGTGGTCGCGGGTGAGGTGGTAGGAGATGACGCCGAACGTGACCAGGCCCGCGGTCGCGGCCCCCGACGCGGCGGCAAACAGCCAGAACCGGCGCGGCAGGCGCCTGCTCGACGGCGCCGGAAGGGACGGCGACTCCGGCGCAGGCGCCTGCGACGGCAGCGCCGCGTCACACGGCGACGCGGGCGCGTCCTCGCCCGCGGCCACCGGCAGTGGCTGGTAGCCGGTGGCATCCCCTACCCGGGCCCGGATCGACAGGAGCAGCACGATCGCGACGCCGCCGGGCACGACGAGCACGGCCATCGCGGGCCAGAGCGTGCCGGTGAGCGCCGTGACCGCGGCGACCAGCAGCGGCCCGGCGAACGCGCCCACCTGGTCCAGGGCCTTGTGCACCGCGAAGCCGCGCCCGAAGCCGACGGCGGACGCGGCGTGGGCGAGCAGGGCGGACTTGGCCGGGCTGCGCACGGCCTTGCCGGTGCGCTCGGCCAGGATCAGGACGCAGGCCAGCGCGAGGCCGGCGCCGCCCACCAGGGGGGCCACGGCGAGCGCCGGCACGCACACCGCCGTCATGGCGTAGCCGCCGAGCGTCAGCGCCCAGTAGCGGCCGGTGCGGTCGGCCATCGACCCGAACGCCAGCCGCAGGACCAGCGCGATCGCCTCGCCGGCGCCGGTGACGAGCCCCACGAGGACCGCCGACGCGCCGAGCGAGGCCAGCAGCGGCCCGGTGACCGAGCGGGCGCCCTCGTAGACCATGTCCGCCGCCAGGCTGACGACGCCGAACCCGACCACGGCGCGCCAGGGTGACCAGCCGGGGGTCGCCGGCGGGGTGGACAGCGCAGGTCGGGACACGTGCCGGGTCCTCAGCCGAGCTCGGCGGGCCGGTCGGGAGCACCGAGCCGCAGGTGCTCGGCGTGGTAGATCGCCTGGTCGAGCAGCTCGGCGACGTGCTCGTCGTACAGGGCGTAGCTGATGCTGCGGCCGCGCCGCGATCCCTCGACCAGGCCGAGGTGGCGCAGCAGGCGCAGCTGGTGGGACACGGCGGACTGCTCCATGCCGACCGCCTCGGCCAGCTCGCCGACCGAGGCGGGCGCCTCGCGAAGCCGGTCGAGGATGAGCAGGCGGCTCGGGGTGGCCAGCGCCTGCAGCGTGGTGGCGATCGACGTGGCGGCCGCGTGGTCGAGCGGCGCGCTGCGGCTGCGTCCCTGCACTCGGTGGCCCATGGCACCAGCCTACGTCGGGATTGCATGAACAGATGTTCATGCGCTTAGGGTTGTGGTGCGTCCGACCCCGAGGAGCAGCATCGTGCCGTCCACCCTGTCCACGTCCACGCGGCCCGCGACCGCCGTCGCCCACCCCCGCCGCGCCAGCGCCACGTCCCGCCTGCGGCGCGTGGTGTCCCTGCCCGAGGTCCGCTGGGCCGGCGTCGCGCTGCTGCTCTTCCTGGCCGGCGGCGCGCTCCAGCTGGCCGGCGCCCCCGCGTGGTCGTGGTGGACCCTTTACCTCGCCTGCTACGCGACCGGTGGCTGGGAGCCGGCCCTGGCCGGGCTGCAGGCGCTGCGCGAGCGGACGCTGGACGTCGACCTGCTGATGATCGTGGCCGCGCTCGTCGCGGCGGGGATCGGACAGGTCTTCGACGGCGCGCTGCTCATCGTCATCTTCGCCACTTCGGGGGCCCTCGAGGCGTACGTCACCCGCCGCACCGAGGACTCCGTGCGGGCCCTGCTGGACCTGGCGCCGGAGCAGGCCACGGTGCTGGGCGCCGACGACGAGGAGCGCGTGGTGCCCACCGCCGACCTGTCCGTGGGCGACCGGGTGCTGGTCCGGCCCGGTGAGCGGATCGGCGCGGACGGCGAGGTGCTGGACGGGGTCAGCGAGGTCGACCAGGCCACGATCACCGGTGAGCCGATGCCCCGCCTGCGGCAGCGCGGCGACGAGGTGTTCGCGGGCACCCTGAACGGCAGCGGCGCGCTCACGGTGCGGGTGCAGCGTGCCGCCGCCGACTCGGTCGTGGCCCGCATCGTCGCCCTGGTGCAGGAGGCCTCGGCGACCAAGGCCCGCACCCAGCTGTTCATCGAGAAGGTCGAGCAGCGCTACTCCGTCGGCGTGGTGCTGGCGACGCTCGCGCTCTTCACGGTGCCGCTGCTGCTCGGCCAGGACCTGCGGCCGACGCTGCTGCGGGCCATGACGTTCATGATCGTGGCCTCGCCGTGCGCCGTGGTCCTGGCCACGATGCCGCCGCTGCTGGCCACCATCGCCAACGCCGGCCGGCACGGCCTGCTGGTGAAGTCCGCCGTGGTGATGGAGAAGCTGGGCCAGCCGACCCTTGTCGCCTTCGACAAGACCGGCACGCTCACCGAGGGCACGCCCCGCGTCGCCGAGGTGGAGGCCCTGCCCGGGTCCGGTCTGGACGCCGGGCGGGTCCTGGCCCTGGCTGCTGCCGCGGAACGTCCCAGCGAGCACCCGCTCGGGCGCGCCGTGGTCGCGGCCGCCACCGAGCGCGGCCTCGCCGTGGGGCACGCCGTGGACTTCGAGTCCACGCCCGGCCGGGGCGTGCGCGCGAGCGTGGAGGGGCGGGTCGTGCGCGTCGGATCCCCGGCGCTGCTGGTCGCGCCGGCTGGGACGCCGGGGGCCGCGTCGCCGACCGGGTCCGACCCGGCGGCGGAAGCGGCCGTGACCGCACTGGAGGCCGCCGGCCGTACGGCGGTCGTGGTCACCGTCGACGACGTGCCGGTCGGCGTGCTGGGCCTGGCCGACCGGCTGCGCCCCGGCGCCGCCGGGATGGTCGCGGCGCTGGCCTCCTCGACCGGGTCCACGCCGATCCTGCTGACCGGTGACAACGAGCGCGCCGCCCGGCGGCTGGCCGAGGAGGTCGGCATCACCGACGTGCGGGCCGGGCTGCTCCCGGCGGACAAGGTCGCGCACGTCCGGGCCCTGCAGGAGCAGGGCCACCGGGTGATGCTGGTCGGCGACGGGGTGAACGACGCCCCAGCCATGGCGGCCGCGCACCTGGGGGTCGCGATGGGCCGCCGCGGCTCGGACCTCGCCCTGGAGACGGCCGACGCGATCGTGGTCCGGGACGACCTGGCCACGCTGCCCAAGGCGGTGGACCTGTCGCGTCGGGCCCACCGCGTGGTGCGGGCCAACCTCGCGTTCGCCGCCACCGTCATCACGGCCCTCGTGGTGGCCGACCTGATCTGGATCCTGCCGCTGCCACTGGGCGTGGCGGGGCACGAAGGGTCGACGGTCGTGGTCGGCCTCAACGGCCTGCGCCTGCTCCGCTCCTCGGTGTGGCGCCGCGCCGGCACGGCCGCCGTGTCGCACCGCCAGCTGCACTGACCCGGGGCGGCCGCGGGGCCCAGGGGCTCGGGCCCCGCGGCGCCCAACGGCTCAGGAACGTCCTCCTGCGGCCGATGGAGGGTGCGGATGCTCCGAGAGCACCCAGCCTCGGCAGCGTTTGGTCCTTCCGGGCTCCCCGTGGAGCGGTGGTTTCTCCGGCGGTGGACCAGGTGGTCCGGGCGGCCCGCGGCTGCCCGACACGGTCCGCCCAGCCGAAGGACGCCCGCCATGCGCCTGCTGCAGCTTGCTGCCTCCTCCCCTCGCGTGCTGCTCGCCGCTGCCGGCGCCGTGGTCGCGCTCGGCACGGCCCTCGGGCCGGTGCCCGTCGCCACGGCGGCGACGTCCGCGGCGGTCGGCGCCCCGGGCCCGGTCGTGCCCGCCGCACCAGCGGGGCTGCCGGCCGGCATGGAGGCGCTCGCTGCCTACGTGCCGGCCGTGTCCTGCGACAGCACGGACAAGCCGGGCAGCACCAGCCTCGGCAGGCTGCTCGAGGCCACCTACCCCGGTACGACGTACGCCGTCTCCCGTCCCTGCGGCTCCGATGTCATGTCGACCACCGAGCACTACGACGGCCGGGCGGTCGACTGGTTCACCGACGTCCGCACCCCGGAGGGCAAGGCCCGGGGCGATGCGCTGGTGAACTGGCTGACGGCCACCGACGCCCGGGGCAACGTGGCCGCCAACGCCCGGCGCCTCGGCGTCATGTACATCATCTGGAACAACCGCATCTGGGGCGCCTACCGCCTCGCGGACGGCTGGCGACCCTATTCCGGGTGCGCCGCCACGCCCTCGCCCGCCAGCGACACCACGTGCCACCGCAACCACGTGCACCTGTCCCTGTCCTGGGCGGGCGCGATGGGACGCACCTCCTGGTGGACCGGGACCGTCGCCGGCACGGACTACGGACCGTGCCGGGTGCCCGACCTCAACTGGGCACCGGCCTACACCGCCGCCAACCCCAGCCCCTGCCCGTCCTACCCCAGGGTCAGCCCGCAACCGGGCGCCTCGGCGCTGAACCGCTCGCTGGTGGCCTACTCGGGCATGACCCTGCAGCGAGGCGCCACCGGTCCCGCCGTCACCGCCGTCCAGACGGCTGTCGGCGCGACGGCGGGCGGCAGCTTCGGCGACACCACCGTCTCCGCCGTCAGCGCCTTCCAGGGGGCCCACGGCCTGGCCGGCGACGGCGTCGTGGGTCCCCAGACCTGGCGCGCGCTGCTCAAGGCCACCGCCCCCGTCCCGGCCCCGACCAGCGGCGGACCGTACGACGCCTACGAGAACACCGTGCTCCAGGTCGGCTCCACCGGCACCGCGGTCACGGTGCTGCAGCAGGCCCTCCACCTCACGCTCGTCGACGGCGACTTCGGCCCCGCCACCAGGAGCGCCGTCATCGCCTTCCAGACCTCCCACCAGCTGCCCGCCGACGGGGTCGTCACCGCGCCCGTATGGCGCGCGCTGGGTGCCGCCAAGACCGCACCGGCGCCGACCCCGGTCCCGGTCCCGGCCGGCCGTTACGCGGCGTACGAGAAGGTCACGCTGCGGCTGGGCGACCGGAACGCCACGGTCAAGGTCCTGCAGAAGGCGCTGGCCGGGCCCGTGGTGGACGGGGACTTCGGGCCGAGGACCAAGGCGTCGGTGATCGCCTTCCAGACCAAGCACCACCTGACCGCGACCGGCGTCGTCACCGCCGTCGTCTGGCGCGCCCTGGGCTGACCGGCCCGGTCAGGTCCCGTCCGTTCAGGACCTGTCCGGTCAGGACCTGTCCGGTCAGGACCCGTCCGGTCCGGACCGGCTGGGCAAGGCTGCGTGGTCCGGCGCGATCTCCACACCGTCCCGTTCGTCATCCCAGGCCACGGCGCTGATCCGCCACCCGCCGGATGTCCGGACGAGCTGCACGGTCTTCATTCCGCGTGCGGCGAACGGCGTCCCGTCCTGCACGCCTTCCTTGGCATAGCTACCGAAGTACTGGGCGATGTCACCGAAGATCTCGGTGTGCCCGCGCAGCTCCCACTCGGTGAAGTCGACGAGGGTGCCGCCGGACAGCAGGGCCTGACGAGGAGCGATGAAGCTGTCGACCCCGTAGACGGCAGGCTCACGGCCACAGGTCCGGACGATCACCGCTTCGGGGAGGAACACCGCGCGGAGCTGATCGAGCCGGGCGGGACTGTCCGGGCCGGAGGCGAAGGCGGCGAAGAACGTCCGCACGATGCCCGCGATGGCCTCCCGATCGGCGTCCAGGGCGTTGCTGGCGAGCTTGTTGCTGAGCACGCCTGCGATCGTAGCGACGCGTCGACAGCACTGAGGGCACAACGACACCCACGCCGCCGCTGACACCGGGATCCGCAGGCCGTCACTCCACTGCGCGCGCTTGCCACGTCGATCGCGGTTCCCTGTGCTTTGCTGCGCCCATGACTGCAAGCTCGAGGCTCCAGGACGCAGGTGCCGAGACGATCGCTGCCGCCCTGGGCAGGTCACACCGGGCGGACCCGGTCGTGCCGGGCACGGGTGGCCCCGCCGGCAACGCCCGCCTCACCGCCTGGACCGGACTGCTGCTGCTCGTCCTGTTCGTGGCCGAGCTGGTCACGCTGCTGGACGTCCGCGGGCTCATCAGCTGGCACCTGGCCCTGGGCGTGGCCCTTGGGCCACCGGCCCTGCTCAAGACCACCACGACCGGCTGGCGGATCGTGCGGTACTACACCGGGGACCGGCCCTATCGCCAGGCCGGCCCGCCGCCGGTGGCCCTACGGATGCTCGGACCCCTGGTCGTCGGCGCGACGCTCGCCCTCCTCGGTACCGGGCTGGCGCTGGTGCTGCTGGGCGAGACCACCAGCCGGCGGCCGCTGCTCACGGTCCTGGGGCAGCGGATCGACACCATCACCCTCCACCAGGCCGCGTTCGTGGTGTGGGCGGTCGTCACCGGACTGCACGTGCTCGCCCGCCTGCTCCCTGCGTGGCAGCTCACCCGGCGTCACGGCACGCCGGTCCCGGGTCCGCGTCGGCGTGCCGTGGCCCTGCTGTCGGTGGTCGTCCTCTCAGTGGGCTGCGCCGACTGGGTCCTCGCCCAGTCCCACGGGTGGCGCGACCAGGGTCCGAGGCACGCCCACGGCGCCGGCCCGCGGGACGCACGGGCGGCGCCCTGACGCGCGACACACGCCCGGTCACGGCGGGCGGGCTGGATACGGGCAGGGAGGAGGCAGCTCTTGACACGCCGCACCCGTCCTTGGGTTCAATGCCTGGACACCGACCTGGAAGGCGCGACCATGACCGTGCGGCCCACCCGCGACGACAAGTTCTCCTTCGGCCTCTGGACCATCGGCTGGACCGCCCGCGACACCTTCGGCGATGCCAGCCGCGCCCCGCTGGACCCGGTGGAGGCCGTGCACCAGCTGGCCGGGCTCGGCGCCTACGGCATCACCTTCCATGACGACGACCTGGTGCCGTTCGGCAGCGACGAGGGCCCCCGCCGCAAGACGATCGACGCGTTCAAGTCCGCCCTGGACGAGACCGGTCTGGTCGTCCCGATGGTCACGACCAACACCTTCACCCACCCGGTGTTCAAGGACGGCGCGTTCACCAGCAACGACCGTTCGGTGCGCCGCTACGCCCTGCGCAAGGTCATCCGCAACCTCGACCTCGCCGCCGAGCTGGGGGCCAGGACCTTCGTGTTCTGGGGCGGCCGCGAGGGCTCCGAGAGCCACGCCGGCAAGGACATCCGCTCCTGCCTCGAGCGCTACCGCGAGGGCCTGGACCTGCTCGCCCAGTACGTGCTCGACCAGGGCTACGACCTGCGCTTCGCGATCGAGCCGAAGCCCAACGAGCCCCGCGGCGACATCCTGCTCCCGACCCTGGGCCACGCCCTTGCCTTCATCTCCACCCTGGAGCACGCCGACATGGTCGGCATCAACCCCGAGGTGGGCCACGAGCAGATGGCCGGGCTCAACTACGCCCACGGCATCGCCCAGGCGCTGTGGCAGGGCAAGCTCTTCCACATCGACCTCAACGGCCAGACCGGTCCGAAGTACGACCAGGACCTCATCTTCGGCCACGGCGACCTGCTCAACGCCTTCGCCACGGTCGACCTGCTCGAGCACGGTGGCCCCGACGGCGGCCCGGCCTACGACGGCCCGCGCCACTTCGACTACAAGCCACTGCGCACCGAGGACGACACCGGCGTGTGGGAGTCGGCCGCGGCGAACATGGCCACCTACCTCATGCTCAAGGAGCGCTCGGCCGCCTTCCGTGCCGACCCCGAGGTCCAGGAGGCGCTGGCCGCCAGCCGGGTGGCCGAGCTGGCCGTGCCGACCCTGTCGGAGGGCGAGTCGTACGCCGACCTGCTCGCGGACTCCTCCGCATGGGAGGAGTTCGACGCCGACGCCGTGGGCGCGCCGGGGCTCGGCTACGTCCGGCTCAACCAGCTCGCGATCGAGCACCTGCTCGGGTTCCGGGGCTGAGCCAGGACACCGGTCGCGCCGGTCATGTCCGTGACCGCTCAGGCGGGGCGGGCGGTGAGCACCCGGCTGAGGAACTGCCGGGTGCGCTCCTCCTGGGGGTCCTCGAAGATCTGTGCGGCACTGCCGCGCTCGAGGATGCTGCCCTGGTGCAGGAAGCAGACCTGCGTCGCGATCTCCCGGGCGAACCCCATCTCGTGGGTGGCAAGGAGCATGGTCAGGCCGCCCTTGGCCAGGTCGCGCACGATCTCCAGCACATCGCCGACCAGCTCCGGGTCCAGCGCGGCCGTGATCTCGTCCAGCAGGAGCACCTGCGGGTCCATCGCCATCGCACGGACAATGGCGACGCGCTGCTGCTGACCGCCGGAGAGGCTGTCGGGGTAGGCGTTGGCCTTGTCGGCCATGCCGACCCGCGCCAGCAGCTCGACCGCGCGCTCCTCGGCAACCCGCCGGTCCAGGCCCCCCACCCGGATCGGGGCGAGCGTCACGTTGCGCAGGACGGACATGTGCGGAAACAGGTTGTACGACTGGAACACGATGCCGACGTTGCGCCGCAGCCGGTTGACGTCCACCCCGAGCCCCGTCACGACGTCGCCGTCCACGCAGATGTCGCCGCCGTCGATCGGCTCCAGTGCGTTGATGCACCGCAGCAGCGTCGACTTGCCCGAGCCGGACGCGCCGATCAGGCAGACGACCTCGTGCCGGGCGACCTCGAGGGAGACGCCCCTCAGGACCTCGTTGTCCCCGTAGGACTTGTGGACATCACGGATCTGGAGAAAGGACATCAGCTGCCTCCCGCGCGCTGACGCGCCTGGTCACGTCGGATGAGCCGGTCGACAAAGCGGGCCTGCGGGATGGTCACGATGACGAAGGCGACCGCCACCACGGTGACGGGGGAGAGGTTGAAGACCTGGGAGGAGACCAGCCGGGCCTGCATGAACGCGTCGATGACGCCCATGACGCCGATCAGCGCGGTGTCCTTCTGCAGCCCGATGAAGTCGTTCAGCAGCGGCGGGACGATCCGCCGGAACGCCTGCGGGATGATCACGGTCCGCATCGTCATCCCGTAGGAGAGCCCCAGGGACCGCGCCGCAGCCCACTGGCTGGGATGGATGGACTCGAGCCCGGCGCGGTACACCTCGGCCACGTACGCGCCGTACGTCAGGGTCAGGGCGACGATGGCGAGCCAGATCGGGGGAAGGTCCTTGATCACGGGGACCTTGGCCAGGGACAGGCCGAACCCGACGAGGTAGAGCACGATGATGCCCGGGATGGCACGGAAGACGTCCACATAGGCGATCGCGAGGGCACGCAGCGGGCGGCCGGCGGGCCCCGGCAGCATGCGCATGACGGCGACGACCAGACCGAGGACCAGGACCAGGACCTCAGCGCCGACGGCGACCCTCACGTTCACCCAGAACGCCTTCGCCACATCGGCCCAGGCAACGGAGATGAACTCGCCGCGCAGGAACGTGTGGGCCACTGCCCCGTCGTTGGCCGTGGCGAAGAAGATGAGCCCTGCGACCACCAACACGGCCAGGGCGTAACCCATTGAGGTCCTTGCCGACTCGCGCCCGGTGGCCGCGGTGTGACGGGCCCGTACGACGTCGTGCTGGGCGACCAGGGCTGCTCGCCGCCGACCCGCGAGGAGGGCCGAGACGGCCGGCCAGGCGGGCGCCCAGGCGGCCAGTGCCAGCACGCCCATGATCAGGAGCGCGAGCGTCGAGACGTCCGGGCCGATCAGACCGTGCAGGGCGAGCAGGGCTGCGGTGGCTGACGCCCCGGCGAGCAGCGAGACGGCCAGCGCAGCGAAGGCGAGCGGCAGGATCGGCTGCGCCCCCGACGACGGCGGGCGGCTCGCGACGCCCGCCGGATCGAGGCCGACTGTCGTGGACGCGGCGCTCGGGGCGTCCGTCATGAGGCGTTGAAGAACGGCACCGCGGACGGGTCCCCGCCGAAGGCAGGCCCCAGCCAGGTCTTCGACAGGCCCTCCAGCGTCCCGTCGGCCTTCATCTCGGACAGCGCCTTGTCCATGGCCGCGGCGTTGGCCGATCCCTTGGGGTAGATCGCGCCGTACTGCTCACCGGTCTTGAACTGCCCGACGACCTTGAGCACGCCGCCGGACTGCTTCGCGAAGCCGAGCATGATCGCGGTGTCCTGCAGGGCGCCGTCGACCTGGCCGGAGGCGACCGCGGTGATCATCGAGTCGGTGTCCTGGAAGATGCGCGGCGCCTTGACCGGCTTCAGGACGTCCTTGGCGAAGGTGGCGGCGGTCGTCCCCACTGAGGCGCCCAGCTGCTTGGAGGTCAGGTCGGCCTGGTTGACGGCGGCGTCGGCCTTCGTCAGGAGACCGATGTTCGAGTCGAAGTAGGGCGCGGAGAACTGGACCACCCGCTTGCGCGCGTCCGTGATCGAGATCTGCGCCATGGCGATGTCGTAGTCCTTCGTCTGCCCCGCGACGAGGGCGTCGAACGAGACATTCACGACCTTCACCTTGGGGAGCCCGGCCCGGTGGGCGAGGTTCGCGGCCAGGCAGTACTCGTAGCCGCCGTCGATCGTGTCCGGCGATGTGCCGCTCCACCACCCCGGTGAGGGCAGGTTGGTCTGCACCGTCAGCACTCCGGCCGTGACCGGCTTGAGGGTGAGCTCGCCGGCCTTGCCCGTGACCTTGCACTTGCCGTAGCTGGGGGAGGCGCCTCCGCCCGCGGCGGCCTGCGGGGAACCACCACAGGCGGCCAGCGAGACGGTGGCGAGCATCGCGAAACCGGCGAGGACAGGGCGGGACAGGTACGACATGACGTCGGCCACCTCTCAGGGTCTCTGCCAGCCAGTCGGATCCTGACTGGCCATACAGTTAGTAGCGAGGACTGTGCCGAGTGTCACAAGTGGCTGTCAAGGGTGTGGGGAAACTTCCTCGCCGGCCGTCGCTGTCGAGCCGGGCGACGGCTACGGTGCCCTCGTGGAGAGAAAGCGAGTGCAGCTGCGCCGTGAGGAGATGCTGAGCGCGACGGTCCGGCAGATCCAGCAACAGGGCATCCCGGCACTGCGGATCGCCGACGTGGCCGCGGAGCTGGGCGTCAGCCCAGCCCTGGTGATCTACCACTTCCAGACCAAGGAGAACCTCGTCGCGGAGGCTTTCAGTCACGCTGCCGAACACGACCTGCTGAAGGTCAGCCGTCTCGTGCGCGGTTCTGGCTCGGTCCCGTCGCGCCTGATGTCCACCCTGCGCTGGTACGCCCCGACCGGGCGCGCCCGCGGATGGCTGCTGTGGATCGACGGCTGGGCGACAGCCATGCGCGACCAGGCCCTCGCGGAGGTCATCAGTGACCTCGATCTGCAGTGGCGACAGGCCATCGCGGAGTTGATCACCGAAGGCGTGGCCACCGGTGACTTCGTCGTCGAGGACCCGCACGAGGCGGCCGGCCGGGTCACGGCCCTGCTCGACGGTCTGGCCGTGCGGACGCTGGTGCACGGCGGTGGCTTGAGCAGGGCCACGATGCTGGAGTGGCTGACCAAGCAGACGGCCTGGGAGCTGGGGACCACCCCCGAGGCGCTGGCGGGCACGACGGCGTCCTGACCTCTTGACAACCCCCGTCGTGAGTCACAAACTGACTCACCATTCAGTAATAGACTGAATGGCGAGTCAGGAGTGCCGGATGAGCGTTGCACTGACGGAGGCGGCCGCGACGGCCGCGCGTCCGCAGGACCCGTTCCTCGAGATCACCTGGACCGACCCCGTGTCCGGGCGCAAGGGATACCTCGTGATCGACCGGCTGGTGCGCGGTGTCTGCAGCGGAGGCCTCCGGATGCGCGAGGGATGCACGCTCGCGGAGGTCCGCGGGCTCGCCGCCGGCATGACGCTCAAGGAGGGCCTGCACTACCAGTCCCTCCAGCCGCTACGTGCCACTCGGGGGCGCCAAGGGCGGCATCGACTGCAGCCCGCAGGACCCCGACGCACGCGGCGTGCTGGGTCGCTACCTGCGTGGGGTCCAGGCGGTGCTGGAGGCGCACTGGACCATGGGCGAGGACCTCGGTCTGCGCCAGGACACCATCGACGAGGTGCTGGCGGAGATGGGCCTGCGCAGCTCGGTGCAGGCGGTGTACCCGCTCCTGGAGGACGAGAAGGCCGCCATCGCACGGCTGGACGCCGCCTTCCGCCTCGACGTCGACGGGGTCGGCCTCGATGAGCTGGTCGGGGGCCTGGGTGTCGCGGAGGCGGCTCTCACGGCGCTGGACCGCGTCCACATCCCCCGCGCGGGAGCTCGTGTGGTGGTGCAGGGCTTCGGGTCCATGGGTGGGGCCACCGCACGGTTCCTCTCGCGCGCGGGCCTGTTGGTGGTGGGTCTCGTCGACGCCAAGGGCGTGGTCGTCAACCCCCTCGGGCTCGACGTCGAGCGCCTGCTGATGACCCGTGACGAGTTCGGCGCCATCGACCGCCGCCGGCTGCGCCCGCAGGATGCCCAGCTCCCCCTGCACCGGTGGCTCGACGTCCCCTGCGACCTCCTCGTCCCCGCCGCCGTCTCCTACTGCGTCACCACCGAGAACGAGCAGCGCGTCACCGCCCGGGTGGTCGTCGAAGCGGCGAACATGCCGGTCCTTCCCGAGGCCGAGCAGCTGCTCATCCAGCGTGGCGTCACCGTGGTGCCTGATTTCGTGGCGAACTCCGCCACCAACGCGTGGTGGTGGTGGACGCTGTTCGGCGACATCGGGGCCGACGTCGACGAGGCGTTCAGCAAGGTCCGGTCCGAGATGGGCCGCATCGTCAACACGGTGTTCGACCGTGCCATCACCGACGGCCTGACGCCGCGCCAGGCGGCGCGTGCCATCACCGAGGACCAGCTGGCGCTCATCGACGCCCGGTTCGGCCGGGGCTGAGGGTGTTTCCGCCCCACGGCGTTGACCGGCGCGACGCAGCGCACGACGCAGCCCCGGCGCCCGCCGCGGACCTGCGCGTGTTCCGCGACCCCCGTTCGGTCGCGCTGGTCGGGGCCTCGCCCGATCCCGCCAAGTGGGGCCACTGGCTGGCCCGAGGTGCGTTGGCGGGTCGACACCGCCGCGAGGTGCATCTGGTCAACCATCGGACCCCGCGGGTGCTGGACCGCCCCACCGTGCCGCGGCTGGCCGCGTGCGGATCCAGTCCGGAGCTGGTCGTGATCAGCGTGCCTGCCGCGCAGCTCGCCGGCGTGGTCGACGAGGCCCTCGACCTCGGTGCCAAGGGGATCCTGGCGGTCACGGCGGGGGTGCCCGCGGAGGCCGAGCTCGGCGCCAGGGTCCGGGCCGCCGGCGCGCGGATCATCGGCCCCAGCAGCCTGGGCGTCTACGACGCCGGGTCTCAGCTGGAGCTGGCATGGGGCGACTTCACGCCCGGCCGCCTGGCCGTCGTGTCGCAGAGCGGTCAGCTGGGTACCGAGATCGCCGGCCTCGCCGCCCGGGCGGGCGTGGGGATCTCGCGGTTCGTGTCGATCGGCAGCCAGGTCGACGTCACCGCACCGGAGGTCCTCGCGGACCTGGCCGACCACGCCGACACCGCGGTCGTGGCCGTGTACGTCGAGTCGTTCGCCGACGGCCGCGGCCTCCTCGCCGCCATCCGTGGGCTGACCGAGGCCGGCAAGCCCGTGTTGCTGATGACCGTCGGAGCCAGTGCCGCCGGCCAGCGCGCCGCGCGATCGCACACGGGCGCGATCACGTCCCCGCTAGCCGCGGTGGACGCGGCCTGCGCCGCCGCCGGCGCCCTCCGGGTGGACACGCCTCGTCAGCTGGTCGAGGCGGCCGCGCTCCTGTGCGCCCGGTCGCGACCACGTGGCCTGCGTGTCGGCGTCGTCGGTGACAGCGGGGGGCAGGGGGCCCTGGCTGCCGACGCCCTGGCCCGGTGCGGCCTGCAGGTGCCGCGGTTCAGCGACGCGCTGGCCACCCGTCTGGCCGAGGGGCTCCCGCCGTCGGCGGCAGTCCGCAACCCGGTCGACCTTGCCGGCGGCGGGGAGCAAGACCTCTGGTCGTACGCCAGGACTGCCACCACCCTGCTGACGTCCGGGGAGGTCGACGAGGTCCTCGTCACCGGTTACTTCGGGCGCTACAGCCTCGACGTCCCGAGCCTGGCCGGCCGGGAGGTCGAGGTCGCCCAGGCGCTGGCCGACGCAGCGGACGCGGGCGGGGTCCCGCTGCTGGTGCACACGATGGGCCCGGAGAGCCCGAGCATCGCGCACCTTCGTGAGCGCGGTGTGCCGGCGTTCGACAGCATTGACGGGGCCAGCCGGGCGCTGGGAGACGCCGTGGCGCTCAGCTCGCTCATCCCCCGTGTCATCCCGCGCGTGCAGGCGCAGCCGCGCACGCCGGTCCCGGACTACCCCGCCGCACGCGGTCTCCTCGAGGTGGCGGGCGTGGTGTTCCCGGAGGGCAGGCAGGTGCGGTCGGCCCAGGACGTGGCAGCAGCCGCGCGGGAGCTGACCAGCCCCTTCGTGCTCAAGGCCGCGTGGCTGGAGCACAAGACCGAGCAGTCCGGCGTGCGCGTCGGCCTCACCGACGGCGCCGCCGCCGTGGCCGCTTTCGCGGAGATGTCCGCCCGGTTGGGAGAGGGCGCATACCTGTTGGAGGAACAGGACTGCCGCGACGGCGTCGTCGAGCTGCTGGTGGGCGCCCGGCAGGTGGCGGGGATCGGGACGGTGGTCGTCGTCGGGTCCGGCGGGGTGCGCGCCGAGCTCGACCACGACGTCGTCGTCGAGCTGGCACCCGTACCGGCGGCGACCGCCCACGCCATGGTGGAGCGGCTGCGCTGCTGGCCGCTGCTGCACGGCTGGCGGGGGAGCCCCAGGGTGGACCTGGAGGCGGTGGCCAGGGCCATCGTGTCCGTGGCGGAGGTGGCTGCAAGCCGCCCCGACCTGCTGGAGCTGGAGGTCAACCCCCTTCGTGCTGCAGCCGACGGGGCACTTGCGGTCGATGTCATGACCGTCCAGTCCTGACATCGAGGACGTCAACGCCCGCGCGGGCACAAGCGATCGGAGGACCTGGTGACACGAATGACCGGCGGCGGGGCCCTGGTGGCGGCGCTCGTCGCCCACGGTGTCGACACCGTCTTCGGGATCCCGGGCACCCACAACCTGGCCATCTACGCCGAGCTGCCCCGGCACGGCATCCGGCACATCTCGCCCCGGCACGAGCAGGGCGCGGGCTACGCGGCAGACGGCTACGCCAGGGTGACCGGGCGTCCGGGAGTGTGTCTCACCACGACCGGACCGGCGGTGCTCAACGCCGCTCCGGCCGCCGCGCAGTCCTATTCGGACTCAGTCCCCGTGCTGCTCATCTCGCCGGGGATGCCGCTCGGCCACCCGGGTCGCGGCAACGGGTTGCTGCACGAGCTCAAGGACCAGCGGGGCGCGCTGGACTCGATCCTGGCCTACAGCCACCGGGTCACCAGCGTCGCGGAGATCCCCCTGGCCATCGCGCAGGCCTTCGTCACCATGACTGAGGGACGCCCGCGGCCGGTGCACCTCGAGGTGCCGCTCGACCTGCTCGACAGCGAGGCGGACGTCGACCTGGTCAGCCCGCTTGCCGCGGCCGTCCGGGTCCCGGCCAGCGCCCAGGTGCAGGAGGCGGCCGCGTGCTGTGCCCGGGCGCAGCGACCTCTGTTGGTCCTCGGGGGCGGGGCGCGTGCCGCCGCTGCGCAGGTGCGGGCCCTGGCCGAGCACCTCGGCGCCCCGGTCGTGACGACCGCCAACGGCAAGGGCACCCTGCCCGAGGACCACCCGCTGTCCATCGGCGCCGGCCTGCACCACGCCTCGGTGGCCGCCCTGGCCGCCGAGAGCGACGTCGTGGTGGCCATCGGCACCGAGCTGTCGTCCGCTGACCTGTGGAACGGGCCGCTGCCCATCACGGGCACCCTCGTGCGCATCGACATCGACGGCACCGCGGTCGCCACCAACGCCCGTCCCGACGTCGCCGTCATCGGGGACGCCAGCCGGGCGCTGGACATGCTGCTCGAGCAGATTCCGGCCGTACCGGCCAGGAGTGAGGGGAGGACGCGAGCGGCCCAGTGGCGGAAGGACTTCCGCGCCGGGGCCCGCGCCGAGGGTGCGCCTTGGTCCGACCTCGTGAAGGCGATCGCCCAGTGCTTGGGCCGCGACGGCGTGCTCGCCGGGGACAGCACGATGGCGTGCTACTACGGCGCCCTGTCCAACCTGCCCACCTACCGACCCGGGACCTTCCTCTACCCGGCCGGGTTGGGCACGCTCGGCTACGGCCTGCCGGCAGCGATCGGCGCCAAGGTTGCCCGACCTCAGACCCGCGTCATGGCACTGCACGGGGACGGTGGCGTGATGTTCACGATCGCCGAGCTCGCGGCCGCGGCTGAGCTGCGGCTGGCCCTGCCGGTGGTCGTCGTCGAGAACGGGGGATACGGCGAGATCCGCAACGAGATGGCGGACCGCCAGGACCCTGTCCACGCCGTCGCCCTCGGGCGACCGGACTTCCCTGCCCTCGCCCGCGCACTGGGGTGCCACGGCGTGGCTGTGGCCGAACCTGGCGACCTCGCCCCGCAGCTGGAGAAGGCGTTCACCGCCGACCGGCCCACCCTTCTGCTCGTGCAGGAGCACGACGCGGCCACCTCTCAGACCAAGCCCTGACCCAGCACACGGAGGAGATCCCATGGCGACGCACGTGCCTGCCCCCTGGCCCCTGAGCGAGGAGCAGCGCTCACTCGTGGCGCTTGCCCACGAGTTCGCCGCGAACGAGATCCGCCCCCGCGGACGTGAGGTCGACGAGGCAGACGTCGTGACGCCGGTCGACATCTTCCACCAGGCCGCGGAGCTGGGGCTCACCGACTTCATGCTGCCCGAGGAGCTCGGCGGCGGGGGCTTCACCGACGTCTTCACCCAGTGCCTCGTGCAGGAGGAGCTGTGCTGGGGCGACCCGGGCATCGGGAACCTGGTGTGCTCCAACGGCTTCTTCGCCGACGCCGTCCTGGCCCTGGGCACCTCCGAGCAGCACAAGCAGTGGCTGGCGCCGCTCACCGGGCCGGCCGCGCCGATGACCGCACTGGCCACCACGGAGCCCGGCTCCGGATCGGACGCATCCTCCATCCGCACCGCAGCGAGCAGGGTCGACGGCGGCTACCTGCTCAACGGGCAGAAGACCTGGATCTCCAACGCGGGCGCGGCGCAGTACTACGTCATCTTCGCCAAGACCGACGTCGACGCGCGCTCGCGTGGGGTGTCCGCGTTCGTGCTCGACGCGGGCACGCCCGGCCTGACGTTCGGTGAGCCCATGCGCAAGATGGGCCAGCGCGCCATCGTCTGCAGGGAGGTCTTCCTCGGCGACGTCTTCGTGCCCGGGAGCCAGCGCCTCGGTGCCGAGGGGCAGGGGTTCATCGGCCTCATGCAGACCTTCGACATCTCGCGGGTCGTCCTCGGCGCCGCAGCGGTCGGTGCCGCCCGGGCTGCCTACGAGTACGCACGGGACTATGCGCGCACGCGGATCCAGTTCGGCAAGCCCATCATCGAGCACCAGGCCGTGGCGTTCCGGCTGGCGGACATGGCCAACCGGATCGAGGCCGCACGGCTGCTCGTCCTGCGCTCCGCCCTGGTGCTGGACCAGGGCGGTGACGCCACGGGCCTGGCGGCCATGGCGAAGCTGACCGCCTCGGAGACGGCGATGTTCTGCACCTGGGGAGCTGTGCAGACCCTCGGCGGCTGGGGGTACTCGCGCGAGTACCCCGTCGAGCAGTGGATGCGTGATGCGAAGCTGGAGGAGATCGAGGAGGGGACGTCGGACATCATGCGCCTGGTGATCTCGAGGAACCTCCCATGACCGGCCTGTCTGCGCGAACGGCAGCAGCGGTGCTGGTGGTCGAGCACGAGCAGGGAGCGGGAGACTCCCTGGTGGGCCGGTGGCTGCGCGAGGCGGGGGTGCATCTCGAGGTCTGCCGACCCTACGCGGGCGACCCGGTGCCGGAGGGGGTCGACGCCGACGGGCTGCTGGTGCTCGGGGGTGCCATGGGTGCGCTCGAGGACGACATCGCGCCGTGGCTCCCGGCGGTGCGGTCGCTGCTGCGCCACGCGGTGCAGGACGAGGTACCGACCTGGGGGATCTGCCTGGGCGCCCAGCTGCTCGCGGCGGCGCTGGGCGGTGAGGTCGTCCGGGGGCCGGCCGGACCGGAGGTCGGGGTCCTCGGGCTGACGCTCGACGCAGGGGACGACCCGTTGTTCGGGCCGATGCCCACGCTGGCCCAGGCGGTGCAGTTCCACCAGGACTCCGTCAGCCGCCTGCCCGTGGGTGCGACGCTGCTGGCCAGCAGCGCCCTGTACGCCAACCAGGTGTTCCGCGTCGGCCCCTGCGCTTGGGGTGTCCAGTGCCATCCGGAGGTGACCGCGAGCCAGGTGGCGGACTGGACGTGCGAGGAGTCGGCGCTGCTCGAGGCCGCGGGCGCCGACGCACACGACGTGGTCCGCCAAGTGCGGGACCGCCAGCCGGAGCTCGAGGCGCTCTGGGCGCCGGTCGCCCGTCGGTGGGCAACCCTGGTGCAGGCCCGCGGCAGGGCGCGGTCTTCATTGATCCGCGGGTCATGACGGCGGTGGCCAGCACCGGGCTCCGGTGAGGTCACAAGGACGTTGCCGGGGCCCGGCAGCTGGTGCGTGCGGCTCGGGGTCAGAGACGCAGGCCGTGTCCGAAGGGGAACAGCGGGTCGTCGTACCCGGGCACGTCCTCGCCGTGCTGGCGGACCTGCTCCATGGAGCGGGGCAGGTCGAACGGCAGCCTGCCCCGCGGCGCGACCGCGCCGGTCAGCGCCTCCAGCAGGGCGGGGTCGCAGGTCCCGTAGCTGGCGACGACCGCGCTGGCGATGCCGAGCAGCGGCGTGAGCACCGCCGGCCGGTCGAGCACGACGTCGACGACGAGCGGGCACTGCGCCGCGAGACGGGCGAGGCGGGCGACCAGGCCGGGCGGGAAGTCCAGTGACCCCTGGTGGAACCACGACTCGAGGAACAGGTCCGAGCGCGGCTCGAACGGCGCCATCAGCCGCACCAGCGCCACGTCCGCGTCCTCGGGGCGGTCCACCAGCACGCCGTGGGCGGTGACCGCCTCGGGCGAGACGTTCTCGGCGTAGATCCGCAGTCCTGCCCGCAACGGCAGCACGGCGTCGTGGAGCTGGGATCCGTTCTGCAGCAGCGTCACCGAGCGGGCCTGTGCGGCGTATCCCTCGTCGCGGAAGTCCTGGCGTCCCACCGTCTGCGCGGCAGCGTCCTCGTCCACGAACGGGTTGTCGAAGAGGCCGAGCCGGAACTTCACGGCCAGCAGCCGCCGCGCCGACTCGTCCACGCGCTGCTCGCTGACGCGGCCCTGCCGCACCAGGTCCAGCAGGATGTCGACGCACTCCTCACCACCGAACTGGTCGGCGCCGGCGTGCAGGATCAGCTCCATCCGCCCGTGCGGGTCGAGGTGCTCGACGCCCCAGGCCCGCGCCGGCAGCACCTGGTCGCCGACATGGTTGTCGTTGACCAGCTCCCAGTCCGTGACGACCACGCCGTCGTAGCCGAGCTGCTCACGCAGCAGGCCCGTGACGACCTGGCGGTTGTAGCCGAAGCCGACCTCCTCGATCTTCTCCCCGTCGACCTCGAGCCCGACCGGCATGCCGTAGTACGGCATGATCGCGGCGGTGCCGGCCGCGATGACGGGCGGGAACGGCTTGAGGTGGTCGCCGAACCGCTCACCGGGGTAGACCTGCTCCCGGCCGTAGGGGAAGTGCGCGTCCTCGCCGTCCTTCTGCGGGCCGCCCCCGGGAAAGTGCTTGCTCGTGCAGGCCACGCTGCCCGGTCCCAGCTCGTCCTGCTGGAAACCCTTGAGGTAGGCCACACCCAGCTCGGTGACGAGGTCCGGGTCCTGCCCGAACGTGCCCGCCTGCCGGGCCCAGCGCGGCTCGGTGGCCAGGTCGAGCGTCGGGTGCAGCGCCGCCCGGATGCCCACCGCGGCGTACTCCTGCCGGGCGATGTCGGCGAAACGGCGCACGAGGTCCGCGTCGCGCAGCGCTGCCAGGCCGAGCGGCTCGGGCCACTGCGAGAAGGCCCTGGCCGTGAAGGAGACGCCGGCGTTCTCCATGAACGCGTGGCGCGGGTCGGTCGAGATCGTGACCGGGATGCCATGAGGCGTCTGCTCCGCCAGCGACTGCAGGGCGTTGTGCCACCGCGCCGCCATCCGCGCATCCTCGAGGACGTGGACGTTGAAGTGGCTGAGGTGCTTGCCCTTCACCACCACGCTGGTGGGGGACTTGCTGATCGCGCCGGCCGTCTCGATCAACGACCCGTCCGCCCCGGCCTCGATGACCGTCTGGAACATCAGGCCGGCCTTCTCCTCCAAGGACATCCGTCCCAGGAGGTCCTCGACCCGCTCCTGCACGGGGAGGCGGGGGTCCTCGAAGGGGTCCATCCGCCCGTTGCCGTTGAGGTCCCGGTACTGCACGCCCTCGGGACTGGTCAGCCTGACCGGTTCCATCACTGCCTTCCTGTACGACGGTTCGTGGTGCGGTGCGGCTGGATGATGCCGACACCGAACTCCTCCATGCCGATCACCGGGCGCAACGCCTTCTCCACGGCCCGGGTGCTGAAGGCGCGGCGGATCACGTTGTCTGCCAGGACGTTCCCGACCGCGCCCATGATCATCGCCTGGTCGAGGGCGAGGTAGCGACGGGCGATCGTGCCGGAACGAACGGCCACCGCGTCGAAGAACCCGCCCCGGCCGTAGGCCTCGAGCTCCGTCTGGATGCCGACGAGGTTGGCGTAGGCCTGGGCCGGCTCGTGCATCATCGCGAGGAACGACGCATGCGGGGTGACGACGCCGTCGCCGTACCGGGGGGTGGGGTTCGTCCCCGGACGGCAGTCGCCGAAGCCGGCGTCGTAGTTGGTCTTCTCCTTGTCGGAGAAGTAGCCGTCGGGGTTCATGCCGAGGGCGTCGACGCCGTACTCGCGGTAGCCGGCGAACGGGTCGCTCGAGGGCGAGAAGCCCCAGTAGCCGTAGCCCGCCTCGAGGAGGCCGTGCTCACGCTGGGCCCGGACGTGCAGCCCGTGGTTGATGCCCCAGCTGCGCGGCGCCCAGCTCGACTCCGGGACGAACACGTCGGGCATGAGCTCCTCGAACATGCTGCCGCCCCAGCCGGGGACGATGTGCATGCCTCGGTAGGTGTACGCGCCCTCGTAGACGTCGAGCCCCAGGTAGGTGCGGTTGACACCGACCGGCTGCATCTCCGGCCACGCCCAGTCGCAGCTCGCCGGGAAGGTGCGCCACATGGCGAAGTACTGCTTCGCCGGGATCTGGCCGGTCAGGATGCCGAGGTAGCTGGTGATACGGGTCTCGGACACGGCCGTGTCGTAGTGGTGGTTGGTGTACCAGACGTCCGGGCCCACGCCGATGTGGTTGCCGGTGTACGTCGAGGACCCGGGCGGCGGCGGCGCGTCGTAGAAGCCGCCGTGGATGAGCCCGCCCGGCCGCACCCCGGGGTGGGCGGTGTCGGCGTCGTAGAACATGTCCCAGCGCATCCGGTCGAAGAGCCGGGCGGCCAGCGGGGCGGCGCCCCTGTCGGCGGAGCGCACGACGAGCAGCGCGGCGCCGAGCCAGCCGTTGTCGACGCTGGACAGGAAGGGGTAGACGCGGCTGCCGTCCTCCGGCCAGGTCGTGAGGACCTCACCGCTCGCCTCGTCGTACCAGTTGTAGAACATGCCGCTCGGCCCGTGGTGCTTCATCCGCAGCAGGGTGTGGAGGGTCTGCACGAGGCGCCGGGTGCACTCGCCCCGGCTGATGATGCCCAGGTCGCGCGCGACGACGGCGCTCCACAGGTAGCCGCCGATGTTGGTCGGCGACGTGTAGCCGGAACGGTCCCCGGCGGCCAGTGACTCCTTGATGTTGTCGGCGGACAGACCGGTCTTCGCATCGGTCATCGCCACGAGGCTGGTCCACGTGTCGGCGGCCCAGCGGCGCACGCGGGTGGCGTCCACCGCGTGCCGGTCGCCGCTCTGGACCAGGCTGGGAGCGGTGGCCGCTGCCGGCGCGCCGAGCGCTGACGCCCGCGGGGCGGCAAGGCCGACGGTCGCAGCGGTGGCCGCCCCGGCCAGGATGACCTGGCGGCGCGAGGGCGTTTCGATGCTGCTGGCCATGGGTGGAGCTCCGTTCTGACGGGTTTCGGGGGGACGCGGCGGGCCGGCGGGAACCGTTGGCCTCACTTGATGCCCGTGGTGGCGATGCCTTCGATGAAGCGGCGCTGGAAGATCAGGAACACCACGAGGATCGGCAGCACGACCACGGTGGCCCCGGCGAGGAGCAGGCCGTACTGGGTGCTGTTCTGGCCGGTGGAGTAGAGCGCCAGCGCCACGGGAAGGGTGTAGTGGGAGTCGGTCTGGGCCACGACCAGCGGCCAGAGGAAGTTGTTCCAGCTGCCGAGGAACGTGAGGATCCCCAGGGTCGCCAGCGCCGGGCCGCACAGCGGCAGGATGATGCGGGCGAAGATCCGCAGCTCGCCGGCACCGTCCACGCGGCCGGCGTCGATGAGGTCGCGCGGCAGGCCGAGAATGAACTGGCGCATGAGGAAGACGCCGAACGGGCTGACGAGGAACGGCAGGATCAGCCCCGGCAGCGTGTCGATCAGCCCGGCGTTCGCCACGAGGACGAACAGCGGCACGAAGGTCACGACCCCGGGGATCATCAGCGTGGTCATCACGGTGAGGAAGACCAGCTTCTTGCCGCGGAAGTCCAGCATCGCCAGCGCGTAGCCGAGCATCGAGCAGAACAGCAGGTTGCCGGCCGTGACCGTCACCGCGACGAGCACCGAGTTGGTGAAGTAGGTGCCGAAGTCGAGCCGCGAGAACAGGTGCGCGTAGTTGTCCAACGAGGCGGTGTGCGGCCACCAGGTCGGCGGCGACTGGCGCAGCTCGCCCTCGCTCTTGAAGCTGCCGAGGATCATCCAGGCGAACGGCGAGACGACGGCGACGAAGGCGACGGTCAGGATGGCGTAGAGCCACCAGCGCCCGAGGGGCGTACGAGTACGGGTCATGGTCAGCCTCAGGTGTTCTCGCGCAGCAGCCGGAACTGGAGTGCGGTCACCACGGCGATGATCACGAAGATGAGGTAGCTCATCGACGCGGCGTAGCCGTAGTTGCCGAAACCGAACTGCTTGTACGTGTACATGGACAACGAGATCGTGCTGCCCAGCGGGCCGCCGCTGGTCATGACGAACGGCTCCTCGAAGAACTGCAGGTAGCCGATGCCCGTTGTGACGGACACGAAGAGGAGCGTGGGGCGCAGCAGCGGGAGGGTGATGAACCGGAACCGCTTCCACGCGCCGGCCCCGTCGATGGCGGCCGCCTCGTGCAGGGACCACGGCACCGCCTGCAGCCCCGCGAGGAAGATGATCATCGCGGTGCCGAAGTTGCGCCAGGACGCCATCAGGATCAGTGCCGGCATGGACCAGTGCGGGTCGCCCAGCCAGTTGGGGCCCTGGATCCCGACCCAGCCCAGGACGGTGTTGATGAGCCCGTAGTCGCTCTGCAGCAGGAACCGCCACACCACCGCGACGGCGACGATGGAGGTGATCACGGGCATGTAGAAGCCCAGCCGGAACACCGACCGGAGCCGGGTGATGCCCCGGTCCAGCGCGACCGCAGAGGCGAGCGCGATGCCCAGGGTGAGTGGCACCCCGACGATGACGAAGTAGGCCGTGTTGCGCGCCGCCTGCAGGAACGTCGGGTCGGTCAGTGCCTTGACGTAGTTGTCGAACCCGATCACGTCGACCGCGAACGGGTGCCGCAGGTCCCGGGCCCGGGTGTCCGTGAAGCTCATGAAGAGCGACTGGACGACCGGCCACATCGTGAAGAGGAGGAACAGGGCGCAGAACGGCAGGGCGAGGACCCAGGCGGCACGCCCCTCCCGCCGGCGGCCCCGGCCGGTGCGGGTGGCCGTGCCAGCCCCACCGGCCGGGGCCGTCCCTCGGGAGGGCGCGTGCTCGGTGGTGGTCATGGGGTCTGGCCGGTCCCGATCGACTGCGCCTGCGCCTGGACGGACTTCAGCGCGGCCGCCGGGTCGCTGCCCTGCTTGGTGACCTTCTCCATCTCGCTGTCGAACTGCGCGACGACCTGCTCCCACGTCGGGAAGGACGGCGGCGCCTGGGCGGTCTTGAGCTGCTCGCCGAACTTCGCGAGCTTGTCGTCAGCGCTGATCGACGGGTCCTTCCACGCCGAGGTGACCGAGGGCAGGTCGGTCGACTGCTGGTACCACTCGGCCTGCGTCTTGGGGTCGGTGAGGAACTTCACGAACTTCCACGCGGTGTCCCGCTGCTTGGAGTTCTTGAAGACCGCGAAGTCCGAGCCACCGACGAAGGAGGACGAGGTCTTCTTCGTGGGCATCACCGCGACGGAGTACTTGTCCTTGAAGCCCTTGCCGCCGACCTTCTCGACGGCCGACATCTCCCACGGGCCGGAGATGAACATCGGGACCCTGCCGCTGACGAAGTCCGGCTCGGTGGTGGGGGTCGCCGGGGCCGACTTGTCGGCGATCCCGTCGGTGAAGTAGCTCTGGTAGTACTTCACCGCCTCCTGCATCTCCGGGGTGTCGAAGCTGTAGGACTTGCCGTCCTTGCTCAGGCTCGCACCGTTGGACCACGCGAACGGCATGACGCTCTGCCACGACCCCGTGCCGCCGGCCTGCAGGCCGATGCCCCACTTGGCGCCGGCCTTGTCCTGCATCGCCTTGGCCATGGCCTTCAGCCCGGCCCAGTCCTTGGGCGGCGTGGTGAAGCCGGCCTTCTTCGCCAGGTCGGTGCGGTAGTAGACCAGCCGCGTCTCGACGTACCAGGGGATGCCGTAGGAGGTGCCGTTCACCTCGGTGGTCTTCTGCGCGCCGGGGAAGAACTGGCTCTTGTCGAACGAGGGGGGCGTCGGGTCGAGGGCGCCGAGACCGGCGAACTCGCCCATCCACGTGGTGCCGACCATGGCGGCGTCAGGCGTCTTGCCGGCCGTGATGGCGGTGGTGAACTTGTCGTGGGCCGAGTCCCACGGGATCGCGGTGACGTTCACCTTGGCGCCGGGGTTGGCACTCTCGAACTGCTTGACCAGCGTCGGGAGCTTCTCGCCCTCCGCACCCATCGCCCACACGGTGATGGTGCCCGTCGCCTTGCCGCTGCTGACGTCCTTGGCCGGGTCGTTCGAGGCCGCGGGGCCGGTGCTTCGCCCGCAGGCGGACAGGGCCAGGGCAGCGGTGGCCAGCGTCGCGACCGTGATCGCGGGGCTGCGTCTCATCGTGGTTCTCCTTCTGGTGGGGACACGGGCCTGCGGGGGCAGGGCCGGTGGGTCGGTTCAGACGGTGTGCGGGTCGCCGCTGCCCGGTGCGGGGGGCAAGCCCGTTGCCGCGGGTGGGCAGCCGCAGGAGGCGCGCAGCACCAGCTGCGTCGACAGGACCTGGAGCCCGTCGTGGGGGGAGGCGCCGGTGACCAGCTCGTGCAGCCGGTCCGCGGCCATCGCCCCGAGCTCGCGCACCGGCTGGCGGACGGTCGTGAGGCCGGGACGGACGTACCGGGCGGTCATCACGTCGTCCCAGCCGACGACGGCGATGTCCCCGGGGACGTCCCTGCCGCCCTCCTGCAACCGCGCCATGATCGACAGCGCGAGCTCGTCGTTGGCACACACCAGCGCGTCGGCGCGGACCTCGCCGGCAAGGAGGCGCTCGGCCACCCGGGTGCCGTCCGCCTCACGGAAGGGGATGCGCAGCGGCTCCGCCGCCGCCTCGCCGAGCCCGCTCTCGTGGGCCTGCGCGAACCCGAGGTAGCGGTCGCGGATGTCGGGGCCCAAGCCGGGGTCGCCGACGAACAGCAGCCGGCGCCGGCCGTGGTCGAGCAGGTGCAGCGTCAGGGCACGGGCGCTCTCGGTGTTCTCCGCGCTGATCGCCTCGACCCCTTCCCGGGGGTCCCCCGCGATGAGCAGGAGTGGCTTCGAGCCCTGCAGCGCCTGGACGGCGGACTCGGGGATCGCGGAGGAGCCCAGCATCGCCAGTCCGTCGACGCGGGCCGCGAGCTGCCGCACGGCCCGGGGGAGATCGGCCTTGCCACCGGCGAGCATGAGGACCACGCTCTGCCCGAGCTCGGCCGCCCGGGACTCGAAGCCCATCAGCAGCTCGGAGTAGTAGGGGCCGGTCAGCTCGGGAAGGACCAGGCCGTGCGCCTCGTGGTGGCGGACCGCGAGGCTGCGGGCCGCGCCCAGCGGCACGTAGTTCAGCTGCTCCGCGGCGGCGAGCACTTTCACCCTGGTGCGGTCGGAGACCGCAGTGGAGCCCTGCAGGACCCGTGAGACCGACGCGATGGAGACACCGGCGAGCGCGGCGACCGAGTAGATCGTCGCGCCGGGGCGCTGCTGCGGCGTCGTTGCCATGGTTCCGCTCGTTCCGGTTTGAAAGCGCTTACATAACGGGCGCCGCCGAGTCTGCACTGCCAAGGGCCCCCACACAAGGGGTGCGGACGAAAAAATGTCCGGTTCTGCGATCGCCCCTCGGGATCGGTTCTGCGATCGCCCCCCTGGGATGGTTGCCCCGCGAGGCGCACGGAGGCGCTCCTGTTGGGCTAGCGGATCCGGGCGCGTGACGAGGCCGCCGCGGCCATCTGACCGTCCCGGCCCAGCGTCTCCAGCGCCACGGCGGACCCGTCCTCCCCCTCAGGGGGTCGACGGGTCCGCCGTCTGCACACCCGGACCCGTCCAGCCTGCGGGGTCGTTCAGCTCGACTCCTGCGCCGCGAGGTATCGCTCGACCCGGCGGTCGGGAACCAGCCAGATGATGGCCACCGTCGTGAACAGGAGCTCCCCGAGCCAGGGGCCGACGAAGGCCAAGGCGATGCCGGACAGGTAGAGGAACGGCGAGAGCTTGCCCTTGAGGTCCCGCCCGAGTGCCTGCCGCAGACCCGAGCCGCCCTCAACGCGGAAGATCACCAGCTGCAGGGCGTAGTACGCCACCGCGGCGAGGAGCAGGTTGACCCCGTAGACGATGACCGGGGTGCGTGAGAACGCCGACTCGTCGACCCAGGCGGTCGTCACGGGGAACAGCGAGAGCCAGAACAGCAGGTGGAGGTTGGCCCACAGGACCCGGCCGTCCACCCGCTCGACGAGCTGGAACATGTGGTGGTGGTTGCTCCAGTAGATGCCCACGTAGACGAAGCTGAGCAGGTAGGTCAGGAAGCCGGTGGCCGAGGCGCCGAGCGAGGAGAGGGTCGGCTCCGCTGGGACCTTCAGCTCCAGCACCATGATGGTGATGATGATGGCCATGACGCCGTCGCTGAACGCCTCGAGCCGACTCGTTCTCATGGGGCCAGTCTGGCAACAGCGAGCTGCTGGAGGTCCCCCGCGGAGACAACCCGCTACGCGCGCCGAGGGAGTGGACGAGGAGGGACGCCCGATCGAGGTCGCGGACCGGCTAGGACGGCCTCGTCCCCACTCACCTGATGCCGACGACGAGCGCGTCGTAGTCCTTGTCGGTCAACACCGGCTGGGCCGGCCGCAGGGTCCGGAAGTCGGGCGACATCGTCCGGCCGGCCAACCCGATCCGCAGGCTCTGGTCCACCGAGATGCCCTCGACCCGGTCGGCCTCCCTGCCGCCGATGAACGAGCTCCAGACCAACCCGCCGGCCGGCGAGATCGACGTCGCGAACCCGTCGATGTAGCCGCCGAAGCCGCGCCGGCGCTGCACTCGCTTCGTCGTCATGACTCGCACGGTACGACCAGCACCGGACACTCCGCCGATCACACCTAGACACCCCACCCGCCGCAGCCCTCGCACTTCTAGCGATTGCCGGTGTAACCCCACACCCGGCGAGCAACGCGTCACATGGCCGGTGCAGGGTAGCTGGCGTTCGACATGACGGTCGGGCCGCGGGTAACGGCGTTTTCGCCACCCTCCGCTGCCGCCCGATGGCTCGGCGTCCCGGCTCGTCAGAACTGCCAGCCCTCGCGGATGGCTGACCACGGTCCGCGACGATCCGCACCTGGCGTGGGCCACCAGCGCTTCACGCATCACACGACCCACCGTCAGGACAGGCAGGCAGCGGCAATGGCGCGGATGTGTCGATGGTCCGTGCCGCAACAGCCACCGAGCAGGTCGAGGTCCGGTAACCGCTGCATCAGATCTCGGCAGCGATTCGCCAGGTCGTTGGGGTTCCCGTCATCGAGCTCGTCAGCGGCGTCGAGCTCGGCGTGGCTCCTCGTGGAGGCATTGGGACGGATGCCCTTGACCCGGTGGAGCCACTCACCGTCGTCGCGCAAGGTCGCTTCGAAGTGGGACGGGTGCGCGCAGTTGATCATGAAGCCGAGGGCGGCGTGGTCGGTCTGGTCGTCCACGAGGCCGACGGCCTCTCGAAGGCCATGACCGCTCGGTAGCCGCCCGTCCGTCTCCACCGTGAAGGACACCACGGCGGGTACCCCGGCTGCCTCGCTGGCCTGGACGAAACCGACGGCCTCGTCGGGGTAGGTCAATGTCACTGCGGTCACCTGATCAACGCCTGCCGACGCGAGCACACGAATCTGCGGCGCATGGTAATCGGCAGCCTGCTCAGGGGTCATCGCGTCGCCGAGGACGTAACCGTCTCCTCGAGGGCCGACCACGCCGTTCACGGTGGCGGTATCCAGCGCACCTGCCAGCTCGGTGGCCAGCCCGACCGCCTCGGCGTTCACCTCCCGCAGTGACGCCTCGTCGTACCCGAGCTGCTCCGCCCAGTCCCGACTGGCACGCCAGGTAGCCGTGTCCACCGCCATGGCAGCAGAGAACTCGCGAGCAACAGCGAGGTAAGGCTCCCAGTACGCTCGCAGTGCCGACCGCCCGTCGTCCTGCTGGACCAAGGGGAACGCGGCGAACATCGGCAGGTCGATGCCCTGGTGGAAGATGAGCGACGTCTCGAGACCGCCGTCAGTCAGGTAGACCGTCATCTCGCCACTGTAGAAGTGCAGGATGCGGCGGTCGAGGCTGACTGAAGACCCCGCCCGGCGCTGTCACGTGCCGGCTGACAGGGCATCAGCTGCCGGTGGTGCTGGCGCGAACGTGCAGATCGGTGGGCACCTGCAGCACCTGTCCGCGGGTGGCGCGGCCTTCGATGATGTCCGCGAGCAGCCGGGCGGCCTGCTGGCCCATGAGCATCGGCTGGAGGTCGACGGCAGTCACTGGCACAGGCAGCGACGCGAGGACGAGGTCGTCGACGTAGGACGCGAGAAGGATGTCGCGGGGAAACTCCAGCCCCGCCCTGCGGATGGCCTCCATGGCCGGTCCGACGCCACCCTCGGGGACTGCGATGAGTGCGTCGGGAGGAGCCGAAGCAGTTAGCGCGGTCTCGGTGGCGCGGGCGACCGTCTCCGCGGGCGCGTCGAAGGGCACGTCGTACACCAGCGCCGGAAGGCCCCGCTGGACACACCACCGGGCATGGCCCACTCGCACGTCGAGCCCGAAGGAGGTGTCCTGCGGCGGGCAGAGCACCGCGATCCGCCGGGCGCCTTGCTCGCTGAGGTGGTCCAGCAGCGTCCGGATCCCGACCTGGTGGTCGCCCTCGACTCTGCCGGCATGCTCGGCTCCGGGGGTGACATCACGCTCGCACGTGACCACCGGGACACCCAGACTGGCCAATCGCGCCAGCATCGGCGAACCGAGCACGGGGTCGGAGACGATGACGCCGTCGACGTGGAGCGGGGGCGCAGCATGCCCTTGCGGCCACGTCGGAAGCAGGGTCAGCGCCATATCGTGGGCAAACGCCTCATCGGCCGCAGCGAGAGCCAGGCGCATGTAGTACTCCCACCCCACCGTGCGCTCGGGCAGGTACAGCCCCACTGCGCCGGTGCGACCCGAGCGGAGCCAACGCGCGTTCGGGTGCGCCATGTACCCCAGATCCGCCGCCACCTGAGCCACCCGGTCACGGGTGGCCTGAGAGATCCGGCCCTGGCCGGTCACCGCGTCGGAGACCGTCGTCGTGGACACGCCGGCAGCGCGTGCCACATCGCGGATGCTCACCCGGTTCGCGTTGCCCATGTCCGTGCCGACCCTATGTCAGGCGGCTAGAACGACGTGCGCAAAACCATTGCAGGAACGTTTCTGTTGTGGTTTCGTGCACTGCACAGCGTCCGGGCACCGACACGGCCAGGCCGCACGACCAAGCCGTGCATGGCCAGGAGGTCCAGTGCATCTCACGCCCACCGAGCGCGACCGCCTACTGCTGTTCACGGCAGCCGAGCTGGCGCGCGCCCGCCGGGCACGCGGGCTGCGGCTGAACGTGCCCGAGGCCACCGCACTCGTCGCCGACACCGTGTGCGAGGCCGCCCGGGACGGCCGCCGCCTCGCCGAGGCCGTCGCCGCCGGGCACGCCGTGCTAGGTCCGGACGACGTCCTGCCCGGCGTCGCCGACGTCGTGCAGCGAGGTGGAGGTCGAGGCCGTCTTCGACGACGGCTCCCGGCTCGCCGTGGTCCACGACCCGTTCGGTCCGCCGTCGGGAGAGCCCACCGCCCCTGGCGCGGTCCAGACCGCCGAGCCTGCGACGTCGAGCACCTGGGTCGACACCGTCGAGGTCACGGTGACCAACACGGCAGCCGTTCCCATCAGCGTCACCTCGCACTTCCACTTCTTCGAGGTCAACCCGCGACTGCGTCTTCGACCGGGCGGCGGCCTACGGGACGCCGGCTCGCCATCACCGTCCGGAACCGTAGTGCGCTTCGAGCCGGGACGTCCCGGCTGCGGTCGACCTGGTGCCCATCGGCGGCGACCGCGTCGTCATCGGCTTCGCCGGACTCGTCGACGGACCACTGGACGCGCCCGGCGCCCTCGAGGCCGGCCTGCCAGCGAGCCCGCGCGTGCGGATACCTGGACACCGACCGACGAGGCGCCGGCATGAGCGCGCGGCCACACGGCATACGGACCCACCGCCGGCGACCGCGTCGCGCTCGGCGACACCGGCCTCGTCGTCGGGTCGAGCACGACTCCCAGGCCCCGGGCGACGAGTTCCTCACTGGCTTCGGCAAGACCGCTCGCGACGGGATGCACCTGCAGGCCGGCGACCGTGCGCGAGACCTGCGACCTCGTCATCACCAACGTCCTGGTCCTCGACCCGGTCCTGGGCGTCCGCAAGACCTCGATCGGCATCCGTCGAGGGTCGGATCGCCGCGATCGGCCGGGCCGGCAACCCGCGACACCCTCGACGGGGTCGACGTCGTCGTCGGCACGGGCACGACGATCGTCACCGGCGAGGGCCTGATCGCCACCGCGGGAGCCGTCGACACCCACGTGCACCTGCTCTCGCCCGCGAGTCATGGAGGCCTCGCTGGCCTCCGGCGTGACGACGATCATCGGGCAGGAGTTCGGCCCGGTCTGGGGCGTCGGCGTCAACTCCCCCTGGGCGCTGCGCACCGCGTTCGCCGCCTTCGACGCCTGGCCGGTCAACATCGGCTTCCTCGCCCGGGGCTCGTCCTCCCGGCCGGGCCCGCTGGTCGAGGCGCTCGCCGAGGGTGGCGCCTGCGGGTTCAAGGTCCACGAGGACATGGGCGCCCACGCCCGCGCGCTCGACACCGCGCTGCGCGGTCGCCGAGGAGCACGACGTCCAGGTCGCGCTGTCCACACCGACGGGCTCAACGAGAGCCTGCTCGTCGCAGGACACCCTCGCGGTTCTCGACGGCCGCACCGTGCACGCCTTCCACGTCGAGGGCTGCGGCGGCGGGCACGTCGCCCGACGTCCTCAGCCTCGCCGGCGTTCCGAACGTCATCGGCTCCTCGACCAACCCGACCCTGCCGTTCGGCCGGGACGCGGTCGCCGAGCACTTCGGCATGATCATCGCGGTGCACGGGCTCTCGCCCGACCTGCCCAGCGACGCCGCCATGGCCCGCGACCGGATCCGGGCCGAGACGATGGGCGCCGAGGACGTGCTGCACGACCTCGGCGTCATCCCGATCACCTCGTCCGACGCCCAGGGCATGGGCCGCGCCGGCGAGACCGTGCGCCGCACGTTCGCCATGGCCGGCGATGATGAAGGCCGAGCTCGGGCGCGCCGAGCGACGGCCGCCACGACAACGAGCGCGTGCTGCGCTACCTCGCCAAGCTGACCATCAACCCCGCCATCGCCCACGGCCTCGCCCACGAGGTCGGCTCGCTCGAGGTCGGGCAAGCTCGCCGACATCGTGCTGTGGGAGCCGGCCTGGTTCGGCGCCAAGCCCGCAGCTGGTGCTGAAGGCCGGCTTTCCCGCCTGGGGTGTCACCGGCGACCCCAACGCCGCGATCGACCGTGCGCAACCGCTCGTGCTGGGTCCCGCAGTTCGGCGGCTTCGGCGGCGCCGCGGCCGACCTGTCGGTGGCGTTCGTCGCACAGGCCACCCATGACAGCGGCGACGACCGGCTGCCGACCAGGCGGCGGCGCGTGCCGGTCCGCGGCACGCGCGGCCTCACCCTCGGCGCCATGGACCGCCACCGACCCAGCGCCGACGTCCAGGTCGCGCCCGACGGCTCGGTCCGACTCGAGGGGGAACGGGTCTGGTGCCCTCCTGCCGACTCGATCCCGCTGTCCCGCCTCTACTTCCTCTGACGTCCCACCGTCCCGCCCGACTCGACCGTGAACCGAAGGTGCCCCCATGAGCAGGCCAGCAGATCTCGTCATCACCGGCAGCCGGGTGTGGACCGGCGACCCCGACCTTCCCTGGACCGACGCCGTGGCGATCCGGGGTGACCGGGTCGCCGCCCTCGGCGCCGACGCCGCCACCGACATGACCGGGCCCCGCACCCGCGTCGTCCACCAGGGCGGCGCCCTTGTCGTCCCGGGGTTCCAGGACGCGCACCTGCACGCGCCGTTCGCCGGCCGCAACCGGCTGCACGTCTGGCTGAACGACCTCGTCGGCCGCCACGCCTATCTCCACCGGATCGCGGAGTACGCCGCGGCGAACCCGGACCTGCCGTGGATCATCGGCGGCGGCTGGGCCATGGAGTACTTCCCGGGCGGGACGCCGACGAAGGAGGACCTCGACGCCATCGTCCCCGACCGCCCGGTCTTCCTGATGAACCGCGACGTCCACGGCGCCTGGGTCAACTCCAAGGCCCTGGAGGTCGCCGGCATCACCGCCGACACCCCCGACCCGGCTGACGGCCGCATCGAACGCGACCCGGAGACCGGCGAGCCGACCGGCACCCTTCACGAGGGCGCGGCCTACAGCTACCAGGAGCAGCACGTGCCCACGCCCAGCCGGGCCGACTGGGAGGCGGCCATCCTGGAGGCGCAGCGCCACCTGCACGCCCTGGGCATCACCGGCTGGCAGGACGCCTGGGTGACACCGGCCACCCTCGAGGCCTACCGGTCGCTGGCGGAGAGCGGCCGGCTCAGCGCCCGGGTGGTCGGGGCTCTGTGGTGGGACCGCCACCGTGAGCTGGACCAGGTCAGCGAGTTCCTGACGCAGCGCGAGTCCGGGTTGACCGGCAACTTCCACCCGACCAGCGTCAAGATCATGACCGACGGGGTGCTGGAGAACTACACCGGCGCCCTGCTCGAGCCCTACTGCGACGGCTGCGGCGGCCACACCGACAACCACGGCCTGTCCTACGTCGAACGCGACCTCCTCACCGCGGCCGTGACGGAGCTGGACCGGCACGGCTTCCAGGTCCACCTCCACGCCATCGGCGACCGCGCCGTACGCAACGCCCTCGATGCGATCGAGTCAGCCCGGGAGGCCAACGGCATCAGCGGACAACCGGCACCACATCGCCCACATCCAGGTCGTTCAACCCACGGACGTCCCCCGCTTCCGACAGCTGGGTGTCGTCGCCAACTGTCAGGCGTACTGGGCCCAGATCGAGCCCCAGATGGAGCGAGCTCACGATCCCCTTCCTCGGACGCGAGCGAGCTCAGTTGCAGTATCCCTTCGGTGACCTCCTGCGCGCTGGCGCCGCCCTGGCCATGGGCAGCGACTGGTCCGTCACGACCGCCAACCCGTTGGAGGAGATCGAGGTCGCTGTCACCCGCATCGACCCCGAACACCGTGACAACGCACCGTTCCTGCCCGAACAGGCCCTCCCCCTGGAGGTTGCCATGCGCGCCTTCACGGCCGGCTCCGCCCACGTCAACCACGACGAGGACGGCGGCACCCTCGCCGTGGGACGCCGGGCAGACCTGGCCCTGCTGGACCACAACGTGTTTGCCGAAGGGGCGGCCATCGCTGACTCCCGGGTGAACCTCACCGTCGCCGGAGGCCGAGTCGTCTTCGACCACGCCCACGCTCCCGCCACTGCTGCCACCCCCGCCGGCTGAACCGGCCTGTTCGCTTCCCGAGAGGACGCGCATGAGCTCCACGCCCAATCCCGCGCCACACCTGCACCGAGTCCTCGGCCTGCCCGCGCTGGTGCTCTTCGGCTTGGCGTACATGGTTCCGCTGACGGTCTTCACCACCTACGGCGTCGTCACCGACAGCACCGCGGGCCACCTGCCCGGTGCCTACGTGCTCACGCTGGCCGCCATGCTCTTCACGGCCTACAGCTACGGCCGCATGGTGGTCGTGCACCCCTACGCCGGATCGGCCTACACGTACACCCAGAAGTCCTTCGGCAGCCACGCGGGCTTCCTCGTCGGCTGGGCCCTGCTGCTGGACTACATCTTCCTGCCGATGATCAACTACCTCGTCATCGGCATCTACCTCAACGCCCAGTTCCCCTCGGTAGCCCAGCCGCTGTGGATCGTCGGAGCCATCGTCCTCGTCACCGCCCTCAACGTGATCGGCATCCGCCTCGTGACGCGAATGAACCTCGTGCTCGTCGCGTTTCAGATCGTCTTCCTGGCGGTGTTCGCCGTCGCCGCCGTGCGTTCCATCGCCACCGACGGCGCGCCGTCGCTGAGCGCGCCGTTCTTCGGTGGCAACCCGCACTACGCCGCGCTGTTCGCCGGCGCCGCGATTCTGTGCCTGTCGTTCCTCGGCTTCGACGCCATCTCCACGCTGTCCGAGGAGACCCACAACCCGCGGCGCACGATCCCGCTGGCGATCATGCTGACAACCGTCATCGGCGGCGTCACGTTCATCGCCGTTTCCTACATGGCGCACCTGGCGTTCCCCGACTACACCACGTTCACCAACGCCGACTCCGCCTCCCTCGACGTCATGAAGCACGTCGGCGGGTCGCTACTGGCATCGTTCTTCACCGCTGCCTACATCGCCGGGTGCTTCGCCTCGGCCATGGCCTCGCAGGCGAGCGTGTCACGGATCCTGTACGCCATGGGCCGCGACGGCGTCCTGCCCCGCCGGGTCTTCGGACAGCTCAGCGTCCGTTTCCGCACGCCGGTCCTGGCCATCCTCGTCGTCGGCGCGGTCTCGTTCGTGGCGCTGTTCATCAGCCTCGAGCTCGCCGCCGCGATGATCAGCTTCGGCGCCCTCGTGGCGTTCTCCTTCGTCAACCTGTCGGTCATCAAGCACTACATCATCGACGGTGGCCGGCGCGGCGCCGGCGACATCATGCGGTATGCCGTGGCGCCGGCGATCGGCGTCGCGCTCACCGCGTGGCTGTGGACCAGCCTGTCGTCCACGACCTTCACCGTGGGCGGGATCTGGGTCGCCATCGGCGTCGGGTACCTGCTCTTCCTCACCCGCATGTTCACGCGCCGGCCTCCGCAGCTGGCCCTCGACGAGGCGGACCTCGAGGCGAGCGAGGGCGCGCCGACTCGTGCCTGACGGGGAGGGTCGCACGCCTCCGGCGGTGGCCGCATGTCAGGTCGCGCCGGTGCTCGGGGACGTTCACGGGAACCTCGTCCGGGTCGCCGGCGCGGTCCGCGCGGCGGCCGCGCGGGGCGCCGACGTCATCGTCCTGCCCGAGCTCGCCACCACCGGCTACGTCTTCCACCACGCTGACGAGCTGCGCCCTCACGCCGAGCCGGCCGACGGTCCGACGCTGCGGTGTCTCGGCGCCTTGGCGGCTGAGCTCGACGTCGTCGTCGTCAGCGGTTTCGCCGAGCGCGACGAGTCGGGACGGCTGCGCAACAGCGCCGCCATCGTCGACGCCTCGGGGGTGCGGGCGGTTTACCGCAAGGCGCACCTGTGGGACAACGAGGTCAACATCTTCGTCCCGGGCGACGAGCTGCCCCCGGTGGTCAACACCCGGCTCGGGCGGATCGGCGTCGTCGTCTGTTACGACATCGAGTTCCCCGAGTGGACCCGCACCGCGGCGTTGTGCGGCGCCGACCTCCTTTGCGTGCCGACGAACTGGCCGGCCGCGGCTACCCCGCCCGGCGAGCGCCCCGAGGCGATCATCAATGCCCAGGCGGCCGCCCTGGCCAACCGCATGTTCGTCACCGTCTGCGACCGGGTCGGCCGGGAGCGCGGCATCGACTGGGCAGGAGCCTCAGCGATCATCGGCCCGAACGGCTACCCGTTGGCGCTCGCCGAGCCGGGTGGCGCCGAGCAGACGCTCATCACCCGGTGCGACCTCACGCTTGCCCGGGAGAAGACGTCGAGCACCCACAACGACGCCTTGCTGGACCGACGTCCGGCCCTCTACGGGCTGCTCACCGCCCAGCCCCGGCTGCCCGCTGACTCCTGAGACGCGCACCGCGCCGCGACGCAGGCCGCACCGGAGCGGCGTCGCCCTCACAGACACACGGCGGCTCGCCCTGTGCTCGCGCTCAGTCGGGGGTGTCGACGCCGACGTCGGTGGGCCGCATCGAGGCGCCGTTGATCGGCACGAGGTCCTGCGGGCACGCAGACAGGACGACGACGACGTCGCGCACCGCCTCGAGGGTGACCGCATCGCCCGGACTGGCCGGGGATGGCTCAAAGCTCAGCGTGCCGTCTGCGGCGACCGGGATGCGCATGAAGACGTTCAGCGGCGCGGGCACCGGCGGGGCCGCGTAGCCGAGCTCGGCCAGGGCGGCGCGGAAGTTGTCGGCGCAGTTGCGGTGCGGTCCCTCGTGGCCGAGCTGGCGGTAACGCTCCTGGTCGCACGCGGCGATGAGGGTGTCGTGCACCCCGGGGCTGGTGTCCTGCACGAATCTCAGGATCGGCCGACGCCGGTTGCTGAAGAGCTCGTCGCCGGCCCGCGGGGAGACGGCGAGGAGTCGCCCACGGGTGTGCTCCATGGACATCCACTCCTCGAGGTCCGGCAGCGCCAGCGCCCACGTGTCGACCACCTGCCCGCCCTGAGTAGTGGCGACTCGCAGCCGCTGCCCCGCGTCGAGCCGGAAGGCGCGGCCGTGGCCGGCCGGGATGGTGGTGTGCATCAGCTCTCCCTCGGGCGGGCCATGAGTGGCCTGTTGAGGTGGTCGGTCGTGTCGTGACCAGTCGTGGCGTGGTGGGTCACGGCCGGCCGCCGCCGGCCGCCACCATCAGCGGCCGCTGATCCGGTCAGCGAGTCGGGCGATCGGGGACGTGCCGGGGCCGCCGCCGTTCTCCTGCCGGTCCGCAGCCCGGTAGGCGACGTACAGGCCACGGACCCCCAGCCAGCGCAACGGCTCCGTCTCCCAGAGGCGCACACGCCGCCCGACCCAGGGCAGGCGGGTCAGGTCGGTGTCCCTCCCGAGAACAAGGTCGCGCAGCGTCCGGCCAGCGAGGTTGGTCGCGGTCACGCCGTGCCCGACGTAGCCGCCCGCCCAGGCCAGGCCGGTGCGGCGGTCGAGGTCCACCGCCGCACACCAGTCGCGCGGGACCCCCAGCACGCCCGACCAGGTGTGCTCGATCGGCACGTCGCGGGTCGCCGGGAAGTGTTGGTGGAGGATCCGGCTCAGCTGCTCCAGGGTGGCCTTCCGAGTCTCCCCATCCTGATCCCAGCGGGATCCGAACCGGTAGGGGACACCGCGGCCGCCGATGGCGATCCGCCCGTCGGCGGTGCGCTGGATGTAGCTGAAGGAGTGGGCCTCGTCGCCGATGAGCTCAGCGCCGCGCCAGCCGACCTGCTCCCACGCGCTGTCGGGAAGGGGCGCAGTGACGAGCATGCTGCTGTTCATGGGCAGCCACAGGCGGGGGCTCTCGACCGAGGCGGTGAAGCCCTCCAACGCCCGCACGACGTATGCCGCGCGGACGGTGCCGTGGTCCGTCACCGCCTCGTGCGGTCGGATCTCGGTCACCTCGGTGTCCTCGTGGATGGAGACGCCAAGGCGTTCGACGGCGGCGGCCAGACCCCGCACGAGCTTGGCCGGCTGAATTCGCGCGCAGTGCGGGCTCCACAGGGCCGCCTTGCCGTTGGCGATGCGGACCCTCTCGGCCAGGCCGTCGGCGTCGAGCACCTGGAGGTCGTCGCTGCCCCAGCCCTCGCGCCGCAGCCCTGTCACCCGCCCAAGCATCCGCCGCGCCTGCGCCTCGTTGGTCGCAACGTGCAGCAGGCCATCCTTCTGGATGTCGGCGTCGATGCCCTCCACCGCCGCCACGTCGATGACCTCGTCGACGGAGGCAAACATCTCCTTCTGCATCGCCACCGCGGCTGGCCAGCCGTGCGCGCTGGCGTAGCGCCGCAGCTGGCCGGGGGGCTCCGAGCTCAGCCAGCCGCCGTTGCGGCCCGAGGCGCCAAAGCCAGCGAACTCCTTCTCCAGCACAACGATCCGCAGGTCGGGCTGAGCCTTCTTCAGGTAGTACGCGGTCCACAGGCCGGTGTACCCGCCGCCCACGATCGCCACGTCGACCTCGGTCGAGCCGGGCAGGGCCGGTCGGCGTTCCGGCACGCCGAGCGCCCGGTACCAAAAGGACACCCTCCCGTTCTGGAACCCGGCGGTGCGGGCCGGCGCAGAAGCGGCCTGCGCGTCAGGCATCCGCCGTGCCCGTCCGCGGGGCCATCGCGCTGATGAGCTCAAAGGCGGCGTGGGAGGCCGCCACCCCGGTGATCTCGGCGTGGTCGTAGGCCGGGGCGACCTCCACGACGTCGGCCCCGACGAGGTTGAGCTCGGCGAAGGCCCGCAGGATGTTCAGCAGCTCCCGGCTCGTGAGCCCACCGGCCTCCGGGGTGCCGGTGCCCGGCGCGAAGGAGGGGTCAAGCACGTCGATGTCGAGGGACACGTAGGTCGGGCGGTCACCCACCCGGGCCCGGATGCGCTCGACGGCGCCACGCCAGCCGAGGTCGTCCATGTCGTGTGCGCCGATGGCCTGGAAGCCGAGCACCTGGTCGTCGGACAGGTCCTGGGGGCTGTAGAGCGGGCCGCGGATGCCGACGTGGATGCTGGCCGTCTTGTCGATCAGCCCCTCCTCGCTGGCGCGGCGGAACGGCGTGCCGTGCGTGTACGGCGCGCCGAAGTAGGTGTCCCACGTGTCGAGGTGGGCGTCGAAGTGCACCACCGCGATAGGCCCGTGCATCTCATGCATGACCCGCAGCAGCGGCAGGGCGATGGTGTGGTCCCCGCCGATCGTCATGAGCTTGGCGCCGGTGCCCGCGATCTCGCGCGCACCCTGATCGATCTGGCGGATGGCCTCGCCGATGTCGAAGGGATTGCAGGCGATGTCGCCGGCGTCGACGACCTGCTGCACCGCGAAAGGCTCGTTGTTCTGCACCGGGTTGAACGTTCGCAGCAGCTTGGAGGCGGCACGCACGTGCGCCGGGCCGAAGCGCGCGCCGGGACGGTAGCTCACCGCCGAGTCGAAGGGCACCCCGACGACGGCGACGTCCGCCTTGGGCACCTCGTCGATCCGCGGCAGTCGAGCGAAGGTCGCCGGGCCGTTGAACCGGGGGACCTTGAGCCCGTCCACCGGGCCACGGTTGGGAGCACTAGTCATGTCGTTTCCCCTTCAGCGTCGTCGTCGTACATGTCAGGACCGTCCGGCACCAGCACGGACTCCTCCGGCGCCCAGCCGACCCGCACCCGGTCACCACGCTTCGCCGACGAGGCCGCACGCATCGCCTCGCGCACCAGTCCCCGACCACCCCAAGGGAACTCCAGGACAACCTTGCGGGCGGCGCCGAGGTAGACCACCTCTGAGACGGTCGCCTCGAGGACGTTGTGACCCGCAACGGCGGCCTGGCCCTCGGTCAGGATGTGGATCCGCTCCGGCCGAACGACCACGGCACCCGAGCGCCCCGGCCCGCACGGCGCCGCGGCCCTCCGCGAGGACGAGCTCGTAGGCGTCGCCCCGGAGCATGCGCCCGTCCCGGCTCACCGTGCCGCGCAGCACGTTGGAGTCGCCCAGGAACTCCGCGACAAACACGGTCCGCGGGCTCTCGTACAGCTCGTCGGGGGTGCCGACCTGCTCGATCGCGCCGTCGTTGAAGACCGCGATCCGGTCGGAGAGGGCCAGCGCCTCCTCCTGGTCATGGGTGACGTAGACGAAGGTGAGGCCGAGCTCACGGTGCAGTCGGGTGATCTCGGACTGCAGCTGCTCGCGCAGGTGCTTGTCCAGCGCGCCGAGCGGCTCGTCCATGAGCAGCACCCGGGGGTTGTAGACAATGCTGCGCGCGACCGCGACGCGCTGCTGCTGGCCGCCGGAGAGCTGACGGGGCAGTCGCGCCGCGAAGTCCTCGAGATGCACGCTGGAGAGCGCGGACGTGACCCGCCGGCTGATCTCATCCTTGGGCACCTTGCGCTGCTCAAGCGGGAAGGCGACGTTCTGAGCCGCGGTCATGTGCGGGAACAGCGCGTAGTGCTGAAACACCATGCCGATGTCGCGCTTGTGGGCGGGCATCCGGGCGACGTCCTCGCCGGCGATGAGGATCTCCCCGGACGTCACCGCGACGAAGCCAGCGATCATGTTCAGCGTCGTCGTCTTCCCCGACCCGCTGGGGCCGAGGAAGGTCATGAACTCCCCGGGGGCGATGTCGAGCTTGACGTCCCGCACGGCCGGCGCCGTCGTCTTCGGGTACTGCTTGACCAGGTTACGCAGAGCCACCGCGACCCCACGGCTCGGAGAGCTCGGCGCACCGGGCGCATGCGTGGCGCGCTCCGGCGCGGCGGTCTGGTCAGAGGGTGTGGCCTGAGTCATCTGGGTCCCGTTCGTGTCAGGCATGGTTGCGGTCTGCCGGTCAGGCACGGTCGCCCCGGCGGAGAACCTGCGGCAGGAGGATGAGCAGCGTCGTCACGACGAGGACGACGCTGGAGGCCGCGGCGATGGTGGGATCCGTCTCGGAGGTCACTGAGGTGTACATCCGCACCGGCAGGGTCCGCATGTCCGGGCTCTGCAGGTACAGCGCGACGACGACTTCGTCGAATGACGTGACGAAGGCGAACACGGCCCCGGACAGCACCCCGGGCAGCACCAGCGGGAGCGTCACGCGACGCAGCCGGACCAGGGGCGGCGCCCCCAGGCTCGCCGCCGCCAGCTCGAGGCGGTCGTCGAAGGTCCGCAGCGCGGAGCTGACGGTCACGACGACGAACGGCAGGGCGAGAACGGTGTGGGCCAGCAGGAAGCCCGTGAAGGTGCCGACGAGCTGCCAGCGCAGGAACACCCCGAAGGTCGCCACGGCGATGATGATGACCGGAACGATCATCGGCGCCAGGAGCAACCCGTTGATGAGCGACTTGCCCGGGAACCGGCCCCTGACCAGGGCCACGGCCGCGGCACTGCCCAGCACGGTGGCCAGCACCATGACCGCCAGCCCGAGCTTGACCGAGGTGAGCAGCGCGTCCCGCCAGACCGGCTCGGTGAGAAACGTCTGGTAGTAGTGCAGCGACCAACCCTTCGGCGGGAAGGCGAAGCTTGCCCGGTCGGTGAAGCTGAGCGGGATGACGATGAGCGTGGGGATCACGAGGTACACCCCCACGACGACCACCATGACCCTGACGAACCACGACAGACGCCGATCGGTGTCGAGCATCTAGTCCTCCGCTCCGGCGACGCCGAGCGCCTCAGACGGCTTGACCACCCGCGACATCACCGCGAGCAGCAGCAGCGTGATGACGATCAGCACGGCCGACAGGGCCCCGGCAGCGCCGAAGTCCAGGAGCCGGTCGATCTTCGTCGCGATGAGCTGGGAGATCATCGCCTGCTGCGGCGAGCCGAGGATCTGCGGGGTGATGTAGAAGCCCAGCGACATGATGAAGACCAACGTCAGCCCGGCGACGACCCCCGGCATGGACAGCGGAAGGTAGACCCGCCGGAACGCGACCCGCGCCGGGGCGCCCAGGCTCACCGCCGCGGTCATGAGCCGGCTGTCGATCTTGCTCATCGTGCTGTAGAGCGGCAGGACCATGAACGGCAGGAGCACCTGCGTCATGCCGATGGTCACCCCGGTGGTGTTGCGGATGAGCGACAGCGGGCCAACACCGATGCTGCTCAGTAGCGAGTTGACCACCCCGGTGTCCTGCAGCAACACGAGCCAGGCAAAGGTGCGCGCCATGAGCGAAGTCCAGAACGGCAGCAGAACCAGAGCCATCAGCACCGCCCGGGTCCGCGGCGTCACCTTGGTCATGGCGTAGGCGTAGGGGTACGCCAGCAGCAGGGTCACCACGGTCACGATGAGCGACATGACGATCGTGCGGGTCAAGATGGTGACGGAGACCCCGTCAGTCAGAAGCCCACGGTACTTGTCCAACGAGAAGGTCGGCGTCATGAAGCTGCGGTACAGCAGCTGCAGGAGCGGCCACATCATCACCACGAGCAGCAGGGCGAGGGCCGGCAGGACGAATCCGGCCGGCCCACGCACTGGCCGCCGACGGCCGGCCGCGGGCTGGTCGCTCATGCCGCCGTCAGCCCGCCGCCCATGCCGTCCACCTCTGCGTCGCCGCGTCCTGGTTCTTCGCCCACCAGGCCTGGTCTTGGACGATGCCCTTCTCCTTCACCCCGGGCTGGGTGGACAGGAACGACGTGATGAGCGGGTCGACCTTCGGCTTGGCGTCGGAGTTGATCGGCGAGTAGGGGATCGTTTCTGTCAGCTTCGCCTGGGCCTGCGCACCGGTGGCGTACGCGATGAACTTCATGGCAGCCGCCTTGTTCTTCGAGCCCTTCGGCACCATGAAGACGTCGTAGACAGCCATGTTCTCGTTCCACTGCGGAGCGAACGGGGCGCCGTTCTTCACTGCGTTGTAACCGCGGCCGGTCCAGGCGAGGAGCATGTCGACCTCGCCCTTCTCCATCATCTGCTGGCTTTGGGCGCCGGTGTCCCAGAAGACGAGGTCCTTCTTGATGGTGTTGAGCTTCTTCTCCGCGCGGGCGTAGTCGAGCGGGTAGAGCTTGTCCTTCGGCACCCCGTCGGCCAGGAGGGCCGCCTCGTAGCCGCCGCCCTGCGCCGCGTTTTGGAGCGCACGCTTGCCGGGGAACTTCGCGGTGTCGAAGAAGTCGTGCCAGTTCTGGGGCGGGGTCGGGTACTTCTTCTTGTTGTACATCAGCACGTACGCGTAGCTCATGGACGGCACGGAGCAGTCCGAGACGAACTCCTTCGGCATCTTCGACTTGTCGATGACAGAGAAGTCCAGCTTCTCCGCGTACTTGTCGCAGTTGCCGATCGGGAAGAACGGGTCTGCATCGACGACGTCCCACTGAACGTTCCCGGACTCGACCATCGACTTGATCTTGGCGTAGTCGGTGGGCCCGTCCTGGTTCATGGTGATCTTGGTGGCGGCCGTGTACGGGTCGGTCATGGCCGTCTTCTGGGCGTCCTGGTAGGCGCCGCCAAAGGACACGAAAGTCATGGACTTCGTCTCGCTCGCCGGCTTGGAAGCCGAGCTCGAGGAGCCGCCGCAGGCTGCGAGACCGAGCACGAGGAGACAGCCCACGCCCACCGCACCATGTTTTCTGGAGAGCATCATTGCCCTTTCTGTCACGCGCCACCCGCCGACGGATGGTGATTGCGCCGACGCTAGCGCGCCCCGTAGCCCGACACAATATCCAGTATCCAATTCTTTATGGGGTGTCTCATCTAAGGGGGAGGGGTCGCCCCGCGCGCACCAACCTGCGGAGACGGCGGGACGGCACGACGGAGGGCACGGTCGCCGGCGACCGTGCCCTCAGTGGTCGGGACCGCGGTCAGGCCTCGGGCGTGCCCTCCATAGCCATGGCGCCGGTGATCTCGTCGATGGCGTGCTGCCGGTGCTCGTCGAGCGATCGCACGACGGCCTCAACGTCCCCGTCGGCGACGGCCCGCACGATGCCGGCGTGCTCGGCCCGCACGCGGTGCCGGTTGTCGGCGTCGGCGTAGTAGAAGGACCTGTACACATCCGTGGCGTCCCAAAGAATCCGCACGAGATGGGTCAGGCGGGGCATGCCAGCGGCCTCCACGAGGAGGAAGTGGAACCGGCGGTTCGCCTCGCTCATGGCGGCGTAGTCCTCGTCGTCGCCGGAGTTGTCGACGTCGCGCGCGGCCTGCGCCAGCGCGCGGACCTCTTCGGGGCCGAACAGCGGCACGGAGATGCGCGCCGCCTCGGTCTCGAGCAGCTGGCGGATCCGGTAGGCCTCGCGCAGGTCGGCCAGGTCCAGCCGGGTGACCGAGTACCCATGGTGGGCCTGGTACTCCACCTGCCCCTCTCCTTGGAGGATCTTCAGCGCCTCACGCACGGGCACCCGACTCACTCCCAGCCGCTCGGCCACAGCGCCCTGGGCGATCGGCTGTCCCGGCTTGAACTCCCCCGAGGCGATCGCCCGGCGCAACTCCACCAGCACGGCCTCTTGCGCGGTTGGCGGTCGGCGGTACGGCGCGGCGCTCATGAGCGCACCCCGGGCCCGGCCTGAGCACCTACGCCGGCACCGGGCGCCTCGGTGTCGGGTCCGATGCCGGCTTCGCCGTTCTGCCCCAGCAGGGGTGGCGCTGAGCGGTACACGGCGGGAGTGCGGGAGAGCCGGATCGGGTTGGCGACGGTGGCGACGCTGGCTGAAGTCACGGTGCCATCCTGCCCGACCTCCGGTGCGCCCACGGCCGTCCGCGGCACGCGCGCCACGGGGCTCAGGCCGAGTTCGGCGGCCAACGCGAACCCCTGCTCGATCGTGTTGATGGGGCCGCACGGCACACCACGGGCCATGAGCGCCCGGAACCAGTGGTCGGCCGACTGTGTGCTTAGCCGCCCGGTGAGCAGGACGCGGAGCTCCTCGCGGTGAGCCACCCGCTGCTCGTTCGTGGCGAACCGCGGATCCTGAGCCACGGCGGGCATACCCAGCACGTCACAAAGCGCAACGAACTGGCGGTCGTTGCCGACCGCGAGCACCAATAGCCGGTCCTGAGCCTGGAACGTCTCGTAGGGCGCGATGCTGGGATGCCGGTTGCCCATGCGCTCGGGCACGACCCCTGCCTCGACGTAGCCCTGAGCCTGGTTCGCGAGCGCGGAAAGCAGGGAGGACAGCAGGTTGACCTCGACGCGCTGGCCCTCGCCGGTGCGGGCGGCATGGCGCACCGCCGCGAGGATGCCCAGCGCTGCGTGCAGGCCCGTGACGACGTCGACGAGGGCCACGCCCACCTTCGTGGGTTCACCATCGGGGTCGCCGGTGATCGACATGAGGCCACCCGCGGCCTGCACGAGGAGGTCATAGCCGGGCAGAGCGGCCCCGTCGCCGGAGCCGAAGCCTGTGACCGAGCAGTAGACGAGCCGGCGGTTAGCCGCCCGAAGCGTGTCGTAATCGAGGCCGAGCCGGTCCATGACGCCGGGTCGGAAGTTCTCAACCACCACGTCCGCCCGCTGCGCCAGGTCACGGGCGGCGGCGCGTCCCTGCTCGGTCGTGAGGTCCGCGATGACGGACTGCTTGTTGCGGTTCACCCCCTGGAAGTACGTCGCCTGGCCGTCAGACCACGGCGGCCCCCACGCACGGGTGTCGTCGCCGAGGCCGGGACGCTCCACCTTGACCACCTCCGCGCCGAAGTCAGCAAGCAACATCGTGGCGTAGGGGGCAGCGAGGACTCGTCCGAAGTCGGCGATCAGCAGTCCGTCCAAGGCCCCCTCGTGGGGATACCGCTCATCTTCGGGGCAGGGCTCCGGCTGCGACATTGAAATAATGTATCCAGTCTTCACTTTCTGGCATAGTGGCCGCACCGTGCGGTCGATGACGCCCCGGCCGGCGCCCCTTCTCGTGCGGTCCCCCGGACCGATCTGCGAGGAGACCTCCAGTGACCCAGACCCCTGTGACGACCAGCACCGCGTTTCCGCACCTTTTCAGCCCCTTGCAAGTCGGCTCGGTCCTCCTCAAGAACCGGGTCATCTCTTCAGGTCACGACACCGTCATGGCCGACCACGGCCACGTCACCGAACAGCTCATCGCCTACCACCGTGCCCGGGCCGAGGGCGGTGCCGCCCTCATCGTTCTGCAGGTGGCCGGGGTGCACCCGACCGCCAAGTACACCTCGCACATGCTCATGGCCGACACCGACGAGTGCATCGAGGGCTACCGGCGGCTGTGCGCCGAGCTCAAGCCGCATGGTTGTGCCGTCTTCGGCCAGCTCTTCCACGGTGGCCGCGAGACGACGGCCTCCGATGACGGATCGCTGCCGGTGGCCTACGCACCATCCAGCGTGCCCAACGAGCGGTTCGGCGTCATGCCCCGCGCCCTTGACCGGCCGCTCATCGCCGACATCGTCGAGGGGTTCGGCGCTGCCGCGGCACGGCTGCAACGGGCCGGCTTGGACGGGGTCGAGCTGGTCGCCTCACACGGGTACCTGCCTGGCGAGTTTCTCGACCCGGGGGTCAACGTGCGCACCGACGAGTACGGCGGCACCCCGGAAAACCGCGCCCGCTTCCTACGCGAGTGCCTGAGCTCCATCCGGGCCCACGTCGGCCCGGACATGGTTGTCGGGGTGCGGGTCTCGACCGAAGAAGACCCCGATGACCCGGGGCGCCAGCAGGAGCTGCTAGCTGCACTGAGGGGCTGCGCCGACGATGCGCTTCTGGACTACGTCAGCGTCGTCCTGGGCACGTCCGCGACGCTTGCCGGCTCGGATCACATCGCGCCGCCGATGACCCGCCCGGCGGGGTACGTCGCCCCGTATGCCGCGCGCGTGCGTGAGGCGGTGCCCGCGCCGGTGATGGTGGCCGGTCGCGTGAACCAGCCCCAAGAGGCCGAGGCGATCCTGGTCGGCGGCCAGGCCGACGCGGTGGCGATGACCCGGGCGTTGATCTGCGACCCGGAGATGCCGCGCAAGGCGGCCGCCGGCGAGACCGAGGGGATCCGGGCCTGCATCGCCTGCAACCAGGCCTGCATCGGCCACTTCCAAGCCGGGTACCCCATCTCCTGCATCCAGCGGCCCGAGACGGGCCGAGAGGTCCGCTTCGGCACCATTCGGCGGGCTCCCGCGCCCGGCCGCGTCGTCGTCGTGGGCGCCGGTCCGGCCGGCATGAAGGCCGCCATCACCGCGGCCCGCCAGGGCCATGAGGTGGTCCTCCTCGAGAAGGAGTCGCGGGTGGGCGGGCAGGTCCGCCTCGCGGAGCGGCTCCCGGGGCGTGCCGAGTTCGGCGGTGCCACGACGAACCTGGTCGCCGAGATGGAGCCGCTCGGCATCGACCTTCGCACCTCGACGGCGGCCGACCGCGACCTCGTCCTCGGCCTGCGCCCCCATGCCGTCGTCGTAGCCACCGGGTCACAGCCGCGGGCCGTCGACCTCGAGATCGCCGAGGGCGCCCACTGCGTCGACGCCCGGGATGTCGTCGCCGGTGCCGAACTGCCGCGCGGCCGGGTGGTCATAGCGGACTGGCGCTGCGACTGGGTGGGCCTGGGCACCGCACTCCTCCTGGCCGAGCGTGGTCACCGGGTGACGCTGGCCATCTCCGGTTACCACGCGGGGCAGCGCATCCAGCAGTACGTGCGCGACGAGATGATCGCTGCCGCCGCCCGGGCACACATCGACGTGCTGCCGCTGGTGCGGCCGTACGGCGCAGACGACGACACCGTCTACCTCCAGCACGTGCTGACCGGCGAGCCGGTGCTCGTCGAGGACGTCTCCGGGCTGGTCCTGGCCCAAGGCAGCACGTCCGTCGATGCGCTGGCCGAACAGCTGCGGGCGGATGTGCCGGTGCACCTCATCGGCGACGCCCTCGCGCCGCGGACCGTGGAGGAGGCCGTGCTGGAGGGCCTCCTCGTGGGTGAAGCACTGCTGGAGACGGCGGGCGGTCGGCCCCACGTCGCAGCCCAGCGCGCTGCCGCGCGCGCCTGAGTCCGGCGCCGACGACGGCGCGCGCCAGAGGGGCGGCCGGGCGGCGGTCACCGCCGCCCGGCTACCCGCTCAGCGGAAGGCGGCCTGGCCGGTCAGGGCTTGGCCCACCATCAGGGTGTGCATCTCCTCCGTGCCCTCGTAGGTCAGCACCGACTCCAGGTTGTTGGCGTGGCGCATCACCGGGTACTCCAACGAGATCCCGTTGGCCCCCAGCACCGTGCGGGCGGTGCGGCAGATCTCAATGGCCTTGGTGACGTTGTTCAGCTTGCCCACGCTGACCTGGTCCGGACGCAGGCCCTTGAGGTCCTTGAGCCGGCCGAGGTGCAGGGCCAGAAGGGTGCCGTTGGTCAGCTCGACCGTCATCTGGGCCAACTTGTTCTGGGTCAGCTGGAAGCCGGCGATGGGTCTGCCGAACTGCTGCCGGTCGATGCTGTAGGACAGGGCAGACTCAAGCGCACTGCGGGCCGCGCCCATGGCGCCCCAGATGATGCCGTAGCGGGCCTCGTTGAGGCACGACAGCGGGCCCTTCAGGCCCCGTACCTCGGGGAAGACGGCGTCGGCGGGCAGCCGGACGTTCTCGAGGATGAGCTCGCTGGTGATCGAGGCCCGCAGCGACAGCTTGTGCTTGATCTCAGGTGCCGAGAAGCCAGGACTGCTCGTGGGAACGACGAAGCCGCGAATTCCGCCGTGCTCCTCCCCCGCGTTGGCCCACACCACCGCGACATCGGCGATGGAACCGTTGGTGATCCACATCTTCACGCCGTTGAGCACCCAGTCGCCGCCGTCCCTGCGGGCGCGGGTGCGCATGCCGGCGGGGTCGGAGCCCTGGTCGGGCTCGGTCAGGCCGAAGCAGCCGATCGCCTCGCCAGCGGCCATGGCCGGCAGCCACTCCTGCTTCTGCTCCTCTGTTCCGAAGCGCCAGATGGCGAACATCGCCAGTGACCCCTGCACGGACACCAGGGACCGGATGCCCGAGTCCGACGCCTCGAGCTCGAGACACGCCAGGCCGTAGTCGACGGCGCTCATGCCGGCGCAGCTGTAACCCTCCAGGTGCATCCCGAGCAGGCCCATGGCGCCCAGTTCCTTGGCGAGCTCGCGGGCCACGGGCAGCTCGCCCCGCTCGAACCAGTCCGCGACGTAGGGGTCGACGCTCTTGTCGCACACCTGCCGGACGGCGTCGCGGACCGCCTTCTCGTCGGCGCTGAGAAACTCGTCGATCTCCACGAGGTCAAGGGGGTTGGGCTTGCTGTGGTTCTGCTTCACGGTGGTACCTCAGTGCTCTCGTGGGTGGGTCGGTGTCAGGGGCAGGCCCCACGGGTTGGCGTCCTGCAGGGCGGGCGGTAGCGCGGCGTCCGGAACGCCCTGAAATGACACCGGGCGGGTGAACCGGTCGAGGGCATGCGCACCCACGCTGGTCGCCTCGGGCCGGCTCGTCGCCGGCCACGGGCCGCCATGGTGCATCGCGTCGACACAGGCAACCCCGGTGGGCCATCCGTCGACGATCACCCGACCGGTCTGCGCGGCGAGTTGACCGACCACCGCAGGCAGGTCGGCGTCGCCGGCGCCGCCGCCGAACACGCAGCCGGCCAGCGAGGACTGCAGCCGGGCGAGGATGTCAAGGGCCTGATCCACCGCGTCGTACTCCGCGACGAGCGCGACCGGCCCGAAGCATTCCTCCACCAGGCGCGAGCCCGGCCGGAGGTCGTTGGCCTCGACGCGCACCACGGCCGCCGTTGCCGCATACCCATCGGAGGGGGACGACCCCGCCGCGAGCACCTCGCCGCCTGAGCGCTGAAGCGCGTTGACGCCCTCGCGGTAGGCCTCGGCGATACCCGAGCTGAGGAGCCACGCGCCCTCATGGGCGCGCACCTGCTCGGCGACCGCCTCGGCGGCCCCGGCGCCACGCGGGGCAAGGAGCAGACCCGGCTTGGTGCAGAACTGTCCGCCGCCCAGGGTGAACGACGCCACGAAGCCGGCCGCTACCTCTGCGATGCGCCCGACCGCGGCTGGCGTCACGACGACGGGGTTGACCGTGCCCATCTCGGCGAAGACGGGGATCGGGACGTCCCGCCGGGCGGCACGCTCGACGAGGGCCAGGCCCCCGCGCTGCGACCCGGTGAAGCCGACGGCCGCGATCGCGGGGGCGTCCACGAGCCTCAGCCCGGCATCGAAGCCCACGACCAGGCCCAGCGTGCCGGCCGGGGCGTCAGCCTCCGCCAGCGCGGCGGTGGCCACCTCGACAAGGGCGACCGCGAGCCGTGGGTGCGCCGGATGGGCCTTGACGACAACGGGGCAGCCGGCCGCGATGGCCGAGCAGGTGTCGTGCCCGACGGTGCCGAACTGGAAGGGGAAGTTGCTTGCGCCGAAAACGGCGACCGGCCCGAGCGGGGTGTTGACCCGCCGCAGGTCCACGCCGCTGGCGTCGTCGGCCCGCTGAACCCGGGCGCCGAGCCAGTGCCCGCGCGCGGCGACGGCGCCGTAGTAGCGCGCGTTGCTCGCCGCCTTGGCAAGCTCGCCGCGCAGCCGCGGCTCGCCGAGGGCGGTCTCCTCGTCGGCGATGGCGACGAGGCGGTCGGCGTCGGCCTCCAGGGCCGCGGCGAGCGCTTCGAGCCAGCGCTGTCGCTGCTGCGGGGCTGTGGCGGCGACGGCGGCGGCGGCTCCCGCGGCGGCGGCGACGGTGGCCGCTACCTGGCCCGACGTCGAGTGGTCGGGCCCGGCGGCGGCTGAGCCGGTGCGCGGGCTGTGGCTCAGGTCCGTGCTCACGCGTGCTCCCGGAGTGCGGCGGCGAGGATGTCAAGTCCCTCGGCCAGCAGGTCGTCACCGATCACCAGCGGGGGCAACAGGCGGATGACGTTGCCGAACGTGCCGCAGACCAGCGTCAGGACCCCGTGGCGGTGGCACGCGGCGGACACCGCAGCGGCAGTCTCCGGGTCGCGGCTCGAGGGTGCCGGGCCCGACGATCTCGACGGCCATCATCGCGCCGCGGCCGCGCAGCTCGGCCACCGCGGGCGCCTCGGCGACGACCGGCTCGAGCCGCTCCCGGATCAGGCTGCTCGATGTGCTGGGCGCGCCCCACGAGGTCGTGGGTCTGCACCATCTCGAACACGCCGAGGGCGGCGGCGCAGGCGAGCGGGTTGCCGGCATACGTCCCGCCGAGGCCGCCGGGTGCGGCGCCGGCCATGATCTCCGCCCGGCCGGTCACCGCCGAAAGCGGCAGGCCGCCGGCCAGCGCCTTGGCGGTGACGATGACGTCGGGCACGACGCCCTCGTGCTCGCTGGCGAAGAGGGCGCCGGTGCGGGCCATTCCGCTTTGAACCTCGTCGGCGACGAGGACGATGCCGTGCCGGCGGGCGATCTCCTGCACCCCCGGAAGGAACCCGGCGGCAGGCACGATGAAGCCGCCCTCGCCCTGCACCGGCTCGACGACGATGGCGGCGATCGTCTCTGGTCCGACGCTGCTCGAGCAGCTCTTCGAGGGCGGCGAGCGCCTCCTCGGCGGCGCGTTCAGGGCCGGTAGGCCAGCGCAGCGGATACGGGAACGGGGCCCGGTGGACGTCGGTCGCGAGCGGACCGAAGCCGGCCTTGTACGGCTTTTCCTTGGCGGTCATCGCCATCGTCAGAAGGCTACGGCCGTGGTAGGCATGGTCGAAGACGACGACGCCGGGCCGACCGGTGCTGGCCCGAGCGATCTTCACGGCGTTCTCGATCGCCTCGGCGCCGGTGCTGAACAGCGCGGTCGTCTTGGGGTGGTCTCCGGGGGTGCGCTTGTTGAGCCAGTCGGCGACCTCGACGTAGCCCTCGTACTCGGTGACGAGAAAGCAGGTGTGTGTGAACTTCGCGGCTTGCACCTGCACCCGCCGGACTACCTCCGGGGCGCTCGCGCCCACGCTGGTGACGGCGATGCCCGAGGCAAAGTCGATGAGGTGGTTGCCGTCGACGTCGACGATGATGCCGCCGCCGGCACGGTCGACGAAGACCGCCAGGGTCTTGCCCAGCCCGGGTGGCAGGGCGCCGTCGCGCCGCTGCTGCAGTTCCCTCGAGCGCGGGCCGGGCAGGTCGGTCACGAGGATGCGCCGCTGCTCCGGCTGGCCGTCGGGATCAGCGGGACCGGCCGCGTGTGGCTGGGTCGCCAGAGTCGTCATGGGTTATTGCCTCCAGGTGTCGTCAGGGGCCTCACGCTAGGAGCCGGCGGCGCCGGGGCGCATTGGTTAGAGTGCCCGATCCCACCAGTTCTTCGTGCATTCCGACCATTCAGGAGCCGTATGCCGACGCTGCGCGACCTCAGCCGGGCGCTGGGCGAGGACCTCGCGCCGGTGGGCCCCCTGCTAGGTGGGGACACCGACGTCACCGGCGTCCACGTCAGCGAGCTCGTCGACCCCACGCCGTACCTGTCCGGCGGCGAGCTTCTGCTGACGACGGGCATGCCGTTCACCGGGCGGAGCACGCCGGCGCGCGCGTACGCTGCGCGGCTGGCACGTCACGGCGTGGCTGCGCTGGGGCTGGGACTCGGCCCGGTGCACCAGGAGGTGCCCGAGCTCTTGGTGCGGGCGTGCGAGGCGACCGGGCTGCCGCTCTTCAGCGTTCCGGCACCCACGCCCTTCCTGACCGTGGCGCGGGCCTTCTGGAACCAGCTCGCCGAGGTGGGGCAGGCCGAACTCAACGCTTCCCTGGGCGCGCACCGTGACCTGGTTCGCGCCGCCGGTCAGCGGGACCCAGTGTCCGCGGTGGTACGGACGCTGGCCCTGGCCGTCGAGGGCTGGGCGGCGCGGCTGTCGCCGGACGGGCGGGTCATGGAGGTGTGGCCCAAGGACCGCCGCGCGTCGGCCCGGCAGCTTCGCGACGAGATCGGACGCCTGCGCGGCGCCGGCCCGCATTCGTCCGCAACGTTCCCACTCGGCCACGAGGACGTCGTCGTGCATCCGCTCTCGCGGACGGGGCGGCTCATGGGGTTCGTCGCCACGGGCTCGCCGCGGCCGATGCGGCCGCCCGGCCGCCACTTGGTACTGGCCGCGTGCGCGCTGCTGACCCTGCAACTCGACCATCGGTACCAGATGCTGGCCCGGTCCTGGGTGCAAGACGCTTGCGTGCTGAGGCTGGTGCTCGGCGGGCACGTCGCCGCGGCGCGGGCGCTGGCTACCGACCTCCGGCTCGATGTCGTGCCGGTGCGAGGAACCCTGGTCGCGGTCGCCCTGCCGCCTTCCCTCGGGCCCGATGACCTGCTCTACCGCTGGGATCAAGGCGGTCCGATACGGCCGGTCAGGCTGGCCGAGGAGGGACCGATCGCGTGGCTGCTGTGCCCAGAGGCGGTCGCCGGGCCGGTGCTCGACGACCTGCGGGCCCTCGCGGCCACCGGCACCCAGCTGCGTGCAGTGGTGGGGCCGTCCACGCTCGTCGAGTCGCTGGCATCACAGAAGGGCGCCTTGGCCGCGGGACTCGAGCGGTGTCCCGCCGGGCACGTCGTCCTTGCAGCGGACGCACCCGGGCAGGGCCGCGCCAACCGCCAGCTCGAGGCGCTCGAGGGGTACCGGCGGGCTGACCTCGTTGGCGCAGTCGCGGCGTATCTGCGCCACCGCGGCCGATGGGAGCAGGCCGCCGCTGCCCTGGGGGTGCACCGCAACACGCTGCGGCACCGGATGACCACCGCCGCCCGGGTCACCGGCGCCGACCTGGACGAGCCCGACACCGCCAGCCAGCTCTGGCTTGCCCTGCGTGATCGCGGCCTTGCCTGACCCTCGCCGGCCATCGGCCCAAGGTCGACCCGCCAACCAGCCCAGGAAGGTCTTTCACGCCGGGTGGTCGCTCGGGCCGGAGGCCGACTCGTGCTCGACTTCGGCCAGCAGCTCCGAGCCGGTGACGACCGTGTCGGCGAAGTGCCGGTGCATCCACGCCAGGTGGTCGTGCCGGCTGCATTCATGATGCGCAGGGTGTCCCAGTTGGGGAACTGTCTGCTGCAGCACCCAGCGCTGCATCAGCCGCGGGTCGACCTCGTAGACGTGCTCGAAGGTGGTGACCGCGACGTCGCTGACCCGGCCGCGGCTCCGGCGGCGTGTACTGCTCGGCGTAGCGGTAGCGATCGGCTGGACCGCCCGGCCAGTTGCCGCGCTCACGACGGCCTGCTGTCCCGTCTCGTAGGCCCGGTCGAGCAGGTACTTGCCGGGATTCATGATGTTGTTCGGGTCGAGAGTCCGCTTGATGTCGAGCATCACGTCGAAGCCGCGGCCCAGCTCGTCCGGCACCAGGTCGACCTCGCCCTCGCGGCAGGAGCCGTGGCAGGCGCTGATCGATCCGCCGTGCGGCCAGGGCGACCGCGGCGATGTCGCGCTTGGCCTCGACCCACAGCGCCCAGGCCTCGTCGTCGAGCCGCTGCTCCCAGATGCCGACGTCGATCTCGGTGAGGTAGTCGACGCCGGTGTTGGCCGAGGTGTAGGCGAACATGCCCCAGTCGTCGAAGACGTCGGTCTGGCGGCGCAGGTCGGCGACGATCTCGTGCCAGGCCCTGCGTGACGCGCCGGCAGCGTCGGTGTAGTTGACCGCCGCGTCCTCGCAGTGCCAGCTCATCGGGACGACCTGGCCGTCCTTGGTGCGGCCGTGCAGCGGGGTGGCGTACCGGTCGTGCCGGGCGGCCCAGTCGCCCTCGGAGATCTCGTCGCCGAGGTAGCGGGCGCCGTGCTCCTTCGCGATCCGGAACAGCCGCTTGCCCGCCGGCTCGCACCTCGTCCTCGTAGCCGTACATCACCGCGCAGACCAGGGCCCGCACGTCGCGCGGGCTGCGGGATGTAGGCCTCGTCGTCGCGGCGCAGGTAGGCGACCTTCCACTCGTCGAACAGCACGGCGCCGGCGAACGTCGCGACCCCGGCCCGGGCCAGCGCGCCGGTGCAGGCGTAGGCGTCGTCGTAGTTGTCGAACGCCCAGAACGGCGACAGCTCCGCCTCCGGCTTGGGGAAGAGCTTGAGCGTCGCCTTGGTCGCGATGCCCAGCGTGCCCTGGTGGCCCATGAACAGGTGCTTGAGCTGGTAGCCGCTGGAGGACTTGCTGATCTTGCGGCCGATGCCGTCGCCGACGTGCATGACCTCGCCGGTCGGCAGCACGTGGTCGAAGCTGAGCACCAGGTCGCGGGTGTGCCCGTAGCGGGCGCCGATCAGCGACCAGCCGCTGGTGCCGATCCGGCCGCCGACCAGCGAGCACGGGTACGACGCCGGGTCGTCGGGGTAGATCAGGCCGTGCCGGGCCAGCTCCTCGTTGAGCTTGAGCATGTTGATGCCGGTGCCGACCGTGACGGTGCGGTTGACCAGGTCGAGCTCGTGGATCTGGTTCATCCGCTTGACGTCGACGACGATGCCGCCGCGCAGCGGCACGGCGCCGTCGGTCAGCCCGGTGCCGCCGTCGCGCGGCACCACCGGGATCCGCAGCTCGTTGGCGATCCGCACGCACCGCCGCGACCTGCTCGGTGCGACGTCGGCAGCACCGCCAGGTCGGGCAGCCGCTCGGCCCAGCGGTGCACCGGGAACGGCGCCGGCACCCGGGCCCGGTTGTAGCGGTCGGTCTTGGACGGTGAGGATCTGGTCGTCGGCGCGAGCACCGTCCGCAGCGCGGTCGACGACCTCGTCGACGCCGCTCGACCTGCGCAGCGGTCATGGCCGCGCCCCCGTTCGGCGTGCCGCCCGACCGTCGATGCCGAGCGACTGGCGGCGAGCAGCTCGTGGATGTCGACCACGTCGATGTCGTGCGCCGTCGCCGGCCTCGGCGAGCGGCCGCTCCGACCAGGGGCAGGCGCTGACCAGCGTGTCGACGTCGAGCTGCGGCCGCCTTGCTCCAGCCGGCGTCGCGCTGATCGCGGCGGTGAGCTCGGGCTTCTCGATCGGCAGACCGCCGCCGCCGCCGGAGCAGTAGGACCACTGGGTCACCCGGTCGACGTCGTCGAACGTCAGGCCCGGGATGGCGCGCAGGATCTCGCGGGGCTCCTGCCAGATGCCCTTGCGCTTGTTGAGCCGGCACGGGTCGTGGTAGGTGATCGCCCGGTCGACCGGGACCGTCGGGCGTCAGCCGGCCCTCGCCGGATCAGCTCGGCGAACAGCTCGACGACCAGGACGATCTCGATGTCGAAGTCGTCGCCGAAGTACTTCGGGTAGTCCTCGGTGAAGGTGATGTAGTCGTGCGGGTCGAGCACGAGGACCCGCTTGGTGCCGGTCGCGCGCCAGTTGTCGAGGTTGTGCTCGGGCGAACCGCTTGGCCTGGTCGACGTAGCCCATCTCGGCGGCCGGGCCGCCGCAGCACCACTGCTCGCCCATCAGGCCGAACTCGTACCCGGCCAGCTGCAGCATCTGCGCGACCGCCCGCGGCACCGAGGTGCGGTAGAACGCGGCCTCGCAGTCGACGAACAGCATCGTCTCGCCGCCGATCGGGATGTCCAGGCCCTCGGCCCAGTCACGCACCCGGTCCTGGCTGACCGGGGTCTCGCCGAGCACCGGCTCGTGGGTGCGCTCGTCGGTGCGCTCGTTCCAGAGCTGCCAGCTGCGGCTGGTGGATGCCCTGCTCGACGGCGAGCGCGCGGACCGCCTTGACCACGTCGACGGTGCGGGTGCGGAAGCGGTAGAAGTCGCCGGTGAACAGCGTGTTGGGGCAGCGCAGCTCGCAGGCACCGCACTGGGTGCAGTTGACGTAGTCGGCGGCGACGTCCGCGATGCTCGAGCTCGCCCCGCTCCATCGCCACGACGTTGGCGTGGAAGGCGGTCGGCGTCCACGACTCGTTGCGCGTCACCTGCATGACCGGGCAGACCTCGCGGCAGAACTTGTGGCCCGAGGAGAAGCAGTTGTACGACGCGTTGCGCCACTCCTCGACGAACTCGCGGGTCCGTGGATCCGCGAGCGGCACCGGGGCGTGGCCGGCGAGCGTCTCCGGGTACTCGGCCAGCTCCGGTGGGTTGGACGGGGCTCCTGGCGTGAAGGGCGCGGCCAACGCGTCGGCAGCGTCCGCCGGCTGGGGGTGGACCTGGGTCACTTCGTGCTCCTCGTCACTGTCGACTGGGTTGGCCGTCACCGTAGCGAGGAAAACATCTGATTTCAATGGTTTACGGTGTGGGTGCTGAGCGATGTCAGACTCATGCCAGGGAATCACTCAGGAGGTCAGGTGCATCTGCTCAGCGGGGACGCCCGCCGGGCCGTGTTCGCTCCCCTCGACGACGGGTCGTTGCGTAGTGAGGCGGTCACGCGGCGGGTGGGCAGCGCGATCGCGCTCGGCCTGCTCGGTGACGGTGAGCAGCTGCCGGCCGAGGCTGAGCTGGCGACCCTGCTCAGCGTCTCGACCGTGACGCTTCGGGAGGCGCTTGCGGAGCTGCGCCAGCTGGGGCTGGTGGAGACACGGCGCGGGCGTGGCGGCGGAAGCTTCGTGCGCTCCCGCGACGATGCCCTGGACAAACTGGCTGACTCCCGGCTGGCAGAGGTCGGCACGACCGACCTGCGGGAACTGGGGGACGTGCACGGTGCGGTGGCTGCGGCGGCCGCCCGCCTGGCCGCTGCCCGGGCATCCGCACCGGAGATCTCACGGCTCCGCGACCTCGTCTCCGGCGTGGCCGTGGCGGAGTCTGTTCCCGCGCAGCGACGGATCGACGGACGGTGGTACATCGAGGTCGCCGCCTGCGCGCAGTCCGTGCGGCTGACGATGCAGGAAATGGATCTGCACGTCGAGCTCGGCCAGCTGCCGTGGCCACCGGCGCATACACCGCGGTTGCTCGACGCCATCGTCGACAACCACCATGCCGTGGTCGACGCCATCGAGGCACGGGACGCCGCGAGAGCCCGTGCCCTGACCGAGGAGCACATCGACGCTCGCACCCGATGGCTGATCGACATGCGCCTGAAGAACACCGCCCAGACCGTCACAGAGAGCCCGGCTTCGTCCCCAGACTCGCCCCAGAAGGCGCGCGCGTGAGCACGCCATCGGACCAAGCCACCAGGATCGGCTCGGCAGTCAGCGACGTCATCGAGCAGGTCTTCGGGAGCGTCGACGACGTCCGGGCGGCCACCTTGCGAGGGCTTGAACAAGGCCAACCCACGGTGGGACCTGGTGCTCCTCCTCCGCTCCCCGGGCTCGCGGATCGGGTGCGGATCTTGCTCCAGTCGCCGGGCCAGCTCGCCATCGGCCTCGGCGCCATCGTCGCACCACAACCGGACCTGCGGTTGCCGCTGCAGCTGCAGTGGTGGCAGATGGACCCGGGCAGTTCCCTGGTCCTTGCGCTCGACCCGGACCTCAAGCCCTCCAGCGTCGGCTTCTACGACTACGCCGCAACACCGTGGTTCGACGTTCCCCGCCGCACCCGGAAGCGACACGTCGTGGGTCCCTACGTCGACGTTCACGGGACCGGGCGTTACCTGCTGACTCTCACTCTGCCCGTGCTCGTGGACGGGCAGTTCCTGGGTGTCGCCGGAGCAGACGTCCTGGTGAGCCGGTTCGAGACGCATGTCCTGCGCCGGCTCGGACCGCTGCGGCGCCCCTTTCTGCTGCTCAACGAGGAGGGGCGCGTCGTGCTGTCGACGTCCGCTCAGTGGTTGACAGGCAGCCTGTTCCCCGTGAAGGAGCTCGGGCATGAGACGAGCCGCGTCCCGGGGACCCCATGGCTGCTCCACATCACCCACGGGTCGAAGGAGATCGCCCCAGCCTGACGCGCCCGTCCCGAGGCGAGGCCACTGTCGTGTAGCCCACAGGTCTTGATCTATGACCTATGGATCTATATGTTTCGGGGCACTGTGACTGCTGCCACAGTCAGGCCCAAGGTTACTCATGCGCCTGCCCTCCCCCCTCATCCGAGGAGACCTGGTGACTGAACCCGGAACGCCCTTGAGTGCCCAGCACGACGATGCCCAACTGGCCGCCCTCGGATACCAGTCCGAGCTCACCCGCAGCATGGGCCTGTGGTCCAACATGGCGCTGGGGTTCACGTATCTCTCGCCACTGGTCGGGGTGTACTCGCTGTTCGCGTACAGCCTGTCCATCGGCGGCCCGCCGTCGATCTGGTGGCTCGTCATCGTCGGGCTCGGTCAGCTGCTGGTCGCGCTGGTCTTCGGCGAGGTCGTGTCGCAGTACCCGCTGGCCGGTGGCATCTACCCGTGGACGCGGCGGCTGTGGAACCGCCGGTACGCCTGGATCGTGTCCTGGATCTACATCTGGGCGATCATCGTCACGGTCACCGCGGTCGCCGAGTTCGGCAGCGGCTTCGTCGCGGCGCTGTTCGGCCTCGAGGCGCCCACACCGGCGTCGGGCTCGTACTGGTCGTCGGGCTGCTGGTCGTCGCCTGTCGGCCTGAACTACAGCGGCACCCGGATGCTCGGCCGGATGGCCCGAATCGGTCTGGCCGCCGAGCTGATCGGCGTGATCGCGCTGGGCCTGTACCTGCTGCTGTTCCAGCGGGAGCAGCCGTTCTCGATCTTCTTCGACCCATGGGCGCCGGCGGCGACGAGTCCTACTGTCTCGACCTTCCTCGCCGCCTCGCTGGTCCGGCCTGTTCCTGTTCTACGGGTTCGAGGCCTGCGGCGACGTCGCCGAGGAGGTCGCGGACCCGACCCGGCGGATCCCGAAGGCGATGATCCTGACGATCCTGGTCGGTGGCGTCTCCGGGCTGCATGTCCTACGCCGGGTACGTGCTCGCCGCACCGAACCTGCAGGCCATCGTCGACGGCAAGGACACGGACCCGATCCCCTCGATCCTCGAGGACGCGCTCGGGCACGCGCGGGTCGAAGGTCTTCCTCGTCGTCACGGTGACGGCGTTCATCTCCTGCGTGCTGTCGCTGCAGGCCGCCGGCAGCCGGCTGCTCTACGCCTTCGCTCGTGACCGGATGCTGCCGGGCAGCCGCTGGCTGGCTCGCACGTCTCCGAGCAGCACGCGGTGCCGACCAACGCGCTGCTCGTCGTCTGCCGTCGTTCCGATCATCATCGCGCTGTTCGTCTTCTGGCGGCCGGACAGCCTGGCCCGGGTGACCGCCTTCGCCGTTCTGCGGTATCTACGTCGCCTTCCAGGCCGTCGTGCTTGCGGCGCTGCGTCAGCGGCTGAAGGGCTGGCGGCCGGCCGGGCTGTGGAACCTCGGCCGCTGGGGCACGCGTCGTCAACGTCGTGGCATTGGCCTACGGCCTCTTCGCGATCATCCTGCTGCTGCAGCCGCCCCGAGGCGGACGCCTTCATGGACCGCTGGATCATCTGCGATCGGCCTCGCTATCGTGAGCGGCACCGGCCTGCTGTACCTGTTCATCGCCCGGCCCGACCGTCACTCCGGCGGACGTGCCCGAGGGGGACGCAATCGAGGTCGCCGCACGGTTGCGTCGTATTCGGGCCGAGGCCGCTCAGTCTGCATCAGCAGGCGAGGAGACCGTGGGGTCTCCCCTCAGCTGACCATAGGTCCAGCGCAAGGCCGCCGTCGCTCCACACCCGAAGTGGTGGCGGCCTTGTGTGTCACCGTGGACGATGCCCTGACGGCGGTTCGATGCCCCGCCCGGAAGCGGCGGTCCAGGCGCCGTCGAGGGTTTGACACGGCCGGGATGGTGGCGCCTTGGCCGGCCAGCCCTCGACAAGCAGGTCGACGTAGGTGCCGTAGGTGCGCAGCGTGTTCGTCGGGCAGCCGGCCTTGGTCTTGGTCGCCAGGTCCCGCATGGTGATGCGCTGACCCGGAACCACGGCCTGGTGCAGCGGCGCCGGGACGGTCGGGACGGCGAGCGTCGGTATGGCGGGGATGGTGGGGATGGGCGCGGCGGGGGCCAGACCGAGGGCCACCAGGTCCAACACCCCGGCCTCGGACAGGCTGCGCAGCAGCGCGACGGCCGAGGTGACCTGCTGTGCGGCGTCCGGGGTGCCGGTGCTGGCCTGGGCCGCGATCTCGTGGGTGCTCATGTCGTTCTCCTTTGGTGGGGGAGCCGCGGCTCCGTCTCGTGGGCGGCAGGCGCCGTCGAAGGAGAAGGTGCGCGGCCGCTGGATGGGCGCAATCCCCCGAGCCGCCACCGACTGTGAGCCCGGTCATCGGTCTCACGCCGGAGTCCACGCGCGGCGGATGCGGGTGCGCCCGGTACCCGCCGTCGGAGGCGCGGTCGCGTCCGGTTCCGGCAGGGGAGCCGGCGGCTGGAGCGGTCCGGTCAGCTGCTGCAGCACGTCGCGGGCGGCGTGCAGGTGCAGCTCACCGGCATCCGGAAGGGCGATGGCCACGACCTGGTCGCCGGCGCCCAGCACCAGGCTGGCCACGATCGTGGGCGGCAGCTGCAGCCGCTTGTCGGCATCGACGGTCAGCGCCACCGTGGCCGGGGACCCGCCGCCGTCCCGGACGCTGACCACGGCGTGCCCGTCGCGCAGGACCGCCACCAGCGGCGTCGCGCACGTCCATCCCATCGCCGTCAGCGGCTTGCCGAGACTGGCCCGGTGCTGGCCGTCCAGCGGCACGATGGCGCCGTGCCGGCGGGCGCCGTCACGCACCGGCCGCGGCTCCCGCCGGATCGGCACCACCGAGGCGGTGCCGTCGGCCTCGCGGGCGGCCGCGCGCCGCGCCGTGATCGTGTCCGGTGCGGGGAGGGCCGGTGCCGGGTAGCTGGCGCCGCGGATCGCGGTGACGGCGTGCTGGTTGCGGATGGCGGTGTCGAGTCCGTGGGGAGGCATGGACTCGTCCGTCCGGACCGGGTCAGGGGGCGCAATCCCCCACCGGTCGGGGATGGGGTGGTCGCCAACGCGGCAGCGGTGGGCCGCTCGAGCGGGACGGGGGACGACCTGCGTGAACGCACGAACGGCCGGGTCCCCCACCTGGGGAGACTCCGGCCGTTCGTCCAGGGGAAACCCCTGGTAGGTGTGCGCGAGGGGGGATTTGAACCCCCACGCCCTTTCGGACACTGGCACCTGAAGCCAGCGCGTCTGCCGTTCCGCCACTCGCGCGCGCTCACACAGTGTGGAGTACGACGGCCCAGAACTCAAAACCGGGCCCTTCGCGACTCCCTCGATCTCAGCGTCGCAGGCTAGCACGCGGCGTTCGCACCAAGGCTGGACCGTTACGATCGAGGCGCCAACGCCAAGGAGGAACCACACGTGGGACTGTTCGACCGGGTCGAGCGACGCATCGAGCGGGCCGTCAACGGCGCGTTCGCGCGCGCGTTCAAGGCCGAGGTGCAGCCGGTGGAGATCGCCGCCGCCATGCGCCGCGCCATGGACGACCGCGCCGCCGTCCTCGGGCACGGCCGCACCATCGTCCCCAACCTCTTCACCGTCGAGCTGGCGCCGAGCGACTTCGAGCGCCTCGACTCCTACTCCGACGTGCTCTCCGACGAGCTGGTGGCCTCCGCCCAGGAGCACGCCGAGTCCCAGCGATACCAGCCCGGCGGCCAGATCGCCGTGAAGTTCACCTCCCACGACGACCTCGAGACCGGGGTGTTCCGCGTCCGCACGGCCACTGCCCGCGGCACCGCGCCGGCCCCGGCCCGTGACCAGCGTCCCGAGCCGGAGCCACACTCCGCTGCGTGGCCCGAGGCCCGCGTGGCCGGCCCGGTGGAGCCCGCACCGGCTCCGGTGCCCCGACCGGCACCCGCGACGCCGGACCCGGCCACCCGCCCGCACCCTCCCGCGCCGGCCCATGCCTTCGGCAACCCGGTCGAGCGCCCCTGGCTGGACATCGACGGCGAGCGCTACCCGCTGCTCGGCGCCATCACGGTGCTCGGCCGCGACGACACGGCCGACGTCATCCTGGACGACCCCGGCATCTCGCGGCGCCATACCGAGATCCGGGTGACCAACGACGGTCCGCACCTGGTCACCAGCATCCGGGACCTCGGCTCGACCAACGGCACGTTCGTCAACAGCGAGCGCGTCACGAGCCGGCGGCTCGAGGACGGTGACCGGCTGACCGTCGGGCGCACCGCCCTGACCTTCCGCGCCGGACGGCGGTGACCCGCACCCATGAGTGAACTCACCCTCACGGTGATCCGCCTCGGCCTGCTCGCCCTGCTGTGGATCTTCGTCTTCAGCGTCGTCGGCGTCCTGCGCGGCGACCTCTACGGCACCCGCGTGGTCAGCCGCAGCGCGAAGAAGGGCTCCCGCTCCGACGTCCCGCGCCGCACACCGGGCCCGGCCACGCCGCCCCAGCCGACGAAGACGCCCACGCCCAAGATGGCGCGCGGCGCCGCCAAGCGGGTCCCCACCTCCCTGGCCGTCACCGAGGGTCCACTGGTCGGTACGACGCTGCCGCTGCAGGCTTCCGGTGTCCTGCTCGGGCGCAACCCCGAGTGCACCCTCGTCCTGGACGACGACTTCGCCTCCGGCCGCCACGCCCGCATCTTCCAGCGGCCCGAGGGCTGGTACGTCGAGGACCTCGGCTCCACCAACGGCACCTACCTCGGCACCACCCGCCTCACCGACCCGGTCCTCGTCGAGGCCGGGGCCACCCTGCGGATCGGCAAGACCGTCCTCGAGCTGCGGAAGTAGGGCAGATGGACATCGCCCTGCGCTACGCCGCCCGCACCAACGTGGGGCTAGGGCCCAAGAGCCGCAACGAGGACTCCGCCTACGCCGGCCCGCACCTGCTCGTGCTTGCCGACGGAATGGGCGGCCACGCCGCCGGCGATGTCGCCAGCTCGATGGTCGTGGGCGAGATGGTGCACCTGGACGGGGAGAGCCACGGCAGCGACGACGCGCTCGAGCTGCTGGCGCACAGCCTGCGCACGGCCAACCAGGGCCTGCACGAGGCGATGGAGAGCAACGCCGACCTGGAGGGCATGGGCACCACCGTCGTGGCGATGCTGCGCACCGGCAACAAGATGGCGCTGGCCAACATCGGCGACTCGCGTGGCTACCTCCTGCGCGGGGGCACCCTCACCCAGATCACCCGCGACCACTCCTACGTGCAGAGCCTGCTGGACGAGGGCCGGATCACGGCCGCGGAGGCCGAGCACCACCCGCAGCGGTCCCTGGTCACCCGGGTGCTCACCGGCCACGACGGCGACGAGCCCGACCTGTCCATGCGCGAGGCCCGTCCGGGCGACCGCTATCTGATCTGCTCCGACGGCCTGTCGGACTTCGTCGCCGGCGACACGATCCAGGAGGTCATGGCCGAGGGGCTCGGCACGGCCGCCACCGCCGAGCGGCTGATCGAGATCGCCCTGCGGGCCGGCACCCGCGACAACGTCACCGTGATCGTCGGCGACGTGGTCGACCTGGAGAAGGGCGACGCCCCCACCACGGCCCCCGAGGTGGTGGGCGCCGCCGCCGAGCGCCGCCGGACCGGGCCCACCCGGGCGATGCCGGTCAGCCCCGCCGAGAAGGCCGCGGCACTCTCCCGCCAGGTCTCCGCACCCGACGGCGACGCCGACGACGACGTCGACGAGGTCGAGCTGGCCGAGAGCGGCCCGTCCTCGGCCCGGCTGCGCTGGCTGCGCCGTACCGGCCTGGTCGTCCTGGTCCTGGTCGTGCTCGCGGGCGGCGCCTACGCGGCGTACGACTGGACCCAGCGTCAGTACTTCGTCGGCGCGGCCGGCGACCACGTCGCGATCTACCAGGGCGTCGCGCAGGACATCGGCCCGTGGCGGCTGTCGCACGTCAGCGACCGGACCGACGTGCTGCTGGAGGACCTGCCCGACTACTTCCGTGACCGCGTCAACGCCACGATGAGCCAGTCCTCACCACAAGAGGCCCGCTCCCTGGTCACCGACCTGCGCTCGGCGGCCGTGGCCTGCCGGACGCAGAAGGCCAGCGGCCGCCCCTGCGGCTCGGCGATCACGATCCCCTCCTCCACCGCGCCGTCGGGCGCAGCCAGCTCGAGGCCGCCGACGACGACGGCCACCTCCCGCCCCACCACCACATCCGCCCGGAAGGCCCCCGCGATCCGCCCCAGCACCACCCCTTCCTCATGACGACCATCACCTCGTTCCGTCCCCGCACCCGCCGCAACGTCGAGCTGCTGCTCCTCCTGCTGGCCGTCGGCATCGTCCTCGTCGCCTACCTCAACGTGGGCCTGGCGATGGACGGCCGGTTCCCGCCGGACCTGCTCAGCTACGGCGCCGGCCTCCTCGGCATCGCGCTGGCGTTCCACCTGGTGCTGCGCTGGCGCGCGTCGTACGCCGATCCGCTGCTGCTGCCGATCGCCACGCTGCTCAACGGCCTCGGGCTGGTCATGATCCACCGCCTCGACGTGGCCTACGGGCGGACCGGCATGGAAGCCCTCGCCCTGAAACAGCTGGTCTGGAGCGCGCTGAGCGTGGTGATCGCCGCCGTCGTGATCATCACCCTGCGCGACCACCGGCGGCTGCGGCGCTACACGTTCACCGCGATGGCCGCCGGCCTGGCCCTGCTGGTGCTGCCCCTGGCTCCCGTGATCGGGCGCAACGTGAACGGCTCGCGCATCTGGATCGGGGTCGGCCCGTTCACCTTCCAGCCCGGCGAGGTCGCCAAGATCCTGCTGGCCATCTTCTTCGCCGGCTACCTGGTCCAGACCCGCGACGTGCTCGCGCTCGTCGGGCCCCGCTTCCTGGGGCTGCCCCTGCCCCGCGCCCGCGACCTCGGCCCCATCCTCATCGCCTGGCTGGCCAGCCTCGGCGTCCTCGTCTTCGAGAAGGACCTCGGGTCCTCGCTGCTGTTCTTCGGCCTGTTCGTCGCCATGCTGTACGTCGCCACCGAGCGCCGGTCCTGGATCGCGATCGGGATGATCCTGTTCTGCGGCGGCGCCTATCTGGCCTACCTGATGTTCGGCCACGTCCAGCAGCGCGTCCTGCTCTGGCTGCACCCGTTCAGCGAGCGGGCGCTGGAGACCAGCGACCAGCTGGTCAAGGGGCTGATGGGCATGGCCTCCGGCGGCCTGTTCGGCGCCGGCCTGGGCCGGGGCCACCCCGAGCTGACGTACTTTGCCGAGAGCGACTTCATCTTCCCCAGCTTCGCCGAGGAGATCGGTCTGGTCGGCGTCTTCGCGCTCCTGCTGCTCTACGCGCTGATGATCGAGCGGGGCATGCGCACCGCCCTCGGCGTCCGTGACGGCTTCGGCAAGCTGCTCGCGGTCGGCCTGTCCTTCTCCATGGCGCTGCAGTGCTTCGTCGTCGTCGGCGGCGTCACCCGTGTCATCCCCCTGACCGGTCTGACCATGCCGTTCCTGTCCTACGGCGGCTCGTCCCTGCTGGCGAACTGGTCCCTGGTGGCCCTGCTGCTGCGGATCAGCGACCAGGCCCGGCGCCCCCTGCCCGAGGTGTCCCCGTCCGAGGTCAGCCCCGAGGCCGCCGCCCACACCGAGGTCGTGAGGATCCGATGAACGCTCCGATCCGCCGCCTGTCGATGGTCGCCGCGGCCCTGTTCTGCGCGTTGCTGGTCTCCACCACGTGGATCCAGTTCGTCCAGGCGAAGACGCTGCACGACCGCCCCGACAACCGCCGCACCCTGCTCGCCAGCTACGCCCGCGAGCGCGGCGCGATCCTCGTCAACGGCGACCCGGTCGCCAAGTCCGTGCCCAGCAAGGACGAGCTGAAGTTCGTCCGCACCTACCCCCAGGGCAAGCTCTACTCCCAGGTCACCGGCTACTACTCCTTCACGTACGGCGCCGGCGGCGGCATCGAGGGAGCCGAGGACGCCCTGCTCTCCGGCTCCTCCGACAAGCTGTTCTACCGCCGCGTGGTCGACATGCTCACCGGCAAGGCCCAGAGCGGCGCCAGCCTGGAGCTGACGATCAACCCGGCCGCGCAGAAGGCCGCCGACAAGGCGCTGGGCAACCAGCGGGGCGCCGTCGTGGCCCTGAACCCCAGGACGGGCGCCATCCTGGCGATGGTCAGCCACCCGCAGTACAGCCCGGCCAGCCTCGCCAGCCACAACCTGCAGTCGGTCCAGGCGGCCTGGAAGGCCCTGAACAACGACCCGGCGCGCCCGGCGGTCAACCGCGCCATCGCCGGCGACCTCTACCCCCCGGGCTCCACCTTCAAGCTCGTGACGGCCGCGGCGGCCCTGTCCTCCGGCAAGTACACCGAGAACTCGGTCGTGCCCGGTCCCGCCAGCCTCGACCTGCCCCTGACGACCACCAACCTGCCCAACGACGACGGGCAGCCCTGCGGCCCCGGCAACCAGTCCACGCTGACCGTGGCCCTCGAGCGGTCCTGCAACAGCAGCTTCGGTGGCCTCGGGCTCAAGCTCGGCGCCGACGCCCTGCGCACCCAGGCCGCCAAGTTCGGCTTCGGCGACGTGCTTCGCGTGCCCATGCGGGTCAGCCCCAGCTCGGTGCCGGACAAGCTCAACCCCCCGCAGCTGGCCCAGTCGGCCATCGGCCAGTACGACGTCCGCGTGACGCCGTTGCAGATGGCCATGGTGAGCGCGGCGATCGCCAACCGCGGCGTCGTCATGAGTCCCTACCTCGTGCAGACGGTCCGCGGGTCCAACCTCGACGTCATCGACCGCACCAGTCCCGAGCAGCTCTCCCAGGCGGTCAGCCCCGACGTCGCCGCCCAGCTGACCAGGATGATGGAGAAGGTCGTCACCTCCGGCACCGGCACGGCGGCGCAGATCCCCGGGGTCGCCGTCGCGGGCAAGACGGGCACCGCCCAGCACGCCAAGGGCGCCGCACCGCACGCGTGGTTCACCTCCTTCGCCCCGGCCGACGACCCCAAGGTCGCCGTCGCCGTCGTGGTCGAGGACGGCGGCAACGTCGGCAACGAGGCCTTCGGCGGCCGCGTCGCCGCGCCGATCGCCCGCGACGTGATGAAGGCGGTGATCGGGCGATGACGCGTCCGTGCTCGACGACCGGCAGCGGGAAGGGCCTGACGTGAACGGCACACCGCGACTGCTCGGCGGTCGCTACGAGGTGGGCCGCCTCATCGGCAGGGGTGGCATGGCCGAGGTGCACGCCGGCCAGGACACCCGCCTCGGGCGCACCGTGGCCATCAAGATGCTGCGCTCGGACCTGGCGCGCGACCCGGCGTTCCTGGCGCGGTTCCGCCGAGAGGCCCAGTCCGCGGCCGGGCTCAACCACCCCGCCATCGTCGCGGTCTACGACTCCGGCGAGGACCAGGCCTTCGAGGCCGGTGGCGCGCCGGTCCCGCTGCCCTACATCGTCATGGAGCTGGTCGAGGGCCAGACCCTGCGCGAGGTCCTGCAGGAGCGGACCACGATGGACCCCGACGAGGCCACCCGCGTGACCGAGGGCATCCTCGACGCGCTGGACTACAGCCACCGGATGGGCATCGTCCACCGTGACATCAAGCCGGCCAACGTCATGCTCACCGAGCGGGGCGACGTCAAGGTGATGGACTTCGGCATCGCCCGGGCGATCGCCGACACCGCGGCCACGATGACGCAGACCCACTCGGTGATCGGCACCGCGCAGTACCTCTCCCCGGAGCAGGCGCAGGGCACGACGGTCGACGCCCGCTCGGACATCTACTCCACCGGCTGCCTGCTCTATGAGCTGCTCACCGGCCGGACGCCGTTCGTCGGCGACTCCCCGGTGTCCATCGCCTACCAGCACGTCGGCGAGCCGCCCCAGGCTCCGTCGCTGCACCGGCCGGAGATCTCACCCGAGCTGGACGCCGTCGTCCTGCACGCCCTGGTCAAGGACCGGGACGCGCGCTACGAGGACGCCGGGCTCTTCCGCGAGGATCTGGAGGCCGCCCGCACGGGACGCCCGATCAGCACCGCCGCCCGCGGCACCGCCTCGCGTGGCGACAGCACCCGGCTGCTCTCCCGCTCCGGTGACGCCACCATGGCCCTCGGCACCGCCGGGGCGACCCAGGCCATCGCGCTCGACCGCGACGGCGGTCCTCCCGGCCGTGGAGACGGCAGCAACACCGCCGACCTGCCCGCGGTGGGCCACGACCCCGAGCAGGACCCGGGCAAGCGGCACGGCGCCAGCTACGTCCTGCTGGCCCTGGCCGTCGTCGCCGCCCTGGTGCTGGTCGGCCTGGCCGGCAAGGCGCTGATCGGCAACGGCACGCCGGTCGCGCAGACCACGGCCGTGCCCAACGTCGTCAACATGACCCGCGACGACGCGATCTCCAAGCTCAAGGCCGCCGGGTTCACCCCCGTCGTCTCCACCCGCACCGACACCTCGGCCAAGAACACCGTCTTCGACCAGGACCCCCCAGCCGGCGAGCGACGGCCGGCGGACTCCCAGGTGACCATCGTGGTGTCCTCGGGCCCGGGCAACGTCGAGCTGCCGGACCTGCGCACGTTCAGCGAGGCCGCCGCCCGTGAGGCGTTGCGCAGCCAGGGCCTCACGGTCAGCGACACCAGGACGGTGGACGACCCCGACGTGGACAAGGGCGCCGTCGTCCGCACCTCGCCGGCCGCGCACAGCATGGTCGCGGAGGGCTCCGCGGTGGTCCTGGAGGTCTCCAGCGGCAAGGTCGAGGTCCCCGACGTGGTCGACAAGGACTGGTCGCAGGCCAAGACGCTGCTCGCCGACGCCGGGCTGCGCACCGAGTCCACGTTCGCCCCGAGCGACCGGCCCGAGAACACCGTCCTGGACCAGACCCACGCCGGTGAGAAGGTGGCGGTCGGCACGGTGATCACCCTCACCGTGGCCCAGCCGGTCCCGCCCACGCAGACGCCGACCCCGACGCCCACCCCGTCGGGGACCCCCACCGCCACCCCGACGGCGACACCGAGCCCCACCCCGACCGGCACGCCGAGCACGACGCCGACCAGCACCCCGACGACGTCGCGTCCCACGAAGACCCCGACGCGGTGACTCCGGTGCCTGATGGCACCGGGGTGGACGTCGACCGCGCCCGCGACTGGGTGTCGTCGCAGGTGAGGGCGCTCGGCGGCAGGCTGACCGATGCCGGGAGCCCGCACGGGGACCGGGCCTGGTCGCACACGACCGCGTTCGGCACGACGCTGGGGCGGATCTGGTTCAAGGCGAACGCGCAGGGGACGGCGCACGAGCCGCGGCTGCACCGCCGCCTCGCCCGGCTGGTACCCGACCTGCTGCCTGCGCTGCTGGCCGTGGACGAGCCGCGGGCCTGGTCGCTGTTGACCGACGCCGGGCCCACGTTGCGGACCGTCGCCAGTCCTGACGCGCAGCTGGCCACCTGGGAGCGGCTGCTGCCGCGCTACGCAGAGGCCCAGCTCGCCGTGGCCGCCCACCGGGACGACCTGCTGAGCGCCGGCGTGCCCGAGCGCTCCCCGGCCACGCTGCCGGGTCAGGCCGCGGCCCTCGTGGCCGACCTCGCCACCGTGCCGGAGGACCGGGGCGGCCTCGGCCCCGACCGGCGTGCGGCCCTGGAGGCGCGGCTGCCGGCATACGGTCGCTGGTGCGCCGACCTGGCCGGCTCGGGCCTCCCGGACACGATCCAGCACGACGACCTGCACTCGGCCAACGTGTGCGTGGACGGCGACCGCGTGCGCATCCTCGACTGGGGCGATGCGAGCCTCGGCCACCCGTTCGGCACCATGCTGGCGACGCTGAACTCCGTGGCGCACTACGCCGGCCTCGACCCCGGGGCCCCGCTCGTGCGGCGCGTGCGCGACGCCTACCTCGAGCCGTTCACCACGTATGCCGATCGCCGCGACCTCGCCCACCTGGTCGACCGTGCACGGCAGGCGGGTCGGGTCACCCGGGCGCTGGCCTGGGTCGCGGCCCTCGCCGCCGAGCCGCCGGAGGCACACGCGACGTGGGACTTCCCCGTCCGGGGGTGGCTCGAGGAGATCCTGCAGGACTGAGCTCACGCCCCCTGCGGCTCGCGGGCGGCGACGCGTCAGGGCGCACGGCTGGCCCAGGCGGTGATCTGGCGCTGGCCGTGCTCGGCGTCGACGGCCCGGACCAGCATCCCGCCGTACGGGTGCAGGCGCCGTGGCGGCCGCATCCGGGCCCCCTCGCCGGCCAGCACCCACGGCCAGAACCAGCTGCCCCATGGCCCGGACCGCGCGACCAGGCACAGCACCGGCGCGGTGAAGGTGATCCGCAGGTTCCACGGTTCGGCGCTCGGGCTCAGGCCGAGCTCGCCGCGGCCGATCCGGGGGCGCGGCAGGTCGACCACCGCCGCGTCCTGCACCTCCGAGCGGAGCACGCTGAACTCCCGGTAGAACAGGCGCGAGTCGTGCACCAGCAGGGCGTCGTCGGTCAGCTCGAGGAACGGCTGCGCCCGGAGCACCCGGCCGATGCCCACCAGCAGCGCGGAGCCGAGCACGAACGCGGCCGCGGCGAGCACGGCGGGGAACCAGCGACCGTCGCGGCCGTCGACCGCGGCGCGGGCCGTGACGCCGAAGAACGCCCACGCCACCACGGCGACGAGCGCGACCCGGCGGAGCCACCCACGCGGGCACTCCACCGGGACCCGCGCGGGCGCGGCGGGGCCGCCGCCGGCGGGGGGCACCTAGCCGGCGGCGACCATGCGGGCGACGCCCTCGGCGTCGTGCACGAGCGGGCTCAGCCCCTCGGCTCGCGCCACCGCGTCGGTCAACCCGCAGGTCACCAGCCAGTTGGCCAGCAGCCGGTGACCACCCTCGGTGAGCACGCTCTCGGGGTGGAACTGCACGCCCTCCAGGGGCAGGGAGACGTGCCGGACCGCCATGATCACGCCGGAGTCGGTGTGCGCGGTCGCGACGAGCTGGTCGGTCATCGTCGCCGGGTCGATCGTCAGGGAGTGATAGCGGGTGGCGGTGAACGGGGAGGGCAACCCGGCGAGCACCCCGGTGCCGTCATGGCGCACGACCGAGGTCTTGCCGTGCAACAGCTCCGGCGCCCGGCCGACCGTCGCGCCGTAGACCACCCCGAGCGCCTGGTGACCCAGGCAGATGCCCAGCATCGGCTGGACCCGCTCGGCACACGCCTCGATCATCGCCATCGACACCCCCGCCGCTTCCGGCGTGCCCGGCCCGGGGGACACCAGCACGCCGTCGAAGCCCGCGCCGTCGCCGGGTGACAGCGCGTCGTTGCGCACGACCTCGCACTCGGCGCCGAGCTGCTGCAGGTAGCCGACGATCGTGAAGACGAAGCTGTCGTAGTTGTCGACGACGAGGATGCGGGTCATGCGGGCCTCACTGGGTCGAGCGCGAGATGGAGGGGAACAGCCAGGGACAGCAGGTCGCCACCGCGGCCAGCAGCACCGTAAGGCATCATCCGCCGGCTCGCGCGTGGACGAGGTCAAGGCTTCCGGCGTACGCGGGCAGGGTCAGCCTGGCCTTGTCCTGCACGTCGTAGCGCAGCCCGAGCAGGTCGGCGTACTGGCGGTAGATGGTGACCGAGGGGTCGGCGTCCAGCTTCTGGCGCATGGCTTTGACGTCGCCGACCGCGGTGATGACGTAGGGCGGGGAGTAGACCCGGCCCTGCAGGAGGAGGGTGTTGCCGACGCACCGGACCGCGCTGGTGGAGATCACGCGCTGGTCCTGCAACATCATCGCCTCGGCGCCGCCGGCCCACAGCGCGTTGACCACGCTCTGCACGTCCTGCTGGTGCACCACGATGTCGTCGGCGGTGAAGCCGTCCGGCAGGCTCGCGGCGGTGCGCTTGGCGTCGTCGAGGGTGACGGTGAGCCCGGGGCCGCTGACCGGGTCCGTGCCGACCAGGGGCGCCAGCCGGTCGGCCTGGCTGCGCACCTTGCGGACGGCGGCGCTGCCCGGGCTGCTGCGGGCGGTCAGCTGGTCCACCTCGGCCTGGAGGCGCTGGACCGACGCGGCCTGGCGCTCCACCGCGTACGTCTGGCTGCGGATCACGTCCACGAGGTCGGTGCGCCCGGTCGCGCGCAGGTCGGTGCCCTTGGCGGTCTGGGCGCTGGTGGCGAAGAGCAGGCCCGCGACGGCGGCAGCGACGGGGACCACCGCGGTCCAGCCGGACAGGCGGCGAGGGCGTGCTCCGGCGGCACGAGGGCGCGACGACCAGGGAGCCATGGCGTCCTCCTTCCGCGCGCGTCCCGGGGATGTCCGGTTCCTGCAGGTCCAGCCCCTACGCTAAGGCACAGGCATCCGTTCCATCGCACACAGACTGAGGAGGGCCACCGTGCCCGAGTCCAAGGGTCGAGCCAAGGCTTCGTACACCCCGCCGCAGCACAAGGCCAAGGCACCGGTCGGCAACCCCTCGTGGTTCGTCCCGGTCATGGTCGGCCTGTTCATCCTGGGCCTCCTGTGGATAGTGACGTTCTACGTCACCCAGGGTGCCTACCCGATCCCGGTGCTGCACGTCTGGAACCTCGCTGTGGGGTTTGCCCTGCTCATGGCCGGCTTCGCCATGACGACCCGCTGGCGGTGACCCCCGGACCCTGATGGAGTTGTCCACAGTTCTCCACAGGGGTTTGTCCACAGGGTTGTCCCCAGCTGGGGACAAACTACAGCCGTGTAAGTCGCTCCCCGGGGGGCGCGGTTCCCGGCCGACCTCAGCCGATCGGGATGAGGTGCATGAAGGTCTGGTCGCTGAGCGCGTACTTCGCCGTCGCGAGCGCGACCAGGGCCAAGGTGACGGCGAGCAGTGCGGGCAGCTGCAGCCGCTGACGCGGCCGGGGAGCGGTGACGGCGATCAGCGCCGCGAGCACGGCGCCGGTGATCGCCCCGCCGAGGTGGGCCTGCCAGGCGATGCCGGGGACGACGAACCCGAGCACGGCGTTGATGGCCAGCACGGCGACGATGCCGGCGGAGGACCGGCCCAGGTGCCGGTTGAGCACCAGCAGCGCGGCGAACAGGCCGAAGACCGCGCCCGACGCCCCGACCGTGCCGATGACCCACGAGCTGCCCTGCTGCAGGTCGGCGATGCTGCCGGGCGGGGTGGCCAGCAGCAGGTAGCCGACCGAGCCGCCGAGAGCGCTGATGAGGTAGAGCGCCGCGAAGCGGACCCGGCCCAGCATCGGCTCGAGGTAGGTGCCGATCTGCCACAGGGCGAACATGTTGAACAGGATGTGCAGCGGCTGCCCCTGGGAGTGGGCGAACGCCGCGGTGAGGAACCGCCACGGCTCGCTCTGCCCCTGGTACGGCGCGAACGACAGCTCCTGGGTCACCGTCGGGGAGACCTGCTGGACCAGCCAGACCACCACGCAGATCGCGATGATCGTCAGCGTCACCACCGGCCGGCCGGTGGTGACGGCCGCCCCGAACTGGGTGCGCGGGGTCCGCGCGCCCTTCTGGCCCTCGCGGACGCAGTCGACGCACTGGACACCGACCGCGGCCGGCCGCTGGCACTCAGGACAGGTCGGCCGGCCGCAGCGCTGGCAGCGGACGTAGGACACCCGGTCGGGGTGGCGCGGGCACACGGGTGCCGGCGCCTGCTGCTCGGCCATCGGCTCGGTCATCCGCGTCCCCTCGGGTCGTCCTGGCCCGGACCCGGCCGGGCGTGGTCCTGCCTACTTCTGGACGGAGACCGACTCGATCACGACGGCGTCGCGGGGCTTGTCCATGGCACCGGTGGGCACGGTCGCGATCTTGTCGACGACCTCACGGCTCGGACCGTCGGCGACCTCGCCGAAGATCGTGTGCTTGCCCTGCAGGTGCGGGGTGGGGCCGACGGTGATGAAGAACTGCGAGCCGTTGGTGCCCTTGCCCGCGATCTTGCCGGCGTTGGCCATCGCGAGAACGTAGGGGCCGCGGAAGTCCTTGTCGGGGCTGATCTCGTCGTCGAAGGCGAAGCCGGGGCCACCGGTGCCGGTGCCGATCGGGTCGCCGCCCTGGATCATGAAGCCGGAGATGACCCGGTGGAACGTCGTGCCGTCGTACAGCGGCTTGGTGGACTTCTCACCGGTGCGCGGGTCGGTCCACTCCTTCTCGCCCGTGGCGAGGCCGACGAAGTTCGCGACCGTCTTGGGGGCGTGGTCGGGAAAGAGCGTGAGGTTGATGTCGCCGTGGTTGGTGTGCAGGGTGACGTTCATGGCCTCATCCTGCCACGGTGGCCCGACGCCCCCGGAACCCCCGCCGCCGCCATTATCCGGCGCGCTGACCCGCTGGCGTGTGGCACCGTGCAGGATGGGTACGGATCGGACTTTGGCCATCATCGCTAGGAGGACTCGTGTTCCGTAGCAAGAGCAACACCGAGAAGGCGCTCGACCGGGCCCACGAGCAGCTGCTGCAGGCCGCGCAGCTGTCGGGGTCCGCGACCGAGCAGCTGCGCGACAAGGTCGCACCGACCCTCGCGCAGGCTGCGCTCGCGGCCACCACGGCCAAGGAGCTGGCCCAGCCGCACGTGGAGGCAGCCCGCGAGTGGGCCAAGCCGCACTTCGAGCACGGCGTGGAGCTGGCGGCTCCCAAGGTGGACGCCGCCGTCCAGACCCTGGTGCCGAAGGTGGACACCGCCCGCGACAAGATCGTCGAGGACCTCCTGCCGCGCATCGCCACGGCTCTGACCGCTGCGGCCGCCGCGAGCGCCGCGGCCCGCGAGGAGGCCGTGGCCGTGGGCCACGAGGCCGCCACCCGCGGCGCCGGGGCCAAGATGGTGCTGACCGGTGCGGCCGTCGCCAAGCAGAAGCGCTCCCTCGGCGTGGGCGGCAAGATCGGCAAGGTCGGCCTGATCGTCGGCCTCGTGGCCATCGTCGGCGCCGCCGCGGCGTACTTCGTCAAGAAGTCCGCCCCCAAGGAGGACCCGTGGGCCACCCCCCTGCAGGACCCGTATGTCGCCCCGGCGGGCGTCGACTCCTCCCTCGCGGCCACGCCCGAGGACGCCGCCAGCACCGCGGTCATCGGTGACGAGCTCGACGGCATGGGCGGCTCGACGCTCGGCGCCGACGCCGACAGCGCGCTGGACAGCACCGTCTCCGAGGACGGCGAGCCCCGCGAGCCCGGCCAGCAGAGCTGAGCCCGCACGTCGAGGGCCTGCGGTCGTGCCGACCGCAGGCCCTGACGTGTGCCCGCGTCCCCGTGGCACCCTGACGGCATGACGACTCCCCGCGACGACGTGGTCGTGGTCGGCGCGGGCCTGGCCGGGCTGACCTGTGCGCGCCTGCTGGAGCGCCTGGGGCTGTCGGTCCGGGTGCTGGAGCGCGCGGATGCCACCGGCGGCCGGGTCCGCACCGACGTGCTGTCCGGCTATCGGTGCGACCGGGGGTTCCAGCTGCTCAACCCGGCCTATCCCGCCGTCCGGGAGCTGATCGACGTGCGGGCGCTGGAGCTGCGTCGCTTCGCCGCCGGCGTCGCGCTGCCCGGCCCGGACGGGATCCGGGTCGTGGGAGACCCGCTCCGGGCACCTCGGCTGCTCCGGCGCACGCTCCGCAGCGGCTACCTGCGTGCGGGGGAGCTGGCGCGGCTGGCGGCGTGGGTCGCACCGGCCCTGGGCAGCATCGAGCGGCTGCTGGCCGGCGAGGACGTCGGCCTGGCCGACTCCCTGGACCGGGCCGGCGTCACCGGAGCCGTCCGCCGCGACATCTGGGACCCCTTCTTCGCCGGAGTCCTGGCCGAGTCGGAGGGCTCCACCTCCGCACAGTTCGCCCGGCTCCTGGTCCGCAGCTTCGTCCTCGGCCGGCCGGGCGTGCCGGCCGCCGGCATGACGGCGCTCCCCGGCCAGATCTCGGCCGCCCTGACCTCCCCGGTGCACCTGTCGACGGAGGTCACCGAGGTCCGCCGTACCCGGTCGGGGGTGTCGGTCGGGTCCTCCGCCGGGTCGTTCGCCGCACGCGCCGTGGTGGTGGCCGCGGACCCTGTCACGGCCGGACGCCTGGCCGGCACCCCGGTGCCGCGGATGAAGGGGCTGGCGACGTGGTGGTACGCCACGGCGGAGGCACCGTCGGCGCTGCCGCTGCTGTTCCTGGCCTCGCGCACCTCCGGTGGCCCGCTGGTCAACAGCGCGGTGATGACCAACGTCGCCCCGTCCTACGCGCCACCCGGCCGGCACCTCGTCCAGGCGACCACGCTGCTGGCCAGCGACCCCGACGCGGCCGCACCTGACGAGCGCGACGTGCGCCGCCAGCTGGTCGAGCTGTACGGCGCCGCGGCCGCGAGCTGGGAGCTGGTCACCACCCACCTGGTGCGCCAGGCGCAGCCGGATCAGGCGCCGCCGCTGCAGGTCCGCCGGCCGGTGGACCTCGGCGACGGCTTGTTCGTGGCCGGCGACCACCGTGACACCGCCTCGATCCAGGGCGCAATGGTCTCGGGCCGGCGCGCCGCCCGGGCGGTGGCGCGCCGGCTCGGCCTCGACCCTCGGCCCCGGTCGTGACCGCGCCCGAGGAGCAGTCACTCGACCCGGTCGCGCCGCCGCTGAGCGGACGGCAGATCATGAGCCAGGACTGGGTCGACCTGACGTTCCTCCACTGGCGGGTCGACCCGGGGATCGTGGCACCGCTGATGCCGCGCGGGGTCCGGCCCGACGTCGTCGACGGCAGCACGTGGGTGGGGCTGGTGCCGTTCACGATCCGTCGCGCCGGCATCGGCCGCGGCCCCGCCGTCCCCTGGCTGGGCACGTTCCCTGAGACCAACGTGAGGCTCTACTCGATCGACAGCCGGGGTCGGCGTGGTGTGGTCTTCCGTTCACTGGAGGCCAGCCGCCTGGCCGTCGTCCTCGGCGCTCGGGCGGTCTTCCACCTGCCCTACCAATGGGCGCGGATGAGCACCACCCGCAGCGTCGTCGACGACCTGGAGCTGGACTACCGGACCACCCGCCGGTTCGCCGGCCGCGGCGCCCGCCGGGCGGCCGGAGGCCTTCCGGTCGGCGGTCGGGTGGCGGTCCGGGTGGGCGCGCGGATCGAGGAGCCGACACCGCTGCAGCTGTTCCTCACATCTCGCTGGGGCCTGCACACCTCCCTGCTCGGCCGCACCTGCTACGTGCCCAACCACCACGGCGTCTGGCCGCTGCACGAGGCCACGTTGCTGCACCTGCAGGACACCCTGGTCGCGGCCGCCGGCCTGCCCGGCCTGGTCGACCGTCCACCCGACTCCGTGCTGTTCTCCCCGGGAGTCCACTCCGTCTTCGCTCGTCCTTACCTCGCGAAACGCATGTTGTAGCACGGTGACGAGCCGTTCTCTTCTCGGCCACGAGCGCCTGAGCTGAGCGTGAAAGGCAGCTGCATTCCGAGAAGTCTCAAGGTCGGTTCCTGACCCACGCCACTTGCGACTGATCCGTACCGCACCTTCAAGTGAGCCGGCCGTACCCGAATACATGGCACGTGAGCACGTCGATCTCACGACGGGCGTCACCGAAGAAGGCACCCATGCGGTTTGCCACTCGCAGGAAGGGCCGCTCTCGCGGCAAGCCGGACTGCTTCCAGTTGGAGTTCGGAACGATGAGGAAAAGATGCTGCGCGTCCTGCGCGAGGTGGGCTTTCCAGATGTCCTTGAGGTCGTGGTTGTTGGTCACCGTGCCGCCTCTCTCGACCTCTGCGATGACCCCCTCGCCCGGACCGATCCGGTAGAAGAAGTCCGGTCGGGGCCGCGACACGATGCCGTCCTCGGGGGTCAGCAGTACCTCCTCGTCGAACCCGAGACGATCCTTGAGGATCGAGGACACGATCGTCTGCACCGAGGCGCTGCTGGCACCGTGGATGTGAGCCAGGTCGATCGCTGCGGCCTCGCGTTCGAGAGCGGAGCGCAACGTCTTTGCCAAGTCGTCAACAGCGCTGATGGAGGCCAGGTGATGGCTCTCGAGACGTGAACGTTGCATGCGCTGGTATTCGATCGTCACGGGGCGTGAGCTTGGCAGGTGCGTTTACGAGAAGCTAATTCACGAGATCTGTGGCGCCATTCGCCGTCAGCTCGAGCGCCTCAGTGCAGAGATGACGAAGCGCGAGAGACCGCGCGAATCGTTGACCACCCGAGAAGGACGGGCGACCGCACCGACGGGACGATGAACCGGTGCAGGTGCGGCACGCGAAGAAGCCCTCCCCGGCGTGCGGAGAGGGCTTCGAGAGTGGAGACACGGGGAATCGAACCCCGGACCTCCTGCTTGCAAAGCAGGCGCTCTACCAATTGAGCTATGTCCCCGAGTGGTGATCTTCAATTGTGCGACGGGCGACGCCGTCGGGTCCAGCGGTCGAGCCGCTGGGAGAGCGGGGGGTCAGACCTTGTCCGTGGCCTCGGCCCAGAGGTCCTGCTCGGCCTTCTGCGCCTTGAGCTTCTGGGAGACGGCGGCAGCGCCGACGGCGGTCACGAGGACCAGCAGGAACTTCTTCATGGCGGCGCTCCTCCAGTGGACGTGCAGCGGTGATGGTGGGCCTAACAGGACTTGAACCTGTGGCCTCTTCCTTATCAGGGAAGCGCTCTAACCGTCTGAGCTATAGGCCCGTTCGCCATCTCCAGTGTGCGCCTCGGACCGGCAGGGCCGGTCACCGACGCGCTCCGGAAGGTTACCTCACCGCGGCGGCGCCGACCAAAACGGCGGGTACGCCGCACGGCCGGGGAGGCGCGCGGCGTACCCGCCGGTGCTGGCTGGGCCCCTCAGTCGTCGGTCAGCGTCAGCTGCAGGCCGCCGACCAGGGCGGAGCAGACGTTGTAGAGGAACGCTCCGAGCGTGGAGATGGCGGTCAGCAGGATGACGTCGACGACGCCAATGACGATGGCGAGGGACACCACCCGGCCGAATCCGATGTAGTCCATCAGGTTGAACTGCCCGCCGCCGGTCGCCCCGCTGGAGAGCACCGAGCTGACCGTCCGCTCGATGTCGGAGAAGACGCCCATGCCGTTGAGCACCAGCCACAGCACGGCGACCATGGCCACGCCGGCGATGCCGAGGGCGACCGAGATCAGGAACGACATCTTCATCACCGACCACGGGTCGGCCCGTGAGACGGTCAGCTTGACCCGCCGCGGGCCGGTCATCGCCGGCCGGGCTGCGCCAGCCCCGGCGGCGCCGGTCGGCACCGGTTGCGTGGCGCCCGCGGGCCGGCTGTCGGCGCCCGGACGCGACCCTGCGTCCTCTGCTCCCGCCGGAGGTCGCGACGGCGCTCCGGTCCTGCCTGCCGTGCTCACTCGCTACCTCCAGCGTTGTCCTCGGGGCTGTCCTGCGACGGTACGTTACCCGGCTGGGAGTCCTCACCCGGCGCACCGTCCGCCGCATCGTCCCCCGGCGCGCCGTCCGCGGCGATGTCGGCGTCGTCGACCAGCTCGGGCACGGCGGTCGTGTCCACCTCGGCCGGAAGGCCCGGGCCGTCGGTCACCCGCTCGGTCTCGGCCTCACCGGTGACGAGCTCCTCGACCTCTGCCTCACCGACCTTCTCGGCGTTGCGGGCCACCGCCACGATGGCGTCGCCCTTGTCCGGCTTGGCGAACTGCACGCCCATGGTGTTGCGGCTGGTGCGGTGCACCTCGTCGACACGGGAGCGGACGATCTTGCCCTTCTCCATGACGACCATGACCTCGTCGTCCTCGGCGACCGTGAGAGCGCCGACCAGGTCGCCGCCCCGCTCCGAGATCTGGGCGACCTTGACCCCGAGGGTCGCGCGCCCCTTGACCGGGTAGGCCGAGGCGGCGGTCCGCTTGGCCAGGCCGTTCTCGAAGACCACGAACACGTCGGGGTCCTCTCCGCTGCGGACCACGCTCATCGACAGCAGCTGGTCGCCGTCGCGGAACTTCATCCCGGTGACGCCGCTGGTGGCCCGGCCCATCGGGCGCAGCGTCTCGTCGGTGGCGTTGAACCGCACCGATTGCCCCTTGACCGAGACCAGCAGCACGTCGTCCGCCGCGGACGCGAGCCCGGCACCGACCAGCTCATCGCCCTCGCGCAGGTTGACCGCGATCAGGCCGTTGGTGCGGTTGGTGTCGTACTCCGAGAGCCGGGTCTTCTTCACCAGGCCGTCCCGGGTGGCCAGCAGCAGGTAGGGGTCGGTGACGTAGTCCCGCAGGTCCAGCACCTGGGCGATCTGCTCACCCGGCTGGAACGCCATCAGGTTGGCCACGTGCTGGCCCTTGGCGTCGCGGCTGCCCTCGGGCAGCTCGTAGGCCTTGGCCCGGTAGACCCGGCCCAGGTTGGTGAAGAAGAGCAGCCAGTGGTGGGTGGTCGTGGTGAAGAAGTGCTCCACGATGTCGTCACCGCGCAGCTGGGCCCCCCGCACGCCCTTGCCGCCGCGCTTCTGCGACCGGTAGAGGTCGACCTTGGTGCGCTTGGCGTAGCCGCCCCGGGTGATCGTGACGACCACGTCCTCCTCGGGGATGAGGTCCTCCATCGACATGTCGCCGTCGAACGGCACCACCTTGGTGCGCCGGTCGTCGCCGAACTTGTCGACGATCTCGGCGAGCTCCTCGGACACGATCGAGCGCTGCCGCTCGGGGGAGGCGAGGATGACGTTGTACTCGTCGATCATCCGCTGCAGCTCGTCGTGGCGGTCGACGAGCTTCTGCCGCTCCAGGGCCGCCAGACGGCGCAGCTGCATGTTGAGGATGGCCATGGCCTGCAGCTCGTCGATGCCGAGCAGCTCGAGCAGCCCGTCGCGGGCGACGTCGACCGTGGCCGAGGCGCGGATCAGGGCGATGACCTCGTCCAGGGCGTCCAGCGCCTTGAGCAGGCCACGCAGGATGTGGGCCTCCTCCTCGGCCTTGCGCAGCCGGTAGGTCGTACGCCGCACGATGACGTCGAGCTGGTGCTCGACCCAGTGCCGCACGAACGCCGACAGCGGCAGCGTCCGCGGCACGCCGTCGACAAGAGCCAGCATGTTCGCGCCGAACGTGGTCTGCAGCTGGGTGTGCTTGTACAGGTTGTTCAGGACCACCTTGGCCACGGCGTCGCGCTTGAGCACGATCACCAGGCGCTGGCCGGTGCGGCCGGAGGTGTGGTCCTGGATGTCGGCCACGCCGGCGATCCGGCCGTCCTTGACCAGCTCGGCGATCTTCTGGGCCAGGGTGTCGGGGTTGACCTGGTAGGGCAGCTCGGTGACGACCAGGCACTGACGGTTCTGGATCTCCTCGACCGAGACCACCGCGCGCATGATGATCGACCCGCGCCCGGTGCGGTAGGCGTCCTCGATGCCCTTGCGGCCCATGATCAGCCCGCCGGTGGGGAAGTCCGGGCCCTGGACCAGGCTGATCATCTTCTCGAGCAGGTCCTCGCGCGGTACGTCCGGGTGCTGGAGGTACCACTGCACGCCTGCCGCGACCTCGCGCAGGTTGTGCGGCGGGATCTGCGTGGCCATGCCGACCGCGATGCCGGCCGAGCCGTTGACCAGCAGGTTCGGGAACCGGCTGGGCAGGACCACCGGCTCCTGGGTCTTGCCGTCGTAGTTGTCCTTGAAGTCGACCGTCTCCTGGTCGATGTCGCGGACCATCTCCATCGCGAGGGCCGCCATCCGGCACTCGGTGTATCGCGGCGCCGCCGCCGGGTCGTCACCGGGCGAGCCGAAGTTGCCCTGCCCGTCGACCAGCGGGTAGCGCAGCGACCAGTCCTGGACCAGGCGCACCAGCGCGTCGTAGATGGAGGAGTCACCGTGCGGGTGGTACTGCCCCATCACCTCACCGACGACGCGCGAGCACTTGTTGTAGCCGCGGTCGGGGCGGTAGCCCCCGTCGTACATGGCGTAGACCACGCGGCGGTGCACCGGCTTCAGGCCGTCGCGCACGTCCGGCAGGGCGCGGCTGACGATCACGGTCATCGCGTAGTCGATGTAGCTGCGCTGCATCTCGGTGGTGAGATCGACGCCTTCAACCCGATCGAACTCGATCGGCGGCTGCTCTGTCACAGTCTGGGTTCCTTCGTTGTCAGGGCACACAAGCCAGGGGCCGGTATGCCGGGACGCCCTGGCGGCGTCCCGGCCCGGTCAGATGTCGAGGAAGCGCACGTCGCGGGCGTTGCGCTGGATGAAGCCACGCCGGCTCTCGACGTCCTCACCCATCAGCACGGCGAACATCTCGTCGGCGGCGGCGGCGTCGTCCAGGGTGACCTGGAGCAGGATCCGGTGGTCGGGGTCCATCGTGGTCTCCCACAGCTCCTGGTAGTCCATCTCGCCCAGGCCCTTGTACCGCTGGATGCCGGCGTCCTTGGGCAGGCGCCAACCCTGGCTCTGCCCGGCCTGGATCATCGCGTCGCGCTCGCGGTCGGAGTAGGCGAACTCGTGCGCGTGGTTGCTCCACTTGAGCCGGTAGAGCGGGGGCTGGGCGAGGTAGACGTAGCCGGCCTCGATCAGCGGGCGCATGAACCGGAACAGCAGCGTCAGCAGCAGCGTGCGGATGTGCAGCCCGTCGACGTCCGCGTCGGCCATCAGCACGATCTTGTGGTAGCGCGCCTTGCTGAGGTCGAAGTCCTCGCCGATGCCCGTGCCGAAGCCCGAGATCAGCGCCTGGACCTCGTTGTTGGCCAGCACCTTGTCGATGCGGGCCTTCTCGACGTTGAGGATCTTGCCGCGGATCGGCAGGATCGCCTGGGTGTGCGGGTTGCGCCCGCGCACCGCCGAGCCGCCGGCGGAGTCGCCCTCGACGATGAACACCTCGGAGATGACCGGGTCGTTGCTCTGGCAGTCGCGCAGCTTGCCCGGCAGGCCGCCGGACTCCAGCAGGCCCTTGCGGCGGGTCGCCTCGCGGGCCTTGCGGGCCGCCATCCGGGCCGCGGCGGCCTGCACCGACTTGCGCACGATGTCGCGACCCTCGCTCGGGTGGGCGCTGAGCCAGTGGCCCAGCTCCTCGGTCACGGCCCGCTGGACGAAGCCCTTGACCTCGGAGTTGCCCAGCTTGGTCTTGGTCTGGCCCTCGAACTGCGGCTCACCCAGCTTGACCGAGAGCACCGCGGTCAGGCCCTCGCGGATGTCGTCGCCGGTGAGGTTCTCGTCCTTCTCCTTGAGCAGCTTCTGGCCGCGCGCGAACTCGTTGACCAGCTTGGTCATCGCCGCCCGGAAGCCCTCCTCGTGGGTGCCGCCCTCATGCGTGTTGATGGTGTTGGCGTAGGTGTGCACCGACTCGGAGTAGGCGCTGGTCCACTGCAGGGCGACCTCGAGGGACATCTTGCGCTCGGTGTCCTCCAGCTCGAAGGAGATCACCTGGGGGTGCACCGGCTCGGCCCGCTTGGAGCCGACCAGGTGCTTGACGTAGTCGACCAGGCCGTCGAGGTAGCAGTAGGACACGGTCCGCGGCTTGGCCGGCGCCGTCTCGGCCACCTCGTCGGCCGGGGCGGCCAGCTCGTCGTCCATGCCCTCGGCGTCGCGCTCGGCCTCGGTGGCCTCGGGCCGCTCGTCGGTCAGGCTGATGGTCAGGCCCTTGTTGAGGAAGGCCATCTGCTGGAACCGGGCCCGCAGCGTCTCGAAGTCGTAGGTCGTGCTCTCGAAGATGTCCGGGCTGGCGTAGAAGGTGACCGTGGTGCCGGTCTCGTCCGTCGCCTCGTCGCGCGAGAGATCGGCCGCGGGCACGCCCTTGAGGAAGGTCTGGCGGTGGACGTACCCGCGCTGGCGCACCTCGACGTCGACCCGGTCCGACAGGGCGTTGACCACGGAGATGCCCACGCCGTGCAGGCCACCGGAAACCGAGTAGCCGCCACCGCCGAACTTGCCGCCGGCGTGCAGCTGGGTGAGGACGACCTCGACGGCCGGCTTGCCCTCTCCGGGCATGATGTCCGTGGGGATGCCGCGGCCGTTGTCGACGACCTTGACCCCGCCGTCGGCCTGCAGGGTGACCTCGATGGCGTCCGCGTGGCCGGCCAGGGCCTCGTCGACGGAGTTGTCGACGACCTCCCAGACCAGGTGGTGCAGGCCCCGCGCGCCGGTGGAGCCGATGTACATGCCGGGGCGCTTGCGCACCGCCTCGAGGCCTTCCAGGACGGTGATGGCGCTCGCGTCGTAGGCGGGGGCCTCGATCTTGGCGGCCAGCTCGGCCACGGCCTCGGGGCCGGCGACAGGGTCGGAGCCGTTCGCGGTGGCCGGGTCGGTGGGGGTGCTGCTCTCGGGATTGGCAGTGCTGTCGGGACCGACCTCGGACACGGTGCTCCTTGGGACGTCAGGTACGGGTACCGCACCCACCTGCCGGAGGCGGACACGGGAAGCGGCCGCACCGGACAGACGCGCCAGCAGGAGCCCCCCTCGTGGTTCCACGTGGAACGAGCCCCTCGGCCTGCGCCCGGAAGGGCCGCCGAATCTCCGTCAGTCTACCTGTCGACGGGCGTCAGACACCGCGCAGGAGGGCCGTCAACGGCACTTTCCAGCAAAAGAAGGGCCAGTTCCTAGTCCCCCTACGCACCTGGGGTCCCCAGCGGCTCTCGTACGGCGTTCCATCGGCCGGTCCGGCCACGCTCTGGTCAGCCGTAGGTGTCGCGCGGCCCCGGGCCCTGGGCCCGGCGGGACCCGCGGCTCCAGCTCGGCGCGCCCGGGCCGTGCACCTTCAGCTCGGCCACGGCGTCCTTGCCGACCTCGGCCTCGAGCCGGCCGAGGATGGAGGAGGACATCAGCCGCAGCTGGGTGGCCCACGCAGTGGAGTCGGCCCGGACGACGAGGACGCCGTCGGTGAAGGTCACCGGCGTGGAGTGCGCCGCCACGTCGGCACCGACGATCTGGGCCCACCGACCCATGACCGAGCCGACCGCCACGTCGACCTTCCACCCGCGGTCCAGCAGCAGCCGGTCCATCTGGTCACCGAGCAGCGAGGGGTCGCGGCCGTCGCGGCCGGAGCTGCTGAACGCCCCCGCCTGGGGCCGGCGCCGCTGAACGGGCCGGCTGCCGGGACGCAGCCCCTTGGCGCGCGCGGCCTCGCGGGCGCGGGCGAGCGCCGCGGACGCCGCGGTGTCGGCGTCGCCGAGGACCTCCTCGTCCGCGTCCTCGGCAGCACCGGGGAGCGCAGCGGACCCGGGGCCGACGGGCAGCAGCGGCTCGTCCGGCGCCACGTCGTCACTCGACACGGGACACCGACCCCAGCGTGACCCGGAAGGTGGTCCCGGTGAGCGACTCCGGGACGTCCTGCGGCACCGCTGCGGTGATCAGCACCTGCTCGCAGTCGCCGATCAGTGCCGCCAGCCGCTCGCGCCGGCCGGAGTCCAGCTCGGCGAACACGTCGTCCAGGATCAGAACGGGGTCGTCGCCGAGGTCGTGCCGCAGCAGCTGGTACGCCGCGAGCCGCAGCCCGAGCGCGAACGACCAGGACTCGCCGTGGCTGGCGTACCCCTTGGCGGGCAGGTCGCCGAGGGTCAGGACCACGTCGTCGCGGTGCGGGCCGGCCAGGGAGACCCCGCGCTCGACCTCGGCCGGGCGCACCTGCTCGAGGGTCGCCAGGATCTCGTCGTGCAGCTCCTGCATCTCCGGCACGGCCCCGGCGGCGAGCTGCGCGGCCATCTCCTCCCGCAACGAGGACCGGTAGGCGACCCTGGCGTCGGACTGTCCGGCGCTGACCTCGTCGTACGCCTTGGCCAGGTAGGGCCCGAGGTCGCGCAGCAGCCTCAGCCGGGCGTAGAGCAGCTGGGCGCCGACCTGGGCCAGCTGGGCGTTCCACAGGTCGAGGGTGTGCAGGGCGCTGGCGCGGGCGTCCTCGACCGGTTCGTCGGTCGGCCGGGACCGGGCGCGCCGACCCCGGCGCAGGACCGGTGCGGCCGACTTCAGCAGGGCGTTGCGCTGCTTGAGCACCTTGTCGTAGTCCGCACGCACCCCGGCCCACCGCGGCTGCCGCGCCACCAGGAGGTCGTCGAGGAACCGCCGCCGTTCCGAGGGGTCGCCCTTGACCAGGGCGAGGTCCTCCGGGGCGAAGAGCACCGTGCGCAACGTGCCCAGCACATCCCGCGGACGAGTCAGCGGCGAGCGGCCGAGCCGCGCCCGGTTGGCCCGGCCCGGCGTCAGCTCCAGCTCGATCATCGTCTCGTGCTCGTCCCGGACGACCGCCCCGCGGATGACCGCCGAGGCGGCACCGAAGCGGACGAGCGGGGCGTCGGTGGCGACCCGGTGGCTGCCCAGCGAGGCGAGGTATCCGGCAGCCTCGACCAGGTTGGTCTTGCCCTGACCGTTGAGCCCGATGAGCGTCGTGACCCCCGGCGTCAGCGGCAGCTCCGCGTTCTCGTAGCTGCGGAAGTTCGCGACGGACAGGTGCCGAAGGTGCACGCTCGAGCCTTCCGGGTCGTGCTGGGGGACCGGGCCGCCGTGCGGTCGCGGCGTCCGGCGGGGAGGATCGGGGTCAGCTGGTGGTGCCGGTGCCCGAGGTGGGGCCCGCCTGGGCGGCCTCGCGCGCCTTCTGGACCGCGTGCCCACCGAACTGGTTGCGCAGCGCCGAGACGGCCTTCATCGCCGGCGAGTCGTCCTGGCGGGAGGCGAACCGGGCGAACAGCGCCGCCGAGATGACCGGCATCGGCACGGAGTTGGCGATGGCCTCCTCGACGGTCCAGCGGCCCTCGCCGGAGTCGGGGGTGTAGCCGCTGATCTCCTGCAGGCCCGGGTCCTCCTCCAGCGCCTTGACCAGGAGGTCCAGCAGCCAGGAGCGGACAACGGTGCCACGCGTCCAGGCCTGGAAGCAGCCGTGCACGTCGGTGACGATGTCCTTGGCGGCGAGCAGCTCGAAGCCCTCGGCGTAGGCCTGCATCAGGCCGTACTCGATGCCGTTGTGCACCATCTTGGCGTAGTGGCCGGCCCCGACCGCGCCCGCGTGGACGAAGCCCTCCTCGCGCGGCCCCTCGGGACGCAGCGCGTCGAAGATCGGCATGGCGCGCTCGACGAGCTCGTCCTCGCCGCCGACCATCAGGCCGTAGCCGTTCTCCAGGCCCCACACGCCGCCGCTGACACCGCAGTCGACGTAGCCGACGCCGCTGGCGGCCAGCGCCTCGGCGTTGACCGTGTCGTCGGTGAACCGGCTGTTGCCCCCGTCGATGACGAGGTCACCCTCGGACAGCAACCCACCCAGGGTCTTGACCGTCTCGCGGGTCGGCTCGCCGGAGGGGACCATGACCCACACGACGCGAGGAGCGGACAGGGCGCCGACCAGGCTCTCGAGGCTGTCGACGTCGCTGACCTCGGGGTTGTGGTCGAAGCCGACGACCTCGTGACCGGCTCGGCGCAGACGCTCGCGCATGTTGCCGCCCATCTTGCCCAGGCCGATCAGTCCGAGTTGCATCGCAGAGTTCCTTCGTCGTCGTTCGTGGTGGGGATGTCAGCTCGCGAAGCGGACCGGCATCAGGACATAACGGTATGACGAGTCGGCCTCGCCGTCCTGCTCGGCCTGCCCGGACAGCACGGCCGGACGGCTGCTCTGGGTGAACGACAGCCGGCTGTACGCCGTGCCGACCGCGCCCAGGCCGTCGAGGAGGAACTGCGGGTTGAACGCGATCTCGATGTCGGGGCCGGTCAGCGTGGCCTCGACCGCCTCGCTGGCCTGGGCGTCGTCACCGGTGCCGGCCTCGATCGCGACCTGCCCGTCGGTGAACTTCAGTCGCACCGGCGTGTTGCGCTCGGCGACCAGGGACACCCGCTTGACCGCCTCGACCAGCGCGGCCGTCTCGATCACCGACTCGGTGTCGACGCTCGAGGGGAAGATCGAGGTGACCTTGGGGTACTCCCCGTCCAGCAGGCGGGTGGTCGCCCGGCGCTGACCGGCCTCGAAGCCGATGAGGCCGTCGCCGCCGGCGGAGCTGCCGAGGGCGATCTCGACCGAGCCGGCGGCGCCGAGCGCCTTGGCCGTGTCGGAGAGGGTGCGCGCGGGGACCAGGGCCACGTGGCTGGCGTCGGTCGCCTCGGGGTTCCAGGTCAGCTCACGCATCGCCAGCCGGTAACGGTCGGTCGCGAGCAGGGTGACCTTGTCGCCCTCGATCTCGACCCGGACCCCGGTGAGGATCGGCAGGGTGTCGCCGCGGTCGGCCGCGATGCTGACCTGGGCCACGGCCTGGGTGAAGACGTCGCCCGCGATGGTGCCGGTGGGGGCCGGGGAGGAGGGCAGCGTGGGGTAGTCGTCGCTGGGCATCATCAGCAGGCTGAACCGGCTGGACCCGCAGGTGACCTGGACCTTGTTGCCGTCGGTGGACACGTCGATCGGCCGCGCCGGCAGGTTGCGCGAGATGTCGGCGAGGAGGCGGCCGAGCACGAGCACCGTGCCGGCCTCCGCGACCTCGGCGGCGACGGTGATGCGGGCCGACACCTCGTAGTCGAAGGCGGACAGCGTGAGCGTGCCGTCCTCGGACGCCTCGAGCAGGACACCTGCGAGGACCGGGACGGGAGGCCGGTTCGGGAGTCCGCGAGCGGCCCACGTCACCGCCTCCGCGAGGACATCGCGTTCGACCCGGAACTTCACCGGCTGACCGCCCTTTCCAGTTCCGCACTCGTGTGGTGCAGCCAGAGATGTGTGATTGCGGACTGACCCTAGCCGTCGGGACACCGGCCGCCAACACCCGGCCCTCCACAGCCGGTCGTCGTCCGGGCCGGCCCAGCCCACAGGGCCTGGGGAACGTTTGTACGCGGGGCGGGACAGGAGATGGTGTTCTCTCATCGTGGTCATAGGTCCTGTGGGTTCTGTGGACAACCGGCGTCGGTGCAGGTCAGCGGCTCGAGTGGCGTGTGCAGCACCGGTGGAGGGCGTCTCGGGACAACGTCGGCCGTCTGGGGACGGCCCGCCCCCGTCCCCACTGCGTCCACAGCCCGGCCCCCCGTTGTCCCCCTCCCGGACGCCGTCGTCCACGGTTTTCCACCGGCTTGTTCACAACCTGTGGGAAACCCGGTCCGGCGCCCTGTCCACAGAACCGTCCACAGGGTGTGGAGAAACAGGGCTGCACGGAACCGGATGCCTGATGACGCTGCGGTAACGCGTTGACCACACCTGTGGAGAAATCTGTGGATGCCGCCGGGTGGCGCCCGCGGTTCGAGCCGGTGTCCCGGGCCGCCCAGCGTCTACAGTGACGCTCGGGCGGGGGTCGGCAGGGGCGTCCGCGCTTCAGCGAGAGAGAGCCGGATGACGGACACGAGCACGGGCAGCGCCGTGGTGATCGAGGACGACGAGGACATCCGGCTGCTGATCAGCACGGTCCTCGAGCAGCGCGGCCTGCAGGTGCGGTCCGCGGCGTCCGGGCGCGCCGGCCTGGCTCTGGTCGAGCAGCACCAACCCGACCTGGTCACGCTGGACCTCGGGCTGCCGGACATCGAGGGGTTCGAGGTCTGCCGCCGGCTGCGCACGATCAGTGACGCGTACGTCGTCATGGTCTCGGCGAGCGCCGATGAGGTCGACCAGCTGCTCAGCCTCGAGATCGGCGCCGACGACTACATCACCAAGCCGTTCAGCCCCCGTGACCTCAAGGCGAGGGTGGGGGCGATGCTGCGCCGTCCGCGGCAGCTGGCCAGGCCCGGCGCCGTTCTGGACGAGGACGCCGCCGCGGCGGCAGGCGCCGACGGGGGCCTCCCGGCCGTCCCCGGACCCGCGGCGGACGTCACCACGACCCGGCGGATGACGGTGGACCTCGAGGGCCGCGAGGTCGTGCTCGACGGGGTGGAGCTGGCGCTCACACGGATCGAGTTCGACCTGCTGGCCGCCTTCGCCACGCACCCGCGGCGGGTCTGGAGCCGTGAGGCACTGCTGCGCAGCGTCTGGCAGACCGAGTGGGCCCAGGACACGCACCTGGTCGAGGTCCACGTGGGCAACCTGCGCCGCAAGCTCGGCGAGGACCCGTGGATCCGCACCGTGCGGGGTGTGGGCTACCGGTTCAACCCGCTGAGCGTCACCGTCACCGGCTGACGCCTCAGCAACGGATCGAGGGCAGCGTCGGGTTCGTGATGCTGCTCCAGCTCGACGGCGAGGTGCTCACCAGCGTGAACACGTACGTCACGCCCTTGGACAGGACGTAGCTGGTCGTGGTGGTGGACCGTCGCGCGATGGTCAGCACGTGCGCGGTGCCGTTGGCGGTGTACTGCAGCTCGTAGCCGTCGGTGTAGGTGGAGGCGGACGCGGTCCAGGTGAGCACGACGCTGAGCTTGTTGCAGGCCACCGAGGCAGCGAGCCTGGTGGGTGGCGCCACGACGTCGGTCGTCACGCTGGTGGTCCCCCCGGTGGTGCCGCGGAACGTCGCGCCGGCCACCGAGGCGCCGCCGCCGACCAGCAGCATCATGGCGAGGACGGCCAGCAGCGGGCGGACGAGGAACCGGCGCCGGTCCCGGGACATGTCCGGGACGCTCACGCCAGGTCGGCGGCGTACGCGGTGACCGCCTGCCGGGCCGGCTCGATCGCGGTCTCGACCGCGGCCAGGGCGCCACGTGCGGCGGCCAGGTCCCCGTCCTGGACGTGCTGCTCGAGCACGGCGGCCGCAGCGACCAGCGAGGTCAGGCCGATCATCGCGCTGGAGCTGCGCAGGCTGAGCGCGCGGTCGAGCGCCGTTTCCTGGTCCTCGACCGCGAGGGCGTCCCGCAGGGCGGAGACCCGGCCGTCGAGCATGCTGGTCCACAGGTCGAGGAACGTGCGCAGCCGGCTGGCGTCGCCGAGGTCGTCGGCGAGGGCGCTGAGCACGGCGGTGTCGAGCACGGAGGCAGTCTGCCGTGTGGCGGCGTCGCGGGCGCCGGCTTTCGGGCTGCGCCAGATCTCGCTGAGCAGGAGCACGGTGAGCAACGCGGGTCCGACGTACAGGAGGGCGATGTGCAGTCCCCGCCCGCGCAGCGTGCGGATGACGTCGCCGAGGTGCGGGACGACGGCACGGACGGTCCACACCTGGGAGTCGGTGATGATCGCGGTCCACGGGTCGGCGCTCGGGTTGTGGTCGCCCTTCGTCTGCACCACCACCGCGCCGCCGGGGCCGCGGGTCACCTTCACGACCCGGTGGCTGACGACGCGGTGGTCGTCGATGGGGATCTGGTAGCTGATGATCTGCCCCACGGCCAGCGCGGACGTGGGCTCCTGGACCGCCACGGTCACGTCGCCGGGGTTGATGCCGGGAGCCATGCTGCCGGTCAGCATCGTCATGGTGCGGTAGCCGAGCACGTGCGGGCCGACGGCCAGGCCGGTGAAGGCCAGGACGACCACGAGCAGGAGCAGGTTGCCCAGCCCACGCACCACTCGCCGAAGGAGTCGGGGCACCAGCGGCAGAGAGGGGGAGACCTGCGCCGTTGTTCCCGGCGGCACGCACCGGCTCGGCAGGGGGGTGCCGATCGCGGGGGCGATGGTGGTGCCGCTCATGTGCTTCTCCTGGTGGCGGGGGTGGTGCGGGGCTGGGCGGCTGGGTCGTGGTGCCCGCCCGTCGTCGCAGGACGGGCACCACGGGCTGGGGGACTACCGGGAGGTGGCGCCACGCTGGGTGCCGGTGAAGCTGAAGCCGATGGCGCTGTTCTGGCCCTGGAACGTGTTGTCCGCGCTAGCCGGGAGCGTCATGGTCACCACGAGGTTGTCGGCCTTGCCGGCGGTCAGCGCGGTGAGGTTGTTCAGGGCGGGCGTGCTGCCGATGACCGGACGGGAGGCCAGGACGGTGGACCGGGTCGCGGTGCTGGGGCAGGTGTAGGTGTAGCCCGTCGTCGCGGTGCCGCTCTCGTTCCAGGCGGCCGAGCAGGCCTCGACCGACAGCTGCAGGCCCATCGTGGCGTCGGTGTCGAGCTTGCTGGAGGTGGTCGCGGCGGTGGTCAGGCCGATGCCGGCGAGGGCCTGGTCCCCGCTGTTGGTCAGGGTGACCGCGCGGCTGACGGTGTCGCCGGGGACCAGGCCGGTGGCCGCGACCGAGAGCCGGTTCGCGGCCGTGTTGACGGTGCCGACGTCGATCTTCACGATGCCGGAGGCGACGGCTGCGCTCGCGGAGGTGGTCGAGGTGAACGTGCCGAACGTGCCGAGGCCGGCCACGCTCGCCGCAGCGCCGAGGAGGACCGTCGAGGCGAGGACCTTGCCGCCGGTGCTGGTGAGGGTGATGCGCATGACTGGCTCCTGGGACCGAGTGGTCGTGACCGGGGCGGTTGCCCTGATGACGACAACTCTGGAGCCGTGGCCTCAAGCACGCCGGGGGCGCACGCGCAAGAAGCGCCGCCGTCCGCGGCCGAACCTCAAGGAAGACGCAAGACGCGCTGCTGGCCGCCGTACGGCGTGGGCGGCGTGCCCCTGGGCGGGCGTGCCCAGCAGGCGGTCAGCGGGACTGGTTGCGGATGCGGTTGGTCAGCTCGGTGACCTGGTTGTAGATCGCCCGGCGCTCGGACATCAGCTGCCGGATCTTGCGGTCGGCGTGCATGACCGTGGTGTGGTCGCGACCCCCGAACTGCTGCCCGATCTTGGGCAGGGACAGCTCCGTCAGCTCACGGCACAGGTACATCGCGATCTGCCGCGCCGTGACGAGCACGCGGGAGCGCGAGGTGCTGCAGAGGTCCTCGATCGTCAGGCCGAAGTACTGCGCCGTCTGCGCCATGATCGTCGCGGACGTGATCTGGGGGCCCTCGTCGTGCGGGAAGATGTCCTTGAGCACGATCTGGGCGAGGTTGAGGTCGACCGACTGCCGGTTGAGCGAGGCGAACGCCGTGACGCGGATCAGCGCACCCTCCAGCTCGCGGATGTTGGTCGAGATCCGTGTCGCGATGAACTCGTGCACCTCGTCCGGGGTGTTCATCCGGTCCTGGATCGCCTTCTTGCGCAGGATCGCGATCCGGGTCTCGAGGTCGGGGGGCTGCACGTCGGTCAGCAGGCCCCACTCGAACCGGCTGCGCATGCGCTCCTCGAACCCGCTCAGCTGCTTGGGCGGCAGGTCGGAGGTGATCACCACCTGCTTGTTGGCGTTGTGCAGGGTGTTGAACGTGTGGAAGAACTCCTCCTGCGTCTGCACCTTGCCCTGCAGGAACTGGATGTCGTCGATCAGCAGCACGTCGACGTCGCGGTAGCGGCGCTGGAAGTTCGAGGCCTTGTCGTCGCGGATGCTGTTGATGAAGTCGTTGGTGAACTCCTCGGAGTTCACGTAGCGCACCCGCACGTTGGGGTAGAGGTTGCGCGCGTAGTGCCCGATGGCATGGAGCAGGTGGGTCTTGCCCAGCCCCGACTCGCCATAGACGAACAGCGGGTTGTAGGCCTTGGCCGGCGCCTCGGCGACGGCGACGGCGGCCGCGTGGGCGAACCGGTTGCTCGCACCGATGACGAAGGTGTCGAAGGTGTACTTGGGGTTCAGCCGGGCCGCCTCGACCTCGATCGCCTCCCGCTCGGCGACACGCGGGCGCACCGGCCCCCCGCCGCGGCCGGGACCCGTGCTGAACGGCGAGGTCTCGTCGGCGACGTCGTCGTCGGCGTCCTCGAGCTCGGTCAGCGTGGCGGTCTCGGGCTGGGCCTCGTCGACGTCGTGCTGCCGGCTCAGCGAGGGGTCCACCGTCACGGCGAGGCGGACCTGGATGCCGAGCTGGTCGGACAGAGCGGTGGTGACCTGCTCGCGGACGCGGGTCTCGACGACGTCCTTGGTGTAGTCGTCCGGCACGGCCAGCAGCGCGGTGCGGTCGATGAGGCCGACGAACCGGGTCAGCCGCAGGAAGGCCCGCTGGGGGGCGGGGATGCCGGCGTCGTCGAGCACAGCGAGGGTGCGCTGCCAGACGTTCCCGAACTCGACCTGTGCCTCCGTCACGTGTGGTCAACCCCGCTTCGTGTGGCTTGGAAGAGTCCTGCTCGGTCGTTGTCGCGGGACCATCGTACGGGGTCCATCCACACCGTTATCCACAGACTGTGTACAGAGAGCGGGGATCTTGCACGAAGGCGCGACGGTAACAAGCAGCCACGGCCGTCAGCAAACCGACGAGCCCGATTGGGGTGCTCTTGACGAAACCGGGACGAACTCCAGCGCGTTGGCCGGGGGAACAGGAGGATCATGGGTGGGGATGACTGCTTCGCAACCGGATGGCGCGCCAACGGGCCTGGACACCCCGCGGTTTGACCCTGTCCCGCCGGCTCCCGTACCGTTGGTCCGGCCTGTGCTGACGGCCGTTTTCGCATGCCCGTGCCTCCCGGCGCGGGTTTCCGATTGCGGCTGGCCGCCACAGGTCCCGCACTCTCATCCAGCCACACCAGCCCGGGCGCCTCGTCCGTGCAGCAATGGAGATCCTCGTGAGCAAGCGCACCTTCCAGCCGAACAACCGTCGCCGGGCCAAGACCCACGGCTTCCGTCTGCGCATGCGCACCCGTGCCGGCCGCGCCATCCTGTCGGCCCGCCGCGGCAAGGGCCGCACCGAGCTGTCCGCCTAGAGGATCGGGGCGTGCTCCCCGCGCGTCATCGGCTGCGCTCGAGCGCCGATTTCGCGGCTGTGCTGCAGGGGGCACGCCGTGCCGGCGGATCACGATCGGGCAGCCGCCTGATCGTGGTGCATGGCAACTCGACCGGCGCGCGTGCGGGGCAACCGCCGCGGGTCGGTTTTGTGGTTTCCAAAGCCGTGGGCAACGCCGTGGTCCGCAACCGCACCAAGCGGGTCCTGCGGCATGCGATCGCTGCGCGGCTCGACCGGGTGCCCGCCGGCACCGACCTCGTGGTGCGCGCCAACCCGCCCGCGGCGGGTGCGGCCTCGAGTGAGCTCGGCGCCGACGTGGACCGCCTGATGGGCACGGTGCTGCGGCGCCTCGACCGATCGGGGAGACCGTGACGTCCACCCTGCCACCGCTGCGCACGCTGGTGCGCCGCCCCGTCATCTGGCTCCTGCGCGCCTACCAGCTGGTGCTGTCCCCGATGACACCGCAGAGCTGCCGGTTCTACCCCTCCTGCTCGGCCTACGCCATCACCGCGATCGAGCGGTTCGGGGTCCTCAAGGGCTCCTGGCTCGCAGCCCGGCGGCTCCTGCGGTGCCACCCATGGAACCCCGGGGGCGTCGACCACGTTCCGCAGGCAGGACCCTCGCGCCATCCGGGGCCGGGAACCCCGCACGCGCACCTCCACTAGACCTGGACCGGCCCGGTCGTCACCGACGCCCGGCGCTGCCACCGTGGTGAGGAACCCCTTCACCTGACGACAGAGGATTTGATGAACGGCTTACTGGACACGGTGCTCTTTCCGCTCGAGTGGTTCGTCGCCACGATCATGGTCGGCTTCCACACCGCGCTGGAGTCCATCGGGCTGCCGGCGGCCTCCGGATGGACCTGGGCCCTGTCGATCGTGGGGCTGGTGATCGTCCTGCGGATCCTGCTGATCCCGCTCTTCGTCAAGCAGATCCACGCATCCCGCAAGATGCAGCTGATCCAGCCGGAGATGCAGAAGATCCAGAAGAAGTACAAGGGCAAGTCCGATCCCGACTCCCGTCAGGCCATGACGCAGGAGACGATGGACCTCTACAAGCGCACGGGCACCAACCCGTTCAGCTCGTGCCTGCCGATCCTGCTGCAGTCGCCGTTCTTCTTCGCCCTGTTCCGGGTACTGAACTCGCTGCCGGCCATCTCCAACGGCACCAAGAATCCCATCGGGCCGCTCACGAAGCCCCTCGCGGCGCAGGCGGAGCAGTCCACCTTGCTGGGCGCGCAGCTGTCCTCCAGCTTCATGGGGTCGACCGACGTCACCGTCAAGATCGTCACAGTCGTCCTGATCGTGCTCATGTCGGCCACGACGTTCACCACCCAGCGTCAGCTGATGATGAAGAACATGCCGGCTACGGCGCTGGACAACCCCTTCGCCAAGCAGCAGAAGATGCTGCTCTACCTGATGCCCCTGTTCTTCGCGATCTCCGGTATCAACTTCCCGATCGGCGTCCTGCTCTACTGGCTGACCACCAACCTGTGGTCGATGGGACAGCAGTTCTATGTGATCCGCCGCATGCCGGCCCCGGGCTCCCTGGCCGAGAAGGCGCTCGAGGAGCGCCGGCTGAAGAGCGGCAAGGCGCACAAGAAGTTCACCCTCCCGGGGCTGCACCACGAGGAGCCGGTCCAGGACGTGCAGGACACCGTCGACGAGCCGGCCAAGCCGGTCTCGGGCCAGCGCCAGCAGCCCAAGCGCAAGAAGCGCAACCGTCCGGTCGCGCCGAACGGCACCAAGCCGGCAACGAAGCCGGCCGCCAAGCCGGGTGCACCGGCCTCCGCCCAGCGCACCGCGACCGGTGGGGACACGACGGCCGCAAGCCGGGACGCCTGAGCCGGCGGCTCACACCTCCCCTCCCGTGCTGCGGCCATGCCTCCCTCCCAGCGGGGAGACGCCGCACCCGCCATCCGACCTCGTGCCGACCGCAGGGTCAGGCACCCCGCATCTCAGGAGACGCGCATGACTGACCAGCACTCCACGACGGTGGCCGCCCAGCCCGACGAGCCGCAGCCGGACCAGCACGCGGAGGCCGCCGAGCCGCAGCCGGACAGGCGCGCGGAGATCGCCGAGCCGCACGCTGTCCAACCGGACCGGCTTGACCAGCCTGAGTCACCTGCCGTTGCCGAGCCTGCCGCCGGCTCGAACAGCGCGGCGGACGACGACGACGCTGAGCGTGCGCCGGAGGGTTCCTCGGCGGCCGGTGGCACGTCCGCGGGTGCGGCCGCGGCCGACGAAGCTGCAGCCCACGGTGGTGCAGCGACGTCGCGGACGGGCCACCTGGAGCGCGAGGGTGAGGTCGCGGCGGACTTCCTCGAGCAGCTGCTCGACATCGCTGACATGGACGGAGACATCGACGTCGACGTCGACGGGGACCGCGCCGCCGTGGCGATCGTGGACTCCGAGGAGGGGCGCGTGTCGCGCCGTCTCGTCGGCCCGGACGGCAAGGTCCTCGACGCGCTTCAGGAGCTGACGCGGCTGGCGGTCCAGGCGGCCACCGGTGAGCGCAGCCGCCTGATGCTGGACGTCGCCGGACACCGGGCCGAGCGCCGCAGCGCGCTGGTGGAGCTGGCACGTACGGTGATCGCCCAGGTCCGCGCGACCGGTGAACAGCAGGCGATGGAGCCCATGACGGCTTTCGAGCGCAAGGTCGTTCACGACGAGGTCGCCGCGGCTGGGCTGGGATCCGACTCCGAGGGTGTCGAGCCGCACCGTCACGTCGTCGTCCTGCCTGGATGACGGTGCCGTTTCACGTGGAACGCGCCACCGCGCCGTGCTGTGATCGACGATCGGTGCTGCCGTGACCACCGATCGCCCGGGGTCGAGCTCCATGGATGGCAACGTGCGGCCTCGTGACGCGCAAGCAGCGGGTGCAAACCAGGGCGTGACGGCACCTCCGCCTGCGCCGGCCGCGGCCGCTGAGGTGTTCGGGAGCCGGTTGGCGCTCGCAGAAGAGTTCGCCGGCATCCTGGCTGACAGCGGCGTCTCCCACGGACTCGTGGGCCCCCGTGAGGTGCCCCGCCTCTGGGAGCGACATGTGCTCAACTGCGCGGTGGTCCACCCGGCCCTCCCGGCGGGCGCCGAGGTGATCGACGTCGGCTCGGGCGCGGGCCTTCCGGGTCTTGCCCTGGCGATCGCGCGTCCCGACATCCGCATGCACCTGGTGGAGCCCATGCTCCGCCGCACGGCCTGGTTGTTGGCGGCCGTCGACGAGCTGGGACTGGACAACGTGGAGGTGCACCGGGGCCGCGCCGAGCAGTTCTGGGACCAGCTGTCGGCGCCGGTGGTGACAGCACGAGCTGTCGCACGACTGGGTGAGCTCGGTCGCTGGTCGCTACCCCTGTTGCGGCCTGGCGGGTCGATGCTGGCGCTGAAGGGTGCGTCGGCGCAGGAGGAGCTGGACGCCGACCGGGCGTCACTGCGCCGGTTGGGCGCCGTCTCGGATGCGGTCGAGACGTATGGCACTGACCTGATCTCGCCCGCGACCATCGTGGTGCGCGTGACCCTCGGCGCCAAACCAGCTCGCCGGGAGCGGGCGACGAAAGCACCCGCCAAGCGATCCGGCCGGCGGCGGCCGCGCTGACCCGGACCACTGTTTGCCCATGCGCCGCACTGCTGTCCGAAACGGACAAGGCTGGCATTTCGACCACTCGGGGCCAACACGGGCAGCGCAGGCACAGACGGGAACGACGATGGCGATGCACGGCCGCAGGCACTCTTTCCCATGCGGTGTGTGCTGTCAGGAAGCCGCTCCGGAACCGGATACGGTAGGTCCGCGTCGGGGAAAACCCCTCCGGCAAACGAGAATGAGGTGACGGGTGTCGACGTCTGGACTGGCTCCATCGGGGCTGGGTTGGCCGCAAGCCGAGGTCGGCGAACGCACTACTGACGATGCGGAAGGGCTGGGCTGGCCCGGCACTGGCTCCGGCTCTGCGCCCGGGAAGGCATCCGTGTCCGGAACTGCGTCGGACAGCACTCTTCCCGGCGCTGTCACCGGTCATGAGGAGTGGGTTTCCCGTGAAACCTCCCCAGCCGACAGTCCCCGTGGGTCGACTGTGGGTAACGCATTCGAGCGTGGACCGGCAAGCGCCGCCACGACGATGGCGGTGGCCGAGGCCGCGCTGGCCGAGACGGCTGGTTGGGCGGCGACGAGTAGTACGGGCGATCACTCGACAGACCCCGACCACGGCTCAGTGGCAACGGCCGCTGCGCACCCCAACGTTCCGCCAGTGGTTCCACGTGAAACGTCGCCAGGTGAGACGCCGATTACTGCGGTGTCACAGACGCCGCTAGGACATGCAGACTCCTCCCTCACTCACGCGGTCGCAGATCCGTCAGTTCCACGTGAAACGTCGCCACGCGCGCAGTCGTGGGTGGGGCCAGAAGCGTCGGTAGGCGACGCGCCAAGCCTGCCCCGTCCAGACGCGGTCGCGGACCTGGACGTTCCACGTGAAACACGGGCTGAGCCCACTGCCGAGCAACCGGTTCGGCGGACCTTGACGCAGGTGGAACGCGAGCGAGCCGCGCTCGCTGACGAGCTGCCACCCACCGACGACGACACCCCGCTGGCGCGGCAGGTGGCAGTCGACGCCCGTCGGCGGATCACCCTGTCCGGAAAGGTGTTCCCGAAGCCGGACCAGACCCGGATCCTGACGGTGGCCAACCAGAAGGGCGGCGTGGGCAAGACGACGACCACCGTCAACGTGGCCGCGGCCCTGGCCCAGGCGGGCCTTCGAGTCCTGGTCATCGACATCGATCCCCAAGGCAACGCCAGCACGGCGCTGGGCATCGACCACCACGCCGAGGTGTCCAGCATCTACGACGTGCTCGTGGACGGTATGGACATCGCGGACGTCATCCAGGAGTGCCCCGACATCCCCAATCTTTGGTGTGCACCGGCGACGATCGACCTCGCGGGGGCCGAGATCGAGCTGGTCAGCCTCGTGGCCCGCGAGACCCGCATGCAGCGTGCCCTGCGCAGCTACATCGACGCGGCGGCCGCCCGCGGTGAGGAGCGGCTGGACTATGTGCTCATCGACTGCCCGCCCAGCCTCGGCCTGCTCACCGTCAACGCCTTTGTCGCTGCGGAAGAGGTGTTCATCCCGATCCAGTGCGAGTACTACGCCCTCGAGGGGCTCTCGCAGCTGTTGAAGAACATCCAGCTGATCAAAACCCACCTCAACCCTGATCTGCACGTCTCCACGATCCTGCTGACGATGTATGACGGCCGCACCCGCCTGTCGGCGCAGGTGGCCGACGACGTCCGTAGCCACTTCCCCGACCAGGTGCTCCGCACCACGGTCCCTCGCTCGGTGCGCATCTCGGAGGCGCCGAGTCATGGGCAGACCGTTTTGACGTACGACCCATCCAGCAGTGGTGCCCTCTCCTACCTCGAAGCTGCCGGCGAGCTCGCCGATCGCGGCTCCAGCGCGGAGTAGCGCCATCTCGACCGTCATGCAGCACGCTGCCCCGAGATCTGCCCCAATGAGAGGTTCACGTTCATGAGTGAGAAGCGCCGTGCGCTCGGTCGCGGACTGGGGGCACTCATCCCCAGCACACCACCCGGAGAGAACGGGAGCCGCCCGGTCGACGTCTTCTTCAAGGACAACTCCGCCGGACGCGTGCGGCCCAGCGCCTTCGGTCCGGTGTCGCGCGACGGTGAAGCCGGCGATGTTTCACGGGAAACGGTCGCGCGGCAAGAGACCCCGGCAGAGGGTCACGACCAACGCGATGTTTCACGGGAAACGGCCACACCGCAACAGACGCCGCCAGCCGACCACGACCGTGGCGATGTTTCACGGGAAACGGCCACACCGCAACAGACGCCGCCGGCCGACCACGACCGTGGCGATGTTTCACGGGGAACGTCGGACGCCGGGGCCCGGCAGGACGACACGAACGGACAACGTCACGTCGACCCCGAGCAGGCACCCTCTTCCACGACGGAAGACCCCGTCGTCGACGCGCGCGCCCATGCCGGCATCGAATCCGACGAACGTTTCACGGGAAACGACACAGTTCAAGACCCGGGCGTCCATGGTGGCGACTCGACGGAACCGGTCCTCCACAACGGCGCCGTCGACACGACCTCCGACTCCACCGCTGCTTCGTCCGGCGTCGCCGAGCCGCAGACGTCTTCGCCCAGCGCGCCATCGCCCGGTTCAGGCGCCGATACGGCTCCGATCGAACCCTCCACTGACGGGCGTCCACATGAGACGGCCGGAGATGGCGTCATGTCTGACCGTTCCGACACCAATGGTGGGGTCAGCTCGCCGGTAACGGGTGGCCAGTCTCCGGACGGGAACGGAATGGACGCACCGGCAGAGGCAGACGGAAGCGAGCTGGCGCCGGTGCCGGGAGCATGGTTCGCCGAGCTGCCGGTCCTTTCGATCCGTCCGAACCCACGCCAGCCGCGGACGGTGTTCGACGACGACGACATGGCCGAGCTGGCCCACAGCATCGCCGAGATCGGCGTGCTGCAGCCGGTGGTCGTCCGGCCCATCCCCGCCGATGAGCTGGCCGACGTCGTCGCGCAGCCGGGCGGGGAGCGGGCGCAGTACGAGCTGATCATGGGTGAGCGCCGCTGGCGCGCCACGCAGGAGGCCGGCCTGGCCACCATCCCGGCGATCATCAAGGAGACGCACGACGACGACCTCCTGCGCGATGCGCTGCTGGAGAACCTGCACCGCAGCCAGCTCAACGCGCTGGAGGAGGCTGCTGCCTATCAGCAGCTGCTGGACGACTTCGGCTGCACCCACGACGAGCTGGCCACGCGGATCGGTCGATCACGTCCGCAGATCTCCAACACCCTTCGCTTGCTCAAGCTGCCCCCGCTGGTGCAGCGGCGGGTGGCTGCGGGTGTGCTCAGTGCCGGTCACGCCCGCGCCCTCCTCGGTCTGGCGGACGGTGCGGCGATGGAGCGGCTGGCGCAGCGGATCGTGGCCGAGGGGCTGTCCGTGCGCAACGTCGAGGAGATCGTGACGATCGGCAGCAACGACGCGCCGCGCCCGGCGCGCCGTCCGCGCGCCGGTGCCCGTCACCCCCAGCTGGACGACATCGCCGCGAGGCTGTCCGACCGCTTCGACACCCGCGTCAGCATCGCGTTGGGCCAGCGCAAGGGGAAGCTGACGGTCGAGTTCGCCTCGGTGGACGACCTGAACCGCATCGTGGAGCTGCTCGGATCCGCTCCGGACCAGGCCGAGCACGACTGACGGCGCCTGAGCGGCCCGGCGCACGAGGGGGTGTCGCGCCGGGCCGTCTCACGGCGGTCGGTCCCTGCGCGTGGTCGTGTCCCGGCCGGTGCCGTCGGGGACGAGCAGCGTGAGCGCTGGCGCCCGCGCGGTCTCAGCGTGCCGGGCTGGGTGCCTGGGTGCCCAGCAGAGCGTGCTCGACCATTCGTGCGTAGATGGCGGTCGGGTCCAGCCCTGCCGCGCCGAGCGCGAGCGGGACGAGCGAGGTCTCGGTCATTCCCGGGGAGATGTTGCCCTCCAGGAACCACGGGGTCCCCGCGGCGTCGATGATGAGGTCCATCCGGGACAGGTGGCGGTGGCCCAGCACCCGGTACGCCGTCAGTGCGGCCGCGGCAGCCGCGGCCGCGGTCTCGCGCGACAGACGGGCCGGCGCGAAGAACTCGGTGGCGCCGGCGGTGTAGCGCGCGTCGTAGCTGTAGACGCCGCCGTCCGGAACGATCTCCACGGCCGGGAGCGCCTGGGGTGCGCCGTGCTCGTCCTCCAGCACGGTCACGCTCACCTCGGTGCCGGCGATGAACGTCTCCAGCAGTGCGATATCACCGTACGCATAGGCGGCCACCATCGCGGTCGGCAGCTCCTCGGCCGTGCGAACGATGCTGAGGCCGAGAGCCGAGCCTCCGCGTGCCGGCTTCACCGCGAGCGGCAGGCCGAGTGACCCGACCACCGCGGCCAGCACCGCGGCTGCTCCGAGCTCGCGGAAGGTGGCGTGCGAGAGGGCGACGCCGCGGGGAGTGGACACGCCGGCGGCACTGACCAGGGCCTTGGCGACCGGCTTGTCCCACGTGAGCCGGCAGGAGGCCGGCCGCGCGCCGACATACGGGATCTGGAGCGTCTGCAGCACGTCACGCAGCGCGCCGTCCTCGCCCGTGGCGCCGTGCAGCACCGGCCAGACCACGTCCGGACGGGTCGCGCTGATGGCGTCCAGCAGGGTGGAGTCGACGTCGCGGACATGGGTCTCGCAGCCGCCGCGGGCGAGTGCGTCGGCGACGCGGCGGCCTGAGCGCAGCGAGACGTCGCGCTCGTGGCTGAGCCCGCCGGCGAGGACCAGGACGTGGGTCATGTCGTTCTCCTTGACGAGAGCGGGCTCGTGCGGCCTTGAGGGGCGACGCACCACGCCGCCGTGCAGGTTAAGCGGTATATCACCGGACGGGTCAGAAGGAGTCGGGGCCGGGCATCTGGACCGACGGCGCCGACCCGTCGGAACCGGGCGCAGAACCGGCTGCCGTCCCGAACGTCTCGATCAGCTCGAGCTCGCTGCGCACGACGCCGGAGAACCGGCGGACGCCTTCGCGGATGCGGTCGGGGTCGGGATAGCAGTAGGACAGCCGGGCGTAGCGGTGGCCGGTGCCGTCGGCGAAGAAACCGGTGCCCGGCGCGTAGGCCACCCGCTCGGTCACGGCCCGCGGCAGCATCGCCTTGGCGTTCACGCCGTCGGGCAGGGTGACCCAGACGTAGAACCCGCCGTCCGGATGCGTCCACGTGGCCTCGGGCAGCAGGGTGCTGAGCGCGTCGAGCATGGCGTCGCGCCGCTCACGGTAGAGCTCGCGGTAGACCTTGATCTGCGCCTGCCAGTCACAACCCGCCAGGTAGCTGGAGACGGTCATCTGCGCGAACGCGCTCGGGCAGAGGATGGCCGACTCCGAGGCCAGGACCAGCTTCTCGCGCACGGCGTGCGGCGCGACGGCCCAACCGACCCGCAGACCGGGGGCGAACGTCTTGGAGAACGAGCCGAGGTAGACCACCCCCTCCTCGGACAGGGAGCGCATCGCCGGGTAGGGGTCGCGGTCGAAGCCGAGCAGACCGTAGGGGTTGTCCTCGAGCACGAGGATGCCGTGCCGGGCGCAGATGTCGAGGATCTGCGGCCGCCGCTGCACCGTCAGCGTCGTACCGGCGGGGTTGGAGAACGTGGGCACCGTGTAGAGGAACTTGATCCGCTGGCCGGCGGCCTCCAGGGCGACGATCCGCTCCTCCAGCGCCGCGGGCACCAGGCCCTCGTCGTCGGAGGTCACGTGGGCCACCTGCGCCTGGTACGCCGCAAAGACGCCGAGCGCGCCGACATAGCTGGGCGCCTCGGCCAGGATCACGTCACCGGGGTCGATGAACACCCTGGTGACCAGGTCCAGTGCCTGCTGCGAGCCGGTCGTGACCACGATGTCGTCCGCATGGGCGCGGATACCCTCGAGCGCCATCACCTCGAGGATCTGTTCCCGCAGCCGCGCGTCGCCCTGGCCGGAGCCGTACTGCAAGGCGGTGGGTCCGTGGGAGCTCAGCAGCCGCTGCACCGTCTCTGCCACGGTGTCCATCGGCAGGGCGGACAGGTAGGGCATCCCGCCTGCGAGGGACACCACCTCCGGGCGCGAGGCGACCGAGAAGAGCGCGCGGATCTCCGAGGCCGTCATGCCCGCCGTGCGCTGGGCGTAGGAACCCCTCCAGGGGTCCAGGCGCGAGCCGTGCTCGGTCATGGTCGGTCCTCCTTCCGGTGCGGTGCTGCTCGGGGGTGTACGGGCGCGGAACACGCGTGGTAGGAGTCTGACATGAGGGCCCACGAGGATGGCGGAGCGTCTCGCGGGCGCGCCCTGTTTCACGGGAAACCGCCTTCCCCCGGCACCTGCCGCCGTGCCGCGGCGAGGACCGCGGGGGCGGCGCCATGAGCGGGCGTGAGCTGCTGTCCCTGACGCTCGACCGGCTGGACGACCTGCCCGACCCCTGCCGGACCTGCCTCTTCTGGGAGCTGGACCCGGTCCTCGCCCAGCGCGCGCACGAGCGCGGCGACCCCGAGCTGGACAAGGAGTCCTGGGTGTCCGCGGCCCTGCTGGAGTGGGGCAGTGTCGGGCGGGTCGCGTACGTCGACGGCGCCCCGGTCGGCTACGTCACCTACGCCCCGGCCTACCTCGTTCCGCGGGCGGCCGGTTTCCCGACGGCCCCGATCTCCGGCGACGCGGTGCTGCTGATGACCGCGGCCGTCGCCCCGGAGCACTCGGGCGGCGGACTCGGGCGCATGCTCGTGCAGGCGGCGGCCAAGGACCTGCACCGGCGCAACGTCCGCGCGATGGAGGCGTTCGGCCGGTCGGTCCCGGGCCCGCACCAGCTGGGTGGCTGCGTGCTGCCGGCGTCGTTCCTGTCGGAGGTCGGCTTCAAGACGGTGCGTGAGCACGCGGTGTGGCCGCGGATGCGGCTGGACCTGCGCACGGCGCTGTCCTGGCGCGAGGACATGGAGGCGGCTGTCGAGCGGCTGCTGCAGCAGGTGCGGCAGCCGGTGCTGACGCGCGGACCCCAGCTCTGAGCCCTGGTCGTACGACGCCGCGCGCAGCGACGGCACGAGCAGCGACGGCACGCGCAGCGACGCCACGTACGGCGTCGCCGGGTGCGGTGAGCCACGTGCGGGGACACCCAGGGTCGGGCGCGTGCCAGGCGCCCGGCCGTCGTCAGCCGGTCCGCGACTCCAGGTAGGCCCGCAGGTCACCGAGGTGGAGCGTGCCCGTGGCGTGGGTGTCGTCCTCGCCCAGGTAGGTGCGCTGCAGGGCCACGACGACGGCCTCTGCCAGCGTGTCGCGGAACTGCGGCTGGGCCAGCAGCGCGGCGTCCTCGGCGTGGGTGAGGTAGCCGGCCTCGATCCGCACCGCCGGCATCCGGGTGCGCTGCAGCAGGGACCAGGCGCGCGGGTGCGAACGGCAGTCGGTCAGCCCGGTGCGGGCGACGATCTCGCGCTGCACCAGGTCGGCCAGCTGCTCGCCGATTGCCGACCAGGCCCCGAACCGGTCCTGCCCGTAGAAGAAGGTGGCCACACCGCCGGCCTGCGGCTGGTCGGCGGAGTCGCAGTGCAGCGACAGCAGCACGTCCGCGCCGGCGTCGTTGGCGAAGGCAGCACGCTCGAGCTCGTCGGGGCTGGTGGAGCCGGAGCGGGTGAACAGCACCGTCACCCCGATCGCGGACAGTCGCCCCTCGATGCGCCGGGCGAGGTCGAGCATGAGGTCGGCCTCGGCCAGGGAGCCGGCCTGCGCCCCGGGCGACGCCCCGCCGTGGCCGGGGTCGAGCACGACGATCCGGCCGGACAGGCTGTGCCCCGACCGGCGCACCAGCTCGCGCTCGCGCAGGGTGTGCGGCGAGCCGCCGGTGATCGAGCGGCTGAGGTCGGCGAAGGCGCGCAGCGTCTCGGGCCCGACGACGCCGTCCGGAGCCAGTCCCACCCCGCGCTGGAAGCCCCGCACCGCCTGCTCGGTGTTGGGCCCGAACAGGCCGTCCACCCGCTCGGGGCTGAAGCCGAGGGCGAGCAGCCGTTCCTGCAGGGTCGCCACGTCGTCACCCTGCATGAGGTGGCCCGGGGTGTGCGAGAGCAGCCGGTCGCCCAGGCTCCAGCGCGCGCCGTCGAGCTCGAGGTAGGTCTGGGGGCCCACGATGCCGTCGGCGATCAGCCCCCGCCGCTGCTGGAACGAGCGGACCGCGCGACGCAGCGTGTCGTCGTACCGGGGCTGGTGGTCCTCCGCGGTCGGCTCGGGCGTGGCCACGTCGTGCAGGGGGAGGGCCGGGGGAAGGTCCCCGGTCCGCCGCAGCCGTTCACGGATGGCGAGCACGCCGTCGCCCTCGTCGCCGAGGCGGAAAAGTGCAGGGAGATGGTCCGACATACCGACCTTTCGGGGGCTGGGAGGTGCGCCTGCGGAGGGCGGCACGGTCATCTTGGGGGGAGAGTATCCCCAGACAGCAGTCGACGGCGCGCCCGACCTGAGGGGGTCCGGCGCGCCGTCGTGCGACGCCCTCGGGAGTGGTCAGCCGATGAAGTCGGACAGCTCACGCACGAGCTTGGGCTTGGGCAGGGCGCCCACAAGGGTCTTGACGACCTCACCCTTGACGTAGACGTTCATCGTCGGGATGCCGGTGATGCCGTAGCGGGAGGTGATCTCGGGGTTCTCGTCGGTGTTCAGCTTGACGACCGAGACCTTGTCACCGTGCTCGCTGGCGAGCTCTTCCAGAATCGGGGCGACGGCGCGGCACGGGCCGCACCACGGCGCCCAGAAGTCGACGATGACCGGCTTGTCGCTCATCAGGACGTCCGTGTCGAACGTCGCGTCGGTGGTCTCCTTGGTAGCTCCCACAGTGGGGGCTCCTTCCTTGTGTGGTGCGGATCTGCTGGTGGCAGGGCCGCGGCTGGCGGGTTGTCAGCCCACCGGGCCACGGCCCCGGGTGAGCACAGGGGCGACGGCGTCAGGACACGCCGAGCGGCTGGTCGGTGTGGGCCTGATCGGCGTGCTCACCCAAGCCGGGTGGGTCGGTGGGCAGGGTCTGCGCCTCGACGATGGTCTCGACGTGGTCCCCGGCCTCGATGTCGGCCAGGTGCCGCTCGGCGTCCAGGGCGGCGGCGCACCCGGAGCCCGCGGCGGTGATGGCCTGGCGGTAGGTGTGGTCGACCAGGTCGCCGCAGGCGAAGACGCCCTCGACGTTGGTGAGGCTGGTGCGGCCCTCGACCAGGACGTAGCCCTCGTCGTCGAGCTCGACGACACCCTTGACCAGCTCGTTGCGCGGGTCGTGCCCGATCGCGACGAACAGACCGGTCGCGGCCACCTCTCGGGTCGCGCCGGTGACGGTGTCGCGCAGGGTCACGCCGGTCAGCTTGTCGGCGCCATGGATCTGGGCGACCTCGGAGTTCCAGGCGAACCGGATCTTGTCGTTGTTGGCGGCGCGGTCGGCCATGATCTTGCTCGCCCGCAGCTGCTCACGGCGGTGGACGATGGTCACCGAGCGGGCGAACTTGGTCAGGAACGTCGCCTCCTCGACGGCCGAGTCGCCCCCGCCGACGACCAGGACGTCCTGGTCGCGGAAGAAGAAGCCGTCGCACGTGGCACACCAGGAGACGCCGTGGCCGGACAGGCGCTTCTCGTCCGGCAGGCCGAGCTCGCGGTAGGCCGAGCCCATGGCCAGGATGACGGCATGGGCCCGGTGGACGGTGCCTTCCCCGTCGGTGACGGTCTTGACCGGTCCCTCGAGGGACACCTCGGTGACGTCGTCGGCGACCAGCTCGGCGCCGAAGCGCTCGGCCTGGGCGCGCATGTTGTCCATCAGGTCCGGGCCCATGATGCCGTCGCGGAAGCCGGGGAAGTTCTCGACCTCGGTGGTGTTCATCAGCGCGCCGCCGGCGGTCACCGCGCCCTCGAAGACCAGCGGTGCCAGGTTGGCGCGGGCGGCGTAGACGGCGGCGGTGTAGCCGGCCGGTCCGGAGCCGATGATGATGACGTTGCGGACGTCGGTGCTCACGCGGAGTACCCCTTGACTGGTCGGGTGTCGGCGCCGGACGGGCGGTCCGGGCGTGTCCTTGCTGGAACCGATCTTAGGGTGCGATTGTTCCGGGCCCGCGGTCAGGAGACGGGGACGCCCGGGTGCAGCAGGGCCTGGTTGCCGGTGGAGCAGGACCGCTTCACCGCGTAGGCGGTACGCGCGGAGCCGGAGACGGTCACGATGACCACGGCCGGCGTCCCCTCGTAGGAGGAGAGGTCGGCGGTCACGTCGTCCACGCGCCCCACACCCAGCGCACGCAGGCAGCTTGCCAGCCCCGTGGGCGTGGCGATGGGGCCGATGCCGGGGGACTCCCCGGTCAGCGGCTGGACCGGGTGCGCGGGGCCGGAGGTGGCCAGCGCACCGGCCTGTGCGGCGAAGGTCTCCCGGGTGTAGCGGGTGGAGGACATCTGGAAGTGCATGGGCGGCGTCGCGGCCACCCCCTGGGTGCCCTCCCCCTGGGCCCCCGTTCCCTGGAGGGGCCCGGAGGACGGGGGCGGGGCGGAGGGGGTGCTCCGAGTGGCTGTGGACATCGAGGCCGCGGCGCCGCTGGAGGATGGGTTCGAGCGGTGCAGGACGCTGGTGCCGACCACGCCCACGACCACCGCCGCGGCGGCCACCCCGGCCAGCCCGAGCACCATCGTGCGGAGCGGACGTCGCCGGGTCAGCGGGACCGCGGTCGCCCCGGTGAGGGCCGGCGACCGGTTGGCCTGCTCGGCGGCGAGGCTCGCGCTGATCCGCTCGACCAGGTAGGCCGGCATCGGCTCCGGCTCGGGCAGGGACGCGAGCAGCGCACGCACTCCGGTCGGGTCGTCCTCGGGAGACTCCCCCGAGGGGCGGCGCGGCGTGATCACGGTCGTTTCACCTTCTTTGCGGCATCGAGACGGCTGGGGCGGTGGAGCACGGCGAGCCGACGTGGGTATGACGTCAGGGCGACGCCGAAGGTTCCTTGGGCGCGGGCGGGGGACCGCCGCCGCGGGGGGCCGGCCGGTCGGCGTCGAGGTCGAGGCCCAGCAGGACAGCCATCGCGGCCCGACCACGGGCACACCGGGACTTGATGGTGCCCTCGGCCACGTCGAGGACCGACGCGGCCTCGGCGACGCTCAGCCCATGCATGTCGACCAGGACCAGGGCCAGCCGCTGCCCCTCGGGCAGCCGGTCCAGCGCCTGACGGACGTCGAGGCGCACCTCGACCCCGGCGTGGTGGTCGTGGCTGTCGGCCAGGACCGACAGGTCGGCGTCCGGCAGCTGCACGGTGGGCCTGATCCGGCGCAGCCGGTCCAGGCAGGCGTTGACCACGATCCGGTGCAGCCAGGTGGTCACCGCGGCGTCGCCGCGGAAGGAGTCAGCTCGCCGGTACGCCGCGAGGAACGCCTCCTGCACGGCGTCGGCAGCCAGCTCGGGATCGCGGGTGGTGCGCAGCGCCACGGCCCACATCCGGTCCCGGTGGCGGCGGAACAGCTCACCGAAGGCGTCCCTGTCGCCTGCACAGTGCGCTGCCAGCAGGTCCCGGTCCGGGAGCTCGGTGAGCTCCTGCAGGCGTGACATGGCCTAGCTCAGCGTGATCTCGTTGAGGCTCGCGCGGTAGCGGCCACCGTCCGCAGCGAGGCTGGTGAACCAGACGATGACGTAGTCGGTCTTGGGCAGGCCCTTGGGGGCATCCAGGGTCACGGTGCCGGTGGCGCCCTGCTTGGAACCGATCTCGCGGGCGCCGTCCAGGGTGCCGTTCGGGGCGGCGTAGACGGTGAGGTCGAGGTTCTTGCTGCCCAGTTCGAGCACGGCTTTGGTCACCTGGGTCGGCTGGCCCAGGTCGAGCAGCAGGCCCACGCCCTTCTTGAGGCCGCCGAACGTGGGGGTGGCGTAGCCCTCCGACGTCCAGGACGTGCTCTTGTCACCGTCGAAGACGCGGGCGGCGTCGGCGTTGCGCTCCTGGTTGTCGCCCTGAGGGTCGAAGCCGGTGGCCTTGTCGATCGCGATCTGACCGCCCCCGGTGGTGGTGGCGGTGGCCGAGGGGCTGGCGCGGGGGGTCGGGGTCACCGTGACGGCGGGTGCGGTCGCGGTCACCGTCGGCGGCGGCGCGCCGTTCGCGGACAGGCTGATGCCGTTGCTCAGGTTGCGCACGTTGCAGGCGCCGATGCCGAGCGCGACGATGACGAAGAGCGCGACGACCGTGAGGACGAGCCGGGACTGGTCGTGGGTGGGCGCGACCGCCGTGGAGGCCGGCAGCAGCGGCGCCGGGGGCTCGATCGGCTCGTCCTTGACCCACAGCGCCTCGGGCAGCGTCAGCGGTGTGCCCTGCCGGGCCAGGGCACGAGCCCGGTCGCGTTGCTGGTGGTTGGACCGGGCCGAGGCGGCGCGTTCCGTGGCCTTGTCGGCGGCGGCCCGGGCGAAGGTGCCGACCCTGGCCCGAGCGGACGCGGCGGCGGAGCCGCCGGCGGGAGCTGCCGCGGTCGTCGCACCGGCTGCGGTCGTCGCACCCGCCTCGGCCGTCGCACCGGCTGCGGTCGTCGCGGCCGCCTTGGTCGTCGTACCGGCGGGGGTCGTCGTACCGGCTGGGGAACCGGAAGCGAGCTCCTCGCGCGCGATCAGCGTGGTGGGCTCGACCCGACCGGGGTCGGCCGCCGTGCGGTCGGCGGCGGCCTCGGCGCCGGGGGTGACCGGGGAGGCGCTCGCGGCGGCCGCGGTGACCGCGGGGGCGCCCTTGACGACGGGCATGGCCCGCGTCGACCCGGTGCCGCCGAGCTCCCAGCGGGACCGGCCGGCGGTGTCGAGCATGAGCGTGGCCTCGTCGCCGGAGCGCCGGACCGTGGCGGAGGGCCAGGGCGCGATCTGCACGGCGAAGTCGCCGGGGGTCAGCGGTCCGCTGTCGTCGTTGAGGGTGAGCCGGCACAGGGCGTCAAGGTCGCTGGGGACGCCGGCCGCGATCTCGGAGGGTGCGGCGACTCCACCGACGACCCGGGGAGCGGGGTCGACACCGTGGACCAGCGCGGCCAGCGGCCAGCGGCTGGTGAGGGCGGCGTAGGCGAGGGCCACGAGGCCGACGGTGTCGGCCCGGGTGGCGGCGACGTCGTCCGGCTCCTCGAGGCCGTCCATGCTCGCGGCGATCGCCGTGCCGCTGACCTTGACCGCGCCGTCCGGGGTGCGCAGCACGGCGTGCGGGGTCAGGCGCAGGTGGTGCAGGCCGCGCTGGCGCGCCTTCTCCAGCGCGCTCGCGGCCTCACCGGCGATCCGGCGCGCTTCCTCGGCCGGCAGCGGCCCCTGCTGGAGCAGCGTGGCCAGCGACTCGGCATCGGCCAGGGACTCCTCGACGATCCAGGAGGCGCCGGCCTGGGTGCCCACGTCCAGGATGCGCACGAGGCGCGGGTCCTCGACGCCGGCGGCACGGCGAGCGGCGTCGAGGACCGCGGCGGCGTGGGGATGGCTGCTGTCGAAGACCGTGACCGCGACGTCCCGCTCGAGCGTGGTGTCGTGCGCGGACCAGTGCTCGAGGTCGCTGCGGTGGGACAGGCGCGAGCGCAACGCATAGCGACCCCCGAGGGAGGTTCCCGGTCCCACGCCCTGCACACGCACTCCTCGCGGTCATCGGAGAGGCAGCCGTGCGGCCACCTCCTACAACGTCATCCTAGATGGCGCTCAGCGCCCGGGCAGGATGCGGCGCGCACGCCCGAGCAGCGGTTCGAGCAGCTCGTCGACCTCGTGGACCCGCAGCCGGCGGGCGAGGACGAGGTAGGTGACCGCGAACGCGGTGCCGGCGACCAGCAGGACCACCGGTGCCTCGAGCCGCCCGGCGATCACCCGCGTCAGGGCCCAGGCCAGCACCGCCGCCGGGACGGCGCCGCCCAGCGAGGCCACGGTGAGCCGGACGTAGCTGCGGGTGATGCTGCCGAGCGGCAGTCCGTCCAGGCGGCGGCGCACCCAGACCACCCCGACCACGGCGCCGACGAGGTTGCTCAGGGTCTGGCCGGCGCCGATCCCGAAGCCGACCCACGGGTCCGGCAGCAGCAGCGCGAGCAGGCCGGCCGCCGTGGCCACGACCGAGATGATGACCTGCAGCCGGAACGGGGTCCGGGCGTCCTCGAACGCGTAGAAGACACGCTGGATCAGGTACACCACACCGAACGGCACCAGCCCGGCCATCATCGGGATGAGGATGCTGGCGATGCCGCGGGTGGCCTGGGGGCTGTTGAGGATGTACAGCGTCCCGGTGACGTAGACCCCCAGCATCATCCCGCCGACGGTGGCGGGGATGTTGACGACGGCGGTCAGCCGCAGGCCCTGGTGCACGTCGCGGCGCACCTCACGCAGGTCGTCGGAGTGAGCGGCCCTGGACATCCGGGTGAAGAGGGCGGTGACCAGCGACACCGTCACCAGCGAGTGCGGCAGCATGAAGACGAGGAAGGCATAGCTGTACGACGCGCGCCCCGGGTCGTTCCCGCCCACGCTGCCCAGGACCTGGGAGGTGACGATGAACGCCAGCTGGGAGACGGCCAGCGCGGCGAACGTCCACAGCGCCACGGTCGACGCGCCGCGCAGGCCGACGCCGCGGAACCCCCAGCGCGGGCGGAAGCGGAAGCCGGAACGCCACAGCGGCACGAGCAGGATCAGGCCCTGGCAGGCGATGGCCAAAGTGGCGCTGCCGGCCAGCAGCCAGATCATCGGGGTGGTGTAGTCGGCCACCGCCGGCTGGGACGGGTAGAGCACGATGAAGGCCACCAGCCCGGCGATGAACACCACGTTGGCCGCGACCGGCGCCCAGAAGAACGCGGCGAACTGGCCGCGCGCGTTGAGCACCTGCCCGAGCACGGTGTAGAGGCCGTAGAAGAAGATCTGCGGCAGGCAGATGAACGCGAACGTGACGCTCAGCCGCAGCGTCGCCGGGTCCAGCGTGCTGGCGTAGAGCCGCACCAGCAGCGGCGCCGCCGCCGTGATCAGCACGGTGACCAGCGCGATCCCGCCGATCGAGAGCGTCAGGAGGCGGTCGACGTACTGGCGGCCGCCGTCGGCGTGTGTCGCGGCCCGGGTGATCTGGGGCACGAGGACGGCGTTGAGCACACCGCCGGCCAGGAGCAGGTACACGATGTTGGGCAGGGTGTTGGCGACCTCCCAGCCGTTGGCGGCGGCGGCGGTGCCGATGGCCAGCGCCTGCAGCGCCGCGCGGACGACGCCGAGCGCACGGGACGCGATCGTCCCGGCAGCCATGCCGGCGCTGGACCTGGCCAGGCTGGCGGTCGAGTCACTCATGCGAGGGGGTTCTCCTGTGCGAGGTCGAGGTCGAGGTCGGGCTTGGGGCGCCCGGGACGGCGGAGGGACCGGTAGATCCCTACGACAAGGATGAGGGCGAACACGCCACCGAGCGCCCAGAAGACCGTGACGCTGATCGGCTGGACCTGCACGTTGACCTGGGCGTTGCGCCCGAGGCGGGTGCCGTTGGCGGTGGACAGGTCGGCGCTGATCGGCACCAGGCCGGGTGCGACGGCGGTGACGCGCACCTTGACGGTGGTGCGGCTGCCGGCCCCGATCCGCAGGGGGCCGGGCTGGTCGTCGATCCGCAGGCGGCGGCTGTCGGAGGTGAGGCGGAGCCGGACGTCGTCGACGGTCTCGTCGAGGTCGTTGACGACGATGAACTGCAGGACGCCGTCCTGGGCGAGGAACTTGACCGTGCCCGGTGCGACGAGGACGCGGACGCCCTTGGTGACCTCGTGCACGGCGGCGGGCGCCATCCGTGCCAGACGGCTCCAGCCGCGGGGGAGGCCGCGCCACCGGTTGGACACCAGCTGGTCCTGCGACTCACTCCAGGTCGCCGCGAACCGGGTGGCCTCGGCGCCGGTCAGGACGCTCGCGGCCCCCTGGATGTCGCGCTTGGTGCTGGAGATGTCGGTGAGCCGCTGGGGGGTCAGGGGCGAGCGCATCGAGGCCGGCGGCTCGGCCTCGCCGGCGATCTCCGGCGTGGCCGGCGCCGGCTCGCGCTCGGCGTCCACCGCGGCGTAGAGCAGGCTGCTGGAGGGTGTGGCGCGCAGCCACGGCGCGTCGCCGACCGCACTGAACAGGGAGGTCAGCACGTCGCGGTTCCCGGCGAAGTCGCGGGGGGCGGTGACCAGCACCGAGCGTGCGCGGCCGGGGGACTCCTTCATCAGGGTCAGCGTCTCGGCGAGGAACCGCTGCACGGTGCCGGCGCCCGCCGCGGCGTCGGACGTGCCGGCGAGGATGCTGCTGAGCTCGTCGTCCGAGGCCAGCAGCGGCAGCCCGTCGCTGGTCTTGCGCGCGGCGTCCCCGCTGTACCCGGGGTCGAGCGTCAGGCCCGAGGTGGAGACGACGGCGGCGGTCAGGCCGGGGAAGGACCCGCGCAGGTCCGCCTCACGCTGGGCCGGCAGCCGGTTGTCCACCGGCCAGGCGATGTCGCTGCGGACCTGGCGCCGCAGCGTCGCGCCCAGCGTCTCGGGCCTGGCCAGGAGCCGCGCGACGGTGGGGTCGGTGGGCGCGGTGGCGATGTCCGGGTCGGCGTACGGCAGTGCCCACAGGTCGTGTCCCGCGGACGCCGCGGCCAGGTCCGCGGTCAGGGCTGTCGTGAGCCCGGGTACGGCGTCCTTGACCGCCGGCTCGTCATCGGGCCCGGAGCTCGGCGTCGGGGTCGGTGCCGGGCTGCTGCGCCCCGCACCCCCGCCGGCCGCCATCGCCGCCTCGGTGGGCCCGAGGATCGACGGGTCGATGGCCCAGGTGACGGGCGCGTCGGCCGTGCCGGCGAGGACCGAGCGCAGCCTCGAGCCGCGACCGATGGCCTTGGTCCAGGCGGTGTTGCGCGCCGCGCTCGGTGCCGTGAACAGGTTCGGGTCGGGGTCCAGCGCCAACGGCACCACCGTGGTGAGCGCCAGCGGTGCGACGAACTCCTTCTTGTAGAACCACGGCAGGAAGGTCCGGGCCTCGCCGACCCGCGCCTTCCCGGCGTCGACGTCGACCGCCAGCGGCAGCGCGGCGAACCCCTCACCGTTGCGGACGGCATCGGCCGGGATGGTCAGGCGGAACGGCTCGGTGCGCCCGGCCGGCAGCGCGTCGGGCAGGTCCTGGCTGGCGACCACGGACCCGGCGGCCTGCGGGTCGTCCCCCGCGGCCCACCGCCGGACGCCGTCGCGGGTCTGCAGGCCCTGGGTGCTCAGTCGGGCGTGGACGGTCGCCGTGTCGATGGTGGTGGCGCCGGCGTTGCGCAGGGTGCCGGTCACCACGACGGGGTCGCCGGGGCGGGCGATCGTGGGGCTGACCCCGCCGAGGGTGACGGTGACCGGCGCCGCGGCGGCCACGGCCGGGGCACGGGTCGTGCCCGCGGTGGCGGCAGGCTTCGTACCGACCGTCGGCGCACGCGTCGTACCGGCTGCTGCGGAGGCGACTGACAGCGGCGCGGCGGACAGGCACAGGCCGGTGGCTGCGGTGGCAAGCGCACCGGCGACGAGCGTGCGGACGCCGCGTCGCCCGGCGGTCGGACCGCGGGGGACGCGTGGGGGCGAGGGGGTCACGTCGTGCCTGCCAGGCGCTCCCAGGCCGCCTGGGCGATCCGACGCTCGTTGGGGAAGGTGAGGTGCTCGTGGACCTCCGCCAGCGGGAACCACGCGGCGTCGATGGCCTCGCCGTCGGGGTCGCCCTCGATGCTCAGCTCGCCGCCGGTGGCCTCGAGCAGGTAGTGGTGGACGACCTTGTGCACGCGCTTGTCGGCCGTGGAGAACCAGTAGTCGATGGTGCCGAGCGTGGTCAGCACCCGCCCGATGATCCCCGTCTCCTCGGCCACCTCGCGGGCGGCGGCCTCCTCGAGCGTCTCCTCGCCCTCCATGTGCCCCTTGGGCAGGCACCACTCGACCCGGCCCGCGCGGTTGCGGCGGGCGATGATCGCGATCCGCGCCGTGCCGCCGTCGACGTCCACGACGACACCGCCGGCGGACACCTCCTCCACCGCCGGGAGCCGGCGCACCTGCCGCGACGGCTTGGGGACGGGGGAGCTCATGTGCGTCACTGTAACGAGCGGTCGTGTGCGTCCCCGGACGGCTCGCGCGGCTGGGAGGGCGGGCACGCGTCACCTACCCTTGGCTCTCGTGCCTTCCTCCGACCCGACCAGCCCGCTCCTGCAGGAGGCCGTGCGCCGGCTCGTTCCCGTGCTGCCGCTCCTCACCGACCTGGGCGAGCGGTTCACGGGTGCCGGCCACGAGATCTCGCTGGTCGGTGGCCCGGTGCGGGACGCGTTCCTGGGGCGGACGTCCCCGGACCTGGACCTCACCACCGACGCGACGCCGGAGCAGACCGAGGCGCTGCTGCGCGGCTGGGCCGACGCGCACTGGGACGTGGGCCGGGCGTTCGGCACGATCGGTGCGCGCAAGAGCACCGACGCCGGGACCTTCCTGGTCGAGGTGACGACGTACCGCAAGGACGCGTACGACCGCACGACCCGCAAGCCCGAGGTGGCCTTCGGCGACAACCTGGCCGACGACCTCGTGCGCCGCGACTTCACCGTCAACGCGATGGCGCTGCGGTTGCCCTCGCTGGAGTTCGTCGATCCGCACGACGGCCTCGGCGCGCTGGCCGCGAAGGTGCTGCGCACGCCCGGTACGCCGCAGGAGTCCTTCGCCGACGACCCGCTGCGGATGATGCGGGCGGCCCGGTTCGTCTCCCAGCTCGGGTTCACCGTGGCGCCGGAGGTCGAGGCGGCGATGACCGCCATGGCCGACCGGCTCTCCATCGTCTCGGCGGAGCGGACCCGGGACGAGTTCGTCAAGCTGGTCATGGGCGCCGGGCCCCGGGCCGGCCTCGCGCTGCTGGTCCGCACCGGGCTGGCCGCCCAGGTCGTGCCCGAGCTGCCGGCGCTCGCGCTGGAGATCGACGAGCACCACCGGCACAAGGACGTCTACGAGCACTCACTCACCGTGCTGGAGCAGGCGATCGCGCTGGAGGGACCGCCGGACGGTCCGGAGGAGTCGGTGCCCGGGCCCGACCTCGTGCTGCGCCTGGCTGCGCTGCTGCACGACATCGGCAAGCCCCCGACCCGCCGGTTCGAGGACGGTGGTGGTGTGAGCTTCCACCACCACGAGGTGGTCGGCGCCAAGATGACCGCCAAACGGCTGAAGGCGATGCGCTTCGACAAGGACACGGTCAAGGCCGTCACCCGGCTGGTCGAGCTGCACCTGCGCTTCCACGGCTACGGCAACGGCGAGTGGACCGACTCGGCCGTGCGCCGCTACGTCACCGACGCCGGGCCGCTGCTGCCCCGGCTGCACCGCCTCACCCGCTCGGACTGCACCACCCGCAACCAGCGCAAGGCCCAGCGGCTCTCGCGCACGTACGACGAGCTGGAGGCCAGGATCGCGCGGCTGCAGTCCCAGGAGGAGCTGGCCGCCGTCCGCCCCGAGCTGGACGGCAACCAGATCGCCGAGGTGCTGGGGATCTCCCCCGGCCCGGTGCTCGGCCGGGCGTACAAGTACCTGCTGTCGGTGCGGATGGACCAGGGTCCGATCGGGCCGGACGCGGCGACCCAGGCCCTGCGCGAGTGGTGGGCGACCCAGCCCGAGAGCGCCGACTCGCGCGCCTGACCCGGCGGGCTGCCCCTGCCGACGTCGTGCCGGTGGGTCGGCGAACCGGTGCCGATCGTGCCCGGAAATGCCGACTGGCGGGCACGAGGTGGCGCTGGCATGTCGGGCGCGCCCACTGTGTGCCGGTGGGTCGGCCGGTCCGCACCCCGAACGCCGACTCGCTGGCACCAGATCGGCGGCGGGACCGCCTCAGCGGTAGGTCTTGCCCTGCTGCCGCTCCACCTTCAGCTGTGACTCATACAGGTGGCGCTTGCCCTGTGCATAGGTGTCGCGGGCCCAGCGCTCGAGGTCGGCGAACGGACGGTAGTAGTCGTCCTCATAGCTCTCGACCAGCTCGAACGTCCACCGTCCGGCGGCGACGTCCCGGCCGATGACCTGCTGCTCGATCCGGTCGGCGACCTCGGGCCGGCCGGCGTCACGGAAGGCCTGCACCGCCTCGTCCAGGGACATGTCGGCCTTGCCGGTCAGCTGGTGGAAGTCGTAGAGCCGGCCCCGGGCGCGCTCGACCGTCTCGAACGCCTTGGACAGCTTGCCCATCGCCTCGATCGTGGCCTGGTCGGCATCCGGGGGGAGGGTGTGCTCGGCGTCGTCGGTGGTCGGCTTGGGTGGGTCCTGGTCGCTCACGCCCTCAGGATGCCGCGACGACCCGCCCGCCGCGACTCCGGGCGAAGGCCACGCCGGCGGCGAGGTAGCCGACCGCCAGCGCGGCGTAGACCGCCCGGGAGTAGCCGTTGTCGGGGACCACGAGGGCCGAGAGGGCGGCCGCGGCGACGAAGGCAGCGTTGTACGCGACGTCGTACAGGCTGAAGACGCGGCCGCGGAAGGCGTCGTCGACGTCGCGCTGGACGATCGTGTCGACGCAGATCTTGACGGTCTGCCCGGCCCAGCCGATCAGGGCGGCGCCGACGAGCAGCTGCACCAGCGTCATCGCCAGCACGAACGTCGCCTCGGTGGCCGCCGCCGCGACGAGCGCCACGACGACGACGCGGGCGGGATCGGCCGCGCGGACCCACGCCGGCGTGAGCACGGCAGCGCCGACGAACCCCGCCGCCCCGGCGGCGACCACCCAGCCGAGGATCTCCAGGCCGGAGGCGGCGTCCGAGGCGCTGCTGAGGTAGTTGCGGGCCAGCAGGATCGTCGCCAGCGTCGAGACGCCGAAGATGAAGCGGTGCGCGGACATCACCGCGAGCGCGGCCGCCGCCGTACGCCGCTCGCGCAGGTGCCGCAGCGCCGCCGCCAGGTCACCGGCCGCGTCCCGGAGGGGGCGGACGGTCGTCCGGGGCTCGGGAGCCGTCGGGAGCAGCCTGTCGGGACCGAGCTCGCGGACGCCGAGGCGCAGCCCCAGCACGGCGGCCGCGACCAGCGCCGCGGCGACCAGCAGCAGGAGGGCCGCGTGGGGCGCGCCCAGCAGGCGCGCGCCGTACACGGCCGCGCTGCCGACCAGGGCCGCCGCCGTGCCGAGCGTCGGGGTGACGGCGTTGGCGGTGACCAGCGAGCGGGGCGCGACGACGTGCGGCAGCCCGGCCGACAGGGCCGAGAGCAGGAACCGGTTGATGCTGACGCAGAGCAGCACGACGGCGTACAGGGGGAGGCCCTGCCGGCCCGTGGCCACGAGCGCGGCGACGACCAGCACGAGCGCCGCGCGGACGAGGTTGCCGAGCACCAGGACGTTACGGCGCGACCAGCGGTCCAGCGGCACTCCGGCCCACGGGCCGACCAGCGTGAACGGCAGCGTCAGCACGGCGAAGGCCAGTGCGATGCCGCCGGCGGTCGTGGCCCGCTCGGGCGAGAAGAAGAACAGCGACGCGAGCGCCACCTCGAACGCGCCGTCGCCCAGCTGGGTGGTCAGCCGCACCGCGAGCAGACGACGGTACGGCGCCCCGGACAGCAGGCCGCGGACCCCCGGCTGCGGTGGCGGCTGCAGGACCGGCGCCGGTGTCCCGTCGCATCTGCGGGAAGGAGCGCTCGACACGCTGTCATCGTGTCATGGTGGTGTCGCGGGCCATCGCGTTGTTGGAGCGAGGGGTGATCGACGTGGCGGGGACAGAGGGGCAGGAGCAGGGCCGGCGACGGGTCTTCGGGGACGGCCCAGCGTCCTGGGCCACCGGGGCTCAGGACGCGGGAGCGTCGGTGGGCACGAGGAGAACACCGGCGCGTCGTTCCGGCACGCGGTAGCGGCCGGGCTGCGCTGGCTGGAGCTTGACGTGCGCCGCTGCGCCGACGGTGCGCTGGTGGGCGGGCACTTCCCCACCCATGCCGACGGCGCCTTCACAGCGACGCTCACGCTGGCCGAGGCCCGCGCCCGCGGCGCCGCACCGCTGGAGGAGCTGTTGGACGGGCTGCCGCCGCAGATCTCGCTGGACCTGGACCTCAAGACCTCCCTGGAGGACGCCCTGCGGCCGGCGGCGGAGACGACGGCGGCCCTGCTCGCGCCGGTCGCCGCCCGGATGGCGCAGGAGCGCGGGCTGTTCGTCTCCTCGTTCGACCCGTCCGCGCTGCTGATCCTGCGCGAGCACGCGCCCGAGGTGGCGTTGGGCCTGCTGACATGGGTCGGCTTCCCGCTGCGCAAGGCGATCCCGGCCGCGGCACACCTCGGGGTCGAGGTGGTGGGCGCCCACTGGACCTCGTTCGGGCCGAACGAGCTGGACCGGGCGCCGTTCCACCTGCCGGCCAAGGAGTCGATCGCCGTTGCGCACCAAGCCGGCCTGGAAGTGCTGGCCTGGACCCCGCCGGTCGCCCGGGCGATGGAGCTGCTGGAAGCCGGGGTGGACGCGGTGGTTGTCGACGACGTCCCGAGCACCCTGCCGCTGCTGGCCCACCTGGCCGACTGATCCACCTGCGGGAGGTCGACACGGCGGGCGCCAATGTTCGCGGTCGCGGCCCCTGGCGCGGCTAGGTTTCTCCCCACGGGCCGTCACGGGACCGCCCAGCAGCACGCCGCGACCGGGGGTGGACAAGGCATGGGGGTCAAGGTCAGCGTCGTCGTCGCGTCCTACAACGCGGGGCGCTATGTCGAGCCGCTGATCGCGTCGTTGATGTCGCAGTCACTGCCGACGGACGAGTTCGAGGTGATCTTCGTCGACGACGGGTCGACCGATGACACCCCCGCCCGCTTCGACGAGCTGGCCTCGCTCCACCCGCACGTCCGGGTGCTGCACATCGCCAACTCCGGCTGGCCGGGTCGCCCGCGCAACCTCGGCATGGACGCCGCCTCCGGCGAGTACGTGTACTTCGTGGACGCGGACGACTGGCTCGGGCGCCAGGCGCTGGAGCGGATGTACGACATGGCCAGCCGCCAGGACGCCGACGTCTTGATCGGCAAGATCGTCGGTCACGGCCGCTCGGTCCCCAAGGTGCTGTTCGAGCGCAACCGCGACCGGGTCGGCATTGCGGACGCCCCGATCATGGACAGCCTGACCTGCCACAAGATGTTCCGGACCGCGTTCCTGGACCGGCACCGGCTCCGCTTTGCCGAGGGCCGGCGACGCCTGGAGGACCACCTGTTCGTGGTCGAGGCGTACCTCCGGGCCGAGGTGGTCTCCGTGCTGTCGGACTACCCGTGTTACCACCACGCCCGCCGTGACGACGGTGGCAACATCTCCTTCGAGCCCTACCGCCCGGCTGACTACTACCGCAGCGTGCGTGAGGCGGCCGAGCTGACGCTGTCGCTGACCGAGCCGAGCGCGGTGCGGGACCGGGTGCTTCGGCGGTGGTACCGCGTGGAGATGCTCGGGCGCCTGGGCGGCAAGGGGTTCCTCACCCACGACGAGGGTTACCGCCGCGAGCTCTGCGACGAGGTGCGCGTGCTCGCCCTGGACCTGTTCACCAGCCCGGGCATCTGGGAGCCACTGCCCGAGCGGCTCCAGGTCCGTTCCGCACTGCTGCGCGAGGGCCGGTACGACGACCTGCTCGCCCTGGCCCACACCGAGACCGCGCCCGGGTAGCTGCCGCGACCGGGGCTCCGGCTCGGGCGACGGCACGTGGCTCCCGGCAACCTCGACCGGCAGCGGCCCGCCGCTCGGACCGTGCTGGGGGTGGCGGAGGGCAGCTCGACGACCCGACAGACGGCGGGGCCGCTCCGTGGTGAACGGACCGACCCCGCCGTCGGCGGAGAGCGCTGTACGACGAGCCGGTGGTTACCGCTCGACGGTGCCCTGGATGAAGGCCTCGACGGAGGCGGCGCCCTCGTCGTCGGGGCGCTGCACCGGCGGAGACTTCATCAGGTAGGACGAGGCGGACAGCAGCGCGCCGCCGATGCCCCGGTCCTTGGCGATCTTGGCCGCGCGGATGGCGTCGATGATGATGCCGGCCGAGTTGGGGGAGTCCCAGACCTCGAGCTTGTACTCCAGGTTCAGCGGCACGTCGCCGAACGCGCGGCCCTCGAGGCGGACGTAGGCCCACTTGCGGTCGTCGAGCCACTGGACGTAGTCGCTGGGGCCGATGTGGACGTTGCGCTCGCCGAGGTCGTGCTCGATGTTGCTGGTGACGGCCTGGGTCTTGGAGATCTTCTTGGACTCCAGGCGGTCGCGCTCGAGCATGTTCTTGAAGTCCATGTTGCCGCCGACGTTGAGCTGGTAGGTGCGGTCCAGCACGACGCCGCGGTCCTCGAACAGCTTGGCCATGACCCGGTGGGTGATGGTGGCACCGACCTGGCTCTTGATGTCGTCACCGATGATCGGCACGCCGGCGGCCTCGAACTTCGCGGCCCACTCGGGGTCGGAGGCGATGAAGACCGGCAGGGCGTTGACGAAGGCCACGCCCGCGTCGATGGCGCACTGGGCGTAGTACTTGTCGGCGACCTCAGAGCCCACCGGCAGGTAGGAGACGAGCACGTCGGCCTTGGCGTCCTTGAGCGCCTGGACGATGTCGACCGGCTCGGCCTCGGACTCCTCGATGGTCAGGCGGTAGTACTTGCCCAGGCCGTCGTTGGTCACGCCACGCTGGACGGTCACGCCGGTCGGGGGGACCTCGGCGATCTTGATGGTGTTGTTCTCGGAGGCGTTGATCGCGTCGGCCAGGTCGAAGCCGACCTTCTTGGCGTCGACGTCGAACGCGGCGACGAACTGCACGTCGTTGACGTGGTACTCCCCGAACTTCACGTGCATCAGCCCGGGCACCTTGCCGCTCGGGTCTGCGTCCTTGTAGTACTCGACTCCCTGCACCAGCGAGCTGGCGCAGTTGCCGACGCCGACGATGGCGACGCGCACGGATCCCATGGGGTTCTCCTTCGAAAGAGGGGTATGGCGGATGGTCAGGCGGGGCCGGCGGCTGGGCTGCCGCCGGGCGGAGGCTTCGGGGGCTGCGTCTCGGCCGAGGGGGTGGCCGGAGGCGCGAGGCCGGCGCCGGACGAGCGCTCGGTCTCGATCAGCTCCGACAGCCAGCGCACCTCGCGCTCCGCGGAGTCCAGCCCGTGCCGCTGCAGCTCGGCGGTGTAGAGGTCCAGGCGCTCGCGGCCCCGGGCCGCCGCGGCCCGGATCGCCTCCAGCCGCTCCTCGAGCCGGCTCCGGCGACCCTCCAGGATGCGCAGCCGCACCTCGGCCTGGGTGCGGGAGAAGAAGGCGAAGTGCACGTCGAACGTCTCGTCCTCCCAGGCGGACGGACCGGACTGGGAGATCAGGGACTGGAACTGGTCCTTGCCCGCGGCCGTCAGCTCGTAGACGATCCGGGCCCGCCGGCTGGTCGGCCCCGCGGGGGCGACCGACGACGCCGTACCGGAGGCCCCGGTGATCCAGCCGCGGCCGGACAGGTCGCGCAGGCAGGGGTAGAGCGTGCCGTAGGACAGCGGCCGGAACGCGCCGAGCACGGCGTTGAGGCGCTTGCGCAGCTCGTAGCCGTGCATCGGGGAGTCGTGCAGGAGCCCGAGGATCGCGAGCTCGAGCAGGGCGCTGCGGCGGCTCATGCGGCTCCTTCCCCGGGGCTCGACCTGACAAAGTCGCACTATGTTCGGTCACAGTAGCACTGGATATATCGAAGCGATATATCCAGTGCACCGTCGTTGCGCGGGGACGGCAGCCCGCATGGGAAGGGGGTGGCGCGGGCACAAAGGACGAGGCACCCACCCTGCGCGGTCATACTGGTTCGGTTGCCTGCGGGGCGCGTCGCCGCGCCCGCCCGGCCGAGCACCCCTGAGGAAAGAAGATCCGTGAACGCCAAGACCACCCGCACCGCCGGCCGCCCGACCCGGCGTCCGGCCCCCCGTCCGAAGGGCTGGCGCCGCTTCTTCACCCTCAAGCGCATCCTGCTGACGCTGCTGGGGCTCTTCCTGGCCGGGGTGGCCGTGGTGGCAGTGGCCTGGGTCGCGATCGGGGTGCCCTCGCCGAACCAGCTGGCCGAGGCCCAGGCGTCGGTCATCTACTACGCCGACGGCAAGACCGAGATGGACCGGATCACCCAGGTCGACGGCAACCGCGAGTCGGTGCCGCTCTCGAAGGTGCCGGTCCAGGTGCAGCACGCCGTGCTCGCCGCCGAGGACCGCAGCTTCTACCAGAACAGCGGGGTCAGCCCCACCGGCATCGGCCGCGCGATCGTCGCGGCGATCAAGGGCGGCCCGACCCAGGGCGGGTCGACGATCACCCAGCAGTACGTCAAGAACTACTTCCTCACCCAGGACCAGACGCTGACCCGCAAGGGCAAGGAGCTGATCATCTCCCTCAAGATCGACCAGCAGAAGTCCAAGTCCGAGATCCTGGGCGACTACCTCAACACCATCTACTACGGCCGCGGCGCCTATGGCATCCAGACCGCTGCCAAGGCCTACTTCGGCAAGGACGTCTCCCAGCTCACCGTCGGCGAGGGTGCGCTGCTGGCCTCTGTGGTCCGCGGGCCGGGCTACTACGACCCCTCCCTGGGGGCCCAGCAGAAGAAGAACGCCCAGGCCCGGGTGCGCTACGTCCTCGACGGGATGGTGAGCCAGGGCTGGCTGACCCCGGCCCAGCGCGCCAGGACGACCTTCCCCAAGGTGCTCTCGGCCAAGGCCCGCCACAAGCGGCCCGGATCGATCGGCTACATCACCGCGGACGTGCAGCAGGAGCTCACCACCAAGCTCAAGCTGACCCAGGCCGAGCTCGACCGGGGCGGCCTGCGGATCACGACCACGATCGACAAGCCGGCCCAGGACGCGGCGGTCCAGGCCGTGCAGGACAACATGCCGACCGGGCCGGGCACGTCCACGCTGCAGACCGGGCTGGTCGCGATCAAGCCCGGCGACGGCGCGATCGTGGCGATGTACGGCGGCAAGGACTACTCCAAGATCCAGCTCAGCTCGGCCACCGGCGCGACGATGCAGGCCGGCTCGACGTTCAAGGCATTCGGCCTCATCGCCGCGCTCGAGCAGGGGATCAGCACGCACACCACCTTCCCGGGCTGGAGCCCGCAGCGGTTCCCCGAGTTCGGAGCGGGCGACAAGGGCCTCGTGCGCAACTTCGCCGACGAGCAGTTCGGCAACATCGACCTGCAGACCGCGCTCGCGCACTCGGTCAACACCGTCTTCGCCCGGCTCAACATCCAGGTCGGCGCCGACAAGACCCGTGAGGCGGCCATCGCCGCGGGGCTGCCGGCCAACACCATCGGCCTGCAGGACAACCTGTCCAACATCTTCGGTACGGCGAACCCGCACGTCCTCGACATGGCCAACGCCTACGCGACGATCGCGGCCAAGGGGCTGCGGGCGACGCCGTACCTGGTCAAGAAGGTGACCAGCGTGGACGGCACGGTCAACTACCAGGCCCAGAAGCAGACCAAGGTCGCGTTCGACCAGGACGTGGCCATCGACGCCACGGAGGCCCTGACCCACGTCGTCACCGAGGGCACCGGGCAGGGCGCGCTGGCGCTCGGCCGGCCGGCCGCGGGCAAGACCGGTACGACGACCGAGAACAAGGCGGTCTGGTTCGACGGGTTCACCCCCCAGCTCACGGCGGCGGTCGGCATCTACAACGACGTGGGCGGCAAGCCCAAGCCGATGCAGAACATCGCCGGCTTCGGTGAGCTGACCGGTGGCACGTTCCCGGTGAAGATCTGGACCGCGTTCATGGAGGGTGCCCTGAAGGGCACCAAGACGGTGGACTTTCCCGCCCGTACCGGGGTGGGTGACAACCAGGTGGCGACCCCGACGACGACGTCCTCGACCACGTCGCAGTCCTCCACCACGTCGCAGCCGTCGACGTCCAGCAGCTCGAGCACCACGACGTCCAGCAGCCCGACCAGCTCGAGCAGCACCCCGAGCCCGAGCAGCACCACGTCGACCCAGAAGCCGTCGCCGAGCAGCACCGCGCCGAAGCCGCGGACCTCCCCGACGTCGAAGACGGCGAGGAACCCGGTCGGGCCTGCGCCGACCACGGCGGCCGCCCCGGTCCAGGGGGCCAGGGCCCGGCCGTCCGCCACGAGCACGGCCGCCGGGACGGGCGCGGGGCACTAGGGCGGGCGCGGCGAACTAGTCTGCGAGCCATGCCGGCGCCCGTTGACCCCCTCGCCCCGCCCAGCCGCAGGGACCCGGTGGTCGCCGCCGCCAGCGAGGTCGTGGGAGGCCCGGTCGGCCGGTACGCCGCGCTGGGGCCGGGCCATGCGCGGCCCTGGCCGGTCGTGGCGGCCCTGCTCGCCGCGGCGTCCAGCTTCGTCGTGGCGCTCGGGGTCGCCCAGAAGGCCCACTGCCTGAAGGTCGGCTGGAGGGGCCCCGACCAGTTCTGGCACGCCTGCTACTCGGACCTGCCGGTGACCTGGCAGAGCTCGGGGCTCTCGCGCGGCATCACGCCGTACCTCGGCGCGGCCGGTGAGCGGGTGCTGGACCAGCCGGTCGTCTCGGGGCTGGCGATGTGGCTGGTCGGGCTGCTCGTGCCGGGGAGCGGGCGCTCGCAGCTGCAGTGGTACTTCGTGCTGTGGGCGCTGGTCGTGGCCGTGCTGGTGGCGGTCCTGGTGTGGGTCACGGCCGCCTCGGCGCGGCGCATGCCGTGGAACGCCGCGCACGTCGCGTTCAGCCCGCTGCTGGTGCTGGTGGCGCTGGTCTCCACCGACCTGCTGGGCGTGCTGCTGGCCTCGCTCGCGCTGTACGCGTGGGGCCGGCGGTTGGTGCCGGTGGCAGGGGTGCTGCTCGGGCTGGCGATCGGCACCCGCAGCTATGCCCTGGTCGTGCTGATGGCGGTCGGGCTGCTCGCGCTGCGCTCGGGCCGGCTGCGCGCGTTCGCCACCCTGGCCGGCACCGCGCTGGCCACGCTGCTGGTTCTCACGCTGCCCTGGCTGCTCAGCGGGAGCGGGGTGCTCGCGTCCTACCGGGGTTGGTGGTCTGCCGGGGCCAGCTACGGCTCGCCCTGGATGGTGCCGATGCTGTTCGGTCACGGCCTGCCGCGCGGGGCGGTCACGGCCCTCGCCGTGCTGGGGTGGGTCCTCGCGCTCGCGGTCGGCGCGGTCCTGGCCCTCACCCCGCGGCGGCGACCCGCCGTCGCCGAGGTGTCCCTGGTCATGCTGGCGATCGTGCTCGTGACCAGTACGACGCTGACCCCCCAGGCGAGCCTGTGGCTGCTGCCCCTCGTCGCGCTCGTCGGGCTGAGGTGGCGCGACCACCTGATCTGGGCCGGAGCGGAGGCGGCGTACTTCGTGGCGGTGTGGCTGTACATCGCCGGGCTGACCACCCCCGACCGCGGCCTGCCGGCTCCCGACTACGCGGTGTTCGTCCTCGCGCGGGTGGCGGCGGTCGTCTACCTCGCCGTCCGGGTCTGGCTCCTCGCGGCGTCCCGGGGGCCGGTCCTGCAGGAGGGCGGCTCAGCGGGGTCGGCCGACGAGGTGGAGGACGGGCACCCGCTGGACGAGCTGGACGAGGTGGACGAGGTGGACGAGCTGGCCGGGCCGATGGCCGCGGCCCCCGACCGCTTCCTGGTCCGACTCGACTGACCCCTTCCCGCAAACCTGGGGGTTCTGCGGGTGGGCGCCATGCAAACCTGGGGGTTCTGCGGGTGCCCTCCCCGCAAACCTGGGGGTTCTGCAGGTGGGGGCCATGCAAACCTGGGGGTTCTGCCAGGTGAGGCTTCGGCCGCGCCTGCGGGCTGTGGACGGCGATTTCAGTGCGGCGCCGGGTTGCCGGTATCCTCCTGAGGTTCGCCGCGACACCCCCGTCCGTCCTCGCCGGCAGCGCCCTCGGGCCTGTCGGTGGCTGCTGACAGGGTCCGGTCCGGTGGGACGCTGCAACCCTCCTGTCACGGAGAGACCGTGACCGCATAGTCCAAAGGAGGTGGGTTATCAGCATGCGTCAGTACGAACTCATGATCATCCTCGACCCCGAGCTCGAAGAGCGCACGGTCCAGCCCTCGCTCGACAAGTTCCTGTCGGTCGTCACCAAGGACGGGGGCACCGTGGACAAGGTCGACATCTGGGGCCGTCGCCGTCTGGCCTACGAGATCAAGAAGAAGTCCGAGGGCATCTACGCCGTCATCAACATGACCGCCGAGTCGGCCACGGCCAAGGAGCTGGACCGCCAGCTCGGCCTCAACGAGTCGGTCCTGCGGACCAAGCTCCTGCGCCCCGGCGCCTGAGCCCCCTTCCCCTCCGACACCGACACCGACGAGAAGCAGGGAGTCGACATGGCTGGCGACACCATCATCACCGTTATCGGCAACATCACCGGCGACCCGGAGCTGCGGTTCACCCCGTCCGGCGCCGCGGTGGCCAACTTCACCGTTGCCTCGACGCCGCGTCAGTTCGACCGGCAGAGCAACGAGTGGAAGGACGGCGAGACGCTGTTCATGCGCTGCTCCGTGTGGCGTGACGCGGCGGAGAACGTCGCCGAGTCCCTCGCCCGGGGCACCCGCGTCATCGTCTCCGGCCGGCTGAAGTCCCGCTCCTACGAGACCAAGGAAGGCGAGAAGCGCACCGTGGTCGAGATGGAGGTCGACGAGGTGGGTCCGTCGCTGCGCTACGCCACGGCCAAGGTCAACCGCACCCAGCGCGGTGGCGGTGGCGGTGGCGGCTTCGGCGGCCAGCAGGGCGGCGGCTCCGGCGGTGGCTTCGGCGGTCAGCAGGGCGGCGGCTCCACCGAGAGCGACCCCTGGGCCACCGGGCCGGCAGCGGGTGGCGCGTCCAGCGGCGCCGGCGGTGGAGGCGGCCAACAGGGCGGCTGGGGCAACTCCCCGTCGTACGACGAGCCGCCCTTCTAGGCCCATGCGGGGCCGGGCTGGAGCACCAGCGCGGTCCCTTCGCGAGGCGGTTCCCTTCCTTCGGGAAGGACCGGCCCGCACCGGCCGGGCGCATGCCCGGCCACTCACGATCCCATCCCGGAGCGAGAAACTCCGGGCTCTCACAGAACGGAGAGCACCACGATGGCCAAGCCCGTAGTGCGCAAGCCCAAGAAGAAGGCCAACCCGCTCAAGGCGGCGAAGGTCGAGAACATCGACTACAAGGACACCGCGCTCCTGCGCAAGTTCATCTCCGACCGCGGCAAGATCCGCGCTCGCCGGGTGACCGGTGTGTCCACCCAGGAGCAGCGGCTCATCGCCACGGCCGTGAAGAACGCCCGCGAGATGGCGCTGCTGCCCTACTCCAGCTCGGCTCGCTGAGTCAGCACACCGAGTTACCAAGGAGACGCTGAAATGAAACTGATTCTTACCCACGAGGTGTCGGGTCTCGGCACGGCCGGGGAGGTCGTGGAGGTCAAGGACGGCTACGCCCGCAACTTCCTCTTCCCCCGCGGCCTGGCCACGCCCTGGACCAAGGGCTTCGAGAAGCAGGTCGCCGCGATCCGCAAGGGCCGTGAGGTCCGCGAGGTCAAGTCCCTGGACGAGGCCAAGCAGATCAAGGGCCAGCTCGAGGCCACGACGGTCACCGTCTCGGCCAAGGCCGGCCAGGGCGGACGCCTCTTCGGCGCCGTCACCCAGGGCGACGTCGCCGACGCGGTCAAGGCCGCCGGCGGCCCGCAGCTGGACCGCCGCAAGATCGAGATCGTCAACCCGATCAAGTCCACGGGGACCCACCAGGCGCTCGTGCGTCTGCACCCCGAGGTCCAGGCGACGGTGGCCCTCTCGGTCGTCGCCGGCTGACGCTGCCCCACCTGGCGGTCGCCTCCCAGCGATCCGCCGCACGCACACCCCGACGGGGCCCGGTTCCACGTGGAACCGGGCCCCGTCGTCGTTCCCTGCCGCGGCGGATCCGCCCAGCGGCCGCTGCCCAGAGACGACCCCTGTGCAAGCACAGGTTCGGGGTGCACGCTGGGCACTGACGGCGACGGTCCGCGGAGTTCGACGGAGGTATCCCATGAGTGAGTGGTTCCGGCCGGCTGGATCAGCCTCGCGGCACGGTTTCGACGTCGCGCTCGGCCCGAGGGAAGCGGGTTGGGAGCACACCGGCCTGAACGTCCTCACCCTCGCCCCCGGTGAGCGCCGCGAGATCAGGACCGGGGACTGCGAGTGGCTCGTGCTGCCGCTGGCCGGCAAGTGCAGGGTGGAGTCCGCGTCCGGCGACAAGGTCCTCTTCCTCGACGGCCGCCGTGACCCGTTCGCCGGCCCGACCGACTTCGCCTACGTCCCGCGCATGTCGCGCTTCGCCGTCGTCAGCACCGCCGGCGCCCGGCTGGCCATGCCCCACGCCAAGGCCGAGAACCAGCTGCCGTTCCGCCGCATCCCCGCCGAGGAGGTGGTGACCGAGCTCCGGGGCGCCGGCCAGGCCTCCCGCCAGGTCCGCAACTTCGGCACGCCGGACGTGCTCAACGCGGACTCGATGATCGCCTGTGAGGTGCTGACCCCGGCGGGGAACTGGTCCTCCTACCCGCCGCACAAGCACGACGAGGAGCACGAGGACCGCGAGAGCGAGCTCGAGGAGATCTACTACTTCGAGATGCGGGGGGCCGACGCCTCGATGTCACGGGGTTCCCGACCGTTTGGCTACCAGCGCGTCTACGGCACGCGACTCCGGCCGATCAACGTGATGGCCGAGGTGCGCACGGGCGACGTCGTCCTCGTGCCGCACGGCTGGCACGGTCCCTCGATGGCCCCGCCCGGCTACGACATGTACTACCTCAACGTCATGGCCGGCCCCGGGACCGAGCGTCAGTGGCTCATCTGCGACGACCCCGAGCATGCGTGGGTCCGCGAGACGTGGCAGTCGCAGAAGGTCGATCCCCGGCTGCCGTTCGAGGGTCGCCGCTGACCTTTCGGACCTCGCACAACCCCTACCTTTGCGGGGTGGTGCCGCGCAGGACCCCTACTTTTGCGGGGTGGTGCCGCGCAGGACCCCTACTTTTGCGGGGTGGTGCCGCGCAGGACCCCTACCTTTGCGGGGTGGTGCCGCGCAGGACCCCTACTTTTGCGGGGTGGTGCCGCGCAGGACCCCTACCTTTGCGGGGTGGCGGGGGCGTGGCCGGCGTGGTGGGCGGCGAGGAGGTCGGCACCCCAGTCGCCGCGCAGGTCGCGCCAGACGGTGTGGACGTGGTTCGCGTCGTCCTGGACGTTGTCGTACTCCAGCAGGAACGTCGGCGCCCGCACCGCGTAGTAGTGGCCGGCGCCCCGCTCCAGCGACCCCGCCCAGGCGAAGGTCGTCGCGTGCAGGTCCGGCCCCGTGACGCGCTGCCACGCGGTCCCGGCGAGAGCGGGGGTGAGCCGTTCGACGTAGAGCCGGAGCAGGCGCTGGAACACCTGGCGCTGTGCCGGCCGCATCTCACCGTGCGCGAGGCCGCGCGGAACGACGGAGGGGTCGGCGACCGGGTCGCGCCGCGTCGCAATGTCGGCCGGCGCGACCGGGTCGGTCACGGCCACCTCGAGCTGGTCGCCGTCCAGCAGCCCGAGCAGCTCACGGGCCAGGTCCTCCTCCAGCGGCAGGGTGCGCAGCCCCCGGGCAGGTCCGGCGGGCACGACGGCCGGGTTGGCTCCGAAGAACTGCGGGGTGCCGGCCAGCCGGTCGCCCACGAGGGTCATGTGTACGGCGAGGTGGTGGCCGTTCACGCGCCATGCCCAGGGGCTCCGGTGGTCCGGCGTGCCGAGGACCCGCACCCAGAAGTGGCCGGGATGGCGGCGCTGCCAGCCGGCCTTGCCGGCGGACCGCTCCAGGTCCGCGAGCACGGACTCCAGCGCCATGATGTCGGCCGCCGTCCCGTGGCCCGCCGCGCTGAGGCCGGTGCCCAGCAGCGCCATCGCGAGGCGCTGCTGCTCCTCGCCCATCTCCCGCAGGGCGAGCCCCGGCCGGGAGCCGGGAAGGTAGGTCCACTGCCGACGGTCCGGTGTGTCGAACGCCGCAGTGGCGCGCACGCGCTGCTCCGGCGTCAGCGCCGACAGGAGGGCGCCGGCCGCCTCCCTCATCGCGGCGGCGGTTGTCGGGCTGTGGGTCATGGGCGGCAGCCTCCTCCGGGGATCGTTCGCCCGGCGCTCAGCGCTCGTGGACCGTGACGTCGATCGCGTACTGCTCCGCGCGGTAGCAGTGGTCGCCGTACTCGACCGGCTCGCCCTCGGCGTCGTACGCGCTGCGCGTCATCGTCAGCAGCGGCTCGGCCTTGCGCAGGCGCAGGAGCCTGCGGTCCTCCACGCCCGCGTTGCGGGCGCCGATCGTCTGTCGCGCCACCGCCGGCCGCACGCCGCGGGCCCGCAGCAGGGCATAGAGACCGTCGGACTGCAGCTGCTCGCGCGTCAGGTCGGCGAACTGCGGCGGCAGCCAGTTGCGCAGGACCGCCAAGGGCGCGTCGCCGGCGTAGCGCACCCGCACCATGGCGACCAGCGGGGTGTGCGGCGGGAGCCCGAACGCCGCCGCGGCCCGTTCGTCCTGCGCGTCGGTGACCAGGCTCAGCACCTCGGTGCGCGGCTGGCGACCGTCGCGCGCCAGGTCCTCGTACAGGCTGGTGAGCTCGGCGCGGCGGTGCACCATCTGCTTGGCGACGGTCGTGCCGATGCCGCGCCGGCGGACCAGCATCCCCTGCGTCACCAGCTCGGCGATGGCCCGGCGCACGGTCGGCCGGGACAGGCCCAGCCGCTCGGCCAGCGCCAGCTCGTTCTCGAAGGCGTCACCGGGGCTGAGCGTCCCGGTGTCGATGGCGGCGGAGAGCTGCTCGGCCAGCTGGTGGTAGAGCGGCACCGGGCTCGCGCGGTCGATCTGGACCGGCAGGCTCACAGGCATGCGCTGATGCTAATGAGGCACCGACTATGTCGCAACGTGAGAATGTCACGACAATATGGTTGACAGCACGGAGTCGGCCCGACCACGCTGGGCCGGTCGCGCAGGTCCGACGCCGTTCGCCCCGGAGAGGTCATGGGCATGCACGCCAGCTCGCTGGACACCATCGAGGTCACGCCATGAGGCGCCCCCTGCGCGAGCGCATCGCCGCGGCGCCGATCTCGTGGGGGGTGTGCGAGGTGCCCGGCTGGGGGTGGCAGTACGACGCCGCCACCGTGCTCGACCAGATGCGCGAGGTGGGCCTCGTGGCCACGGAGTTCGGGCCGGCGGGCTTCCTGCCGGAGGAGCCGGGCGCCAGGGCAAAAGTACTGGCGGACAACGGTCTTCATGCCGTTGGCGGGTTCGTCCCCGCGGTCCTGCACGACCCGGCGCACGACCCCGTTCCCGCAGTCCGGGCCACCCTGGAGGCCTTCGTCGAGGCGGGGGCCCGCACCCTGGTGCTCGCCGCGGCGACCGGACAGGAGGGGTACGACGCGCGCCCGGTCCTGGACGAGGCGGGCTGGTCGACGCTGCTGGGCAACCTGGGCCGGTTGGCCGACCTGGCGATGGAGGTGGGCGTCACCGCGACCCTGCACCCGCACGTCGGCACGATGGTGGAGGACGCCGCCGAGGTGCAGCGCGTGCTCGAGGACAGTGCCATCGGTCTGTGCCTGGACACCGGGCACCTGCTCATCGGCGGGGCGGACCCCGTGGCGCTGGCGCGCGACCACGCCGCGCGGATCCGGCACACCCACCTCAAGGACGTCGACGCCGGCTGGGCCGCACGGGTGCGCTCGGGTGAGGTCGGCTACACCGAGGCCGTCCGGCAGGGGATGTACAGGCCGCTCGGCGAGGGGGACATCGATCTCGCCGCCATCGTCGGCTCGCTGGAGGCGGCCGGCTACGCCGGGTGGTACGTCCTGGAGCAGGACACCATCCTGGGTCGACGCCCGGCGGGTGCGGCCGAGGAGCCGCTGGCCGACGTGCGCGCCAGCATCGCCCACCTGCTGACCCTCGCCGCCACCGGCTGAGGGCCGTCCCGCCATCCTGACCACCCAGCACTGTAAGAATGTCAGGACAAAGTATTGACGCTGGCGTGGGCGGCTGCTTCTATGACTTGTGACCCGGGTCACCAGGACAGTCCCTGACCCGCACCGGTCCGAGGGCTCCGGCCCCCGGCCCCTTCCGGGCTCAGCCCCGGACCCCACCGGCCCTCCCGGTGCAGCGCACCGGCCGTACGACGCCTCTCCTCATCGCGGCAACCCCTCGATCACCGCACCTCCGGCGCAGCCCGACGTCAAGGAGCTCCTCCTGTGAAGACCATTGAGCACTGGATCGGTGGCACCACCACCTCAGGCACCTCGAGCCGCACCGCACCGGTGTGGGACCCCGCGACCGGAGAGCAGCAGCGGCAGGTGGTGCTGGGCAGCGCACAGGACGTCGACGACGCCGTACGCAGTGGGCTCGAGGCGTTCGAGGAGTGGTCCCAGGCGTCGCTGAGCCGGCGCTCGAAGGTGCTCTTCGCCTTCCGCGAGCTCGTCAACGCCTCCGTGGACGAGCTGGCCGAGCTGGTCACCAGCGAGCACGGCAAGGTCCTCTCCGACGCCCGCGGCGAGGTGCTGCGAGGGCTGGAGGTCATCGAGTTCGCCTGCGGCATACCGCATCTGCTCAAAGGCGACTTCTCGGACCAGGTCTCCACGAACGTGGACACGTACTCGTTCCGCGAGCCGCTCGGGGTGGTGGCCGGCATCACGCCGTTCAACTTCCCGGTGATGGTCCCCATGTGGATGCACCCGGTTGCCATCGCCTGCGGCAACGCCTTCGTCCTCAAGCCGAGCGAGCGCGACCCCTCGCCATCGCTGCTCGTGGCCGAGCTGTGGCGGCAGGCCGGCCTGCCGGACGGCGTCTTCAACGTCGTGCACGGTGACAAGGAGGCCGTGGACACGCTGCTGGACCACCCCGACGTCGCGGCGGTCTCGTTTGTCGGCTCCACCCCGATCGCGCAGCACATCCACCGTCGGGCCACGGCGAACGGCAAGCGCGTCCAGGCCCTCGGCGGCGCCAAGAACCACGCCGTCGTCCTGCCCGACGCGGACGTCAACTTCGCGGCGGACCACCTCGCTGCCGCGGCGTTCGGCTCGGCCGGCGAGCGGTGCATGGCCGTCTCCGCCGCTGTGGCCGTCGGCGCGGCGGGGAACGCCATCGTCGAGGCCGTGAACGACCGGGCCACCGCGGTCACCGTCGGCCCCGGCATCGACCCGGCCAGCGAGATGGGCCCGGTGATCACCCCGGAGTCCCGGTCCCGCATCGTCGACCTCATCGGCACCGGGGAGAAGCAGGGGGCCCGGATCACCGTGGACGGGCGCGACCTGGTCGTGCCCGGGGCCGAGGGCGGCTTCTTCGTCGGTCCCACGGTGATCGACGAGGTGACGACGGCCATGGACGTCTACACCCAGGAGATCTTCGGGCCGGTGCTGTCGGTGCTGCGGGTCGAGACCGTCGACGACGCGATCGCCCTGGTCAACGCCAACCCCTACGGCAACGGCACGGCGATCTTCACCAACAGCGGGGAGGCCGCCCGACGGTTCCAGCGCGGCGTCCACGTCGGCATGATCGGCATCAACGTGCCGGTGCCGGTGCCCATGGCCTACTACTCCTTCGGCGGGTGGAAGGACTCGCTGTTCGGCGACAAGCACGTCCACGGGCCAGAGGGCGTGTCGTTCTACACGCGGGCCAAGGTCGTGACCGCCCGCTGGCCGCACGTCGAGCACAGCTCCGAGGCGAGCTTCCACTTCCCCACGTCCGCGTGACGCCGAGACCGTCCAGGAGCCGCAGATGACGACGACCCCCGTACCCGGCGCAGACCTCTCGCGGCTGCGCCTCGGCACCGCACCGGACTCGTGGGGGGTCTGGTTCCCCGACGACCCGCACCAGGTGCCCTGGCAGCGCTTCCTCGACGAGGTCGTCGAGGGTGGTTACCGCTGGATCGAGCTCGGTCCCTACGGCTACCTGCCCACTGACCCGGCGCAGCTGCAGGACGAGCTGGGCCGGCGCGGGCTCCAGCTCTCCGGCGGGGCGGTGTTCGCCGGGCTGCACCGCGGGGCGGAGGCCTACGAGCAGGCGGTGCAGGACTGCCGGACCGAGGCGCGGCTGCTGGCCGCGCTGGGCGCCCGCCACCTCGTCCTGCTGCCCGAGCAGTACACGGACATGCACAGCGGCAGCGCCCTGGAGCCCGGCGAGCTGGAGCCGGCGCAGTGGAACGACCTCGTCAGCGGCATGTCCCGGCTCGGCAAGGTCCTGCAGGAGGAGTCCGGCATGCAGCTGGTCTTCCACCCGCACGCCGACAGCCACGTCGACACCCAGCCGCGGGTCGAGCGGCTGCTGCAGGACACCGACTCCACGTCCGTCTCGCTGTGCCTCGACACCGGCCACATCTCCTACTGCGGCGGCGACAACCTCGAGATCATCCGCGCGTTCCCCGAGCGGATCGGGTACGTCCACCTCAAGCAGGTCGACCCCGAGGTCGTCCGCCGGGTGCGCGAGGAGTCGCTGTCGTTCGCCGACGCGGTGAAGCTCGGCGCGATGGTCGAGCCACCGACCGGGATCCCGGCGATGGAGCCCCTGCTGCAGGAGCTCGGGCGGCTCGACGCCGACCTGTTCGCCATCGTCGAGCAGGACCTCTACCCCTGCGAGCCCGACGTGCCCCTCCCGGTGGCGACGCGCACCCGCTCCTACCTCAACGGCTGCGGGCTCGGTCCCGCGCCCCGACGTCGATGACGTTCCACCCTCAAGGACGGCCCGGCGTCCTGCCGCCGCCACGACAGAAGGAAGGCATCATGAAGCCAGGTCTCTCGCGCAAGCGAACCACCATGCTCGTGGCCACGACGACAGTCCTGGCGGCCGGCCTGGCGGCCTGCAGCAGCGGCGGCGCCCCCAGCACCAGCTCTTCGGCCAGCGGCGCAGCCGGGGGCGGAGGCAACTCTGGCTACACCTTCGCCATGATCACCCACGAGACACCCGGGGACACCTTCTGGGACCGCATCAAGGCCGGGGCCCAGCAGGCCGCCAAGGACACGGGGTCGACGCTGAAGTACTCGGCTGACCCCGATGCCACCAAGCAGGCAGTCCTCATCCAGAACGCCATCGACTCCAAGGTCGACGGCATCGCCACCACCCTGGTCACCCCGGACGCACTCATCCCGACCATCAAGAAGGCCATCGCGGCGGGGATTCCCGTCGACACCTTCAACTCCGGGATCAACTACTTCCAGCAGGCTGGGTCACTGACGCACTTCGCCTCCGACGAGCGGCTCGGCGGCCAGGCCGTCGGCAAGAGGGCCGCTGCGGCGGGCGCCACGAAGATCCTGTGCACCATCCAGCAGGCCGGGTCCGTGGCGCTGGAAGACCGCTGCGCCGGCGTGAAGGACTCGTTCCCCAACACCGTGAACATGCAGGTCAACGGCGCCGACGACTCAGCCGTCACCTCCGCCATCCAGGCGAAGCTGTCCGAGGACAAGTCCATCAACTGGATCGTCACCCTCGGCGCCCCGCAGGCTCTGGACGCGATCAAGGCAGAGCAGGGCGCGGGGTCCACGGCGAAGATCGGCACGTTCGACACCAACCCGGACGCGGCTCAGGCCGTGAAGGACGGCAAGATCCAGTTCTTCGTCGACCAGCAGCCATACCTGCAGGGCTACATGGCCATCACCCAGCTGTACCTGTTCAAGAAGAACGGCAACATCCTCGGCGGTGGCAAGGCCGTGCTGACGGGTCCGTCGTTCGTCGACAAGAGCAACATCGCGCAGATCCTCCCGTTCGTGAAGCAGAACACCCGCTAACCCTCCTGTGGGGGCCGGGTCGTGCCGATCCGGCCCCCGCCGAACAGCACTGGAGCTGTCATGAGCACACCCGTGAGGACCGACCCACCGCCGGCGGCGCCATCCGAGGCCTCCAACCGGGTTTCCGTCGGTCTGTCGAGCCGGCTGCTGGGGCGCCCGGAGGTCGGCGCGCTGGTCGCGGCCATCGTCATCTTCATCTTCTTCCTCCTCGTCGCGCCGGCGTTCCGCAGCCTGCCTGCCCTGTTCACCGTCCTCTACCAGTCCTCCACGATCGGAATCGTCGCGGTCGGCGTGGGCATGTTGATGATCGGAGGCGAGTTCGACCTCTCCGCCGGCGTCCTGGTGACCTCTGCCGGACTGCTGAACGGCGTCTTCTGCTACCAGCTCGGCATCAACCTCTGGGTCGGCGCTGTCCTGTCGCTCGTCTTCTGCCTTGCCGTCGGGTTCCTCAACGGCTACCTCGTCATGAGAACGGGCATTCCCAGCTTCCTGATCACGTTGGGGACGTTCTTCGTCCTCCAGGGCGCCAACCTCGGTGTCACCAAGCTCGTCACGGGCTCGGTCTCCAGCCCCAACATCGACCAGATGCAAGGCTTCGGCTCCCTGAGCTGGATCTTCGCCCACGACTTCCAGATCGGATCCGTCACCCTGAACATCACGGTCATCTGGTGGCTGCTGTTCGCGGGGCTGTCCGCCTACGTGCTGCAGCGCACCAGGGTCGGCAACTGGATCTACGCAGTCGGCGGCAACGCCGCCTCCGCACGCGCGGTCGGTGTCCCGGTGACCCGTGTGAAGATCGGCCTGTTCATGACGGTGTCCTTCCTCGCCTGGTTCGCCGGCATGCACTTCCTGTACCGGTTCAGCACCCTCCAGGCCAACAACGGCGTGGGTAACGAGTTCCTCTACATCATCGCCGCGGTCGTGGGCGGCACGATGCTCACGGGCGGCTACGGCAACGCGCTCGGCGTCGCCCTCGGTGCCTTCATCTTCGGCATGACGAGTCTCTGCATCGTCTACGCCGGTTGGGACCCCAACTGGTTCAAGGCGTTCCTCGGGGTCATGCTCCTGCTCGCGGTCATGGTGAACCTCTACGTCAAGAAGCTTTCGACAACACGAAAGGTGGGCTGAGATGACCGACACCATCACGGAGCACGCCGACCACACGCTGCACCAGGGCGAACCGCTCGTCCAGATGATCGACGTAGGCAAGGCCTATGGGGCGATCCGCGCGCTGAGCGGCATCAACCTGACGGTCAACGCCGGAGAGGTGACCTGCGTCCTCGGTGACAACGGCGCCGGGAAGTCCACGCTGATCAAGATCATCTCTGGGCTGCACCCGCACAATGACGGCACGCTCAAGGTTGACGGGCAGGCGGTGAAGTTCGCCTCACCCCGCGACTCCCTCGGGCACGGGATCGCCACCGTGTACCAGGACCTCGCTGTGGTCAGCCTCATGGAGGTGTGGCGCAACTTCTTCCTCGGCTCGGAGCTCGTCAGCAGCAAGGGGCCACTGGCTCCGTTGAAGGTCAACGAGATGAAGGAGATCACCGACTCCGAGCTGCGCAAGATGGGCATCGTCGTCAAGGACATCAACCAGCCGATCGGCACGCTCTCCGGTGGTCAGCGGCAGTGTGTCGCCATCGCGCGGGCCGTCTACTTCGGCGCACGGGTGCTGATCCTCGACGAGCCGACGGCCGCGCTCGGTGTCAAGCAGTCCGGGGTCGTCCTGAAGTACACGGCGGCCGCCCGCGACGCCGGCCTCGGCGTCGTGTTCATCACCCACAACCCGCACCACGCCTACCTCGTCGGGGACCACTTCATCATCCTCAAGCTGGGCCGGTGCGTGCTGGACAAGCGCCGCTCCGAGGTCAGCCTCGACGAGCTGACGGCCGAGATGGCCGGCGGCCAGGAGCTGACCGAGCTCTCGCACGAGCTGAAGCGCTAGGCCCCAGTACCCACCACCACCTGCTCACCGGAACGCGAGAGGAAGCACCACGTGACACTTCGAGTCGGAGTCATCGGCACGGGCAACATCGGCGCCGACCACGTACGACGCCTGTCGGCGCAGGTGTCGGGGGCGGCGGTCACCGCGGTCTTCGACGTGGCGACCCAGCGCGCGGCGGAGGTGGCCGAGTCGGTGGGCGCCACCGCGCTCGCCACCTGGACCGACCTGGTCGACGCCGCGGACGTCGATGCCGTCGTGATCGCCTCCCCGGGACCGCTGCACGCCGAGCAGGTGCTGGCCTGCATCGACGCCGGCAAGCCGGTGCTGTGCGAGAAGCCGCTGGCCACCACCGGTGAGGACGCGCTGAAGGTGCTCTCGGCCGAGGTCGCCCTCGGGCGGCGGCTGGTCCAGGTGGGGTTCATGCGTCGCTACGACCGCGCCTACCGCGTGGTCAAGGCGGCCATGGACGACGGCAGCATCGGCGAGCCGCTGCTCGCGCACATGGTGCACCGCAACGCCTCGGTCCCCGACACGTTCACCAGCGACATGGCGATGACCGACTCGGTGATCCACGAGATCGACACCATCCGGTGGCTGTTCGACCAGGAGGTGGTGGCGACCACCGTGGTGGCCAGCCGGCCGAGCCCGCGCGTCGCCGGCCGGGTCCGCGACCCGCAGCTGGTGCTGTTCGAGCTCACCGACGGCGCGGTCATCGACGTCGAGGTGTTCGTCAACTGCCAGTACGGCTACGACGTGCGCTGCGAGATCGTCGGCTCCGAGGGCACCGTCTCCATGGACAACCCGAGCAGCAGCTCGCTGCTGCAGCGCGGGCGACGGGTCGAGGCGGTCCCGGCCGACTGGCGCGTCCGGTTCGACCTCGCGTACCTCGAGGAGATGCAGGAGTGGGCGGACGGGCTGCGCGCCGGCGTCGTGCGGGGGCCCAGCTCCTGGGACGGCTACGCGGCCGCGGTCGTGGCTGGCTGCGCCGTGCACTCCCTCACGGAGGGCTCGCGCGTCCTGGTCGAGCAGGTGGACCGCCCCGCCCTCTACCGCTGACCTGTCGCCGGAGCCGGAGCCCCACGAGGAGATGTGCCCGTGAAGATCGCCCTTGATCCCTACATGTTCCGCACCACCCCGCTGACGGAGCTGCCCGGCCTCGTCGCCGAGCTCGGCTACCAGCACATCGAGCTCTCGCCGCGGGAGGACTTCCTGCCGTTCTTCCTGCATCCGCGGGCCGACCGCCACACCATCGCGGCGTTCAAGGCGGCGCTGGACGCCGCCGGGGTCGAGGTGGCCTCGGTGCTGCCGCTCTACCGGTGGTCCGGGCCGGACGAGGACGAGCGTCAGGCGGCGGTGCGGTACTGGAAGCGCGCGATCGAGATCACCGTCGACCTCGGCTGCTCGGTGATGAACTCCGAGTTCAACGGCCGGCCCGAGCAGGCGAGCCGGAGCGAGGCGCAGTTCTGGCGGTCGATGGAGGAGCTGCTGCCGGTGTTCGAACGCGAGGGCATGCAGCTGCGGCTGGAGCCGCACCCCGACGACTTCGTCGAGGACGGCAAGGTCGCGGTCGACATGGTGCGCGGCATCGACTCGCCGCTGGTGTCCTATCTGTACTGCGCGCCGCACACGTTCCACATGGGCGGCGACATGACCGGGATCATGGACTACGCGGGGGACCTGCTCACCCACCTGCACATCGCGGACTCCTTCGACCATCGCGCCTCCTCGGGCCTGCGCTACATCGTCAACCCGCCCGGGTCGACCGCCCGGGTCCACCAGCACCTCGACATCGGACAGGGTGAGGTGGACTGGGACGAGTTCTTCTCGATGCTCGAGCGGCTCGGCTTCGACGGCATCGCCACCGCCTGCGTGTTCGCATGGGAGGACCGCGCCCGCGAGTCCAGCCTCTTCATGCGGGAGCAGATCGAGAAGCACATGGGGGCGAGGTGAGCCCCGTCGAGCCGGGCACCCCCGAGGTCCTGACCGTCGGGCGCATCGGCGTCGACCTGTATCCCCAGCAGACCGGCGTACCGCTGTCGCAGGTGACGACGTTCGCCCGGTCGCTGGGTGGCACCGCGACCAACGTCGCGGTGGGGGCGACCCGGCTCGGGCGCCGCGTCGCCGTCCTCACCAAGGTCGGGCCGGACCCGTTCGGGACGTTCGTGCGCGAGGCGCTGGCGGGGTTCGGCGTGGACGCCAGCCACGTCGGCACGGCCGAGGACCTGCTGACGCCGATCGTCTTCTGCGCGCTGGACCCGCCCGAGGACCCGCCGCTGCTGTTCTACCGGCTGCCCGTCGCGCCGGACCTGACCCTGACCAAGGACGACGTCCCGTGGGACCTCGTGCGCGACGTCCCGCTGCTCTGGGTGACCGGCACCGGCGTCTCGACCGAGCCGGCGCGCCAGACCCAGCTCGACCTGCTGGCCCATCGTGGCCGGCCCGATGCGGCGACCGGTCGCTGGACCGTCCTGGACCTCGACTGGCGGCCCATGTTCTGGCCCTCGCCGCAGGACGCCCGACGCGAGTACGAGCTGATGCTCGAGCACGTGAACGTCGTGGTCGGCAACCGCGCCGAGGCCGAGGTGGCCGTCGGCACGTCCGACCCGGAGGAGGCCGCCCGGCGGCTGCTCGACCACGGGGTGGAGCTGGCGCTGGTGAAGAAGGGCGGCGAGGGCGTCCTGGTCGCGACCCGCGACGCGATGCACACCGTCGCCCCGCAGCTGGTCGACGTGGTGTGCGGGCTCGGCGCGGGTGACGCCTTCGGCGGGGCGCTGGTGCACGGCCTGCTCTCGGGCTGGGATCCGGTGCGGATCGCCGAGTACGGCAACGCCGCCGGTGCGATCGTCGTCGCCCAGCTCGCCTGTGCCGACGCGATGCCCACGCTCGAGGAGCTCGAGGCCATGGTCGCCGGACGGTGGCAGGCGCCGTGACCCGCATGCAGGGGACCAGCGGCGGCCCGACCCCGACGACCACGCTCCCGGAAGGAGCCCGATGATGGCGCAGCAGATCAGCGACGAGCAGTGGCGCGAGCTGCTGGAGACCAGGGCCACCCGTCCCGCCGCGGTGGCCGAGGCCTACGCGAGCCGCAAGAGGCCCGAGGGGCTCCTCTCCGAACGGGGCACCATCTTCCTCGTGGCGGCCGACCACCCCGCGCGGGGATCCCTGGCGTCCGGGCCGGACGCGATGGCGATGGCCGACCGGCGCGGGCTGCTCGAGCGGCTGATGACCGCCCTGTCCCGGCCCGGCGTCGACGGGGCGCTCGGCTCGCCCGACATCGTCGAGGAGCTGCTGCTGCTCGGCGCCCTCGAGGGCAAGGTCGTCGTCGGGTCGATGAACCGCGGGGGCCTCGACGGTGCCGCCTGGACGATGGACGACCGCTTCACCGGGTACGACGCGGCCAGCATCAAGGCCTGCCGGCTCGAGGGCGGGAAGATGCTGCTGCGCATCGACGACGAGGACGCCGGCACCGCGCCGACGCTGCACGCCTGCGCGCGGGCCGTGAGCGAGCTGGCCGAGCACCAGCTGATGGCGATGGTCGAGCCGCTGCCCTACCACCGCGACAGCTCCGGTCGGCTGGCCCTGCGCAAGGACACCGCCTCCCTGGCCCGGGCCGTGACGGTCGCCTCCGCGCTGGGCACGACGAGCGCGTGGACGTGGCTGAAGATGCCGTCGTGCGACGAGCCGGAGGTTGTCTACGGCGCGACGACCCTGCCGTGCGTGGTGCTCGGCGGCGCGCCCGGACCCGACCCCGAGGCCGACCTCGCCGCCTGGGGCAGGACGCTGCGTCAGGACGCCGTGCGCGGCCTGGTCGTCGGACGCTCGCTGCTCTACCCGCCCGACGGCGACGTCGCCCGGGCCGTCGACGCGGCGGCCGACATCCTGGCCGCCACGGCCGCCGGCGTGACGGGAGGTCGGCGATGACGGTCACCGAGCGGGTAGCCGTCACCCCCACGTCCGGGACCGTGCGGCTGACCACCGCTGAGGCCTTGGTGCGCTGGATGGTGGCACAGCGCTCCGAGCTGCTCGACGGCACCGAAGTGCCCTTGTTCGCCGGCGTGTTCGCGATCTTCGGGCACGGCAACGTGCTCGGCCTCGGCACCGCCCTGTACGCCGCTCAGGAGGAGCTCCCGACGTGGCGCGGCCAGAACGAGCAGGGCATGGCGCTCGCGGCGATCGGCTTCGCGCGGGCCATGGACCGGCGTCAGGTCATGGCGGCGACGTCGTCGGCCGGTCCCGGGGCGCTCAACATGGTCACGGCGGCGGGGCTGGCCCACGCCAACCGGCTGCCCGTGCTGCTCCTGCCCGGCGACACGTTCACCGGACGCGGGCCCGACCCCGTGCTGCAGCAGGTCGAGCACTTCGGCGACCCCACCACCAGCGTCAACGACGCGTTCCGGGCGGTCTCCCGCTACTTCGACCGGATCACCCGCCCGGAGCAGCTCCTCACCACGCTGCCCCAGGTGGCGCGGGTGCTGACCGACCCGGCCGACGCCGGGCCGGTGGTGCTGTGCCTGCCCCAGGACGTGCAGGCCGAGGAGCACGACTTCCCGGTGGCGATGTTCACGCCCCGGGTGCACCGCGTGCCGCGTCCGCGCCCCGACGTCCGGTCGGTGGCCGAGGCGGCGGTGATCCTGCGCTCGGCACGGCGACCGCTGCTGGTCTCCGGCGGCGGCGTGCGCTACTCCGGTGCGGCGGCGGAGGTGCTCGAGCTCGCGACGGCGCACGGCGTGCCGGTGGTGGAGACGGTCGCCGGGCGCACCCTGTTGCCCGAGCCGCACCCGCTGAACGCCGGGCCGCTCGGGATCATCGGGTCGGCCTCGGCCAACACCATGGCGGCCGAGGCCGACGTGGTCGTGGCGATCGGCACGCGGCTGCAGGACTTCACCACCGCGTCGTGGACGCTGTTCTCCCCGGACGTGCGCATCGTCGGGGTCAACACGGCCCGCTTCGACGCCGTCAAGCGCGGCTCGCACGAGGTCGTGGGCGACGCCCGGGAGAGCGTGCGGGAGCTGGCAGCCGCCCTCCACGGGTGGTCGGTGGACCCTGCGTGGACGGCGCGTGCGGCGAGCGAGAAGGCCTCGTGGGACGCCCACATCGACACGTTGCGTGAAGGGGTGGCCCCTGACGGGTCGCTGACCTACGCGCAGGTGGTCGGCGTGGTCAACGACGCCAGCGGCCCGGACGACTACGTCGTCGTCTCCTCCGGTGGCATGCCCGGCGAGCTGCACGGTGGCTGGCGCAGCGGCCCGGTCGACACCGCAGGTGCGCCGGCGGCGCACGGCACCTCGGGCTCGACGATGGACCTGGAGTACGGCTTCTCCTGCATGGGCTATGAGATCGCGGGGCCGTGGGGTGCCTCGATGGCCCGCGGCCGGACCCACCCGGGCGGGGTCGTCACGACGCTGCTGGGCGACGGCTCCTACCTCATGCTCAACTCCGAGCTCTACTCCGCGGCGTTCGCCGGCCACCCGTTCGTCGCGGTGGTCTGCGACAACGGCGGCTACGCCGTGATCCACCGGCTGCAGACCGGTCAGGGCGCGCCCGGGTTCAACAACCTGCTCAGCGACGCGGCCGGCCCCGGCGCGGGGCTCGGCGGCGTGCGTGTCGACTTCGCCGCGCACGCCCGCTCGCTCGGCTGCACCGTGGAGGACGTGCCCGAGGGTGGGTCGGTCGGCGACCTCGCGGCGGCGTACGGCCGGGCCCGTGCGGAGGCCGTGCGCACCCGCCGGCCGGCGGTGGTGGTCTGCCGCACCCACCCCTCGACGTGGACGGAGGCGGGTGCGTTCTGGGAGGTGGGCGTGCCCAGCGCGCTGTCCGGGCCGCGCGGCGTACGACGAGCACAAGGCGACCCAGGTGCGGTGGCTGTCATGACGCGCCGGATGGCGACGCGCTCCCTCCTGGTGTCCCGCCGTGGCCGACCCGGCCCCGGCGGTCGGTCCGGCTCTGCTGTGAGGTGCACATGACGATCGTGGTCGGTTACGTCCCCACTCCCGAGGGTGAGGCGGCGCTCGCGCGGGCCGGCGAGGAGGCGCGGCTGCGCACGGAGAAGCTCGTGGTCGTCAGCTCCACGCGCGGCGAGTCCGGCGTCGGCCCGACCTATCCGCAAACGGGGGCGCTGATGCGGCTCGTCGCCGACCTGAAGGCCGACGGGGTGGACGTCGAGGTGCAGCACCGGGAGCGTTCCGGCGACGCCGCGGACGACATCCTGTCTGCGGTGGACGCGGAGAAGGCCAGCCTCGTGGTCGTCGGGCTGAAGAAGCGCTCGGCGGTCGGCAAGCTGGTGCTCGGCAGCACGGCCCAGACCGTGATGCTGCGGGCGCGCTGCTCGGTGCTCGGCGTCCGGGTCTGATCCCGGTCGGCGTCCCGGTCTCCGCCCTGCTGTCAGGCGCCGACCGGGGTGCTGTCAGGGCCAAACGGGGGTGCGGTCAGAGCCCGGCCGGCTGCGCGCGGACCTCCGCCACCTCCACCGGGCGGCCGCGGTGACGCGACAGCTCGCACGCCTCGGCGATGTAGAGGGCCTCCAGGGCGTCGGCGGGCGGACAGGGGTTGACGGTCCGCCCGGAGGCGACGTCGACGAAGCACGCGAGCTCGGCGACGTAGGCGTCGTGGAAGCGCTCCATGAAGCTGGCGTAGGGCCGTCCCCGCTGCCAGGAGACCGAGCGCTCCGCGGTCGGCGTCGGTGCGCGGTCGTCGAGCCCGACGAAGCGGGCGTCCTTCGAGCCGCACAGCTCCAGCCGGACGTCGTGCCCGGCGCCGTTGTAGCGCGTGGCCGTCACCGTGCCGAGCAGGTCGTCGTCGAAGCGCAGCAGCGCCGCACAGGTGTCGACATCACCGGCCTCGCCGAAGAAGGGAGCGCCCCGGTTGGCGCCGAACGCGCTGACGGAGACGACCTCGCGGCCGGTGACCCAGCGCAGGATGTCGAAGTCGTGGATGCTGCAGTCGCGGAACAGGCCGCCGGACGTGGCGATGTACGCCGCCGGGGGCGGGCTCTCGTCCCCGGTCACGGCCCGCACGGTGTGCAGCCAGCCGAGGTCACCGTCGAGCAGCGCCTGCCGGGCCGCCCGGTAGCCGAGGTCGAACCGCCGCTGGAAGCCGACCTGCACGGGGGTCCGGCTGCGCTGGGCGTGGTCGACGACCTCGCGGGTGCCGGGCACGTCGAGGGCGACCGGCTTCTCACAGAACACCGGCACCTCGCGGTCGAGCGCCTGGTGCACCAGTGCGGCGTGGGCGCCCGTGGCCGCGGTGACCACCAGCGCGTCCACGCCCTCGGTGTAGAGCGCGTCCACGTCGGGCACGGCTTCGAGGCCGGTCGCTGCCGCCAGGGCGCGCGCCCGGTCGGCGTCCGCGTCCGCGACGAGCACCGCATCGACCCCGTCGAGGGCCTGCAGCGTCGTGGCGTGGAAGGAGCCGATGCGCCCGGTGCCGACCAGTCCGATCCTCATGGCGCTCCCGGTGGTCTGACGTTGGGCGGGCGCCCAGCGTCGCCGGTGCCAGGCACCCCTGTCCACCCCCTCGTGCCGCAGACCTCGTGGTTTCGCCGGCTCGGAGGCGGCGAACCTGGGGGTTCCGTCGGCCAGGATCGGGCAGGTTCCGGGCTCAGCGGGCGGCGCCGGTCACGAGCCAGGCGTCGCCCCTGGCGCGCCAACCCAGCGCCAGGCCGCGCAGCGCCATGAACGCCACCACCGCCCACCAGAGCGCCGTGACCGCATGGGCCTGCGTCGCGGCAGTGTCCGAGGCGGCCAGCAGCGCGGTCTGGCTGGTGCGCACCGACAGCACGATGGGGAGGTAGGCCAGCAGCACCGCCACCTGGGCGCCGGCCAGCCAACGCCCGTCACCGGCGCCGATGAGCACGCCGTCCAGGACGAACACCAGCCCGGACAGCGGCTGGGAGACGGCGACGACCACGAGCCCCGCGGCCAGCGCGTGCTGCACCGCGGGATCGGAGGTGAACAGCGCCGGCAGAACCTGGTGCAGCGCCAGCACCACGGCGCCGAGGACCGCGCCACCGAGGACCCCCCACCACGTCATGGTCCGCGTGGCCGAGCGTGCGCTGGCCACGTCGCCGGCGCCGAGGGCCTTGCCGGTCAGGGCCTGGCCGGCGATGGCGAGGGCGTCCAGGGCGAACGCGAGGAAGCTCCACACGGTCACGGACACCTGGTAGGCGGCCACCGGGACGTCGCCCAGGCCGGCGGCCACCCAGGTGGTGACGAGGAAGACGGCCCGCAGGGCAATGGTGCGCACCAGCAGCGGCACCCCCGTGGCCGCCGCGCGGAGCACCCGCCCGGGGTGCGGGCGAAGGGTCGCTTGCAGGGCGCGGGCCCGGCGCGTGACCACGGCGACGAGCGCGATCGCCATACCGGTCTGGGCGAGGACGGTCCCGAGGGCGGAGCCGGCGATCCCGAGCCCGGCGCCGTAGACCAGCACCAGGTTGAGCGCGATGTTGGCGCCGAAACCGGCGACCGAGGCGACCAGGGGCGTCCGGGTGTCCTGCAGGCCTCGCAGGACACCGGTGACCGCAAGGACGACGAGCATGGCCGGTATGCCGGCCGCGGACACCCGCAGGTAGGTCACCGCCTGGTCCAGGGCCTGCGCGGACGAGCCGAACAGCGCGCAGATGGGACCGGCGAGCGTCGCCACCACCGCGCCGGTGGGGATGCCGAGGGCCAGGGCCAGCCACAGGCCGTCGACGCCGGCCCCGACGGCCGCGCGCTCGGAGCCGGCGCCCAGCTGGCGGGCGACGATGCTGGTGGTGCCGTAGGCCAGGAAGACGAACACGTTGGCCGCGGTGACCAGCGCCGCGCTGGCCACGCCGAGCCCGGCCAGGGGGGCGGTGCCCAGGTGCCCGACGATGGCCGAGTCGGCCAGCAGGAACAGCGGTTCGGCGACCAGGGCGAGGAAGGCGGGGACCGCGAGGCGCAGGATGTCGCGCTGCTGGCTGACCGGTGTGCTCACCGGAGCAGCGTAGGGACCGCGGGGAATCGTGGTCCGCGCCGCCGTGTTGGCCGCAGGTATGAGAGCTGCGCTGATTCGTTCGTACGGAGACCCTGACGTCGTGGAGGTCGCGGAGGTGGACGACCCGGTCGTCGGGCCGGACTCGCTGCTGGTGGAGGTCGCCGCCGCAGGGATCAACCCGGTCGACTGGAAGATCGTCGCCGGCTACCTGCAGGGCGCCTTCCCCTCCCACCTGCCGATGATCCCGGGTTGGGACGTCGCCGGCACCGTCAGGGCCGTCGGCCCGGCCGTCGTCGGCGTCGCGCCCGGTGACCGTGTCGCGGCGTACGCCCGCAAGGACCACGTGCAGAACGGCACGTACGCCGAGCTGGTGGCCGTTCCCGAGCGTGCCTACGCCAAGGTGCCCGAGGGCGTCGACCTGACCACGGCCGGTGCGCTGCCGCTCGCCGGGCTGACCGCCGAGCAGCTGCTCGACGCGACCGAGGTGGGCGCGGGCGACACCGTGCTGGTGCACGCGGCGGCCGGCGGCGTCGGCTCGTTCGCGGTCCAGCTCGCCGCGCTGCGCGGCGCCCGGGTGATCGGCACGGCCAGCGAGCGCAACCACGACTACCTGCGCGGGCTCGGCGCGGAGCCGGTGACGTACGGCGACGCGCTGGTCCAGAACGTCCGTGCCCTCGCCCCCGAGGGCGTGGACGTCGTGATCGACCTCATCGGCGGGGAGGCGCTCGACGCGACCCCGAAGCTGATGGCCGACGGCGGCCGGGTCGCGTCGATCATCGACGCCGAGGCGGTTCAGGAGCTCGGTGGACGGTACGTCTTCGTCCATCCCGACGGGCCGATGCTGGCGCGTCTGCTGCAACTGGTAGCCGACGGGCGGCTGAAGGTCGAGATCGCCCGGACCTTCCCGCTGGAGCGGACCGGCGACGCGCTCGCGGCCAACCAGGAAGGCCACGTCCGCGGCAAGGTCGTCGTCACCGTTCCCTGACCCTGCCCCAGCGTTCCGCCGATGCTCCCGCCGCACCCGCGGCGGGAGCATCGCTGCGTCGACGCCCACGGCGAGGCACGGGGTGCCGGGTGGCTCCCGCGGGCGTCGTGATCGTCGGCCTTGTCGGCGGCTTCCTCGACGGCGCGGCCAACGGCTCTGGGGTCGCTCCTCGGCGGTTCTTCGGCGGCAACGCCGGCGGCTCCGCGGCGCGGCCCGGCTCGTCGTACAGCGTGCCGCGCGTCGCGGCGTAGGTCGGGGACGAGGCGGGACGCACCGAAGGCGCGGCCCGTGCCCACCGTCTGTCCGGGCCCGGCTGCGCGGCGGAGTGTAGAGCGCTGGCCGCGGCTGAGGGGCCTTAGCCTCTACGTCATTTGACGGAACGCACCTGTGGACGGGACGCGCCCGAACTTTTTCTTCGTCCACAGGCGGTGGATGGCGTTTGTGCACGTGGTCATGCGTGGCGCCCGCGGTATCCCTGCTCAATTCACAGGGTTGTCCCCAGACTGTGCACACAGAGGACCGGCGCGCTGCACACGTTGTCCCCAACTTATCCACAGGCTGTGTTTGGTGTGGGGGGACCGTCGGACCTAGCGTTGCCCCTCGTCCGTATGGAGGTGGACAGCGCTCCGCAGGGGCATGTCAGACCTCTCTGGTCTGCTGTCCGACACAGGGACGTCGCCGAGGTTCGAGAGGAATGCTGCGTGTCGATCGCCGAGCTTGACGTGAGCAGCTACTCCGGTCCCAGTGACGGTCCCGACGACCGGGTGCCTCCGCAGGACGTCCACGCCGAGCAGAGCGTCATCGGCGGCATGCTGCTGTCCAAGGACGCCATCGCCGACTGCGTGGAGGTGCTCAAGAGCAACGACTTCTACCGTCCGGCGCACGAGCTCATCTACGACGCGATCCTCGACCTCTACGGTCGGGGGGAGCCGGCCGACGCGATCACCGTCTCTGACGAGCTGACCAAGCGGGGCGACCTGTCCAGGGTCGGCGGCCAGGCCTACCTGCACCAGCTCATCGCCTCGGTCCCGACGGCCGCCAACGCCGGCTACTACGGCCAGATCGTGGCCGAGCGCGCGGTGTTGCGCCGCCTCGTCGACGCCGGCACCCGCATCGTCCAGATGGGCTACGGCCAGGGCGGCGGCGACGTCGAGGACATCGTCAACGCAGCGCAGGCCGAGATCTACCAGGTCGCCGACAAGCGCGGCGGCGAGGACTACCACATCCTCGGCGACGTCCTCGAGGCCACGGTCGACGAGATCGAGCACGCGTCCGGCTCCAGCGGCGAGATGGTCGGCGTGCCCACCGGCTTCACCGACTTCGACGCCCTCACCAACGGCCTGCACCCCGGCCAGATGATCGTCGTCGCCGCCCGGCCCGCCGTCGGCAAGTCCACCTGGGCGCTGGACATCGCCCGGTCAGCGGCGATCAAGCACAAGCATGCGACGGTGGTGTTCAGCCTCGAGATGAGCCGCACCGAGATCACGATGCGTCTGCTCTCGGCCGAGGCCGGCATCCAGCTGCAGCACATGCGTAAGGGGACGATGCGCGACGAGGACTGGACCCGCCTGGCGCGCACCATGGGCGAGGTTTCCGACGCCCCGCTGTTCATCGACGACAGCCCCAACATGTCCCTGATGGAGATCCGGGCCAAGTGCCGCCGGCTCAAGCAGCGCCACAACCTCAAGCTCGTGATCATCGACTACCTGCAGCTCATGAGCTCGGGCAAACGCGTCGAGTCCCGCCAGCAGGAGGTCTCGGAGTTCTCCCGTGCCCTGAAGCTGCTCGCCAAGGAGCTCGAGGTGCCGGTCATCGCGCTCTCCCAGCTCAACCGTGGCCCCGAGCAGCGCACCGACAAGAAGCCGCAGATGAGCGACCTGCGTGAGTCCGGCTCCATCGAGCAGGACGCCGACATGGTCATCCTGCTGCACCGCGAGTCCCTCTACGAGCGGGAGTCGCCGCGCGAGGGTGAGGCCGACCTGATCGTCGCCAAGCACCGTAACGGCCCGACCGACACGATCACCGTGGCCTTCCAAGGCCACTACAGCCGCTTCACCAACATGGCGACGAACTTCTAGCTTGTCAGAACGGTTGGTCGTCACTGGGCCGGAAGAGCACCACATGTGCCCGGTGGAGACGCCAACATGGTCCGCATGGCACCGTGTCTTCGACCACACCGCCCGATCGGCCTCACCGGTTGAGCCGCGAATCGTGGAGCCGGCGCGCCGCGCGGGGATGGGCAGTCCGCACCGTGGCGCTGGGCGTCCTCCTCCTGGGTGCCGTGGTTTGGCGGTACACCGAACCAGTCCGGCACGTACCACTACCAGCGGCCGACGCGACACCGCAGCAGGTGGTCAGGGCGTACCTGGACGCCTCCACCGCGCACGATGTGGCCACGATGAACGCGCTCAGTGCGGGGGATAGTTTCCTGCGCGCGAGCCGGTTCGAGCCCACCTGGATGGTCAGCCGGGTCAAGACCTACCCGCCGCTGGCGGACGGTGGGCCCGGCACGGCATGGACCAGCTGGCGCCAGGTCGTCAAGGTCGATGTCGACATGCTCATGCTCAAGGGCCACGACATGAACTTCCCGGACAACACCGACACCTACTGGGGGTATGCCCTGGGCCGACAGAGCGACCGCGACCCGTGGCGGATCATCGACCAGGGCGTCGGCTAGGCAGTGGCTGCCGTCTGAAGAGGCAGCCCGACTGCCTCTCGCGCAGCCACGGGGCGGCGTACCTTTCTGGCCGCAGGCCGCAGGCCGCCGGGGCCGGGGAGGGCGGGGGAAGGGTGACCGAATCGCCGAGCACAGGAGTGGCGGCGGGCACGCACCGCGGGCCCCGAGACTGGTCGATGCACGTCAGGGTACGTTCGCCCCGTGCCCACCGCTTCTGCATTTGACGACCTGGGGAGCCAGAGGTTCGTCTCCCTCACGACGTACCGCCGGTCGGGTGTCGGCGTCCCGACCCCGGTCTGGATCGGGCGCGACGGTGACGCCCTCATCGTCACCACTCCGGCGGGGAGTGGCAAGGTCAAGCGCCTCCGCACCAACCCGCGGGTCGAGATGCGTCCCTGCAGTCGGAGAGGGCGGGTCGACGATGCCTCGGTGCCCGTGCCAGGGGTAGCCGCGGTCATCACCGATGCGGCGACATGCGCGCGGTTGACGGAGACGCTCCGCGCGAAGTACGGCCTGGAGTTCCGCCTCGTCATGGCGGTCGAGCGTCTGCTCCGGACCGGCGGCTCCCACCGCGTGCTGCTGCGCATCACACCGGCCTGAGAGACGCCCTCCCACGCGGGAGCCGCTTGCCCGAGGGCCCGTACGTCGCGCTCCGGGTACCGCAGCGCGTCGCTGCGTCCCCGCTGCGGCTGCGGTCGGCCGCGGGGTTCAGGACGTGGCCGGGCGCGTTCGGGTGTACGCCGAAAGACCTTGTGGATAACAGGTATTGGCGACGGTAGGGCTGTCGGTGGTGGCGTCTAGGTTGGGGTCATGGAGGGGACCAGCTTCGAGGAGGACCGGGCGGCGCTGGCGGCGTGCGTGCCGTTGGTCCGCGAACTGGTGGGCCAGGTCCACCAGGTGGGGTCGGCCGAGCTGGGGCCGTGGTTCGGGGAGATCGACCGGCTGCAGGCGGTGCTGGGCGCGTTGAAGGTCGCCGTCCTGGACCAGGCCCTGTCCCGCGGTCATGTGCGGGCCTCGGACGCGGCGTCGGCGGCGGGGTGGGTGCGTGAGTTCGGTCCGTCCTACCGGGCCGGTGGCGCCGCGGCGCTGGTCAAGGTGGCCAAGGCGGTCGCCCAGCCCGACAACGCCCCCCTGGCCGAAGCGGTGCTGGCCGCGCGGGTGCCGGTGGGTAACGCGGCGGTCGCGCTGGGTGAGATGGACAAGCTGCTGCCGCGGCTGACCCCGGCGTGCGCGGAGACGGTGCTGTCGGGGTTTGTGGCGATCGCGGAGACGGACGGCCCGGCCCAGATCCGGGCGCTGCGGACGCGGGTGATCGCCCGGTACGGACGGTCGGGGGAGTTCCAGCGCCGCGAGGACCGACTCAAGTCCGGCCGGTCCCTGTCCCAGCCGTACCCCGACGACGGAATGGCCGAGTACCGGCTCCGGCTGGACCCCGAAGGACGAGCCGTGCTGGAGGCGATCCTGGGGCCGCTGGCCGCACCGCAACCCTCGACCGAGTCCGGGTCGGACCTGCGCACCAGCGACCAGCGCCGGGCCGATGCGCTGGTCGAGGTCTGCCGCCGCGCCGCCGCCGCCGGCGGGTCCGCCCCGACCACCGCCAAGGCCGCGGTCGTGGTGACGATGGACTGGAGCGACCTGAAGAGTTTGACCGGGGCCGGGACCACGTTGACCGGGGACCTCCTGGCCCCGGAGACGGTCCGCAGGCTGGCCTGCGAGGCCGGCATCATCCCCGCCGTGCTCGGGTCCAGGTCGGAGGTGCTGGACCTCGGCCGGACCCGCCGGCTGGTCACCCCGGGGCTGTTGATGGCGCTGTACCTGCGCGACCGGGGCTGCACCTTCCCCGGCTGTTCGCGGCCGCCGTCCTGGTGTGACGCCCATCATTGCCGGCACTGGTGCGACGGCGGCCCGACGGACCTGACCAACCTGGCCCTGTTGTGTCCGCGGCACCACACGATCGTGCACCAGAAGGGCTACACCGCCACTGTCACCACGACCGAGGTCACCTGGCACCTGTAGCTCCCCCGCCCCGCGACCCGCCACCGCAGGCGGGTCGCGCCCGCACGCCCGAGGGAATGCCGCTGGCAGGAAGGGTGCCGTCGCGAGCGTGGCTGGCAGGAAGGGTGCCGTCGCAAGGGTGCAGGGGCGCCGACGATGTTCGGAGAGCTCGCCGATGTGCGTCCCGAGGCGTCAGGCTCTCCCGGCAGCAGACAGCCGGTTCAACCGCAGGGCCGCCCTGCGGCGCCTGAGCTGCCGGATCACGCCGGCCTGCCGGGACCGCAGCGCTCGGGTCCGCTCCGCCGCGGCGACGCCCTGCCGGCAGCCGCGGTCGACCCGGAGGTCGTCCTCGAGCTGGGCCAGCTCGCTGATCAGCTCGCGCACCGTCGGTGGCACACCGTCATCCATGCTGCTCCTCTCGCGGGGTTGGAACTGCTGGCCCGGCCGGCTCGGGGACCGGGCTGTCGGGCACGAGGCCGAGTCTGCGATCCGCGGTTGAACGCTGCCTGTGCGCGCACCTGCGGTCCGCTGTGAGGCTCGCGAGGGCAGTGTCCGGCAAGCGCCCGGCCGGCGCATGGCGACCCATGGACACGTCAGGTGCATCGGCGTTGAATCGGCTGGCGGGGGGACATCGAGGCCATCGAGCCTGAGGAGGCGCCATGATCATCGACTGCGCCCACTACCGCGACGGACGCCGGCAGAGCGACACGCCCATGACCCTGGACGTCGCGGCGACCACGTGCCGGGAGGAGGGCTTCATCTGGCTGGGCCTGTACGAGCCAAGCGCCGCCGAGCTCGACGAGGTCCGGCAGTGCTTCGGGCTCCACGAGCTGGCGGTCAAGGACGCGGAGACCTTCCACCTGCGTCCCAAGATCGAGCAGTACGAGCGGGCTGTGGACCTGGTGATCCTGCGCACCGCCCGCTACGACGACGCGCGGGAGGAGGTCGACTTCGGCGAGATCAGCATCTTCGTGTCCTCCAGCTTCGTCATCACCGTCCGGCAGGGCGTGGCCAGCGAGCTCCACGGCGCCCGGCAGCGGCTCGAGGAGCACCCCGAGCTGCTGCGGTTGGGCCCGGCGTCGACGCTGTGGGCCATCCTCGACCAGGTCGTCGACGGGTACGCGCCGGTGGTGGCCGAGCTCGAGCGGGACATCGAACAGGTGGAGGGCACGGTCTTTGCGGGCGAGGTGGCGCCGACCGAGCGGATCTACTTCCTGCGCCGTGAGGTCACCAACTTCCACCGCGCGGTCCACCCCCTGCTGGCCGTCCTCGCCGCTGTCGAGCGGACGGCCCGTGACAGCGACCTCCTGCCCTACCTGCGTGACGTCCGCGACCACCTCCTGCTCGTCAACGAGGAGGTCTCGGCGCAGCGCGACCTGTTGGCCACCATCCTGGAGGCCAACATGGCCGTCATCTCCGTCGAGCAGACCCGGGTGTCAGTGCGTCAGAGCGCCACCATGGAGCGGCTGACCGTGCTCGCCACGGTGTTCCTGCCGTTGACGTTCGTGACCGGGTTCTTCGGGCAGAACTTCGGCTGGCTGCTCGGACACATCAGCGGCTTCACCGCCTTTGTGTTCTACGGCATCGGGGGCATGGTGGTCCCCCTGGTCCTGCTCTACCTCTGGCTGCGGTCCACCCGGCCCCGACCGGAGCACGTCGACGCCGTGCCGTGACGCGCACGCTGCGGTCAGGCGCACGGTGCGGTCAGGCGCACGGTGCGGTCAGGCGCGCGGTCTGGGTCCCTCGTGCGGGTGCCGACGGCGTGAAGTCGCGCGCAGGGGCACCACGCGGTGGGACTCGCGGTGCGCGACCAGCACCACCGTCGCCAGTGACAGGGCCACCAGGAGGACCAGGGTGACCAGGGCCGCCATCGCCATCATCGCCGCACCGCCGTACGACGCTCGGTCGTGGCTGTGGGCCGCACCGCGGTGCGACGTACACCAGCGACCACCATGAATCTCATCGGACCTCCCGTGCCTTGGCCCCTGCAGGGGTCCGATACCCGCGCCAGCAGCGCCGCAACCGGTGAAGGCCGATCCGACGCCGACCCACGGCCGGATTGGTGTTGACCGGCACCGGAGAATCGGGGCGGGACGCAGCCGCGACCTTGCACCCGGGACAGGACAGGACACCAGGAGGCATGAGACCGCTGACCGAGGCCACCATCCGTCGTTCCATGGCCAACTGCTCGCGCAGCCAGGTCGCCACCATGACGATGCCGGCCGGGCTGGCGTCGCTGGACTGGGACGCCCACGACTTCCTCGGCTGGCGTGACCCGAAGGCGCCCCTGCGGGGGTACCTGGTGCAGTGGCGCGACGACGCCCCACTCGGGCTGATGCTGCGGGCACCGGAGTCGCGCATGTCGCGCTCGCGGGCAGCGATGTGCGCGCTGTGCCACTACGGCCAGTCGGCCGACAACGTCGCCCTGTTCACGGCCCGGCGGGTGGGACAGCGGGGCCGGGACGGCAACACGGTGGGCACCTACATCTGCGCGGACCTCGCCTGCTCGACCCACCTGCGCAGCGCGGCGGCGCCGTCGCCGTTCACCTCGCCCTCCGGGGGCCGCGCCCCCGTCGAGCCGACCGCGGAGGTGGAGGAGGCCGTGCGCCGGCGGGTGGCCGAGCTGGGCGAGCGCCTCGCGGCCTTCACCGACTCGGTGCTGCAGCCCTGACGGGGAGGACGGACGCGATCCTGCCCTGTTCCACGTCGCGCGGCGCGGGAGCATACCCTGACCGCATGGCAGATCACTATGACGTCGTCGTCCTTGGAGCCGGCCCCGGAGGGTACGTCGCCGCGATCCGCGCCGCCCAGCTGGGCCAGCGCGTGGCGATCATCGAGAAGAAGTACTGGGGCGGTGTCTGCCTCAACGTCGGCTGCATCCCGTCCAAGGCGCTGCTGCGCAACGCCGAGCTGTCGCACATCTTCACGGCCCAGGCCAAGACGTTCGGCATCTCCGGCGACGTGAGCTTCGACTTCGGCGCCGCCCACTCGCGCAGCCGCAAGGTCGCCGACGGCCGCGTCAAGGGCGTCCACTTCCTGATGAAGAAGAACAAGATCACCGAGTACGACGGCCTCGGGACGTTCACCGACGACCACACCATCGAGGTGAGCCTGTCCAAGGGCGGCAGCCAGACGGTGACGTTCGACTCCGCGATCATCTCCACCGGCAGCGTCACCAAGATGCTGCCCGGCGTCGAGGTGTCGGACAACGTCGTGACCTACGAGGAGCAGATCCTCGACGAGAACCTGCCCGAGTCGATCATCATCGTCGGTGCCGGCGCGATCGGCATGGAGTTCGCCTACGTCCACGCCAACTACGGGGTCAAGGTCACCGTCGTGGAGTACCTGGACCGGGTGTTGCCCAACGAGGACAAGGACATCTCCACCGAGCTGGCCAAGCACTACAAGAAGCTCGGTGTGCAGGTGCGCACCTCGACCAAGGTCGACTCGGTCAAGGACCTCGGCGACGAGGGCGTCGTCGTCCAGGTCACCGGTCGGGACGGCGGTGCGAGCGAGGAGCTCCGGGCCGCCAAGGTGATGATCTCCGTCGGCTTCGCACCGCGCGTCGAGGGCTACGGCCTCGAGCGCACCGGCGTCCAGCTGACCAAGGGTGGCGCCATCGACATCGACGACCACATGCGCACGTCTGTCCCGCACCTCTATGCCATCGGCGACGTCACCGCCAAGCTGCAGCTGGCGCACGTGGCCGAGGCGCAGGGCGTGGTCGCGGCCGAGACCATCGCCGGCGCCGAGACGATGGAGCTCGGCGACTACCGGATGATGCCGCGCGCGACGTTCTGCCAGCCGCAGGTCGCCAGCTTCGGCCTCACCGAGGAGCAGGCGCGCGGCGAGGGCCACGACATCAAGGTCGCCACGTTCCCGCTCACCGCCAACGGCAAGGCGCACGGCCTCGGCGACGCCAGCGGCTTCGTCAAGCTGATCGCCGACAGCAAGCACGGCGAGCTGCTCGGCGGCCACCTCATCGGCCACGACGTGTCCGAGCTGCTGCCCGAGCTCACCCTCGCGCAGAAGTGGGATCTCACCGCGACGGAGCTGGCCCGCAACGTGCACACCCACCCCACGCTCAGCGAGGGCGTCCAGGAGGCCATCCACGGTCTCGCCGGGCACATGATCAACTTCTGAGCCGGCTCAGGGGCTGAGCCGGCTCGCTGCCGACGCCGGGCCGCCCGCGCGTCACCGCGTGCGGGTGCCGGGGCTGGTGGGCAGGCGGGCCGACAGGTACGCCGCGGTGCGACTCGTGCGCACCGCGGCGACCTGCTCCGGGGTCCCCTGCGCGACGACGCGGCCGCCCTCGGCACCCGCGCCGGGACCGAGGTCGACCACGTGGTCGGCCGTGGCCACGACGCCCATGTCGTGCTCGACGACCACGACGGTGTTGCCGGCGTCGACCAGTCCGTGGAGCTGGGCCATCAGCACCTCCACGTCGGCCGGGTGCAGGCCGGTGGTCGGCTCGTCCAGCAGGTAGAGCGTGTGCCCGCGCCGCGCCCGCTGCAGCTCGCTGGCCAGCTTGATCCGCTGCGCCTCCCCGCCGGACAGCTCGGTCGCCGGCTGGCCCAGGTGGAGGTAGCCCAGCCCCACGTCCTGCAGCGTCCGCAGGCTGCGCCCCACCGCGGGGACGTCGGCGAAGAACGCGCTGGCCTCGTCGACGACCATGTCCAGCACGTCGGCGATGCTGCGACCGCGGTAGGTCACCTCGAGGGTCGCGGGGTCGTAGCGCGCGCCCGCGCAGGTCGGACAGGGCGCGTAGGTGCCCGGCAGGAACAGCAGCTCCACGGCCACGAACCCCTCGCCCTGACAGGTCTCGCACCGGCCGCCCTTGACGTTGAACGAGAACCGGCCGGCGCCCCAGCCGCGCGCCCGCGCCTCGTCCGTACCGGCGAACAGGGCGCGCACCCCGTCGAACAGGCCGGTGTACGTCGCCAGGTTGGACCGCGGCGTACGCCCGATCGGCCTCTGGTCCACCTGCACCAGCCGGTCGACCGCCTCCAGCCCGGTCGCCTCGACGGTCCGGGCGGGCGAGTCGTCGTCGAGACCGGCCGGGTCACCCGTGTCCTCCTCCTCGGCGGAGGCGGCGAGCGGGCGGTGGGTGCCCAGGTGTCGCGCGACGACGTCGGCGAGCACCTGGCTGACCAGGGTCGACTTGCCCGAGCCGGAGACGCCGGTCACCGCGGTGAGGACCCCGAGCGGGACGTCCACGTCCAGGCCGCGGACGTTGTGCCGGGTCACGCCGGACAGCCGCAGCCAGCCGGTGGGCTCCCGTCGGGTCGGCGCGCCGGCCCCCTCCTCCCGGTCTGCCGGGAAGAGGAAGCGCCGGGTCGCCGACTCCTCCACCGAGCGCAGCGCCCCCACCGGACCGCTGTGCAGGACCCGGCCGCCGGCGCTGCCAGCTCCCGGGCCGACGTCGACGACCCAGTCGGCGCGTCGTACGACGTCCATGTCGTGCTCGACGACGAACAGGGAGTTGCCGGCGGCCTTGAGGCGGTCCAGGACGGTGACGAGCGGCTCGGCGTCGGCGGGGTGCAGGCCGGCCGACGGCTCGTCGAGCACGTAGACCACGCCGAACAGTCCCGAGCGCAGGGCGGTCGCCAGGCGCAGCCGCTGGAGCTCCCCGCCGGACAGCGTCGGCGTCGAGCGGCTCATGGCGAGATAGCCCAGGCCGAGCTCGAGCAGCACCTCGATCCGTGCGACCAGGTCGGCGGTGATGGTCTCGGCCACCTCCCCGGCCTCCTCGGCGCGGGCCCGGCCCAGCACGTCGGCCAGCTCGCTGAGGGGCAGCCCGGCCAGCACGGGCAGGGGCCGGCCGGCGAACGTGACGGCCAGCGCCTCGGGCCGCAGACGCGACCCTTCACAGACCGGGCACGGCACCGTCCGCACGAACTGGAGCATCCGCTGGCGCATGGTCGCGCTGCGGGAGTCCGACAGCGTGTGCAGCACGTGCCGGCGGGCGCTCTGGTACTTGCCCTGGTAGGGGCGCTGGATGCGCCCGGCCTCGCGCTCGGGGTGGACGGTCACCACCGGCTCCTCGTCGGTGAACAGGATCCAGTCGCGGTCGGCCTGGTCGAGCTCGCGCCACGGCCGGTCGATGTCGTGCCCGAGGGCGGCGACGATGTCACGCAGGTTCTTGCCCAGCCACGCGCCGGGCCACGAGGCGATCGCCTTCTCGCGGATGCTGAGCGAGGGGTCGGGGACCATCGACTCCTCGGTGGCCAGGTGCACCCGGCCGAGCCCGTGGCACTCGGGGCAGGCGCCGGCGACGGTGTTGGGGGAGAAGGCGTCGGAGTCCAGCCGCTGCGCGCCGGGAGGGTAGGTGCCGGCACGGGAGTAGAGCATCCGCAGCGAGTTCGACAGCGTGGTGACCGTGCCGACGGTGGAGCGGGCGCTGCCGGCGCCGCGGCGCTGCTGCAGGGCCACGGCCGGCGGCAGCCCGGTGACCGACTCGACCTTCGGGGCGCCGACCTGCTGGATCAGGCGACGGGCGTACGGCGCGACCGACTCCAGGTAGCGGCGCTGCGCCTCGGCGTACAGCGTCCCGAACGCCAGTGAGGACTTCCCGGAGCCGGAGACACCGGTGAAGACGGTGAACGCGTTGCGGGGGACGTCGACGTCGACCGAGCGCAGGTTGTGGACCTGTGCCCCGCGGACCCGGACGAACCCGTCGAGGTGGGGTTCGGGCAGGTCGGTCACAGGGGGTCGCCTCCTGGCGTCGCGGGATCGCGGTCAAGGCTAACCTCGACACCGGACGGCCACGGTGCCGGCGACGTCCGGGCGCTTCCGGTCCGGGGGTGGCAGGGTGAGCGGGGAGCCCACACCGGTTCCGCATCGACGATGGAGGTCCGATGGACGTCAAGGCCCTGCGCGCGGCACAGGCGCCGCTCAAGGCGCGCTACAGCGAGGACCCGTCGGCCGCACTCACGCCGCTGCACGCCACGGCGACCTTCGAGGGCGACGGCGTGACCACCACGGTGCAAGGTTGGGCCGGCCCCGTCCGCGCGGGGCTGCACGCCGCGACCGGTGGCGACGGCACTGACGCGTGCTCCGGCGACATGCTGCTGGACGCCCTCCTCGCCTGCGCGGGCGTGACGCTGCGCAGCGTGGCCACGGCGATGAGGCTCGAGATCCGGTCCGCCGCCCTGCGTGCGGACGGGGCGTTCGACGCCCGCGGCACCCTCGGGCTGGACCGCGAGGTGCCGGTCGGCGTGCGCGACGTGGTCGTGACCGCCGAGCTCGACACCGACGCCGACGACGCAGCCCTCCAGCGGCTCGCCGCCCTGACCGAGCGCTACTGCGTCGTGGGGCAGAGCCTGCGGACGCCTCCGCAGATGGTGGTCCGCCGCATCCCTGCGGCCGGCTGACCGTGGCGGCCTGAGCGTGGCCACCGTCGTGGCGCTGCTGCGCGGCATCAACGTCGGCCGCGCCAAGCGCGTGTCGATGGCCGACCTGCGCGAGGTGGTCACCTCGCTCGGCCACACCGACGTGCGGACCGTCCTGCAGAGCGGCAACGTGGTCTTCACCGCGGGGCGTGCCGTGGACGGCGGCGGCGCCACCGCCGCAGACGGCGGCGCAGCGGCCGCCCTCGAGCAGGCGCTGCTCGACGCGACGGGGGTGCAGGCGTCGGTGCTGCTGGTGCCGGCCGACGACCTTGCGGCGATCGCCGCCGCGAACCCGTTGCGGGACATCACGACCGACGCGTCCCGGGGGTTCGTGACATTCCTGTCCCGGCCGCTGGAGCCGGCGTTGGTGAGCGCACCGGATGAGGTCCTGCTGGCACCCGAGGTGCTGGTCGTCGCGGAACGGGCCGTCTACCAGTGGTGTCCCGACGGCGTGCTCGCGACGAAGGTGCCACCCGCGTGGTGGAGACGGCTGGACCAGGTGGTCACCACGCGGAACTGGCGTACCGTGCAGCGGCTCGTCGAGCTGTGCGCACCGGCACCCTGACCGGCCGCCTGCCGTTCAGCCCCATGGTGCTCGCCGCCTCAGGTCGGCCGCCCACCGTCGCAGGTGCTGCCGTGTCCGGGCGGCGCGGCAGCGGCCGTTGAAGATCACCACGTCGTCGAACACGTGTGCGCCCGGACGGTCGGCCACCGCGCGTGCCGCGTCCATGACGCGCTCGAGCTGCTCGACGCTCATCGGCAGCGGCGCCTCGTCCGGCTGCCAGGTCGACCCGATCGGGTAGTCCCGTCCCGGTGTCCGGCTCATCTCGATGTGGCACCCCATCACCGCCGTCACCTTGCGGGAGCGGGCCAGGGCCACCAGCCGGTCCAGGCTGGCGACGAAGGACGGCATGTCGTCCACGTAGAGCCGCCCGGGGTAAACCGTGTCGCCGGTGAGGAGGAAGCCGCTCCACGGGTCGAGGACGGCGATCGAGGTGGGGTGGTGGCCGGGGCAGCCGGTGACCTCGAGCACCCGGCCACCGAGGTCGAGGCGCACGACCTGCTGCGGCCACGTGGTGAAACCGAAGAACGCCTGGACCGACGCCAGGTCGGGCGGCACGACGGTGCTGTCGGGACGGTCGGCGAACTGCGCGTCGGCGGCGACGTGGTCGCCGTGGGCGTGGGAGTGGGCGACGACGAGCTCGTAGTGCTGGCGCGGGTTTTCGGCCAGCCAAGCCCGCAGGATGGTGTCGACGGTGGCCCGCAGGGGGAGATCGGCCGGGTCGCCCGTCGCTCCGGTGTCGAGCAGCAGCGCCCGCTCGTTGCCGCAGAACAGGTAGAGGAACGGCGCCTCGTAGTGGACGCTCTTGCTCTGGCGGAGGATGAACGTGTGCGGGTCGGCGGCGTGTACCTGGATCCGCGGCCCGACGTCGTCTGCGCGGCGCCTGCTGCCGTGGTGCCATGCCACGTCGAGCGAGACCGGTGTTGACGGACCACTGGTGAAATCGACTGCGCGTTCGGCGGGTTCGGGCACGTCAGGAACTGGTCTCGAGGTGCAGGCAGGGCAGGTGCCCGGCCGGGCGAGGAGGGCGCGGCACGACGGTGGGTCAGTCGTCCTGCGCGGATCGCGTGCTGAGCACGCAGAACTCGTTGCCCTCGGGGTCGGCGAGGACCACCCAGGTCTCCGAGCCGTCCTGACCGACGTCGGCTCGGGTGGCGCCCAGTGACACCAGCCGATCGACCTCGTCGGCCTGGTCGTCGGGGCGGAAGTCGAGGTGCAGCCGGTTCTTTCCCGACTTGCCCTCGCCCACCGGCACGAAGACCAGACCTGGCACGCGGTCCGGCTCGGGCTGGATCTCGAACTCGTCATCGGCGTCGTTCACGACGTGCCACCCGAGGGTCGTGGCCCACCACCGGCCGAGCCGGGCAGGGTCCCGAGCATCGACGACGACCTGCTCCCACTCCAATGCCATGGCCGCACGCTACCGCGCGGCACCGCTGCGGTGCAGTCGTTCCACCCTGCACCAACGGGCCCGTGGCGGGCCCGGAACGTGTGTCGTCGCTGACGAGTGCCGTAGGTGGGCCTTGTGGTCCACCAGCCGCGCGGCTAGCGTCCAAGGACGGAGCGCGGTGCTGCGCAACACGGGTGCCGCTGCGGCAGCGACACGCCAGGCCCTGGCGTGGTCGACCGACGTGGGGAAGTGTCATGCACTCAGCACTGTTGCGTCGCCTTCTGGCGGAGGTCGTCGGCACCGGACTGCTCGTCCTCTTCGGCGCCGGGTCGGTGGTGGCAGCGCTCACGGCCGGCCGGGGCCAGCTGCCGTACGCCGGTCTCGGGTTCGTCTGTCTCGCTTTCGGCCTTGTCATCGCCGTGGTGATCTACGCGTTCGGCCCGGTCTCCGGTGCGCACCTCAACCCCTCGGTCACGCTCTCACTGGCCATCACCCGGCGGTTCCCGTGGGCCGAGGTGGGCCCGTACATCGTCGCCCAGCTGGTCGGGGCCTTCGCCGGCGCGCTGCTGATCATCGCCGCGTTCGGCACCAGCGCGGTCAACCTCGGCCTGGGGTCCACGGCGCTCGCCCCCGGGGTGTCGTACGGGCAGGGCATCGTGGCGGAGGTGATCGGCACCTTCCTGCTGATGTTCGCCGTGATGGCCCTCGCCGTCGACTCACGCGCGCCGCTGGGATGGGCCGGCCTGATGATCGGCCTGGCCATCGCGACCGCCATCCTGCTGGTCGGCCCGGTGACGGGCGGGGCCCTCAACCCGGCCCGCGCCTTCGGCCCCTACCTGGCGCTGTCGGTCTTCGGCGGCACGGTGAGCTGGAGCCAGTACCCGGTCTTCGTGATCGGGCCCATCATCGGCGCCGTCTGCGCCGCGCTGCTCTACGACTTCATCGCCGAGACGCGCGCGGCCGAGGCCGCCGCCGCCACGGAGGAGGCCTACACGCCCAACCCCGGGGAGGCCGCGTGACCTCGCCCGGCCTGCACCTGCCGGCTGCCGAACGCAGCCGGACCGAGAAGGAGAGCCGCTCCTCAGCGACGAGGACGGAGAGGGAGAGCCATGACAGGTAACCGAGTCATCGTCTACAAGGGTCCGGGTCAGGTCGCCGTGGAGTCCACCGACTACCCCAAGCTCGAGCTCCCGCAGGACGTGGTGAGCGGGCTGGGCCTGAAGCGCAGCGCGCCGCACGCCGCGATCCTCAAGCTCGTCACGACCAACATCTGCGGCAGCGACCAGCACATGGTGCGGGGCAGGACGACGGCGCCGGTGGGGCAGACCCTCGGGCACGAGATCACCGGTGAGGTGGTCGAGGTCGGTGACGACGTGCTGTTCGTCAAGGAGGGCGACATCTGCTCGGTCCCGTTCAACATCGCCTGCGGGCGCTGCCGCATGTGCAACGAGGGCAAGACGGGAATCTGCCTGAACGTCAACCCGGCCCGGGCCGGGGCTGCCTACGGGTACGTCGACATGGGGGGCTGGATCGGCGGTCAGGCGGAGTACGTCATGGTGCCGTTCGCGGACTTCAACCTGCTGCGCTTCCCCGACCGCGACCAGGCGCTGGAGAAGATCCTGGACCTGACCATGCTGTCGGACATCTTCCCGACGGGCTACCACGGCGCCTACACGGCCGGGGTGCGGACCGGGTCCACGGCGTACGTCGCCGGTGCCGGTCCGGTCGGGCTCGCGGCGGCGTACGCGGCGCAGCTGCTGGGCGCATCGGTGGTCATCGTCGGCGACATGAACGCCGACCGCCTCGCGCAGGCCCAGAGCTTCGGGTGCGAGACGGTCGACCTCAGCTCGGGCAACGACCTGGTCGACATGATCGAGCAGATCGTCGGTGAGCCCGAGGTCGACGCGGCGGTCGACGCGGTGGGCTTCGAGGCCAAGGGGCACGGAGCGGGTGCGAGCGAGGCGCCGGCGACGGTGCTCAACGACATCATGACGATCGCGCGTGCCGGCGCGTCGCTGGGCATTCCCGGCCTCTACGTGACGGGCGACCCCGGCGGCGTCGACGAGAACGCGAAGGTGGGGCAGATCGGCGTGAAGCTTGGGCTGGGTTGGGCGAAGTCGCACTCGTTCACGACCGGCCAGTGCCCGGTGAAGCGCTACAACCGCCAGCTGATGAACCTCATCCTCAGCGGTCGGGCGCAGATCGCCAAGGCGGTGAACGCCGAGCGGATCAGCCTGGACGAGGCACCGGACGCCTACCAGCGCTTCGACCAGGGAGCGGCCAGGAAGTACGTCATCGACCCGCACGGGATGGTGGCGTAGCGCCCATCAGGTTCTGCTGGGCGCCGGCTCCCGCGCGGAGCCGGCGCCCCGTGGCGTCCACCGGGCCGGAGCCGGCCGCCCCCGACGGTGGCAGGGTCATCGGGGCGAGGACGGGCTGGCTGCGCCGAGCGGGACCGCGTAGACCACGACGTTGTCCGAGTAGTGCCGCGTCTCCTGGTCGAAGTCGCCGCCGCAGGTGATGAGCAGCAGCCTGGCCTCGACGTCCTGCCGGAACAGGTCCCGCCACGGCAGGGCGTCCTTGGCGTAGCGGCGCCGGCCCTGCACGACGTACGTCGTCTCGCCGCCGGGGCCGCTGACGATCACCCTGGCGCCGACCGGTGTCCGCGCCAGCGGGTACAGCGCGCCGGCGCCCTGCTGCGCGCTGTCGACGTGGCCGGCCAGCACGATCGTCCCCACGGGTGCGCCTGGGGCCGCGCCGGCGTCCCACCAGCCGACGGTGCGCGGGTCCTGCGGCAGTGACAGCTCACCCCTGCCGTCGACCTCCTCGGGGACGACGGGTGCGTCCACGCCCAGCGCCGCCACCCGCACCCGGTCGGGCGCGAAGGAGGCGTCGGGTCGGACCCCCTGCGCGGCGATGCCGGTACGTCGGGGAGCCGGCCCGCTGCCGCGCGGTGGCGGCGGAGCCGGTGTCGCCCGTGCCGGTGCCGGTGTGGTCGGTGTGGCCGTAGCCGCAGATGCGGCGGACACCGGCGTGGACGGCACGGTGCCGGCGGCGGTGAAGCCCACCCGGTCGCCGCCCTGCACCACGCCGATGCCGGCGAGCAGGAGCAGCATGGTGCCGGCGCCGAGACCTGCACGGTCCCGCCGCCGGCGCCATGACGAAGGCATCCGGTGCCTCAGCGTTGGGAGGCCCCGGACCGGCGCAGGCTGAGGCCGAAGCCGAGCACGAGCGCGGCGCCGGCGAAGGCGGCCACGCCGGTGCCGAGGCCGACGCCGTCGGAGTCAGCGGCCAGGCCACCGGTGCCGGCGTTGACCGAGCTGGGAGCCTTGCCACCGCCGGAGTAGGTCTGCGCGACAGCGGTGAGGTTCTTGTCGGCGAGGCTGCCCACGGCGTACACGATGGTGGTGGAGCCGCTGGCGAGGGTCAGCGGGACCGGGCCGATCACCGGCTTGGTGGTGCCGGCTGCGGCGACCGACGCGGACAGGGACCCGGCCGGGACCATCAGCATCTTCTCGTTGGGGTTGGTCAGGGAGGTGATCACCGGCTTGCCACCGGCGAGGACGTCCACGGCCGGGGCAGCGGCGGTGTGCCGGACCACGAGGCGGGCCATGCCGTCCGGCACCGAGCTGGTCGGGTTGACGAACGGCGTCAGGGTCGGCTTGCCGGAGGCGGTCAGGTTGGCCACGATCGTGGCGTTCGCGCCCGCCGGCAGGGACGGGTTGGCGGTGAGGATCGGGGCGGCGCTCTTGGGGTCACCGGCCTTACGCACCGCGACCGCGTGGGCGCCCGCGGGCAGGCTGATCGGGGCCGTGACCGTCTTGAAGGTGAAGTCGGACAAGGCCTTGGAGCCGTCGACGTAGACGTCGACGGGGGTGTCGGGAATGCCGTGGACCACGGTCACGGTGGCGTTGCCGTCGGCCGCAGAGGCACCGGTCGCCGCGAGGGCGGCGACCGGGACGGCCAGGGAGACGGCGAGGGCGAGCCGGGTCATCAGACGTGAGGAAAGTCGGGTACGCACGAGATCTCCTTCGGGAGGGAGCTGGACACAAACCTCTTCGCGCCGCGGGGCCCGTGCGGTTGCAACGGGTTCCACCGGGGACAGAACCTGTGCAACGACACGGCACGCAACCGGTGGAGGCGTCCGACCCGAAGATGAGGTGTGGACCAGGGACGGAACCTCGGGGTCCGCCTCGCTCGAGGCGACGACGACGCGCTGGAGGAGTGCTATGCGCTCTACGGCTCCTCCGTGCTGGCCTACCTGCGCCGACTCGTGGGCCGCGACGAGGCGGAGGACGTCCTGCAGCGGACCTTCCTGGACCTCTGGCGGCACGCGGACCGCTACGACGAGGGGCAGAGCTTCTCCGGGTGGCTGTTCACCATCGCCCACCGGCGCGCGGTGGACCACCTGCGCAGCCGGCGACCGGTCGTCATACCGGTGGAGGTGCTGCGCGAGATGATGGGCGACGACGGCCGGGAGACCGCCGAGCGGTTCGCCTGGGCGGCGGACGTGCGGGCGGCCCTGACCCAGCTGCCCCAGGAGCAGCGGGAGACGATCGAGCTGGCGTACTTCGGCGACCGGACCCAGCGGGAGATCTCCCGCGAGCTCGCCGTGCCCCTGGGCACCGTCAAGGCGAGGATGGCCCGCGGGACCCGGGCGCTGGGCAGCCTGCTGCGCCACCACGCGCCCTCCACGAGCGCCACGGCAACGGAGAGGAGTGGGCAGTGAGGCACGAGCAGATCGCCGGCGACCTGCCTGCGCTCCTGCGCGGGGAGCTGAGCCGCGCCCGGCTGGCCGAGGTCGTCGACCACCTCGAGTCCTGTGCGGCGTGCCGGCTCGCGCTGGTGGCGGCGGCGGAGGGCCACAGCGCCGTGACGGCCGCGGTGCGCACCCTGCGCCAGGAACCGGCGACGTGGCCCGTGCCACCGGTGGGCTCCGAGCGGGCCGGTGCGGACGAGCTGCCCCCGTTGGCCCCGCCCCGTCGGCGCCGTCCGCGATGGCAGCAGGGGCTCGCGGCCGCGGTGGCGGCGGTGGCGGTGGTCGCCGTCATCCTCGTCGGGCTGGACCGCGGCGCCGGGCCCGAGCGGCCCGCCGTACCGGTGCAGACCGCACGCCTGGCACCCGTCACCGGCGACGGCAGCGGGCAGGTGACCATGCGTACGCCGGGCGGGAGCACCTACATGACGATCCGCACCACGGGCCTCGGCCCGGCGGGGCCGGGGCACTTCTACTACGCGTGGCTGCTCGACCCGGGCACCAACAAGATGCTGCCGCTCGGGCAGGTCGGCGCGGACGGCAGCGCGACGTTCGAGGTGGACTCGAAGCTGGTCGGGTCCTACCACGCCGTCGACGTCAGCCTGCAGGCCGACAACGGCAACCCCGGCCACTCCGACACCTCGGTGCTGCGGGCGCAGTACTGAGACGCCCCACCGAGCGGGCCGGTGCGCCGCTGGGCAGACTGGCCGCATGGACGACTCCCTCCAGCGGTTCCCGTTCCGGTTCACCCCGTCGTACGCCGTCGCGGCGCGGCTGTTCGGGATCACCCCGGAGCGCAGCGGGGTGGTGGTCGGGGGCGGGATGCTGCGGGCCCGCTTCGGGCCGTGGCACGTGCAGACGGCGCTGTCCAACATCACCGGGGTGCAGGTGCAGGGACCCTATGCGTACGTCAAGACCGCCGGCCCGCCGCACCTGACGTTCAGCGACCACGGGCTCACCTTCGCCAGCAACGGCGACCGCGGCGTCTTCGTCGAGCTGCGCGAGAAGGTGCCGGGCATCTCCCCGTTCGGGCCGCCGACGCACCCCAACCTCACGCTGACCGTCCGGGACTGCGAGGGCCTGGCGGCAGCGCTGCGCGCCCGCTGACTGGGCGTGTTCGCTGTTCTCGACGGCAAGCCGGCCGGATTGGTCGCTGACCCTGCCGATGAGCGTGCGTCCTTCCGCCCAGGTGAGACACGTTCGCCGCCTCGACCTGCCGGTGACCTGAACACCGGGAGAAGGCTGCACACGTGCTGGCTCCATGACCTGGAGGTCTTCACGGGGACGGGCCTCGGGCGGGAGAGTGTTGCCCTGAGCGCCTGCTGAGGACCGGCACCCTGGGAGAGCCCGATGAGCATCGAACTGAACCACACCATCGTGCACGTGAAGGACCGGTGGGCCGCTGCTCGCGATGTCGGCCAGGTGCTCGGTTTGCCGGAGGCGAGGGCATATGGTCCGTTCGCTGAGCTGAAGCTGGACAACGCCGCGAGCCTGGACTTCATGGACAGCGAGGGCGAGATCCACGCCCAGCACTACGCGTTCCTCGTGGGTGAGGAGGATTTCGACCTCATCGTCGGTCGCTTGCGGGACGAGGGCCGACAGTGGTGGGCCGATCCCTTCAGGCGCCAACCGCTCGAGATCAACCACCAGGACGATGGCCGCGGCCTCTACTGGGATGGCCCTGACGGGCACCGGCTGGAGATTCTCACCCGTCCGTACGGCAGCGGCAGCTGATCTCCGGCGGCCGCATGGTCAGCCCGTCGGTCGCCGAGGGACGCCGCCGATGCCCTCGGCTCACCTGCGTCACACCGCCGCTTGCGCCCTTCCACTGCAGCCGGCGACACGGCCGGTCATCGACGGCCTGGCGTCAGGGTCAGTACCAGCGGGCCACTGCCCATGGCATGCGTCGTTTCGCCCTCGGTGAACCCCGGAATCCCCTCGTGCCCACCGCTCGTTGTCACAGCCATGAGCACTGACCCGGCCGCAGAGTCGGCCGCGCTGGACGCCTACTCGGCGATTGTCACCTCCGTTGCGGCGCAGTTGACGCCGAAGGTCGCCGCGCTGCGGATCCGGTCGCTCCGCGGGGAGTCAGCGGGGTCGGCCGTGGTCCTGACCGGTGAGTCGGACCTGGTCACCAATGCTCACGTCGTCGGCGATGCCGGTGGGGGCACTGCGGAGTTCGCCGACGGCACCGTCGCCCGCTTCCACGTCGTGGGCCGTGACCCGCTTTCCGACATCGCCGTCATCCGCGCCGACGGTGAGGTGCCGACCCCGCCTGAGTATGGCGACGCAGGTGCGCTCCTCGTCGGCTCCCTCGTGGTGGCTGTCGGCAACCCGCTAGGCCTCTCTGGCACGGTGACGGCGGGCGTGGTGAGCGCCCTTGGCCGCAGCATGCCGGTGCGAACCCGCACGACGGCGCGCCTGATCGAGGACGTCATCCAGACCGACGCTGCGCTCAACCCCGGCAACTCCGGCGGCGCGCTGGCCGACAGCCGCGGTCGCGTCGTCGGGATCAACACGGCCGTCGCCGGAGTAGGCCTCGGCATGGCGGTACCCATCAATGCCACGACCCACCGGATCATCTATGCGCTGATGCATGACGGGCGGGTGCGGCGCGCGTACCTCGGTCTGGTCAGCACCCCTGCACGGCTGACGCCCATCCAGGCTGAGCGCTACGGGCAGCGCGGCGCGTTGCGAGTCGTTGAGGTCGTAGAGAAGAGCCCGGCCGCCCGGAGCGGCTTGCTCGCGGGCGATCTCGTCCTCGCGATCGACGGCGCCCCGCTCGGCGATGCTCAGTCGTTGCAGAAGCGCCTGTTCGCCGACGCGATCGGGCACCGGATGGAAGTCACAGTTGTGCGCAACGGCGCGCTGTTGGACGCTGTGGTTCTGCCGAGCGAACTTCCAGACTGAGGGGGCCATCGGGTGTCGGAGTCGAGCCGCTCCGCGCTCACCAGGCGACGGTCGGCTGCGCTTGGCGCTGTCGGATCCGACATCGATGCCCGTGCTGGTTACGCGCGCTGCCCGTACGCGTCGTGGTAGTTCCACCACTGGTAGGGCGCGGTCTGGGGGTAGCCCGCGGGCGACTCCTCCCACGCCTCTTGGCGACCGAGCGCGGTGATGTCCAGGTAGTTCCAGGTGCTGCCCATGGCCTCGTCACCACGGCTGTTGACGAGATAGGTGCGAAACACCCGATCCCCGTCGCGGATGAAGGCGTTCGTGCCGTGCCACTGGTCCACTCCGAAGTCGGCATCGAAGTCGTCGGTCAGGGTGTACCACGGGATGAGCCCCCAGCCGTGGCGCGCCTTCAGGGAAGCTATGTCCGCCTGCGGGGCCCGGGACACGAACACCAGAGTGGTGTCACGAGCGTTCAGATGCGCTGGGTGCGCGACCTGGTCGGCAACAAACGAACACCCCACGCATGCACGGTCCGGGTACGAGCCGCCCTCAGCGAAGGTGGTGATGTCCGGCGCGTAGAAGGCGCGGTAGACGATCAGCTGGCGGCGGCCGTCGAACAGGTCGAGCAGGCTTGCCGGCCCGTCCGGCCCTTCGAAGCGGTACTCCTTCTCCACGGCCGTCCACGGCATACGCCGGCGTTGGGCCGCCATCGCGTCGCGGGCCCGGGTGAACTCCTTCTCCTTCACCAGCATTCGTTCCCAGGCCTCTTGCCACTCCTGCGGGGAGACGATCGGAGGTGTCTTCATGAGGTGTTTCCTCCTCAGCCACTCGTCGACCGCGGGGGCGACTGGGCCTGAGCGGCCTGGATAAGCCCGGTCAGCCGGTGGGTGCGTGCGGAGGAAACCCCGCACACGACAAAGGCAAGGACCCAACACTCCTTGCCACTCCCAACGTATAGCGCAGCAGGGGGCTTGCGGCAAGGCCCCGGTCATCCTCCACACTGCTGGGTCGCGCCCACAGAACGGGGTTTTCGATGTACGACGTACTCATCGCCGGAAGCGGGCCGACCGGCATGATGCTCGCGGGAGAGCTGAGGCTGGCGGGGGTCGAGGTGGCGATCCTCGAGCGGCGTACGACGGCGGAGCTGGTCGGCTCGCGGGCGGGCGGGTTCCACTCGCGCACACTCGAGATCCTCGACCAGCGGGGGATCGCGGGGCGGTTCCTCGCCGCCGGCCGGATCGCGCAGGCCGTCGGTTTCGGCGGCACCGTGCTGGACCTCGGCGACTTTCCCACGCGGTACCCGTACTCGCTCGCCCTCTTCCAGAACCACATCGAGCGGATCATGCTCGGCTGGGTCGACGAGCTGGGAGTCCCGATCCATCGTGGGGTCGAGGTGACCGGTGTGGCGCAGGACGACGACGGTGTCGACGCACTCACGGCCGAGGGGACGCCGCTACGCGCGCAGTACCTCGTCGGTGCCGACGGCGGCCGTAGCGTGATCCGCCGCGCTGTCGGCATCGACTTCGTCGGCGAGGACGCGACCCGGAGCAACCTGATCGCCGAGGTCGAGGTCACTGAGGAGATTCCGGCGGGTGCGAGGTTCGACCACATCGGCGTCCATGGCATGCACCTCATGGAGAACGGTTCCACCGTCCGCGTGCTCACCACCGAGCCCGAGATCGGGCCGGCCACCGAGCCGACGCTCGCCGACCTGAGCCGGACGCTGACGACCGTCTTCGGCACCGACTTCGGCGTCCACGACCCGACCTGGATCTCGCGCTTCAGCGACGCCACCCGGCAGGCGACCTCCTACCGGTCCGGCCGCGTGCTGATCGCCGGCGATGCCGCGCACGTCCACGCACCCTCGGGCGGGCAGGGCATCGGCCTCGGCGTGCAGGACGCGGTCAACCTCGGCTGGAAGCTCGCGCAAGTGGTCCACGGCATCTCGCCCGAGGACCTGCTGGACACCTACCAGGCCGAACGGCACCCGGTCACCGCCCGCGTTCTGAAGCACACGATGGCGCAGAGCTTCGTGCAGCGTTCGGGCTCCCGCATCGACGCGGTCAAGGACCTCATCGCCGACCTGCTCGTCTTCGACGGCCCGCGCAGGCAGGTCGCCGGCCTGCTGTCCGGCCTCGACGTCGCGTACGACAGCGGCGACCTTGGTGACGGCCACCCCCTCCTCGGCCGGCGGATGCCCGACCTCGACCTCACCACGCCCGACGGCGCGGTCCGCGTCCACAGCCTGCTCCACGCCGCCCGTCCGGTGCTGCTCGACCTGGGTGACCACCTCGACCTCGGCCCGTGGGCGGACCGCGTCAGGCACGTCGAGGCGGCGTACGACGGAGCGTGGGAGCTGCCCGTGATCGGCGTGGTCGACGCCCCGACGGCGGTGCTGATCCGCCCGGACGGCCATGTGGCCTGGGTCGGCGATGGATCGGACGAGGGCCTCGCCAAGGCGCTCACGCGGTGGTTCGGGACAGAGAGTGCCCAGGCGCGCGAGCGCCGCGACGGTCCGTGATCAACGAGGAGCCACACCCATGGCAGAGCACCCCAGCACCCACACACCGGTCAGCTACGACGACTGCGCCCGCATCGAGGGCCCGTTCTACCACGGCACGAAGTCCACCCTCGAGGCCGGCGCCGAGCTCGTCCCCGGCCATGGCTCCAACTTCCAGAACGGCCGGGTGTCCAACCACATCTACTTCACCGCGCTGGTGGAGACAGCGGCCTGGGGAGCCGAGCTGGCCACCGCGCTGGCCGGCAGCGGGGAGCGGGGGCACATCTACCTCGTCGAACCGACGGGCCCGTTCGAGGACGACCCCAACGTGACGAACAAGCGGTTCCCCGGCAACCCCACGCAGTCCTACCGGACCCGCCACCCGCTGCGGGTCGTCGCCGAGCTGGAGCGCTGGCCAGGCCACTCCCCGGAGGTGCTGAGAGGCATGCTGGACCATCTCGCGCAGCTGCGGGAGCAGGGTCTTGACGTCATCGAGGACTAGCGCCGGCTGACCGGAGTCGATGGCGACCACCGAAAGTCGTCGGCTCGCGCCGGCCGGACAGGACAGACCCGGGAAGCGTCCGGACCGGGTCGCTCAGCCGCCGCCGCCGATGTCCACGGCCCACGCCTCGTAGAGCAGGTCGGAGCCGCGCTGACGGTGCCGCACCAGCCGGCCCAGCAGGCGGGTCACGTCGTCCCGCACCTGCTCGGCGGTCGCGGCGCCGGGCAGGGCGAGCAGGTCGAGCAGCCGGTCCATCAGCGCGGCCAGCTCCACGTGCTCGGTCTCCAGGCGGTCGACTGTCCTCGCCAGGCGGGGCGCGGACCGCAGCGCGCGGGCGTTGATGCCGTCGGGCGCCTCGGCGATGGTCACGTGCTCGCGGAAGTCGGCCGACAGCTCCATCAGCGCGGCGCACACCCGCTCGGTCCACTGCTCCAGTCGGCCGGGGGCGGGCGCGGCCAGCGCGCTCTCCAGGGCGACGAGGGAGTCACGCAGCTCCGCGCGGCGGCGGCGCACGCCCTGCAGGTCCTGGAGCTCTCCGGACGGGTCGGACTCCATGCTTCCTCCACGCGGCGCGTTGTCCCCCATGGTGGCCTCGCTCGCAGCGCACGTCCACCGGTGCCGAGGGCCGGACGCCGCCCGTGCCGGCGTTCCCCCCGCTGGCGCCGCCTGGCGCGCTGGGTCGGGATCCGTCTCGACGTTCCGGACGTCGAGGCGACCGGGTCGAGCGGGTCGTTGGGGACGGGTACCGCACCGTCGCCTCACGGACACTGGTGCGGTCGCTGGAGCTCCGGTGAGGTGGATCGCCGTCGGTGCCGAGGACGCCGGCCGAGGGGGTGCTCAGGCCGAGCCGTTCTGCTCCTCGGGCGTGGCACGGCGGACCACGAGGCGGGTCCACGCGCCGAGGTAGATCCGGTCGTCCTCGGCCAGCTCGTGTCGCTGGCCGGGCGGCAGCGGTGAGGTCGGCAACGGGCCGCTGGCCGCCCCGACGTAGGTGCCGTTGGCGGACTGCAGGTCCTCGACCCACCAGCGCTGGCCGTCGGTGGTCAGCTGCGCCTGACGCCGGCTCACGCCGATGTCGCCCGAGCAGTCGATGTCGGGGTGGATACTCCGGCTGGCCGAGGGCCGGCCGACCAGGACGCTGCGGCGGGACAGCGGCACCACGGCCGGCAGCCCCGGCGACGGACACGCCTCCTCGCTCTCCTGCGCGGCGTACCAGTCGGGGTCGACCCACACCTCGGTCACCCACTGCACCGGCACGGGCGGGGCCACCGGGGGCGCGGCGGGCTGCGGAGGAGCCGCCGAGGCCGCAGAAGCCTCCGAGGCGTCCGGAGCCGGAGCGCCCTCCGGGGCCTTCACGGCGTCCGGTGCCGACCCGGCCGGTGCCGACCCGGCCGGTGCCGAGGCGTCTGGCGTCGGGACCGGAGCCGCAGGGCCCAGGTCGAGCGCGCTCGGCGCGCCCTCTCCGTCAGGGGGACGCGGCATCGTGCCGGTGGTGAAGTCGTAGCCGCAGGCCTCGCAGAACAGCGACCCGGCGGGGTTGTCGGTCGAGCAGGACGGGCAGGTCACGGCGCCCGCGGCCGCCGGCGGGCTGATGCCGGCCGGGGTCGCCGGGGGCTCGGCGCCCACCCGGGCCGCGGCCGGCGCATCGAGCGTGCTGGCGGCGGCGATCGGCGCGCCGCAGGTGTCGCAGTAGTCGTCGGCGGTCGAGGCGTGGCCGTTGGGACAGGGGTAGGTCATCGCTGGTGCCGTTCCGTCCCTGCTGGATGGGTGTTGGTCACTTCTTGATCCGGGTGGTCTTGGTCGAGGCGGTGTCGAGGGCCATCTCGTCCAGCTTGTCGACGCTCCGCCGCAGCCGCACGGTGCCGGTCCCCGGGTCCTCCACGTCGACCACCTTGCGCAGCCGGGAGGTCGCCTCGTCGTTGCCGGTCTCGGCCGCCAGCCGCACCGCGCGGCCGAGCTTCGCGGTGGCCGTCTCGTCGTCGCCGGCCGCCTTGGCCGCCAGGCCGTCCTGGATGGCCTCGGCCAGCTCTGCCTGGCCGGTGTAGTGCGCCACGGCCGGGTTGATCCGCGTGGTCAGCGTGTCGTCACTGGACCACAGGGCCTTGACCAGGCCCTGGGCGACGACCTGGTCGCCGAGGGCCAGCTGCACGCGCGCGGCGAGCTGCTCCTGGCCGATGCCCTTGGCGGACAGGCGCACCGCCACGTGGTAGTCGCGGGACTCATCGCCCCAGGAACCGGTGGGGTAGGCGCCGGTGAGCGGGTTGACGACCTGCCGCCGGGCGGTCAGGTCCTCCACGGTGGGCGCCACCTGGCGGACGAAGAGGACCTGGGCGCCCTGCGGCGCCCAGACCCGCAGGGACGCCGAAGCTACCCCCCGGCTCATCGCGGTCCGGACGAGTTTCTCGAACTCCTCCTGCATCTGGTCGGCGCTCGGGATCAGGCCGACCGTGCCGAGCAGCTCGGTGGAGATGCGGCGCATCTCGGCGACCTCCCAGTCACCGCCGACACCACGGCAGTCGCACTGGAACCGGCCGCGGGCGCCGGCAATCGCGGCCGAGAGCGCCTCCGGGGTCTCGTGCTGGTTGACGCCGTCGGTCAGCAGGATCGCGTGCTTCTGGGTGGCCGCGGGGACCGAGGCGAAGACCCGCGCCGCCATGGTCAGCCAGGTGCCCATCGCGGTGCCGCCGTCCGCGCGGAACGTGGAGACCGCGGCCTTGGCGGCGGCGCGGGTGCTGCTGTCCATCTGCACCATGCCCAGCTCGCCCGGGGCCGCGGGGTAGGCCAGCCGTGCCTCGTGGCTGCCGGCGATCACCGCGAACCACGTGCCGTCCAGGATCTGGTCCAGGGCGGCCTTGGCCGCGGTCTGGGCCGCCGCGATCTTGTCGGTGCCCATCGACCCGGAGGTGTCCACGACGATGACCTCGGCGGCATCGCCCTCGCCGGAGCGCCCGGCCTTCCCGGCGCCCGTGCAGGTGATCGTCACGATGGCGTGCACGTCGGTGCCCCCGTCGGGCAGGAACTCGTTCTGGTAGACGTCGGCGGTGAACTCGGCCATCGCGCGCAACTTCCTCTCGGGCGGTCGGTCTGGACGGGCGGTGGCGGTCAGGCCGGGTCGTAGCGGGCGAGCGCAACGCTGATGTTGTCGCGCCCGCCTTGTGCGTTGGCCCAGTCGACCAGCGCCCCGGCCAGGACCGCCGGCGCCGTCCCGCTCTCCTGCGCAGTCTGCCGGACCAGCGCAGCGAGGTCGGCCGCTTCGGAGCAGTAGTTCCACAGGCCGTCCGAGCAGACCAGCAGCCAGCCCGCGGTGTCGAGCCGGAGGGAGGCGGTGCGGGGGGTGTGGTCGGGGGCGTCCAGCCCGAGCCAGCGCGTGATGGCGTGGGCGTGCGGGCCGTTCTCGGCGTCGTGACGGGGCACCCCCGCGGCGACCTGCTCCGCGGCGAACGAGTCGTCCACCGTGAGCAGGCTCGCGTCTGACTCGTCCGGCAGCCAGTACGCACGGCTGTCGCCCACCCAGCCGACCACCAGCAGGCTCCCGTCCAGGACGCCGGCCACGAGCGTGCACGAGGCCGGGCTCGGAGAGCCATCGGCGGTCGCGGCGAGCACCGCGGCGTTGGCGGCGTCGGTCGCCTTGACCAGCGTGGCCGTGATCAGGGCGACCCGGGAGGAGGCGGTGCCCAGCCCGTGCGGGGAGGAGGTCGCGAGCACGGTCCGCGCGGCGCGTGCGCCGGCCAGGCTGGCCACGTCGGAGTCGATCGAGGACGAGACCCCGTCGCAGACCACCAGTACGGCGCGGGTGCCCGGCTCGGGGTCCGCGGCCACGGCCACCGCGTCCTCGTTGCGGGGGTGCCGGAGGCCGCGGTCGCACACGGCGGCGACCCAGGACGCGGGCTGTTCGACGACGTGGTCGCGGGGCCCGGCCGCGCGCGCGCCGCACGTGCCGCAGTAGCCGTCCTCGGCGACGCCGCCCCCGCAGGCGGCGCAGACCGGCGCCGCCACGGGGATCTCCACCGTGGCACCGGGAGGCGCCTGGTCGCCGGTGCCGGTCGCGCCGGCTCCGTCGGCTGCGTCGGCTGCGTCGGGGGCCTCGTCGGTGCCGGAGCCGGCGGAGGGAGCCGTCGCGGGGGCGAGGTCGGCCCCGCAGGCCTCGCAGAACCGCTCCTGGTCGCTGACCGAGGTCGAGCAGGACGGGCAGGTGCTCATCGAAGACTCCATCGTCGTACGGCGTTGGCGCGGTCGACCAGGAGCACGCGCTCGGTGCGGGTGGGGGCGTGGCCGGCCAGGTCGCGGTAGGCGGCCTCGAGGCCGTCGCGCAGGGCCGGCTCCACGGCGGGACGTCCCGCGATGGAGATGTCGGGCTCCGGGCCGTCGGCGAGCACCTGGGTCAGGGCCGCCTGCAGCACGTCGACGGCCAGGCTGGCGCGCTCTCGTGGCTCGATGGTCACGGACTCGATGCTGCCCATCGCCTCGGCGAGGGCAGGCAGCCCCCGGCCCGAGTCGGCCAGCAGCCCGGCCCGCTGGCGCCGCGCCGAGGGAAAGGCCCGGCTGGTCGGGGGCACGAGGTCCAGGGCGGCGAGCTCGCCGTCGAGGTCGCCGCGGGTGGCGCGGATCCTGGCCAGCCCGAAGGCTGCCGGGGCGATGTAGTTGGCGTCGGTGCGCGCGCAGGTTGCATAGAGCGACTCGGCCACGTCGAGCTCGCCGCTGGTCTCGCAGGCCAGCGCCAGCGCCAGCTTGGGCGCGAGCTCACCGGGGACCTGGCCGTAGACCGCGTTGAACGCCGCCTGCGCCCCGGCGGCGTCATCGGTGGCCAGAGAGGCGAGGCCGGACAGCCACACCGCGCGCCACTCCCACGGGTCGGCGCCGAGCATGTCGCGCACCGCTGCCTCGACCACGTCGGTGCGCCCAGCCTCGAGCGCCGCCCGCCCGGTGGCCAGCAGCACCTCGGGGGAGGAGCGCGGCGCCGACTGCAGCAGGGTGAGCCGGGCCCGGGGGTCGTCGACGCTGACGGTGCGCAGCCAGCCGGCCTGCGGGTCCGCGTCGTCGACCCGCAGCGCCGGCAGGTGGCCCCAGACCAGTGGCTCGTCGGTGACCGTGGGGGACTCGAACAGCAGCGAGGACGTGGAGTGCTGAGCGGCCCCGCCCTCGGCGTCCCGCGCCGCGACCACCTCGCGCAGCACGCCGAGCAGCTGCACGCGCAGCTCGTCGGCGGACGCGAACCGGTCGGCCGGGTCCGGCGCGCAGGCCTTGGCCAGCAGCCGGTAGAGCGAGTCGTGCTGCTGGAACAGCGGCGTCGCGGACACCGGCGGCAGCGACGCGACGTACGTGCTCTGGTAGCCGCGGAACTCACTGGCCAGGACCATCAGGGTGCGCCCGATGGTGTAGATGTCGGAGGCCACGGACGTGCCGACCTGCGGCACCTCGGGTGCCTGGTAGCCGACGGTGCCGTAGATGGGGGAGTCGAGGTCGCCGATCCGACGGACGCCGCCCATGTCGATGAGCTTGACCGCGTCGCCGACCTGGATGATGTTGTCCGGCTTGAAGTCGCAGTAGACCAGGCCCATGTCGTGCAGGTACTGGAACGCCGGCAGGATCTCGATGACGTAGGCGATCGCCTGGTCCACCGGCAGCGGGTCGTAGCGACCCCCGGCGGCGCGCATCCGGGCCTTGAGCAGGGCCTTCAGCGACGTGCCGCCGACGTACTCCATGACGATGTAGCCGGCGCCGTCGTGCGTCACGAAGTTGAAGATCTCGACGATGAGCGGGTGCTCGACCTGGGCGAGGAACTGCTGCTCGGCGATCGCGGCGGCCACGGCGTCGGGGTCGCCGGAGTTGAGCAGCCCCTTGAGCACCACCCAGCGGCCGGAGACGTTGCGGTCCCGGGCGACGTAGACCCAGCCGAGGCCGCCGTGGGCGATGGCGCCGGCCACCTCGTACTGGCCGGCCACGAGGTCGCCGGCATGCAGCTTGGGGGTGAACGAGAACGGGTTGCGGCACTGCCAGCAGAACCCCTCGGTGCGCCCGGGCTGGCCGTCGCGGGAGCGCCCGACCGCCGCCCCGCAGGACGGGCACACCCGCTTGTCCTCGGGGACCTGCGGGTCCTTCAGGATCGCCTTGGCGGCGTCGACCGCGGGGATCGCCGGCACGGTGGTCAGCCCGGCGCCGAGGCGGGCGCCGCGCAGCCGGGTCGAGGAGGTGCCGACCCGTCTCGTGACCCCCGTGCCGCCACGCCCGGCCCGCGCCGAGCCGAGGGCTGTGGACGCCAGCCGGTTGGAGGCGCGGGAGGCGGTCGAGGGCGCGTCGCCGACCCCGGCGGCAGACGTCCCCGGCGATCCCGCGCGTGTGGGCGCGGCCGCGGCCGGGCGCGCCGGCGGCGTGCCGGAGGGGGGCAGCGGGGGCGGGAGCGACGGTGGGCTGCCGCAGACGTCGCAGTAGCCGTCCAGGATGTGCCCGGTGCACCCCGGCTGGGTGCAGGCGGAGGTGGTCGTGCTCATGGGTGGCCTCCCGGTCCGCCGGCCCGCGGGCCACTGCCCAGATACGCCTGGTACGCCGCGAGCAGCGCCTCGGCGCGGGCGAGGTCGGCGGGGGTGTGGTCGAGCACGTCGCGGGTCCGCCGGTAGAGCTCGGCCAGGTCGGCGCGGCGGCCCTCCGCAGACCGGGTCGCGGCGCCGGTGCCGGACGCCTTGGCGCGGTAGGCCTCGAGCCGGCCGCTGAGCTCGTCGCGCCGTTCGAGCGCACCGGCGTACGCCGCCTGAGCCAGGGTCATCGCCCGTCCGACGGTCTCCAGCCGGGCCAGGTAGGCGTCCACGGCGGCGGGCTCCCGCGGTACGGCGCCGAGCGCCGCGACGTCCGGCACGGCGAACCGGGGTGCGGGGTGCACCGCCGCGACGCAGCGCGCCGCCAGGTCGCGCAGCGCGGCGCCACGCGCCTCGAGCTCGGTGCGCAGGGCGCGGGCCCGTGCCTCGTCCCGGGCGTCCTCCCGGCGCCTGGACGCCCCGACGATGAGGTCGCGCTCGGCGACCGCGGCCTCGCCCTCCAGCGGCCCGAGCAGACCGCCCACGTCGGCGCCGCGCTGGGCGCGTGCGGCGAGGTCGGCGACCCGGCCGTCGAGACGGTGGAGCACCCGGTCGGCACGCTGACGGTCCGCGCCGGGCGGCTCGGTGGCGGCGAGGTCGCGGATCCGCTCGACCTGCGCGCGCAGCGACCGCACCCGGGAGGTGACGTCCGCGTCGGCCGGGTCGAGCGACAGCCGCACCCGCAGCGACGCCGCGAGGGCGTCGGACAGCCGGCACGCCTCAGGCAGCGACACCGCGAGCGCGCTCCCGCTGCCGGGCACGCCGTTGCTGGCGGCGGCACCGGCCAGGCGCGGGTCGAGGCTGGTGTCCAGACGGCCCCAGACGAGCGTGGCGAGCCGCTCGCGCTCGGCCGCGCCGACCCGTCCGGAGTCCCACGTCGCCAGCATCAGGTCGTGGCGGTCGGCAACGGCCTTCCACAACGCCATCGACAGCAGGATGTCGGCGGTGAACGCCTCGGGGTCGGGCGACTGCAGGGCCGCCTCGTCCAGCCGGTCCAGCTCGGCGCGGCGCTGGTCGCGCCACGTCCCGAGCGCCTCGAGGTAGTGCAGCGCATCCTGCGCCGCGAGCGGCGAGCCGAGGCGCCCCGGTGCGCTCGGCGCGGTGGCGGACGCGGCCGGCGCGGTCATCGGCGGGGTCATGAGCGGCCGTAGACCGGCGTCGGGAGGGTCAGCGGCCCGAGTGCCGGGCGCAGCCAGCGGTCGTAGGACTTCGCGAGGCGCCCGTCCGTCCGCATCTGCTGCAGCACCCCGTTGACGAACCGCACCAGGTCGACGTGGTCCTGGTTGATGCCGACCCCGTAGGGCTCGGCGGAGAAGGCGCGGCCGACGACCCGCGCGTAGGGATCCTGGGCCGCCAGCCCGGCGAGCACCGTGTCGTCACCGGTGATCGCATCGACCTTTCCCTGCTGGAACTGGACGAGGCAGCCCGTGTGGCTGTCCGACGGCACGGGGACCACGCCGCCGTACTGGCGCAGCCGGTCCAGGCTCGTGGACTTGAGCGGGGCGCACACGCGCTTGCCCCTGAGGTCGGCCAGCGTGGTGGCGCGCGACCCGAGCGGGACGAGGACCTTCTGGCCGGCGCGGTAGTACTCCGAGCTGAACGCGATCCGGGTCCAGCGGTCGCAGTTGATGGTCATGGCGCGGGCGACGACGTCGACGCTGCCGTCCTTCAGCACGGTCTCGCGGTCGGCGGCGGTGATCACCCGCAGCTCGATCTTGTCCGGGTCGCCGAACAGGGCGCGCGAGATGGCGTGGAGCACGTCGATGTCGAAGCCCTCGATCGTGCCGGTGACCGGGTTGCGGGCGCCGAGCAGGAGGGTGTCGGCCGAGACGCCCGCCTTGAGGTAGCCGCGCTTGCGGATGCGTTCCATCGTGCTGCCGGGCGGCAGGGCGTCGGGTGCGGGCAGCGCGCCCTGGGGGGCGTAGGACTTCAGGCAGTTGGCCGCCGTGACAGCCCCGCCGGTCGCTGCCGGGGTGGGCGTGGCCGTGCCCGGGTTCGCCGTGGCCGGGGCCGTCGCGCCGGCCCTGACCACCTCGGTGGGGGCGTAGGTGCCGGACCCGCACCCGGCCACGGTGGCCAGGACCAGGACCGCGCCGGCCAGGACGGCCGGGAGCCGCCGCCTCACCGGTACTCCTGGAGGCGCTGGGAGACGCCCCACCAGGACGCTGCGGCGGCGAGCAGCCCGAGCAGGAGCCCCAGGGCCCCGGCGAGGACGAGCCAGCCGCCGGGGGCGGCGAGGCGGGCGGACGCGTCGCTGCTGGTCGACACGAGCAGGTCGTGCGTCGCCCTGTCGAAGGCCCTGAACGGTCGGGTGGTGCTGGCGGGGCCGGTGCCTCCGGGCGTGGTCGCGGCGGCCACCGCCTGCTCCCACTGGCCGCCGTCGTCGAGCCGGCGCAGCGCCCGGTGCGCGGTGGCGTAGTCCCCCCACCGCAGGTCCGTGCCCGTGAGCTCCTGCGCGTCGGCGCTGCCGCCCCTGGCCTGCTCGGAGGAGCTCTGCCAGGCCTTCTCGAAGTCGCCGCCGCTGCCGCGCCTGATCAGCGTGAGGGACTCCTGCGCCTTGGCGTCGAAGCCGGCGACGCGGGCCTGGGCGGTGGCCAGCGCGGCGGCGTAGGGCCCGTCCCGCACCTCGTCGACCCGGCCGGCGACCCCCGCGAGGACCACCCAGCCGGCGACCAGGCCGACCAGGACGGCGAGGGTCGCTCCCGCCAGCGGGAGGTTGACGTAGCGGTGGGTGCGCACGGCCATCCAGAGCATCGCGCCGGCGAGCACGAGGACGGCGAGCAGGCCGGGGAGCACCAGCCAGAGCAGCGCCCGCTTGGCCGCGTCGAGCTCCTGCTGGACGCGCTCGCGGTTGGCGGTCACGGTGGCATCGAGCTGGGTCAGCGCGCCGCCCGCCGCCCGCAGGCCGGCGCTGGCCTCGGTGAGGTACTGCGCGCCCACCGGCAGCCCCTGCCGGTTGTTGGCCCGGGCCTGCTCCACCCCTGCGGCATAGCGGACCAGGTCGGCGTTGACGCCGGCCAGGGCCTCGCCGTCGGCGGGCTGGGCGCGGGCGGCCCGGGTGATGCGTGCCGAGGCGTCGGCGACCGCCGCGTCGTAGGTCGCGCGCTGGCCGGCCGGCTCCAGGCCGCCCACGAGGAACGCGTTGGTGGCGGCGGCGTCGGCCTGCACCAGGTCGGTGTGGATGTCCTGCACCCGCACCACCTGGGCGGCGTCGGCGCGGGCACGCTCGAGCGCGCCGGACGCCGAGCGGAACGCCTGCCCGGCGCCGAGGCCGAAGCCGAGCGTTGCCACGACGGCCAGCACCGCGACGACCCGCATCCGGCCGGGCGTGCCGGCCAGGGCCTCACGCGCCGCGGCCGACAGGGCGTCGAGGCGGCCGGGCGCGGCGGCCTCGGGTGCGGTCCCTGCGGGCGTGCGGGGCAGGGTGCCGGCCGGCAGGGTCGCGGCCGGCACGGCGCCGGGAGTGGCCGCCACGCTCGTGCCCTGGCTCACGTCGTGCCTCCGGACGCAGTCGCCGCGGAGTCCGGCGCAGGGAGGGTCTCGCCGGGGTCGTCGTCCAGGTCCTCGGCCAGGAGCTGGCGCAGCTGGTCGGTGGTGGGCGCCTCGATGTCGCGCAGCCGCCAGGCGTGGCGGCCGATCGCGGCCTCCAGCACATTGCGGGCGAACCGGCCGTTGCCGAACGAGGGCCCGCGCGGGGTCGCGGCCAGCAGCTCGCGGAACCGCGCCACCGCCCCCGGCACCAGCTCGTAGTCGGCGCCCGCCGCGAGGTGGACGAGGATCTGCTCGAGCTCCTCGTCGGTATAGTCCTCGAACTCGATCGTCGTGCGGAACCGGCTCGAGAGGCCGGGATTGGCGGCCACGAACGTCGCCATCGGCGCCGGGTAGCCGGCGACGATGACCACCAGGTCGTCGCGGCGGTCCTCCATCTCCTTGACCAGCGTGTCGACCGCCTCGGTGCCGTACTGGTCACCGGCCAGGGCATAGGCCTCGTCGATGAACAGCACCCCGCCGGCGGCGGACTGCACCACCTCGGCCGTCTTGACCGCCGTCTGCCCGAGGTAGCCGGCGACCAGCTCGGAGCGGTCTACCTCGACCAGCTGCCCCTTGGTGAGCAGGCCGAGGGAGTGGTAGATGCCCGCCACGAGCCGCGCCACCGTCGTCTTGCCGGTGCCGGGGTTGCCGGTGAAGACCAGGTGGCGCGTGAGGGTCGGGCTGCGCAGCCCCGCCTCGGCGCGCAGCTCCTCGACCCGCAGCAGTGCGACCTGCCGGTGCACCTCCCGCTTGACCGTCCCCAGCCCGGTCAGCCCGTCGAGGTCCTCGAGCAGCTCCTGCACCGGCCGCACGGGTGCCGGGGGGCTCTGCGCGGCCGGGCCGGCCGTGGTGTCCGTGGTGTCCGCCGGGGTCTCCGTGGTCTCCGTGGTCGCCGGGGTCCCGTCGGTCACCCGGGTCACCGGGCTTGGGTCGGTCCCCCCGGTCACGGGGGGAACGAGCGGCGGCTGGTCCGGTGTCGTCCCCCCAGGGCGGGGCGCCACGTACGCCGTCCCCGGTCGCGTCGTACGGCGCTCGCGGGTCGCCTGGAGCTGGGCGGCCGCGGCGACCGACGCGTTGCCGACCACCCGCATCGTGGGCTCGCCGAGGTCGCAGGCGGCCGAGGCGACCTCGGTCAAAGCCCGGGCGTACGACGCCGCGCACGGCGAGCCGGCGGCGACCAGGAGGGTCAGCGTCGCGGTGGGGGAGGCGCGCCAGCGGCGGCCCCGGACCGCAGCGTCGAAGAAGTCGCGGGTGCTGCCACCGCCGGTCGCGGCGGCCCAGTCGCCGGCGGCCCCGGTCGCCGACTCGGCCACCGCCGCGGCCAGGGCGGCACCCTCCGCCCGGGCGGTGGCGGCGGGGACCCCGGCCGCGACGGCGGCGGACTCCAGCGCCCGCAGGGCGTCGCCGAGCGCGGTCACCTGCCGGGTGTCGGCCCTCACGGGGCACCCGTGGGCGCGCCCGGTGGCTGCAGCCGGCCGGGAGCCGCAGGGCGAGCTGTCCCCGGGTCTGCTGTCCCCGGGTCGGGTGTCGCCGCGTCGGACGCGCAGGGGGCGGACGCGGAGGGGTCGGGGGCGATCACGGTGTCCGGCGACAGCGCCAGGTCGCCGCCGCCGGCGGCGTGCCCGAACTTCTCGGAGAGGAAGCGACCGTGCGCGACCAGCGCGGCGGCGTCGGCGCGGCACACGGCGTCGTACACCTGGTCCATCGTGGCGCCGAGCAGGTCGAGCTGGTCGATGAGCACCATGAGGGAGGTGCGACCCCGGTCGACCGGTCTGCTGTCGGCGAACTCCCGTGGCAGGCGCAGGTAGCCACCCACCGCTTCCGGCAGGTAGTCGGTCGCCGTCGCCATCACCGAGTAGGCCCACGGGCTGCCCGAGCCGAGCGTCGACAGCCGCGGAATGGTGTCCCGGACGGTGCGGCACACCCGTGTGACGCGGGAGGCGACCACGGCCGGCACGGCGCCTCGGGCGACCATCGACTCGACCCGGGCCAGCGCCGCCAGCAGGTCCTCGGCCGTCGGGACGCGGGGCAGGTCCATCTCCGGGCGCTCCGGCTCGGGGCGTCGCCCGAAGAGTCGCTCGAGGAAGCCGGCCGCCGGCCGTGCAGTCGCCATGTCCCAGTGTCTCCCGCGTGCGGTGCCCTAGCGCCGGGTTCCGGGAGGCAGGCCGAGGTCCAGGGAACCGGAGGCAGTGCGCTGGTCCTGCTGCGAGACACGCTCGAGGTAGTCGCGGGACTTGCTGACCTCGGTCTCCAGCGTGCCGATCGTGGCGGCCATGCTGTCCAGGGCCTCGACCTTGAACGTGTCGATCGCGTCCATCGTCGCGTAGATGTTGGCGAACGCGGCCTGCAGCTGCGGCAGGCCGATCGAGGACGAGGCCGCCTGCCGCTGGATCGAGACGGAGTTGTCGCGCAGCATCCCCGAGGTGCGCTCGATCATCGCGGACGTCGTGGTGTTCAGCGCGGTGATCTGGTCGAGGACGAGCTTCTGGTTGCCCAGCGCCTGGGCGACGATCACGGCGGTCCGCAGCGCGGAGATCGTGGTGGTCGAGGCCCGGTCGACCCCCTTGATCAGCTCGATGTTGTTCTTGATGACGATGTCGATCGCGAGGTAGTTCTGGATCGAGACCGCCAGCTGGGTGAGCAGGTCCTGGTGCTTCTGGCGGACGTAGAACAGCACGTCGTCGCGCAGCGCCTTCGCCCGCTCGGGGTCGCTCAGCTCCAGGTCGGCGACGTGCGCGGCCAGCGAGGCATCCAGGCGCTCGGCGATGTAGACGTACTGGTTGAGCCGCCCCATCGCCTCCCACAGCTGCTGCTTCTCCAGGGTGAGGGCCGCGTTGTCCTTGCCCAGCTCGTCCTGGCCGTCGCGCAGCGCGTGCAGGATCGCGTCGAGGTGACTCTGGGCGCTCTGGTACTTGCGGAAGTAGTCATCGACCTTCTCCCCGAAGGGGATCAGGCCGAGCAGCTTGCGGGTGCGGCTGGCCTCGGCGGGGTCGAGGTCCTCGACGGTGCGGCGCAGCTCCAGGAGCGTCGACCCGACCTTGGAGCCCTCGGACAGCCCGCCCTCCTTCATCGCCCTGATCGGGGAGCTGAGCAGCCGGTTGCTGCTCTCGGCCGCCCGTCGGATGTCGAGGTCGCCCATCGAGCGGACGTCGCTGGCCTTGGCCGCGAACTCGGGAGACCTGGGGGCGACGGTCAGCAGCGACCCCAGGTAGTCCTCCACCTTGGCATCCAGGCCCGGGAGCGCCGCGGGGTCCACGGCGGGGGCGATCGCCCCCGCCGCCGTCGTCGCGACGGCGGTGCTGGGCGTGGGCGCGGTGAGCGTGAGCGGCGGCTCGGTGGCGGTCGGCGGTGCCAGCGGCTGCGGCGCGCTGCTGTGGTCGGTCATCGGCTGTCCCTTCCCTTGCGGTTCGTCCCCCCGGGCCCGGACCCGTTGACCCTCTTGACGCGCGGCCAATCTACTTCGTTCCCGGGGGCCGCGGTCCATCTCTTTGGCATAGTCGCGTGCACGGGACGGCTGCCGGCGTCTATGGCTTTGACGCCGGTTCGGGGCCAGACTGTGGCCCTTCGACCACCCCCGCCACCGACCGGCCGCAGCCGCTGTTCCTCCCCGCCCGCCCTCACCGGCTCCCGGCGAGAGGCCTCCACGAACCAAGGAGCCGAGCGTTGAACCGATATGAGTTCCTCAAGGGCCTGCACCGTGTCTACCGGCCGCGGACCTACCTCGAGATCGGCGTGAACGACGGGCGCAGCCTGGCGCTGTCCCGGACGCGCACGATCGCGGTCGACCCGGCCTTCAAGGTGACCGCACCGCTGCACTGCGAGCTGGAGCTGGTCAAGGCCACGAGCGACGACTTCTTCGCCCGGCCGCGCCCGATGCGCTCGCTGCGGCGTGGGGTCGTGGACCTGGCCTTCATCGACGGCATGCACCTGTTCGAGTACGCCCTGCGCGACATCTTCCACACCGAGCGCCACACCCGGTGGACCAGCGTGATGGTGCTGGACGACATGCTGCCCCGCTCGGTCGACGAGGCGGCGCGCGACCGGCACACCGAAGCGTGGACGGGTGACGTGTTCAAGGTGGCGGCGACCCTGGCCGAGTACCGGCCCGACCTGCTCTGCGTCGCGGTCGACACGACGCCCACCGGCCAGCTGGTCATCTTCGGGGCCGACGCGCGCAGCACGGTGCTCCCTGACGCCTATGACCGGATCCACGCCCAGTACGTCGTGCCGGACCCTCAGCAGGTGCCCGAGGACGTCCTCACCCGGCGGCACGCCGTCGACCCGAAGGCGTTCCTGGCCGCGGACTTCTGGCACGAGCTCACCCACGCCCGTGACCGGGTCTTCGGCCGCAGCGGCGGGTTCGAGCAGCTGCGGCCGAAGATCGAGGCGGCGGTCAGGGACGCGTCACGGGCGCCCGTGCCCGTCTCCGGCTGAGGTCGGCGGCTCAGCGGAGGGCGCGGGCCACACGGTGGGCGACGGCCCTGGCCGGCCCGCGCAGCCGGGGCGGCAGCCGTCGTACGCCGGCGCGCGCCCAGGGCCGCAGCGTGTGGCGTGCTCCGCCGGCGGCACGGCGAAGCCACAGCGTGGCCGCCGACGGCGTGCGCTCGACCGGCTGAGCGGCGGGAGCCAGCACCGGAGGGCGCCCCCGGTGTCGCTCGAGGGCGACGCCGAGCGGGACGCAGGGGGCGCCGTCGACCAGGCGCACCTCCAGCCGCCAGCGTCCGGGCCCGACCGCGCCGGGGTCGACGTCGGCGTGCAGGGTCGCCGTGCCGGGCGCGTCCGGCACCAGCTGGGCGGCGCGGGTCACCGCCTGCGGGATACGGCCGTCGCGGGTCAGCCGCAGCGACGCCGGGACGGGGGTGTCGAGCTGGAGCGGGAGCTGGACGGCGACGGTCAGCCCCGCTCCGGACGCCCGCACCGACGACCGGTCGAGGTCGGGGGTGAGGGCGGTGGCGGTCCTGCGCGTCGACTGCCCCACGTCGAGGGCGAGGTTGCCGGGCTCGGTCCAGTACGGCGTCACGACCGCCGGGGGGTTGCCGACGAGCGCCGGGCGCACCGCGTCGGCGACGCCCTGGGCGCGGTAGAGCCCCACCCGGGTGGCGCGTTCCCACCCGTAGGCGCGGAGCTTGACCCACACGTCCCAGATGCCCCGGGACAGGGGGTCCTTGCCGCCGACCGTGGCCGCGCTGACCACCGCGTCGACGGTGCCGGCGATGACGGTGTCGCCGCCCGTCGCGGTCTTCGCCGTCGCGAGGAACCGCTCGTCGCCGCTGCTGCGGTGGCGCAGGGTCAGGTCCAGCAGCGTCGTGCCGCCGGCGAAGTCCAGGGCCTCGGGGGCGAGGCCGGCCAGGGTGGCCTCGGGCAACGGCGCCACCAGGTGCCCGTCCCGCAGGGCGACGGGACTGCCGTCGGCGTTGACCAGGGTGGCCCCCACCGTGAGCCGCAGGCTGTCGCCGTCCCACTCCAGGCGCTCCAGGGTGGCTCGCGCCGCGGTCGTGGTCTCCCACCGGGCGAGGGCGAGCAGGCCGTCCAGGTCGCCCTCGCGGGCCAGCTCGGCCACCAGCCGCTGGGCCGGCGCCAGCCCCGCGGCGACACCGGGCGAGAAGTACTCGGCCATCACCTTGCGGATCTCCTGCAGCAGCTCGATGCGGTAACCGGCGTCGGCCCGCAGCAGCCCGGCCCCGCGCAGCCGCCCGACCATCTCCACCCGCAGCCAGCGCCGGTGCAGCCGGTCGCGCAGGGCTCCGGGCTCGGTCAGCGCCTCCACCGCGTCCAGTGCGTCGCGCAGGTCGCGGAAGTAGCCGACCGGCTCCAGCGGCCGGAACCCGGCGTTGCCACCGTCGCCGCGGGCCGTGTGGAAGTAGCAGGGGTAGTCCGACAGCACCGAGATGCCGCGGGCGTGCAGGTAGGCCGAGACCACGAAGACATGGTCCTCCAGCCGGCGACGGCCCTCCGGGAACGTCAGGTCGTGCTCCAGCAGGAACGCCCGGCGGAACATCTTGTGCGGGGTCAGGCTGTCCATCAGCGAGGTCTTGGCGAGGGTCGCATGGGGCACGTTGGTCCGGTACAGCTGCTTCGGCACGCTCCGGCCGCCGACCCCGACCATCTTGCCCAGCACGACGTCGGCGTCGTTGGCGACGGCGTAGGCGTGCATCCGCTCCAGCGCCTCGTCCCCGAGCCAGTCGTCCTGGTCGACGAACTGGACGTACTCGCCGGTGGCGACCTGCATCCCGGTGTTGCGGGGCTTGCCGGCCCACCCCGAGGCCTCCTGGTGGATCACGTGCACGTGCGGGTGCTCGGCGGCCAGGCGGTCCAGCCGCCGCGGGCTCTCGTCGGTCGACCCGTCGTCGACGAAGATCAGCTCCAGCCGGTCCGCCGGCATGCTCTGCCGCAGGAGGGAGTCGATGCACGGCTCGAGGTGCTTGCCGGGGTTGTAGACCGGGACGACGACGCTCACGCTGACCGACACGGGCGATCCTCCAGCGGGGGTGGGTGCGGGCATTTCCCCGACACCGTAGCCGTCGTCCTTGTGTGCGGCCACGCGTTCGGTCGCCCCCCGGGTCGCCCGGGTCAGGGGGTGGAGCCGGCGTCGAGGGTCGCGGGCGGCTCGGCCACGGGGGCCACCGAGAGCCCGGTGCCCTCGGCGCACGAGCGGGTGGAGCCCGGAGCCGCCGGCTCGATCGTGCTGCCGTTGATCACCTGCACGTCGTCGTACGCCGGCCTGCCCTGGATCAGGTTGCGGTAGGTGTAGCGGGTGAGCGACGTCAGCGTGCAGCTCTGGCCGAACACCGCGATGTCGAACGCGTAGGGCTGCCCGGCGAGCTCGCCCGGGTCGCCGGTGCCGTTCTTCTTCTCGGCGTCCTGCACGAAGTGGCTGACCGTGCCGCCGCCGGTGAACGTGCCGACGCCGATCCGGTTGCCCTCGAGCTGGTCGGTGTGCAGGTGACCGTTGACGAGGATCCCTGCGGCGGCGACCTTCCGGACGGCGCCCGGCTCGTGGGAGACCACGACGTCGGGCACCGCACGACCGGCGTACGCACGGTTGAAGGCCTCGGCCGCGGGTACCTGCTTGGCCGCGTTGTGGCGGTCGTCGTCACCGAACCAGCGGGGGTCGTTGAAGCCGGCGACGGTGACGCCGTTGACGGTGGCCTGCGTGTAGCTGCCGCCCCCTGGCTCGAGCAGGACGACGTTGCGCAGCCGGCCCATCCGCTGCAGCAGCGCCCGGTCGGTGGCGCTGCTGGCGTCGTGGTTGCCCCGGACGAAGAGGTAGGGGACACCCAGGCCCTCGATCGAGGTGAACAGCCCGGCTGCCTCTGCCTCTGCCACGCTGCCGAAGTTGAGCAGGTCGCCGGAGTCGATGACCGCGTCGATCTGCTCGTCGGCGATGATCCGCTTCATCACCGGGTACTGGTTCGCGCCGTGCAGGTCGGACACCAGCAGGATCCGCGCGGCCGTCGGCTGGTTGATGTCCCCGGGCACGAACTTCTCCTGCAGCGCCTGGGACAGCGCGAGGAGGTTCCGGACGTACGGCGTCGCCTGCTGCGCCCGCGTCTCCACGTCCGAGAGGAGCCCCGCGTTGCGGCGCAGGGTGCCGAGCAGCCCCGTCGTGGTGAAGCTCTCCAGCTTGGAGGGCTGGTAGCTCTGCCAGGCGCCGACGCCGGTCGCGACCACCGCGGTGACCACGGCCAGGCCGGCGGCCACCAGGTGCGGGCGGGTCGGGCGGCGGCGCCGACCGTAGACGAGGACGCACAGGACCAGGAGCACCACGAGCAGGGCGCCGACGGTGAAGCGCAGCGCCAGCGCCGTGAGCGCGGAGGAGATGGCTCGGGCGACCTCGGAGCTCGAGGGCTGCAGCGCCTCGATCGAGACGCGGCGCTCGTCGAAGAGCTGGGTGATGTTCTCGCGGACACCGACGGTGGCGTCGACGCCCGGGGCGGGCACCACGCTGCGGAACGTCAGGTTGATGTCACCGAGCGAGGTGGGGCTGTGGATCGTGGAGGTGAGCGTCGGCGCGGCCGTGAGCCGCAGCTGAGCGGTGTAGTTGGTCGTCTCCACCGTGGTGGGGAGCAGGCTGGTCGCCCCCACGCCCCCGAGGTACGCCGCGGCGGTGAGGGCGAGGAAGCCCGCCGTACGCCGGGCCCACCTCCGCCCGGAGGCGCGGGTGCGCTGCGGTGGCGCGGACTGGTCCGGCATGGTGGCCCCATCGTAGGAGGTGCGGCCGGGGCCGCTCCGGCGCGGCCGCGCCGGCTCCTGGCGCGCCACGACCGCCGGCGGAGGCGGCGGCGATAGGTTGAGGCGCCGTACGGCCGTCGACCCGGAGGTCCCCTCGTGCACACCGATGTCCTCGTGGTCGGGGCGGGTCTGTCCGGCCTCGTGGCCACGGCCGAGCTGGTCGCCGCCGGCAAGCGCGTCGTGCTCCTCGACCAGGAGTCGGCGGTCAACCTCGGCGGGCAGGCGTTCTGGTCCTTCGGCGGACTGTTCCTCGTCGACTCCCCCGAGCAGCGGCGGATGGGCGTGCGCGACAGCGTGGAGCTGGCGTGGCAGGACTGGGAGGGCACGGCGGGGTTCGACCGCGACGACGAGGACCACTGGGGGCGCCGCTGGGCGCGCGCCTACGTCGACTTCGCCGCCGGTGAGAAGCGCGCGTGGCTGCGCGAGCGGGGCGTGCGGTTCTTCCCGGTGGTGGGCTGGGCCGAGCGTGGCGACGGCCGGGCGCGGGGGCACGGCAACTCGGTGCCGCGCTTCCACGTCACGTGGGGGACCGGCCCCGGCGTCGTCGAGCCGTTCGTGCGCCTGGTCCGCGCCGCGGTGGAGTCCGGTCAGGTGTCCGTCCGGTTCCGTCACCGCGTCGACGAGCTGGTGACCGACGGCAGGGCCGTCGTCGGGGTCCGCGGCAGCGTCCTGGCCCCGGCCGGCGAGGCCCGCGGTGTGCGGACGAACCGGGACGTGACCGGGGAGTTCGAGCTGCGGGCCCAGGCGGTGGTCGTGACCTCCGGCGGCATCGGCGCCGACCACGAGCTCGTGCGGGCCAGCTGGCCGCAGCGCCTCGGCACCCCGCCGCGCGAGATGGTGACCGGTGTGCCGGCGTACGTCGACGGCCGGATGCTCGCCATCGCCGAGCGGGCCGGCGGCCGGCTGGTCAACCGCGACCGGATGTGGCACTACGTCGAGGGCCTGCAGAACTGGGACCCGGTCTGGCCCGGCCACGGCATCCGGATCCTGCCCGGCCCGTCGTCGCTGTGGTTCGACGCCCTCGGCCGCCGGCTGCCGGCGCCGCTGTTCCCGGGGTTCGACACGCTCGGCACGCTGGCCCACCTGCGCACCACCGGCCACGACCACTCGTGGTTCGTCCTGACCCACACGATCCTGGAGAAGGAGCTCGCCCTCTCGGGGTCGGAGCAGAACCCCGACCTCACCGGCCGCAGCATCCGCCAGGTCCTCTCCCGCGCCCGACCCGGTGCAGCCCCTCCGGTGGAGGCGTTCCTGCGGCACGGTGCCGACTTCGTCGTGGCCCGGTCGGTGCCCGAGCTCGTGGCGGGCATGAACCGGCTGACGCCCGAGCCGTTGCTCGACGCCGCCGAGATCGGGCGCGAGGTCGTCGCGCGCGACCGGGAGGTCGCCAACCGTTTTTCCAAGGACGCCCAGCTGACGGCGGTCCGCGGCGCCCGCACCTACCGGGGTGACCGGCTGATCCGCACGGCCGCGCCGCACCGGCTGCTCGACCCCGACAAGGGGCCGCTCGTCGCGATCCGGCTGCACGTGCTCACCCGCAAGACGCTCGGTGGGCTGCAGACCGACCTGCAGTCGAGGGTTCTGCGCGCGGACGGGCGTCCCCTTCCCGGCCTGTACGCCGCCGGCGAGGTCGCCGGGTTCGGCGGCGGCGGCATGCACGGCTACCGCTCCCTGGAGGGCACGTTCCTCGGCGGCTGCCTCTTCTCCGGGCGCGCCGCCGGCCGCGCGGCCGCGGCCGACATCGCCTGACCGGTCTCCGCTCCGCGGGATGTCGGTGGTCAGGTGCCGCCGGGTCGGGCCGAGCCGGAGGCCGGCCTCCCCCGGCGCAGAGCCAGGACGACGGCCAGCGGCCACAGGGCCTGCAGGCCGGCGGCGCAGCGCTCGGCCAGCCCGACCCGCCCGGCACCGGCGGACAGCTCCACGGCGAACCAGAGCACCGCGGCGAGCAGGACGGCGGCGGCTCCCAGCGAGGGCCCGACCCGCAGGACCGCGGAGGTCCGCGGCCCGCGGCGCCAGGCCAGCGCCGGCCAGCACGCCAGGGCGGCGAACGCCACGGCGGCCGACGCCGTGTGCGCGCCCGACGAGCCGCCGCCGGCCGGCAGGGGGTTGGCGGCCACGAGGACGGTGGCCAGGCCGCCGAGCGCCAGCAGGAGGCGACCGGGCAGGGCCGCCGCCCGCAGCGCCGCCGCCGTGGCGCCGTGACACAGCCCGACACCGACGAGGGCGTACGTCATGAGCCACCGGTGCGGAGCGCCCAGGGCCGCCAGGTCGCTGATCGTGCGCCGCCCGGCGTCGTACGCGTCCGGGCGCACGGCCGCGGCTGCCGTCCACCCCCCGACCAGCAGCACGGGGGCGAGCAGCCCGGACCAGACACCCCAGCGGCGTACGGCGGTCATGGGCGCCACCGTAGGCCGCTGCGCGGGGTGGGGACGGAGCGGCTTCGCAGAACCGGCAGGTTTGCGCCTGGTCACCGTGCAGAACCGGCAGGTTTGCGCCTGGTCACCGTGCAGAACCGGCAGGTTTGCGGGGAGGCGGGTCAGGGGGTGTGGCCGCCGAGGCTGGGGGTGCGGCGCAGCAGCAGTGACAGCGCGAGGGCGAGCAGCACCAGCAGCAGGGCGAGCAGGACGACCGGGGTCCAGCCGCCGGCGCTCCACGCGGTGCCCGACAGGCCGCCGAAGACCGAGGAGCCCAGGTAGTAGGCGAACAGGTACAGCGAGGCGGCCTGCCCGGTGCCCCCGGCGCCGAGGTGCGCCCGGGTGGCCACCCAGCCGCTGGCCACCCCGTGGGCGGCGAAGAAGCCCGTGGTCAGGACGGCGAGGCCGAGGACGACCACCGGCAGCGGGCGCGCCAGCGTGACGAGCACGCCGGCGGCGGTGACGGCGCAGGCGACCGGCACGACCGGTCGCCGCCCGTACCGGTCCGCGAGCCGGCCGGCGTACGCCGAGCTCAGCGAGCCCAGGGGGTAGACGCAGAACACCAGTCCGGCCATGCCGAGGCTGAGGGCGTAGGGCTCGGCGGCCAGGCGGAACCCCATCGCGTTGTAGACCGCGACGAACGCCCCCATCAGGGTCGCCCCGATGCCGTAGAGCGCCAGCAGGGCCGGGTCGCGGAGCAGCCGGCGGGTCGTCGCGAGGAGCCGGTGCGGCCGGGCCGGCGCCGCGACGAAGTGCCGCGAGGCCGGGAGCAGCCAGCGGGTCAGCACGGCGCAGGCGAGCCCGAGCAGCCCGATGCCCCCGACGGCCAGCCGCCAGCCGCCGAGGTCCGCGAGCCCGCCGGCGAGGAGGCGCCCGACCATGCCGCCAAGGGCGGTCCCGCCGATGTAGAGCCCCGTCGCCTTCGCGGAGCTGTCCTCGTGGACCTCCTCGCGCAGGTAGGCCACCGCCACCGCGGGCAGTCCCGCGAGCGTCACGCCGAGCAGGGTGCGCAGCACGAGCAGCGTGCTCCATCCCGGCGCGACCGCGCACAGGAGCGCCACGACGGCCGAGCTGAACAGGGAGAGGTGGATCAGCCGGGTGCGCCCGACCACCTCCGACACCGGCCCGGCCACCAGCAGCGCGAGCCCGAGGCCGACGGTGCTCAGCGACACCGAGAGGGCGCTCTGGCCGGCGGACACCGAGAAGGTGCGGGCCAGCTCGGGCAACAGCGGCTGGGTGCTGTAGAGCAGCGCGAACGTCGCCAGGCCCGCGCCGAAGAGGGCGACCGAGACGCGGCGGTACTCCGGGTCGCCGAGGCGGTAGCCGTCGGTGCCGGGGGACGGCGCAGCGGGTCGCGCGGCAGGGGTGGAGCAGGGGGTAGGTGGCACCGCACCACGGTGACAGGCGCGCCGTCATACGTGAAATGACGGTATCGGCGCACATCGATGCACAGATCGTATGGTGGTCCGATGCAGACCGAGGACCTGCGCCGGTTCGTCACCCTCGCCCGCGCCGAGCACCTGACGGCGGCGGCGGACGAGCTGGGCATCCCGCAGCCGAGCCTGTCGCGCTCGCTGCGCCGGGTCGAGGACGCGTTCGGCGTGCGGCTGTTCGAACGGGAGCACCGGGGGCTGCGGCTGAACCCCCGCGGGCGACTGGTCCTGGCTGCCGCACTGGAGGCAACCGCTGCCCTCGATGCGGCCCGCGAGCAGATCACCCAGCTCGACGACCCGGACTCCGGCACGGTGCGCCTGGCGTTCCTGCACTCGGTGGCCACCACGCTCGTGCCCGGGCTGCTGCGGGAGTACCGCGCCCACGCCCCGGCCGTGCGCTTCGCCCTGCGCCAGGAGGCGTCCCCGACCATCGCGGACGACCTCGACTCCGGCGCGGCGGAGCTGGCGATCACCGGGCCGCGGCCGGTCGACCCCGGGCTCGGCTGGTGCGTGCTGGAGCGTCAGCGGCTGTGCCTGGTGGTGCCTCCGGCCCACCCGCTCACCGGGCGCCGGTCGGTGCGGCTGGCCGAGGCGGCGCACGAGGACTTCATCGTCCTGCAGCCCGGGTTCGGCTTCCGGGCCCTGACCGACCGGCTCTGCCGGGCCGCCGGCTTCGCTCCCCGCACGGCGTTCGAGAGCACCGACCTGGCCACGATCGAGGGGCTGGTCGGGGCGGGGCTCGGGGTCGCGGTGCTGCCCGCCCCGACGGGCTCCGGCCGCACGGTCGAGGGCGAGGCGGTGTTCGTACCGCTGCGCGACGCCGGTGCGAGGCGGGACATCGGGCTCGTATGGCGCCGCGCGGCGGCCCTGTCACCGGCCGCGGCCCGCTTCCGGGACTTCGTGGTCGCCTCCGGCGCCCAGCAGGACTGAGCGCTCAGGCACCCCGACCGGTCGGCTGGTCCAGCAGCGGGGCGTAGTGGGCGGCGACCGCGGCGCGCAGGGCCGCCGGGTCACCGGCCGCGGCCGCCTCGACGATCGCGACGTGGGTGAGGGCGGCGCGGGAGGTGGCCGGCTGGGACGGCGACGCCAGGGCCGCCGCGATGTCGTGGAAGGCGCCGGTCAGCTCGCTGTGCAGTCCGTTGGACAGCGGCTCGGCCAGCACCAGGTGGAAGGCCCGGTGCTCCTGCGCCCAGGGGGCGCCGCGCGCGGCGAGGTCGCGCAGCTGCTGGGCCAGCAGGCCGAGGCGCTCGAGCAGCTCGCCGCGGGCGGGCGTGTCGGGCAGTGCCAGGAACGCCGCGGCGGAGGACTGGTCGAGCCGCTCGCGGACCTCCACCACCTCCCGGCGCAGCCCCGAGCCCTCGGCGCGGTCCAGGCGTCCGCGAAAGCTCACGCTCTCCACCAGGGGGTCCATGGACATCCGGCCGACGTAGGTGCCGTGCCCGTGCCGGACCTCCACCAGGTCGAGGGCGCACAGCGTCCGGATGGCCTCACGCACGCTCGAGCGGCTGGCGCCGACGGCCTCGCACAGGTCCACCTCGGTGGGCAGCGGGTCGCCGGGCCGCAGGCCGTTGCGCACGATCACGTCCTCGACCCGCTGCACGACGTCCGAGGGGCGCCGGCCCGCCGGGGAGCTCCGGGACGCACCGGGTTCGCCGCCGAGCATGGTCGGTCTCCCTCCGGATCGGGCCGCGGCACCGCGGACCAGGCATACAGCCGACGGCACAGGGTATGCGGAGCAGGCCGCTCCCGGGCACGGCCGGCGACGCCGCCGGGGGGCGGTTCCCGACGAGACACCGCGACCAGACGAGGACCGAGATGAGCAACGACCAGACGACCCCGCAAGATCCCACCGAACAGCACTCGAAGCCGGCGGGAGAGGGCCAGGAGATCGCGCACCCCGGGATCACCGGCGACATGCGGCAGCAGCCCGACCACGGCGAGGACAGCTACCGCGGCAGCGACCGTCTCAGCGGCAAGAAGGCCGTCATCACCGGTGGGGACTCCGGCATCGGCCGGGCCGTCGCGCTCGCGTTCGCCCGTGAGGGCGCCGACGTGCTGATCAGCTACCTGCCCGAGGAGGAGGAGGACGCCCAGCAGACCGCCGCGCTGGTCCGCGACGCCGGCCGCACGGTGGTCACGGTGCCCGGTGACATCCGCGAGGAGCAGCACTGCCTCGACGTCATCGACCGGGCGCTGAAGGACCTCGGCGGCCTCGACATCCTCGTCAACAACGCGGCCTACCAGATGTCGCAGGACGACGGCATCCTCGGCATCAGCACCGAGCAGCTCGACCGCGTCCTCAAGACCAACCTGTATGCCATGTTCTGGCTCTGCAAGGCCGCCATCCCGCACATGGAGGCGGGCTCGACCATCATCAACACGGCCTCGGTCCAGGGCTTCGACCCCTCGCCGAACCTGCTGGACTACGCCACCACCAAGGCCGGCATCGTCAACTTCACCAAGGGCCTGGGCGCCCAGCTGGCCGAGAAGGGCATCCGGGTCAACGGCGTCGCGCCCGGCCCGGTGTGGACCCCGCTGATCCCCGCGACGATGGACGAGGAGAAGGTGGCCGCGTTCGGTGAGCAGTCGCCGCTGGGGCGGGCGGCGCAGCCGGCCGAGCTCGCACCGACGTACGTCTTCCTGGCCTCGCAGGAGTCCAGCTACATCACCTCAGAGGTCATCGCCGTGACCGGCGGCTCCCCGATCGTCTGAGGACAGGGCGCCGACCGGTCAGAGGTACTGGCCGGTCGGCCCGCCCTCGCCGGGGGACCCCGGACGGCCGAGGGAGCCGGGCGGTCCCTGGTGACCGGCGTGGTCGGGGTGCGCCGGGTGCCCGGCCGGGAGCGCGCGCATCTGCTGCAGCTGCGCCTGCGCCGCCATCTGCTGGGCGAACAGGGCGGTCTGGATGCCGTGGAAGAGGCCCTCGAGCCAGCCCACGAGCTGGGCCTGGGCGATCCGCAGCTCGGCGTCCGAGGGCGCCTCGTCCTGGAACGGCAGCGCGATCCGGTCCAGCTCCTCGATCAGCTCGGGCGCGAGGCCCTGCTTCAGCTCGGCGATCGAGCGACGGTGGATCTCGGCCAGCCGGGTGCGTCCGGCCTCGTCCAGCGGAGCGTTGCGCACCTCCTCCAGCAGCTGCTTGATCATCGAGCCGATCCGCATCACCTTGGCCGGCTGCTCGACCAGGTCCGCGGGGCTGGTCGAGCCGTTCTCCTCGCCCTCGCGCTCGGAGACGCCCATGCCGTCCTGCGTCACCACGGCGAAGCGCTGCTGGTCGGGGTCGGCGTCGGGGCGTGGTTGCGGGGCTCCGGAAGGGGTGCTCATGCGTCCCATCCTGCCAACTGCCCTAACGGCCCGCACACGCCCGGGGTCTACCGCCGGGCCGGCCTGCACGTGCTGTTCGCGATGCACGCCGGGCGCAAGGACCTGGCCGACCCCGGCCCGGCGTCGGTCAGCGCGGCGCCATCCGGGCCTTGAGCACGTCGCGCTTGTCCTCGAAGCGCAGCGCCTGCTTCTCGAGGTTCTCCATCAGCTCGGCCAGCTCGGTGCGCGCCTGCTCACCCTCGGCGGACAGGCCCTCGATGCTCGAAGACCTTCCAGAAGCGCAGCACCGGCGCGACGACGTCGTCGCGGTGCTGGCGGATGTCGTAGATCCCGGCGATGGCCATCTCGACCGCCTTGCGCTGGAAGCCCGGGGATGCCGGTGCCGGGCATCTCGAACGTCTTGACCACGTCGGTGATCGCGCGCATCGTCTGGTCCGGGCGAGATCTGCAGCGCCGCGTTCGAGCAGGTTGCGGTAGAAGATCATGTGCAGGTTCTCGTCGGCCGCGATGCGGGCCAGCAGCTGGTCGGCCATCGGGTCGTCGGTGAACCGGCCGGTGTTGCGGTGGGAGACGCGGGTCGCGAGCTCCTGGAACGAGACGTAGGCCAGCGAGCGCACGCAGGTCGGTCGCTGTGCGCGGACTGGTAGCCCTCGCACATGTGCGTCATGCGGAACCGCTCGAGCTGGCCACCGGGTCGACCAGCGCGCGTGACCAGCATGTAGTCGCGCATCGCGATGCCGTGCCGGCCCTCCTCGGCCGTCCAGCGGTGCACCCACTCGCCCCAGGCCGCCGTCGCGGCCGAAGATGATCGCGATCTCGTGGTGGTAGCTCGGCAGGTTGTCCTCGGTGAGCAGGTTGACGATCAGCGCCGAGCGGGCGACGTCGGAGATGTCGGAGTCGTCGACTCGGCCCACGGCTCGCCGTCCATCAGCCCGTCGAAGTTGCGGCCGTCGCTCCACGGGATGTAGTCGTGCGGGAACCACTCCTTGGCGACCTTCTCGTGCCGGCTCAGCTCGCCCTCGACGACCTGCTCCAGCTCGCGGAGCAGCTCTTCCTGCGTGTACGTCTTGCTCATCGGGTCTTCCTCCCAGAGGGGGTGTCTACCTACGCACTCGTAGGTTACGCGAGCGTAGGTTGCCGGGTCGAGCCCGGAACGCCTTCCCCGATCATGACACCCGTCACTTCCGGTCGCACGCCGCGGCGGGCCCGTTCTTCGGTCAGCGCGGCGTCAGGACGATGCCGTAGTCGTGGATCTTGCGGTAGATCGTCGCCCGCGACATGCCGAGCGAGCGGGCCGCCCGCGTCTTGTCGCCCTCGGCGTCGGTGAGGGCCTGCACCACTGCGTCGCGCTGCATCGCCTCGATGAGGTTGAGGTGCCGCCGGCTGCCCGCACGCACGCTCGGTGGCAGGTCCTCGGGCGCGATGGCGCCGGTACGACGGTGCCGCACCACCTCGCGCAGCACGTCCAGCAGCTGCTGGGCGTTGCCCGGCCACGTCCCGCGCGTCAGGGTCCCCATCGCCTCGGGGGAGCAGGTGAGGGAGCCGCTCGGCCCGAGCTGGCCGAGGAAGAACGAGACCAGCGAGGGCACGTCACCGGCGTGCAGGCGCAGCGGCGGCACCTCGACGGTCCTGGGGAAGAGCCGCAGCAGCGCGGCCGTGTCAGGGTCGTCGCCGGGGCGGGCGACCGTGAGCGCCACCCAGGGGGGAGCCTCCACGCCGGGACGCCGGGCGCTGTCGAGCGCCGTGGTGAGCTCGCGCAGCCGCATCCGGTCGAGCACGTCCACGTGCCTGATCACCAGGCTGTGGTGCTGCTCGGCCAGGACGTCGCGCACCGACTGCAGCCATGCCGTGGCGCTGGACGAGTCGGCCGCGTCGAGGACCTCCAGTCGCCGGATCGGCTGGGAGCGCAGCTGCACCGCCTGCAACAGCGCCAGCTTGCCGACGCCCGGCTCGCCGCAGACCACCAGCCACTCGCCCGACCGGGAGGCCGTCTCCACCTGCCGGCAGGCACGCAGCCAGAGGGGGTCGGAGCCGACCACGCCCGGCAGGGGCATCCGGTGGGTGGACCGGTGGCCGGCGCGCTGCGGCTCGGGGGAACGCGCCATCTTGACGTGAACGACGGCGCCCCGGGTGCCCTCGCCCACGGGGTGGCTGAACATCCGTGCGACCGCACCCGAGGGCAGGTCCACGTCAACGGACCGCCGGCGCTCGCCGGTCAGGGACTCGCGGGCGTGGGCCAGCAGGGCGGTCTGGTCCGCCGGGTCGAGCACCCCACGGGCCTGGTCGTTGAGGATGACCGTGTCGTCGGTGACGGCGAAGATGATCCCGGGCAGGCGACGGCAGAGGCGCAGGTACTCCTGCAGCAGCTCCAGCTGCTGGGCGCCGGCCCCGGCGAGCAGCGCCTGGCGGATCTGCTGGGCGGTGTTCTTGGCCAGCGTCATCAGCAGCGGGCCGGCGTCCTTCGACCAGCACGTCAAGTCGATGGCACCCACGGTCCGTCCGGCGATGGGGTCGCGGATGGGGACGCCGGCACACGAGAGCCGGTCGAGGTCCTCGGCGTAGTGCTCGTGCCCGAAGACGTAGGCGGCCCCGCCCACCTCCAGGGCGGTGCCGATGCCGTTGGTCCCGACCTGCTTCTCGGCGTAGCTGAAGCCCGGGGCCAGGTTGACGTTGTCGAGACACCGGTCGAGCTCGCGGTCGCCGGTCTGGCGGGACAGCACCAGCCCCGCCGGGTCGGTGAGGATGATGCTCATCGGCTGGTCGTCCAGCTGCTGGCGCAGCTGCCGCAGGACGGGCTGCGCGGTGCGCGTGAGCGGGGTGTCGAGGTCCACCTCGGGGGTGTGGTCCTGAAGGATCCGGTCGGCGGCGATCTTCAGGTCGCGGGAACGTTGCCACGAGGCGAGGATGGCGCTGCGCACGTGCACCGGGTCCAGCGGCTCGGCGGTCAGGAAGCGCAGCCGGTCGCCGGCGATGAGGTCCGCCGTCGCCGGCCCCGCGCGTCCGCGTGCTGTCGGTGCCGCCATCGCCACCTCGCTCCGCGGCCGCTTTCCGGGCCGCCCGTCGTGAACCGCCGCAGGTCCCCGGCGGACCCGCTCGGCCTGCGTCGTCGCCCCCGAGCCTAGGCACAGGCCGTCCCTCCCCAGTGTCTCAGAGTGAGACACCGCGGCTCAGGGCTTCGGGATAGACCGATCTCACTGGCCCCTGCCGGGCCGGTCCGTCGTGGCGGGCTCCGGCAGGGACACCGACATCCCGAGGATGTGGAGCACGGTCCATGGACGAGCCCACCGCCGCAGAGCCCGAGACGTACAACCCCTGGAGCGTCGTCCACGTGGTCTTCGCCCACCTGGCCGAGCAGGGGCTGCACCCCGTCCTCGGCGAGACCGGTGATCCCGGCCCGCCGGCCCGCAGCCTGCTCGAGGCCCTCGGCATCCAGCCGGCGGCGGAGGGCAACCGCGAGGTGATGCGCGGCGTACGGGCGCACCTCGAGGAGCTGCGCATCGCCGTGTTCGAGGACCCATGAGGAGCCCTCGCGACCTGGGCGCCCCCCGGCATCCCGGGGCCCGTCTCAACGTGAGACCTCGGGCGCCGCTCGCACTGTGTTGTCTGGCGAGCACTGGCACCGAGGTGTCGCACCGTTCTTTCCCCAGCTGAACCAAGGAGTGCTGATGAGTCGCCAAAGCGTGGCCAAGGCTCACGAGAAGATCCAGGAGCTCGCCTGGGAGCCGCTCTACCACGAGCCGGTGTCCCAGTACGGGACGGACTACACCTTCCACAAGGCCAAGAAGAAGGACCCGCTCAAGCAGGTGCTGCGGTCCTACTTCCCCATGCAGGAGGAGAAGGACCACCGGGTCTACGGTGCGTCCGACGGCGCCATCCGCGGGAACATGTTCCGCCAGGTCGAGGAGCGGTGGCTGGAGTGGCAGAAGCTGTTCCTGAGCATCATCCCCCTGCCGGAGATCTCCGCGGCCCGGGCGATGCCGCTGCTGTTCCGCAACGTCCCGAACCCCGAGCTGCACAACGGCCAGGCCATCCAGATGATCGACGAGGTACGCCACTCGACGATCCAGCAGAACCTCAAGCGCCTGTACATGAACAACTACATCGACCCCGCCGGGTTCAACAGCAGCCTCCGGAGCTTCCAGAACGACTACTGCGGCACCATCGGGCGTCAGTTCGCCGAGGGGTTCATCACCGGTGACGCGATCACGGCCGCGAGCATCTACCTCACGATCGTGGCGGAGACCGCGTTCACCAACACCCTGTTCGTGGCCATGCCGGCCGAGGCGGCCGCCAACGGAGACTACCTGCTGCCGACGGTCTTCCACTCGGTCCAGTCCGATGAGTCGCGGCACATCAGCAACGGCTACGCCACGCTGCTGATGGCCCTGGCGGACGAGGGCAACCACCAGCTCCTCGAGCGCGACCTGCGCTACGCGTGGTGGAACAACCACCGCGTCGTGGACGCCGCGATCGGCACCTTCATCGAGTACGGCACCAAGGACCGGCGCAAGGACCGCGAGAGCTATGCCGAGATGTGGCGGCGGTGGATCTACGACGACTACTACCGCAGCTACCTGGTCCCCCTCGAGAAGTACGGCCTGGTCATCCCGCACGACCTCATCGAGGAGGCGTGGAACCAGATCTGGAACAAGGGCTACGTGCACGAGGTCGCACAGTTCTTCTGCACCGGGTGGCTCGCCAACTACTGGCGGATGGACCCGATGACGGACAAGGACTTCGAGTGGTTCGAGTACAAGTACCCGGGCTGGTACGACAAGTACGGCGCCTGGTGGGAGAACTACGCCCGGCTCTCGACGCCGAACGGGCACCACCCGATCGTCGCTGAGGACGTCAGCTACCAGTACCCCCACCGCTGCTGGACCTGCATGGTGCCCTGCCTCGTGCGCGAGGACATGGTCATGGCGGAGGTCGACGGGCAGATGCGGACGTACTGCCACGAGGCGTGCCGCTGGACCGACGTCGAGGCGTTCCGGCCGACCTACCAGGGCCGGCAGACGCCGAACATGGGCCAGCTCATCGGCAAGCGCGAGTGGGAGACGCTGTACCACGGCTGGAACTGGGCCGACGTCGTCTCCGACATGGGCAACGTGCGGGCGGACGGCAAGACCCTGGTCGCCCAGCCGCACCTGAACCTGGACCCGCAGAAGATGTGGACCCTGGACCACCTGCGCCGGATGCCGCCGCTGCAGAGCCCGAACGTGCTGCTCAACGAGATGACCCCCGAGGAGCAGCAGGCGTTCCACGCCGACTACATCCGCGGTGGCCCCGCGGGCCGTCCGGCTCCTGCACTCAGCTGACCGACCGACCCCGGAAGGGACTGGAGGAGGAGGCGCGGCGGCACGCCGCGCCGCCTCTTCCGCCCTTTCCCCACCGCACGGCAGAGGGAACCATGGCCGACACCCACAAGGTGCGTTTCGAGCCGGTAGGCATCGAGATCGACGTCGACGAGGAGAAGACGGTCCTGCGCGCAGCGACCGAGCAGGGCCTCATGCTCATGCACGGGTGCAAGGAAGGCCAGTGCGCGGCCTGCAAGTCCTTCGTCCTCGACGGCGACGACATCGAGCTCGACCGCTACTCGACCTTCGCGCTGCCGGACTACGAGAAGGACGAGGGCTACACCCTCCTCTGCCGGGCGCACGTCTACGAGGACGTGACGATCGAGCTCCTCAACTACGACGAGGAGATGATCCACTCCGGCCTGCCGATCCAGACCGTCCACGCCGAGGTGGTCTCGAACGAGCTCGTCACCCCCGACATGCACAGCCTGGTCCTGCGGCTCGTGGAACCCACCGAGCTGGCGTTCTTCCCCGGCCAGTACGTCGACCTCACCGTCCCGGGCACCGAGACGACGCGGTCGTTCTCCATCGCCAACACCTCCTCGAAGGAGAGCGGGCAGCTCGAGTTCGTCATCCGGGCCTATCCCGACGGCGAGTTCTCCCGGCTGCTGGACGGCGGCCTGGGCGCCGGCACGAGGGTCGACGTGGTCGGCCCGTTCGGGGCGTTCACGCTGCGCGAGAGCCGCGAGTGCGACCTGGTCTTCGTCGGCGGTGGCGCAGGGATGGCGCCGATCCTGTCCCTCCTGCGCACGCTCGCCGCCAAGGGCAGCACCCGCAGGGCGACCTTCTACTACGGGGCTCGCCGCCGGCGGGACCTCTGCTTCGAGAAGGAGCTCGCCGAGCTCGAGACGCACCTGCCGGGCTTCCGTTACGTGCCGGCCCTGTCCGAGCCCGACGAGGAGGCGTGGGACGGGGAGGTCGGGTTCATCACCGACGTCCTCCGGCGCCACCAGCTCGACCTCACCGACGTCGACTCCTACGTCTGCGGACCACCGCCGATGGTCGAGGCGGCCATGGAGGTGCTCGGCGTCCTCGGCGCCTCCGAGAAGCGCATCTACTACGACAAGTTCACCACGACCGCACCGTCCTGATCAGACCACGACAGAGAGGCGGGTCAGCGATGACCACCACCCCGGAGCGAAGTCTTCCCCATCCGCACTTCACCGACGCGGAGGCCGGCGCCAAGGAGTTCCCGGACTCGACGGCACGCACGTTCAACTACTTCACGCCGACCAAGCGCCGGCAGTCGCACTACGAGGACGTCACCGTCGAGGTGCAGCCGGACCCCCGGCACTACCTGAGCCAGGGCTGGCTCTACGGGTTCGCGGACGGCCGCGGTGGCTACCCGCTGGAGTGGACCGCGCTGAAGGCGTGGGGCTCCGACCGGCCGGTGCCCGAGCGCTACCCCGGCTCGGGCGGCCAGGGCTACCCGTGGCCGGCACACGGCTGGCACGAGTTCCGCGACCCCAACGAGGAGTGGGAGCTGACGCTCTACCGCTACAACGCCAACGTGGTCCGCCAGATCAACCAGAACATCGAGACCGCGCGCCAGACCAAGGCGTTCGACCAGTGGAACCGCAACTGGGTCCAGTTCGTGGAGCGCCACATCGGCGCCTGGATGCACGTCGAGCAGGGCCTCGGGCTCTACCTGTTCGCGAACGCCAACCGCCGCGGGCCGACCAACATGCACAACACCGCGATATCGGTGAACAGCATGCACCGGATCCGCTTCGCCCAGGACCTCGCGCTCTACAACCTCACCCTGAGCGAGGAGCTCGAGGACTTCGACGGTGAGGCGCACATCGAGACGTGGAACAGCGACCCGATCTGGCAGGGCGTGCGCCGGGTGGCCGAGCAGCTGACCGCGGTCGACGACTGGGCCGAGGCGGTCTTCGCCACCAACGTCATCTTCGAGCCGCTGGTCGGTGAGCTGTTCCGCAGCGGTCTGGTCCAGCAGGCGGCTCCCCGCAACGGTGACTTCGTGACGCCGACGGTGGTCGGCGCCGGCGAGTACGACTACGCCCAGCGCGACCTGCTCTACACCATCGCCATGTTCGAGCCGCGGGTGACCGACAAGGAGTTCGCCGAGCACAACACCGCGCTCATGGAGGGGTGGATGCGGGAGTGGGTGCCCCGCTGCATCAACGCCAGTCGCACCCTGCAGCCCCTGTGGTCGCTGCCGGACCACAAGCCGCCACGGTTCGAGGACAGCCTCACCCAGGCCAAGCGGCGTTTCAGCGCCGTCCTCGCCGACCTTCGCCTCAACGAGCCAGAGGAGCTGACGCTGTGAGCACGTTCACGACTGCCGAGAGCCCGTTCAAGGTGGACAACACCGCCTCGAACCGGTGCGGCGTGACGCTGATGAACAACCAGGTGGGCGCCGTGGTCGCGGAGGTGATGCGGGGCAAGCCAGGGGTCACCGTGACCCCCCTGCCGTCCATGATCCGCGTGGACGCGGACGGCCGGATGGACTTCGAGTACGACGAGATCTCCGAGGCGCTCGGCGAGGAGCCCGGCTTCTTCGACTCGGCGGAGTTCGAGGAGAACATGTCGACCCACTACGGCCGGATGATCCACGAGGACGACCGCACGATCATGTTCGCCAACCCCGAGGACGCCGCCGACCTCATCGGCTTCGACCTCAAGGCATCGACGACCTGACCGCAACACCCCCCTTCGCTCGCCCGCGACCCACCAGGAGGACCCATGTACGAGAAGGATGGCGAGAAGTACTTCGTCGTCGACAGCCACATGCACTTCTGGGACGCCAGCCCGCAGAACTGGGTCGTCGGCCAGGAGAACTACGCCAAGGGCTGGATCGAGTGCTTCCACGCCTACCAGTCGCTCGGCCCGCCGGACACGCACTGGTCGATCGAGCACTTCCAGAAGTACTCCGAGGACGACCTGATGAAGGACGTCTTCGAGGAGGGCCACGTCGACGTGGCGATCTTCCAGCCGACCTACCTCAAGGAGTGGTACCGCACCGGGTTCAACACCACCGAGCAGAACGGCGTCGTGGCGGAGCAGCACCCGGGCCAAGTTCATCGTCAACACCCGCTGGGACCCCCGCGAGGGCGACGCCGGCCTGAAGGAGCTCGAGGAGAACGTCGCGCGCTGGGGCTCCAAGGGCGTCAAGCTCTACACGGCGGAGTGGCTGCACGGATCTCGCGGCTGGACGCTCAAGGACCCCGAGGCCTACCGCTACCTGGAGAAGTGCCAGGAGCTCGGGATCAAGAACATCCACGTGCACAAGGGCCCGACGATCTGGCCGCTGGACAAGGACGCCTTCGACGTCGCCGACGTCGACCACGCCGCGACCGACTTCCCCGACCTCAACTTCATCGTCGAGCACGTCGGCCTGCCGCGGATCGAGGACTTCTGCTTCATGGCGACGCAGGAGCCCAACGTCTACGCCGGGCTGTCGGTGGCCATCGGCGGGCTGATGTCACGCCCGGCCGAAGTTCTTCGCGAAGGTGATGGGCGAGCTGCTGTTCTGGGTCGGCGAGGACAAGATGACCTTCGGCAGCGACTACAGCATCTGGGAGCCGAAGTGGCAGGTCGAGGGCTTCGTCGACTGGGACTACCCCGACGACGAGCAGTTCTCCGACTACCCCCGGGTCAACGTCAACACCAAGAAGAAGATCCTCGGCCTGAACGCGGCGAAGCTCTACGACCTCGAGGTGCCCGCAGGGATGTGAGCTCGAGGGCGAGTCCGGCACGCCGGCGGCCCAGGACGACGCGAAGCTCGTCGAGGACGGGGGTGCACGGGTGTGACGGACTCCGCGCAGGTGCTGGCCGCCCTCGATGCGGTGCGCGACCCCGAGCTCGACGAGCCGGTGACGTCGTTGGGCTTCGTGGCGTCGTGCACCGTCTCGCCGGACGGCGTCGCGAGCGTCCGGCTGCGGCTGCCGACGTACTTCTGCGCCCCCAACTTCGCCTACCTCATGGTCGCCGACGCGTACGACGCCGTGAGCGCGGTCGAGGGGGTGCGGCGGGCCGACGTGGTCCTGGAGGACCACTTCGCGTCGGACACCATCAACGCCGGGGTGGCGCGGCGGTCGGGGTTCGTGCAGTCCTTCGAGGGCGAGGCGGTGGACGAGCTCGACAGCCTGCGGGCGGACTTCGTGCGCAAGGCCGTGCTCGCGGGCACGGACCGGGTCTGCCGGCCGATGCTCGCGAGGGGCGTCACGGCGGCCGAGCTCGCCGGCCTCACGCTGGGCGAGGCGCCGGCCACCCCTGACCGGGAGCGGCTGCGCAGCCGGCGCGCCGAGCTGGGCCTGCCCGCCGGGGACGACGCGCCGCTGCTGGTCGACGCCACGAGCGGCGCGGCCGTCGGGGCCGAGGGGCTGTCCATGCACCTGGCACGGACGCGCCTCACCCGGGTCAGCGTCGAGGCCAACAGCGGCGTGTGCCGCGGCCTGCTGCGGGAGCGGTATCCCTCGATGGTCGGTCAGGGCCAGACGCCTGATCCGCCCTGACCCGAGCGCCCCTTCCGGGGTCGGCCACACCCGGCCGGCCCCGGAGCCGCCCGCACCGCAGGGTGCCGACCCGTCACGGCAGCACCCGACACGGCAGCACCCGACACGGCACCAACCCCGACACGGCACCAACCCGACACCAGGAGGACGCATGGCCAAGGATCTGCGATTCGGCGAGGAAGCCCGGGTGCTGCTGCAGTCCGGAGTGGACCAGCTTGCCGAGGCGGTGAAGTCGACGCTCGGACCCAAGGGCCGCAACGTCATCCTCGAGAAGATCACCGGCTCACCGGTGGTGACCAACGACGGGGTGACGATCGCCCGCGAGATCCACCTCAGCGACCAGTTCGAGAACATGGGCGCGCAGCTGGTCAAGGAAGCGGCGATCAAGACCAACGACATCGTCGGTGACGGCACGACCACCGCGACGGTGCTCGCCCAGGCGATCGTCCGCGAGGGCATGAAGGCCATCGGGCAGGGCGGGAACCCGGTCCTGGTCAAGCGCGGCATCGACCTCGCGGTCGGCGCCCTGGTCGCGCACCTGCGCAAGGTGGCCCACCCGATCAGCACGCGGGAGGACTACGCCCGCGTCGCGGCGATCTCGGCCAACAACGACGACGAGGTCGGCGACGTGCTGGCCGAGGCGCTGTACACCGTCGGCACCACCGGCATCGTCACCGTGGAGGAGTCGCCGATCCACGGGATGAGCGTGGAGTTCGTCGAGGGCTTCGAGTACGACAACGGCTACCTCTCGCCGTACCTCGTGACCCATCCCGCGAGCCTGGAGGCCGTCCTGGACGACCCCTACATCCTGCTGAGCAGCGAGAAGATCACCAAGGTCCAGGAGCTCATGCCGATCCTGGACAAGGTGATGCGGGCGCCGAGGCCACTCGTCGTCATCGCCGAGACCGTCGAGGGCTCCGCCCTGAGCATGCTGGTGCACAACCACGTCAACGGGATCTTCACCGCCGTCGCGACCAAGGCTCCCGGTTTCGGGGACCGCAGGCTGCGCAAGCTGGAGGACATCGCCACGATCACCGGCGGCCAGGTGTACAGCCGGCACGCGGGCTTCAGCCTGGAGAACATGACCATCGAGCAGCTCGGCCGGGCGCGGCAGGTCCGGGTCACCGCCGACCGCACGACCATCATCGACGGCGCGGGGTCGGCCGAGCAGGTCGAGTTCCGCCTGGCCCAGCTGCGGGCCGAGCTGGAGCGGGCCACCTTCGGCATCGACGAGGACGTGCTGACCGAGCGGATCGGCTCGCTGTCGGGCAAGGTCGCCGTCGTCCGGGTCGGGGCCCCCACCAACGCCGAGCTGGCCGAGCTGCAGCACCGCGTCGAGGACGCCCTGTCGGCGACCCGCGCCGCGATGGCCGAGGGCATCCTCGCCGGGGGCGGGGTGGCGCTCCTGCACGCGGCGCCGGCGCTCGACGCGCTGCAGCTGAAGGGCGACTACGCCGTCGGGGTGGAGATCGTGCGCCGCTCGCTGACCGAGCCGACGTACCTCATCGCCACCAACGCGGGATATCCCGGGCACGACGTGGTGGCCGAGGTCAGCGGGATGGGGCTGCACGAGGGGTTCGACGCCCTCGAGGGCCGGTACGGCGACATGTTCGAGATGGGCATCATCGACCCTCTGCGGGTGTGCCGCTCGGCGCTGGAGAACGGCGCCTCGGTCGCGGGGCTGCTGCTCACCACCAACACCCTGATCGCCGAGGAGCAGACGCCGTGGGGCGGCAGCCGGGCCCTGATGACCGAGTTCGGGGCGCTGGACGAGGGCCTGCACCAGCCGTCGCCGGACGCCAGCACGCCGCAGTCGCTGGGCCTCGGCCCGTCGGTCGGATGACCACCGCGGACGGCACCACCGTCGGCCCGCCGCCGGTCGTGCGCCGGGTCGAGTCCCCGGCCGCGACGGCGCTCGCGGACCTGTGTGCGGCGTTCGAGGACCTGCAGACGGCGCTGCGGTGCTGCGAGCTCCTGGTGGCCTCGCTCGCCGTGGGCGCCGGCGGCCCGGCCGGGAGGGGGACCGACCCCGTGACGACCGAGGCGCTCTGGACCACGGCGCTGCTGTCGTACGCCCGGTGCTTCTCCACGGGCGAGGACGAGGGCGACGGGAAGGGCGAGGGCCCACCCGTCGCTGCCCTCGGTGAGGACGACGTGGCTGCCACGCAGGCCGGCGCCGAGGCGCTGAAGTGGCACCGGGTCTTCCTGCGGCTGCGGGACCACTACGCGAACCGGTCGGTCAACCCGCGCGAGCGCTTCTCGGTCGGGGTCGCGCAGGACGCCGACGGTGCGGCCGCCGGCGTGGCGATCACCTCGATCCGGCAGCCGCTCGTGGACGACGTCACCGTCCGGCAGATGGGCGCGGTCGCGTACGCCCTCAGCACGGTGGTCGACGCGCGGATCGGAACCGGCCAGGAGCGCCTGTTCGAGGAGCTGAAGGAGGTGCCACCAGCGGAGCTGGACCAGCTCGCCACCCTGGACGTCGCGCTGTCCGACGCCCCGCGGGAGTGAGCGGTGCACCAGCACCCGGCCAGGGGCCCGGCAGCGGTCGCGTTCGTGCGCGGTCCGCTGCCGCTCTTCGGCCCCGCGTTCGTGGCCGCCGTCGCCTACGTCGACCCCGGCAACTTCGCCACCAACGTCACGGCCGGGTCGACGTACGGCTATCTGCTGCTGTGGGTCCTGGTGGTCAGCAACCTCATGGCCATGCTGATCCAGTACCTCTCGGCCAAGGCCGGCATCGCCACCGGCAAGAGCCTCGGTGAGCTCTGCCGCGAGGCCTACCCGCGCCGGGTGACGTGGGGCCTGTGGCTGCAGGCGGAGCTCGTGGCGATCGCCACCGACCTGGCCGAGGTGCTCGGCGGGGCCGTGGCGCTGCAGCTGCTGTTCGGGCTCCCGCTGCTGGCCGGAGGCATCATCACCGGGGTCGTGGCCTTCGCCCTGCTCGGCCTGCAGCAGCGCGGGGCCCGCCCGCTCGAGGTGGTCGTCACCGGCCTGATGCTGGTGGTGCTGGCGGGCTTCCTCTACAGCCTGGTCGTGGGTGGGGTCGACCCGGCCGGTGTGGTCTCGGGGCTCGAGCCGCGGTTCGAGGGCCCCACGAGCCTGCTGCTGGCGACGGGCATGCTGGGGGCGACGGTGATGCCACACGTGATCTACCTGCACGGGTCGCTGACCCAGCACCGCTACGCGCGGGCCACCGAGGAGCAGCGGATCGGCCTGCTGCGCAGCCAACGGCTCGACGTCGTCGCGGCGATGAGCCTCGCCGGGGTCGTCAACATGATCATGCTCGTGGTCGCCGCCCGCCTGCTGTCGGGCTCCGCGGCTCCCGTCACCACGCTCGAGGGTGCCCACGCCGGACTGGGTGCCGCGCTGGGACCGACCGCCGCCACGCTGTTCGCGCTGGCGCTGCTGGCCTCCGGCATCGCCGCGTCAGGTGTCGGCACGCTCGCCGGACAGGTGGTGATGGACGGCTTCCTGCGCCGCCGGATCCCGCTGGTGCTGCGCCGGCTGGTCACCCTGGCCCCCGCGGTGGCCGTGATCGCCGTCGGGGTCGACGTCACCCGCGCGCTGGTCTTCTCGCAGGTGGTGCTGTCGTTCGGCATCCCGTTCGCCCTGGTGCCGCTGGTCCTGCTGACGCGACGGCGCACGCTCATGGGGGCCCTCGTCAACCGCCGCGTCACGACGGTCGCCGCGTCGGTCGTGGCGGCGGTCATCATCGCGCTGAACCTGACCCTGGTCGGGCTCACGCTCGCGGGCTAGGCGCCGTCCGGCAGGTGCCGCGGCGAGGACCCGGGCACCATGCGCGTCACCCGGGACGTCGCCACCGCCCCGAGCGACCACGCCAGGGGCATCGCGGCCTCGCTCGCCACGGCCACACAGGCCCGGATGCCGCTCGCCCTCGCCTCGGCGCAGGCCGTCTCCACCAGCAGGCGCCCGATGCCCTGCCCCCGCGCCCCGGGCAGGACGCCGCAGTGGAAGAGAACGGCGACCCCGTCGGCGCGCGCCGTGCTCACCACGCCGACCGGAGCGCCGTCGAGGACGGCCACGAGGGCGGCGCACGACGGATGCCGGACCACCTCGGCCAGCGCGGCGCAGGGCGCTCCGAACACGTCGCCGTGGACCTCGGCCCAGTCGCGGACGTCCCAGGCGGTGACGACCCGGCGCAGCTGCACGCGGGGGCCGGGTGAGGGCACCGGGACCGTGGCCCGCAGGTCCAGCCACACGGCCGTGCTCGCGGACCCGACGACGAAGCCGCGGCGCTCGAGCTGGGCGCGCAGGATGTCGCCGCCGAGGTGGTCCCAGACGTGAAACGTCCAGGGGAGGTCGCTGGTCGACATCACGGCGAGGCAGGTGTCGAGCTCGCGCTCGCTGTCGGGTCCACGGAAGCGGCGAGCGTCGTAGCGGAGCACACCGTTGGAGCCGGGGAGGGTGGTCGCGCTCATGGCCCACAGGGCCTGGCCGGTGTGGTGGACGACGCCGCCGGGGAGGAGGGGGAGCAGACGCGACTGGACCATCGTCAGCACCGCATCGAGTCGGCGCTCACGTTCCATCGCGTCGCTGGGGTCAGCGAGCGCCGGCATGGGGTCAGGCTACGGACGGCGTCCGGGGTCGCGATCCCTCAAAAGGCGGATTTTTTCCCGGTCGGCACCCGTTCGAGGAACTAGTCACCCGGGCCCGGCTCCCCCGTCAGGGAGTGAGCAGCACCTTGCCGATGTGCGTGCTGGCCTCCAGCTCCCGGTGGGCGTCGGCGGCGTCCGTCAGCGGGTAGGTGCCGTGCACGATCGGGCGCACCCGGCCCGAGGCCACCAGCGGCCACACGTGCTCGCGCACGGCCGCGACGATGGTCGCCTTCTCCGCGGCCGGGCGCGCGCGCAGCGAGGTCGCCACGACGGCGGCACGCTTGCGCAGCAGGGCCCCCAGGTCCAGCTCGGCCCGGGCCCCTCCCTGGAGGCCGATGACCACGAGCCGGCCGTTGGTGGCGAGCACCTCGACGTTGCGCGCGAGGTACTTCGCGCCCATGTTGTCCAGGACCACGTCGGCGCCGGCCCCGTCGGTGTGCTCGCGCAGCACCTCGACGAAGTCCTGCTCGCGGTAGTTCACCAGGATCTCGGCGCCCAGCTCGCGGCAGGCCTCCAGCTTGGCGGCGCTGCCGGCCGTGACCGCGACGTGCGCGCCGATCTCCCGGGCGAGCTGGATCGCCATGGTGCCGATGCCGCTGGAGCCGCCGTGCACCAGCAGCGTCTGGCCGGGCTGCAGGCTCGCGGTCATGAAGACGTTGGACCAGACGGTGCAGACCACCTCCGGCAGCGCGGCCGCGTCCCGCAGCGACACCCCGGCCGGCACCGGCAGCAGCTGGCCGGCGGGCACGACCACCTGCTCGGCGTACCCGCCGCCGGACAGCAGTGCGCACACCTCGTCGCCGACCGCCCAGCCCTGCACCTCGTCGCCGACGGCGGCGACCGTGCCACTCACCTCCAGGCCGGGGTATGCCGAGGCGCCCGGCGGCGGGTCGTAGAAGCCCTGGCGCTGCATCAGGTCGGCACGGTTCACCCCTGCCGCGGCCACGGTGACGAGGACCTCGGTGGGGCCGGGCTCGGGCGCAGGCACGTCGGCGAGCACCAGGGCGTCGGCGTCGCCGGGGACAGGGATCGTGATGGCCTTCATGGCTCCGACACTAGGCGGGGGCGGTCGCGCCCGCTCGACGGCCTCCGGGCACCTCCCGCTCGCCGGCCGCGGCGCGCCCCCGGATCCGCCGGGAGAGCTCGCCGGCGGCGGCGCTCACCCGGGCGGCCAGCGGCCCGCGCTCGGCCTCGGCCACCTCGTGGACCGGGTACGTGACCGCGACCCCCGCGACGGGGTGGCCGGAGTGGTCCAGGACGGCCGACGCCACCGACGCGAACCCGGGGGTGACCGACCCGTCCTCGTGGGCGAAGCCGTCGCGCCGTACCCGGGTGAGCTCCTGGCGCAGCGCCGGCAGCGACCCCGGGCCCACACCGTGACGCTGGACGAACGCGGCGCGTGAGGGGAACAGCGCCCGGACCTGCGCCGGAGGCAGGGCGGCCAGCATGGCCAGCCCACTCGCGGTCAGGTGCGCAGGGAGCCGGACGCCCACGTCGGTCACCAGCGGCGGGCGCCCCGCCGCGCGCTCCTCCACGACGTACAGCACGTCGCGCCCGTGCAGCACCGCGAGGTGGGCGTTGTGCGTGGTGCTGTCGACCAGCCGCGCCAGGACCGGCCGCGCGATCCGCTGCAGGGGCTCCTGCCGGGTGTACGCCGAGCCGAGCTCGAACGCGGCCACCCCCAGGCCGTAGCGGCGCTCCTCGGCGAGGTGGGTCACGAAGCCCTCGCGGCGCAGCACCGCCAGCAGGTGGTAGACGCTCGACCGCGGCAGCCCGAGGTCGCGGGCGATCGCGGCGGCCGGCACCGGCTCGGGGTGTCGCGCGATCAGCTGCAGGACGGCAAGTGCCTGACCGGCGGAGGCGGCGTTGGGCATCCTGCAGTGTCTCAGATACGAGACACAACCGGGTGCCGACGGGTGTGCGGGGACCGCGACGGGCGCTGGAATGGATGCCATGAGCCTTCCGCACGCCACCACGGACACCGTGGCACCGCCGACGACCACCCCCGCTCCCGTCACCGTGGGGACCGGCGCACCCTCCTTCGCCGACGTCGTCGCCGTCGCACGGCACGGGGCCCGCGTGGAGCTGTCGCCTGAGGCGCTGGCCGAGGTCCGCCGCACCCGCGCGGTGATCGAGGGCCTGGCCGACGACGTGGAGCCGCACTACGGGGTCTCCACCGGCTTCGGCGCCCTCGCCACCCGGCACATCCCCACCCCGCTGCGGGCCCAGCTGCAGCGCAGCCTCGTGCGCAGCCACGCCGCCGGCTCCGGCGCCGAGGTGGAGCGCGAGGTCGTCCGCGCCCTGATGCTGCTGCGCCTGTCGACCCTGGCCACCGGCCGCACCGGCGTGCGGGAGGAGGTCGTGACGACGTACGCCGCGCTGCTGAACGCGGGCCTGACCCCCGTGGTGCACGAGTACGGCAGCCTGGGCTGCTCCGGCGACCTGGCGCCGCTCGCGCACTGCGCGCTGGCGCTGATGGGGGAGGGGCGGGTCCGCGACGCCGCGGGCACGCTGCGCGACACGGCCGACGCGCTCGCGGAGCACGGCATCTCCCCGGTCGTGCTGCGCGAGAAGGAGGGCCTCGCGCTGATCAACGGCACCGACGGCATGCTGGGGATGCTCGTGCTGGCGATCGAGGACCTGCGGCTGCTGCTGACGACGGCCGACGTCACCGCCGCGATGAGCGTCGAGGGCCTGCTCGGCACCGACGCCGTCTTCGCCGAGGACCTGCAGGCGCTGCGGCCCGCACCCCGGCCAGGCCGCGTCGGCGGCGAACCTGCGGACGCTGCTGGCCGGCAGCCCGATCATGGACAGCCACCGCGGGCCGGAGTGCACCCGCGTCCAGGACGCCTACTCCCTGCGCTGTGCCCCGCAGGTCGCCGGCGGGGTGCGCGACACCGTGGAGCACGCGGCCCTGGTGGCCGGGCGCGAGCTGGCCGCCGCGGTCGACAACCCCGTGGTGACCCTGGACGGGCGGGTGGAGTCCAACGGCAACTTCCACGGCGCCCCGGTCGCCTACGTGCTGGACTTCCTCGCCATCGTCGCCGCCGACCTGGCCAGCATGTCCGAGCGCCGCACCGACCGGTTCCTGGACGTCTCGCGCAACCACGGCCTGCACGCGTTCCTCGCCGACGACCCGGGCGTCGACTCCGGGCACATGATCGCGCAGTACACCCAGGCCGCGATCGTCTCGGAGATGAAGCGGCTCGCCGTCCCCTCCAGCGTCGACTCGATCCCGAGCTCGGCGATGCAGGAGGACCACGTCTCGATGGGCTGGTCCGGCGCGCGCAAGCTGCGCCGCGCGGTCGACGGCCTCACCCGCGTCCTCGCGGTCGAGCTGCTCACCGCCGCCCGTGGCCTGCAGCTGCGGGCGCCGCTCGAGGCCGCCCCCGCCACCGACGCGGTCGTCCGGGCCCTGCGCCGGACGACGCCCGGGCCGGGCACCGACCGCTACCTCGCCCCCGAGATCGAGGCGGCCGTCGGGTTCGTCGCCTCCGGCGCCGCCGTCGCGGCCGCCGAGTCGGTCACCGGCCCGCTGCACTGACCCTGCTGTCCCTGCTGTCCCTGCCCTGCGAAACCCCCGATCCGTCAAGGAGACCTGTCATGGAAGGCGCTCGCCCCGTCCGTGCCCCGCGCGGCACCACCCTCACCGCGAAGTCGTGGCAGACCGAGGCCCCGATGCGGATGCTGATGAACAACCTCGACCCCGAGAACGCCGAGCGCCCCGACGACCTCGTCGTCTACGGCGGCACGGGCAAGGCCGCGCGCGACTGGCGCTCGTACGACGCGATGGTGCGGACGCTGACCACGCTGGAGAAGGACGAGACCATGCTCGTGCAGTCCGGCCGCCCGGTCGGGGTGATGCGCACGCACGAGTGGGCGCCGCGGGTGATCCTCGCCAACTCCAACCTGGTCGGGGACTGGGCGACGTGGCCGGAGTTCCGCCGGCTGGAGCACCTGGGCCTGACCATGTACGGCCAGATGACCGCCGGGTCCTGGATCTACATCGGCACCCAGGGGATCCTGCAGGGCACCTACGAGACGTTCGCCGCGGTCGCCGAGAAGCGCTTCGGCGGGACGCTGGCCGGCACCCTCACCCTCACCGGCGGGTGCGGCGGCATGGGTGGGGCCCAGCCGCTGGCGGTCACCCTGAACGAGGGCGTCTGCCTCATCGTCGACGTCGACGAGTCGCGGCTGCGGCGCCGGGTCGAGCACCGCTACCTCGACGAGGTGGCCCCCGACCTCGACACCGCGGTGGAGTCCGCGCTGCGGGCCAAGGCCGAGCGGCGGGCGTGGTCGGTGGGCGTCGTCGGCAACTGCGCCACGGTGTTCCCCGAGCTGCTGCGCCGCGGTGTCGAGGTCGACGTCGTCACCGACCAGACCAGCGCCCACGACCCGCTGTCCTACCTGCCCGAGGGCGTCGACCTCGCGGACTGGCACGACTACGCCGAGCGCAAGCCCGAGGAGTTCACCGACCGGGCGCGGGCGTCGATGGCCCGGCACGTCGAGGCCATGGTCGGCTTCCTCGACGGCGGCGCCGAGGTGTTCGACTACGGCAACTCGATCCGCGACGAGGCGAGGCAGGGCGGGTTCGAGCGGGCGTTCGACTTCCCGGGGTTCGTCCCGGCGTACATCCGCCCGTTGTTCTGCGAGGGCAAGGGCCCGTTCCGCTGGGCGGCGCTCTCGGGCAACCCCAAGGACATCCACGCCACGGACCGCGCGGTGATGGACCTGTTCCCCGACAACGACCGGCTGCAGAAGTGGATGCGCGCCGCGGGGGAACGCGTGGCTTTCCAGGGGCTGCCGGCGCGGATCTGCTGGCTCGGCTACGGCGAGCGGGACAAGGCCGGCCTGCGGTTCAACGAGATGGTGGCCTCCGGCGAGCTGGAGGCGCCGATCGTCATCGGTCGCGACCACCTCGACTGCGGGTCGGTGGCCTCGCCCTACCGCGAGACCGAGTCGATGCTCGACGGCTCCGACGCGATCGCCGACTGGCCGCTGCTCAACGCGCTGGTCAACACCGCCTCGGGCGCGTCCTGGGTGTCGATCCACCACGGCGGCGGTGTCGGCATCGGCCGGTCGATCCACGCCGGCCAGGTGTCCGTGGCCGACGGCACCGCCCTGGCCGCGGAGAAGCTCGCGCGGGTGCTGACCAACGACCCGGCCATGGGCGTCATCCGGCACGTCGACGCCGGCTACGACCGCGCGGTCGAGGTCGCCGGCGAACGTGGCGTCCGCATCCCCATGCGGGAGGGGTGATCGGCCGCTCAGCCGACCTCGTCGGTGACGTCCGCGACCTGCGCGTCCAGGACGCGGACGACGTCGCTGCCGTCCAGGGTGGCGGCGAGCCCGTGCTCGCCGGCGCCGAGGGAGATCGTGCGGCCGGGGACGGTCGCGTCCGCGACGACGGGCCAGGGGCTGGTGGAGCCGAACGGCGTGATGGTGCCCCGCTCGTACCCCGTCACCGCCCTGGCCGTCGCGGCGTCAGGCATCGAGATGCGGTTCACCCCGAGCAGGGCACGCAGCTTGGGCCAGGAGATCTCGCGGTCGCCGGGCACGAGGACGAAGAGGAAGTCGGCGTCGGCGCGTCGTACGACGAGGGTCTTGACGATGTCGCGCGGCTCCACGCCCCGCGCCGCGGCGGCCTCGGCGAGGCTGCCGACCTGGCCGTGCCGGGTGACGGTGTGCGCGATGCCGGCAGCGGTCAGGGCGCGCAGGGCCCGGTTCGGTTCTCCATCCACGACGACCACCCTAGGTTGGGCACATGAGCTTTGACGCGATGTGGTCGGCGCTCGAGAGCGTCGGCCGGCACCCGCGCACCGGCGGCTACCGGCGGTTCGCCTGGACCCGCGACGACATGACGCTGCGGGAGTGGTTCGCCGGCGAGGCGTCGGCTCGGGGGCTGGACCTGGTGCAGGACCGGGCCGGCAACCAGTGGGCGTGGTGGGGCGACCCCGACGCCGCCGTGGCCGCCGGCCGGCCGGGGCTGGTCCTCGGCTCGCACCTGGACTCGGTGCCCGACGGCGGCGCCTTCGACGGCCCGTTCGGGGTGGTGTCGGCCCTGGCGGCGCTGGATGTGCTGATGCGCGAGGGATTCCGTCCCGACGCGGCCGATCGGCGTCGCCAGCTTCGCCGACGAGGAGGGCGCGCGCTTCGGCATCGCCTGCGCCGGGTCCCGCCTGCTCACCGGCCAGCTCGACCCCGACCGGGCGCGGTCGCTGCGCGACGCCGACGGGGTGACGATGGCCGAGGCCATGGTCGAGGCCGGCCACGACCCGGCCCACCTCGGCGCCGACCCGCAGGCCCTGCGCCGGGTGGGCACGTTCGTCGAGCTGCACGTCGAGCAGGGCCGTGCCCTCGTCGACCTCGACCGCCCGGTCGGCGTCGGCTCGGCGATCTGGCCGCACGGCCGGTGGCGGCTCGACCTGGTGGGCGAGGCCAACCACGCCGGCACCACCCGCCTGGAGGACCGCCACGACCCGATGCTGGCGCTGGCCTCGACCGTCCTGGCGGCGCGGGCCGCCGCGCAGGCGCACGGGTGTGTCGCGACCGTGGGCAAGGTCGCGGTGGAGCCGAACGGCGTCAACGCGATCCCGTCGCGGGTCACCGCGTGGCTGGACGCCCGCGGCCCCTTCGACGGAGACGTGCGCAAGGTCGTCGCGAGCGTCGGCGCGCAGGCGGGGGTGGAGCCGCTCGAGGAGTCCTGGACCCCGGAGACCGCGTTCGACGCCGGGCTGGCCGCGGACCTCTCCCAGGTGCTCGACGAGGCGCCGGTGCTGTCCACCGGTGCCGGGCACGACGCCGGTGTGCTCGCCACGGCGGGCCTGTCGACGGCGATGCTGTTCGTGCGCAACCCGACCGGCGTCTCGCACTCACCGGCCGAACACGCCGACACCGAGGACTGCCACCTGGGCGTCGACGCGCTCGTGCGGGTGGTTCGCGAGCTGGCCGGATGAGCGGCGGCTCCGTCCGGCGCTGGCACGCCGACCGCGCGCTGCTGCCCTCGGGCCTCGCGCGCGACGTCCTGCTGGAGGCGGTCGACGGGCGGTTCACGGCCGTGACCCCCGGCAGCCCTGGCGGTGCGGTCGAGCGGCTGCCGGGCGTGGTGCTCCCGGGCCTGGCCAACGCGCACAGCCACGCCTTCCACCGCGCGTTGCGGGGCCGCACCCACGCCGCCGGCGGCACCTTCTGGACCTGGCGCGAGGGGATGTACGCCGTTGCCGCACAGCTGGACCCCGACAGCTACCTCGCGCTGGCCCGCGCCACCTATGCCGAGATGGCACTGGCCGGCATCACCTGCGCGGGCGAGTTCCACTACCTGCACCACGCCCCCGGCGGGACGGCGTACGACGACCCGAACGCGATGGGCGAGGCGCTGCGACAGGCGGCGTGTGACGCGGGGATCCGGCTGACCCTGCTGGACACGTGCTACCTCGCCGGTGGGCTCACGCGGGGCGGGCACGCTCCGCTGGACGCGCGGCAGCGGCGCTTCGGCGACACCACGGCCGAGCGCTGGGCGGAGCGGCTGCTGGCGCTGCGCCCGTCCGCGGGGATGCGCGTCGGGGCGGCGATCCACTCGGTGCGGGCCGTGCCGAGGGAGAGCATCGGCGTCGTCGTCGGCGCCGCCGCGGGGATGCCGTTGCACGTGCACCTGTCCGAGCAGCCGGCCGAGAACGAGGCCTGCCAAGGGTTCTACGGCACGACACCCACCGGGCTGCTGCAGGCGCAGGGCGCGCTCGGGCCGCGGACCACGGCGGTCCACGCGACGCACCTGACGCCCGACGACGTCGCGGTGCTCGGCCGCACCGGCACGACCTGCTGCTTCTGCCCCACCACCGAACGTGACCTGGCCGACGGCATCGGGCCGGCCCGCGCCCTGCTCGATGCCGGGGCGCCGCTCTCGCTCGGCTCGGACCAGCACGCCGTCATCGACCTGCTGGAGGAGGCCCGGGCGATGGAGATGCACGAGCGCCTGACGTCGCTGCAGCGCGGGCGGTTCGCTCCCGCGGAGCTGCTGGGGGCGGCCACCGCCCACGCGAGCCTGGGGTGGCCCGACGCCGGCCGGCTCGAGGCGGGCGCGCGTGCGGATCTCGTGGCCGTCCGCCTGGACTCGCCGCGCACGGCGGGGTCGGACCCGGCGCAGGTCGTGCTGACCGCCACGGCGTCGGACGTCGACACCGTGGTCGTCGACGGGCAGGTGGTGGTCACCGGGGGGCGGCACCGTCTCGGCGACGTCGGTGCGCTGCTGCAGGACGCCATCGACCCGCTGTGGGAGGACGCATGACCACGACTCTGGTCACCGGCATCGGCGAGCTCGTCACCTTCGACGACGCACTCGACGCGGCCGACCACAGCGAGGGCCTCGGTCTGCTGCGGAACGCCGCCGTCGTCGTCGACGGCGGGGAGGTCCTCTGGACCGGTCCGGCCTCGCGCGCGCCGGATGCCGACCGACGGCACGACCTCCGGGGGCGCGCCGTCGTACCGGGGTTCGTGGACTCCCACTCCCACCTCGTGTTCGCCGGTGACCGCTCGGCGGAGTTCGCCGCGCGGATGACCGGGGTGCCGTACGACGGGGGCGGCATCGCCACGTCCGTGCAGGCCACGCGGGCGGCGAGCGACGCCCAGCTGCGGGACCTCGTGGCGGCCCGGGTCCGCGAGATGCGCGCGCAGGGGACGACGACGGTCGAGATCAAGAGCGGCTACGGCCTCACGGTGGCCGACGAGGCCAGGGCCCTGCGCATCGCCCGCGAGCTCACCGACGAGACGACGTTCCTGGGGGCGCACGTCGTGCCGGCGGAGTACGCCGACCGGCGCGAGGACTACCTCGACCTGGTCACCGGGCCGATGCTGCGCGCCTGCGCGCCGCACGCCCGGTGGGTCGACGTCTTCTGTGAGCCGCACAGCGCGCACGCCTTCACCGAGGAGGAGGCCCGGCGGGTGCTGGCCGCCGGTCTGGACGCCGGTCTGGGGCTGCGGGTGCACGGCAACCAGCTCGGCCCGGGCCCCGGCGTCCGGCTCGCCGTCGAGTACGGCGCGGCCAGTGTGGACCACTGCACGTTCCTCAGCGACGACGACGTCGACGCCCTGGTGGGCGCGGCCGGCACCACGGTCGCGACGTTGCTGCCGGGCGTGGAGTTCTCGACCCGGTCGCCGTACCCGGACGCCCGGCGGCTGATCGATGCCGGGGTGTCGATCGCCCTTGCCACCGACTGCAACCCCGGCACCTGCTACTCCTCGTCGATGCCGTTCGTCCTCGCCCTGGCCGTGCGGGAGATGCACCTGACACCGGCCGAGGCGCTGCGTGCCGGAACGATGGGCAGCGCGATGTCGTTGCGGCGGGGCGACATCGGCCGCATCGCGGTGGGGATGCGCGCCGACCTCACGGTGCTCGACGCGCCCTCCTACCTCCACCTGTCCTACCGCGCGGGCGTGCCCATCGCGCGGGCGCTCGAGCTGCCGGCCGGCTGACGGACCCTCCAGCTGCCGGCCGGCCCCCCGCGTCACCAGATCCGCACGCGCTCCTCGGGGGCGAGCCAGAGGTCGTCGCCCTCCTTGACGTCGAAGGCCTCGTAGAACTCCGCCAGGTTGCGGACCACGTTGGCGCGGAACTCCGGCGGCGAGTGCGGGTCCACGGACAGCCGCCGTACGGCCTCCTCCTCGCGGGCCTTGGTCCGCCAGCACGCCGCCCACCCCGCGAACAGCCGCTGCGCGCCGGTCAGGCCGTCCAGCACGTGGTCCTCGTTGCCCTGGCACGCGATCCGCCAGGCCTGGTAGGCGATGGTGACGCCGCCGAGGTCGCCGATGTTCTCCCCGACGGTGAGCGCGCCGTTCACGTGGCGGCCGGGGAGGTCGCGCGGCTCGAACGCGTCGTACTGGGCGACCAGGGCCTGGGTCAGCGCGTCGAACCGCTCACGGTCCTGCTCGGTCCACCAGTCGCTGAGGTTGCCCAGCCCGTCGTAGCGCGAGCCCTGGTCATCGAACCCGTGGCCGATCTCGTGGCCGATGACCGCACCGATCGCGCCGTAGTTGACCGAGTCCTCGGCCTCGAGGTCGAAGAACGGCGGCTGGAGGATGCCGGCGGGGAAGACGATCTCGTTCATGCCGGGGTTGTAGTAGGCGTTGACCGTCTGCGGGGTCATGTGCCACTCGGTGCGGTCGACCGGGCTCCCGAGCTTGGCCAGCTCCCGGTCCGTCTCGAACGCCGCGCCGGCGCGGACGCTGCCGAGCAGGTCCTCGGGGTCGACCTGCAGCGCGGAGTAGTCCCGCCACTGGTCGGGGTAGCCGATCTTGGGGATGAACCGGGACAGCTTGTCCTGGGCGCGCACCTTGGTCTCGGCGCTCATCCAGTCCAGCTGGTCGATGTTGCGCCGGTAGGCCTCGACCAGGTTGGCGACGAGCGTGGTCATCCGCTCCTTGGCCTCCGGCGGGAAGTGCCGCTCGACGTACAGCTGGCCCACGGCCTCCCCGAGGGCCGACTCCACGGTGTCGATGCCGCGCTTCCAGCGCTCCTTCTGCTCCGGTGCGCCGGTGAGGGTGCGGCCGTAGAAGGCGAAGCTCTCGTCGGCCACGTCGTCACTGAGGTACGGCGCGCTGCCGCTGAGGATCCGCCAGGCCAGCCACAGGCCCCAGTCCCCGATCGGGACGGTGTCGAGTGCCTGGGCGAGGGCCGCGAGGAAGTCCGGCTGGCGGGCGACGACCTCATCGAGCACCGATCCCGGGGCCTCGACCCCCTCCAGCCACGCGCTCCAGTCGAGGCCGGGAGTCAGCTCCTGCAGGGCGGTCCGGTCGAGCAGCGTGTACGTCGCGACGGCGTCCCGGCTGCGCACCCGGTCCCAGTGCGCCGAGGCCAGGCGCGTCTCCAGCGCCAGGATCCGCTCGGGTGCGTCGTCGGCGTCGATGCCGGCGAGGTCGAGCATGCGGCCGATGTGGGCGACGTAGTCCTTCCGGATCCCGGCGAACGAGTCCTCACGGTAGTAGGACTCGTCGGGCAGGCCGATGCCCGACTGCTCGAGGTAGGGCAGGTAGCGGGTGGAGTCGCGCTTGTCGGTCATCACGTAGAGCTCGACCGCGCCCCGGACCCCACGGCGCTGCAGGCTGCCGAGCTGGCGCAGCAGGTCGCTGGGTTCCTGGACGGCGAGGGCCCGGTCGAGGTCCTCGCGGACCGGGTCGAGCCCGAGCTCGCGGATCCGGTCCTCGTCGAGAAAGGCGGCGTACAGGTCCCCGACCTTGCGGGCGGGGGTGCCGGGGGCGGCGTCACTGGCCGCGGCCTCCTCGACGATCGCGCGCAGGTGCTGCTCCGCGTCGTCCGCCAGGATGCGGAACGTGCCGTGCAGGGCCCGGTCGGAGGGGATCTGCGTGCGCGCGACCCAGCCTCCGTTGACGTAGCCGAACAGGTCGTCCTGCGGGCGGACCCCGCGGTCCATGTCCTCCACCGATATCCCGGATCTCATGGGCCGATCGTAGGTGGTGGCCGCTCGCGGTGCGGGTCAGTCGGGGGCCGTGGGGCGGTTGCCATGCGAGGCCGGTGCTCGGTCCAGGCAGGGGGTAGCGCCCGCGTGCGAGGGGACCGTTGGGCAGGGCAGCGTTTGATGCCGACCCGTGTCGCGCATGCCGTGACCGGGAGCACCCGAGTCGCGATCACGCGGAAGGCCTCCAGGGCCACGACGACATCCGGGACGTGACGCCACGCCATGATCCTCACTGCTTGAGGGTGCCCAGGTTCGTCAACTCTGTTGCACCGCAACGTGATTGGCTTGTGGATCACCATTCCTTCATACCGCTCGGTCCGGTACAATCGAACCTATGATCGAATCGTTGGGGCGGGTGTTGTCCGACGTGCAAGCCGTCCTGGCCGAGGTGGCCGACTCCATGTCCGACGGGGGATCGGCTGTGGGTGGTGCCGCGCGGTCCGGGGCTGATGTGCAGTCCCGGGCGGATGGGTGGGCGCAGGTGGTCCTGGCCTCGCAGCGGGTGATCAACGCGGCGTCGGCGGTGCAGGCGGTGGCGCTGGCCGGGGTCGCTGCCCTGGACGAGGTGCGAAGCCCGGACGGGTCATGGGTGGGGGTGCAGCAGCCGCCGGGGTTCGTGGGCGAGTTCGCGGCGGTGACGGTCGCGCCGATGTTGGGACTGACCTCTCGTGGTGCGGAGGACCGGGTGCAGACCGCGGCGGCGCTGGTCTCCCGGTTGCCGGGGACGTTGGCGGCGATGGGCGCCGGTGAGCTGGACTCCTGGCGGGCTTCGATCATCGCCACTGAGACGGCCGAGGCCACCGCGGCGGGGTGCGCGCGGGTGGAGGCGGTGATCCTGCCCAAGGTGTGCTCGGAGACCGCCGGGAAGGTGCGGGCTCGCACGAGGCGGGCGTTGGCGCGGGTGGACGCCGAGGCGGTGCGCATCCGGGCGGCCAAGGCGCTGCTGGGCCGGTCGGTGCGGGTCTTTCCCCATCACGTGGTCGGGCTCTCCGAGTGGGTGGCGGTGCTGCCGGCGCACGAGTCGGCGCTGTGCAAGGCGGCGGTGGAGGAGCACGCGGCCGCGTTGCAGCGTGAGGATCCGGACCTGTGCATGGACCAGGCCCGCGCCGATGCGCTGGTGGACCTGGTGCTGGCCCGGGTCCAGGTGACCACGACAGTCGAGCTGGGCATCCCGGTGCAGACCCTGACCACGGACCTGCCGGTGGACCAGATGCCCACCGATGAGGACGGGGTGGTGGTCGGCCCGTCCTGGCGGCAGGTCTGCGCCATGGGCTATGAGATCGCCGGGGTCGGGGTGATCCCCGGGGACGTGGTGGCCGGGATCTGTGCCCGGTTCGACACCCGGGTCCGGCGGGTGCTGCTCGATGAAGCCACCGGCACGACCGCGGAGACGGGGTCGACCGGCTACCAGCCACCGGCGCGGGTGCGCCGGTTCGTGACCACGCGGGACGGGCACTGCCGGGCACCGGGCTGCGCCCGGGCGGCCCGGTTCTGCGACCTGGACCACGTCGTCGCCTGGCCGGTCGGCCCGACGAAGGCCGAGAACCTGCTCACGCTGTGCCGGCGACATCACCGGATGAAGCACCAGACCCGCTGGCAGGTGGTGATGACCCGCGACGGGGTCTGCACCTGGACCGACCCCTTCGGCCAGGACTACATCACCCACCCGGTCGACCGCTTCCGGCTCGCTGCCTGAGCCGGGCGGCCCGAGCAGCGTGCTCGCTACAGGGCTGCGAGCAGGGCGACCGGTCGCTCGACGCCGTCGGCCACGAACCTCAGGAAGCCCCCGGCCGTGCCGCCGTCGCAGACCCGGTGGTCGAAGGTGAACGACAGCTGGGTCACCTTCCGCAACGCGAGCTGGCCCTGGTGTGCCCACGGCCTGTCGATGATCCGCCCCACGCCGAGCATGGCGGCCTCGGGGTGGTTGAGGATCGGCGTGGAGCCGTCGACACCGAAGACGCCGTAGTTGTTCAACGTGAACGTCCCTCCGGTCATCTGCGCGGGCGTCAGCGCACCCCGCCGGGCGAGGTCGGTGAGCTCACGCAGCGCGCCGGCCAGCTCCGTGGTCGTCATCGAGCCGGCGTCGTGGACCACCGGTACGACGAGCCCGCGCGGCGACTGCGCGGCGAAGCCCAGGTGGATCCGGCCCAGTTGCACGATCTCCTCGCGCTCGGTGTCGACGCGGGCGTTCAGCTCGGGGAAGCGGCGCAGGCCGGCCACCACGATCCGCGCCATCAGCGCGAGGACGCCGATGCCGGCCTCCGGGTCCGCCGCCCGGATCGCGTCCTTGGCCTCCATCAGCGCGGTCGCGTCGGCGTCGACCCAGGTGGTCGCGTCCGGGATCTCCCGACGGCTGGTGGTCATCCGGTCGGCGATGGTCCGGCGCACTCCGCGCAACGGGATGTGCAGGTCGTCTGCGGACCCGGTCGGCCGCGCCACGGCGACGACGGGCGCGGGAGCCGGCACGGGGTCTGTGCCGAGGTCCCCAGTTGCGGGTGTGCGCACGGGGGAGGCCTCCGACGCCTGGGCGATCGCCGCCTCGATGTCGCGGCGGCGCAGGATCTCGTCCGGGGCGGCGGGGGTGAGCTGCGACAGGTCGATCCCGTGGTCGCGGGCCAGGCGCCGCACGATCGGCGAGATGACCTGGACCGCCCGTGGTCCAGGGGTGTGTGCCGCAGGGGCCGATGCGGTGGGGGTCGCAGTGGTGGGAGCCGCTGCGGTGGACCCACCGACGCGCCGACGCCGGGTCCGCTTGGCCTCGGCGGTGCCGTAGCCGATGAGCACGGCGCCGGATCCGGCCTGCTCCTCCTTGCGGTACTGCGCGAGGGCCGCCGGCTCATCCCCGACAGGAGCCGGGGTGGGAGTCAGTGTCCCGGCGGAGCCGACGGAGGCGGCCGAGGCGGCCGAGTCGGCGGTCGCCACCGACAGCAGCGGCGACCCGACGGCCAGCAGCTGGCCCGGCTCGCCGTACAGCTGGTGCACCCGTCCGGCGTGCGGGCAGGGGAGGTCCACAGTGGCCTTGGCGGTCTCGACCGTGACGACGACCTGGTCGACGGTGACCTCGTCACCGACGGCGACGTGCCACTCCATCACCTCCGCCTCGGTGAGCCCCTCGCCGAGGTCGGGCAGCAGGAAGACGGCGGGGGAGGCCACGGTCGCCACGCTCACGCGGCACCTCCGGCGACGAAGCGCAGGTCCGGCGCGTCGTCCCACTGCAGCCGTCCGATGGCGTCCAGCACGCGGTCGACACCGGGCAGGTGCACGTGCTCGAGCTTGGGCGCGGGGTAGGGGACGTCCAGCCCGCTGACCCGCAGCACCGGCGCGTGCAGGGCGTGGAAGGCGCGCTCCTGCACGCGGGAGGCGATCTCGGCGCCCACCCCGCCGAAGCCCTGTGCCTCCTGGATCACCACGCACCGCCCGGTACGCCGCACCGACGCCACGACCGTCTCGTCGTCGAACGGCACGATGGTGCGCAGGTCGACCACCTCGACGTCCCAGCCCTCGTCCCTGGCGGCCTCGGCCGCCTCGAGGGCGACCGGCACGCTGGGGCCGTACGCCACGAGCGTGACGTCGCGGCCCTCGCGCCGTACCGCTGCGGTGCCGAACGGCGCGGCGCTGACGGGCAGCTCGACCTCGGACTTGCTCCAGTACAGCCGCTTGGGCTCCATGAAGATCACGGGGTCCGGGTCGGCGATGGCCTCGCGCAGCAGCGAGTACGCGTCCTCGACCGTGGCCGGCGTGACCACCTTGAGACCGGGAGTGTGCGCGTAGTAGGCCTCGCTGGAGTCGCAGTGGTGCTCCACGCCGCCGATGCCCCCGGCGTACGGCACGCGGATCACGATCGGCAGGGAGACGGCGCCACGGGTGCGGTTGCGCATCTTGGCGACGTGCGAGGCGATCTGCTCGAAGGCGGGGTAGGCGAACGCGTCGAACTGCATCTCGACGACCGGGCGGAACCCGGCCATCGCCATGCCGACGGCGAAGCCCACGATGCCGGACTCGGCCAGCGGGGTGTCGAAGCAGCGCTCCTCGCCGAAGTCGCGGGCCAGTCCGTCGGTCACCCGGAAGACGCCGCCGAGCGTGCCGACGTCCTCGCCGAAGACGAGCACGTCCTCGTCGGCGGTCATCGCGTCGCGCAGGGCGCGGTTGAGCGCCCCGGCCATGGTCACGGTCGCGGCGGCCATCAGCGGCTCTCCTTCTGCGTGGCCGGGGCGTCGGCGGAGTCGGCCTCCGCCTCCAGCTCGGCCTGGACCTGGGCGCGCTGCTCCAGCAGCTGCGGTGTGGGGGTGGCGTAGACGTGGTCGAACAACGACAGCGGGTCGACCTCGACGTCGGCGTTCATGCGGGTGCGGACGTCCGCGGCGAGCGCCTCGGACTCCGCTGCCACCCGCGCGACGGCGTCGTCGTCCAGCAGGCTCTGCCCGCGCAGGTAGGTCTCGAGCCGGGCGATCGGGTCGCGCGCCAGCCAGCCCGTGACCTCCGCCTCGTCGCGGTAGCGCGTCGCGTCATCGGCGTTGGTGTGGGCGTCGAGGCGGTAGGTGTGCAGCTCGACGAGCACCGGTCCCTCACCCGCACGGGCATGCGCCACGGCCTTGTTCACCACGGCGAGGACGGCCATGGGGTCGTTGCCGTCGACCTGCTCCGAGGCGACGCCGTAGCCGATCCCCTTGTAGGACAGCGACGGGGCCGCGGTCTGCTTCGAGAGCGGCACGCTGATGGCGTAGGTGTTGTTCTGGACGACGAACACGACCGGCGCCTTGAACACGGCCGCGAAGTTGAGCGCCTCGTGGAAGTCGCCCTCGCTGGTCGCGCCGTCGCCGACGAACGCCAGCGCCACCGAGCCGCGGCCCTTGCGCGACTCACCGTGGGCCAGTCCAGCAGCGTGCACGAGCTGCGTGGCCAGCGGCGTGCACTGCGGCGCGGTCCTCGTCGCCATCGGGTCGTAGCCGCAGTGGGCGTCACCACGCAGCAGGGTCAGGACCTCGATCGGGTCGATGCCGCGGGTGACCAGCGCGACCGACTCGCGGTACGTCGGGAAGGCCCAGTCGCCGGGCTCCAGCGCCAGCATCGCGCCGACCTGGCAGGCCTCCTGGCCGCGCGAGGACGGGTAGACCGCAAGGCGTCCCTGCTTGGTGAGCGCCGTGGCCTGGACGTCGAAGCGCCGGCCGATGACCATGCGGCGGTAGGCCTCGAGCAGCTGCTCGGGCGCCGGCTCGGCGTAGTCGTCGACGATCGTCTGCACGCGCTCGCCGGCGTCGTTGAGGAACCGGACCGGCAGCGGTGCCGGGAGCAGTCCGCGCGAGAACGGCGCGTCCGTCGTGCCGGTCGTGACGCTGGTGGTGGTGCCTGGCTCGCTGGTGTGCGTCGTCATCGAAGCGGTCGACCTCCTGGGCGATGTGTTCCCAGATCGTGGCCGAACCGGTCATGCGACACAATGGCCGCGGCAAACCAGAGACGAACGGCCACCAGGAGCAGGAATGCCGGACCAGACGTCCAACGACGAGCGCACCTCCGACGGCCGCCCCGGACGCTCGGCACGCCCGCTGGACGACGCCGACCGGCGCATCCTCGGCGAGCTGGTGCGCGACGCCCGCACCTCCATCCGCACGTTGGCCGAGCGCATCCACGTCTCCCGCGCCAACGCCTACGCGCGGGTCGACCGGCTGCTCGCCGACGGCGTCATCACCGGCTTCTCCGCGCGGATCTCCCCCGAGCGCGCGGGTCTCGGCACGTCGGCGTACGTGAGCCTGTCGATCGAGCAGAACTCGTGGCGCGAGGTGTCAGCGCGCCTGCGCGAGCTGCCCTTCGTCGAGCACGCCGCCATGCTCGGGGCCGACTTCGACGTGCTCGTCCTGGTCCGGGCGCCGGACAACGCCGCGCTGCGGGACGTGGTGCTCGAGCAGATCCAGGGCGTGCCGGGCATCAAGGCGACCCGGACGTGGCTGGTGTTCGACGAGTTCGAGGGGCGCGGCGCCGACTGGTCCTGACGCCGCGCGCCCCCCGAGCCCGGCGCGGTCAGCTGACCTTGTTCAGGCCCTTGGGGTCGTGGCCGGCGGACCTGCGGTAGTACTCGGCCGCCTTGCGGGTCGCCAGCAGCCGGGCCACGCCGACGACCGCGCCGGACGCGACGGCCCAGCCGATCGCCTCCTTCCACGTGACCTCCGGGTCCTCGGGGTTCACCGGCGGCTCGTTGCCGGTGCCGAGCTTCCATGCCGAGGTCGCGAGCTTCTTGGCGAGGATGCCGGCGCCGATCGCCGCACCCGTGCCCAGGATCTTCCACACTGCTTCGCCCACGCCTGCACTCCTTGCTCGATGTCACTGGATGGTCCGTGGTGTCGACCGGTGCCGGGCGCTGCCCGGTTCCGGCGGGCCCGTCCGTCGGCCCTGCTTTCCCCGCGAGCCTGTCACGACCCAGGGTGTACCGTCATCCCAGAACGACAGGGGAGCGCCCCACAGCGCTGAGAGTGCGGTCCGCCGCAGACCCTCGAACCTGCTCCGGTTAGCACCGGCGAAGGGAGTCGGGACATCTCAGGTGCGCTCTCGCCGTACCCCTCGCGGGCCGCCGCGGGGCACCGGCGAGGACGTGCCGCATCCCCCTATGGAACTGCAGCACCACTTCCAAGGGAGCAGGGCACATGAGCACACACCACCGCACGGGCCACGCCCGCACGCCTTCGGGCCGTACGCCGCGCACCGTTCCCGCCGCCGGCCGACCGTGGTCCTGGCGGGGCATCGACCTCATCACCGCCGCCATGCTGGCGGTGGCCTTCGGCGTCGTCTTCTGGGGCTTCGACACCTTCGTCTATCCCGCCGTCAGCGCCGCAACCACTGCCTTCCCGCCGCTGGGCGAGCTCACCCTCGGGGTGTGGCTGGTCCCCGCCGTCGTCGGCGGCCTGGTCGTACGACGCCCGGGGGCCGCGCTGTTCACCGAGCTGGTCGCCGCCAACGTCGAGCTGTTCCTCGGCAACCGCTGGGGCGTCGCCGTCCTGCTCTCCGGGCTGCTGCAGGGCCTGGGGGTCGAGCTGGTGCTCGGTGCCGGGCGCTGGCGACGGTTCGGCGCGGCCACCGCCGTGGTCGGCGGCATCGTGTCCGCGGTGCTGGAGATCGTCTGCTACGAGTGGTGGGCCTACACACCCGACTACTCGCCCGCATGGAAGGCCGTGTACCTGCTGTGCGGCGTCCTCTCCGGTGCCGTGATCGCCGGCCTGGGCGGCTGGGCGCTGGTGCGCTACCTCGCCCGCGCCGGTGCCCTCGACGCGTTCCCGGCCGGGCAGGAAGCCCGTGAGACCGCCGCTCCCCGCTGAGGCGGGCTCCCCACCGGTCCCTGCGCCGCGCACCCGGACCGGCGCGCGCGTCGAGGTCGCCGACCTGACCTGGCGGCCGTTCGGGCGGGCCACCGCCGTCCTGCCCGGCATCAGCCTGCGGCTGGAGCCCGGTGAGCGCGTCCTGCTGGCGGGGCCGAGCGGGTCGGGCAAGTCGACCCTGCTGCGCGCGCTCGCGGGGGTCCTCACCACCACCGAGACCGGTGAGCTCACCGGCACGGTGACGGTCGACGGCTGCGCCCCCGGCGAGGGCGGCGCCTCCGTGGGCCTGCTCGTGCAGGACCCCGCCGACGCCGCGGTCGCCGGGCAGGCCGGCCGCGACGTGGCGTTCGGTCCGGAGAACCTCGGGCTGGAGCGGGACCGGATCTGGGCGACGGTCCGGGGCGCGCTCGCCGCGGTCCGTTTCCCGTACGGCGTCCACCACCCGGTCGGGGCGCTCTCCGGCGGGGAGGGGCAGCGGCTCGCGCTCGCCGGAGTGCTCGCGCTCGGTCCGCGCCTCGTCCTGCTCGACGAGCCCTCGGCGATGCTCGACCCCTCCACCGCCGCGGCGGTCCGCCGAACGGTCACCGACGCCGTACGCCGAACCGGAGCGACCATGGTGCTGGTCGAGCACCGGCTCGAGGCGTGGGCCGGCGACGTGGACCGGATGGTCGTCCTCGACGCGGCCGGACGGGTCACCGCGGACGGGCCCGTCGCCCCGACGCTCGAGGCTCGCGCCGGCGAGCTCGCCGCCCACGGCGTCTGGGTGCCCGGTGTCGATGCGCCCGCCCCTCTCGCGGTCCCGGCAGCGCTCTGCGCCCCGGTGCTGCGCCCCCCGTCGTCGGTCCCGGGGCTGGCCGCGGACGTCCGGGAACCGGGGCCGGAGTCCGGGTTCGCCGTCCACGCCGACGGCGTGGGGGTCGTGCGGAGGCCGGCCATGGGCCTGACGGCCGCCCGCGCGCCGCTGCCGCCGGTGCCCGCGCTCCGTGGCGTCGACGTCGCAGTCCGCGCCGGCGAGGTGCTCGCGGTCGTCGGCCCCAGCGGCGCCGGGAAGTCCACGCTCACGGCCCTGCTCGCCGGCGTGGAGGCCCCGACGAGCGGGGCGGTCGTGGCGGCGGACTGGCTCGCCGGTGGCGCCGGCGCCTCGCCGGGGCGGTGGACCTCCCCGGAGCTGGCGCGGCGGGTCGGCTGGGTGCCGCAGCAGGCCGAGCTCGCGGTCGTCTCCCGCACGGTGCGCGAGGACGTGCTCAGCACCAGCCGACTGCTCGGGCTCGACCTCGACGCCGCCGGCCGACGCGCCGACGCGCTGCTGGACGCCCTGGGGCTGGCGCACCTGGCCGGCACCGACCCCCACCGGCTCTCCGGCGGCGAGATGCGCCGGCTCGCATTGGCCGGCGCGGTCGCCCACGGGCCGGCTGTGCTGGTCCTCGACGAGCCGACCGTCGGCCAGGACCGGCTCACCTGGGCGGCCGTCGCGGGCGTCATCGCAGCGGCACGGTCCGCGGGCGTCGCCGTCGTCCTCGCGACCCATGACCCCTTGCTGGCCCGTCTCGCCGACCGCACCGTCCGCCTCGAGGGCGGCCGCGTGGTGTCGGCCGCGACGACGCCCGCCGCGGCACCTCCCGCAGCCCCGTCCGCCGTGTCCGCGCCGGCCGCCGCGCCCACTCCCGCCGGTCCCGCTCCCCGTGTCTCCGCCAGGACACGCGGCCTCGCCGGTGCCTGCGGTCCCCTCTCCCTGCTCGCCGTGTCGGCGCTGCTCCTGGCCGGCTCGCTGTTCGTGCGCGACCTGCGCACCGCTCTTCTCGCGCTGGGCGTCGAGCTGCTGCTCGCTCCGGCGGTCCTCGGCCTGCGCCGCCCGTCCTCGGGGCGCGGCCGCCCGGCCGTCGGCCCCACCGCCAGGGCGACCGCGCGCCGGCTCGCGCCCGGCGTCCTCGGTGTGCTGTCGGTCGCCTTCTCCAACTGGCTGCTCAGTCCGGGCCACGACGTGGCCGCCGGCGCGACCGCCGGGCTGAGGGTCGCGTTCTTCGTCGTACCCGGGGTGCTGCTCGCTGCCCGGGTCGACCCGTTCGTCCTCGGCGACCACCTCGGCCAGCGGCTGCGGCTGCCCGCGCGCCCGGTCGTCGCCGCGGTCGCGGCGCTCCAGCGGTTCGAGAGCCTGGACCAGCAGTGGCACCAGCTGCGTCGGACCCGCCGGGTCCGTGGCCTGGACGTGGGCCGGTCACCGCTGGCGCGGGCGCGGCAGGTCGGCGCGCTGACCGCTGGAGTGCTCGTGCAGTCGTTGCGCCAGGCCGGTCGGATGGCGGTGGCGATGGAGGCGCGGGGCTTCTCCACCCCACGCGCGCAGGGACGGCGGCGGACCTGGGCCGAGCCCGCGCCGTGGCGCCGCACCGACTCCCTCATGGTTGCGCTGGGGCTGGCCGTGGCCGCCGTACCGGCCCTGCTGTGGCTCGCGCGGTGAGCCGTCGGCCGTGCCGCGTCACCGGCACGCCTCGTCCGGTGACCACGATGTTTCCCCGCAGGTAATGTCAGCGCGTGCCTGGAACGACTGAGACCGCCGCGACCCCCGGAACCCACTGGTGGCGGAGCGACACCCCGCCCGCCAACCTGGCCGACATCGTCGCGGAGAACGCGCGGCGCACGCCCGACCGGGTGGTGCTCAACCGGCGGGAGGGTGCGACGTGGCTGCCGGTCACCGCGGCCGCGTTCGCCGAGGAGGTGGACCGGCTCGCGCTCGGCTTCGTCGCCGCCGGCGTCCGCCCGGGTGACCGGGTGGGGCTGATGGCGAGGACCCGCTACGAGTGGACGCTGGTCGACGTCGCGCTCTGGACGGCGGGCGCCGTCACCGTGCCGGTCTACGAGACGTCCTCCGCGGAGCAGCTGCGCTGGATCCTGGCCGACTCCGGGGCCGTCGGCGTCGTGCTGGAGTCACGGGGGCACGTCGCGATGCTGGCCGGGATCGCGCCGGAGCTGCCCGATCTGCAGAGCTCCTGGACGATCGACGACGTCCCGGGTCAGCGCACCCTGAGCCAGCTCGTCGCCGACGGGCGGGGCCAGGACCGGGCCGAGCTGACCCGCCGGCGGGCGGCCATGACGCCCGGCACGCTGGCGACGATCATCTACACCTCAGGCACCACCGGCCGCCCCAAGGGCTGCGAGCTGACCCACGGCAACTTCCTGGCCGAGGTCTTCAGCGCGATCGACTTCCTGCCCGAGCTGTTCGAGGAGGAGGACGGCGCAACGCTGCTGTTCCTGCCGCTGGCGCACGTGTTCGGGCGGATGATCCAGGTCGCCGTCCTGCTGGCCGGGGTGCGCACCGGGCACAGCGACATCGCGCGGATCTCCAAGGACCTCCCGACGTTCCGGCCCACCTTCGTCCTCGCGGTGCCCCGGGTGTTCGAGCGGATCTACGACACCGCGCAGCGCAAGGCCGCCGCCGGTGGCAAGGAGCGCATCTTCGCCATGGCGACGGACACGGCCATCGCCTACAGCCAGGCCCTGGAGAAGGGCGGCGCCAGCCTGCTGCTGCGCGGCCGCCGGGCCGTGTTCGACCGGCTCGTCTACGGCAAGGTCAAGGAGGCCTTCGGCGGGCAGCTGCGCTGGGCGGTCTCCGGCGGCGCGCCGCTCGGCGCCCGGCTCGGGCACTTCTTCCGCGGCGTCGGCGTGACCGTCCTGGAGGGCTACGGGCTGACCGAGACCACCGCCGCCACGACCGTCAACACCCGCTCCGGCACCCGCATCGGCACGGTCGGCCGCCCGCTGCCCGGCTTCGAGGTCCGCATCGCCGACGACGGCGTGATCCAGGTCCGCGGCGGTCACGTGTTCTCCGGGTACTGGCGCAACCCGGTGGCCACCGCGGCGGCGCTGGATGCGGACGGCTGGTTCGACACCGGCGACCTCGGCTCGTTCGAGGACGGCTACCTGACGATCACCGGGCGCGCCAAGGAGATCCTCGTGACCTCCTCGGGCAAGAACGTGTCCCCGGCGCCGCTGGAGGACGTGCTCCGCGGGCACGCCCTGGTCAGCCAGGCGGTCGTGGTCGGTGACGCCCGCCCGGCGATCGGCGCGCTGGTCACGCTCGACCCGGAGTCGGTCGAGGCGTGGCTGCGGGACTCCCAGCGGCCGCCGACCCCGGTCGCGGAGCTCGTGGAGGATCCGGAGGTGCTCAGGCACGTGCAGGCGGCGGTCGACGCGGCCAACGCGACGGTGTCCTCGGCCGAGGGGATCAAGCGGTTCCGGATCCTCCCGGTCGACCTGACCGAGGCCAGCGGGCACCTGACCCCGACCCTGAAGATCAAGCGCAACGTCGTGCTCAAGGACTTCGCGGCCGACCTCGAGGCCCTGTACGCCAAGCGCTGAACCGCACGTGGCGGGGCCGGCCGGCGGCCGGCCCCGTCCCGAAGTCGGCTGCCCAGCCGGGAACAAGAGGCGCCCCGCCGAAGTTGAGCCAGGTGAGCGCAAGTTTGCGGAGTGCGGGTTTGACAAGTCGAGCCCGCCGTCGCAGATTGTGCGTCGGACCTGAACACCTCAACACCAGTGGGAGATCACCATGGCTCGTGCGGTCGGCATCGACCTCGGCACCACCAACTCGGCAGTCGCCGTCCTCGAGGGCGGTGAGCCCACGATCATCGCGAACGCCGAAGGCGGCCGGACGACCCCCTCGGTCGTCGCGTTCTCCAAGAACGGCGAGGTCCTCGTCGGTGAGATCGCCAAGCGGCAGGCTGTGACCAACGTCGACCGGACCATCCGCTCGGTCAAGCGCCACATGGGCACCGACTGGTCCCAGGAGATCGACGGCAAGAAGTACACCGCCCAGGAGATCAGCGCCCGCATCCTGCAGAAGCTGAAGCGCGACTCCGAGGCCTACCTGGGCGAGGCCGTCACCGACGCCGTCATCACCGTCCCGGCCTACTTCGACGACGCCGAGCGCCAGGCCACCAAGGAGGCGGGCGAGATCGCCGGCCTCAACGTCCTGCGCATCATCAACGAGCCCACCGCCGCGGCCCTGGCCTACGGCCTGGACAAGGGCAAGGAGGACGAGCTCATCCTCGTCTTCGACCTCGGTGGCGGCACCTTCGACGTCTCCCTGCTGGAGGTCGGCAAGGACCCCGAGGACGGCTTCTCCACCATCCAGGTCCGCGCGACCAACGGTGACAACAAGCTCGGCGGCGACGACTGGGACGAGCGCATCGTCAGCCACCTGCTGACCACGGTGAAGAACACCTCCGGCGTCGACCTGTCCAAGGACCGGATCGCCATGCAGCGGCTGCGCGACGCCGCGGAGCAGGCCAAGAAGGAGCTGTCCACCGCGACGAGCACCAACCTCAGCCTGCAGTACCTCTCGATGTCCGAGAACGGCCCGATCCACCTGGACGAGACGCTCTCCCGCGCGCAGTTCGAGCAGCTGACGCGTGACCTGCTCGACCGCACCAAGGCGCCGTTCCACCAGGTCATCAAGGACGCCGGCATCAACGTCAGCGAGATCGACCACGTCGTGCTCGTCGGCGGCTCCACCCGCATGCCGGCCGTCTCCTCCGTGGTCAAGGAGCTGACCGGCGGCAAGGAGCCCAACAAGGGTGTCAACCCCGACGAGGTCGTCGCCATCGGCGCCAGCCTGCAGGCCGGTGTCCTCAAGGGCGAGCGCAAGGACGTCCTGCTCATCGACGTCACCCCGCTCTCCCTCGGCATCGAGACCAAGGGCGGCCTGATGACCAAGCTCATCGAGCGCAACACGGCCATCCCGACCAAGCGCTCCGAGGTCTTCACCACGGCCGACGACAACCAGCCCAGCGTGCTGATCCAGGTGTTCCAGGGTGAGCGCGAGCTGGCGGCCCACAACAAGCCGCTCGGCACCTTCGAGCTGACCGGGATCGCCCCCGCCCCGCGCGGTGTGCCACAGGTCGAGGTCACCTTCGACATCGACGCCAACGGCATCGTCCACGTCTCCGCCAAGGACCGTGGCACCGGCAAGGAGCAGTCGATGACGATCTCCGGTGGCTCCGCGCTGCCGAAGGAGGAGATCGACCGGATGGTCAAGGACGCCGAGGCGCACGCCGCCGAGGACAAGGCCCGCCGCGAGGAGACCGAGGCCCGCAACACGGCCGAGCAGCTGGTCTACTCCACCGAGAAGTTCCTGGTCGACAGCGCCGACAAGATCCCGGCCGACGGTCGCGGTGACGTCGACGCCGCGCTGGCCGACCTGAAGGCGGCCCTGAAGGACGACTCCGGCGCCACCCCCGAGGACATCGCGACCAAGTCGGCGAAGCTGTCCGAGGAGTCCCAGAAGCTGGGCACGGCGATGTACGCCGCCGCCTCCGCCGAGGACGCGGGTGCCGGTTCCCAGCAGCAGGGCGGCGCAGGTCCCCAGGGTGGCGCGACCGGCTCGGCGCAGGATGACGACGTCATCGACGCCGAGGTGGTCGAGGACGACGAGACCCAGGACAAGAAGTGACCCAGCACGACGACAGCACGGCCACCGGGCCGGCGGGGCAGCGCCCCGACGGCCCGCCCGAGCCGGTGGTCCGCGACAAGCGGCGGCTCGACCCCGAGACCGGCCAGGTGCGCCCTGCCCAGGACGCGCCCCGCGGCGAGGCCGAGGTGGCGGACTACTCCGCCGCCCCGGCCGCGGAGGAAGCCGGCACCCCGGGCGAGCCGTCGGCCCCGGCCGGCGCGGAGGGCGCCGGGGCGCCCGCCGACGGCGGGAGCGTCCACCCGGACACCACCCTGGCCGTCGAGCGGCTCCGCGACCTGCAGCGCCTGCAGGCCGAGTACGTCAACTACAAGCGGCGGGTCGACCGTGACCGCGAGGTCCACCGCGACGTGGCCGTCGGCAGCGTCATCGAGGCGATGCTCCCGGTGCTGGACGACATCCACCTGGCGCGCCAGCACGGCGACCTCGAGGGTGGCCCGTTCGCGGCCATCGCCGACAAGCTCGAGGGCGTGCTGTCCAAGTTCGGGGTCGTGCGATTCGGCGAGCCCGGCGAGGCGTTCGACCCGACGCACCACGAGGCGCTGATGCACGTCGAGGCCGAGCTGGCCGAGGGCACCGAGGCCACCACGGTCGTCCAGGTGCTGCAGCCCGGCTACCGGATCGGCGAGCGCGTGATCCGCGCGGCGCGGGTCGCGGTTGCCGACCCGCAGTAGCTCCGGCGCGAGAGAATGACGTGCCGGGTGCTGCGGCACCCGGCACGTCGTCCTCCGCCCGCATCCTGCGGGCCCTGCACGGTCCCACCCGCAGGGCCCGCACCACCGACCAAGAACAGGAGGGACGCCGATGGCCAGCCAGGACTGGTTCGAGAAGGACTTCTACGCGATCCTCGGCGTCCCCACCGACGCCGACGCCGCGGCGATCAAGAAGGCCTACCGCAAGCTCGCGCGCACCCTCCACCCCGACGCCAAGCCGGGGGACGCCGCCGCCGAGCAGCGGTTCAAGGAGATCGGCGAGGCCTACGCGGTGCTGTCCGACCCCGAGGAGCGCAGGCAGTACGACGCCATCCGCTCGATGAGCCATGGCGGCGCCCGCTTCACCGCCGGCGGCCCCGGTGGCGGCGGTGGCGCGGCTGGCTTCGAGGACCTCTTCGGGGGACTGTTCGGCCAGGGCGCAGGTGCCGGGCCCGGCAACGTCCGCTACACCACCACCGGTGGCGGCGCCGGCCAGCCCAACCTCGAGGACCTGCTGGGGATGTTCGGCCAGGGCGGGGCGGCCCCGTCCCGCGGCGGTGGGGGCTTCGGCGGCTTCGGTGCACCTCCCGGACCGCGTCGCGGCGCCGACGTCACCGCCCGCACCACACTCAGCTTCCGCCAGGCGGTCGACGGCGACACCATCACCCTCGGTGTCGACGGCTCCCGCGTCACCACCCGCGTACCGCCCGGCGTCAAGGACGGCCAGACCATCCGGCTGCGCGGCAAGGGCGCCCCGGGCGACCAGGGCGCCCCGGCGGGCGACCTGCTGCTCACCGTCCGCGTCGAGCCGCACCCCGTCTTCGGCCGCGAGGGGCACCACCTCACCGTCGACCTCCCCGTCACCTTCGCCGAGGCGGCCCTGGGGGCCACCGTGTCCGTGCCGACGCTGTCCGGCGACCCGGTCAAGGTGCGCATCGCCCCCGGCACCCCGAGCGGGCGGGTGCTGCGCGTCAAGGGCCGCGGCATCGCCGAGAAGTCCGGGCACGGCGACCTGCTGGCCAAGGTCCAGGTCGTCGTACCGCACCGGCTCTCGGACGCCGCGCGCTCGGCGGTCGAGACGCTGCGCGACGAGGAGGCCGGGGCCGACCCCCGCGCCGACCTGTTCGCCCGGGTCCGGCGGGGATGAGCGCCATGGGCACCGTCGGGGGCTTCACGCCGCGTGACGAGGACCCGGTGTTCGTCATCTCCGTCGCGGCCCAGCTTGCCGGCATGCACGCGCAGACCCTGCGTCAGTACGACCGTCTCGGCCTCGTCTCGCCCTCCCGCACCCGCGGGGGCGGCCGACGCTACTCCGCCCGCGACGTGGCCAGGCTGCGCGAGGTGCAGCGCCTGTCCCAGGACGAGGGCGTCAGCCTGGCCGGCATCCAGCGCATCCTCGACCTCGAGAACCAGGTGTCGGCGCTGCAGGCCCGCGTCGGGGAGCTCTCCGTCGAGCTCGAGCGCACCCGCGCCGTCCTGGGCTCCGGGACCCGCGTCTTCGCGGCCGGCCGCGCCGGTGACGTCGTGGCGGTCCGTGCCGGGCAGCGGCCCTCGCGCAGCACCAGCCGGTCGCAGTCCCTGGTCGTCTGGCGCCCCGGCAGCTGAGCCCGGTGTCGCAGGGGTCAGGCCAGCGCCGCGGCGAACGCGTCCAGCAGCGTGCGGCCGAACAGCACGAACCGCACCAGCGCCAGCTGCTCCAGGTCGGGCGAGGTCCGCACCGCGGAGACCGCGACCTCGGCCACGTCCCCGGCGCTCCACCCGTAGGCCCCGGCGCTGACGGCCGGAAGGGCCAGCGACCGCGCCCCGACGGCGGCGGCCTGCGCCAGGCACGCCGCGTAGCAGGCGGCCAGCAGATCCGGGTCGGTCTCTCCCGCGTGCCGGTTGGGCCCGACGGTGTGGATCACCCAGCGTGCCGGCAACCGGCCCGCCCCGGTGGTGACCGCCGCACCGACCGGCAGGCCGTGCGGGTACGCCGTGCGCCGCACCTCCCGGCACTCCGCCAGCAGGGCCGGACCGGCGGCCCGGTGGATCGCGCCGTCGACCCCGCCGCCGCCGAGCAGTCCGGAGTTGGCGGCGTTGACGATGGCGTCCACCCGCTGGGTCGTGATGTCGCCGAGGACCGCCTCGAGCACGGGCGGACGTGGCTGCATGCCCACACCGTACGACGCCGTCGCCCCTCGCGCTCCGGAGGACGTCCGGGGCCCAACGGCCCTGTCCACCTCGGAGTTGAGCGGAATAGACTCAACTTTCACCGGTGTTGCACCGGGCAGCGACCACCCGCCCATCCCGAAGGAGCTCCATGGACCTGCAGCTGACCACCAAGGCGCAGGAGGCCTTTTCGGCCGCAGCCCGCGACGCCGCCGCCTCCGGCCACCCCCACGTCGAGCCGGCGCACCTGCTGCTGGCGCTGACCCAGCAGACCGACACCACGACCGGGCCGCTGCTCGAGGCCACCGGGTCCTCGGCCACGTCCGCCGCCGAGGCGGCACGCACGGCGCTGCGCTCGCTGCCCACCACCAGCGGGTCCTCGGTGACCCCGCCCGCACTCTCGCGCACCGGCCTGGCCGTCATCGAGCAGGCCCGCCAGGCGATGGAGTCGATGGGCGACGGCTACGTCTCCACCGACCACCTGCTGCTGGCGCTGGCCCGCACCGGCGCGTTCGGCCTCGACGCCGACGCCATCGCCGGGGAGATCCCGCGGCTGCGCGGCGGCGCGAAGGTCACGACCGCCGACCCCGAGGCGACGTACGACGCCCTGCTGAAGTACGGCACCGACCTCACCCAGGCCGCCCGCGACGGCAAGCTCGACCCGGTGATCGGCCGCGACGCCGAGATCCGCCGCGTCGTGCAGGTGCTGTCGCGCCGCACCAAGAACAACCCGGTGCTGATCGGCGAGCCCGGTGTCGGCAAGACCGCCGTCGTGGAGGGCCTGGCCCAGCGGATCGTCGCCGGCGACGTCCCCGAGTCCCTGCGCGACAAGCGCCTGGTCAGCCTGGACCTGGCCGCGATGGTCGCCGGAGCGAAGTACCGCGGCGAGTTCGAGGAGCGGCTCAAGGCCGTCCTGGAGGAGATCCGCAGCTCCGGTGGCCAGGTCGTCACCTTCATCGACGAGCTGCACACCGTCGTCGGCGCCGGCGCGACCGGCGAGGGCGCCATGGATGCGGGCAACATGCTCAAGCCGCTGCTGGCCCGCGGCGAGCTGCGCCTGGTCGGTGCCACCACGCTGGATGAGTACCGCAAGCACATCGAGAAGGACGCCGCCCTGGAGCGGCGCTTCCAGCAGGTGTTCGTCGGCGAGCCCAGCGTCGAGGACACCATCGCGATCCTGCGCGGGCTCAAGGAGCGCTACGAGGCGCACCACAAGGTCACCATCGCCGACAGCGCCCTGGTCGCGGCGGCAGCCCTGTCCGACCGCTACATCAGCGGCCGCCAGCTGCCGGACAAGGCGATCGACCTGATCGACGAGGCGGCCTCCCGGCTGCGGATGGAGATCGACTCCTCCCCGGTCGAGATCGACGAGCTGCGCCGCGCGGTCGACCGGCTCAAGATGGAGGAGCTCGCCCTCGAGCACGAGACCGACGCCGCCTCCCGCGACCGGCTCGAGCGGCTGCGCCAGGACCTGGCCGACCGCTCCGAGCAGCTCGCCGCGCTGACCGCCCGGTGGGAGCAGGAGAAGGCCGGGCTCAACCGGGTCGGTGACCTCAAGGCCCAGATCGACGACCAGCGCAGCCAGGCCGAGCGGCTGCAGCGCGAGGGCGACCTCGCCGGCGCCTCCCAGCTGCTCTACGGCTACATTCCCGCGCTGGAGCGCGAGCTCGCTGAAGCCTCGGCCGCCGAGGCGTCCAGCTCGACCGCCGGCGGCGAGGACCCGATGGTCAAGGAGGAGGTCGGCCCCGACGACATCGCCGACGTCATCAGCGCCTGGACCGGGATCCCCGCCGGCCGGCTGCTGGAGGGCGAGACCGACAAGCTGCTGCGGATGGAGGAGTTCCTCGGGGGCCGCCTGATCGGCCAGCAGGCCGCCGTCCGCGCGGTCAGCGACGCCGTACGACGCAGCCGCGCCGGGATCGCCGACCCCGACCGGCCCACGGGCTCGTTCCTGTTCCTCGGCCCGACCGGTGTCGGCAAGACCGAGCTGGCCAAGTCGCTCGCCGACTTCCTCTTCGACGACGAGCGGGCCATGGTCCGCATCGACATGAGCGAGTACAGCGAGCGGCACAGCGTCGCCCGGCTGATCGGGGCGCCTCCGGGCTACGTCGGCTACGAGGAGGGCGGCCAGCTGACCGAGGCCGTGCGCCGGCGGCCCTACTCGGTCGTGCTGCTGGACGAGGTCGAGAAGGCGCACCCCGAGACGTTCGACATCCTGCTGCAGGTGCTCGACGACGGCCGGCTGACCGACGGCCAGGGCCGCACGGTGGACTTCCGCAACGTCATCCTCGTGCTGACCTCCAACCTCGGCTCGCAGTACCTCATCGACCCGCTGCTGGCGGACGAGGCCAAGCACGAGGCGGTGATGGCGGCGGTGCGCTCGGCCTTCAAGCCGGAGTTCCTCAACCGGCTCGACGAGGTAGTCGTCTTCGACGCCCTCACCACCCACGAGCTCGCCAGCATCGTCGAGCTGCAGGTCGCCGCGCTCGCGCGGCGCCTGGCCGACCGCCGGATCACCCTCGAGGTGACCGACGCCGCGCGGGAGTGGCTGGCCGTGACCGGCTACGACCCGGCGTACGGCGCCCGGCCGCTGCGCCGGCTGATCCAGCGCGAGATCGGCGACCGGCTGGCCCGCGCCCTGCTGGCCGGTGAGGTGCGCGATGGCGACACCGTGACGGTCGACCGGGACGGCGAGGCCAACGCGCTGGTGCTGCTCCCGGCGGTCGCCGAGATCGGCTGACCGGCACCTGCTGCACCGACGAGGCCGCCTGCACCCGCGAGGGTGTGGGCGGCCTCGCGGTGGGTACGGCGCCGTCATGGCTGACTTCGAGAAGTCCACGACCGTCGACATCGCACCCGCCGAGCTGTTCGGCTACCTCTCGGACGTGCGCAACCTCCCGGCGTACATGCCGCGGCTGACGTCCGCCCGCCCGCAGGCCGACGGAAAGGTCGACGTGACCGCGCACATCGATCCCGCGGGCGGCCCCGAGCAGGACGTCGAGGGCGAGGCGTGGGTCAAGGTCAAGCACGAGGGACGCACCCTGCAGTGGGGCGCGCCGGGCCCGCACGACTACCACGGTGAGCTGGACGTCGACCCCGGCCCGGCCGAGGGCACCTCGACGCTGACCGTCCGGCTGCACACCGAGCGTGCCGAGGGCGACGACGTCGACCGTGGTGTGCAGGAGACCGTGGACGGCATCAAGCGGGCCGTCGAGGAGCACGCAAAGCGCTGACGTCGGCCGCTCGCCCGTACCGGCGGGATAGGTTCGGCACATGCGCCTTCGCAGCCTGACCGCCGGTATGACGCTGCTGGTCGCGCTGACGGCGTGCACCGGCGGCTCGCCGGCCGGGACCGCGGCGACACCTCCCGAGCGGCTCGCTGCGGCCAAGGCGGCGATGGACCGGGCGGGCTCGGTCCACCTGGTCCTGACGTCGCGGGACATCCCCTCCTCCGCCGGTGGCGTCCTCGGCGCTGACGGTGTCGGCACGCACGCCCCCGCGTTCAAGGGGACCCTGGACGCCCGTCTCGCCGGGGTGCAGGCCTCGGTCGACGTCGTCTCGGTCGGGTCCGCGCTCTACCTCAAGCTCCCGTTCAGCAGCCAGTTCGTGCGCGCCGACCCGGCGAAGTACAACGCGCCCGACCCCTCCCGCCTCTTCGCCGCACAGGGCGGCCTCAGCTCGCTGCTGACCAGCACCACGGGTCCGAAGCTGGGGGACAGGACGCGCAGCGGCTCCAGCGTCCTGCAGACCGTCAGCGGCTCACTACCCGGCCGCGCGCTCGCCGGCCTCCTCGCGATCGGCGAGCCCGACGCCACGTTCACCGCGACCTACGGCCTGACCGACCCGGGCAACCAGCTACGCACCGTGACGCTGACCGGGCCCTTCTTCCGCGGGTCCACCTCGACGTACACCGTGACCCTCGACCGTTACGGCGACCCGGTTGAGATCCGCAAGCCCTAGGGCGCTGCTGGCCACCGCCTCGGTCGCGGTCGCCCTGGCCGCGGCCGACACCTACGTCGTCGTGGTGGCGCTGCCCGACATGATGGCGGGGGTGGGGCTGGGCATCGAGTCGCTGCAGCGCGCCACGCCCATCGTCTCGGGGTTCCTCCTCGGCTACGTCGCGGTGCTGCCGCTGATCGGCCGGCTGGCCGACCTGCTGCCGCGCCAGCGGGTGCTGCTGGGCTGCCTCGCCGTGTTCGTGGTCGGCTCGGTCCTCACCGCGACGGCGGTCGAGCTGCCGGTGCTGGTGTCCGGCCGGGTCCTGCAGGGCGTCGGCGGGGGCGGCCTCGTGCCGGCGACGCTCGCCCTGGTCGCCGACCTCTGGCCGCCGGATCGCCGCGGCACCCCGCTCGGGGTCGTCGGCGCGGTGCAGGAGCTCGGCAGCGTGCTCGGGCCGCTGCTGGGGGCGGCCGTCCTCGCCGTGGCGGACTGGCGCGCGATCTTCTGGCTCAACGTGCTGCTCGGGCTGCTGCTGGCCGCGGCGGTCCTGGCCACCGGCGCCGGTCCCGGCCGCGGTGCCGCAGCAGGCAGGCGACGGACTCGGAGCGCTCCGGTGCTGGCGGTCCTCGCCTCGGCTCTCGGCCTGCTCACCCTGCTGGCGCCCGAGCGCCTGGTCACCGGCGTCACCACCGGCATCCCGTTCATCCCGCTGGTCGGCACGTCACGCGTGGCCACGCCGATCGGCGTGGTGACCCTGGTCCTGCTGGTCGCGCTTGCCGCCGTGACAGCTCGGCGGTGGGGCCCGGCGCTCGCCGCGGCCGACGCCCCTGGCGCCCTGCTCGTGGCGGTCGCCCTCGGGTGCCTCGTGCTCGCCTTCGCCTCCGCCAACCCGGCGCGGGAGGTCGTCGGGCCGTGGGGCCGGGTGCTGTTGCCGGTCGGCGTGCTCGCCGTCGGCGGCTACGTCTGGCACGCCCGGCGGGCGGCGCAGCCGCTCGTGGCGCGCGGGGTCGTCCGGGGACGGGTGGCTCCTGCGCTGGCGGTGAGCCTGCTCGTGGGGGCCGCGCTGGTGGCCGTCGTCGTCGAGGTGCCCGTCCTCGCCCGGCTCACGCTTCCCGGCAGCCAGACCACGGCGGCCCTCGTCCTCGTCCGCTTCCTGGTGTCGGTGCCGGTGGGTGCGGTCCTCGGTGGCGTGCTGCTGCGGCGGGGCGCACCCGGTGTGGTGGCCGCGCCGGCCCTGGCCCTGGCATCGGCCGGGCTCGCCGTCATGGCGTCGTGGGGCGCCGGCTCGCTGTCGACCTGGCCGGCGACCGTCGTGCTGGTCGCGGTCGGCCTGGGCATCGGCCTGGCCATCGCCCCCGTCAACGCCGCCGCGCTCGCCGACGCGCCGGCCGCCGCACACGGCGTCGCCGGGTCTCTGGTCGTGGTGGCCCGGATGGTCGGCATGGTGGTGGGGCTGGCGCTGCTGACGGCGGTCGGGCTGCACCGCTTCTACCAGGCGGTGGCGACGCTGCCCGACCCCTCCGACGCGCGGGCGCTGCTGGGTGCCGGGGTGGTGCAGGTGCAGACCGTCTTCGCCGGTGCCGCCGTGGCGGCAGCCCTCGCGGCGGTGGTGGCGCTGCGGCTCGGGATCCGACCTCAGGGCCGACTCGGACGCAGGCGCCGGTAGCGGCCGACCTCGTACGCGCTGACGCGGCGTACGACGCCGGGGACCACGCGCTCCGCGAGCGCCCCCAGGCGGCCGAGGACCCTCGGCGCCACGATGATCTCGGGGTTCCGGGGCAGCGCCGCGAGCACGATGGAGGCGACCTGCTCCGGGCTGATCGGCTTGCCCTGCACGCGACGCACGAGGGCGACCCCGACCGTGTTGGCGCCGGTGGGTGGGGAGCCCGGGTTGATGTTGTCCAGCAGCGGGGTGTCCACGAACGCGGGGCAGACGGCCGTCACCTTGACGCCGGAGGCGGCGGCCTCCAGGCGCAGCACCCGCGCGAGGGCGACCACGGCGTGCTTGGTGACCGTGTAGGGGCCGAGTAGCGGCACGGGGATCAGTCCGGCGAGCGAGGCGGTGATCACGATGTGCCCGTGTCCCTGGGCGCGCAGGATCGGGTAGACGGCCTCGACGCCGTGGATCACCCCGCGCAGGTTGACGTCGATCGCGCTGTCCCAGTGGGCGGGGGCGAGCTCCTCGATGCCGCCGGCGACCCCGATGCCCGCGTTGTCGTAGAAGAGGTCGATCCGGCCGTGCTGCTCGGCCACGTCCCGGGCGACGCGGGCGAACGCCTCCCGGTCGCGGACGTCGAGCAGCACGTGCGACGGGTCCCGGGGATGGAGGTCGGCGACGACCACCGTGTCGCCGGCCATGACGTGGGCGGTGGCCAGCGCGGCGCCGATGCCGCTGGCGCCGCCGGAGATGAGGACGACCCGGCTCATGTCGCGAGAGCCTAGTCCGGGTCGCGGCGACGAGCCCGGCCACGCGGGTCGTACGGCGGTCGCGGTGCGGCGGGCGCGCCGCCGTGCCGGTCAGGCGTCGACGAGGTCGACGATCACCGGGGCGTGGTCGCTCGCGCCCTTGCCCTTGCGCTCCTCACGGTCGATCGAGGCGGTCTCGACGCGGCTGGCGAACGCCGGCGAGCCGAGGACGAAGTCGATCCGCATGCCCTGGCGCTTGGGGAAGCGCAGCTGGGTGTAGTCCCAGTAGGTGTAGGTGCCCGGCCCGGGGGTGTGCGGGCGGGCGACGTCGGTGAAGCCGGCGTCCAGGATGGCCTGGAAGGCGGCCCGCTCAGGGGCCGACACGTGCGTCTTCCCCTCGAAGAACGCCATGTCCCAGACGTCCTCGTCCTGCGGCGCGACGTTCCAGTCGCCCACCAGCGCCACCGGCCGGGCCGGGTCCTGTGCGACCCAGGAGCCTGCCGTGGCGCGCAGCCGCTCCAGCCACTCGAGCTTGTAGTCCATGTGCGGGTCACCGAGTGCGCGGCCGTTGGGCACGTAGAGCGACCAGACGCGCACGCCGCCGCAGGTGGCGCCGAGCGCCCTCGCCTCCGACGCGAGGGGGTCGCCGAAGTGCGGCATCCCGTCGAACCCGACCTGGACGTCCTCGAGCCCGACGCGCGAGATCATCGCCACGCCGTTCCACTGCGACAGGCCGTGGTGGGCCACCTCGTAGCCGAGCGCGGTCAGCCGGTCCTCGGGGAACTGCTCGTCCTTGCACTTGGTCTCCTGCAGGGCGAGCACGTCGACGTCCTGCCGCTGCAGGAAGGCCTCGACACGGTCGATGCGGGAGCGGATGGAGTTGACGTTCCAGGTAGCGATGCGCACCGGCCGAGTCTAGGCAGAGGGCCGTAGGGTGCCCGGCATGAGTACTGCACTGGTCACCGGCGCCACGTCCGGCATCGGGCTGGCCTTCTGCCGCGAGCTCGCCGAGCGTGGGCACGACCTCGTGCTGGTCGCGCGCGACCGGGCCCGGCTGGAGAACGTCTCCGACGACCTCAGCGCGACGTACAAGGTCGTGGCGGAGATCCTGCCCGCCGACCTGTCCGACCGGGCCCAGGTGCAGCGCGTGGCCGACCGGCTCTCCGACGCCGCCCGGCCCGTGGACCTGCTGGTCAACAACGCCGGCTTCGGCATGTCGCACAGCTTCCTCGGCGGCGCCCTGGCCGACGAGGAGCGGATGCTCGACGTGCTCTGCCGCGCGGTGCTCGTGCTGTCGCACGCCGCGGCGCTGCCGATGCGGGCACGCGGTCACGGGGCGGTCGTCAACGTGTCCTCCGTGGCCGGGTTCGTGCCGATGGGCACCTACGCCGCCGCGAAGGCGTGGTGCACCGCGTTCACCGAGGTGCTCGCGCACGAGCTCGCCGGCACGGGTGTCAGCGCGACCGCCCTCTGCCCCGGGTTCACCCACACCGAGCTGCACCAGCGCGCCGACCTCGACATGTCCCGGCTGCCCGACTTCCTGTGGCTCGAGCCCGACCGGCTCGTCCGCGACTGCCTGCGCGACGTGGCTGCCGGCAAGGTGGTCAGCGTGCCGGGCCTCCAGTACAAGGTGCTGACCGGTGCCCTCCAGGTGCTTCCCCGAGGGCTCGTACGCCGCGCTTCGGGCACCGTCGCGTCGCTGCGGCGCCGCCGCGGCTGACGTCCGCCGCCCGATCGGGCGGCTGCTCCAGGCAACGGACACGCAGGCCGGCCCGGCCCGGGCATCACTTACGCTGGGGCCTCGTGACCGAGACCTCCGCTGCCCCGTCCGCCACCGACCCCCGCGAGCAGCTGCTCGAGCTGATCAAGGCCCATGCCATCGTGCACGGCAAGGTCACGCTCTCCTCGGGCAAGGAGGCCGACTTCTACGTCGACCTGCGCCGGATCACGCTGAGCGGTGAGGCGGCGCCGCTGGTCGGCGAGGTGATGCTCGACCTGACCGCCGACCTGGAGTTCGACGCCGTCGGCGGCCTCACGATGGGGGCCGACCCGGTGGCCGCGGCGATGCTGCACGCCGCAGCCCGCCGTGGCGAGCAGCTCGACGCCTTCGTCGTCCGCAAGGCCGAGAAGGCCCACGGCCTGCAGCAGCGCATCGAGGGCCCCTCCATCCGTGGCCGCCGCGTCGTCGTCGTCGAGGACACCTCCACCACCGGCGGCTCGCCGCTGGCCGCCGTGGAGGCCGCTCGCGAGGCCGGCGCCGAGGTCGTGGCCGTGGCCGTCATCGCCGACCGCGCGAGCGGTGCGCAGGAGAAGATCGAGGCGCAGGGCCTGCCCTACGTCGCGGCGTACAGCGTCGCGGAGCTCGGCCTCGGCTGAGCCGGTGGGCACGTCTCGGCCAGGACGGACGTGGTGCGGCCCCGGCTAGGATCGCCAGCACCGCCTATCGCCCGGAGCCCGCCGTGATCCTCCTTCTCCTCGTCATCGTCCTGGTGGTGCTGGTGGCGCTGTGGGGCGTCACCGGCTACAACCGGCTGATCACGCTGCGCAACCTCGTCCAGGAGGCCTGGCGCCAGGTCGACGTCGAGCTCACCCGTCGGCACGACCTCATCCCGAACCTCGTCGAGACCGTCAAGGGCTACGCCGCGCACGAGCGGGGCACGCTCGAGGACGTGATGACCGCGCGGTCCGCGGCCATGAGCGGCGGCCAGACGCCGGCCGACCTGGCCCAGAACGAGAACGTCCTCACCCAGGCCCTCGGCCGGCTGTTCGCTGTGGCCGAGGCCTACCCCGACCTCAAGGCGAACCAGAACTTCCTGGCCCTGCAGCAGGAGCTCGCCTCGACCGAGGACCGCATCGCCGCCGGCCGCCGCTACTACAACGCCACCGTGCGCGAGCTCAACACGAAGGTGGAGTCGGTCCCGTCCAACCTTCTCGCCGGCCTGGCCCACATCGGTCGCGAGGAGTACTTCGAGGCCGAGGGCGCCCAGCGCGAGGCTCCGCAGGTCAGCTTCGGCGGCCCGGGCAGCGGGCCGGGGCAGATCGGGGGCGGGGCGCCGTCCGCGCCGACCACCTCGTCCGGGCCGCAGGACACCATCGGTCCCTCCTCGCCCCCGCTGGACCCGCCCCCGGGACGCTGACCGCCGCGGCGGCGTGGGTGCACCATGAGGTATGGCGAGATACCAGGTGACCGTGGACGTGGAGCGGGGCCCGCGGCTGGACCGGACGGTCCGCGCGCGCAGCGCGCTCGCGGCGTACCAGTCGGCCCGCAGCGCCCTGATCGAGGACGGCGTCGACCCGCGGGCGCGCTGCCTGGCCACCGTCCGCCGCCGTCATCCGCTGCGGCGCTCGACGCTGGTCGCCGGTGGGCCGTGGGCCGGTGGGGGCGACGACGGGCTCGCGGGGGTGCGTGAGCCACGCCGGCCGTCGCCGGCGCCGCCGAGCCTGAGCCTTCGTCGGGACGCGCCCTCCGACCGGTGAGGCACTGGGGTCGAGCGACCGCGGCTCAGGACCGCGCCGCCGACGGCCCTGAGGAGCCGGGAGTCGGCAGCAGCATCCAGACCACGTCGTAGGCCTCGGCGTCCTCGGGGTGGTCCACGGCGGTCCGGTCCCCCTCGTAGCGCTCCATCAGCTCGGCGGCCTCGCGCCGGAGCGTCGCCGCCTCCTCCGGCCGCAGGAACAACCGGCCGCGGTTGAGCTCGCCCGAGTCGGCCGGTCCGCGCCCGTCCGGAGCCTCGGCCCACGCCTCGACGGTCCGCCGGACCCCGTCGAGGAACGTCGTCAGATAGGCCCTGCTCGTCGCGGTGGAGGCGCCACCGTGAGCGGCGCGACCGACGTGCAGCGACCGCGCCGCCGCGCGCCACGGCCGTTCGCGGCCGTCCCCGGTGCTCGCGTCCCGGACGACGATCCCCCACTTCTCCAGTGCCCGGAGGTGGTAGCTCGTCGCGGACGGGGTGAGGCCCACCAGCGTCGACGCCTCCGTCGCGGTGAGCACCGACCCGCTGTACAGCTCGTCGATGAGCCGCTGCCGAGCCTCGTGGGCGAGCGCGCGGATCGCCCGCGGGTCCTCCAGGGTGAGCACCTTCGGCAGGGCGGTACGGCGCGGCATACCCGCCACCCTAGGCCGTTGACGCCACATTTTCGAAGCAGTACCTTCACAACTTATGAAGCGGATGTTTCACAAAACGGACGTGCCGCCGTCGATCTGGCGGCACCGCGACCTGCGGCTCGTGGTGCCGGCGCGCACGCTGTCCTTCGTCGGGGACGAGCTCGCGGTGATCGCGCTGACCCTGAGGGTCCACGACCAGGACGGGGGGACGCTGGGTATCGCGCTGCTCATGGCGGCCTTCGCCCTGCCGACAGCTCTGATGATGGGAGTGGCCGGTTCCGTCGCGGACCGCGTCGACTCCCGCGTGGTGCTGCTGGTGTCGACCGCCGCCCAGGCCGCCGCGTGCGCCTGCCTCGCGCTCGTGTCCGACGGCTGGGCGACGTACCTGCTGGTCCTGGTGCTCCAGTGCGGCCAGGCGGTGGCCAACCCGACCTGGGGCGCGCTGGTCCCGCGGATCGCGGGGAACCAGGACGTGGGCCGGGTCCTCGCTCTTCAGCAGGGCCTGCTCGCCGTCACGGCCATCGCCGGTGCGGCCCTCGCCGGCCTGGTGGTCGGCACCCACGGCAGTGCCGCGGCGCTCTGGCTGGACGCGGCGACGTTCGGTGGGCTGCTGGTCGCCGCGGCCCTGGTCCGGACCCGCCGTGCGGGAGCGCGTGCCGGGGGGAGCGAGGGCGTCGCCCGGGCCCGGACGCTGGACGGTCTGCGCGTGCTGCGCCGTGACCGGCTGGTCTGGCTCGTCTTCGCGTGGACCGTCCCCTTCGTCATCGTGCTCGAGGGGGTCAACGTCGTCGAGGTGTTCCTCGTGCGGGACGGCCTCGGTGCCAGCGCGACGACGTACGGCCTGCTCCAGGCGTTCTTCGGTGCGGGCGCCGTCGTCGGCTCCTGGCGCGCCGGGCGCTGCGGCACCGACCCGGGGCGGGTCCGGCTGCTGCTCGCCGGCCTGGCCGGTACGGCGGCGGCGATCGTCGTGGCCGGGATCTCACCGGCGGTGGCGTACCTGGCGGGGTCGTTGGTCCTGCTCGGCGCCTGCAACGGGGCGGTCAACGCCACGTTGGGCCCGCTCTACGTGCTGCGCACCCCCGAGGCGCAGCGGGGGCGGGTCCTCGCGGCCGTCGGCGGCGTCTCCCGCACCGGCTCGGTGGTCGCGCTGGGTCTCGGCGGGGTGGCCGGCGGGCTGCTCGGCCCCCGGGGGACCTTCGTGCTCGGCGGCGGGCTCGCCCTGCTCGTCGTCGCAGCGCTGTGCTGGTCGCTGCGCGGCGTCGACCGCAACGCCCCGCCGGCGCCGTCAGCGGTCGCCGCGGGCGTCCTCGACGGCGTCGACGGTCTCGTCCGCGACGGCACGGGCGCGGCGACGGTGGCGCAGGTACTCCACCAGCGCCGGGAGGAGCGACACGGCGACGATGGCCAGCACCGCCAGCTCCAGCTTGTCCTGCAGCACGGGGAACGCCTGCCCCAGGAAGTACCCGAGCAGGGTGATCCCGGTCGCCCACAGCACCGCCCCGACCAGGCTCCAGGTGAAGAACCTGCGGCGGTCCATCCGGCCGATGCCGGCGACCACGGTGATGAACGTGCGCACGACCGGGACGAACCGGCCGATGACCAGGGCCTTGTTGCCGTGCTGCTCGAAGAAGGCGTTGGTCTGGTCGAAGTAGCGCTTCTTGAGGAACCGGCCGTCCCGCTCGTAGAGCGGTGCCCCCAGGGCGCGCCCGATCTCGTAGCCGACGACGTTGCCGAGGAACGCCGCCGCGGACAGCACGACGCAGGCGACGGCGATGTTGAGGTGGACCTGGCCCGTCGAGATGAACAGGCCGACCGCGAAGAGCAGCGAGTCGCCGGGCAGGATCGGGAACAGCAGCCCGCACTCGATGAAGACGATCAGGGTGCTGAACCAGAAGAACTGCGCCCCGAACCTCGTCAGCAGGTACTGGGGGTCCATCCACTGGGGACCGAGGGAGTGCATCACGGGGTAGAGGCTACGTGAACCGCATCTGTCACAGTGGCGTCGTGAGCCAGCACGAGCAGGTCGGTGTCGGGCCGTGGCAGGGCCCGTGGCCGGCGACCGGGCAGCAGCACCCGTACGACGAGGAGCTGCTCGCCCATGGCGACCGGCGCAACGTCGTCGACCGGTACCGCTACTGGCGGCACGACGCCATCGTCGCGCGACCTCGACACCCGGCGGCACGACTTCCACGTGGCCGTCGAGAACTGGGGGCACGACTTCAACATCGGCTCGGTGGTGCGGACCGCCAACGCGTTCAACGCCGCCGGCGTGCCACATCGTCGGCCGCCGGCGGTGGAACCGGCGCGGTGCGATGGTCACCGACCGCTACCAGCACGTGCACCACCACGCCGACGGTGGACGCCCTGGTCGACTGGGCGGCCGGGCACGACGGCGGCCTGCCGCTGATCGGCATCGACAACCTGCCGGGGTCGGTCCCGCTGGAGACCTACGACCTCCCGCGGCGCTGCGTCCTGCTCTTCGGCCAGGAGGGGCCCGGCCTCTCGGCGCCGGCGCGCGAGGCCTGCGTCGCCGTGCTCGACATCGCCCAGTTCGGCTCGACCCGCTCGATCAACGCCGGCGCCGCGGCCGCGGTGGCCATGCACGCCTGGGTCCGCCGACACGTCTTCGGCCAGTCGCCGCAGGGCTGACCGTGGCCACGCCGGCGGCCGGCTCGCCGCCTCCGGCGCAGGCGCGTGGCAAGGGTCGCCTGCGGGCTGTCGCACGTGCAAGGATCGGCGCAGCACCCCGGTCGACCGAGCACGAGGAGTTTCCATGCCCATCGCGACCCCCGAGGTCTACGCCGACATGCTGGACCGGGCGAAGGCCGGCTCCTTCGCCTACCCGGCGATCAACGTGTCGTCCTCGCAGACGCTGAACGCCGCGATCCGCGGGTTCGCCGAGGCCGGCAGCGACGGCATCGTGCAGGTCTCCACCGGAGGAGCGGAGTACCTCTCCGGCCCCACCGTGAAGAACATGGTGAGCGGCGCGCTGGCCCTGGCGGCGTTCGCGCACGAGGTCGCCAAGGCCTACGACGTGCACATCGCGCTGCACACCGACCACTGCCCCAAGGACAAGCTGGACGGCTACGTCCGGCCGCTGCTCGCCGCGTCGACGGAGCGGGTGAAGGCCGGCGGCACGCCCTGGTTCCAGTCGCACATGTGGGACGGCTCGGCGGTGCCGCTGGAGGAGAACCTCGAGATCGCCCGCGAGCTGCTCGGGCTCGCCAAGGCCGCCGACGTCATCCTGGAGATCGAGGTGGGCGTGGTCGGCGGCGAGGAGGACGGCGTCGAGGGCGGCGGCGGTGAGCAGCTCTACTCCACCCCCGAGGACGCGGTCGCCACCGTCGAGGCGCTGGGGCTCGGGGAGAACGGTCGCTATCTCACGGCCCTGACCTTCGGCAACGTGCACGGCGTCTACAAGCCGGGCAACGTCAAGCTGCGCCCGGAGATCCTCAAGCGGGCGCAGGAGGCGGTCGTGAAGGCCAAGGGCCTCGCGGCCGACGCCAAGCCGTTCGACCTGGTCTTCCACGGCGGGTCCGGCTCGCTGGCCGAGGAGATCTCCGCCGCCGTCGACTACGGCGTGGTCAAGATGAACGTCGACACCGACACCCAGTACGCCTTCACCCGCCCGGTCGCCGGCTACATGTTCACCAGCTACGACGGCGTCCTGAAGGTCGACGGCAACGTGGGCAGCAAGAAGCAGTACGACCCCCGGGCGTGGGGCAAGGTGGCCGAGGAGGGGATGGCCCGTCGGGTCGTCGAGGCCTGTGAGCACCTGCGCAGCGCGGGGACGCACTCCCGATGAGCGGCAACCTGCTCGGCATCCCCGAGACCCTGCTCCCTGCCGACCCGGCCGCCGCGCTGCTCGAGCAGGGCGAGGACCCCCGCTCGGTCGCGGCCCGCTTCCCGTCGTCGTCCCTCGTGTGGTCCGTCCTGTCCGAGCAGGCCCTGGACGACGGCCGCACCATCGAGGCCTATGCCTTCGCCCGCACCGGCTACCACCGGTCGCTGGACTCCCTGCGCAAGAGCGGCTGGCGCGGCCAGGGCCCGGTTCCGTGGTCGCACGAGCCGAACCGGGGGTTCCTTCGCTCGCTCGCAGCCCTGAGCCGGGCAGCCGGCGCCATCTCGGAGACCGCCGAGGAGCGCCGGTGCGCGGACTTCCTGCGGGACTCCTCCCGTGACGGCGCCGAGGCGCTCGGCCTCTGACATGCGGCGCTCCGCCCTGCTCCTGGGGGTCCTGACCGGTGCGCTGGCCCTGACGCCGGCCGGGTGCTCCTCCTCGACCGGGCAGGCGAGCCGCACCACGCCGGCGTCCGCCTCTGCGCCGTCCTCCTCCGCCGGCGCCAGCTCGACCGCTCGCAGCCTGGCCGCGAGCCGGTCCGCGACGACGCCCCCGACATCCCCGGCATCCCCGACGTCCCGGTCCTCGACCGCGGCCCCGACAGCCAGCGGCGACCCGGCGCCGTCGACCTCACCGGTCCCCGCCGCGGTCCAGGCGGCGTACCGGCGGATGACCCCCGCGCAGCGGGCCGGTCAGCTGTTCATGGCCGGCACGCCCGCCACCACGGCGAGCGCGGCGGTGCTCGGGGTGATCCGCCGCCAGCACGTGGGCTCGGTGATCCTGACGGGGCGCAGCCACGCCAGCGTGTCGGCGACGCGCGCCGTGAGCCGGCGGCTGCAGGCTGCCGCGACGGCCGCGGCGACGGGAGGCGTCCCGCTGGTGGTCGCGGCCGACCAGGAGGGCGGCAACGTGCAGGTGCTGCAGGGTCCCGGGTTCTCCCGGATGCCCACCGCGCTGACCCAGGGCGGCTGGGGCGTCGTACCGCTGAAGGCGTCGGCCCGGACGTGGGGGCAGCAGCTCGCCGCGGCGGGGGTCAACCTGAACCTGGCGCCGGTCATGGACACCGTCCCGAGCCCCCAGGCCGCACGCACCAACGCGCCGATCGGCTTCTACCGCCGCGAGTTCGGCTACACCCCCTCCACCGTGGCCACGCACGGCACCGCCTTCCTGACCGGTATGGCGTCCGCCGGCGTCGCCACCTCGGTCAAGCACTTCCCGGGCCTGGGCCGGGTCCGCGGCAACACCGACACCACCGCGGGCGTGACCGACACGGTGACCACCTCCACCGATCCCTATCTCAGGCCGTTCGCGGCCGGCGTCCGCGCGGGCGCACCCTTCCTCATGCCGTCCACGGCGTACTACTCCCGCATCGACCCGCGGCACCCGGCGGCGTTCTCGCCCACCGTGCTGCAGGGCCTGGTCCGCCGCCAGCTCGGCTTCACCGGCGTCGTGATCAGCGACGACCTCGGCAGCGCCAAGCAGGTCGCACGGTGGACGCCGGGTCAGCGGGCCATCATGTTCGTCGACGCCGGCGGCGACATGGTGCTCACGGTGGATCCCTCGGTCGCGCCCGCGATGGTGCAGGCGGTGACGGCGCGGATGGCGAGCAGCCCGGCCTTCGCCCGCAAGGTCGACGCCGCCGCGCTGCGCGTCCTCACGGTCAAGCACCGGATGGGTCTGCTGCGCTGACCCGGCGGCGCCGGGTGGCACGATGCCCGTATGCGCCGCCGCAGCGAGACCGACGAGCAACGCGCCTTCCGCCAGATGGTGCGGGCGTTCCTGACCGAGAAGGTCGCGCCGCACGCAGAGGCGTGGGAGCGCGAGGGCCTGGTGCCGAGGAGCCTGTATGCCGAGTTCGGCGCGCTCGGCGTCACCGGGCTGCAGGTGCCCGAGGCGTACGGCGGGGGAGGCGAGGCGTCGTTCGCCTACCAGGCCATCCTCACCGAGGAGATCGTCGCCACCGGCGCGGCGACCGGGGCGCTGCTGCTGCACCTGAACGTCGTGCTGCCCTACTTCCTCGCCTACGGCACCCCCGGGCAGCTGGCCCGCTGGTGCCCCGGGTTCGTCTCGGGGACGCTCGTCACCGCGATCGCGATGACGGAGCCCGGCACCGGATCCGACCTCGCCGGGATCACCGCCACGGCGGTCCGGGACGGTGACCACTACGTGCTGGACGGTGCCAAGACGTTCATCACCGGTGGCGTGCAGGCCGACCTGGTCGTCGTGGTGGCCCGCACCTCCCGCGACGCGGCCGACCGCCGCGGCGGCCTGACCCTGCTGGTGGTCGAGGCCGGGATGCCGGGCTTCTCCCGGGGCCGCAAGCTGGAGAAGCTGGGCCTGCGCTCCCAGGACACCGGTGAGCTGTTCTTCGACGGTGTCCGCGTCCCCGTGGCCAACCGGCTGGGCGAGGAGGGAAGGGCGTTCGCCTACCTGGGCGCGAACCTGCCGCAGGAGCGGATGGCGATCGCGGTCGGCTCCCAGGCCGCCTGCGAGCGGGCCATCGCGCTCACGCTCGACTACGTCCGCGGCCGCACCGCCTTCGGCACGCCGGTCGCCGCGTTCCAGAACACCAAGTTCGTGCTCGCCGGGCTGTCCGCCAAGGTCGCAGCCGGGCGCACGCTGGTGGACGCCGCACTGGCCGACCTCGACCGGGGTGAGCTGTCCGGCGCCGACGCCGCCAGGGTCAAGCTCTACGCCACCGAGCTGCAGGCCGAGGTCGTCGACGCCTGCCTGCAGCTGCACGGCGGCTACGGCTACATGCTGGAGTACCCGATCGCCCGCATGTACGCCGACGCCCGGGTCTCACGGATCTACGGCGGCTCGAGCGAGATCATGAAGGTGCTCATCGCCAAGGACCTCGGCCTCTGACCGGCCCGCGGGAGGGGTGCGTGGATGACACGATGGTCCGGTCGTCCTCATCCCCGGGAGAAGCCATGCGGAATGCCGTGATCGTCGACGCCGTCCGGACACCGGTCGGGCGGCGCGGGGGAGCGCTGGCGGGCGCCCACCCCGTCGACCTCAGTGCGGTCGTCCTGCGCGCCCTGGCCGAGCGGGTCGGGCTGGACCCGGCGCTGGTCGACGACGTGATCTGGGGCTGTGTGTCGCAGGTGGGGGAACAGGGCCTGAACGTGGGGCGCAACGCGGTGCTGGCCGCGGGCTGGCCCGAGGCGGTGCCCGCCACGACGCTGGACCGTCAGTGCGGGTCCTCCCAGCAGGCCCTGCACTTCGCCGCCGCGGGAGTGGTCAGTGGCCAGTACGACGTCGCGGTCGCCGGTGGCGTCGAGTCGATGACCCGCGTGGCGATGGGCGCGAGCGTCCGCAGCGGTCCGGGGCTCCCGTTCGGCCCGGCGATGACGGCCCGCTACGGCGGGGCGCCGTTCAACCAGGGGGTCAGCGCCGAGATGGTCGCCCGCCGCTGGGGCCTGACCCGGACGGACGTGGACCGCTACAGCGTGCAGTCGCACCAGCGGGCCGCTGCGGCGCGGGCGTCGGGCGCCTTCGCCGACGAGATCGTCCCCGTCGTGCTGGATGCGGACGGCGCCGTGCTCCTCGAGGGCGGGTCCGGCGCGGTGGGCAGCACGACGGTGACCGAGGACGAGGGCATCCGCCCGGGCACGACCGCGGCGGTGCTGGCCGGGCTGAAGCCGGCCTTCGAGGAGGGTGGCACCGTCACCGCCGGCAACGCCTCGCAGATCTCCGACGGTGCGGGCGCGCTGCTCGTCACCACCAGCGAGGTGGCGGCGGCGCGAGGCTGGCGCCCGATGGCACGCGTCCACGCCGTGGCGGTGGTCGGGGTCGACCCGGTGCTCATGCTGACCGGCCCCATGCCGGCCACACAGGCGGTTCTGAAGCGGGCGGGGCTCGACCTGGCCGACATCGGCACGTTCGAGGTCAACGAGGCGTTCGCGTCGGTGCCGCTCGCCTGGCTGGCCGAGACCGGCGCCGACCCGGCCCGCCTCAACCCCGACGGCGGCGCCATCGCGCTCGGCCACCCCCTCGGCGGGTCCGGTGCGCGGCTGGCGTCCACCCTGGTGCACCGGATGCGGCGCACGGGGACGCGGTACGGGCTGCAGACGATGTGCGAGGGCGGCGGCATGGCCAACGCGATGGTGCTCGAGCGCCTCTGACGAAGGAGGCGGCGGGAACCGGGACGGTGCGACGGTGCCGGGGCGCCCCTGGCCGCGACGCGACGGGGCGCAGCTGACGACGAGGCACCGGAGGGCGGTGGTGCCGTGGTGCCGGGGGCCAGGACCACGTGGTGCCCGGCCCCCGGCTTTCGCCCCCTGCTGTGGCCCCGTCTGCTCTCCCCCAGCAGGGTCGGGGCCGAAGACGCGGTGGGGAATGTCCCCTGCACCGTGCACCGCGTCGATTGGATGATGCCGCACGCGACCCGCTTGGGGTGGCACTACGCTGCCAATGGCCTTAACCTGCCACAGATGAATTTGCTATGGGTGGCCGCGCGGGCCCCTCTTCTGGTCGGTCGTCCGATCCGGTATGTCCGATGAGCTCGTATCTGTCCGGGTTCCGCGTGTCCGAGGCCGCCGAGATGCTCTACCGGCGGGTCCTGCGGTCCACGACGACGGATGTGGCCACCCACGCGCGCGAGCTCGGGTGGACCAGGGCCGAGGCGCTGTCCGCGCTGCAGTCGCTCATCGCCACCCGGCTGGTCCGCCTGACCAGCGACGGCCAGGTGCTGGTGGAGGACCCCCGGATCGCCCTCCAGCGGCTGGTCGACGGCGAGGAGGCCCGGCTCGAGGCCCGGCGTCGGGCCCTGGCCGAGACCCGGGGGGCGATCCACCAGTTCACCGCGGAGCACCGCCTGGGCCGCGGTGACGTGGTGAACGGCGTCCGCCGTACGGCCTGGGAGGTCGTGGCCGCGGACGTCGCGCCGAGCCTGGTCGAGCACCTGACCCGCAGCACGGCCGGGACGGTCCGCAGCTCCGTCCTCGCCGTGTCCGGCGGACCGGGGGTCGACCCGGACGCGAGGCGCGCCACGCAGGCGGCGCTCGCGGACGGCCGGGAGCACCGCGGGCTCTACCCCCTCACCGTCCTGGACGACCCGGACGAGCGGACGTGGATGCAGGCCTGGGCCGCCATCGGGGAGCAGCAGCGGATGGTGGAGGCGCCGCCGAGCGAGTTCGCGGTCTTCGGCGCCGACGCCGTGATGGCGGCCGGCGTCTGGGGCGGAACCGAGGGGGACTACGTCATCATCCGCGACCTGATGCTGGTCGAGGCGTTCACCGCGCTGTTCGACCTGGCCTGGTCCACGGGCCTGCCCGTCCCCGACGCCGCGTCGACCAGTGAGTCCGACCGGCGCCTGCTGGCCCTGTTGGCGCGGGGGTACAAGGACGAGGCGATCGCGCGCTACCTCGGCTGGGGCGTGCGCACGGTGCGGCGCCGGGTGTCCGCGCTGATGGACGCGCTCGGTGCCGACACCCGCTTCCAGCTCGGGGTCGCCGCCCAGCAGCGGGGCCTGCTCGAGGTCGAGGGTCGCCGGCGCACACCGCGCGCCGGGCGCTGACCGGGCGCTGGTTCTGCCCCGGACCGGCCGAGCCGTTAACCTTTGGTCGCACGAGCCCCGTGCGCCTGAGCGCCGGGGCTCCAGTCATGACGTGACCGGCGGGATCCGGGCGCGCCGTGCAGCGGCCATGACGACGATGCGAGGAAGGGAGCCCCGATGCCGGCGATCGTGCTGGTCGGAGCCCAGTGGGGCGATGAGGGCAAGGGCAAGGCGACCGACCTGCTGGGCAGCAGTGTCGACTACGTCGTGAAGTTCAACGGCGGCAACAACGCCGGCCACACCATCGTGGTGGGCGGTGAGAAGTACGCCCTGCACCTGCTGCCCAGCGGCATCCTCAGCCCCGGCTGCACCCCGGTCATCGGCAACGGCGTCGTCATCGACCTCGGCGTGCTGTTCCAGGAGATCGACGCCCTCGAGGCCCGCGGCGTGGACACCTCCCGCCTGGTGGTCAGCGCCAACGCCCACCTCATCCCGCCGTACAACCGCGTGCTCGACAAGGTGACCGAGCGCTTCCTGGGCTCGCGCCGGCTCGGCACCACCGGGCGCGGCATCGGCCCCACCTACGCCGACAAGATGAGCCGGGTCGGCATCCGCGTGCAGGACCTGTACGACGAGTCGATCCTGCGCCAGAAGGTCGAGGCGGCGCTCGCGGTCAAGAACCAGGTGCTCGCCAAGATCTACAACCGCCGCGCGATCGAGGTGCAGGAGGTCATGGACGAGCTCATGACCCACGCCGAACGGCTGCGCCCGATGGTCGTCGACACGGGCCTGCTGCTGTCCACCGCGCTGGACCAGGGCAAGACCGTGCTGTTCGAGGCGGGCCAGGCCACGCTGCTGGACGTCGACCACGGCACCTACCCCTTCGTCACGTCCTCGAGCGCCACGGCCGCCGGCGCCTGCACCGGCTCGGGCATCCCGCCGACGCGCGTCGACCGGGTCATCGCGATCCTCAAGGCCTACTCCACCCGGGTGGGCGAGGGGCCGTTCCCGACCGAGCTGCATGACGACATGGGCGAGTTCCTGCGCCGGACCGGCGCCGAGTACGGCACCACCACCGGCCGGCCGCGCCGGTGCGGGTGGCTCGACACCGTCGTCGGCCGCTACGCCACCCGCATCAACGGCGTGACCGACTTCGTCATCACCAAGCTCGACGTCCTGACCGGGCTGGAGCAGGTGCCGGTGTGCGTGGCCTACGACGTGGCCGGCGTCCGGCACGACGAGATGCCGATGAGCCAGAGCGACTTCCACCACGCGACGCCGGTCTATGAGTACCTGCCCGGGTGGACCGAGAACATCTCCGCCTGCCGCACCTTCGAGGAGCTGCCGGCCAACGCCCGCCGTTACGTCGAGCGGGTCGAGGAGCTCGTCGGTGCCCGCGTGTCCACGATCGGCGTCGGCCCGGGCCGCGACGAGACCATCGAGCGGCACTCGCTCCTCGGCCTCGACTGACGCGACACCCCCATCCCCCCGAGGCCAGCCCGACCCAGGAGGTCAGAAGATGAACGCCCTTGCGCCAGAAGCGGACTGGGTTGCGCGCCTGGCCGACGAGGTGATCGCCGAGTCCCAGCGGCGGGCGCCCGGCAAGCCGGTCGTGTGCGCCTCGGGCCTCAGCCCCTCGGGGCCGATCCACCTGGGCAACCTGCGTGAGGTCATGATCCCGCACCTCGTCGCCGACGAGATCCGGCGCCGGGGGATCGAGTCGGACCACCTGATCAGCTGGGACGACTACGACCGGTTCCGCAAGGTCCCGGCCGGCATCGACCCGTCCTGGGCGCAGCACATCGGCAAGCCGCTGACCGCCGTACCGGCCCCGCCGGGCAGCCCGCACGCCAGCTGGGCCGACCACTTCCGCGCCGAGCTCGTCGACGCCCTGGCCGAGCTCGGCATCGAGTTCCGGGGGGTCAGCCAGACGGCGCAGTACACCTCCGGGGCGTACCGCGAGCAGATCCTCTTCGCGATGCGGGAGCGGGCGCACATCGACGCGGTCCTGGCGCGCTACCGCACCCTGCCCGGCCAGCCGACCGGCCGCGGCGCCCCGCGCAAGGCCCAGAAGCTGGACGAGCAGGAGGCCGCCGCCGCCGCCGAGGCGGTCGAGGGCTCCGGCGCCGCGAGCGAGGACGACGGCTCGGCCTCCGCCGCGGGCTACTACCCGTACAAGCCGTACTGCACCGTCTGCGGCACCGACTTCACGACCGTCACGGCGTACGACGACGACACGACCGCGCTGACCTACGACTGCCGCTGCGGGCACTCCGAGACCGTGCTGCTCAGCGAGTTCAACGGCGGCAAGCTGGTCTGGAAGGTCGACTGGCCGATGCGCTGGACGTACGAGGGCGTGATCTTCGAGCCCTCCGGCGTCGACCACCAGTCGCCCGGCTCGTCGTGGGTGGTCGGTGGCCAGCTGGTCAAGGAGGTGTTCGGCGGCACGCAGCCGGTCGGCCCGATGTACGCGTTCGTCGGCATCAAGGGCATGGCGAAGATGAGCAGCTCGCGCGGCGGGGTCCCGACCCCGGCCGACGCGCTGGAGATCATGGAGCCGGCCCTGGTCCGCTGGCTCTACGCGCGCCGCAAGCCGGCCCAGTCCTTCAACGTCGCCTTCGACGGCGAGGTGCACCGCATGTACGACGAGTGGGACTCTCTCTCCCGCAAGGTCGCGGACGGTACGGCGCAGGCCGCGGACCTGGCGGCGCACGCCCGCGCCACCTCCACCGCGGCGGGGACGCTGCCGACCACGCCGCGGCCGCTGCCCTACCGCACGCTGGCGTCGGTGGTGGACATCACGACCGGCCACGACGAGCAGACGCTGCGGATCCTGTCCGACCTCGACCCGGAGCGCCCGGTCGGCTCGCTGGACGAGCTGCGCCCACGGCTGACCTGCGCGCAGCGCTGGGTCGAGACGCAGATGCCCGCGCAGGAGCGCACCCACGTGCGCACCGAGCCGGACCGCGAGCTGCTGGAGTCACTGGACGACCGGGCGCGCGAGTCGCTGCGGCTGCTCGCCGAGCGGGCTGGACGACCGGTGGTCCCTGGACGGGCTCACCGCGCTCGTCTACGCCGTGCCGAAGGTCCAGGCCGGCCTGCCGCCGGAGGCCAAGGCCGCGACGCCGGAGCTCAAGGCCGCCCAGCGCCAGTTCTTCGTGCTGCTCTACCGGCTGCTGATCGGCAAGGACACCGGCCCGCGCCTGCCCACGCTGCTGCTGGCCGTGGGCGAGGAGCAGCTGCGCCACCTCATCGGCGCCGCGTGACCGGCGCCGCGTGACCGGCGTCGCGTGACCGACGACGCGTGACCGGTGCCGGCGGGCCGGCGCCGCGCGTCACCGACGCGGTGTCGCCGGCCGGCCACAGTCCTGGTCCCGCTGCCGCCGGGGGCTCAGCCGGGGCGCACCACGGTCATCCGGTGGGCGGCGCGGGTCAGGGCGACGTACAGCACCCGGATGCCGCCGGGGGACTCGCGGGTGATCTCGTCGGGGTCGACGACCACCGTGGCGTCGTACTCCAGTCCCTTGGTCGACATCGGGTCGACGACGACGACCCGGCCGGAGCCCTCTCCCGACAGCGTGGCCAGCGCAGCCTCCCACCGGGCGGGGGCGACGACGGCGACGGAGCCCTCCACCTCCTCCAGCAGCGCCTCCATCTCCTGCGTCACCGCCGCCGGCAGCGTCTCCTCGGCCACCGTCACGTCGCGTGGCTCGACCCCGGTCTCCCGCACCGCCTGGGGGATGTCGGCGTCAGGCACCTCGGTGCGGATGACGGCCGCGGCGTAGTCGAAGATCTCGCGGGCGTTGCGGTAGTTGGTGTCCATGTGGAACAGCGAGCGCTGCTGGCTGCCGAAGGCCTCCTCACGGGCCTGGTGCGCCTCCTCGGCGTCCGGCCACGCGGCCTGGGCGGCGTCGCCCACGACAGTCCACGAGGACCACCGGCCGCGACGACCGAGCATCCGCCACTGCATCGGGGAGAAGTCCTGGGCCTCGTCGATGAGCACGTGGGCGTACTCCGCCGGGGCCTCCAGCCGCCCGCGCAGCAACCGCTCCCGCGGGCTCTGCGGCGCGACCTCGTAGCCGCGCGCGGTGCCCTGCGGTGCGTCGTAGCGCTGGCCGACCTCGGAGACGCCGTGGCGGGCGACGTCGTCCAGCTCCTCGATCTCGTAGAAGGCCCGCTCCTCCCGCGGCGCCTCGCGCGGAGCGCCGAGCCGCGCGGCCAGGTCGTCGATGAGCGCGACGTCGGCCACGGACCACGTGCCGGTGTCGAGGGCGGCCTGCATCGAGGCGGCGAGGACCTCCACCTCCTCGCGGGAGAGCACCCCGGTGGCGTAGCGGGACAGGCGGTCGCGGTCGGCCAGCCACAGCAGCACCTCCCGCGCGTCGAGGGGGCGCCACCACTGCGCCATGAACGCCTCGACGTCCGCGTGGTCGCGGAACCTCTCGAGGAACTCCGGCCGCTCGCCCTCCCGGTGGGTCGACCACGCCATCTCGGCCAGGGCCTGCAGGGCGGCGTCGGCGGCGTGGTTGCGCTGGTGCGAGCGCAGGACCTGGCTGCGCACCCGGTCGAGCGCGCTGCCCTCGAGCCGGATCGCCCGGCCGGCCACGAAGGCCCGGAGCCGGGTCGGGGCGTCCGGGGCGAGGTCGCGCGCGGCGCGGCCCAGGACCCGCCGGATCCGCAGGGACCCCTTGATCGCCGCCGCGGCGGGAGGGTCCAGGCGGGCCGTGGTGACCCCGTCCACGACGTCGCCGAGCGAGCGCAGCGTCACCGTCTCCTCGCCGAGGGAGGGCAGGACCCGCTCGATGTACGCCGTGTAGGCGCTCGAGGGGCCCACGACCAGGATGCCGCCGGCCTCGAAGCGCCGGCGGTCGGAGTACAGCAGGTACGCCGCGCGGTGCAGTGCGACCACGGTCTTGCCCGTGCCGGGACCACCGGTGATCTCGGTGACGCCGCGCGCGGGCGCCCGGATCGCCTCGTCCTGGTGGCGCTGGATGGTGGCGACGATGTCCCGCATGCGGGCGCCTCGGGTCCGGGTCAGCGCCGCCATCAGCGCGCCGTCGCCGACGACCACCAGGTCCTCCGGGGCCTCCGCCACCATCAGGTCGTCCTCGACACCGACCACGTCGGAGCCCTTGCACCGCAGGACCCGCCGGCGCAGGACGCCCATCGGCTCCACCGGCGTCGACCGGTAGAACGGCGCCGCGGCCGGTGCCCGCCAGTCGATCACCAGCGGCTCGTACTCGTCGTCGCGGACCCCGAGCCGGCCGACGTACCGCACCTCGCGCTCGGTGCTGCCGTTGCCGCGGACGTCGTGCTCGAGGTCGAGCCGGCCGAAGACCAGGCCCTCGTACTGCGTCTCGAGCGTCGTACGGCGCCGGTTGGCGCTGAACATCAGGGCGTCCCGCTCGAACAGGCCGGTGATCTCCTCGTCGCGGACGTCGCCGGTGCGGTCGGTCCGGCCGCGGGCCAGGCCCTCGGCCTCGACCAGGGCGACCCGGTGCGCCGCCTTGGCCAGCTCGGCATAGACCCGGTCGACGTGCGCCTGCTCGGTGGCGATCTCGGTCGACACCTCGTCGGTCGTCGCCGGGCTCTCGGGGTTCGGGTGGTCCGAAGGGGTCACTGGTCCGCCTGGTCTGCGTGCACGAAAACGGGCTGGGGCGCGCGCCGGAGCACGCGAACGCAGAAGTCTAGTCCGCACCGGGCGCGGAGCCGGACGTTCGCCCGACACGGGCGACGCGATGCGACACGGGCGACGCTATCGGGCGACACGGGCGACGCGGCCCGCAGGGCCGGCCGCGGCTCGGCTCGGCTCAGAGCCAGCCGCGCCGGGCCGCCTGCACGCCGGCCTGGAACCGGGTGCCCGCGCCGAGCTGGTCCATCAGCGCCCGCACCCGCCGCTCCACCGTCCGCTGCGAGATGCCGGACTGGCGCGCGATCGTGGCATCGGAGGCCCCGGCCGCCATGAGCGTGAGGATGGCCGTGTCGCGGCGGTCCAGGCCGGCGCTCCGGGCCCGGCCGGCCGGGGCGCCCAGCCGCCAGACCGCCTCGACCAGGCCGGAGAGGCCACGCACCAGCGCCGGGTTGCGCACCAGCAGCGAGCCGCCGCCGGCCGGGTCGTGGCGCGAGACGTCGACCACGGCGGCGTCCTCGTCGGCGACGAGGACCGAGAACGGCAGCGACTCGACGAAGCGGAACTGCTCGCCGCCCTCGGCGCGCGCCTCCAGCACCTCACCGGCTCGGAGGATCTCCAGCACCCCGATCTCGTACGTCGTGCGCATCACCAGCTCGGTGCCGTCGGCCGAGAGGGAGCGCTCGCGGTGGGCGGCCATCGGCGCCGCGAACAGCGCCTCGGTCCGCCGGGAGCGGTCGCGCATCGCCCGCACCGACGTCCGCGCCGCGCTGACGATCTCCGCGCTGGCCGAGTGCAGGTCGTCCAGGGAGTACAGCGAGCGCACCCCCTCGGTGCGCGGCCGGTCCGAGGAGCGTGCCTGGAAGAACACCTGGCTGAGCTCGTGCGCGGCGCCTCTCACGGCCCGGGCGCGGCGCTCGAGCTCCGCGGCATGGGCAGGCAGGGCGATGTCCGGCGGCACGACCTCCCAGGTGTCCGCATCGGTGAGCCGGATCAGTCCTCGGGCGTTCAGGACGCCGAGCGCGCGGTCGACCGTGCCGCTGGGCAGCCCCTGGGCCACCAGCAGCGTCCGGCTGGGGGTGGGCTGCTGGACCAGCGCGAGGTAGACCCGCGTGATCACCGACTCGGTCATGTGGCTGTCGATGGCCGGGTCGTCCGTGGGGTCCACGGGCGCTCCCCACGGGTCGGCGTCGTCGCCCGGAGGCATGGGCACCCCTTCCTGCGCGGCGTCGCGCTCGCTGGCGGCTTTCCGACATTGACTGTAGTCCGCCAGCGATAGGGCTTACAGACGGCGGACGGATTTGCCAGAGTGACGGTCGTCGGTTTCGACCGGCCACGCGCGCAGAGTCGCAGGTCCCCCCGCCGGGCGACCGCGCGCAGGGCGCGGCGTCCCCGGGAGAATGCCCCCCCTGCCTCCCGGGGACGTCGCGCACACCCCCGTGTCCGGAGCCGGCCCGCGACGACGCCCGTGGCTTCGCGGAGCCGGCTGCCGACCACAGCCCTCGTCGGCCACGCCTCCCCGGCTCGCCCGCCCGGGCGGTCTCCCCGCGGCCGCTGGGCACCACCGGCACCGTCGCCTACCCTTGGCGTCCGTGAAGGTTCTCGTCCTCGGATCCGGTGCCCGCGAGCACGCCATCGTCAGTGCCCTGGCCGCCGACCCGGCCGTCGACGCCGTGATCGCCGCACCCGGCAACCCCGGCATCGACACCATCGCCCTGTGCCGTGACCTGCCGGGCGGCCTGCTCGACGGGGACGGCGTCGCCGACCTCGCGCTCGAGGTCGGCGCCGACCTCGTCGTCGTCGGGCCGGAGGCGCCGCTCGTGGCGGGTGTGGCCGACGCCGTCCGCAGCCGGGGGATCGCCTGCTTCGGGCCCGGGCGGGACGCGGCCCGGCTCGAGGGCAGCAAGGCCTTCGCCAAGGACGTCATGGCCGCGGCCGGCGTCCCGACCGCGCTCGCGCACGTCTGCACGACCCCCGAGCAGGTGGGCGACGCCCTGGACGCACTCGGCACGCCGTACGTCGTGAAGGACGACGGCCTGGCCGCCGGCAAGGGCGTCGTCGTCACCGCCGACCGCGAGGAGGCACTGGCGCACGCGACGCGGTGCCTGGAGGGCGGCTCGCAGGTGGTGGTCGAGGAGTTCCTCGACGGACCCGAGGTCTCGCTGTTCTGCCTGACCGACGGTGAGCACGTCGTGCCGCTCGCCCCGGCCCAGGACTTCAAGCGGGTCGGCGACGGCGACACCGGCCCCAACACCGGGGGCATGGGCGCCTACTCACCTCTGGACTGGGCGCCGGCCGGCCTCGTCGCCGACGTGGTCGCACGGGTCGCCCAGCCGACCGTGGACGAGATGCGCCGCCGCGGCACCCCGTTCACCGGCGTGCTGTACGTCGGGCTGGCCCTCACCTCCCGCGGTCCCCGGGTGATCGAGTTCAACGCCCGCTTCGGCGACCCCGAGACCCAGGTCGTCCTCGCCCGCCTCCGCTCGCCCCTGGGCCAGCTGCTGCGGGCCGCGGCCGTGGGCGGCCTGGACGAGGTCGGGCCGCTGCGCTGGAGCGAGGACCACGCCGTCACGGTGGTCCTCGCCGCCCCGGGGTACCCGGGCTCGCCGCGCACCGGAGGCGTGGTCGAGGGGCTCGCGGAGGTTCCCGCCGGCGTCGAGGTGATGCATGCCGGCACGGCGTTCGGGCCCGACGGCACGGTCGTCGCCTCGGGCGGTCGCGTCCTGTCGGTGGTGGCGCTCGGCGCCGACCTCGGGCAGGCGCGCGAGCGGGCCTACGCGGCGCTGGACGCGATCGCGCTCGAGGGCGGCCAGCACCGCACGGACATCGCGCTCGCGGCCTCCCGGGACGAGGTCGCCGTGCCGGGGGTCCGCGCCGGCTGACGGGGCCTGGCGGCACCACCGGCCGCCCCGCCCTGCGAAACTGTCGCCATGACGCCCGATGTCGCGGCCCAGCCGCTGGAGCTGCCCGGCCACGCCCACGTCTACTCGGGCAAGGTCCGGGACCTCTACGCGCCGGTCGACCCGGCCACCGGCCGGCCCTGCACGGACCAGCTGCTGCTGGTGGCCTCCGACCGGATCTCGGCGTTCGACCACATCCTCGACAGCGAGATCCCGGACAAGGGGAAGGTCCTCACGCAGCTCTCGCTGTGGTGGTTCGAGCAGCTCGCGGACGTGGTCCCCAACCACGTCGTCTCCACCGACGTGCCGGACGCGGTCGCCGGACGCGCCGTGCTGGTCCGCCGCCTCGAGATGCTGCCGGTGGAGTGCATCGGCCGCGCCTACCTCACCGGCAGCGGTCTGGCCGACTACCGCGAGCACGGCGCCGTCTGCGGGGTCCCGCTGCCCCCCGGCCTGCAGGACGGGTCCAGGCTGCCCGAGCCGATCTTCACCCCGAGCACCAAGGCGCCGATCGGCGAGCACGACCTGCCGATGACGTTCGAGCAGGTCCAGGCCGAGGTCGGCGCCGACCTCGCCGTCCGCGTGCGCGAGCTGACCACCGAGATCCTGCGGCGCGGCAACGCGGTCGCCGCGGAGCGGGGCATCCTGCTGGCCGACACCAAGGTGGAGTTCGGGCTCGACCACGCCGCGGCGGACGCCGACGGCCGACCCGGCATCGTCCTCGCCGACGAGGTGCTCACCCCCGACTCCTCCCGGTTCTGGCCCGCCGCGCAGTGGTCGCCGGGGCGCGCCCAGGCGTCGTACGACAAGCAGTTCGTCCGGGACTGGCTCACCTCGCCGGCCAGCGGCTGGGACCGCTCCTCCGGCGAGGCGCCGCCGCCGCTGCCGGAGGACGTCGTCGCCGCGACCCGCTCCCGCTACGTCGAGGCCTACGAGCTGCTCACCGGCCGGGCGTTCGCGTGACCGACCTGGATGTCGAGCACCCGGGCAGGCGCCTGGTCTTCGTCCACAACGCCGACAGCGGCCTGCTCAGCACGGTCCGCGACCTCTGGCTGCGCGTGGCACGGCCGGCCGACCACGAGTGTGCCCTGTGCCGGCTGACGTACGGCGCCCGCGGGATGGACCAGCGGTGGCGCCGGTTCACCCGGTCGCTGGGGCTGCCGGTGACCTTCCTGCACCGGGACGAGTTCCGCGAGCGGTTCGCCGTCTCCCCGCTGCGTGACGTGGAGCTGCCGGCCGCCGTCGTCGAGGACCGGGGCGCGCTGGTGCAGGTCGTCCGGGCCGGGCAGATGCGCGCCGCCGCCGACCTCGACCGCCTCATGGACGCTGTGACCGAAGGACTGCTGCGGGCCGATAAACTGGGGTGACCGCACGCGCCAGACCCCCCGGCCGGGCGCGCACCCCTGTCTCCAGAGGAGCACCTCGCATGGGACACGTCGTCGTCGACGTCATGCTCAAGCCCGAGATCCTCGACCCGCAGGGCCAGGCCGTCGCCGGCGCCCTGCCGCGGCTCGGCTTCGACGAGTTCACCGACGTGCGCCAGGGCAAGCGGTTCGAGCTCGAGGTGGACGGCGAGGTCACCGACGAGGTGCTCGCCGCGGTCCGCGAGGCGGCCGAGACGCTGCTGTCCAACCCCGTGATCGAGGACGTCGTCTCGGTGCACCCGGCGGAGGTGCCGCGTGAGGATCGGGGTCGTCACCTTCCCCGGCACGCTCGACGACCACGACGCCCGGCGCGCGGTCCGGCTCGCCGGCGGCGAGGCCGTGTCGCTGTGGCACGCCGACGCCGACCTGCACGGCGTCGACGCCGTCGTCCTGCCGGGCGGCTTCTCCTACGGCGACTACCTGCGCTGCGGGGCGATCGCCCGGTTCGCGCCGGTGATGGACGCGCTGGTCGCCGCGGCCCGCGGCGGCCTGCCGGTGCTCGGCATCTGCAACGGCTTCCAGGTGCTCTGCGAGTCGCACCTGCTGCCCGGCGCGCTGGTCCGCAACGACCACCGCAAGTTCGTCTGCCGCGACCAGGCGCTGCGGGTCGAGAACGCCTCGACGCGCCTGGACCTCGGACTACACCGAGGGCGCAGGAGATCGTCGTCCCGCTCAAGAACGGCGAGGGCGGCTTCGTCGCCGACGAGCGGACGCTGGACGAGCTCGAGGGCGAGGGCCGCGTGGTCGTTCCGCTACGTCGGCGACAACCCCAACGGCTCCTACCGCGACATCGCCGGCATCACCAACGACCGCGGCAACGTCGTCGGCCTGATGCCGCACCCCGAGCACGCCGTCGAGGACCTGGCTTCGGCCCGGACGCACCGACGGCCTCGGCTTCTTCACCTCCGTCCTCGACGCAGCGTGGTGAACGCGTGACCGCCCCGACCCGGCGCGCCGCGCTCGACACCGTCGACGCGCGCCGCCTCCACGCCGGACGTCGAGCAGCCCTGGGCCGAGCTCGGGCCTCAAGACCGATGAGTACCAGCGGATCCGCGAGATCCTCGGCCGCCGCCCGACCAGCGTCCGAGCTGGCGATGTACTCGGTCATGTGGAGCGAGCACTGCTCCTACAAGTCGAGCAAGGTGCACCTGCGCCAGTTCGGGACAAGACCACCGCCGGAGATGCGCGAGAAGCTGCTCGTCGGCATCGGCGAGAACGCCGGCGTCGTCGACATCGGCGACGGCTGGGCCGTCACGTTCAAGGTCGAGAGCCACAACCACCCGACGTACGTCGAGCCCTACCAGGGCGCGGCGACCGGCGTCGGCGGCATCGTCCGCGACATCATGAGCATGGGCGCGCGCCCGATCGCCGTGATGGACCCGCTGCGGTTCGGCGCGATCGACCACCCGGACACCGCACCGGGTGCTGCCCGGGATCGTCGCCGGCGTCGGCGGCTACGGCAACTGCCTCGGCCTGCCCAACATCGGCGGCGAGGTCGTCTTCGACCCCTGCTACCAGGGCAACCCGCTGGTCAACGCGCTGTGCGTCGGCGCGATGCGGCACGAGGACATCCACCTGGCCAACGCCACCGGCGAGGGCAACCACGTCGTCCTGTTCGGCGCCAGGACCGGCGGCGACGGCATCGGCGGCGTCTCGGTGCTGGCCTCCGAGACGTTCGACGCCGACGGCCCGGCGAAGCGCCCGGCCGTCCAGGTCGGCGACCCGTTCGCCGAGAAGGTGCTCATCGAGTGCTGCCTGGAGCTGTTCGCGGCCCACGTGGTCGAGGGCATCCAGGACCTCGGCGGCGCCGGACTGTCCTGCGCGACCAGCGAGCTGGCGTCAGCAACGGCGACGGCGGCATGCACGTCTGGCTCGACCGGGTGCCGCTGCGCGACTCCTCGCTGCGGCCCGAGGAGATCCTGATGAGCGAGTCGCAGGAGCGGATGATGGCCGTCGTCGACGCCCGGCGCACCTCGACGAGTTCATGGCGATCACCGACCGCTGGGACGTCGAGGCCACCGTCGTCGGCGAGGTGACCGAGACCGGCTCGGCTGGTCATCGAGTGGCACGGCGAGATCATCGTCGACGTGCCGCCGCGCACGGTCGCGCACGACGGGCCCGGTCTACGAGCGGCCGTACGCCCGGCCGGCGTGGCTCGACGCCCTGCAGGCCGACGCCCACGCCGCAGCGCCTGTCGCGACCGGCGACCGGCGACGAGCTGCGCGACACGCTGCTGCGGCTGGTCGCCTCGCCGAACCTGTGCAGCCACGCCTGGGTCACCGACCAGTACGACCGCTACGTCATGGGCAACACCGCGCTGGCGATGCCGGACGACGCCGGCGTGGTCCGGGTCGACGAGGAGACCGGCCTCGGCGTCGCGATCTCGACCGACTGCAACGGCCGGTTCGGCGCGCTCGACCCCTACGCCGGTGCCCAGCTGGCGCTGGCCGAGGCCTACCGCAACGTCGCCACCGCCGGCGCCGTGCCGCTGGCCGTCACCGACTGCCTGAACTTCGGCTCGCCGGAGGACCCGGGCGTGATGTGGCAGTTCGCCGAGGCCGTCCGCGGCCTGAGCCGACGGCTGCCGGGAGCTCGGCATCCCGGTGACCGGCGGCAACTGTCAGCTTCTACAACCAGACCGGCGACGTGGCGATCCACCCGACGCCCGTGGTCGGCGTGCTCGGCGTGCTGGACGACGTGGCCCGGCGCACGCCGTCCGGCTGGCGGACGCCGGGCCAGGTGATCTACCTGCTCGGCACGACGCGCGACGAGCTCGGCGGCTCGGAGTGGGCGCACGTCGTGCACGGCCACCTCGGCGGGCTGCCGCCGGCGGTCGACCTCGACCGGCCGAGCGGCAGCTCGGCGCAGATCCTGGTCAACGCCTCCCGCGACGGCCTGGTCGACGCCGCGCACGACCTGTCCGACGGCGGCCTGGCCATGGCCCTGGCCGAGGCGTCGCCTGCGCTACGGCGTCGGGGCCCGGGTCTGGCTGGACGACGTCTGCGAGCGTGACGGCGATCGACCCGTTCACGGCCCTGTTCAGCGAGTCGACCGGCCGGGCGATCGTGGCCGTGCCGCGCTCGGAGGAGGTGCGGTTCACCGACATGTGCTCGGCCCGCGGCTTCGCCCACGCCCGGATCGGCGTCGTCGACGAGGCGGGGCAGGCGCTCGACGTCCAGGGGCAGTTCACCCTGCCGCTGGCCGAGCTGCGCGCCGCCCACACCGCCACGCTGCCGGCCGCCTTCGGCCACTGACCAGACCCCGACCGGACGCACCGCGCAGCCCGAATTCGGACATGACGAGTCCGGATTCGGGCGCTGCGGTGCGTCCGGTCGCCGGTGGCGGCGGGGTGACGGAGGCGCAGCGGGGTGACCGAGGGTGAGGGGGCGGCGGCGGATGGCCGTCAGCGCAGGCGCCAGCCCTTGAGCGGCGGCGGAGGTGGTGACGGGCTGCTGTCCGTCACCGTCCACGGCGCCGGCGTGCCCAGCTGACGGCGCAGCTCGGCGTCGTCGCGCAGCCCGGTGGGAAAGGCCATGCCGGCCACCTTGCGTCGCAGCGCCGGCAGGTCCAGCGGGGAGGCGGACGCCACGACCACGGTGTTGCCGAACCGCTTGCCCTTGAGCACCTCGTGCGTGGCGATCAGGGCCACGGAGCCGAACGCGTCGCGGGCGCCGGCCACGACGCGGGCCACGAACCGCAGCCCGGGCTCGTCGGCCACGTTGAGCAGCGCCACCCCGGCCGGTCTCAGCACCCGGCGCACGTCGCGCAGGAACTCCACGGTGGTCAGCTCCGCCGGGACCCGGCCACCGGCGTACGCGTCGAGCACCACGACGTCGGCGCTCGCGTCGGAGAGGCCGGCGACCCCGCTCAGCCCGTCCACCGGACGCACCCGGATGCGGTGCCGGCGCGGCAGCGGCAGCTCCCGGCGGACCACCTCGGTGAGGGCCTCGTCGGGCTCGAGCACGATCTGCGTCGACCCGGGCCGCTCGGCGTTGACGTAGCGCGCCAGCGTCAGCCCGGCACCTCCGACGTGGGTGACCCGCAGCGGGCCCGGCGGCAGGGTGTCGACCACGGCCGCGATGTGCTGGACGTACTCGAAGGCGAGGTTGCCGGGGTCGCGCAGGTCGACGTACGACTGCGGTGAGCCGTCGAGCATGACGGTGACCCCGCCGCGGCCGTCCTCGTCGGGCACCAGCTCCAGGGAGGACACGGGCGCAAGGCTAGCGCCGGCCCGTTGCTAGGTTGCCGCCATGTCGGCAGCGAGCACCCTGGTCCTCTTCGACTGCGACGGGGTGCTGGTCGACAGCGAGCGGCTCGTTCTCGACATCGACGTCGCTGCGGTGACGGCTGCCGGCTGGCCGCTGACGCGCGAGCAGGCGATCGAGGCCTTCGTCGGCCGGAGCAACGCCGACGTCGTGGCGATGATCGAGGCGCAGGTGGGTCATCCCCTGCCGCCGGGCTGGGACGCGGCGTGGGAAGCGGACTACCGCCGGGTGTTCGACGAGCTGCTGGAGCCGGTGCCCGGCGTTCGCGCGGCGGTCGAGCAGGTCATGGCGCGCGGTCGCCGTACGTGCGTGGCCTCCAGCGGCAGCCACGACAAGATGCGCCGGACGCTCGCCCGCACCGGCCTGGCGGAGCTGTTCGAGGGGCGGGTCTTCAGCGCCACCGAGGTCGAGCACGGCAAGCCCGCACCCGATCTGTTCCTGCACGCCGCGTCGAGGATGCAGGTCGACCCCGGCCGCTGCGTGGTCGTCGAGGACAGCCGGTACGGCGTCGCCGCGGCGCGGGCCGCGGGCATGCGCGTGGTGGGCTTCGCCGGCGGCATCACCCCGGAGCACCACCTGGCCGACGCGGACGTGGTGATCACCGACATGGCGGTGCTGCCCGGGACGCTCGACGGCCTGCTCCCCTGAGGGGAGCAGGCCGTCGTACCAGCGGGTGCGGTCAGGGACGCAGCAGCGTCTTGATCGCCCGGCGCTCGTGCATGGCGGCGTAGCCCTCGGCGACGTCCGCCAGCGGCAGCTCGAGGTCGAACACCAGCCCCGGGTTGATCGCCCCGGCGAGGACGTCGTCGCGCAGCTGCGGGAGGTACTCGCGCACCGGGGCCACGCCACCGGCCACCCCGACGTTGCGGGAGAACATCGAGCGGATCGGCAGCTCGACACCGTGCGGCACGCCGACGTAGCCGACGGTCGCGCCGGGCCGGGCGACGGTGATCGCGGTGGTCATCGACTGGCCGGTGCCGACGCACTCCAGCACGGCATCGGCGCCGACACCGCCGGTGAGCTCGCGGATCGCGGCCTCGCCCTCCTCGCCGCGCGCGGCGACGATGTCGGTGGCCCCGAACTCCTTGGCGATCTGCTGGCGCGACTCGTGCCGCGACATGGCGACCACCCGCTCGGCGCCCATGCGGGACGCGGCAAGCACGCCGGACAGGCCGACGGCACCGTCACCGACGACGACCACGGTGTCGCCCTGCTTCACACCCGCGGCGACGGCGGCGTGCCAGCCGGTGCCCATGACGTCGGAGAGGGCCAGCAGCGACGGCACGAGCGAGGCGTCCGGGACCTCGGGCGTGGCCACGAGGGTGCCGTCGGCGAGGGGCACACGGGCGTACTCCCCCTGGCCGCCGTCGACCGGGCGGCCGTCCCGGTCCTGGGCGCCCCAGAAGCCGCCGTGCGCACAGGCGGACTGGATGCCGGCCGCGCAGTGCGGGCACGTGTTGTCGGAGTACATGAACGGCGCGATGACGAAGTCGCCGGGGCGCACGGTGGTGACCTCCGGGCCGATCTCCTCGACCACGCCGACGAACTCGTGACCGATGCGGCGCGCCCTCGGTGATCGGGTTCTCGCCGCGGTACGGCCACAGGTCGGACCCGCAGATGCAGGAGGCGGTGATCCGCACCACGGCGTCGGTGGGCGCGAGGATCGTCGGCGTCGCGACCTCGGACAGGCGGACGTCGAACGGGGCGTGGATGGTGGTTGCCTTCACAGGGGGGAGGCCTCTTTCTCAGATCGGCGCGGACGGGGCCGCGCGGGTGGACGGTGCGGTGGTCAGGCGGGACGCGCCGGCGAGCTCCTGCACGGGCAGGCGCTCGGAGCGGACGACGCCACCGGTGGGCAGGTTTGCCTTGGACGCGTCGTGCACGGCCATGTCCAGCATGCCTTCCCGGCCCGCGACCAGCACGGGCACCAGTGCCTGGCCGGCCACGTCGGTCGCGGTGCGCATCTTGTCGGGGATCGGGGCGACGGCCAGCAGCAGCCCGGCGCCGGCGAGGTGGCCAACCGGTCAGGGGCGGACGGCATTCCCGCCGGCGGGTGTGTCGTGCGTCAGTGGCACCATGGGCGCCATGCCAGCCCGCCGCCGTGTCCCGGTCTGCGAGGGACGGCAGGCACTGGAGGCCTGGCGTGCCGACCCCGCCGCCACCTCCCGGGCGACGCTCGCCACGGCGGTGCGGTTCACGCTCGAGGAGCTCGCGCAGCGCGCCCCGGGCCGCTCGGTGGAGGTCCGCGTCCCGCCGTACGGCGCCGTGCAGTGCGTCGAGGGGCCGCGCCACACCCGCGGCACGCCGCCCAACGTGGTGGAGACCGACGCCGCCACGTGGCTGGAGCTGGTGACCGGCCGGCAGGCCTGGCGCCAGGCCGAGGACGCCGGCGCCGTGCGGGCGAGCGGCCAGCGGGCGGTGCTCTCCTCGCACCTGCCCCTGTTCGGCGGCGACGAGCCCGCCCGGCACGGGGACGAGCCCGCCGACCACGACGACCACGACGACCAGGAGTGAGCATGCGGTTCGGCATCACCATCCTCCCGGAGCACCGCTGGGTCGACGCGGAGCCGCTGTGGCGCCGCAGCGAACAGCTCGGGTTCGACCACGCGTGGACCTATGACCACCTGACGTGGGGGGGCCTGCCCGACTCCCCGTGGTACGGCACGGTGTCCACGCTGACGGCGGCGGCGATGGTCACCGAGCGCATCCGCCTGGGCACGTTCGTGACCTCCCCGAACTACCGCCATCCCGTGACGTTCCTGCGCGACCTGCTGTCGCTGGAGGACATCTCCGGAGGCCGCATCCTGTGCGGGATCGGCACGGGCGGCGACATCGACTCCCGCATCCTCGGTGGCCAGCCGCTGACCCCGCGTCAGCGCGTCGACCGGCTGGAGGAGTTCACCGGACTGCTCGACCGGTTGCTGACCGGTGACCACGTCACCGTCGACGGCACGTACTTCTCGGCCGTCGACGCACGCACGCTGCCCGGCCCGGTGCAGCAGCCACGGACACCGTTCGTCATGGCCGCCAACGGTCCCCGCTCCCTGCGGCTGGCCGCCCGGTACGGCGCCGGCTGGGTCACCACCGGACCGAAGGCCGACACCCTCGAGGAGTGGTGGGCGGCGCTGAAGGAGCTGTCGGCCCGGCTCGACGACGCGCTCGCGGCGCAGGGCCGGAGCGCCGCCGCGTTCGAGCGTCATCTCAACCTCGACTCCTCACCGGTGTTCTCGCTCACCGATGCCGACCTGTTCGAGGAGATGACCGGCCGCGCGGACGAGCTCGGGTTCACCGACGTCATCGCCCACTGGCCGCGGCCGCAGGACCCCTACGCGGGGAGGGTGGGGACACTGGAGCAGGTCGCCGCGGAGGTCCTGCCCCGCTGGCGCTGACCGGCTGGCGCGGACCGGCTGGCGCTGTGCCGCGTCGCCGCGCTCAGGTGAACGAGACGAGCGCCAGCGGGGTGGTGGTGGGTGCGTCCGAGCCGCCGGCCGGCTCGAGCGTGATGCCGGCGCCGGTCGCCGTCGCGGCGTCGCCCTGCAGGACCACGCCGTCCCTGACGCCGGAGACGTCGGAGACGAGGCCGGCCTTGGCCATGGTGCCGTCGGGCCGCTGCAGCCACAGCTCGTAGACCTTGCCGGCCGGAGGCGGCGGCAGGGTCCCACGGACCACGGCCTTGCCCAGGCTGACCGAGCGCACCACCGTGGTCGACCGGTCGGTGAAGCTGCGGGCGTCGCCGGCGTGCAGGACCTGCTGGGACGCCGACACCGACGTCTGGGCGGTGCCGGGGGCCCACGGGTGCCACACGACGCCGCCGACCACGACCGCGGCCGCCGCGGCGGCGCCGGCCAGCCAGCGGGCCACCGCGCTGCGGGACCCGGTCCGGCGCTCACGACGGTTGTGCAGGTCGTCCTGACCGGGAAGGGGCGCGTCGGCCCCGGGCTCCGCGGCGGGGCGGGACGGCTGCTCGTGGTCCCGGTCGGCCACGAGCGGCGGCAGCGGCCGCACCGAGCCGATGTCGCGCATCAGAGCCGCCTTGAGCGAGGCGGGGGGAGGGGTGTCGGCGAGCGCCGCGACGCAGGAGGCGGCGGCGCGCAGGCTGTCGACCTCGGCCCGGCACTCGGCGCAGGTGGCCAGGTGGGCCTCGAAGCGGGCGCGCTCGGCGTCGTCGACGGCGTCGACGGCGTAGGCGCCGACGAGGCTGTGGATGTCGTCGTTCATCGCTCGAGTCCTAGGGTGTCGCGCAGGCGGATGAGTCCGTCGCGGATGCGGGTCTTGGCCGTGCCGACGGGGATGTCAAGCATGACGGCCACCTCCTTGTGCGTGTACCCGCCGAAGTAGGCCAGCTCGAGTGCGCCCCGCTGGGTGTCGGTCAGGGTGTCCAGGCCCTTGCGGACCCGTTGGGCGTCCAGGTTGCGGTGCGCATCCTCGACGGTGACGTCGTACGGCGCCTGTTGCTCCCGGACCTCGTACGCCGTGTCGCGGCGGCTCTGCGCCTCCGCGGACCGGACGCGGTCCACGGCCTTGCGGTGGCCGATGGTGAGCATCCACGACAACGCACTGCCCCGGTCGGGGTCGAAGCGCGCCGAGGAGCGCCAGATCTCCAGGAACGCGTCCTGGGTGACCTCCTCGGCCTGGGCGCGGTCCCGGACCACCCGCAGCACCAGCCCGAAGACCCGGGACGCCGCCGCGTCGTACAGACGTGAGAAGGCCTCCTCGTCACCGCACCCGCAGGCCTTGAGCAGCGTCGACAGCTCGGCCGACCGGGGTGGCGCCGGGACGAGCCCCGCACCGGTCCCTCCCGGCGAGCTGTCGTCGGGAGGGATCAGTGTCATGCGGACCATGATGCGCTACGCGGGGAGCAGACCGCGTCAGGCCTTCGGGAGCAGCACGCCGTCGATGATGTAGACGGTGGCGTTGGCGGTGGTGACGTTGCCGCAGATCACCTTGGCCTTGCCGTCGACGGTGAAGCTCTCGCCGGAGCCCTTGACCGTGATGGTGCCGCCGCCGAGGGTCTTGTGCTCGCCCGCGAGGTCGGCCGGCGTGAGCTTGCCGGGGACCACGTGGTTGGTGAGGACCTTGGTGAGCAGGCCCTTCGGGTCCGCCAAGGCCTTCTTCAGGGTGGCCGGGTCAACCTTGCCGAACGCGTCGTTGACAGGGGCGAAGACGGTGATGTCCTGGGCGGAGTTGAGCGTGTCGACCAGGCCGGCGGACTTGACCGCGCCGACGAGTGTGGACAGCAGCGGGTTGTTGCTCGCTGCGGTGGCGACCGGGTCGGTGGCCATGCCCTTGAAGGAGCCCTTGCCGTCCTTCGGCACGGCGGCGCAGCCGGAGCCGAACTGGGCGTTCATGGCATCCATGGGGGCCGAGGAGGTCATGCTGTCGGACGGGCTGGGGGTCATCGAGGGCGACATGGACGCCGACGCCGAAGGGCTCTGGGCTGCAGCCTCGGTGGAGCTGGAGCCACCACAGGCCGACAGGCTCAGCGGGACGGCGACGGCGAGGGCGGCGATCAGGCTCTTGCGACGGGTGTTCATCATGGTCTCCTTGGGTCTGGGCTGCTGACGGGAGTGGTTCGGGCTGACGAGCCCAGCGGATTGGTTGCTGCGCAACCTTTTTCGTGCGGGACCGGGCGAGGGGTCACGAGACGAAGACGACGACCTCCTGCACCCCGCTGGAGCCGGACGGGAACGGCGTCGCCCGCTCGCTGAGCTGACGGCCGCCGGCGAGGTCGCTGGTGCGCACGCGGATGCTGTGCCGGCCGGGCGTGGCGTCCCAGCGGAGGTACCACTGGCGCCAGTAGTCGATCCCGACGTCCGGTCCGAGCTGCGTGCGGCGCCACGGGCCGTGGTCCACACTCACCTCGACGTCCCTGACGCCGCGGTGCTGGGCCCAGGCCACGCCGCCGATCGCGGTCGGGCCGGCCTTGACCGTGGAGAGGGGCCGGGGGGTGTCGATCCGTGCCGAGATCTTGATCGGGGCGTCGGTGGCCCACTTGCGCTGCGTCCAGTACGCCGTGTCCCGGGCGTATGTCGACAGCGTCAGCCGGGTGACCCACTTGGTCGCGCTCACGAAGCCGTAGAGCCCCGGCACCACCAGCCGCGCGGGGTAGCCGTGGGCAGCCGGCAGCGGCTCGCCGTTCATCCCGATGACGAGCAGCGCGTCCCGGCCGTCGCGCACGGCGTCCAGCGGGGTGCTGATGGTGAACCCGTCCACGGCGGTGCTGAAGAGCTGGTCCGCGCCGTCGCGGACGCCGGCGCGCTGGAGGACGTCGGCCAGCCGGACGCCCAGCCAGCGGGCCGAGCCGACGTAGCCGCCGCCCACCTCGTTGCTGACGCAGGTCATGGTGATGTCGCGCTCGACCATCGGCAGGGCCAGCAGTTGCCGGTAGGAGAGCGCGAAGGGTCGGTCCACCATCCCGTCGACCCTCAGCTGCCACCGGTCGGCGTCGACCCGGGGGACGGTCAGGTTCGTGTCGACCCGGTAGAACGTGGCGTTGCCCGTGCGCAACGGGGTGATGCCCCGGACCGTGCGCTCCAGCCCCTGCGGCAACGGCGGCGCCGCCTCCACCGGCCTGGGTAGCGCCGTCGCGCCCGGACCGCCCGCCGTTGAGAGCCGCTGGCCGACCGCGGCGGCACCGGCCGCACCCAGGGTCACCGCCCCAGCCCCCAGCAGGAAGGTACGGCGGCTGTCGTGCGCCGTGGGGTGCGCGGTCGACGGCAGCGCTCCTCCGGAGGAGGCACCGGAGCGGCCTCCCCGTCGGAGGGCCGCCGGGCCCCGGAGGGCGGTCAGCAGGCCGACCAGGACGGCGACCCCGACCACCGCCGCGGCCACCCCGGGCACGGCGTCCACGGGCGTGGCGACCGGGCGCGAGACGGCGGCCACGGTGGCGAGGCCGCTCAGCAGCAGCACGAACGCCACTCCTGGCCAGGTGCGGCGACGGGCGAGGACGCCTGCGGCCGCGGCCGCCAGCAGGGTGACGACGGTGACGCTCGCGAGCAGGATCGGCTTGTCGCTGGTACCGAACCGGGCGACGGCCCACTCCTTGACGGGCGTCGGCGTGGCGTCGATGACGGCGGAGCCGACCGCGAGCACCGGGGAGGAGGCGGGGTCCAGCAGCCCGGCGACCAGGTGCCCGACCGCGATGCCGGTCACGGCGGCCAGCACCCCGCTCAGGGCACCGGGCAGCGCGTGGGTCAGGCGGTCTCGGGTGGGGTGGCGGGGCATGCGGGTGGTTCGGAACGGCAGCCTGGGCGGATGGCCTACCGTGGAGGAATGAGCCAGCTCCCCAAGATCCGCCGGGCTCCCAACATCCCGGCGTTCCTGCTGACCGGCGGCGTGCTCGGTCTGGTCCTCGGCGTGCTGCTGGCGCTCATGGGCCACGCGGACAGCCGCTACAACCTTCCCGCGGAGCTCGCGTTCTTCGGTCTGATCGGTGCCGCGTTCGGCGTACTCGTCGGCGGCATCGTCGCCGTGCTGCTCGACCGCAAGCCCTGACGACGCCTCCTGCCTCCCCCGCGGCGCGGTGTCCGGGCCGTGACGGCCGGTGGCGCAGGCCCGGTGTGGGAGACTGGGCCGCGTGGCAGGCGGCGACGGACGATTGACCCACGACCTCATTCCCGGCGAGAAGGCCCCCCAGGACGCCTGCGGCGTCTTCGGGGTCTGGGCCCCCGGCGAGGAGGTTGCCAAGCTCACCTACTTCGGCCTCTACGCGCTGCAGCACCGCGGGCAGGAGTCGGCCGGCATCGCGACCAGCGACGGCTCGCGCCTGCTGGTCTACAAGGACATGGGGCTGGTCTCCCAGGTCTTCGACGAGCGCAGCCTCAGCTCGCTCAAGGGCCACCTGGCGGTCGGGCACTGTCGTTACTCCACCACGGGCGCCAGCACCTGGGAGAACGCCCAGCCCACCCTCGGCGGCGGCGACCTGGGCACGGTCGCCTTGGCCCACAACGGCAACCTCACCAACTCCGCCGAGCTGCGCGACCGCCTCGACGCCCGCAACGGTGAGGGCTTCTCCGGGCACCTCGGCGGTGAGCTGCGCCGCGGCAACACCACCGACACCGCGCTGGTCACCGCGCTGCTCACCGACGACCCCGACCGCAGCCTCGAGGCGGCGGCGCTGGACGTGCTGCCCCAGCTCCGGGGCGCCTTCTGCTTCGTCTTCATGGACGAGCACACGCTGTACGCCGCCCGCGACCCGCAGGGCATCCGCCCGCTGGTCCTCGGGCGCCTCGAGCGGGGCTGGGTCGTGGCCAGCGAGACCGCGGCCCTGGACATCGTCGGCGCCAGCCTGATCCGCGAGGTCGAGCCCGGTGAGCTGGTGACGATCGACGCCGACGGACTGCGCACCCAGCGGTTCGCCGAGGCCGACCCCAAGGGCTGTGTCTTCGAGTACGTCTACCTGGCCCGGCCCGACACCAGCATCAACGGCCGCGGGGTGCACGAGGCGCGGGTCGAGATGGGCCGCCAGCTGGCCCGCGAGCACCCCGTCGAGGCGGACCTGGTCATCCCCACGCCCGAGTCGGGCACCCCCGCCGCGATCGGCTACGCGCAGGAGTCCGGCATCCCCTACGGCCAGGGGCTGGTCAAGAACTCCTACGTCGGGCGCACGTTCATCGCCCCGAGCCAGACCATCCGCCAGCTCGGGATCCGGCTCAAGCTGAACCCGCTCAGGGACGTCATCCGCGGCAAGCGGCTGGTCGTGGTGGACGACTCGATCGTGCGCGGCAACACCCAGCGCGCCCTGGTCCGGATGCTGCGCGAGGCCGGTGCGGCAGAGGTGCACGTGCGCATCTCCTCCCCGCCGGTGCGGTGGCCCTGCTTCTACGGCATCGACTTCGCCACCCGGGCCGAGCTGATCGCCACCGGCATCGGTGTCGAGGAGGTCCGCTCCAGCATCGGCGCCGACACCCTCGGCTACATCAGCGAGGACGCCATGGTGTCCTCGACCGGCCAGCCGCGCGACCGGCTCTGCACGGCCTGCTTCAGCGGCGTCTACCCGATCGAGCTGCCGCAGCGCGACCGGCTCGGCAAGAGCCTGCTCGAGCTGCCGCTGGAGGTCAACGGTGAGGCGTCCGGCGACGCGTCGGCGCCGCTACCCGGGGGGACCGGCCCCGGCCGCGACGTCGACGGCGTGACCACGGGAATGGCCGGTGGCGCCTCCGACGCGCTCGCTCGACCGTGACCCTGTCCGCCACCTTCCCGCGGCCCTGACCGCCCCGACACCCAGCCGTCCCGCTCCGTGCGGGGCGTTCCCGAAGGAGCGACGTACCGCATGACCTCCTCCAACGTTCCGCCCGGCTCGCCGATCACCTACGCCGCGGCCGGTGTCGACGTCGAGGCCGGTGACCGGGCGGTCGAGCTGATGAAGGCGTCGGTGGCCCGCGCGCAGCGACCGGAGGTGCTCGGCGGCCTCGGTGGCTTCGCCGGGATGTTCGACGCCTCGGCCCTGTCGCGGATGACCCGACCGGTGCTGGCCACGTCCACCGACGGTGTCGGCACGAAGGTCGCCATCGCCCAGGCCATGGACGTGCACGACACGATCGGCTTCGACCTCGTCGGCATGGTGGTCGACGACATCGTCGTCAGCGGGGCCGAGCCGTTGTTCATGACCGACTACATCGCCACCGGCAAGGTGGTCCCCGAGCGGATCGCGGCGATCGTGTCCGGCATCGCGGCGGCGTGCGCCCAGGCGGGGACGGCCCTCATCGGCGGCGAGACCGCCGAGCACCCCGGGCTGCTCGGTCCGGACGAGTACGACTGCGCGGGCGCCGCGACCGGTGTGGTGGAGTACGACGATGTCCTCGGGCCGCACCGGGTGGTCGCCGGCGACGTCGTGGTCGCCCTGGCGTCCTCGGGTCTGCACTCCAACGGCTACTCGCTGGTGCGGTCGGTCTTCGCCGCGGCCGGGTGGGCGCTGGACCGCGACGTCCCCGAGTTCGGCCGCACCCTCGGGGCGGAGCTGCTGGAGCCCACGAGGGTCTACGCCCGCGACCTGCTCGAGCTGGTCCGCACCGACGGCATCGACGTCCACGCCCTCAGCCACGTGACCGGCGGGGGGCTCGCGGCGAACCTGGCCCGGGTGCTGCCGCGGGGCAGTTTCGCGCGGGTTGACCGCTCGACCTGGACCCCGCCGGCGGTCTTCCAGGTCGTGCGCGAGCTCGGCCGGGTGCCGGTGCCCGACCTGGAGCGCACGCTCAACCTGGGCATCGGGTTCGTCGCGGTCGTCCCGGCCGACCAGGCCGACGCGGTGGTGCGCCAGGCGGCCGCGCGGAACCTGCCCGCCTGGGTCCTGGGCGACGTCAGCGAGCGCGCGACGGCAACGGTCGAGGACGGCCTGGAGGTCGTGCAGGGCGCCAAGGGCGTCGACGGTGGCTCAGTGCAGGTCGTCGGGACGCACCCGGCGGCCTGACGGTCCGCGGACGGCACAGCGAGGGCGCCGAGCTGGGTGTGGGTGGACTCACACAGGGACACCGCCGCCGTGCGGTCCCGGCTTCCGGGGAAGGGGGGACCTGCACGGCCGCGGTGTCCGGTGGTCACGCAGGAAAGGACCCGGCAGGCCGCTCGGACAGCGTCAGCGCTCGCCGGATGCCCACTTGCCGTACTGGTCGTAGAGGTCGTCGTCAGCCTCGTCGGAGACCGGCTCCGGCGTGCTGTACGTCGATCCGTGAAGCTCTCGCTCAAGCTTGCTCAGATCGGTGTCCGGACTGAAGTACTTCAGCTCACGGGCAACCTTGGTCTGCTTGGCTTTGGCCCGGCCGCGCCCCATGGCGTCGACCCCCTCACGCGTCTGCCGGGGCGGCATCGCTGAAGTCGCCGCGCGCCAAGCACGCAACGACTTCCTCGGAGCCTGCCCGGGAATTTCGTATATTCGTGGGGCTAACGCTACAGGGTGTTTGCAAGTTTCGCGGTCACGGGAGCCACGATCAGCCGGCGCGGGGACGCGGGGGGACGCGCCGGGACGCGCCGTGGCGCCGCCAGGGTGCGGCGACGCCACGAGCGGCCCTGCTCAGCGTGCCGGGAGCCAGATGCGGTTCGGGCTGCCCACGCCAGACATCCGCTCCTCGGCGATCCGGTCGGCCGCGACCGCCGGGGAGATGCTCCGCTCGGCCGCCAGGCGCAGCACCGACCCGGTGTGGTCGAAGATCCGGGCCGTCTTGGCCCGGGCCCGCTCGAAGCTGAAGCCGTGGAGCTCGTCGCTGACCTGGATCACGCCGCCGGCGTTCACCAGGAAGTCCGGCGCGTAGGTGATGCCGCGCTCGAGCAGCCGCCGGGCGGTGCCGTGCTCCCCCTCGTCGGCCAGCTGGTTGTTGGCCGCCCCGCAGACGATCGAGGCGCTCAGCGACTCGACCGTGGAGGCGTCCAGGGCGCCGCCCAGGGCGCACGGGGCGTAGACGTCCAGGTCGCCCTTGACCAGCGCCTCGGCATCTGGTGCGACGTCGACCTGGGGGAACGTGGCACGGACCGACTCGACCGCCTGCTCGCTGACGTCGGTCACCACGACGTGGGCACCGTCCTCGATCAGGTGCGCCGTCAGCAGCCGCCCGACCTTGCCGACCCCGGCGACCCCCACCGTGCGCCCGGCGAGGGTCGGGGTGCCCCACACATGCTCCGCGCTGGCCCGCATGCCCTGGAACACGCCGTACGCGGTGAGCACCGAGGAGTCGCCCGCGCCGCCGTCGGCCTCGCTGCGGCCGGTGGCGTGGCGGGTCTCCTTGCCGACGACGTCCATGTCGGCGACGTAGGTGCCGACGTCACAGGCGGTGACGTAGCGGCCGCCGAGGCTCTCCACGAAGCGGCCGTAGGCCCGCAGGAGCGCCTCGTTCTTGTCCGTCGCGGGGTCGCCGATGATCACCGCCTTGCCGCCTCCGTGGTCCAGACCGGTGACGGCGTTCTTGTACGCCATGCCGCGCGAGAGCCGCAGCACGTCCTCGAGGGCCGCCTCCTCCGACTCGTACGGGTAGAACCGCGTGCCGCCGAGAGCGGGCCCGAGCGCCGTGGAGTAGATGCCGATGATGGCCCTCAGCCCGGTGGCCGGGTCGTGGCAGTACGCCACCTGCTCGTGGCTGAAGGGGGACGGGGGCGACGGGTCGGCCACGGTGGTGACTCCTTCGGTTCGGAACGACAGGCGCGGGTCTCGCGCGGTTTCAGCGTATGACTGCCGATCGCCTCATGGGGTGACTAGTCCGATCAGGCGGGTCGATATGACTCGTCCGGATGTTCCCCGGACGGGCGAGTTGTCCGAAAATGGAGATCCATACCAGCAGGATCCGATGTCGGAGGACCCCATGACCAGCCGCACCGTTGACGCCGAGGCCCTGTTGACCCCGGCGGAGGTCGCAGCCCTTTTCCGGGTCGACCCCAAGACCGTGACCCGTTGGGCCAAGGCCGGCAAGCTCACCTCGCTGCGCACTCTCGGTGGCCACCGCCGCTACCGCGAGACCGAGGTCCGCGAGCTGCTCGGGCAGGCCGGGGTCGTCCCGGCACCGACGGCCACCGTCGCCTGACAGCACCACACGAAGGGCTTTCGCGCCCTGCGGTGGCCAGCGCCCGGATGGGCTGGTCGCCGTCCTCCGAACGACCAGGGCCCCTGGCCCGCCGACGCGCTGAGCGCTGTCGGCGAGCCGGGGGCCCTTCGTGGTGCCGTCCCGGGGGGTGTGCGCCCCCCTGGCTGGTGCACCCGGACGCCGGGGTCAGGTGGCAGAGACCAGGTGGGCGAACGCGACCACGTTGTCGACGTAGTGCCCGGTGCGGTCGTCGAACGACCCGCCGCAGGTGATCAGCCGCAGCTCGGCTCGGCCGGTGGTGTTGCCGTAGACCGCGGTGGTGGGGAACTGCGCCTTCGGGTAGGCCGCGACCTTGTCCACGACGAACCTGGCGGTGGTGCCGTCCCGGCGCCCCACGCTGACCGTCGCACCGGCCTTCAGGGCGCCCAGGCGGTAGAAGACGGCCGGGCCCCGGTGGCTGTCGACGTGTCCGGCGATCACCGCCGGTCCGAACTGCCCCGGGGTCGGCCCGAGGGTGTAGAAGCCCACGGCGTCGAAGTCCTCGGGCACCTCGAGGCTCCCGTCACGACCGCGGCCGAGGTCGACGAACGTGGAGGTGTGGACGCCGATCGAGGGGATGTCGAGGCGCACCGGCGGTGAGCCGGGCAGGATCGGGCCGAGGTCGACCGGCCTGGCCCGGCGCGGGGGCAACGCTGCGGCGGTAGCCGGTGGCGCGGCCGCCGACCCGGCCGACGGCAACGAGCTCGCCGGCGGTGGCGTGGGGGCCCCGGTGGCTGTCGGGGCGGGGGATGCCGGTGCCGCGTTCGCGGCCGGGGGCTGCGGCGGACCGGAGGAGCGCAGGCCCAGGGTCAGCAGGATCCCCGCGAGGAGAACCAGCACGACGGTGGCCGCCGCGGCGAGGACGACTCCGCGGCGGCCACCGTGCTGGGCGGGCTGGTCCATCAGCTCCGGGCGCGGGCGCGACGCGCCGTCAGGGTGCACGAGCCGGCGGCCACGAGCAGCAGGCCACCGCCGAGGGCGATCAGACCGGTGTTGGTCGGGCTCGAGGCGCCGCCGGCGCCGGTGGCCGCGCCGCCGGCCGGTGCCGCCATGAGCGTGCCGCAGACGGCCGGGTCGGTCGCCTCGGTCGGCAGGCTGGGGTCGAGGTCGCTCTTGGTGCTGCCGTCGTACTTGCCGTCGTGGTTGTGGTCCACCCCGTGGATGACAACCACGGACTGGCCCTTGGCGATCGCGTCGGCGACGGCGGGGGAGACGTGGATGCTGCCGCGCTGGTAGGAGATCTTGCCGCCCTTGGCGGTGTCGAACCGGTCGACAGCCAGGCCCGACGTGGGGCTGGTGTCGCCGGTCTTGGTCAGTGACACGACGATGTCACCGTAGGCGGGGCCACCCTCGGTGGTGTTGAGCCGGCCGTCCTTGTCGGTGTCGTCACCGGCGGTCGGGCACTCGTGCCTGGCCGCCGCCGCGAAGTGGATGTGGGCGGCGTGCGGGGCGTCCGCGAGCAGGCCCATCGCCGCCATGGTGACGTTGATGGTGGTGCCGCGCACCTCCACCATGGCGGTGCCACTCGCGTCGACGCCGTTGAGCGCGACCGGCTTGAGGTTGGCCATCACGTCCCCGCCAGCGGCCATGGCGGTGCCGGCGCCGACGAACGGCAGCAGCACGGCGGATCCGAGGGCGACGGTGGCGAGCGTCCTGGCTCTACGCATGAGGTGTGTCCAATCCGGGCGGCGTGCGCCCTGGTCTTGCGAAGTGGTGCTGGATGCCGGTGGTGGAGCATGTGCCGTGTGACGCAGTCGGTGGAGCTGGTGCTCGATGAGGGGCTGGACGCGCTGGTCCGGGCGGACTGGGACGCCCTCGCGGCTGCCGGCCTGCCCAGCCAGGCGCGCCACCGGTCACCGTCCAACCGCCCCCATGTCACCCTGGCCGCGCGCCTGGCCATCGACGAGACGCTCGAGCCCGCCATGGCGCTCGCGCTGGAGGAGTTCCCGGTCGCGCTGCGCCTCGGAGCGCTGTCGGTCTTCGGGCGCGACCGCTTCGTGCTCGTGCGTGCCGTCGTGCCCGAGGTCGGGCTGCTGCGCAGGCAGGCCGCACTCGCGGACGTCCTCGGGCGTGACGCGGACCTGCCGTACATGCGGGCCGGTCACTGGGTGCCGCACGTGACCCTCGCCCATCGCATGACCCCGGAGCAGGTGGCGCTCGCGCTCACGCTGCTGAACGGGCCACGGGAGGCCGACGGGTATGCCGTGGGGGCGCGCCGGTGGGACGGCGACGCGCGCCGCGAGTGGGTCCTGGCCGGTGCCGGCTGACGCCGGGCCGGCCGCTCAGGACGCGGTGGGAGCGGAGGTCACCAGACCAGGCCGTGCTGGGAGAGCTCGGCCTCGGTCTGCAGTCGGTCGATGGCGCTCAGGGGGGAGGGGGCCGGCTCGTCGAGCCCGAGGCTGAGGCAGCAGGCGCGCAGCGTCTCGTCGTACGCAAGGCTCACCGCGGCGAGGCGCCGGGCCTTGCCGGGCTCGTTCGAGGCCTGGATGCGCCGGAAGTCCCGCTCGAGCCGCTGGAGGTCGAAGACGAGCCGCTGCAGGCTCGGCCCGCTGGGCTCCGGTGGTCGACGCCGCAGGGACCACGACTCCGGGAGGGCACGACGGAGCCGGCGCAGACCGTAGAGCAACACGGGCGGCAGGAGACAGAGTGCTGCGAACGGCAGGAGGCCCTTCATCGCCCCTCCACTGTGCGAAACCGGGTCGAACCACAAGGAGTTCCCCCACTCTCCCATGCGCGGGCCAGCAGCATCCGGGCCCAACGTCACGGGTCCGGATGCTGCTGCCCCGTTGCCGGCTAAGGACGGACCTGTCCAGCGGCCGGCTCTCGTGGCATGGTGCCTTGACAGCACGGCCGCCCCGAGCGTCCGCGTTCCGCACCGCCGAAGGAGCGTTCCATGAGTCGTGACGACGACGAGCTGACCGCCGTGCCGGAGGCGGACGCCGCCGAGCAGCAGGCCCCCCTCGACCCCGATGACCTGCCGGATGACCTGCCGGGCGATGACGAGGGGACGGCGCCCCTGGACCGGGCCTCGGAGGCCGACGTCCTGGAGCAGCGCCAGAGCGTGACCGGGGACGAGGACTACCCCCACGCCGGCAGCGACGACGAATGAGGGTGGCCTGACCGCAGGCGGCCGCGGCCCGCCGCCGGGCCGCTCCGCCCGTGCCGTTCGTCGGGCCTGCTCCGCCGGGGCCGCGGCATCCATTGACCGGTGCCCCGTCGACGACTAGCGTCCCGTTTCAGAATTTGGTTTCCACCATGCGAAACGACGTGAACCACGGTCGAAGGAGAGCTCTGATGGCAGCACCGCACGGCGTCCAGGTCACCGGCGAGATGGGGGAGCGATACGACAGCGTGCTCACTGACGGCGCCCTCGAGCTCCTCGCCGAGCTCCACCGGACCTTCGACGCAACGCGGCTGGGCCTGCTCCGGGCCCGCGAGGACCGCTACGCCGAGCTCGCCGCGGGCGGCACGCTGGACTTCCTCGAGGAGACGAAGGAGGTCCGCGAGGGCGACTGGCAGGTCGCGCCGCCCGCGCCGGGGCTGGAGGACCGCCGGGTCGAGATCACCGGGCCCACCGACCGCAAGATGACGATCAACGCGCTCAACTCCGGGGCCAAGGTGTGGCTCGCCGACTTCGAGGACGCCTCCACGCCCACGTGGAAGAACGTCGTCGAGGGGCAGCTGAACCTGCGCGATGCCCTCGACCGCGCCATCGACTTCACCTCGCCCGAGGGCAAGAGCTACGCCCTCGGGGAGGAGCTGGCCACGATCGTCGTGCGGCCCCGCGGGTGGCACCTGCCGGAGAAGCACATCACCGTGGACGGCGAGCCGATGTCCGGGGCGCTGGTGGACTTCGCGCTCTACCTCTTCCACTGCGGCCGGCGCCAGGTCGACGCCGGCAAGGGTCCGTACTTCTACCTGCCCAAGATGGAGAGCCACCTCGAGGCGCGGCTCTGGAACGACGTGTTCCTGCTCGCCCAGGACCGGCTGGGCCTCCCGCGCGGCACGATCCGGGCCACCGTGCTGGTCGAGACCTACCCCGCGGCGTTCGAGATGGAGGAGATCCTCTACGAGCTGCGCGAGCACTCCTCCGGTCTGAACGCCGGGCGGTGGGACTACATCTTCAGCGTCATCAAGAAGTTCCGGACCCGGGGCAAGGAGTTCCTCTTGCCGGACCGCAACCAGGTCACCATGACGGTGCCGTTCATGCGCAACTACACCGAGCTGCTGGTGCGCAGCTGTCACAAGCGCGGCGCCCACGCGATCGGCGGCATGGCGGCCTTCATCCCGAGCAAGGACCCCGAGGTCAACGAGGCGGCGTTCCAGAAGGTCCTCGACGACAAGACCCGCGAGGCAGGGGACGGCTTCGACGGCTCGTGGGTGGCCCACCCCGGGATGGTCGAGATCTGCAAGGAGGCCTTCACCAAGGTCCTCGGCGACCGGCCGAACCAGCTCGACAAGAAGCGCGAGGACGTCCACGTCACCGCGGCGCAGCTGCTCGACGTGAAGTCCACCCCGGGCAACGTCACCGAGGCCGGGCTGCGCAACAACATCAGCGTCGGCATCCAGTACCTCCACACCTGGCTGAAGGGCTCGGGGGCCGTGGGCATCTTCAACCTGATGGAGGACGCCGCCACCGCGGAGATCTCGCGGTCGCAGGTGTGGCAGTGGCTGCACAACGACCTCGAGCTGGACACCGGCGACGTCGTGACCCGCGAGCTCGTCGTGCGGCTTGTCGACGAGGAGATCGCCAAGCTCCCGGGAGACCCGGGCGACTACGCCGACGCGCGCAGCACCTTCCTCGAGGTGGCGGTCGCCGACGAGTTCGCCGAGTTCCTCACGCTCCCGGCCTACGAGCGGATGCCCTGAGCGATGGACGCACTCGGCCTCGCCGACCGGCTGCGTCCGGTGCTGGGCGACGACGCGGTCATCACCGACCACCAGCGGCTGCGCACCTACGAGTGCGACGGGCTCGCCCACTACAAGGTGACGCCGGCGCTGGTGGTGCTGCCCGAGACGACCGCACAGGTCGCGGCGGTGGTGCGCGCCTGCGCGCAGAACGGGGTGCCGTTCGTGGCCCGGGGGTCCGGCACGGGGCTGTCCGGCGGGGCGCTGCCGCACGCGGACGGGGTGCTGATCGTCACCTCCAGGATGCGCAGCATCCTCGAGCTCGACCCGGCCAACCAGCGGGCCGTCGTGCAGCCCGGCGTGATCAACCTGCAGCTGAGCCGGGAGTCGCTGCCGCACGGCTACTACTACGCGCCCGACCCCTCGAGCCAGCAGGTCTGCTCGATCGGTGGCAACGTCGCGGAGAACTCCGGCGGCGCGCACTGCCTGAAGTACGGCTTCACGAGCAACCACGTCACCGGCGTGGACCTGGTCACGCCCGGCGGTGAGGTCGTGACCGTGGGCGGGAAGGCGCCCGATGCCCCCGGCTACGACCTGCTCGGGGTGCTCGTCGGCTCCGAGGGCACCCTCGGCATCGCCACCGAGGTGACGGTCCGGCTCACCCGGTCGCCGGAGTCGGTCAGGACGCTGCTGGCGGCCTTCGAGGACACCGACGCGGCCGGGGCGGCGGTGTCGGCCATCATCGGCGCCGGGGTGATCCCCGCGGCGATCGAGATGATGGACGCGCTCGCCATCGAGGCGGCCGAGGCGGCCGTGCACTGCGACTACCCCGGCGGCGCGGGTGCGGTGCTCATCGTCGAGCTCGACGGCCCGATGGAGGACGTGGCCCACCAGTTCGACCAGGTCGAGCGCTACTGCCGCCAGGAGGGGGCCTTCGAGATCCGCATCGCGGTCGACGACGCCGAGCGCGCGCTGTTCTGGAAGGGGCGCAAGTCCGCCTTCGCCGCGGTCGGGCGGATCAGCCCCGACTACATCGTCCAGGACGGTGTGATCCCGCGGACGGCGCTGCCCGAGGTCCTGCGCCGGATCGCCGACCTCTCCTGCGAGAAGGGCGTCCGGGTCGCCAACGTGTTCCACGCCGGCGACGGCAACCTGCACCCGCTGGTCCTCTTCGACGACGCGGTGCCGGGCGAGTCAGAGCGCGCCGAGGAGGTGTCGGGCGCCATCCTCGACCTCTGCATCGAGCACGGTGGCTCGATCACCGGCGAGCACGGCGTCGGCTCGGACAAGGCGAAGTACATGCCGCGGATGTTCGACGAGGACGACCTGGACACGATGCAGCTGGTGCGCTGCGCGTTCGACCCCGACTCGATCTCCAACCCCGGCAAGGTGTTTCCCACCCCGCGCCTGTGCGGCGAGGTGCCCGGACGGCACCGTGGCGTGCACCCGCTGGCCGAGTCCGGCGTGGCGGAGGTGTTCTGAGTGGGTGACCTCGTCCTCGAGCAGCTGCTGGCGGCGACGGCCGACCACGCGGCCGCGGCGGTCGACACCGATGTGGTGGACGGCGTGCCCGCACGCTGGGTCGCGGCCCCGGGCAGCGCCGCCGAGACGTCGGCGGTGATGCGCGTCGCGGCCGAGCAGGACCTCGCGGTCGTGGTGCCGGGGCGCCGGCACGAAGCTCGACTGGGGGCACCCACCGGAGCGGGTGGACCTCGTCCTCGACACCACCCGGATGGACGCCGTCGTCGAGCACGCCGCCGGCGACCTCATCGTCGTCGTCGGGGCGGGTTGCCGGCTGGCGGACCTGCAGGCCACCCTGGCCGGGGCCGGTCAGTGGCTGGCGGTGGAACCGCCGCGCGGAGGCACTGTCGGCGGGGTCGTCGCGACCGCTGCCACCGGACCGGCGCGCTACCTCCACGGGGCCGTCCGCGACCTGCTGATCGGCGCGCGGGTGGTCCGCGCCGACGGCGTGGTCGCCCACTCCGGCGGCAAGGTCGTCAAGAACGTCGCCGGCTACGACCTCGGCAAGCTGCTCACCGGCTCCTACGGCACCCTGGCGGTCATCACCGAGGTGGCCTTCCGGCTGCACCCCGTGCCGCCGACGCGCACCTGGGTCAGCGTCCCGGTGGCGTCGGCCGCCGACGTGTCCGCGGTGGTCCAGCAGGTCGTGCACTCCCAGGTCGCGCCCACGGCGGTCGAGCTCGACCGCCCCGCCGAGGGCGGCGCCACCGTGTCGGTGCTCCTCGAGGGCATCTCCGCCGGCGTCGAGGGCCGGATGTCGCGGGCCCTGGCGCTGCTCGGCCCGGCGGCCACCGCGGCCGGCACCGCGCCGGCCTGGTGGGGACCGAGCCGTTCGGTCGGGGCGACCTGGCGCTGAAGCTCACCCACGAGATCGCCGGCCTGCCGCACCTGCTCGCCGCGGTCGACGAGAGCGCCGCCACAGCCGGGCTGGCCGTGGACGTGCGCGGCAGCGCCGGGGTCGGCACCCTGCTGGCCGGGGTGAGTGGCGAGCCGGCCGCGGACCCGCGCGCCGTGGCGTGGCTGGTGGAGGGACTGCGGGCCCGCGCGGCGTCGTACGGCGGGTCGGTCGTCGTGCTCGACGCGCCGGCCGACGTCAAGGCCGCGGTGGACGTCTGGGGCCCCGTCGCGGCTCTGGACCTCATGCGCGCCGTCAAGAACAAGTTCGACCCGCAGCGACGACTCGCGCCGGGCCGCTTCGTCGGAGGGATCTAGATGACCGAGCACACGGCCGGCCCCGTCACCTCGACCGCGGGCACCCTGGGCAGCGACGGACCGCTGCGGGTGTCCGAGGCGCCGCCGGGCGAGCCGGCCTTCGACGAGCACCGGCCGCCGTCGGCGGAGCTGGTGGCCGACTGCGTCCACTGCGGCTTCTGCCTGCCGACGTGCCCGACCTACGTGCTGTGGGGCGAGGAGATGGACTCGCCGCGCGGGCGGATCTACCTGATGAACGAGGGTCTCGAGGGCGAGCCGATGACGCCCGCGATGGTGCAGCACTTCGACGCCTGCCTCGGCTGCATGGCCTGCGTCACCGCCTGCCCGTCGGGGGTGCAGTACGACAAGCTGATCGAGGCGACGCGGGCCCAGGTGGAGCGGCGCTTCGACCGTCCGGCGGCCGACCGTGCCCTGCGGACCGCGATCTTCGGCCTGTTCCCCTATCCCCGGCGGCTGCAGGCTGATGCGGGGGCCGCTGCGGCTCTACCAGGACACCGGGCTGTCCCGGCTGCTGCGCAAGAGGGGTGTGCTGCAGCGGATCTCGCCGACCATCGCGGCGATGGAGTCGCTCGCCCCGCCGCTGGAGCGCGTCCGAGCCGGTGCCGCAGCGCACCCCCGCGGCGGGGCCACGCCGCGGCACCGTCGGCATGCTGCTCGGCTGCGTGCAGCGCGAGTTCTTCCCCGGCGTCAACGCCGCCACCGCCCGGGTGCTCTCGGCCGAGGGCTTCGACGTCGTCGCGCCGGCGGCCCAGGGCTGCTGCGGCGCGCTGTCGGTGCACAACGGGCGGGAGGAGGAGGCGCAGCGGTTCGCCCGGGCCCTGATCGACCAGCTCGACCGGGACGTCGTCGACTACGTCGTCGTCAACTCGGCCGGCTGCGGCTCGACGATGAAGGAGTACGCCGACCTGCTCGCCGACGACCCGGACTACGCCGAACGCGCACGGACGTTCAACGACAAGGTCCGCGACGTGAGTGAGCTGCTCGTCGAGGTCGGGCCCGTCGCTGCGCGCCACCCGCTGCCGGTCGCCGTCGCCTACCACGACGCCTGCCACCTCGGGCACGCCCAGGGCATCCGCAGCCAGCCGCGGGAGCTGCTGCGCGGCATCCCCGGGCTGGAGGTGCGCGAGATCGCCGAGTCCGACATGTGCTGCGGCTCCGCGGGGATCTACAACGTCCTGCACCCCGAGCCCGCGCGGGAGCTCGGCGACCGCAAGGCCGCCAACGTGCTGCGCACCGGTGCGCAGCTGCTCGTCACGGCCAACCCCGGCTGCCTGATGCAGGTGGCCGCCTCCATCGAGCGCTCCGGGAGCCGATCGCGCTCGCCCACACCGTCGAGGTGCTCGACGCCTCGATCCGCGGCCTCGGCGTCGACCAGCTCGGCGTCGAGGCCTAGCACCGCCCGCTCGAACCCCCGCACCACCACTTCAACGACGAGGTGAACGATGTACCGACCGGTCCTCGACCCCGTGGGCGGATCGCTGGCGCTGAGTGCGCTGTTCGCGGTGCTGCCGCTGTTGACGCTGTTCGTCCTGCTCGGCGTCCTGCGGATGAGCGCGTGGAAGGCGGCGCTGATCTCGCTGCTCGTCGCGATCCTGGTCGCGGTCGCTGGTCTACCCGATGCCGGTCGGCCAGGCGCTGCTCGCCGGCACCGAGGGCGCCGTCTTCGGCTTCTTCCCGATCCTGTGGATCGTGATCAACGCGATCTGGGTCTACAACATGACCGTCGTGACCGGGCACTTCGACGTGCTGCGCCGGTCGTTCGCCAGGGTCAGTGACGACCAGCGGATCCAGGCCGTCATCATCGCGTTCTGCTTCGGCGCACTGCTCGAGGCGCTCGCCGGCTTCGGCACGCCGGTCGCGATCACCAGCGTCATGCTCATCGCGCTGGGGTTCCGGCCGATCAAGGCCGCCGACGGTCGCGCTGGTCGCCAACACGGCACCGGTCGCCTTCGGCGCCCTGGCCGTGCCGATCACCACGCTGTCCACGGTGACCGGCATCCCGCGAGCACACGCTCGGCGCGATGGTCGGACGGCAGACGCCGGTGCTCGGCGTGTTCGTCCCGATGGCGCTGGTCTTCATCATCGACCGGCGCGCGGGCGTCCGGCAGACGCTGCCGGCGACGCTGCGTCTGCGGCATCACCTTCGCGCTCGCGCAGTTCGCCACCTCCAACTACCTCTCGGTGCAGCTCACCGACATCGTCGCCTCGCTGCTCGGTGCCGCCTCGGTCGTGCTCCTTCTGCGGGTCTGGCGCCCCGCGCACCGCTACGTCGAGGAGCCGACCTGGTCCGATGGCGGCGCCAGTCACCCGGTGCCGCCGGACGACCGGCGCTGGCCGGGCGGCCGGCGCCGGCCAGCCGGCCGTGGCCGACGGTCTGGCCGCCACGGGACGTGGCCCCGGCGCGGACCACGGGCGGGGTCGACCACGGCAGGGGGTCGGACCACCCGGTCGGCATGGGCACCGGGACGGCCGACGAGCTCGGCGCCCGGGACGCCGCCACGCACGACAGCCGCGGCGACGTGGTCAGGGCCTACGCGCCGTACCTCGTCATCATCGCCGTCTTCGTCATCACCCAGATCCCCGTCGTCAAGGCTCTCTTCGAGGTCCCGACCAAGGTCCTGCAGTGGCCCGGCCTCCACCTGCAGACGGCCAGGGGCAAGCCCTCGACCATCCCGACGTTCAAGCTCAACTGGCTCTCCGCCGCGGGCACGCTGTTGATCATCGCCGGGCTGATCACCATCCCGGTCATCGGCATCTCGCTGCGCCAGGCATGGAAGGCGTACGTCGACACCTACCGCCAGCTGGCCGGCGCGATCGTCACGGTCATGGCGGTCCTCGCGCTGGCCTACGTCATGAACGCCTCCGGGGAGACGTCCACGCTGGGGGCCTGGATGGCCGGAGCGGGAGCGGCGTTCGCGCTCATCTCGCCGATCCTCGGCTGGGTCGGTGTCGCGGTGACCGGTTCGGACACCTCGTCGAACTCGCTGTTCGGCGCCCTGCAGGTCACGGCCGCCCACCAGACCGGCCTCAACCCCGTCCTGATGGCCGCGGCGAACTCCTCCGGCGGGGTGCTGGGCAAGATGATCTCGCCGCAGAACCTCGCCATCGCGGCCGCGGCGGTCGGCCTGTCCGGGCGGGAGGGTGACGTCTTCCGCAAGGTGTTCGGCTGGAGCCTGGCGTTCCTGGCCTTCATGTGCATGCTCGTGTACCTGCAGTCCACGCCGGCGCTGTCGTGGATGGTGCCCTGACGCAGCGGTCCGCGGCCGGGCCCGCCGTACGCGACGGGCGGCGGCGGGCTCAGCGGCGCCCGTGGCGGTCGCGCAGGTGCCCGACGAGCACCATGAGCAGGAAGAGGAGGACGAAGAACGCCACGAGGGCCGCGAAGGCGGTGGGAATGCCGATCGGGTGGCCGGTCGGGGTGTCCAGGAGGGGAGCCGCGCGCAGGTGCGCGGCGGGGTGGAAGACGGTGGCAAGGGAGTCGGTCACCCCTTCAGTGTCACGCCGGCCGCTGGACCTGCCCAAGGTGGCCCCCGCCGCAGCGGTCGGAGCTACCGTGAAGGGGTCGGACGACGCCCGGTTCCCGGCGCGGTGCGGGCGCCGGGCAGGGACGACGGACCTCCTGGAGGGCGGCATCCATGTCCCTGACCGGTTCGGGCTTCCTGTTCCTGGTGGCGGCGCTGACGGTCGTCGCCTTCGTCACCCTCGTGGTGGTGTGGCCCGCGCTGGCCGGGCACGGTCCCGTTACGGTGGCGTCGCGGGTCGGGATGCTCCTGCTGGTCAACCTGCTGGTCCTCCTGACCGCGGCCACCCAGCTCAACGCCGCGTTCCTGTTCTTCGCGGACTGGACGGACCTGCGTGGCGCCTTCGGCGGGGCCCCGACGGTGACCGCCGTGGCCCGGGGCGGCACGGCGCCCCGGGCGGCGAGCCACGCTGTGGCGGGGACGGCAGCCCGGGCGGCCACCCGGCTGCCGCCGCTGCCGGCCGGGGTGGGCAGCGCAGGCGTCATCAACTACACGGTCAAGGGTGCGGCAAGCGGGCTGACCGGCACCGTCGTCGTGCAGCTGCCGCCGACGTACCGGGACCGGCGCCGGGCAACCCAGCGCTACCCCGTGATCGAGACGTTCCACGGCTACGCCGGGTACCCGTCCCTGTGGATCACCTTGATGAACCTCGGTGGGGTGATGGCCCAGCAGGTGGCTGCCGGGAAGCTGCAGTCGGCGCTGATCGTCTCGCCCCAGATCGAGTTCCCGGGCGGGGTCGACACCGAGTGCGTGAACGGTCGCCCGGGCAACCCCCAGGTCGAGACCTGGCTGACCCAGGACGTGCCGAACTGGGTCACCCACACCTTCCGGGTGCGGACCGCCCGCTCGTCCTGGGCCGCCATCGGCCTGTCGGCCGGGGGATGGTGCGCGGCCATGGCCGCGATGCTGCACCCGGCGCAGTACTCGGCCGCCCTCGTCCTGGGCGGCTACTTCCACCCGGAGTTCGGGCCCTTCTACGAGGCCTACCTCCCGGGCAGCCCGCTGACCCGCCGATACGACCTGGTCGCGCTGGCCAGACGGCGCCCGCCGCCGGTGGCGATGTGGCTCGAGACCTCCCACGCGGACCCCATCTCGTACACCTCGAGCGCGGCGTTCCTGAAGGTGACCAGGCCACCGCTGTCCGTGGACGCGGTGGTGCTGCAGCACGCCGGCCACCGGCTGGCCCTGTGGCAGGCCATCCTGCCCCGCTCCCTGGCCTGGCTCGGGGCCAACGTGCCCGGCTTCGCGCCGCACCCGTGACCGGCCCGGTGTCCACATTCGGTCAGGCCCGGCCGTGTCGCGGCGACGTCGCAGGGGCCGGCTCCCCTAGGGTGCGCTCCAGGTGGAGGGCTTGGCGTCGCCACGGTCCAGCGACCGGGGCCGGGCGGAAACCCTTGACCCCCTACGCGGCGCCGCAATACCGTTTCCCGTCGAATAATGCATAGATCGATCACAAACGCTCACAACAGGGCTCCTGGAGGAACCATGACGCGCAGAATGACCGTCCTCGTCGCGGGAGCCGCCGTGGCCACCCTCGGGCTGACCGCCTGCAGTGGCGGCAGCGGCAGCGCCACGGCCGGCGGTGGCGACACGGGGGGCAGCGCCAAGAAGGTGACCTCCATCAAGCTGGTCGCCGCGGAGTACTCCAAGGACCACACCGCGGCGTTCTGGAAGCAGTTCGCCGAGAAGTACAAGGCCAAGACCGGCAACACCCTGGACGTGCAGATCGTCAGCTGGGACGCGATCGACCAGCAGAGCAGCACGATGATCCAGAACAACAACGCGCCGGACATCCTCAACCTCAACGCCTACGCCAGCTACGCCAAGGACAACCTGCTCTACAGCGCCGACGACGTGCTCTCCCCGGCGGTCAAGAGCGACCTGCTCGACGCCTTCGTCAAGAGCGGCACCTACCAGGGCAAGATGTACGGCATGCCGGACCTGTCGTCCGCGCGGGCGCTGTTCTACAACAAGGCGATGTTCGCCAAGGCCGGGATCGCCGCCCCGCCCAGGACGTGGGACGAGTTCGAGGCCGACGCCAAGAAGCTGCAGGGCCTCGGCAACGGCAGCATCGGCTACGCGATGCCCCTCGGGCCGGAGGAGGCGCAGGGTGAGTTCTCGATCTGGACGTTCAACAACGGCGGCGACTGGAAGTCCGGCGGGAAGTGGACGATCAACTCGCCCAAGAACGTCGAGACCCTCTCGTTCCTGAAGAAGCTCGCGGTCCAGGACAAGGTCACGCAGAACAACCCCGGGCGGACCAACCGCGCCGACGCGTTCAACCTGTTCAAGTCCGGCAACGTCGGCATGGTGGTCGGGTTCTCCCCGCTGGCCGCGGCCCTCGACCAGGACAAGAAGGTCAGCTACGGCGTCGCGCCGATGCCGGTGCAGGGCGGCGGCCAGCCGCAGACCTTCGGCGTCACGGACTACCTCATGGCCTTCAAGAAGCCGGGCAACCAGGAGGCCGTCAAGGCGTTCTACGACCTCTACTACCAGAAGGACCAGGTCAACGCGTTCATCAAGGCCGAGGGCTTCCTGCCGGTCACCAAGAGCGGCCTCACGGCGTTCGCGTCCGACCCGAAGCTGAAGGTCTACCTCCAGACGCTGCCGAACATCCACCTCACGCCGACCGACGACCCCACCTGGGACAAGGTGAAGCTCGCCGTCCAGCAGAACATCGGTGCGGGCATCAACGGTGACCCCAAGGCCACCCTCGACAGCCTGCAGAAGACGGCCGAGAACGCCGGCTGACCGTGGCTGACGACCGACGGGGAACGGGGGCGGGTGCCGGCTCCACGGCCACCGCCCCCGCCCCGGCGCCCGGCCCGGCCACGTCGCCGGACCGCCGCGCCCGGCGCCGGCGCGCCCGCGACCGCAGCTCGGCCGGGGTGGCCCTGCTGTGGCTCGGGCCGGCGCTGTTGCTGATCGCCGGGGTCGTCATCTACCCGGCGATCGAGCTGGTCAAGGCCTCCCTGAGCACCTACTCCATCACCGGCCTGCGGCTGGGGGACGCCGGCGGCAGGAACTTCAGCCACGTGCTGGCCCACCCCTCGCTCGGCACGGTCCTGGTCAACACGGTGGTGTGGGTCGTCGTGGTCGTCGCGCTGACGGTGCTGGTGAGCCTGGCGGTCGCCCAGTTCCTGAGCAAGGACTTCTTCGGCCGCAAGGTGGTCCGCTACGCGATCATCGTGCCGTGGGCCGCGTCGCTCGTGATCACGGCCAAGACGTTCACGATGATCTACAACTACTACTACGGCACCCTGAACCTCGTGCTGACGAAGCTGCACGTGATCAGCACGCCCATCGACTTCCTCGGCAACGACTCCTGGACGATGGCGTCGATGATCTTCGTCGGGGTGTTCGTGTCCGTGCCGTTCACGGCCTACGTGTTCGTCGCCGGCCTCAACAACATCCCCACCGACGTCTACGAGGCGGCCCGGATCGACGGCGCCACGCCCCGGCAGACCTACTGGCGGGTGACGCTGCCCCTGCTGCGGCCCGCGCTGCTCGTGGCCAGCGTCCTCAACATCATCTACGTCTTCAACTCGTTCCCGATCATCTGGACCCTCAACGACCGCAACCCCGGGTTCACCCACGACACGACGATCACGTTCATGTACAAGCTGGCGTTCAAGAGCGCGGAGAAGGACGTCGGCATGGCCGCCGCCGCCGGCATCTTCAACGTCCTGCTGATCCTCGTCGTGGTGGTCATCTACCTGCGCACCGTCCGGTGGCAGGAGGAGGAGAGCTGATGGCCACCGTCTCGGAGGCACCGGCGCGCGTGCCGGCACAGGTCGTGCCCCGGCAGAAGGTCGGCTGGCAGCGGCACCGTCGCTGGGTGATGCCGCTCGCCGGCCTGTTCGTGGCGCTGGCGTTCCTGTGGCCCTACATCGTCATGCTGCTCAACTCGCTGCGGCCCAGCAGCGACGTCGTGCAGACGCCGGCGACCCTGCTGCCCCGGGTCTGGCAGCTGTCGACGTACTCGCAGGTGCTGGGCGACGACCGGTTCCTCAACTGGCTCAAGACCTCGGTGCTCGTGGCGACCACCTCGACCGTCATCGTGGTGCTGGTCTCGATCCCGGCGGCGTACTTCACCGCCCGCTTCCGCTTCCCGGGCCGGATCGCGTTCCTGTTCCTCGTGCTGGTCACCCAGATGTTCTCGCCGACCTCGTTGGTGGTGGGGCTCTACCGGGAGTTCTTCAACCTCAACCTGGTCAACACCTACCTGTCGATCATCCTCACCAACGCCGCGTTCAACCTCGCGTTCGCGGTCTGGATCCTGCACGGCTTCTTCTCCTCGATCCCCAAGGAGGTGGAGGAGGCTGCCCACCTCGACGGATGCGGCCGGGTGCGCACGCTGCTGCGGATCATGCTGCCGCTGACGCTGCCCGGGGTCGTGACGGCGATCGTGTTCACCTTCATCGCGGCGTGGAACGAGTACGTCGTGGCGCTGACCCTCATGCTGGACGACGCGAGGAAGCCGCTGACGGTCGGCATCACGTCGTACGTCACGGGCTACGAGCAGCACTGGGACCAGCTGTTCGCCGCCTCGATCTTCGCGATCATCCCCGTCGTGATCCTGTTCGCGTTCATCGAGAAGCACCTCGTCGGCGGCCTGACCGCGGGGTCGATCAAGTGAGCGCTCAGCCCAGCCACTGACCCGCCCGCAGCACCGACCCCAGCCTGAGGTCGTCGTCCACGACCAGGACGTCGGCCCGGCGCCCCACCTCCAGTGCCCCGACGTCGGGGAGGGCCAGGGTGCGGGCCGGGGTCCGCGACGCGGCGCGTACGGCGTGCTGCAGCGGGACGCCCGCGTCCTGGACGCACCAGCGCACGACCTCCAGCAACGTGGCCACGCCACCGGCGATGCTGCCGCCGTCGGCCAGCCGCGCGGTGCGCCCGGCCACCACCACGTCCCGTCCGCCGAGTGTGTAGGTGCCCTCCGGCATGCCGCTCGCGGCCATCGCGTCGGTGATGAGGCAGATCCCGTCGGCGCCGACGACGTCGAAGAGCATCCGCACCGTCCCGGCGTCGAGGTGCACGCCGTCGCCGATGACCTCCAGGACGGCCTCGCCGCGCGCGGCCTGGGCCAGGCAGGCGGCCACCGGGCCGGGGGCGCGGTGGTGCAGGGGCGGCATGCCGTTGAAGACGTGCGTGACCAGGGGGCGGCCGCCGCGGGGGGCGGTGTCCAGCGCCGACCGCAGCGAGGCCCACGCGGTGGCGGCGTCGGCGTCGGTGTGGCCGAGCGCCGGGAGGATGCCGCGAGCGGCGAGCAGGGCCGGGAGCAGGTCGCCGCCCGGGCGTTCCGCGGCGTAGGTCATCTGGGTCAGCGCGTGCGCGGCGCCGCCCCGGGCTGCCGCGTCGGCCAGCGCCTCGAGCAGGGATGGGTCCACGTCGACGAGCGCGGCCGGGTCCTGCGCCCCCCGGCGCGCGTGCGAGAGGAACGGGCCCTCGAGGTGGATGCCGGCGAGGTCGCCGGTGGCCACCAGGGCTGCGCAGGTCTCGACGCCGGCGACCAGGGCCTCGCGCGTGCCCGAGACCAGGCTGCCCAGCAGCGTCGTCGTACCGCTGCGGTGGTGGTGACGCGCGGCGGTGGTGGACGCGTCACGGTCCGCCGAGAACTCGCCGCCGGCGCCGCCGTGGCAGTGCACGTCGACCGCGCCGGGCAGCATCGTGGCCGCGGCGGGCCAGCCCTCGGGCAGGGGTGCCGACCGCCAGGCGGCGGGCAGGTCGCGGGCGTGGCCGGCGTAGCGGATGCGGGTGCCCTCGACCACCAGGGCGCCCTCGGGAACCACGGCGTCGGGCAGCACCAGGCGCCCGGTCAGCAGCAGCGGGGACCCGGCGGGGGCAGTGCTGGTCACCGGTGGCCACCGCCGACGGTCGTCACGCGCACGCCGGCCTCGCGCAGTGCGGCGAGCGCGGCGGGCGGGGCGGTGGGGTCGGTGATCAGCGTGTCGACGGCGCCGGACTCGCAGATCCGCGCGAACGTCGTGCGGCCGACCTTGTCACCGGTGGTCACGACCACCACGCGTTCGGCCCGGCTGACCATGGCGGCGTTGATGCTCGCCTCGTCGTCGTGCCGGCAGGTCGCACCGGTGGTGGCGGTCAGGCCGTCGACCCCGATCACGAGCACGTCGAGCCAGAGCTGGGACATGGCGGCGATGGCGATGGGACCGGTCTGCTCGTAGGACTCCGACCGGGCGACCCCGCCCAGGCCGATGCAGCGCACCGCCGGACGCAGCACCATCTCGGTCGCGATGTTGAGGGCGTTGGTGACCACCGTGACGGCCGGCCGCAGCCCGCTGGCGGCGATGTCGGGCCGGCTCGCCAGCTGGCGGGCCACGGCGCTGGTCGTGGTGCCGCCGTTGAGGCCGACCACCGCGCCCGGCTGGACCAGGGCGGCCGCGGCGACCGCGATCTGCTGCTTGGCCCCGTCCTGCGAGGCGTTCTTGTAGCGCGCCGGCAGGTCGTAGGCCACGGCCGCGGCCAGGACTCCCCCGTGGGTCCGGGTCGCCAGCTGCTGGGCGGCGAGCTCGTTGAAATCCCGCCGCACCGTGGCCTCGGACACGCCCAGCTCACCGCAGACCTCGGCCACGGACAGCCGGCCGCGCTCGGCCAGCAGCTGCAGCAGCTGGCTCCAGCGCGGGGCGCGGTCGTGTGTCACGGCCATCTCGGCTTCCTTCCGGTGGACGGTGGGCTCACCGTAGTCGTCGGTCCGCCGCACTGGCCGGCAACGCCCTTGATGGATTACGATCGTTTGACGCCCACACCAATCGTAAGTGATCTTCGGGAGCCGCCATGCCGTTCAACCCGCACAGCTTTCTCCAGGAGGAGATCCTCACCCAGCCCGACGACTGGGCGCGGGTCGTCTCGCGGGTGGACGAGGCCCGTGCGGCGCTGCCGCCGGTGGGTGCCCGGCTGGCCGTGGTCGGCTGCGGCACCTCCTTCTACATGGCCCAGGCCTACGCCGCGCTGCGCGAGCAGGCCGGGCAGGGCGAGACCGACGCCTTCGCCGCCAGCGAGCACCGGCTGCACCGCGCGTACGACGCGGTGCTGGTGATCACCCGCTCCGGCACCACCACCGAGGTCCTCGAGGTCCTCACCGAGCTCCGGGGGCGCGGGACACCGACCACGGCGATCGTCGCCACGGCCGGCACCCCGGCCACCGAGCTGGCCGACCGCGTGATCCTGCTGAGCGAGGTGGACGAGCAGTCGGTCGTGCAGACCCGGTTCGCCACCACGGCGCTGGCCCTGCTGCGGGCGTCGCTGGGCGAGGACCTCACCGGCGCCGTCGCGGACGCCCGCGCGGTGCTGGCGCAGGACGAGGCGCAGGGCCTGGCCGGTCTCACGGACGCCGAGCAGCTGACCTTCCTCGGCCGCGGCTGGACGGTGGGGCTGGCCGAGGAGGCGGGGCTGAAGCTGCGCGAGTCGGCTCAGCTGTGGACCGAGTCCTACCCCGCGATGGAGTACCGCCACGGCCCGATCAGCATCGCCGCGCCGGGACGGGCGACGTGGGCGTTCGGGACGGTGCCGGAGGGCCTGGCCGCCCAGGTGGAGGCGACCGGCGCCCACTTCGAGCACCGCGACATCGACCCCATGGCCGAGCTCGTCCGCCTGCACCGGCTCTGCCTGGCCAGGGCCCGAGCGGCCGACGTGGACCCCGACAACCCCCGCTCCCTCACCCGTTCGATCGTCCTGTCGGACGCCGGCGGGCACCGGTAGCGTTGCCCGGCATGCGTGAGGTCGTGGCCGCCGTCGACGTCGGCGGCACCCGGGTCAAGGCCGCCCTGGTCGACCGGTCGTACGACGTCGTCGCGGCCCTGACCGTGCCCACCCCGGCGGACATCGCCGCGGACGTGGGGGGTGCCGTGGCGTCGGCGGTGGCCGAGCTGCTCGCCTCCGTCGCGCGGGACGCCGGGCACCAGGTCGAGCCGGTGCGGGTCGTCGGCTGCGGCGTGGTCGTCCCCGGGCTGGTCGACGAGCGACGCGGCGTGGGCCTGTGGTCGGCCAACCTGGGCTGGCGCGACCTGCCGGTCGGCGACGCGGTGACCGGGCACCTGCGGGTGCCGACCGCCGTCGGGCACGACGTGCGGGCCGGGCTGCTCGCCGAGACCCGGCTCGGCGCGGCCCGGGGCGCCCGGCACGCGCTGTTCCTGCCGGTCGGCACCGGTATCGCCGGCGCGCTGCTGCTGGAGGGTGTGCTCATCTCGGCCGACGGCTGGGCGGGCGAGCTCGGTCACATGGTGGTCGACCCCGCCGGGACGCCGTGCGCGTGCGGCGCTGTGGGGTGCCTGGAGACGGTCGGCTCGGCGGCGGCGGTCGAACGGGCGTACGCCGCGACGACGGGCCGACGCTGCTCGGCCGAGCAGGTGGCCGCCCTGACCGTGGGCGGCGACCCGGCGGCGGCGCGGGTCTGGGAGCAGGCGGTGTCCGCCCTCGGCGCCGCGATCGCCGCGACCGCGACCCTCACCGGGGTGGACCTCGTCCTCCTCGGCGGGGGCCTGGCTGAGAGCGGGGAGACGCTGCTGGGCCCCTTGCGCGCGGACGTCGACGCCCGGCTGACGTTCCAGCGCCGCCCTCGCCTGGAGAAGGCGGCGCTCGGCGACCGGGCGGGGTGCCTGGGCGCCGCGTGCCTGGCCTGGGACGCGCTGTGATCGTCACCGTCACGCTCAACGCCGCCCTCGACATCACCTACGACGTCGACGAGGTGCTCCCGCACGGGAGCCACCGCGTCACCGCCGTACGGCAGCGGGCCGGGGGCAAGGGCGTCAACGTCGCGTCGGTCCTCGCGCGGGCGGGCTGTGAGGTGGTCGCCACCGGGTACGCCGGGGGCAGGACCGGCGCGGACCTGTGCGCCGACCTCGACGTGCGGGGGGTTCCCCACCGGTTCGTGGACGGCGGCGACGCCCGCCGTACCGTCACGGTCGTCTCGGCGGCGGACGGCGACGCCACGGTCTTCAACGAGCCGGGCCCGGTCGTACCGGCCGACGCGTGGACCTCGCTGGTGCGCCTCGTCGGCGACCTCGTGCGCGGGCACGGAGCCGGCGTGGTGGTGCTCTCGGGCAGCCTGCCCCGCGGTCTGCCGGCGGACGCGAGCTCGCAGCTGGTCGGGGCCGCCCGTGCGAACGGCGCCCGTGCTGTCGTCGACGTGGACGGTGCCGCCCTGCGCGACGCCGTGACGGCAGCACCCGAGGTGGTCAAGCCCAACCGCCACGAGCTGCTCGCCACCACGGGCTGCGCCGACATCGCCACCGGCGTGGGGGTGCTGCGGTCCAGCGGCGCGCGCGACGTCGTCGTGTCGGACGGAGCCGACGGCCTCCTGGTGTTCCCGCTGCGCGGCCGCCCGCTGCGCGCCTGGTTGCCGACCCGGTTGGCAGGTAACCCGACCGGTGCCGGTGACGCGCTCGCCGCAGCGCTGGCACACGGTCTGCAGGCCGGTGAGGCGTGGCCGGTGGTGGCCCGGCGGGCGGTGGCCTGGTCCGCCGCCGCGGTGCTGCAGCCGGTGGCCGGCGAGGTGGACCCCGACGACGCGAGGGACCTGGAGAGCCAGGTCCGGATGGAGGAGACCGATGACGCTGTCCCGGCTTGACGAGGTGCTGCGGGCCGCAGCCGGGTGCGGGCGGGGGGTCGGCGCCTTCAACGTGATCCAGATCGAGCACGCCGAGGCGCTCGTGGCCGCCGCCGAGACCACGGGCCTTCCCGTGGTGCTCCAGATCAGCGAGAACGCGGTGCGCTACCACGGTGCGCTGGCGCCGATCGCCATGGCCACCAAGGCGATCGCTGAGCGGGCCACGGTGCCCTGCGTCCTGCACCTGGACCACGCGGTCACCGAGTCGCTGGTCGACGAGGCGGTGGCGCTCGGGTTCACGTCGGTCATGTTCGACGGGTCCAGGCTCGATGACGCCGCCAACCGCGAGGTGACCACGGCGGTCGTGCAGCGGTGCCACGCCGCGGGCGTCAGCGTCGAGGCCGAGCTCGGCGAGATCGGTGGCAAGGACGGTGTGCACGCGCCGGGCGTGCGCACCGACCCGGCCGAGGCCGCGGCGTTCGTCGCGGACACCGGCGTCGACGCGCTCGCCGTGGCGGTGGGGTCCTCGCACGCGATGACCAGCCGGACGGCCCTGATCGACCTGCAGCTCGTGGCGGCGATCCACGCGACGGTGCCGGTCCCGCTGGTGCTGCACGGCTCCTCCGGGGTGCCGGACACCGACCTCGTGGGCGCGGTGGAGGCCGGCATGACCAAGATCAACATCGCGACGCACCTGAACTCCGTGTTCACCCAGGCGGTCCGGGACCACCTCGCCGCCCACCCGGCGCTGGTCGACACGCGCAAGTACCTCGGGGCCGGACGCGCCGCCGTGGAGGACGAGACCATCCGGCTGATGAGCATGCTCGCCCGCCGCTGAGCCCACCCCGTGCCCCGGGTGCGGCGGAGGGCTGCCGGTGGGTCAGGCGGCGGCGGCGCAGCGGTGGGGGGCGAAGACCCACACCCGCAGCAGCACGAACCGCAGCACCCCCGCCGCGAGGTTGGCCGCCAGCAGCACACCGAGCTCCAGTGCGCGGCTGGGCTGGTCCCTCACCACCTCGAGAACGGCGAGCGAGCCGCTGGTCAGGGCCAGCCCGATCAGGAACACGACCATGCCCTCGAGCTGGGCGCGGAGGGCGCCGGCGCGGCCCGACAGCTTGAACGTCAGCCGACGGTTGGCTGAGGTGTCGAAGACGGCGGTGAGCACCCACGCCGCGACGTTCGAGAGCTGGGCCCCGAGTACGTCGCGCAGCAGGGCGTACAGGCCGACGTAGGCGAGGGTGGAGGCGATACCGATCAGGGTGTACCAGACCAGCTGGGCCGTGAGCCGCCCGGTCGACCTGGTCCGCGAGCCTGCATCCGGGGCGGCCTCCGTCGCACCGCCGCGCTCGCTACGAACCATCACCGACGTCGACCTCCACTGCCCGTAGCGTCATGGGGGTGCCGCCCATGGTGGCCGCCTCTGTGTCCTGCCCGTCCCGCCCGTCCCGCGCGCGGTGCCCGCAGGAGGGTGACCCTGCGCAACAAACTACCAAGGGTGTCCTCCGGCCCGTCTGGCGGTGCACGACCGACGTCGGCGTGGAGCTGGGCTGGGCCTGCGGGGCCGCAGAGACATTGCCTGCGGCCGCGTGGGCGGGCCATGCTGTCGTCGGAGGCGACGGCGGAGGGCGGTACCTGTGGGCGACGCTGGCACCAGCCCGGCTGCGGTCGGCGCGGACTGGCCGCAGCTGCGCGTGGCGGACTGGGCGGCGACGCGGGACACGCTGCACCTGTGGACCCAGGTCGTGGGCAAGATCCGGTTGGCCAAGGCGCCCATGCTCAACCACTGGTGGCAGACGCCGCTGTACGTCACCCCGCGCGGCCTGACCACGTCGGGCATCCCGGACGGCCGGCGCCTGTTCGACATCGAGATGGACTTCCTCGACGCCCGGATGCGCATCCGCACCAGCGACGGCGGCTCCCGCGCGGTCGTCCTGGAGCCGAAGTCCGTGGCGGCGTTCTACGCCGAGACCATGGCGGCGCTGCGGGAGCTGGACGTGGACGTCGCCATACGCCCGGTGCCCGTGGAGGTGCCGGTGGCGGTTCCCTTCGCGCGAGGACACCGGGCACGCCTCGTACGACGCCGCCGCCGTCCGCCTGTTCTGGGGGCAGCTCGTGCAGGCCGCTCGGGTGATCACGGCGTTCCGCTCCGCGTTCGTCGGCAAGGCCAGCCCGGTGCACTTCTTCTGGGGCAGCTTCGACCTCGCCTGCACCCGGTTCTCCGGCCGCACCGCGCCGCCGCACCCCGGTGGCGTGCCCAACTGTGCGGACTGGGTGATGGTGGAGGGGTACTCGCACGAGCTGAGCAGCTGCGGGTTCTGGCCCGGCGGGGGCGAGGAGGGTGCGTTCTACGCCTACGCCTACCCCGAGCCCGAGGGGTTTCGTTCTGCTGCGGTGCAGCCCGAGGCCGCCCGCTACGACGGGGGGCTCGGGCAGTTCCTGCTGCCGTACGAGGCCGTCCGGACCGCGCCGGAGCCCGACCGGGCGCTGCTGGCGTTCCTGCAGTCGACATACGAGGCCGCGGCTGACCTGGGCGGCTGGGACCGCGCCACGCTGGAGCGGGACTCCGTCGAGCTCGAGCCCGTCGACGGCCCCGGGGTCGGCACGACGTCTCGGCGCCGGGACCGGCGACCGGACGTCTGACCCCTCTCGTCGGGACCGCCTCGCAGCGCCACACGGGCCTTTCGCGAGTCCGTGCCGCGCCGTAGGTTGGTGGGACCGCGATCCGACCCGGGATGCCCGAACGGAGGACGCTGTGGCCACGGTGAGCGTCCGCTACGTCGTCGAGAACGTCGACGCCGCCATCGAGTTCTACTGCGCCAGGCTCGGTTTCCATCTGGAGATGCACCCAGCCGCCGGTTTCGCGATGCTCTCCCGCGGTGACCTCCGCCTCCTGCTCAGTGCCCCCGGGGCCGGCCCGGGAGGAGGCGGCCGGGCCACGCCGGACGGCAGGGTGCCCGAGCCCGGCGGATGGAACCGGTTCCAGCTGGAGGTGTCGGACCTGTCCGCCCTGGTGGAGACGCTGCGCGGGCAGGGCGCCACCTTCCGCAACGACGTCGTCGTGGGGGTCGGCGGCAAGCAGATCCTGCTCGAGGACCCCTCGGGCAACCCGGTCGAGCTGTTCGAGCCGGCTCGGCCGGAAGTGGCGCTCTGACGCAGACAGTGCCCTGACGGAAGCCGTGCGTCCTCGTCGTGGGTGCCCGCCGGCCATCGGGGGTGGGTGGCGCCGGCAGGGGACCCGTCCGGCACCATGCAGTCCATGAGCCCCACCCGCACGCCGCTCGAGGTGCTGAACACCGTGTTCGGCTACCCGTCGTTCCGTGGCGACCAGGCTGAGGTCATCGACACGGTGGTGGCCGGCGGTGACGCGGTGGTGCTGATGCCCACCGGTGGCGGCAAGTCGCTCTGCTACCAGGTGCCGGCGCTGGTCCGGCCCGGTACCGGCGTCGTCATCTCCCCGTTGATCGCGCTGATGCAGGACCAGGTCGACGCGCTCGCGGCGCTCGGGGTCCGGGCCGCGTTCCTCAACTCCACCCAGACGGCCGCCGAACGTCGCGCGGTCGAGGCGGCCTACTCCGCCGGCGAGCTCGACCTGCTCTACCTGGCGCCCGAGCGGCTGGCCGTCTCCTCCACCGCCGAGCTGCTGGACCGCGGCCGCATCGCGCTGTTCGCCATCGACGAGGCGCACTGCGTGTCGCAGTGGGGCCACGACTTCCGCCCCGACTACCTCCGGTTGGCGATGCTGGGCGAACGCTGGCCCGACCGTGCCGCGTATCGCGCTGACGGCGACCGCCACCGCAGCCACCGCGCAGGAGATCGTGACGCGGCTCGGCCTGCACGACGCCCGTCGGTTCGTGGCGAGCTTCGACCGGCCCAACATCGAGTACCGGATCGTGCCCAAGGACAGCCCACGGAACCAGCTGCTGACGCTGCTGCGGACCGAGCACGCCGGTGACGCCGGCATCGTCTACTGCCTCTCGCGCAAGTCGGTCGAGGAGACCGCGGCGTTCCTCTGCGCCAACGGGATTCCCGCACTGCCCTACCACGCCGGACTGGACACGACGGTCCGTGCGGCGAACCAGTCGAGGTTCCTGCGCGAACCGGGCCTGGTGATGGTGGCCACCATCGCGTTCGGCATGGGCATCGACAAGCCCGACGTCCGGTTCGTCGCCCACCTGGACCTGCCGAAGTCGGTCGAGGGCTACTACCAGGAGACCGGCCGCGCCGGCCGGGACGGCGCCCCGGCCACCGCGTGGCTGGCCTACGGGCTGGCCGATGTGGTCCAGCAGCGGAAGATGATCGACGGGTCGGACGGCGACGCGGCGCACCGGCGGCGGCTCGGGGCAGCACCTGGACGCGATGCTGGCCCTGTGCGAGACCGTCGAGTGCCGCCGCACCCAGCTGCTGGCGTACTTCGGCCAGGACGGCAGCACCACGTGCGGGAACTGCGACACCTGTACGTCGCCGCCGGAGACCTGGGACGGCACCGTGGCCGCCCAGAAGCTGCTGTCCGCGGTCGTCCGCCTCGACCAGCGCCGGCAGCGGTACGGCGCCGGCCACGTCATCGACATCCTGCTCGGCAACCGGACCCCGCGCGTGACCCAGCTGGAGCACACCACCTTGACGGTGTTCGGCATCGGTACCGAGCTCGGCGACGGGGAGTGGCGCGGTGTGGTCCGCCAGCTGCTCGCCCAGCGGCTGCTGGCCGTCGGCGACGGCTACGGCACCCTGGCGCTGACCGAGGAGTCCAGCGCGGTCCTGCGCGGCACCCGCACCGTCGCGCTGCGTCGCGAGGTCCCCCGGGCGGGGACGTCGCGCGGCGCGAGGACCGGTCCGGCGAAGAAGGGACGGCCCGCTGACGCTGTCGCGTTGGACGGGCCGGGAGAGGCGCTGTTCGAGCGGCTGCGCGCCTGGCGCAGCGCCGTCGCCAAGGAGGCCGGGCTGCCGGCGTACGTGGTCTTCCACGACGCCACGTTGCGGCAGGTGGCCGCGACGGCGCCCGGGTCGCTGGCCGACCTGGCGGCTATCTCGGGGGTCGGAGCCAACAAGCTGGACCGTTGGGGGCCAGCCGTGCTCGAGGTCGTCGGCAGCTGAGGACGGCTCACGTGGAAGCGGTGAGGTCGTCCTGCCGGTGCGGGGCACCCAGGCCCCAGCTGAACCGGTGTGGCGGTGTCTGGCTGGAGTAGTGGAGGACCTCGACGTCCTCGAGGGTGGCCATCCCCCCGGTCATGACCTCTTCGAGGAGGGGAAGGAACGCCTCGATGCGCTCCGGGGTGTCGATGATGGTGACTGCGACGGGGACGTCCTCGGTGAGGCTGAGGAGGTGGACGGTGTGGATGGAGTGCGTCCCGCCGTACCCCTCGAACCCGCGGATGGCGGTGGCGCCGGCGAGGCCCGCTGCGTGTGCTCGGTGCACGATCTCGACGAACAGCGGCCGGTGGTGCCACTGGTCGGTCTCGCCGACGTAGACGGTCAGTCGGCGTGCGCGCTCAGAAGTGCTCATGGAGTCCGCTTCTCGGTCGCGGGGACGGCGGTGGGCCCCACCGCCGCTTCCACCCACAAGATTACGCCCGGACATGGGCTGCCAGCAGCGCGCGGAGCTGCCCTGCTGAGCCGTCCTCAGAGCCGTCAGCCGGCGGGGCGGCCGACCGGCCAGGACCTGGGCGAGCGGCCCTCGCGCGTGCCGGGTCGTGGTCGTAACGTGGATGGTCACATCCGCGAGCGCGCGGATCCGCAAGGCGTCCCACGTCGCGCGTTCCAGGCTGGCCGGCGAGGGACGGTCGCTCAGCGCCGGGCCGGGATGGTCGTGCGGGAGGTCACGTGGACACGCAACACGGTCGGTCCGCCCGCGGCTCGCTGCCGGACCGCCTCGGGGCATGGCTGCGGCGTCGCGGCCCGATCTACGCGGTCATCGCCCTGGGAGGGTTCGCCGGCGGGAACACGCGGTACGCCCTGGGCCTGGTGTGGCCGGAGCAGCCGGGGGCTTTCCCATGGACGACGTTCGGCATCAACGTGTCCGGGGCCTTCGTCCTCGCGCTGCTGCTGGTGCTGATCCTGGAGGCGTGGGAGGCGCCGACCTGGGTGCGGCCGCTGGCCGGGACGGGTTTCCTGGGGGCGTTCACGACCTTCTCGTCCGTGGCGTTCGCCCTCGACCGGTTTGCCGCGGCGGACGAGTGGCTGCTGTTCTGCGCCTACATGGGTTTCTCGGTGCTCGCGGGCTTGGCCGCGGCGAGCTTCGGGGTGGTGCTGGCCCGGTCCTGGGTGGCCGCCCGCACCAGGCACTCCGTCGGGGAGCGTGCCGACGAACCTTCCGCCGCTCCCCGCGGCGACGCGCCGGCCGCCCGCGCGGCGGGTCCGGCCACCTCGAGCGACGGGAGCGGGCAGTGACGCCGGCGACGCGCCGGGGACGGCGCCTGACCATCTACGTCGGGGAGTCCGACCGTGCCAAGGGCACCCATGAGCCGCTGGCCGCGGAGATCATCCAGCGAGCCGCCACTGCCGGCATGGCGGGCGCCAGCGCGTTCCGGGGGTGGGAGGGCTTCGGCAGCTCCGAGCACATCCACACCGCGCGGCTGCTGTCCCTGTCGGAGGACCTCCCGCTGGTCGTCGTCATCGTCGACACCCCCGAACGGGTCGCCGCGTTCCTGCCCCAGCTGGACGCCCTGGTCACGGAGGGCACGGCCGTGGTGGACGACGTCGACCTGATCCAGTTCGGCGCAGGAGCGCCGACTGGCACGGCCGCGGCCGCCGAGGGCGAGGCCGAGGGCGACGCCGAGAGCGGTACGGCGCCTGGTGGGGAGGCACCCTGATGCTGTGGCTGCTCGTGGGCGGCGCCGCGGCGGTGGGCGCGATGATGCGCTACGGGACCGACCAGGTGGTGGCGGCGAGGATCCTCGCGCCCCGCGACATCGTGTTCCCCCTCGGCACCTTCGTGGTGAACATCGTCGGATCGCTCCTGCTGGGAGCCGTGGCGGGCCTGGTGGTCAACGCCGGCATCGACCTGCGATGGCGCACCGTGCTCGGTGTCGGCCTCGCCGGCGGGCTGACGACCTTCAGCACCTGGACCTACGAGACGGTGCGGCTGCTCGAGGACGGTTCGCTGCGTGAGGCCGCCGCCAACATCGGCGTCAGCCTCGCCGTCGGCCTGGCAGCCGCGTCGCTGGGGTATGCGCTGACCGTGCTGGTCTGACCGCGTTCACGCCCGGCGGAGCCGGCGAGAGACAGCAGGAACCGCAGGCCAGAGGGGATCTGACCTGCGGTTCCGGTGGTGGCCAGGGGCGGGGTCGAACCGCCGACCTTCCGATTTTCAGTCGGACGCTCGTACCAACTGAGCTACCTGGCCGTGTTCGTGCATTCGCGGCGGCCTGCGGTTTCCGGCAGGAGAGCACCCCGCGACTGGTAGAGAGTAGCCCATCCCCGGAGGGTCGGATGACGCCAGGTGGTGCAGGGAGTGCCTCCCTCGCTGGGAAGGTGACGGGGAACCAGGTGGCCACGCCACAAGGCTGATACGCCAGCTCCGGCTGCGTCGACCCGGCCGGGACCGGGCCACGTGGCTACGCCCTTCGAACGGGTGCCGCTGGTCGCACCACGCGCCAGGACGCCCGAACGGACCAGCGCACTGACGCCCGCGGCTCGAGGAAGGCTCTCTCCGCCGGGGCGCGGGACGACGACGGCACGAAGTTACGCCCAGATCGTTGACAGCGGCGAACGGGCGTCGGTAGCGTCTGTGACGCAATATCGGACTGTGTTCGGGATGTCGAACGCTTGCGGGTGCGCCGTTCTCAGCGCCCTGCGCCCAAGCCTCGACCGGTCGGCGGAGTCACAGCTCGTGCCTCCGTGGCGAGGCACTCTGACGAGAAGGAGCCGCACGTTGCCCGCGCACCAGACCTCGCTCCCCGGCCCCACCCGTCGAGACATCCTGAGAGGGGGCCTCGGCCTGGCGGCCGTGGCCGGCACCGGCACGCTGCTGGCCGCGTGCTCCGGCGGCAGTACCGCCGATGCTGCCGCGGACGGGACGGTGACGATCACCATGTGGCACGGGCAGGCGAACCAGGGGAAGGCCACGCTGGACAAGCTGGTCGCGGACTTCCAGAAGCGGAACCCCAAGATCAAGGTCAACGCCAGCAGCGGCGGCGTCCTCGCCGACAGCATGCTGCAGAAGATCACGACGGCCTTGTCCTCGGGGCAGTACCCGGACATCGCCTACATCTTCGGCCCGGACATCGCGAGCGTGGCGCGCAGCCCGAAGGTGGCCCACCTCGGGGCCTACACCAAGAAGCCGGAGCTGCGGTGGGACGACTTCTACCCTGCGGCGCGCGACGCGGTGACGGTCCAGGGCGAGGCACGTGGCTTCCCGGCGCTCGTTGACAACCTCTGTGTGGCCTACAGCAAGAAGGTGTTCAAGGACGCCGGGGTGCCTGAACCGACGGCCGGGTGGAAGTGGGACGACTTCGTGCAGATCGCGAGACAGCTCACCAACCCCGCGAAGGGCATCTTCGGCACTGGTTGGCCGGCCGACGGGGGCGAGGACTGCGTCTGGCGCATCTACCCGATGATCTGGGACCTCGGCGGCGACATCATCACCAAGGCGGGGGACAAGGTCGGCTTCGACGGCGACAGCGGGCTCAAGGCGCTGCAGACCATCAACCAGCTCGGCAAGGACAAGTCGGTCTACCCCGACACCAAACCGGGCAGCGAGACCATGTACCAGATCTTCAACAACAACAAGATGGGCATGGTCCCGACCGGACCCTGGCAACTGCCCGACTTCATCGACAACAAGACCGACTACGGCGTGGTTCCGCTGCCGACGTTCTCGGGCAACAAGGTGACCATCGCCGGGCCCGACACGTGGACCGTCTTCGACAACGGGCAGGCCCGGGTGGCTGCCGCGGTCACGTTCCTGACCTACCTGACCGAGGCGGCCCAGGACGTGCAGTGGGCCAGCCAGGCAGGGAGCCTGCCCCTGCGCAGCAGCACGGCGCAGTCGCCGGAGTGGAAGGCGCACGTCGCCAAGACGGCTGGTCTGGATGTGTTCTCCGAGGCCCTCACGTATGCCCGGACCCGGCCGACCATCCGTACCTACCCCCGGATCTCCCAGCCCATGGGGCAGGCCATCGTCAAGATGCTGCTCAACCAGGCCTCGCCGCAGGACGCTCTGCACGAGCTCGTGCAGAGCGCGAACGCCGCTCTTGCCACGGCGTGAGCGGTAGATCGTGGCCATGTCCTCCTTCCGCGCAGCCGTCGTGCGGCATGACGAACCGGTGGTGCGTCGCAGGTCGCCCCTGAAGCGTGCGCTGGGGGAGAACCCGGACGCGTGGGGGTTCGTCCTGCCCGCGGCGGTGGTCATCCTCGGCCTCAGCGTCCTGCCGATGGTCTGGTCGTTCCTGCTGTCCTTGTCCTCCTCGGACCTCGTCAGCCCGACGCGCTGGATCGGGCTGCAGAACTACCGCACGCTCGCCAAGGACCCGAACTTCAGGACCGCCGTCGTCCACACGCTCGTGTACACGGCCATGTTCGTGCCCCTGAGCCTTGCCGGCGGACTCGGGCTTGCGCTCATGCTCAACCGGAAGATCCGGCTGATCGGGGTCTACCGGGCCCTCGTCTTCGTGCCCTTCGTCATCTCCGCGACGGCCCAGGGGGTCCTCTTCTCGTTCATCTTCGACGCCCAGTTCGGGATCGCGAACGGCGTCCTGGGCTGGTTCGGCATCCCGCCGCAGGGCTTCTTCGCCGACAGCAACGAGGCACTGCCGCTCCTGGTGCTGATCGGCCTCTGGAGCGGTGTCGGGTTCTGCGTCATCGTCTATCTCGCCGGCCTGCAGGACATCCCGCAGGAGCTGATCGAGGCGGCGGCGATCGACGGTGCGCGCAGGTGGGGGACGTTCAGGTACGTCGTCTGGCCGGCGCTCAAGCCCGTCACGGTCTTCCTCCTGATCTGGGAGACGCTCCAGGCGCTGCAGGTCTTCGACCTCGTCTTCGTGACGACGCGCGGCGGGCCCCTCGAGTCGACGACCGTGATCGTGTTCTTTGTCTGGGAGCAGGCGTTCCAGATGTTCAACGCGGGGTATGCCGCCGCGAGCGCGTACGTCCTCGCGTTCACCCTGCTGGTCATCAGCCTCGGGATCAGGTTCGTCCGTCGGCGTGGCGAGGATGGAGGTCGAGCATGACCGCTCAGGCATCGGCCGGCAGGCGCCGGCGAATCCGCCTGCCGTTCAGCGCGTGGCACCTCGTGCTGGTGCCCGTGTGCCTCGTCTTCGCCCTGCCGCTGCTCTGGCTTGTCGTGAGCTCGTTCATGACCAACGCGCAGATCAACCGCTTCCCACCGACGATCATCCCCGACTCGTTGCACCTCGACGGCTACCGCTACGTGCTCAAGAACGCGTTGTTCCCGCGCTGGTTCCTGAACTCGGTGATCGTCTCCACCGTCGTCGTTCTCGGGAACCTCACCTTTGGTGCACTGGCGGGCTATGCGTTCGCGAGGATGCGCTTCCGCGGCTCCCGGCTGCTGCTCACCCTGATGCTGCTCACCCTGGTGATTCCGTTCCAGATCACCATGATTCCCTCGTTCCTGCTGATGAAGTACCTCGGCCTCATCGACACGCTCGGGTCACTGATCGTGCCGTCACTCGTCACCCCCTTTGCGGTGTTCCTGTTCCGGCAGTTCTTCCTGTCGTTGCCGCAGGAGATCGAGGAGGCGGCATGGATCGATGGCTGCTCCCGGGTCCGGACCCTCTGGCTCATCGTGCTGCCGCTGGCCCGGCCCGTCGTGGGCACGGTAGCCGTGCTGACGTTCCTGTCCACCTGGAACGACCTGGCCTGGCCGCTGATCGCGATCAACAACGACCACAACTACACGCTCCAGCTGGGGCTGACCACGTTCCAGGGCCAGCACCGGACCGAGTGGGCGGCGGTCATGGCCGGGAACCTGATCACCGTGCTCCCGGTGCTCGCCGCGTTCCTCGCCGCACAGCGCACGTTCATCCAGTCGCTCACCTCGTCGGCGGTCAAGGGCTGATCGCACGCGCGGGGTGACATCGGTGGTGACGGCGGCCGTCGTCATCGGGCTCTCCGAGCTCGTCAAGGAGTTCGAGAACACACCGCCGCAGTCGGGCGGTCGCCTCGACGTCGCCGCGTCAGGTGCGCAAGCGTCCGCTGGCGCCCTCAGACCAGGAAGCGGTACTCGGTCGTCGACGCGTAGGTCTGGCCGGGCCTGAGCACCGTCGTGGGGAACCGGGGCATGTTCGGCGAGTTCGAGAAGTGCTCGGGCTCGAGGGCGAACGCGTCACCCTGCCGGTAGCTGGCGCCCCCGGTGCCCACGAGCGAACCGTCGAGGAAGTTGCCGGTGTAGAAGTCGACTCCCCGGCTCGGAGGTCCAGACCTCCATCACCCGGCCGCTGCGCGGGTCGCGGACACGGGCGGCCAGCAGCACGTCCCCCGGCGCCGCCCCCGGCCGGTCCAGGACGTAGTTGTGGTCGTAACCGCGCGCGATGACGAGCTGGGGGTGCCCGCTCCTGATGCGCTCCCCGATCGCACGGGGAGTCCTGAAGTCCATCGGCGTGTCCGCCACCGGGACCAGGTCACCGGTGGGGAGCAGGTCGGCGGTGAGTGGCAGGTACCGGTCGGCGCGGATCTCCACCTCGTGGTCGAGCACGCTCCCCGAACCCTCGCCGGCGAGGTTGAAGTAGGAGTGGTTGGTCAGGTTGACCACGGTCGGCCTGTCCGTGCTGGCGCGGTAGTCGACGCGCAACGTGCACGCCTCGCGGGACAGCCGGTAGGTCACCTCCGTTCGAAGCGTGCCGGGGTAACCCTCCTCGCCGTCGGCGCTCACGTACGTGAGGCGGACGCCCACCCACTGCGCGTCCGCGCAGGGCCGGGCCAGCCACAGCTGCTTGTCGAAGCCTTTGTCGCCCCCGTGCACGCTGGTGGGAGGCTCGTTCACCGGCAGCTGGTGGTTGACGCCGTCCAGCTCGAACCGGCCGTCCGCGATGCGGTTGGCGAACCGGCCGATGATGGCGCCGAAGTAGGGGCTGCGCAGGACGTAGTCCTCGAGCGCGCTGAATCCGAGCACGACGTTGGCCGCCGTCCCGTGGCGGTCAGGCACGTCCAGTGACTGCACGACGCCGCCGTAGGTGAGCACGGTGACCGACATGCCGACGCCGTTGGCCAGCCGGTAGGCGTCGACCGGGCGGCCGTCGGGCAACGTCCCGAACGATGCGGGCACGGGCGTGTCGTTCACGGGCCCGGCGCCGGGGACGGCTCCCTCAGCAGCTGCACGAGGGATGGCGGCAGCGGATGGCCGTGCGCCGCAGCCGCGGCGAGGACCGACTCCGCGTCGACCTCCGGGTTGATGGTGTGGGGGCACGTCACCGTCATCCCCGACACGAGCGCGGCGAAGGCGTTCGCCGCGGCCAGGTCCAGGCCGCCGATGGTCGCGACGACGAGCGCGGACAGGTGGGCGTCGCCGGCGCCCGCGGTGCTGACCACGCGCGCCTCGCTGGCCGGCGCGTGGGCGATCTCCCGGCCGTCCCAGCTCCAGCTGCCCTGGGCGCCCGCGGTCACCACCAGCGACGCTCGGGGGTGCTCCGCGCTCAGCATGGCGACGGCTGCGGCGACCACGGCCTCGGCCGGTGCCCCCGGGTCCACCGGTGTCCTGGCGAGAGCGGCCGCCTCATCGATGTTCACCGAGAGCAGGTCCACCTGGCTCAGCATCCCCGTGGCACGGACCTCGTCCACCTCACCGGGGAGGAGCGTGGCGACGCGCAGGAACCCGTGTTCCGTGGCCTGCTGGAGCAGGGCGGCGCGCGTGGCGACCGGCACCTCGGGCAGGGCCAGGGCGACCCCGCGACCGCGGTACCGCTGGAAGACGGGAAGTGCGCGTGACACGTCATCGGCGTCCACATCGCCGCTGGCAGAGCCGCTGGTGGACAGGTTGCCTCCGTCCCCGTCCGGGTACAGGAAGCACGCCGAGAACAGCGTGGGGTTGGAGGACAGCCCGACGAAGGTCGTGTCCAGCCCTGCCGCATGCATCTCGGCCAGGACGGCGGCGCCTGCGGCGTCGTCACCCACGCGCCCGACCGGCAGGACCGGCACCGCTTCGCCGAGCAGCCGTCGGACGTAGTGGCAGACGATGTGCAGCTTGCAGTAGTCGCGCTGGTCGAGCAGCTCGGCGCGCCGGCTCTCCTCACGGCCGAGGGTGTGGTTTCCCTGCAGCGCCAGGAAGATCCCCGTCCCGATGCCGCCGGTCCCGACCACGACGTCGTATCGGCGCGTCACCGGGCCCTGCCGAGGTCCCACTCGGGGTGCAGGCTGATGGGGTGCGTTGCCGTCTCCATGGTCGCTGTCAACAGGGCGTCGGGGTGCTCCTGCAGCAGCGTGAGCGGGTACTCCACGGTCACCGGGCTGAACAGGCCGACGCGCAGGGCGGTCTGCTTCCAGGGGCCGGTGTCACTGAAGAGCCGGATACGGCGAGCGGCCAGGATCTCGCGGAGCCCCAGCGTCACGGACATCGGCGGCACGAACTGGTAGGCCCCCCCGAAGGTCCGGTGGCTGAGGGCGACGATCGTGTCGAGGTTGTTGTCCTGCACCCGTGCGGTCGACGTGCGCAGCTCCTCGACGGTGATGCTGCTGAAGGGGTGGCGACGGGTCTGGTTGTACGCGATGTGCCCGTCCTGCCCCCAGCCGCCGTACACGAGGTCCGCCGGACGCTCCAGGAGCGTGGCGGTGATCTCAGCCAGCCGCTCCGGTTCGGGCCAGTGCCGGTTCTCCTCGGGCACGTTGAGGTCGACCGGGATCGGCCCGTAGAAGTTCGCCTCCATGAAGCCACGGAAGCTGTAGGGGTGGGCACGCGGGATCGGCTTTCCCTGCCAGTCCAGGCACTCGTCCATGTGGAACACCTCGACGTGCGCGAGGCTGACCCGGCGCGAGCTGACCAGCTCGGTGAACGGCGCGTACCAGCCGCTCGGTCCGCACGGGAGGATGGTGCGCAGCGTGCGGCCCTCGGCCGCGCTGCGCGTGATCTCGTCCACGAGCTCCTGCGCCATGAGGCGACCCATCTCGGCGGGGTCGCTGCACAGCCGCAGCGGTACCCGGCGCTCCGGGTGGTCGACCAGCTCCTCGGCGGGGATGGCACACCAGCGCTGCAGGTCCGGGTGCGGGACGGTCACGGACATCTCGGCTCCTTCGGTGCCGACGGCGGGCGGGCGGTCAGTGGAGCTCGGGCAGCCACTGCTGCTGCGCCTCGATCATCTCGTCGGTCATGGCCTTGATCTGGTCCAGGCTCAGCAGGGAGCTCGTGAGCCGGTCCAGGGAGACCGCGGTGTAGACGAGCTCCTTCGACTTCTGCCGGAAGGAGTCGACCACGCACATCTGGTAGCCCACCGATGCGACGTCGATCCCGGCGCACTGCGCCGGGAGGTCGCCGACCCAGGTCGGCTGTACACCGTTCTGGTCGACGAGGCAGGGCACCTCGACGCAGCACCCCTCGGGCAGGTTGGTGATCAGGCCGGTGTTGGGGACGTTGCCGTAGACCACGCGGGGGGTGTTGGTGACCACCGAGTCCACGATCCGCGCGGCGTACTCCTCACTGACCGCAAGCGTTCCGTCGGCGAACTGCTTGGCCATCTGCTCGAGGTCGGCCTCGTTGTTGCCCCGGGTGATCTCCAGGTAGTCCCAGCGTTGGGGGAGCAGCGCGGTCACGTCCGCAGGCGTCCGCCGGAAGTGGGGGTAGTACTCCGAGGCGTGGTGGCTGGACTCGGTCTGGAAGTACCCGGTCAGGTTCATGACCGCGGTACGCACTCCCTCCCGTCCGCCGGCATACCACTCGTCGATTGGGCGTCCGGGGGTCAGCTCTCCCCGGTGGTAGGCGTTGACCGCGGCGCGGAGCTCGGGCAGGACGTCCTGACCGCGGTGGCGGAACTCCAGCATCCAGGCCTGGTGGTTGATCCCGGCTGCGCGGAACGACCAGGTGCCATCCTCGAGGCCCATGATCGAGGCCAGCTCGTCGGCCGTGTGCTGGACCGAGTGGCACAGTCCCGTCGTCCGGATGCCCTGCCCGGAGGCGAACCAGCAGTTGACAGCCATCGGGTTGGCGTAGTTGAGCAGCAGCGCGTCGGGGCAGAGGTCGTGCATGTCACGGGTGATCTCCTCGAGCGCCTTCATCGAACGCAGGCCACGGAACACGCCTCCCGGGCCGAGGGTGTCGCCGACGGTCTGGTCGACTCCGTACCGGCGCGGGATCTCCATGTCGACGGCGTACGCGTCCCGTCCGCCCACCTGGAAGCAGACGACGACGAAGTCGGCTCCTGCGAGCGCCTCCTTGCGCTCGGTGGTGGGCTCGAGCCGTGCCGACAGACCGTGCGCCTCGATGAGCTGGCGGGCGAGCCGCTCGGTGCGCCGCAGGGACTCCGGGTCGATGTCCATGAGGGCGTAGTGGGCGCCCTGCAAGCTCGGGAACGAGAGGAAGTCGTTCATGAGCTGCAGCGGGAACTCATAGCCCCCCGCGCCGATGATCGCGATCTTGGTCATGCTTCCTCATTTCCGGGTGTGGACGGGATGTGCAGCTGCGGCACGAGCCGGGCCGCGTTGCCGGAGTAGATGCGGCGGAGGACGTCGTCGGGCAGGTCCAGCCCCGAGATGGCCCAGCGGCCCATCAACGGGGGCTCCTCGTCGGAATGGGCGAAGTGCTCGTCGGCCGTCTCGAGGAAGCGGAAGTGCGTCGGGTAGCTCTCGCCCGTGTGCGGGATCTCGTCGCAGCCGAAGAGGACCCGGTCCGGGTGCCGGAGCATGAGCTCGCGCGTCGCCCGCGGCTGGCGGCCCAGCTGGGCGATGCGGGCGGCGATGTCGATGTGGAAGTTGGGGTAGCTGTCGAGCATGCGGCCCACCCAGCCGAGGTTCTCGGCATAACAGCCCGCATGGACGGCGACGAACGTCGTGCGTGGGTGGGCGGCGACGACCGCCTCGAGGCTGTCGATGAGCCGCTCGAAGCTGGGGAAGTCGGGCCCCGCGAAAGACCAGTCCGGGCGGGAGGCGAGCAGCTCGAGGTACTCGTTGTGCTCGTCGACCGGGTCGAAGAACGCGACCGGGTCCGCAGCGTGCCACCAGACCGGGATGCCGACGTCACCGGCGGTCTCCCACATGGGCGCCAGGCGTTCGTCGTCCGGCAGGACCAGCCGGCCATCGCCGTCGCGGACCTGCAGGCCCAGATCCTTCCAGACCTTGACCCCCGCCGCGCCAGCCGCCGCGGACCCGGCGAGGTGCGCCGCGAGCGTCTCGGGCGCCCGGGGCCCGGACAACAGGCCCCAGTCCACGTGGCAGAACGTGGCGATGCGTCCCGGGAAGTGCTCGTCGAACCGGGCGAGGTTGCTGCGCAGCTCCTCGCCCCACCGGCCGTCGAGGTTGACGAACCCGTGGACGTTGAAGGCCGACATGGCCTCGAGCCAGGACTCGACGTCCTCGACCAGCCACTGGCCCTCGCGTCCGGCCCAGCTGCTGAGCCAGCGACCCAGGTGGCTGTGGGCGTCGATGGCGGGGAAGCGGGCGGCGCCCACCCGGTGCCCGGGCAGCAGGAGGCGGGCACGCGGCCGGTAACGGCTCAGCGGAAGGTCGCTGGGGAAGGCACTCGGCATGGGCCGGTCACTCCTTGTCCGATATACCGAACAAGTGTCGGCATGTCGGATAAAATTAGAGGGCCGGTCGGCGTCGCGTCAACCATCCCGCCGGGCTTGCGGCTACCGGACCGCCTCGGGCCGGTAGCCGAGACGCTCGGACAGCCGTGCGGCGCCCTGGCGGACGAGCGCGGCGAGCGACTCGCGGTGTTCCTCGTCCCACCGGGTCGTCGGGACGGAGATGCTCATGGCGGCCACCATCTCGCCGGCGTGGTCCCGCACCCCGGCGGCCACGCAGTGGACGTCCTCGCTGGACTCGGCCTCGTCGAACGACAGCTCACGCGCGTGGATCTCGGCCAGCTCGCTCTTGAGGCGCGCCCGCGACGAGATGCTGTTCGGGGTCATCGTGGCGAGGGTGGCGTGACGCGGGTACAGCGCGTCGAGCGCCTCGGGGCCGAGGGCTGACAGGAGCATCTTTCCCACGCCCGTGCAGTGGGCGGGCAGATGGCGCCCGACGGCCGACACCATCCGAACGGGGTGGGTGCTGTCCACGCGGGCGATGTAGATGACGTCCGCGCCTTCGAGCACGGCGACGTGCACGGTCTCATCGCAGGCGGCGGCCACCTCCGTGGCCACGCGCTGCGCCTCACGGGCGAGGTCGAGCTGGTCGGCGAAGACACCCCCGAGCTGGAACAGCCGCACGCCGAGCTGGTAGCGCAGCGGCTGCCCGGGAATGATGATCAGGTAGCTCCGGTCGACGAGGGTGCTCAGCAGCTCGTGCACCGTCGTGCGGGGGAGCCCGAGTCGGCTCACGATCTCGGCCGCCGAGAGCACCGGAGCGTCGAGGAAGAGCTCGAGGATGTCCAGCGCCCGGCTCACCGCGGGGACGGCGCGGCCCATGTTTGACCCTGCTCTCCGTGTGTTCGGGATTTCAGACGGACTGTAGGAGCGTCGGGGGGAGGCGTCAAACGGCTCCCGGGGCCATGGTGGTGACCGATGGCGGCTGCGCGGCATACCAGCCGGTCTTTTGACAGTCGCACGTCCCCTCACTAGCGTTCTGATCGAAATGTCGAAGGCAGTTCAGTATCTCGAACGCCGAGCGACTTCCCGGAAGGAGTGCGATGCGCGGTCTGCGCGGCAAGCGGGTGCTGGTCAGCGGTGGCAGCAGCGGCATCGGCGCTGCGACGGCCCGCCGCTTCCTCGAGGAGGGAGCCCGCGTCTTCATCGGCGGTCTCAACCCGGAGGAGGTCCAGTCGACGGTCCGCTCCCTGCAGTCCCTCGGCGAGGTCCGCGGGCAGGCGGCGGATGTCAGCGACGACGAGGCCGCCGGCTCGCTCGTCGAGGCCGCGACCCGGGCGATGGGTGGCTTGGACATCCTCGCCAACAACGCCGGCACCGCGTGGCGCGAGCCCTTCCTGGAGATCACGCCGCAGCACTGGGACCGCATGATGGCGGTCAACCTGCGTGGCATGTTCCTCATCGCCCAGGCCGTCGCCAAGGTGCTGGTCGAGCAGGGGGACGGGGGCGTGATCGTGAACATGTCCTCGACCAACGGGCTGGCCGGCGAGGCTGACTACGCCCATTACAACGCCTCGAAGGCGGGCGTCCTGCTGCTCACGAGGACCATGGCCGTCGAGCTCGGTCGGCACGGAATCCGGGTCAACGCGCTCTGCCCGGGATACATCCAGACGGCCCTGAACGCGCAGATCGCCGGGCAGCTGGGCGGCGAGGACTTCGCCCAGCGCTACGCCCGGGACAACATCCCCCTCGGCCGGACCGGCCAGCCGGAGGAGGTGGCCGCGGCCTACGCGTTCCTGGCCTCCGATGACGCGTCGTTCCTGTCGGGCACCGGCCTCGTGGTGGACGGGGGCCAGCTGGCCGTGATGTGACCGTGCAACGAAGCACCCAGGATTTCCGGACGGCCGCCCGGGAGCGGACAGGTCGTCATACCGAACCGAGGAGCCAAGACCCATGACCCACCGCACACACGTCGTCGAGGGCCTGCCTGCACCTGGCGGCGCGTACAGCCATGTGACCGAGGGCTCGGGCCTGGTGTTCACCGCGGGCTTCGGCCCGCACGACCCGGAGACCGGTGCGATCCCCGAGGGCATCGAGGCGCAGACCGAGGCGACCTTGGCCAACGTCGCCCGGGCGTTGGGCGCCGTCGGGCTCGACCTGTCGCACGTGGTGAAGGCCACGGTGCACCTGGCGGAGCTGGACCGGGACTTCGCCGGTTTCAACGCCGCGTACGGCCGGGTCGTCCCCACCCCCCACCCGGTGCGGACGACGGTCGGCTCGCGGCTCCTGGGCATCCTCGTCGAGATCGACGTCATCGCCCTCGCGGATCCGACGTGACGACGACGGCGCCGGCGCTCATGCGTGCGCTGGTCTTCACCGAGCCAGGGGTCGTCGAGCTCCAGCAGGTGCCGGTGCCCGAGGCGCGCCCCGGCGAGCTGGTCCTGTCGGTGCGCGCTGCGGGGATCTGCGGTAGCGAGCTGCACGGCTTCCGCAGCGTCGGCTTCCGCACGCCGCCGCTGATCATGGGGCACGAGTTCGCCGGCGAGACACCGGACGGTCGCCGCGTGGTGGTGAACCCGCTCGTCAGCTGCGGGTCCTGCGACCTGTGCCGGCGTGGCGCCCCCCAGGTGTGCCGCGTCCGCGAGCTCATGGGTGTGCACCGGCCCGGCGGCTTCGCCGACCGGGTGGTGGTGCCCGCGGCCGCCGTGCACGACCTGCCCGAGGGCATGACCTGGGAGGCGGCGACCCTCGTGGAGCCGCTCGCGAACGCCGTGCACGCCTGGAAGCACGTCGGGCTGCAGGGCGGTGAGCGGGTTGCCATCATCGGAGCCGGCGCGATCGGTCTCGTCAGCCTCCTCGTCGCCCGCCACCTGGGGGTCGGCGACGTCACCGTCGTCGACCGCTCGCCGAGCCGCCTGGACGTCGCAGCCCGGCTGGGTGCCACCCACCAGGGGACGGAGCTGGAAGGCGAGTACGACATCGTGCTCGACGCGGTCGGTCTAGCGGCGACGCGCGCGGCCGCGGTGCAGGCGCTCCGGCCGGCCGGGACAACGGTCTGGCTGGGGCTGGCCGAGCCGGAGTCCGGCTTCGACGGCAACGCAGTCGTGCGCCAGGAGAAGCGAGTCATCGGGTCCTTCGCCTACACCCCGGAAGACTTCGCCGAAGCACTGAGGTGTGCCCCGCAGGTCGATCTCGGGTGGGCCACGCCGGTGGCGTGGGAGGACTCGCAGCGCACCTTCCTGCGGCTGGCCGGCGGGGCGAGCGACCCGGTGAAGGCGGTGCTGCGGCTGTGACGGGCCTGGACGAGTCCGACGTGTTCGTGGCTGGTTCAGGGGAGCTGTACGAGGGGCCGTGCTGGGATCCCCGCACCGGGACGCTGGTCTGGGTGGACATCCTCGCTGGTGCCGTCCACGTTGCCGACCCGGTCACCGGGGAACGGCAGGTGCACACGCTCGGCATGCCGGTCGGTGCCGTCGCGCCGCGCCGGTCCGGTGGGTGGGTGGCTGCGGTCGAGCGGGGCTTCCTGCTGCTCGACCAGGGCTGGCGCCCGGTCGGCGACGTCATCCCCGCGCCGGGCCAGCCCGACGGCACGCGCTTCAACGACGGCAAGTGCGATGCCGCTGGCCGGTTCTGGGCCGGGACCCTTGCGTACGACGGCAGCCCGGGGGCCGGCGCGCTGTACGTCCTGGACCCCGAGGGCACGGTGCGGGAGGTGCTGCGCGGAGTCACGAACTCCAACGGTCTGGCGTGGTCGCCCGATGGCGGCACGCTCTACTACGTCGACACCGGGCGCGGGACCATCGACTGCATGGATGTGGACCCGTCCTCGGGTGCGGTGGCCAACCGCCGGCCGCACGTGACCGTGCCCGGCGCGGAGGGCCTCCCGGACGGCCTGACGATCGACCGCGAGGGCTACCTCTGGCTCGCGCTCTGGGGCGGCTCGTGTGTGCGCCGCTACTCCCCCTCGGGTGTGCTCGACCGTGTGGTCGGCCTGCCCGTAGAGCGGGTGACGAGCATGGCGTTCGGTGGTGCGGCGTTGGACGAGCTGTTCATCACCTCGGCGTGGGAGGGCCTGACGCTCGCCGAGCGCGGACGTCAGCCCCTCGCCGGCTCCGTCTTCCGGTACCGGCCCGGCGTCCACGGGCTGCCACCGGCGGCGTTCGCCGGCTGACGCGGGTGCGCCGCTCCACGCGCCCGCGCCCGGTGCACGGGTGTCTGCTCAGAAGAAGGTGCGCACCAGGTCGACGACGTGCTCGCGGTCGTCGACGACAGGGATCCAGCGCCACTTGTCGAACGTGGTGCACGGGTGGGAGATCCCCAGGGCCACCTCGTCGCCGGCCGACAGCACGCAGCCGTCCGGCACCGTGACGACCAGGTGCTGGTCGAAGAGGCGGTCGGCGACAGCGCCCCGCACATCCACCGGGCCCGAGCGACCGTGCCCGCGCAGCAGGACGGGCAGGCCTGAGTCCGAGGAGACGTCCCGCCGCCCGGCGCCGATCACCACGGTGCCGCGTTCGGGACGCGAGAGCACGGGTGCCCAGACCTCCAGGGCCGGGTGCAGCCTCGGCGCCGCCGACGCGCGCTCGAAGGCCGAGATGGAGCGGTACAGGCCGTGGTCGTGGGTGACGTAGCAGCCGCTGCGCAGCACCACCCGCCACGCGGGCTCGCCCGCGAGCACGTCCACCACCGCGTCGAAGTACGCGGATCCCCCCGCGCTGATGAGGGGAACGCCGGCCAGGTGTCCGGAGGTGAGCAGCTCGCTGGTCAGCGTGCCGAGCTGTTCGCAGAACGCGCGCGCCGCAGCCAGGGTCGCCTCGTGGTCCGGGGCGACGATGGAACCCTCGTAACCCGCCACCCCCACGAGTGCCAGGCGCATCGTGTGGGCGACTGCGTCAGCCACGTCGCGCGCCGCCGACAGTGTCCGGGCTCCGGTCCGCCCCAGCGCATGCCCGAGCTCGACCACCACGTTGAGCGGCCGGGTCGACCCGAGCTCTGACAGCGTGCGGTCGAGCAGGGCCACCCCTGCGGCGCTGTCCACGTAGCAGGTTGGCGTGAACTCGGGGTCGTCCGCCAGTTCCCGCCCCAGCCACGTGATTGAGGCCTGGTCCGTCACCTCGTTGGCGATCAGGATGTGCTGCACCCCGAACCGGCGGAACAGCCGCGCCTGAGCGACGGTGGCCACCGTGATCCCCCGTGCCCCGGCCTCGAGCTGCGCCGCCACGAGCTGGGGCGCCATCGTCGTCTTGGCGTGCGGGTACAGGTCGACCCCGCGGTCCGTGCAGTACTGCGCCATCGTGGCGATGTTGTGCTGCAGGGCGCTCTGGCGCAGGAGCGCACGCGGACTTCCCAGCCATCCGTTCCGCGCCGGCGGTTGCAGGGCGGCAAGGGTCGCCGCCGTGACCGGCTCCCGGTGGAGGGGGCCACCGAAGCCCTTCTCCTCCGGCTTGATCGGCAGCTCGCGCAGGGCGCGGACCCGGGTCTGGTCGTACACGACTGAAGCCCTCACATCCTTGACATCGACACGTCCAGTGGACACGCTGTGACAGCAGCCCGAACGCTGTCCGGGATTTCGAACACTATCGGAAAGTTGGCTCGAGCGTATGACGACTATCGCCTTCATCGGTGCCGGCAGCGTGGTGTTCACCCGCCAGCTGCTCTCCGACATCCTGCGCTTCCCCGAGCTGGCCGACGCGACCATCTCCCTGCATGACATCGACCCCGACCGGTTGAGCACCGCCGAGGGGATCGCGCGCCAGGTCTCGGCCCAGGTGGGCGGGAGCCCCAAGGTGGTGGTCTCGGCGGACCGCCGCGCGGCGCTCGCCGGTGCCCACTTCGTCATCAACATGGTGCAGGTCGGCGGGATCGCGGCGACGCGGGTGGACTTCGAGGTGCCCGCCTCCTTCGGGGTGCGTCAGACGATCGCGGACACGCTCGGTGTGGGCGGCGTCTTCCGGGCACTGCGCACCTTCCCGGTGCTGCAGGGCATCGCCGAGGACATGCAGGCGGTGTGCCCCGACGCGTGGCTGCTCAACTACACCAACCCGATGGCCATGAACGTGTGGTGGTTGTCGCAGGTGGCGCCGTCGGTCAAGGCGGTGGGTCTGTGCCACAGCGTCTACTGGACGGTCGCCGGACTCTGCGACCTGGTGGGTGTGCCCCTGGAGGGCACGAGCTACCGCGCCGCAGGCGTCAACCACCAGGCCTGGTTGCTGCGCTGGGAGCACGGCGGCAAAGACCTCTACCCGCTCCTGGACGCCCGGATCGCGGCGGACGAGGAACTGCGCCGGCGGGTCCGCGTGGACATGTACCGCCGCCTGGGCTTCTACCCGACGGAGACCAGCGAGCACTCCTCGGAGTACGTGCCGTGGTACCTGCATGACGAGCGGGAGGTGGACCGGCTGCGCATCCCGGTGGGCGTCTACCTCGGCATCAGCGCCGAGAACGTCGAGGAGTACGAGCAGACCCGCAGGGCGCTGGCGGCCGGCGAGCTGCTGCCGCTGGAGACGAGCGCCACCGAGTACGCGCCGCAGGTCATCCACTCCATGGTCACAGGGACGCCGAGGACCATCCACGCCAACGTGGTGAACCGTGGCCTGATCGACAACCTTCCGCAGGGCGCCGCCGTGGAGGTGCCCTGCTCCGTCGACGACCTGGGCCTGCACCCCCAGGCCATCGGTGCCTTGCCGCCACAGTGCGCCGCGCTCAACGCGGCGTTCCTTGCCGTCGGCGAGCTCACGGTCCGGGCCGCCCTGGAGGGCGACCCGCGGCTGGTGCGGCAGGCCGTGATGATGGACCCGAACACGTCGGCGACACTTCGCGTGAACGACATCTGGGACCTGTGTGACGCCATGACCAAGGCCCACGGCGACCTGCTGCCGGAAGCGCTCCGGGCCGGCGCCGGGGCCTAGCCGGCCCGGAGCGGGCCGCTGCTCCGGGCGGGTCACCCAGGGAACCGGTCCTGGTTCACCGTGCCGAGGCGCGCTGGGTGGTAGGTGTAGATGATGGCCCGCCGTGGGACCCGGCCCCGGTTGAGGTCGGAGTGGTGCAGCAGGTAGGAGTCGAAGACGATCATGTCGCCGGCTTGGAGGGGGACCGGGACAGCCTGGTCCGCGTCGATGGAGGACGGGTCCACCTCGAAGTGGCCGGTGCCGCGGAAGGGGTAGATCGTGCGGTCGCGGTGACTGCCCGGGATGACCTGCAGGCAGCCGTTCGCCAGGTCTGCGTCGTCGAGGTACACGAAGCACGTGGCGAGCTCGTCGGTGTGCGCACGCCAGCAGCAGGACCAGTCCTGGTGCCACGGGTAGGGGGAGCCTCCCGGGAGCTTGAGGTTGAGCTTGTCCTCGAAGAGTCCGACCTCCCCGTCGAAGATGGCGCGGGCGGGGCCGGCTACCGCCTCGTGCCGGGCCAGGTCGGTGAAGAACGGGCTGAGGTCCGAGATCGGCTCGATCTTGCGGATGACGTCGTCCATGCCCGGGCGGTGCTCGGGGTCCAGGTGGTCGGTCTCCAGCTCGAGGCGCGGAGCGAAGCGGGACCGGTCGCTGTCGCACAGCGCAATGAGCCGCTCGGACTCTCGGCGCGCCTGGTCGCACAGCTCCGGGTCCAGGACGCCGCGGAGGACGGCATAGCCGTCCCTGCGGTAGGTCTCGACGTCGAAGGTGGTGGCAGTCGAGGTCATGGCATCACCGTTTCTGGGGGAGTCGTCGCACGTTGCTGGGCGCGGAGGCCACCCGGGGCCAGCGTCTGGCAGGCGAGCGTGGCCATCGCGGTCCGGAGGTGCGGGGCGAGTGCAGGCACGATGTCGGACCCGGTCTGTCGCAGGGACGCGTCGCCGGTCGCGGTGTTGACCGTCACAGCGCGACAACCGAACGGGAGAGGTGGATGGGGTGGTCCGCGTCGCGGCCGGAGGCGGCAGCCCAGGTAACGGCGTGGCGTTGCAGCTTCACCAGCTCGACGAGCGGCTCCGGACCGCCGTGCTGGATCCGGGCGCCCGTCTCCTCGATGGACTCGACCTGCTTGGCAGTGAGCGGCGTCATGGCCCACACCAGGGTGCCCGGTCCAGCGACGCTGATGGGCCCGTGGCGGTACTCGCCGCTGGCATAGGCCTCCGCCCACATCCCGGCCGACTCGCGGCACTTCAGCGCGGCCTCTTGTGCCAGGTGGGCCGCCCACCCGGTGGCCAGCACCACGAGCTGGGTGGGCCGGTCGTGCTCGACCGGTGCCGAGAGGGCTGCCGTACCGGCCGCCAGGAGTGAGTTCCGGGCGGCGGCATCCTGCCCGAGTGACGCCCGCAGCAGGCTGAGCAGGGTGGTCGGGAACCGGGTCTGGACGACGCTGCGCTCGTCGGCGTAGCTGAGGTCGATGATGTGCGTCGCCCCCGCCCCGACCGGGGTGCCGAGCTCGCCGAGCACGGCGGTGACGGGGACGTCGGGGTCCAGCCGGGGGAGCGCCTCGACGACGTCGCTGGAGGTGCCGGAGCGGCTGATGGCGATGACGCGGTCGTAGGGCCGGACCACGTGGCCGAGCTCGGAGGCGATCACGGCGTCGGTGATCCCGTGCCCGGACTGCTCACGCAGGGCCGCGTAGGCCGCGGCGACGTAGTACGAGGTGCCGCACCCGAGGACGAGCACGCGCTCGCCGTGTGCAGGCAGGCCGGCGGGCCGCCCGTCGGCCTGGTGCTGCGCGCGCCGCCAGAGCTCGGGCTGGCTCGCGATCTCCTCGGTGGTCACGCGGCCCAGGGCGCTGGTGGCGGAGTCGTTGGTCACTGCGGCGTCCTCACTTTCTCGTTCGGGTCTACGGGTGGGTTGACGCGGCCGGGGCTCGGCCGGCAGGGACGGTCGTAGCGGTCAGGGTCGCCGCCATGGCGCTCGCCTCGGCATCCGTGGGCTGGCCGTCGACGCCTCCCGGCAGGCGGGTGGAGAGGCTGCCGGCGGCGACGGCGAGGCGCAGCGCTGCGCCGATGTCCCGGCCCTCCAGGCGTGCATGGAGGAAGGCGCCCGCGAGTGTGTCGCCTGCCCCGACCGTGTCCTGCACGGTCACCGTCGGTGCCGCGACGTGGACGGTGGCCTGGGCGCTGAGCGCGTACGCCCCCCGGTGGCCGCACTTGAGGATGACGATGCCGCCGGGTGCCAGGTGGGAGAGGATCCGCTCGGCAGCCGCATGGGCGGTGGCCGGTTCACCGCCGCCCAGGACTCGTGCGACGCCCATTGCCTCGGACTCGTTGCAGAAGAAGAAGTCTGCGTGGCGCAGCGCTTCCGGCAGGTGGGAGTCCCACTCCCGAGCGGGGTCGTCGTTCGGGTCGATCGAGGTCGAGATCCCGCGCTTCCTCGCCTCGGCCAGGGCGTCCGGCAGGCCCGCAACGGCTCCGGTGTGCAGGAACCAGGAACCGACGTGGACGTGTCGCACGCCGGACGACTGCCGCAGGTCCAGGTCATCGGCGCGCAGGTCGCCCATGACGCCCCGGTCCGTGAGGATGTGCCGGTCGTTGTTGTCCCCGCGGCGGACGAGGATCACGGAGGAGCCGGTGCGGCCCCCGGCAACGGTGCGGACCCGGTCCACGAGCACCTGCCGGTCTCGCAGCCGCTGAAGCATGAAGGCGCCGAAGGCGTCGTCCCCGATGACGCCCACGAGACCGGTGGGCGTGCCGAGTCGGGCGAGCCCGCAGGCGGTGATGGCCACCGAGCTGCCGACGGTCATCGTGGTGCGCCCGGTGAGGTCCTCGCGCTGGCCGAAAGTGAGGTCGGGGACCGCCGTCACGACGATGTCCGGGTTGACCTCACCGAACATCAGGACCGTCGGGTTCCCGTGCGGCGCGGTCACTTGCCCATCCCCGACGTCAACCCGCGCACGAAGGTCCGCTGGGTCAGCAGGTAGAAGACGGCGACGGGAAGGATCGACAAGGTGGCCACGGCGAGCAACAGCGGCTGGTTGGTGACGTAGCGACCCTGGAAGAGCGTGAGCCCTGCCATCAGCGTCCGCTGGTTCTCGTCCTGGAGGAACACCAGGGCGATGAGGAGCTCGTTCCACGCCCACACCGCGTTCACCACGGCGATCGTCACCAGCGCGGGCCGTGAGATCGGCAGGACGACCGACCAGAGCGTGCGCAGTGGTCCGGCGCCGTCGACCGTCGAGGCCTCGATGAGCTCCTTCGGCACCGACCTGAAGAAGTTCGTCAGGAAGAACACCGAGAAGGGCACGAGCAGGCACGCGTAGAACAGGATCACCGAGCCGAGGGTGTTGACCAGGTGAAGGTTCACCATCGTCACGAACATCGGCAGGAGGAGGACGACCGGCGGCACCATGATCAGGCCGATGCTGCCGTTCATCAGCAGCCCGCGGCCACGGAACCGGCCGAACGTGATCGCGTAGGCCGCCAGCGCGCCCATGACGCCTGATGCCGCGACGGCCAGGACGGTGACGATGATGCTGTTCATCGCCCAGCGCAGCGTGGGCAGGTCCACGATGGCCGTGACGTAGTTGGCGAACGTGGGCGACGTGGGCAGCCCGAACGGGTGCTGCTGGTAGTCGTCGGGCGTCTTCACGCTCGTCACCAGCATGAAGCCCAACGGTGCGAGCGCGGCGACGGTGACCAGGGTGAGGAAGATCTGCCGGGGGATGAAGGACAGCTTCACAGGGCACTTCCTGAGTCGTCGGGGCGCTGGCGCAGCCGCAGGTACGCCACGATCAGGACTGCGGCGAGGGCGAGGACGAAGACAGCGGCGGCGTTCGCCAGCCCCACCGATCCCTGCGCAAAGCCGTTCTTCCAGATGTAGTACTCCATGACGGTGGAGCTGTTGCCGGGCCCACCGCCGGTGATGACGTAGACGTAGGTGAACACCCACGACAACACCGTGATCGCCTCGGTGACGGCGAAGAACTCGATGGTCGTGCGGATCTGGGGAATCTGCACCCTGGTCTGCAGCTGCCACCAGGACACGCCGTCGAGGCGCGCTGCCTCGGTCACCTCGTGCGGCAGCGAGAGCAGCGCCGCGAGGAACACGACGACGCCGAAGCCCAGCTGCTGCCAGACGACGACTCCGCCGACCGACCAGATGGCCAAACCAGGGGAGCCGAGCCAGTCCTTGGCGAGCGCACTGAGGCCGATGGCACGGAGGAGCTCGTTGAGGGCGCCGTTGTACTGCAGGAAGGCGCTGAACGCGAGGCCGACCCCGGCTGCGGGCAGGATGTAGGGGAAGAAGACCGCCCCGCGGTGGATGCGCCAGCCCCTCACTCCCTCGTGCAGCAGGACGGCGATGAGCAGGGCCAGCACCGTCATCAGCGGCACGGTGAGCAGCAGCCGGAGGTTGTTGGTGACGGCTCGCAGGAACACGTCGTCCGTCAGCAGGGCCTTGAAGTTGCCCAGACCGACGAACTGCAGGTCGTAGAACGTGCCGGCGTAGAGGCTGTTGCGCACGACGGACACGAGCGGGAAGAGGAACCCGAACGCGAGGGCCGCCACCGCGGGCAGCGCGAAGAGGTAGGGCCACCAGGAGCGGCGGCGGGTGCGAGGGGTCGCGCCCCGAACCGCCGCTCCCGTGTGGTCGCGTTCCAGCGCTGCCGGGTCCGGCGACCGGGTGGACGTCACGGCTGCGCCCAGGCGGTGTAGTTCTTCACCTCGGCGGGGTTCTGCGAGCGCCACTTCTCGACCGCCTTGGTGAAGGTGTCGACGGCCTCCTTCACACTGCCGCCGCTCGTGATCACCTGTCCGGCGGCGAGGTTACCGTCGCCGTCCACCGACGGCGGGAGGTAGTTCTCGAGCCACACCGCCCCCCGTGAGGCGTCGTTCTTCCAGAGCTGTCTGCCGAGGTCTGTCTTGATGGACGAAGGGCTGAAGCTGGTGTCGGCAGGGAAGATCCCGGTCGTCTCGTACCAGCTGGCGAGGTTCGCCGGCTCGTGCAGCCAGGTGAGGAACTGCGCGGCCGCCTTCTTGTTGGGCGACCAGGAGGTGATGAAGGCCGACGAGGACTGCGTGGTGTTGTAGACGTCGGCGAGCTTCCCGTTGCCCCACTTGGGTGAGGGCGTGACGCCCACCTTGTCCTGACCGAGCTGCTTGGCCCACTTGGTGACGATGCCGTCGGTCCCCCAGGCCATCGCCGCCTGCCCGGAACCGAACTTGGCCATGCCCTGGTCAAGGGTCAGGGACGCGATGTCGTCGTTGAGGCAGCCCTGGGACTTCAGCTGGTGCATCGCCTCGTAGAAGCCGGTGTATTTCGGGTCGGCGATGTTGGCCTTGCCGATCACCGCCTGCTTGAGCTGGTCGACGTTGTCCAGGTTCTGCTTGCCGTAGTTGGAGAAGAACCAGGCGCCGAAGTAGCCGTCCTTGTTGCCCATCCCGATGGGGGTGACGCCCGCGGCCTTGAGCCTGCCGCAGTCGGCGAGCAGCTCGTCGAACGTCGTGGGCGCGGCGGTCAGCCCCGCCTTGGCGAACAGCTGCTTGTTCCAGGCCAGGGGGACGCCGATGAGGTACAGGGGCATCGCGTAGAGCTTGCCCTTGTACATGTTCTCCTGCGTGCCGACCCAGTGGCTGCGCTGGTCCGCCGGCACGTAGTCCGACAGCGGGGCAACCGCGCCGGCCCAGACCTGCGAGAGGACTGGAATGGTGGCCCACTGGGTGGCGATGTCCGGACCGGTCTTGGTCTGGGCGGCGGTCGTGAACGCGCCGATGAGCGTGTCCGTCGACTGGGGGACGAGCTTGATGCTGACCCCGGGGTGCAGCTTCTCGTAGGCGGCGACCCTGGCCTTCATCCAGTCGTTGGCGCCGGGGGCGTCGCCCTCGCCCCAGTACCAGTAGGTGAGGTTGGCCTTGTCGGCGTTCCCACCCCCGCTGCCGGTGGCTGAGCCGCTGCTGGGGGCTGAGGCGGTGCAGCCGGTAGCCGCGGTGAGGGCGACGGCTGTCAGGGCAGCAAGGCCGGCGTACCGGCCCGGAGTGGCACGAAGCATGGGCAGACCTCTTCTCAGGGGAGCGGCCACGCTGTTGGTGGCCGCAGAGGGTGTTTCAGGCTTGGAGGACGGCGCGGAAGCGGTACCGGTCGCCGCGATAGGTGATGTGGCCGCGTTCGACGGGACGGCCGTGGACGTCGGTGCAGATCTGACGGGCGGACAACAGTGGCGTGCCGACGTCGACGCCGAGGAGGCCGGCCTGCTCGGCGTCGGCAGCGACCGCCTGGACCTCGTAGTCGGATCGGTACGGTCGGACCGAGTTGCGTTGCAGCGCCGCGTAAAGGGAGCCCTGCGTGAACTCCTCCGGCGTGGCGTCGGGAAGCAACGCCCCGGGGACCACGCTGTGGTCGACGGCGACGGCGATCGCGTCGAGCCTCCGCAGGCGACGCAGTGACATCACCTCGGCCCCGGGGACCATCCCCAGGTCCTGCGCCTCGTCCCACTCGGCCGGCCGGCGCAGACAGTGCAGGACGACGGAGTCGGGCGTCAGGCCGCGCAGCAGCGCCATCTCCGTGAAGGACTGCAGGACGCCCGGCTCCTCGGAGACCGGGGGCGCGGCCTGCGCCGGGCCGACGAACCACCCCCGCCCTGCCTGCGGGTGCACGATGTTGCGCTGTTCAAGGCTCGTCAGGGCCTGACGCAGGGTCACCCGACTGACACCGAACCGGCGGCCGAGCTTGGCCTCACTGGGCAGGCGCTCGCCCAGGTGCGAGTCGCCGGAGACCTCCTCGGCGAGTGTCTGCGCGATCTGCTCCCACAGCGCACTGTCCGTGCGTCGCGCCGTCACGCTCGGGCGGTTCATGGCGTTGACGCTATACAGGTGTTAACGCTCTGACAAGACCTGTATCAAGCCTGTTTCACCCATCAGCGGGTCGGGCTCGGCCGTCGGAGACGCTGGGGAGAGCTAGGCGCCCGCCACCTGTTGACGCTGGACGCCGAGGCCGTCGATCCCCAGCTCCATGACGTCCCCCGGCTGCAGCCAGACCTGGGGTTCCAGCCCCATGCCGACACCGGGAGGCGTCCCGGTGTTGATGAGGTCTCCCGGCTCGAGGACCATGAACTGGCTGAGATAGTGCACGATGTACGCCGGTCCGAACAGCATGGTCCCGGTGGTGCCGGTCTGGCGCCGTACGCCGTTCACATCGAGCCACATGCCCAGGGCGAGGACGTCCGGCAGCTCGTCCGGAGTTGCCAGGTAGGGACCGCATGGGTTGAACGTCTCCGCCGACTTGCCCTTGACCCACTGGCCGCCCCGCTCCAGCTGAAAGGCTCGTTCGCTCACGTCGTTGACGAGCGTGTAGCCCGCGATGGCGGCTTCCGCCTCCTGCTCGTCGGCGAGATAGCTGCAGCGCCGGCCCACGACGATTCCGAGCTCCACCTCCCAGTCGGTCTTGGTCGAGCCGCGGGGAATGAGCACAGTGTCGTTGGGGCCGACGAGGGTGTTGGGCGCCTTGGTGAAGACGATGGGCTCGTCGGGCACCGCCTGGCCGGTCTCTGCGGCATGGTCGCTGTAGTTCAACCCGATGCAAAGGATCTGATGCGGTCGCGCGATCGGGGCCCCGATCCGTAGCCCGTCCAGGGAATGAAGCTGCCCGGCGGCAAGTCGAGCGGCGGTGAGCTCCTGCAGGTGTGCAACGCCACCTTCGCCGAAGAAGCGCTCGTTGAAGTCGTCCACCACGTCCGAGACGTCGACGTAATGGTGCGGGTCTGCGAGGACCGCCGGTCGTTCCTGTCCTGCGGGGCCGACGCGCATGAGCCTCAAGGCTTTCTCCGATGCTGTGGTAGGGGGCGGGAACAAGGACGGGTGCGTGCCCGGTGGCGCGGGGGTACGTGCCTACCGGAGTGCGGAGCCGGTCGTGGACCTGACGATGGAGACGATCTCCTCGGCCGCCTCCACGAGTGCTTCCAGCGGTGTGCGGTAGGTGAGACCGCTGACGCTGATGGCCCCGCTGGGCTGGCTGGGCGAGGTGAGCCAGACCGGGACAGCAAGACAGTTGACACCGATCTCGTTCTCCTGGTTCTCGATCGCGAAGCCGTGTTCGCGCACCTCGCTCAGCTCGGAGGACAGGCGCGCAGGTTCGACGATGGTGTGCTCGGTGCGGGCCTCCAGCTGCCCAGAGGCCGCCCAGTCGCGCACAGCCTCGTCGTCGGGAAGCGCGTGGGCCAGCAGCATCTTGCCGACCGCCGTGGAATGCGCCGGGTTGCGTCCGCCGATGGTGGACGTGAGCCGCACGGCTCCGACAGGGGGGTCCACCTTGGCGCGGTAGATGACGGAACGGCCAGACAGCACCGCGTAGTGGCTGGTCTCACCGAACCTCTCGGCGAGGGCCAGGAGCGCGGGACGCACGCGGACGTGGTCGGGGCGGAGCTCGTGATGGGCGAACGCGAGCCTCAGGAACTCGTCGCCCAGCACGTAGTGCCCGTGGGTGCCCTGGGTGGCGAAGCCGGCCCGGCGCAGCGCGACAAGTGCCCGGTGGACGGTTGGCTTGGGGCTCTTGACCGTGCGGGCGAGGTCATCCAGTCCGATCCCGTCCGCGTGGACCGCCAGCTCCGCGAGGATCGCCAACACGCGGTCGGAGCCCACCAGTCGCGCACGAGGGTCTTCCCCTTCGGCCATGGTGGCCGTGTCGTCCCGCTGCACATTCCGAAAGATAGAACAGCATTCCGTCAAATGGAAGCAATTCGGGTGTCTGAGCTGCAGGCCTGCCGAGAGGGGGCTGTGGCCCGCTCACCACCCGAGCGTGCGCAGCCGCTCGGCCCGGTCGAGCAGGTCGCTGCGTCGCACGCGGGCGGCGCCGTACAGGGGCAGGTCCCGCTGCGGTGCACTGTCGTGGGCGGGTGGCGGGGCGAACGGCGATCGGCGCCCGGTGGTGAGCGCCCTGAGCCAGCTGGTCGACCGAACGGAACCGGACCGGGATGTCGGTAGCTGCCCGCTCACGGCGGAACGGGGTGGCAGGGCGGGGGACAGCGCGAGAACGTGAAGGGAACGTTTCATAGTTGTGAAGGTACCGCTTCACGCTTCGGCAGGCAACAGGCTTGGGACCAGCACGGCTCGGCGCCGATCTGGAAGCGACATCCCGGGCTGGTTCTCCTCGGGCTAGCGTGGTGCGACCGTGAGGCACCGCACCACGCGCTGACCCGGCACGGCCGACCCCTGAGGAGCCATCCATGACTGTGCTCGACACGTTCACGCTGACGGGAAAGGTCGCCGTGGTGACCGGCGGCAACCGCGGCCTCGGCCGGGCGTTCGCCCACGCCCTCGGGGAGGCCGGTGCCAGCATCGCCATCCTGGCCCGGAGCGCCGCCCGGAGCGCCGAGGTCGTGGCCGAGCTGGAGGCCAAGGGGATTGCGGCCGCTGCGTTCGACGGGGACGTCGCGCGTCGCGCGGACGTCGAGCGGGCGGCCGGCGAGATCGTCGAGCGGTTCGGCCGGGTCGACGTCCTGGTCAACAACGCCGGCACCTGCATCCACCGGCCGGCGCTGGAGGTCACCGAGGAGGAGTGGAACGAGGTGATCGACGTCAACCTCACCGGGGTCTGGCACGGCTGCCAGATCTTCGGCAAGGGCATGGTGGAGGCCGGTGGCGGCGTCATCGTCAACGTCGGCTCCATGTCGGCGGACATCGTCAACCGCCCGCAGTGGCAACCGGCGTACAACGCCTCCAAGGCGGGAGTGCACCACCTGACGCGCTCCCTCGCCGCCGAGTGGGCGCCGCTCGGGGTGCGGGTCAACGCGGTCGCGCCCGGCTACGTGGTGACCGACATGACGCCGATCGACCGGCCCGAGTTCAAGCGGTACTGGATCGACGACGCCCCGCAGCAGCGTGGCGCGGCGCCGGACGAGATCGCCCCCGCGGTCCTGTTCCTGGCCAGCCCCGCCTCCGGTTTCATGACCGGCTCGATCCTCACGATCGACGGCGGCTACTCCGTCTTCTGACCCACCGCCCCGACCGTCCCGTCCCAGGCAGCGGACGGTACGGCGCGAGTGGGCGTCAGGACCGCAGAAGGCGCCGCAGCCGCAGGGCGAGCTGCAGCTCGAGCGACTGCTCCGGCTGCTGCCAGTCGCTGCCGAGCAGGAGCCCGACCCGCTCGAGCCGCTGCGCCACGGTGTTGGCGTGGACGTGCAGCCGGGTGGCGGCGTGCCGCGGGCTGCCGCCGGCGGCGTAGTACGCCTCGAGCGTGCCGAGCAGGTCCGTCCCGCGGGTCCGGTCGTAGTCCAGGACACTGCCGAGCACCCGCGTCACGTACGCCCCCACGTCGGGCGCGGAGCCCGAGAGCAGGCCGGCGAACCCGAGCGAGTCCGCCGAGCCTCCCGTGCCGGTGCGCCCGAGGCGGACGAGCGCCGTCGTCGTGCGCCGGGCGTCGGCGTACGCGCGAGGGACGTCCTCCACCGACGACACGGGACCGGCGGCGCCCACCGTGACCTCGACCGACCGGCCCATCCGCGCGGCGACGCGGCCGGCACACTGGTGTGGGTCGGCGGAGGGGACGAGGGCGACCACGTCCCCGTCGTGCTCACCCACCAGCGCCCCGTTGCCCACCGCCGCGTGGGCGGACATCACCAGTGACCGGCGCGGCTCGCCCGGGCGGCCGCGCGCGACCAGGACCGCATGCCCTTCGCCGAGGTCGAGTCCCTGGCTGCGGGCCCGCGCGACCCGGACGGCGGGCTCGCCGCGCCCGCTCACCAGGTCGGAGACCAGGTCGGTGCGCATCCGCTGCTCGGCGTCGGCAGCGGCCCGCTCGAACAGCAGGAGCAGCGCCGTCACGACCCCGGCCCGTTCGATCGTGCGCCGGTCCGGGTCGTCCAGGTCCTGCACGCCACCGATCACCAGGAACCCCAGGTGCTCCGAGGCGGCCTTGACCGTGACGGCCCACATGCCGTCGTGGCGGACCAGCCGACCCGAGCCGCGGCGCGCCGCCTCGAGCACCGGCAGCTGGGCCGGCACAGGCCCGGTGCAGCTGAGCCGGTGACCGGCCTGGTCCAGCAGCGCGACCCAGCCGCAGGTCAGCTCGGCCAGCGCCGCGGTGATCTCGTCGACGCCGCCACCGGCCAGGACCAGCTCGGCGAAGCGGTCGTGTGCCGCCGCCGCGCGCTCCACGCCGGCGGTGTGGCGGTGCACCGCGGCGTGCGCCTCGGAGAGCCGGTCCAGCGCCTCGGCGGTGTCCGCGGCGGCGCGCGTCTGCAGGATCGAGACGGCAGCGAGCGCGGCCAGCGACCCCAGCAGCGCCACCTCCTCGCGGGAGAACGGGCGGGGAGCGCGGTTGGCGGCGAACAGCACGCCGACGAACTGCGCGTCGACCAGCAGCGGGGTGCCGCAGATGGCCACCAGGCCCTCGTCGCCGACGGCGGTGTCGATCGTCCCGGTGTGGGCGAACCGCTGGTCGGCGAAGTAGTCGGCGGTCCAGTACGGACGGTGCGTCGAGGCGACCAGCCCGCCGAGGCCGTCACCCAGGCTGAGCCGTACCGACTGGAACCGCGCCGACACCGAGCCGTCCGTGGCGCGCATGAAGGTGTCGCCGGCCTGCGCGTCGTACAGCGTGAGGTAGGCGACGTCCGTGCCGAGGAGCGTGCGCGCGCGCCGGACGATGGCACCGAGGATCACGGAGGGGTCACGCAGCGCGGCGAGGTCGCGGGCGGTGTCCACCAGGGCCGTCAGCTCGGCCTCCCGGCGGCGCTGGGCGGCGAAGGCCGAGCGGATCCGCAGCGCGAGCTCACGCGCCTCGGGGTCGGCGTCGACGGCGTCGATCTCGGCGGTCGACGCGCCGCGGGTCAGCAGCCGCAGCAGCTGCAGCGCGGGGTTGGGGTCGGTGGACATCGGGCCGATCTAAGCAGGTCCGCCCCCGCGCCGATGCTTCGGCGCGGGGGCGGACGACGGTGGCCGGGCGGCTAGACGGACTCGCCCTTGGTCACGGTGGCCAGGTCGCGGTCGCGGGTCTCGCGGTAGGACACGACCGCCACGACGGAGATCAGGGCGCAGATGGCGACGTACACCGCGATGGGGGTGCCGCTGCCGTAGGCCTTGAGCAGCTTGACCGCGATGATGGGCGCGAGGCCGCCGGCGATGATCGAGGCGAGCTGGTAGCCGATCGAGACCCCGGAGTAGCGGACCTTGGTGCCGAAGAGCTCGGAGAAGAAGGCTGACTGCGGGCCGTACATGGCGCCGTGGAAGAGCAGGCCGACGATGACCGCGATGACGGCCAGCGGGAAGCTCTTGGTGTTGAGCAGCGCGACGAACGCGAAGGCCCACACGCCGACGCCGACGGCGCCGAAGAGGTAGACGGGCTTGCGGCCGATCCGGTCCGAGAGCGCGCCCCACATCGGGATCGTGACGAAGTGGATGGCGGCGGCGATGAGCACGGCGTTCAGGGCGAACGACTTGCCCAGGCCCAGGTGCTCGGTGACGTACGTCGTGATGACGATGGTGAAGATGTAGTAGCTGACGTTCTCGGCCATGCGGGCGCCCATCGCGGTGAGGATCTCGCGCGGGTAGGTGCGCAGCACCAGCAAGATCGGCATCTTGTCGATGACGCCGGCGGCGGCGCGGGCGGTGGCGCGCTCGGTCGCCTCACGGAAGATCGGCGACTCCTCGACCTGCAGCCGGACCCAGAGGCCGACGATGACCAGCACGGCGGACAGCAGGAACGGGATGCGCCAGCCCCAGGCGAGGAACGCGTCGTCGCTCTGGAAGACGGCGAGGAACGCGAGCAGGCCGTTGGCGATCAGCTGGCCCGCGGGGGCGCCGGCCTGCGGCCACGAGGCCCAGAAGCCGCGGTTCCGCGGGCTGCCGTGCTCGGAGACGATGAGGACGGCGCCGCCCCACTCGCCGCCGAGGGCGAAACCCTGGATGCAGCGCAGCACGGTCAGCAGCACCGGCGCGAGCACGCCGACCTGGGCGTGGCTCGGCAGCAGCCCGATGGCGAACGTCGCCACCCCCATCATCAGCAGCGAGACGATGAGCAGCTTCTTGCGCCCGAGCTTGTCACCGAAGTGGCCGAACACCAGGCCGCCGAGCGGGCGGAAGACGAAGCCGATCCAGTACGTCGCGAAGGACAGCAGCGTCGCCTGCAGCGGGTCCGAGGCGTTGGGGAAGAACACGTGCGGGAAGACGGCCGCCGCGGCGACGCCGTACAGGAAGAAGTCGTACCACTCGACGGTCGTGCCGACGAGGCTCGCGGCGACGATGCGCGCGATGGGTGACCTGCGCCGTGTGTCCGGCTCGAGGTCGCTGGTGCGTGACATGGGGGTGCTCCTGACGGAGGGAGGGGACGCCCGCCGGGATGCCGGCGGGCGTGGGGGCGTGCGGGTGCTGCGGGGGTGCGGTGCCGGGGTGGTGCGGTGGTGCCGTGCGGTCAGCTCGCCGTCCAGCCGCCGTCCATGGAGAAGGACGAGCCGCTGATGGAGGCGGACGAGGGGCCGCACAGGAAGGCCACGAGGTCGGCGACCTCGGCCGGCTCGATCAGCCGCTTCACGGCGACCGGCTCGAGCAGCACCTTCTCCAGGACCTCGGACTCGGGGATGCCGTGGCTGGCGGCCTGGTCGGCGATCTGCTTCTCCACCAGTGGGGTCCGCACGTAGGCCGGGTTGACGCAGTTGCTGGTGACGCCGTGGTCGGCGCCCTCGAGCGCGATCACCTTGCTCAGCCCCTCGAGGCCGTGCTTGGCCGTGACATAGGCCGACTTGTAGGCGCTGGCGCGCAGCCCGTGCGCGCTGGAGACGTTGACGACACGGCCCCAGCCGGCGTCGTACATGTGCGGGAGCACCCGTCGCACCAGGCGGAACGGCGACTGCAGCATGAGCCGGATGATGAGGTCGAACCGCTCCGGGGGGAAGTCCTGGATCGGGGCGACGTGCTGGATGCCGGCGTTGTTGACCAGGACGTCGACGGCCCCGGGCAGCGCGCTGACGGCGTCGAGGTCCGCCAGGTCGCACGTGAGGGGCTCGATGTCGGTGCCTCGGGTCAGGTCGGCGAGGCCGTGCTCGTCCCGGTCGACCGCGATCACGTGGGCTCCGGCCGCGGCCAGGCGTACGGCGCAGGCGGCGCCGATCCCGCTGGCGGCGCCGGTCACCATCGCGGTGCGGCCGGTGAGGTCGGTCTCGGAGGCGCGGGGGCCGGTGTCGGCTGGGGTGGACATGAGCCACGAGGTTAGGGCTGCGGTCCTCCGGCCGGTGTGTGTGCCGGCCACACACTTGGACCGGTCCCCATGGGCGCCCCTCACGGGTGCGCTGCGGGTCGTCCGGCCTGGGAACGCAGAACGGCCGCCCCGGAGGGCGGCCGTTCTGTCATCTCGAGCGACCCCGACCGGGCTCGAACCGGCGACCTCCGCCGTGACAGGGCGGCGCGCTAACCAACTGCGCTACGGGGCCTTGGGTAAGGCCTTTACTGCGTATCCCCAACGGGATTCGAACCCGTGCTACCGCCGTGAAAGGGCGGGGTCCTAGGCCGCTAGACGATGGGGACCTGGATCCGATCTCCTCGGAGGTCCCTCGCCGCCCAGCGAGCAGCAGCTCGGATCCGTCGAGGACTAGGGAAGCATAGGGGAGAGATCGCCCAATCTCCAAAGTGGGCGCTCGACCGCCGCGCTTCGTGCTGTGAAAATCGGCGAATCGCCCCCGTAGCCGGGGTCGGCTGCCGACCGCGGAGCACCAGGCCGGTACGGCGGTGGCCGCCCCGCTGCCGACGACGGTCGCTGCCGACGAGCGTCGCCGCCGTCGGTACGTCGGTGTCCCGGCGGGTTGGTGTGGCGGCGGGTGGTCAGGCGGGGCGCGCCCACGCCAGGAGGCGGTCGAGCTCCCAGGTGTTGACGATCCGGTCGACCGGGACGCCGAGGCGCTCGGCCCGGGCGCAGCCGTAGGCCTGGAAGTCCAGCTGCCCCGGCGCGTGGGCGTCGCTGTCGATGGAGAAGAGGCAGCCCGCCTCCAGGGCCATCGCGACCAGCTCGTCCGGGGGGTCGCACCGCTCGGGGCGGGAGTTGATCTCCACGGCCACGTCGTGCTCGGCGCAGGCGGCGAACACCTCGGCGGCGTCGAAGGCGCTCTGGTCGCGGGTGCCGCGGTCGCCCTCGACGAGGCGGCCGGTGCAGTGGCCGAGGACGTTCGTGCGCGGGTTGGACACCGCCGTGACCATCCTCCGGGTCATCGGGGCGGAGGCCATCCGCAGCTTGGAGTGCACCGAGGCCACCACGACGTCGAGCCGGTCCAGCATCTCCGGCGTCTGGTCGAGCCCGCCGTCGTCGAGGATGTCGACCTCGATGCCCTTGAGCAGGGAGAAGTCCGGCAGCGCCTCGTCGATCGAGGCGACCACCCCGAGCTGCTTGGTCAGTCGCTCCACCGAGAGCCCGTTGGCGACCTTGAGCCGGGGGGAGTGGTCGGTGAGGACGAGGTAGTCGTGACCGAGCTCGACGGCGGTCAGCACCATCTCCTGGATCGGCGAGCCCCCGTCGGACCAGTCGGAGTGGCAGTGCAGGTCGCCACGCAGTGCCGCCCGGACGGTGTCCCCGCCCTCGGCGAGGGGTGCGGTGGCCTTCTCCTCCAGCGAGGCCAGGTAGGTGGGGGTCTCCCCCGCCAGGGCCTCCCGGATGACCGCCTCGGTCGCGGAGCCGATGCCGGGCAGGTCGGACAGGGTGCCCGCGCGGGCCCGGGCGCGCAGCTCCTCGGGGTCGGTCGCGGCGGCCGTGGCGGCGGCCCCGCGGAACGCCTTGACGCGGTAGGTGCCGGCACGTGAGCGCTCCAGCAGGAAGGCGATCCGGCGGAGGGCGTCAGCGGGCTCCCAGGTCATGCCCCGAAACCTACGGCAGCGCCCCGACACCTGGGCCATGGTGGAGAGATGGAGGAGACACCGGCCGAGATCACCGCGCTGCAGAGCCTGCTCGAGGCGTCGCTGTCCGGTGCCACCGAGCACCTGCGCGCCATCGTGACCCCACCGCGCGCCCTGGACGCCCGGGAGCTGTGCGAACTGCTCACCGGCATGCGCACCCTTGCGGTGGCCACCGTGACGGCGACGGGTGAGCCCCGGGTGAGCGGTGCGGACGGCCACTTCCTGCACGGCCGCTGGGTGTTCACCACGAGCGGGGCCGCGGCCAAGGCCCGCCACCTGCGGGCGCGGCCGGCGGTGAGCGCCGCCCACCTCGTCGGGGACGACCTGGGCGTCTTCTGCCACGGCCGGGCGGAGTTCCTCCGGCGCGAGGACCCCGACTGGGCCCCGACCGAGGCGCACCTGACAGCCCATTACGGCAGCTCGCCGACGACGTGGGACCCTGACATCGCCTACCTCAGGATCCGCCCGCACTGGATGGTCGGCTACGCCGGCGACAAGGTGGCTCTGCTGGCCGAGGTGCGGGCCGCGTCCGGATCATGACACTGATGTATTAGCGCGCCTTTGGGCATGTCAAACTTTGAGTTATGACCGATTCCGCTGTCGACGTTGCCGGGACCGACCGTCCCCGGCGCGCCCCGAAGGTGGGCGGCCAGGGCCAGTGGGCCCTCGGCGAGACCCAGCCGCTGAACGCCAACGAGCGGTTCAAGCAGGAGGACGACGCCCTCAACGTGCGGGCCCGCATCGAGGACGTCTACAGCAAGCAGGGCTTCGCCTCGATCAGCGGTGACGACCTGCACGGGCGCTTCCGCTGGTGGGGGCTGTACACCCAGCGCAAGCCGGGCATCGACGGTGGCAAGACCGCGTCCCTGGAGCCGCACGAGCTCGAGGACGAGTACTTCATGCTCCGGGTTCGCGTGGACGGTGGCGCCCTCACGACCGAGCAGATCCGCGTCATCGGCGAGGTGTCCCGGGACTACGCCCGCGGCACCGCCGACATCACCGACCGTCAGAACATCCAGCTGCACTGGGTCCGTGTCGAGGACGTGCCCGCGATCTGGGAGCGGCTCGAGGGCGTCGGCCTGCTGACGACCGAGGCCTGCGGGGACTGCCCGCGCGTCATCCTCGGCTCCCCGGTCGCCGGGATCTCCCGGGACGAGCTGATCGACCCGACGCCGGCGATCGAGGAGATCCAGCGCCGCTACATCGGCGACCCCGCCTACTCCAACCTGCCGCGGAAGTTCAAGTCCGCGATCACCGGCATGCTGACCAACGACGTGGTGCACGAGATCAACGACATCTCCTTCGTCGGCGTCGAGCACCCCGAGCTCGGTCCGGGCTACGACCTGTGGGTCGGCGGCGGCCTCTCGACCAACCCCCGGCTGGCCGTGCGGCTCGGCGCGTTCGTGGCCGAGGAGCACGTGCCCGACGTGTGGGCCGGTGTCGTCTCCGTCTTCCGCGACTACGGCTACCGCCGGATGCGCCACAAGGCCCGGCTGAAGTTCCTGCTCGCCGACTGGGGCCCGGAGAAGTTCCGCGAGGTGCTCGAGACCGAGTACCTCAAGGCGCCGCTGCCCGACGGCCCGGCGCCTGCGCCCACCGACGACCGTGGCGACCACGTCGGCGTCCACGAGCAGAAGGACGGCCGCTACTTCGTCGGCGCCGCCCCCGTCGTGGGCCGGATCTCCGCCGACCAGCTGATCCGGCTGGCTGACACCGCGGAGGCGCACGGCTCCGCCCGCGTGCGGCTCACCCCGCACCAGAAGCTCCTCGTCCTCGACGTCGAGCACGAGCGCACCGGCCCGCTCGTGCAGGCGCTGCGCGACCTCGGGCTCGAGGCCGAGCCGTCGGTGTTCCGCCGCCACACCATGGCGTGCACCGGCCTGGAGTACTGCAAGCTCGCCATCGTCGACACCAAGGCCACCGCGACGCGGACCGTCGGCCTGCTCGAGGAGCGGCTGGCGGACGTCATCGACCAGATCGACGTCCCGCTGTCCATCCATGTCAACGGCTGCCCCAACTCCTGCGCCCGCATCCAGGTCGCAGACATCGGCCTCAAGGGCCAGATCGTCACCGACGACGAGGGCAACCAGGTCGAGGGCTTCCAGGTGCACCTCGGCGGCACGCTCGGGCTCGACGCGGGCTTCGGTCGCAAGGTGCGCGGGCTCAAGACCACGTCCGAGCAGGTCCCGGTCTACATCGAGCGGGTCGTGCGCAACTTCGTGACGGACCGTGAGCCCGGCGAGCGGTTCGCCACCTGGGCCCTGCGAGCAGACGAGGAGCTCCTGGTATGACGACCACCGTCCCCCTGATCGACGCCGCGCACCTGCGCGGGCTGCCCGAGCAGGAGCGCGACGCCGCCCTCGCCGTGGTCAGCGCCGCGCTGGAGGGCGCCACCGCCCGGGCGGTCGCCGCATGGGCCGTCCGCAGCTTCGGCCGGGACCTCATCGTGGCCGCCTCGATGCAGGACACGATCCTGGCGCACCTCTTCGCCGAGCAGCTGCCCGGCGTCGAGGTGCTGTTCCTGGAGACCGGCTACCACTTCCCCGAGACCCTGGAAACCCGCGCCACCGTGGCCCGCTCGCTGCCGGTGACGGTCGTGGACGCCCTGCCGCGCCAGACCGTGGCCGAGCAGGACGCCGAGTACGGTCCGAAGCTGCACGACCGCGACCCGAACCTCTGCTGCTTCCTGCGCAAGGTCGAGCCGCTGGCGCGCAACCTCGAGGGCCGCGCCGCCTGGGTCACCGGCGTACGGCGGGTGGAGGCGCCCACGCGTGCCACCACCCCTGTCGTGGTCTGGGACGACAAGCACGACCTGGTCAAGGTCAACCCGCTGGTGGCCTGGACCGACGCCGACGTCGAGGCCTACCAGGTCGAGCACGACCTACCCCGCAATCCCCTGACGCTGCAGGGATACCCGTCGATCGGCTGCGCGCCCTGCACGCGCAAGGTGGCTCCGGGGGAGGATCCCCGGGCCGGACGCTGGTCGGGCAAGGACAAGACCGAGTGCGGGATCCACACATGAGCGCAGTGCTGAACGACGTGACCGTTCCCGCCGTGCCCGCCGGAGCCGCTGCCCCCGTGGCTGCCGCCGGCCGGCTCCGGCTGGACCACCTCGACACCCTGGAGTCCGAGGCGATCCACATCTTCCGCGAGGTCGCGGCCGAGTTCGAGCGGCCGGTGCTGCTCTTCTCCGGCGGCAAGGACTCCGTGGTCATGCTGCACCTGGCCGCCAAGGCCTTCTGGCCTGCGCCGGTGCCGTTCACCCTGCTGCACGTCGACACGGGGCACAACTTCCCCGAGGTGCTCGACTACCGCGACCGCACCGTCGCCCGTCTCGGTGCCCGCCTCGAGGTGGCTCGGGTGCAGGACTACATCGACGACGGCCGGCTCTCCGAGCGCACGGACGGCACGCGCAACCCGCTGCAGACCCAGCCGCTGCTCGATGCGATCGTCGAGCACCGCTTCGACGCGGTCTTCGGCGGTGCCCGGCGCGACGAGGAGAAGGCCCGCGCCAAGGAGCGCATCTTCTCCCTGCGCGACGAGTTCGGAGCCTGGGACCCCCGTAACCAGCGGCCGGAGCTGTGGAACCTCTACAACGGCAAGCACCGTCCCGGCGAGCACGTCCGTGTGTTCCCGCTGTCGAACTGGACCGAGCTCGACATCTGGCGCTACATCGCCCGCGAGCAGGTCGAGCTGCCCGGGCTGTACTACGCCCACGAGCGCGAGGTCTTCCAGCGCGACGGGATGTGGCTCGCCGTCGGCCCGTGGTCGCAGCCGCGGGAGCACGAGCAGGTGGTGACCAGGCAGGTGCGCTACCGCACCGTCGGCGACATGTCCTGCACCGGGGCGGTGGAGTCCGACGCCGTGTCGGTCGACGACGTCGTGGTGGAGGTCGCCGCCACCCGGCTGACCGAGCGGGGCGCCACCCGCGCCGACGACCGGATCTCGGAGGCCGCCATGGAGGACCGCAAGAAGGAGGGCTACTTCTGATGGGCGCACCTACCCTGCTCCGCCTCGCCACCGCCGGCTCCGTGGACGACGGCAAGTCCACACTGGTCGGCCGGCTGCTGCACGACTCCAAGTCCGTGCTCGCCGACCAGCTGGACGCCGTCGAGCGGGTCTCGCGCGACCGCGGCCTCGCCCACGCCGACCTGGCCCTGCTGACCGACGGCCTGCGCGCCGAGCGCGAGCAGGGCATCACCATCGACGTGGCCTACCGCTACTTCGCCACAGGCGACCGGTCCTTCATCCTGGCCGACTGCCCCGGGCACGTGCAGTACACCCGCAACACCGTCACCGGGGCGTCCACCGCGGACGCCGTGGTGCTGTTGGTGGACGCACGCAAGGGCGTCCTCGAGCAGACCCGTCGCCACCTCGCCGTGGCCGCGCTGCTTCGGGTGCCGCACGTGGTGGTGGCCGTGAACAAGATCGACCTGGTGGGCTTCGACGCCGACGTCTACGCCCGCGTGAGCGCCGACCTCGCCGCCGTCGCCTCCGACCTCGGCCTCCCCGACCTGCGGACCGTGCCGGTCTCGGCGCTCGAGGGCGACAACGTCGTCGACCGGTCCGCGCGCACCGACTGGTACGCCGGGCCCAGCCTGCTCGAGGTGCTGGAGACCCTTCCCGTGGCTGAGGACCCGGGCGCCGAGTCCCTCCGCTTCCCGGTGCAGCTCACCCTGCGCCCGCAGGAGGCCGCGCGGGACGTCGCCCACCGCGAGTACCGCGGTTACGCCGGCCAGATCGCCGCCGGGGTGGTGCGGGTCGGTGACGAGGTGGTCGTGCTGCCGAGCGGTCGCCGCACCACGGTCGCCGGCATCGACACCGCGGACGGCGAGCTCTCCGAGGCCTTCGCGCCGATGTCGGTGGCCCTGCGGCTCTCGGATGACATCGACGTGGCCCGTGGCGACCTGATCGCCGCGGCGGCGCAGTCGCCGGAGCCGACGCGTGACCTCGTCGCCACGCTGTGCTGGCTCTCCGACGTGCCACTGAGCAGGAAGAGCCGGCTGCTGCTGAAGCACACCACGCGCACGACCCGCACGGTCATCGGGGCCGTGGACGGCGTCCTGGACCTCGACTCGGTGCAGGTCGTGCCCGGCGATGACCTCCAGCTCAACGACATCGGTCGCGTGCGGCTGCGCACCGCCGAGCCGATCGTGGCCGAGCCCTACTCCCGCCACCGCCGCACCGGCGCCTTCTTGCTGATCGACTCCCAGAGCGGGCAGACGCTCGCGGCTGGCATGATCGGTGACCCACTGGCCGGGACGGCCGAGCACGCCGACGACTGGGACATCTGAGGAGGGCGACGATGCACGGGTTGCTCCTGCTCTCGCACGGCAGCCGGGACCCACGGGCGGCCGTCGTCATCGAGGAGCTGGTGCAGGCCGTGGCGCTCCGGTCCGCCCTGCCGGTGCGCTCGTGCCACCTCGACTTCACTGCCCCGGCCCCCGACGTGGCGCTGCGGCGGATGGCGGCGGACGGGTTCACCTCGGTGCGCGTGGTGCCGCTGCTGTTCACCCCCGGCTACCACGTGACCCACGACGTGCCCGAGGCGATCGAGGCCAGTGGGGTCGCGGGCCGGATGGAGGTCAGCGTGGCGCCGGCGCTGGTCAGTGACGAGCCGAGGGCACGGGGGCTCCTGCTGCGTGCCCTCGGGGAGCGGCTGACCGCCGCGCACCCCGGCCACGTGGACGCGATCGTCCTGGCCTCGGCAGGGTCCAGCTCGGCGGAGGCTCGATCGGCGGCGGAGGGGGTGGCCCGCGACCTCGGCGCGGCGCACGGCGTACCGGCGGTGGCTGCCTTCGCGTCCGCGGCGGCGCCGTCGCCGCCGGACGCGGTGCGCGACCTGCGGCACGGCGGGGCGCAGCACCCGGCCGTGGCGTCGCTGTTCGTGGCCCCGGGCCGCCTGCCCGACAGCGTGACGGGGTCGGTCGACGGTGTGCCGGTGGCCGAACCGCTCGGCGCGGCAGACGCTTTCGTCGACCTGCTGCTGCTGCGCGCTGATGTGGCGGCGGCGGCCACCCCCGGGTCCCATGCCTGACCCCGTCCTGCGCTGCGCCACGTTCACCGAGCTCAGCACCACCGAGCTCTACCGGCTGCTGCAGCTGCGGTGCGAGGTGTTCATCGTCGAGCAGCGGTCGCCGTACCCCGACGTGGACGGGCGTGACGCCGAGCCCGGCACCCGCCACCTCTGGTTCCAGGACGGAGAACGGGTCCTGTCGGCGCTGCGGGTCGTGCAGGACGGCGGCGACCGGTCGATCGGGCGGGTCGCCACCGCGCGGGACGCGCGGGGGCGGGGCCTGTCGGGGCGGCTGGTGCAGGCGGCCCTCACGCTCTGCGCGGGGCACGCGGTCGACATCGGCGCGCAGACCTACCTCGAGGGCTGGTACGCCCGCTTCGGCTTCATGCGGACCGGCCCCGACTACGACGAGGACGGCGTGATGCACCTGCCCATGCGACGGGACGCCTGAGCGCGCCGCAGCGGCCTGCGGCAGACTGGCCCGCATGACATACAACGCCGCGGAGAACCGCTACGACAGCATGCAGTACCGCTTCACCGGGGCCAGCGGCCTCAAGCTCCCGGTCATCTCGTTGGGGCTGTGGCAGAACTTCGGCGACGACAAGCCGGCCGAGACCCAGCGGGCGGTGCTGCGCCGGGCGTTCGACCGCGGGGTGACCCACTTCGACCTGGCCAACAACTACGGTCCGCCGTACGGCCAGGCGGAGGTCAACTTCGGCACGTTCCTCAAGCAGGACCTCGCGCCGTACCGCGACGAGATGATCATCTCGACCAAGGCCGGCTGGGACATGTGGCCCGGTCCCTATGGCCAGGGCGGTGGTTCGCGCAAGTACGTGCTCGCCTCGCTCGACCAGTCACTGTCCCGGATGGGTCTGGACTACGTCGATATCTTCTACTCCCACCGCTTCGACGCCGAGACGCCGATCGCCGAGACGATGATGGCGCTGGACCACGCCGTGCGCTCGGGCAAGGCGCTGTATGCGGGCATCTCGTCGTACTCGGCCAAGAAGACGGCGGAGGCGGCCTCGATCGCCCGTGAGCTGGGCACCCCGCTGCTGATCCACCAGCCGTCGTACTCGATGCTGAACCGCTGGATCGAGAAGGACCTGCTGGACGAGCTCGAGACCCAGGGCATGGGCTGCATCGTCTTCACCGCGCTGGCGCAGGGCCTGCTGACCGACCGCTACCTCAACGGTGTCCCGGCGGACTCCCGCGCGGCCCGCGGCGGCTCGCTGGAGGCCTCGCACCTGGAGGAGAACGTGCTGCGGCACGTTCGCGCGCTCAACGAGATCGCCCAGGGCCGTGGCCAGAAGCTGGCGCAGATGGCCCTGGCATGGGCGCTGCGCGACCCCCGCGTCACCTCCGCGGTCATCGGCGCCTCCAGCGTCGAGCAGCTCGACATCAACCTCGACGCGATCAACCAGATGGACTTCAGCGCCGACGAGCTCGAGGCGATCGACAAGAACGCCGTCGACGCGGGCATCAACCTCTGGGCCGGTGTGACCGAGGACTGACCCCGAGGGCCGGTGTGACCGCGGACCGGTCCCGGGCTGCCGGTGGCCGGGTCAGCGGCTCAGCCGGAACACCGGGTGGTCAGCGTCGGCCGGGAGCTTCTTCCAGTAGCCGTTGACCTCCCTGCCGGCCTTGGACCGGTACGCCGCGATGACCGCCGAGCGCTGCTCGACCGGCACCTCCGTGGCGCGGTACGTCGTGAGGTCGCCCTTCTGCCCCAGCCGGAGGGCGCCCGCGGCGCGTACGTTGCGCACCCACTCCGCCTCGCCGCGGGTGGAGACGACGTACAGGGTGCCGCCGTGCTCGATCGGGATCACCGGGACCTGCTGCGCCACACCGGTACTGCGGCCTGCCACCTCCAGGGTGTTGACGCCCCAGAGGGTGCTCTTCATGGCCAGCTTGTTGAAGACCTTGACGGTCAGGGCTGGTGGCTTGAGGTAGGTCATGGCTCATCGTGGCACGGGACGTGGTCGCCGGGAGGTGGGTCGCGTCACGTCGGGGTCCGCCGCGGAATAGCCACCGTGCCAAGCACCTTGGTACTGGGCGTGAGCATCCTCTTCGAGCCGATCACCCTCCGCGACGTCACCGTCCGCAACCGGATCTGGATGGCGGCCATGTGCCAGTACTCCGCCGCGGCGAACGGGCCCGGCGTGGGGGCCCCCACCTCGTGGCACGCCACCCACCTGCACTCCCGCGCCGTCGGCGGCGCCGGCGCCGTGATCACCGAGGCCACGTCGGTCAACGCCGAGGGCCGGATCAGCCCGGAGGACCTCGGGCTCTGGAACGACCTGCAGCAGGAGGCCTTCGCGGCCATCACAGCGCAGATCGCCTCCGCCGGGGCCACGCCGGGCATCCAGCTCGCGCACGCCGGGCGCAAGGCGTCGACGTACGCGCCGTTCGTCCCTGAGCGCGGGTCCGTCCCGGCGTCAGCCGGGGGCTGGCCCACCCTCGGCCCCAGCGACGTGGCGTTCGGCGACTACGCCGCCCCCACGGCGATGAGCCAGGCCGACATCGACGGGCTCGTCGCCGACTTCGCCCGCTCCGCCCAGCGCGCCCTCGATGCCGGCTTCCGGATCGTCGAGCTGCACGCGGCCCACGGTTACCTGCTCCACCAGTTCCTCTCGCCGGCCGCCAACCGGCGCACCGACGCGTACGGCGGGTCGTTCGAGAACCGGACGCGGCTGACCCTGGAGGTCGTGGACGCGGTGCGCCGGGTCTGGCCCGAGCGCCTGCCGCTGCTGGTGCGCATCTCCGCCACCGACTGGCTGCCCGAGGGCGAGGGCTGGGACGCCCAGCAGAGCGTCGAGCTGGCCCGGGTGCTCAAGGAGCGCGGGGTCGACCTCGTCGACGTGTCGACCGGCGGGCTCGCGCCCGGCGTAAGCATCCCGGTCGGGCCGGGGTACCAGGTGCCGTTCTCGGCGCAGGTGCGCGACGAGGCGGGCATCGCGACCGGCGCGGTGGGCATGATCACCGAGCCGAAGCAGGCGCAGGACATCCTCGCCGCCGGTGAGGCGGACGTCGTGCTGCTGGCCCGTGCGCTGCTGCGCGACCCGTACTGGCCGCTCCACGCGGCGCAGCAGCTCGAGGTGGAGCCGGCGTCCACGCCGTGGCCGCCGCAGTACCTGCGCGCCCTCTGAGGCAACCTTGTGCGGCCGGCCGCGGGGTCCGGTCCGCGGGCTCCGGCCCGCTCGCTCGCTGACGTACGGTGAGTCATGGCCCGGCGCTGGCGATGGCTCGTCGTCCTGGTGGGTGTGGGCATGTTGCTCGCGACGCCCTCGCTGGTCGGCGCTCTGCCGGGGCGCGCGGCCGCCGTACGGGCCGGTGACCTGCTGGCGCGGATCCACCGCTCGGGCCGCACGCCGTACTCGGGGTACGCGACCGCCACCGGCGCGCTGTCACTGCCGGTCACCGGTCAGTTCGACTCCGTGGCCAGGCTCCTCGGGGGGACGACGCAGCTGAGGGTGTGGTGGCGTGGCGCGCGCGACTGGCGGGTCGACAGCATCGCGGCCACAGGGGAGACGGGCCAGCACCGCACCCCGACGGCCCTGTGGACGTGGGACTACGACAGCAACCGCGCCACCCTCGAGGAGGTCGTGCTCGACCCGCGGGTGCGCCTGCCGGTTGCCGCTGACCTGCTCCCCTCGGGGCTGGCCGAACGCCTGCTCACCGACGCCACCACCGCCGAGGTCACCTCGCTGCCCTCCCGCCGGATCGCCGGCAGGGACACCGAGGGCCTGCGGCTGCGCCCGGTCGACCGGCGGACCACCGTCGACCACGTCGACGTCTGGGCGGACGCAGCCTCCGCGATCCCGTTGCGGGTCGACGTCGTCGGCGTCAGGAGCACCGCCCCGACGATGACCGCGGAGTTCACCGACTTCAGCACCGCCGTCCCGCCGGCGTCGGTGACCGCGTTCTCCCCACCGACCGGGTCACGGGTGCGCCAGCGGGTCATGCCGGACCTGGTGGCGTTCCTCTCCCGCTTCAGTGCCGTGGTCCCACCGGCCACGCTGGCCGGCCTGCCCCGGAACGACCGGCGGCGTCCGGACGGAGCGGTCGGGCTCTACGGGCGCGGACTGACCGAGGTCGTGGCGATCCCCATCCCGCCCAGCCAGGCGGCCGAGGTCCGGCGGCAGCTGGCCACCGCGCCGGGGGTCGCCGACACCCCTCAGGGACTGGCCCTGGCGGTCGGGCCGGTCGGCCTCCTCCTGAGCCGGGACGACGACACGCTCGCGACGGCATGGCTGCTGACCGGCACCGTCACCGAGGCCACGCTGACCGCGGCAGCCGGCGAGCTGCGGCGTACTGCACGAGCGGCGTCATGATCCGCACCCGCGGGCTGACCAAGCGTTTCGGCTCCCTGACCGCCGTCGACCACGTCGACCTGGACGTCGGCGTGGGCGACGTCTACGGCTTCCTGGGCGCCAACGGCTCGGGCAAGACCACCACGGTCCGGATGCTGCTCGGGCTCGTGCTGGCGACGTCGGGGACGGTCGAGCTGCTCGGCCGCCCGATGCCGAAGGAAGGGCGCGACGTCCTGCGTTCGGTGGGCGCGCTGGTGGAGGGGCCGGCGGCGTACGGGCACCTCTCCGGGCGCACCAACCTTCGCCTGCTCGACGCGAGCGGGCCGGCGACCGGTGGGGCGCGTAGCCGCCGTCGACGGGTCGACGACGCGCTGGAGCAGGTCGGGCTCGGTGGGGTCGGGTCCCGGCCGGTCAAGGCCTACTCGCTCGGGATGCGACAGCGGCTCGGGCTCGCGGGGGCCCTGCTGCGGCAGCCGCGGCTGCTGGTGCTGGACGAGCCCACCAACGGCCTCGACCCGCAAGGCATTCGCGAGATCCGCGAGCTGCTCGCGCGGCTGAACGCGGCCGGCACGACCATCTTCCTGTCCAGCCACCTGCTCGCGGAGGTGGAGCAGCTGTGCAGCCGGGTCGGGGTCCTCGACCGCGGTCGCCTCGTGCTGCAGGAGCAGCTGGCCACGTTGCAGGCGCCCACCGGACGCACGATGCTCCGTACGCCCGACGTCGCGTCGGTCGTCGCGGTGCTGGACGGCGGCGTGGAGGCGCGCGACGGCGACCGCCTGCTGATCCGGACGGCGGATGTGGCGGGACTGAACGCCCGGCTCGTCGCCGAAGGGATCCGCGTCCTGGAGCTCGGGCCCGAGCGGCGCTCGCTCGAGGACGTCGTGCACGAGCGCACCGGTGCCGCGGGGGACCGCGTGGATCCGGCCGACGTGTCCCGGGGGCGCCGATGATGGGCGTCGAGCTGGCCAAGCTCTTCCGCCGGCCGCGTACCTGGGGAACGATCCTGATGCTCAACGCGCTGCCCACGCTGGTCGCGGTGCTGGTGTCGGTCACCGGCATCAGCGCGCCGCCGGGAGAGGGGCCGGCGTTCCTGTCGGCGGTCCTGGCCAACGGGTCCCTGTTCGCCGTGGCGGCCCTCGCGATCGTGCTGCCGCTCTTCCTGCCCGTGGCCGTGTCCGTGGTGGCGGGCGACTCGGTCGCGGGTGAGGCGCAGGCCGGCACGCTGCGCTACCTCCTGGTCCGCCCGGTGGGGCGCACGCGGCTGCTGGTGGCCAAGCTCGTCGCGACGTTCGCCTTCGTGCTGGTCTCGGTGCTGTCCGTGGCCGTGGTCGGCTTCGCCGTGGGGCGGATGCTGCTGGGCCACCAGCCGCTGTCGCAGGCGATCGTCAGCGTGTCCGGGACCTCCCTCACCGCTGGCCAGATCGCCTGGCGGGTCCTGCTCGCCATCGCCTACATCGCCTTCTCGATGCTCGGGGTCGCGGCGATGGCGGTCCTGCTGTCCACCCTGAGCGACTCGCCCCTCGCCGCGAGCCTCGGCGCGCTCGCGTTCCTCATCGGGTCCTCGCTGCTGCTGACGATCGACGCAGCGCGGGCGCTGCAGCCGTACCTGCCGACGCGCTACTGGCTCTCGTTCGTCGACCTGTTCCGCGACCCGATCCTGTGGAGCAACCTCGAGCGGGGGGTCGCTCTGCAGGGGGTCTACGTCGTCGTGCTGCTCGGCGCGGCCTGGGCCAACTTCGCGACCAAGGACATCACGAGCTGAGCCGGCGGCAGTCGGCGCTGCCGAGCTGCTGCGGCGGGCCGGAGCCGAGCTGGGCGCTCACCATGCCCTGCACGAGGGGGTCGGTGGGCAGGCCGGAGTGGCGCACCCTGGAGGCGGGGCAGACGCTCTGCACCGTCAGGTTCAGCGCCCCGGCCAGGCGGGCGGAGTCGGGCGGCAGGACCACGTCGTCCTGCGTGGTCCAGATGGAGACCACCCGGGGGCCACTGCGCGGCTTCTCCTGGTCCAGGGCGCCCAGCAGGGGGCTGGAGGGCAGCAGCTGCTGGCAGGCGACCGGGCAGGCGCCGGCGAACAGCGTGCCCAGCTCGGCGATCTCGGTGCCGTGGTGCGGTGACCCCAGCGTGACCAGCCGCCGGGTCTGCGCGCGGCCGCCGAGGTCCTGGACCCAGTAGCGGGCCACGACCCCGCCGGCGGAGTAGCCGACCACGTCGACCGAGGCCGAGCCGGTGCGGGCTCGTGCAGCGGTCGCTGCCGCAGCAAGCGTGCGGGCCTGGACGCGCAGGTCGCCCAGGCCGTGGTCCGGCAGCCGTACGACGGTGACGTCCTTGCCCTCGGACCGCAGCGCGGTGGCGAGCCGGTTCAGCTCCGAGACGGACCCGCCGTACCCGGGAACCAGCAGCACCGGCCCCGGCTGGTCCTGCGGCACCACGGCCGGCGCGGAGGCGGCGGGCGTCCCGTGCAGCGCGCGGGCGAGAAGCAGGGTCCCCGCCAGGGCGACGGCCGCTCCCAGCAGTACCGCCACGGCGAGCACCAGCCGTCGGCGCGCGGGAGCCATGGCGGACAGCACCGCCCCATTCTCCCCCACCGCGGCTCGGGACGGCGCTCGCCGGCTGCGGCTCGGGACGGCGCTCGCTCCCCGTGGTCCCGGCCCTCGTCGTGTGCCGTCACGGATGCCGTCCCGCCCGGCCTCGGGCCATCCGTTGCGCGCGCCGTCGCACGAGTGCTCGCCCACCGGTGGACTTGCCCGGACGCCGTACGAACGGGTAGGCATCCTGTTGTGCCCCCCTCCGACTGGTTCCTCGACGCGACCGAACGGGGCAACCCCTGGACCACCCTGGACTCCCGGCACGCGGACCGGCGTGCCTGGACCAGCGGCAACCGGGTGCGCCCCCTGGTGCACGGAGCCGACTACTTCGCCGAGCTGCTGGCAGCGCTCGAGGCGACCGGGGCGGGGGACCTGGTGATGTTCGCGGGCTGGCGCATGGACGCCGACCAGCGTCTGGGACCGGGCAAGGACACCGGGATCGCCGCGGTGCTGGCGCGGGCGTCCCGGCGCGGGGTGGATGTCCGCGGGCTGCTCTGGCGCTCGCAGCCCGCGGCGCTGCGGTTCTCGGCCGAGCAGAACGCGATCGCGGCACGGATGATCGAGTCGGCCGGGGGTCAGTGCCTGCTCGACATGCGCGTCCTGCCCAACGGCTCCCACCACCAGAAGTTCTTCGTCCTGCGCCATCACAGGCGCCCCGACCGGGACATCGCCTTCCTCGGCGGGATCGACGTGTGCCGCAGCCGTGGCGACGACGGCTCGCACGCCGGCGACCCGCAGGCGCAGGTGATGGCGGCGGCGTACGGCCCGACCCCTGCCTGGCACGACATCCAGCTGGCGGTGACCGGCCCCGGGGTCGGTGACGTGGAGGCGGTCTTCCGGGAGCGCTGGGACGACCCGGCGGCGTTGACCCGCAGCCCCGTTCGCCGCCTGCACGACCGTCGACGCGGCCCGCGCGGGGTCAGGACGAACCTGCCGCCGCAGGCGCCGGACCCGGAGCCCACCGGCACGCACGCGGTGCAGCTGCTGCGCACCTACCCGCGGCGGCGCAGCGGCTACGCCTTCGCACCCGAGGGTGAGCGGAGCGTCGCGCTGGGCTACGGAAAGGCACTGCAGGCGGCACGGGACCTCATCTACGTCGAGGACCAGTACCTCTGGTCCAGTGAGGTCGCTGCGCCGTTCGCCCAGGCGCTGCGCGAGCGCCCGGAGCTGAGGCTGGTGGCCGTCGTTCCCCACTACCCGGACCGCAGCGGCCGCCACTCCCTGGCGCCCAACGCCGTCGGACGCGAGCGTGCCGTGCGCAGCCTGCGGGCGGCGGGCGGGGACCGGGTGGCGATCTACGGGCTCGAGAACGTCGCCGGGGCAGCGGTGTACGTCCACGCGAAGGTGTGCATCATCGACGACGTCTGGGCGTCGGTGGGGTCGGACAACCTCAACCGCCGGTCGTGGACGCACGACTCCGAGCTCACGGCGGCGGTCTGGGACGAAGGCACGGACGGCGCCTCGCCGTTCGCCGCTGCCCTGCGCCGTCGCCTTGCCGCCGAGCACCTCGAGCTGGACGGGTCGGACGCGCGCGAGCTGGACGACCCGAGCGCGATGGTGCGGGCCTTCGCCGACTCCGCGGCGCGGCTGCAGGCGTGGCACGACGGCGGTCGCCGCGGGCCGCGTCCGCCGGGGCGCCTGCGACCGGTGGTCGCCCCGCACCTGACGCCGCTCGACCGGGCCTGGGGCGCCGGCCTGTACGACGTGGTGTTCGACCCCGACGGCAACCGCCGGGCGGACGCGCTCCGCCAACGGCGGGTCCTGCGCCGCGAGGCCGCCCTGCGCCGTGAGGCCGCCCTGCGCCGCGAGGCCGTTCTGCAACGGGAGCCGGCCCGGTTGATGGGGCGCCGTCGGCGGGCGTTCAGAGGGTGATGACTCCACCTGCGGCGGCACTGCGTTCGGCGGCCTCGAGGACCTCGAGGGCGAGCACCGCGTCGGTGGGGTCGACCGGGACCTCGCGGTCGCCGCGGACGGCTGCGGCGAAGGCGGGGTAGTAGGTGTCCCAGCGGCCGCGCTCGCTCGGCACCGGCTCCCTGTCGTCGCCGCGCTGGATCCAGCCCCAGTCGGCTGGCTCCTCCCGGCCCCAGCCGTCGGAGTCGGTGGCGGGGGAGCGGCCCTCGATGAGGTGACGCTCCTGGCTGTCCATGGCGGGTACGACGAAGGACCCCTCGGTGCCGCTGACCCGCAGTCGCGGCGCGGGCGCTCCCTGGCGCCAGTCGCCGCTGAGGTGGGAGCGCACGCCGCCGGCGTGCTGCAGGGTGACGAAGAAGCCCGTGACGACGTCTGCGGTGCGGCGCATCTCGGCATAGACGGACGTCGGCGCGCCGAACAGCAGGAGTGCCTGGTCGACCAGGTGGCTGCCGAAGTCGCGCAGGACGCCACCGCCCGCTTCAGGTGGTGCCGACTCGGTGACGAACCGTTCGAAGCTCGAGTCGAAGCGTTGGATCTCGCCGAGGCGGCCCTGGCTGAGCAGCTTCTGCAGGGTGAGCAGGTCGGAGTCCCAGCGGCGGTTCTGGTAGACGCTGAGCGCGACGCCGGCGGTCTCGGCCGAGGCGATCACCTCGCGGGCGTCGTTGGCGCTGAGGGCGAACGGCTTGTCGACAACGACGGACATGCCCAGCGAGATCGCCTGCAGCGCAAGGGATACGTGCGTGTGTGCCGGCGTGGAGATCGCCACGGCGACGGCACCGTCGGCGGCAAGGGCATCCAGGTCGTCGTAGGCACGGACGTCGGGGTGCTCCTCGGCCAGCTGCTCCCTGCGCGGGGCGGAGGTGGTCACCACCCCGGCGAAGTCGCACGACGGTGCGCTGGCGAGAAGGGGCGCATGGAAGGTGCGGCCGCCGAAGCCGTAGCCGACGAGGCCGATCCGCACCTGTTCTGCAGTCATGGGCCGATCGTAGGGCGGGGCGCGGTCGCCGGCGCTCGGATCCGTCCGACCGGCTGGCTGCGGAGCGGTCGGTGCCTCTCGGACTGCCCGCTGTCAGAGGTCGCCGGTATGGCGAATCGGTCTGTGACGGAATGTTATTGGGCTGTGGACGGCCTTCTCCCTGCGTTCGAACAGGTGTACGATAGGTGCTCATGGTGGGGACCGGGGATGGGCGAGCGAGCGGAGGCTCGACGCGGAGCGGTTGGAGGCGGAGCTGGCGGTGGTGTGTGGTCAGCTGAATCAGGTCTCGGCGCGGTTGGTGGCGTTGACGGCGCGGGCGATCGCCTCGCAGGGGTGGGCGGGGGCGGGGATCCGGTCGGTGGAGCACTGGTTGGTGTTGCGGGCGGGGTTGTCGCCGGTGCGGGCGCGTCAGGTGGTGGTGATGGCCCGGCGGGTGGAGGTGTTGCCGGTGGTGATGGGCCGGTTCGCGGCGGGTCGGCTGTCGGTGGACCAGGTGGCGGTGGTGGCCCGGCACGCGCCGGCGCATGTGGAGGCCTCGGTGGCCGAGCTGGCGGTCTGTGCGAGTGTGCCGCAGCTGGGGCGGGTGCTGTCGCGGTATGCCTTCGACCCGCCGACCGGGGATGACCCCGAGTTCGGGGCGGTGTCCGGCTCGGGCTCGGACGCCGACTCGGAGGCCGGCTCCGAGGCCGTGCCTGACCTCGTTTCCGGAGCGGTGGCGGTGGAGCCGGCGTTGGATGAGGGCGGTCGGGCGGGGGAGCCGGCGGAGCTGTCGATGCACTCTAGGGAGGGTGGCCGGTTCGAGCTGCGGTTCAGTGCTCCGGCCGATGTCGGGGCGCTGGTGGAGGCGGCGCTGGCCGAGGCCCGCGACGCCCTGTTCGGCGCGGGCACCGGGCAGGTGACCTGGGCTGATGCGTTGGCGGAGGTGTGTGCTCGCTCGGTGGGGGCGGTGACCTCCCGTAGCCGGCGGGAGTCGTTTCGGGTGTGGGTGCATCTGGATGCCGAGGGTGGGTGGTTGTCCGGGCGGCCGCGGTTGCCGGGGCATCTGGTGGCCAAGCTGACCTGTGCGGGGTCGGTGCGGCCGTTGTGGCATTCCGCGGGGGTGCCGGTCAGTGTCGGGCGGGCGTTGCGGATCGTGCCGGAGCGGACCCGCCGGTTGGTGCTGGACCGGGACCGGGGCTGCCGTTTTCCCGGGTGTGTGGCCCGGTCCCATCTGGAGGTTCATCACGTGGTCCACTGGGCCGACGGGGGCGGCACGGATCTGGGCAACCTGGTCGGGTTGTGCCCGTTCCACCACGACGAGCACCACCGCGGTGAGTTCTCGGTCACCGGCGATGCGAACCTGCCGGGCGGGTTGGTGTTCCTGGCCCGCGGCGGGTTCGCGATCGGGCCGGGCCCGACCTACGCCCCGCCCGCGTCCCGAGACCGGGCGGCGCCACGGCAGGGGGCGGCGCCGGGATCGGCCGGGCAGGTGTACACGATCGGGATCTCGACCCCCGACCCGGACAGGGCGGGCGCGACGAACGTCGGGGATCTGGAGGATCTTCGCTACCCCGACGAGGACACCGACCACGGACCGGATCTGGATTCGGGGCCGGGCGGTCAGGACGAGCTGTGGCCCGGAGTCGCGCCCCCGGTGCCCTACCAGGGCGCGACCGGAGAGGTTCTGCACGGCAAGTGGGTCACCTTCCACGAAGGCCCAGCCCTCCTGCTCTGACACGCGGCGGAACGTGCGAGCCGTGAGCCGTGAGGCAGGGGGAGCCCGACCCTGAGTCCGAGCTCGAGCCCTCAGCGCGAGGCGCTGGGTGCTGAACCCTCAGTCCTCGGCGGGTCCCTCAGCGGTGAGCGCGGAACCCGTCATCGGTGAGCGCCAAGCCCTGACCATCGACGAGGCCGGTCAGGCCTTGACCTGTGACCCGGTGATGCGGGAGGTGATCTAGTGAGCCGGAGCTGGGGACCGGCCCGGCGGCACCGGCGAGCGATTGCTCGAGCACGACACGGCGTTCGCCGAGGCGGTCGTGCTGCGCGCTAACCGGCCGCGGGCGGGCGGAGGCGCCGCGTGGCCGGCTGAGCTAGGGTGGGCCCGGCACTCCCGGCAGGAGGTGCCGAGCAGCCCGGCGCCGACGGTGACGGCGAAGGCCGGGGGCCACCCCAGCGGCCAGCCGGCCGGCGATGGCCGAGCCGACGGCGTAGCCGAGCCCGGTCGCCGCGACGCCCGCAGCCTGGACCGGCCAACGCCAAGAGGCGGCGGTGGGACGTGACGAGGCTGCTCTGGGCTCGGCGAGGCACGCGCCTTCCCACTCAACAGACGCGTACGGAGCCCTTTGCGCCGCCCAGCCTAGGGGGAGACGGCGTGCCGGCCGACGGCCACTGGGCTGGGGTACGCGACGGTCTCGGTGGCCTTGGCCGACAGCCAGACCGGGTGTCCGGGTGCGAGCGCGAGCTCCGCGACGGCCGCGGGTGTGATGTCCACGAGCGCTCCCGGGGCTCCCGCGACCTGCACCCGCACCCGGTCGCCGAGCAGCTCGAGGTGCTCGACGGTGCCGGGCCACACGTTCCGTGGGCTCGCGTGCTCGGGTCGGGTGGTGTGCAGGGTCACCGCCGACGGCCGCAGCCCGACGAGCACGGGGTCGCCGGGCCGGAGGTCCGAGGTCACCGTCGCCGTCAGGCTGCCGCCGCCGTCGAGGGCCACCGTGCCGGCCGGGACGTCCAGCCGGCCGGCGTAGAGGTTGAGGCCCACCAGACGCGCGACGTACTCGGTGGCCGGCCGCGCCGCGACGTGTGCCGGGGAGCCCTGCTGGACGACGCGACCGTGCTCCAGCACCAGGAGTCGGTCGGCCATGACCATCGCCTCGAGCGGGTCGTGGGTGACCACGAGCACCGGGCCGGGGAACTGGCTCAGGTGCCGCCGCAGCTCGGCCCGGACGGTCAGGCGGGTCCGGGCGTCGAGGGCGGCCAGGGGCTCGTCCAGCAGGAGCAGGCCCGGTTCGGCGGCGAGCGCGCGGGCCAGTGCGACCCGCTGGGCCTGGCCGCCCGAGATCTGGCCGGGACGGCGCGTCGCCAGCCCGGTCAGCTCCAGCCTTTCGAGCCAGGGCGTCGCGGCGGCGCGGGATGCCCGGCGGCTCGCGCCCCGGGACCGTGCCGCGAACGCGATGTTGTCGAGCACGTCCAGGTGCGGGAACAGCCGGTAGGTCTGGAACACCAGCCCGACCGGGCGCCGGTCCGGCGGCAGGAACGTGTCGTGCGACGCGTCGTCGAGGACGAGGTCGCCCAGCTGGACGGTGCCGCCCGACAGCGCCTCCAGGCCGGCAAGCGTGCGCAACAGTGTCGTCTTGCCGGCGCCGTTGGGGCCGAGGACGCCCAGCACCTCGCCCGGCTCGACCCGCAGATGCAGGTCGAGGATGAAGTCGCCGCGCCGGACGGACCCGTCGACGACGAGGGCGCCCCCGGCGGCCGCCCCCGCCCTGCCGCCCGGCGGCTCACCCGCGCCGCCCGCCGTGAGTCCGCCCGCCGTGAGTCCGCCCGCCGTGAGTCCGCCCGCCGTGTCGGCCGCCGTCTCGGGCGCCGCGTCGGCCGCGGGTCCGCCAGTGGTGCCGGCCGGCCTTGCCCCGTCGTCGATCACAGCGTCGTGCCCGCGCGCAGCCACCGGTCGCGCAGGCCGCCGAGGACGGCGACCGACACGAGCAGCAGCACGAGTGAGAGCGCGATCGCCGCCTCGGGGTCGCTCTGCAGGGCGAGATAGACCGCGAGCGGCATCGTCTGCGTGCGCCCCGGGAAGCTGCCGGCGAACGTGATCGTCGCGCCGAACTCCCCGAGCGCCCGCGCCCAGCAGAGCACGGTGCCGGCCACGAGCGAGGGTCCGACGAGCGGCAGGGTGACGCGGCGGAAGACAGTCAGGCGGGAGGCGCCGAGGGTCGCGGCGGCCTCCTCGTACCCGCGGTCGGCCGCCCGGAAGGCGCCCTCCACGGTCACGATGAGGAACGGCATGGCCACGAAGGTCTCGGCCACCACCACCCCGGCCGTGGTGAACGGCAGGGTCACCCCGGTCAGCGCGTCCAGCGGCCGGCCCAGCACCCCCTGACGGCCGAACGCCAGCAGCAGGGCGACGCCGCCCACCACGGGAGGCAGCACGAGGGGCAGGGTGACCAGCGCCCGCAGGAGCGAGATGCCCCGCACCCGGGCACGCGCCAGGACCCACGCCAGAGGTACCCCCAGCACCACCGAGATCAGCGTCGCGAGGGTGGCGCACACCAGCGACAGCCGCAGCGCGTCGAGGACCTGGCTGTCGGCGAGGATGCGGCCGAGCCCCTGCCACGGCGCCCGGACCAGCAGTCCCAGCAGCGGCAGGAGCAGGAACAGTGCGCCCACACAGGCCGGTACGCCGAGCGCCCACGGCACGGCGTCCCGGTCCCGCACGTCCCGGTCCCGCAGGGTCCCCACGCCACGCCCGCGCACGTCCGGGCCCCGCACGTCGCGCGCGCCGCCCTGCAGCGCCCCGGAGTGACGGGTCATGGCGAGCCGAACCCGGCGGCGGCCAGCACCGGGGCGGCCTCCCCGGACAGGACGTAGTCGGTGAACGCCTGTGCCGCCGACTTGTTCGGTGCCGCCGAGAGCGTGGCGATGGGGTACGACGTCGAGGCGTTGACGGCCGCGGGAATCGGGATCCCCGTCACCTGACGGCCTGCTGCCTTGACGTCGGTGACGTAGACGACGCCCGCGTCGACCTCGCCCAGCGTCACCTTCGCGAGGACCGACTTGACGTCGAGCTCCTGGCTGACCGGGTGCACCTGCACGCCCGCGCGCGCGAACACGGTGGCCGCCGTGACGCCGCACGGGACCTGCGGCTGGCACAGCGCCACCTTCACGCCGGGCCGGCCCAGGTCCCGCACCGAGGCCACGCGCGCCGGGTTGGACGGCGGTACGGCGACCTCCATCGCGTTGCGCGCGAAGGTCCGTGGTGCCGCGGCCGCGCCCGCGGACACGACCTGGTCCATGTTCTTCGAGCTGGCCGAGGCGAACACGTCGGCGGGAGCCCCCTGGTTGATCTGGGTGGCCAGACCCGAGCTGGGTCCGAGGTTCAGCACGACGTGCGCGCCCGGATGCGCCTGCTCGAACCGGTGGCCGAGGGTGGTGAAGGCCTCCTTCAGCGAGGCCGCGGCGAAGACCGTGACCGTACCGGTGACCTTCGAGCCGGTTGCCGGTCCGCCGGACGCCGAGGGGGCGCCGGTCCCGGCGGTCCCGGTGGACGACCCGCACGCCGTCAGCGACGACAGGCCCGCGAGCGCCGCCAGGGCCGCCGCGGCGGCGACTCCGAGGCTGTGGGTGGGACGTCGCATGGCTGCTCCTTGCTCCGGTGGGTCCTGCGGGGGTGCGTCGGCGCGGCTGGCCTGCTCCGGCTGGGTGCTCCAGCAGGGCGCCAACCGGTCACGGCTGGGCGGGCACCTCCACGACGACATGGGTGGACTTCACGGCGGCGATGGCGAGCACGCCCGGCTCGAGCCCGAGCTCGTCGGCGGCCTCACGGCTCATCAGCGACACGACGCGGTGCGGACCGGACTGGATCTCGACCTGGGCCATGACGGTGTCCCGCACGACGCGGGTGACCAGCCCCTGGAACCGGTTGCGCGCCGACTCCGAGACGACCGGTCCGAGGTCGGCCCGGTCGGCGGCCGCGGCCAGCTCCTGGGCCAGGCGGGCCAGGTCGGCCCCGTCCACGCGGCGACGGCCGGAGGCGTCGTCGGTCGTGTCGAACCGGCCCGCGTCCGCCCAGCGGCGCAGGGTGTCGTCGCTGACGCCGAGCAGCTCGGCCGCCTCACGGATCCGGAACGAGGGCATACGGCCACGATAACCGCAGCCGCGGCGGATGTGTCGCGTTTCAGGCGGCGGATGCGGAGCGTCGCCCAACGAGGTGCCGCAGTTGCGGAAAGGGTGGCGGGGCCGCCGTACGGACGGAACAGCCGGGCTCAGGGACGGCCGGCGCCGCCCCGCAGGCGGATCCAGCGGTACCCGTACGGCGCGAGCTCCAGGGCGGCGAGGTCCGGCTCTCCGTAGTCCTGGTCGCCGAACAGCTCCAGCACAGGACCGTCGACCTCGACCTCGGCCCGGACGTCGACCCGGGCCGGGGTCCGGCCGAGGTTGTGCAGCAGCAGCAGCGCTCCGCTGCCGTGGGTGACCTGGTGCACCAGCACGTGCGCCGGGCCGACCGTCATCGCGGTGTGCCGGCCCACGCCGACCTCCGGGCACTCGCGCAGCGTGTGCAGCATCCGCTCGAACCACGCCAGCAGCGAGGCGGGGTCGCGGCGCTGGTCGGTGACGTTCACGGCGGCGTACCCGAAGGTCTCGTCCTGCACCATGGGCACGGTGAGGTCCTCCGCGGAGCCGGTGGAGAAGCCGCCGTTGGCGGTGGCAGACCACTGCATCGGGGTGCGGATCGCCGTGCGCTCGGGCAGGGACAAGTCCTCGCCCATGCCGAGCTCGTCGCCGTAGCGCAGCACCGGGGTGCCGGGCATCGTGAACTGCAGGCTGTAGGCCATCTCCAGCCTGCGCCGGTCCCCGCCGAGCATGGGCGCCAGCCGGCGACGGATACCCCGGCCGTACAGCTGCTGGTCCGGGTCCGGCCCGAACGCGGCGAACACGTCGGCCCGCTCGTCCTCGCTGAGGTTGGACAGGTCCACCTCGTCGTGGTTGCGCAGGAACGTCGCCCACTGCCCGTGGCGCGGCAGCTCCGGCATGGCCTTCACCGTCTCGGCGATCGCCGTCGCGTCCTCGCGGGCCAGCGCCAGCATCACCGCCTGGTTCAGCCGGAACCCGAACAGCAGGTGCACCCGGTTGGCGGACCCGTCGGCGTCCCCGAAGAACTCCAGCAGCTCGTCGTCAGGCACGTTGGCCTCGGCGAGCAGGACGGCGTTGCCGCGGTTCCACGACAGCTCCTCGCGCAGCTGCACCAGGAAGGCGTAGTCGCGCGGCGGCGAGTCGTCTCCCGGCGTGGTCTGCTCCAGGACGAACGGGGCGGCGTCCATGCGAAAACCGCTGACGCCCAACCGGGTCCAGTACGCCACGATCTTGAGGATCTCCGCCCTGACGGCCGGGTGGCTGATGTCGAGGTCGGGCTCGAAGTCGTAGAAGCGGTGGAAGTACCAGGCACCGGCCGTCTCGTCGTACGTCCAGGTCTCCTTCTGCACCCCGGGGAAGACCATGCCCTGGGTGCGGTCCGGGGGCTCCTCGCGCGACCAGACGTACCAGTCGCGGTACGGCGAGGAAGGGTCGGCGCAGGCGGCGGTGAACCACGGGTGCTCGTTGCTGGTGTGGTTGACGACGAGGTCGATCAGCACCCGCAGCCCGCGCTCGTCGGCCTGGTCGAGGAACTCGGCGAAGTCGCCCAGGCTGCCGAGCGCCGGGTCCACCGCGTAGTGGTCGAGCACGTCGTACCCGCCGTCGCGTCCGGTGGTCGGGTGGATGGGGCTGAGCCACAGGGTCGTGACCCCCAGGCGGGCGAGGTAGTCCAGCCGGCTGGTCAGCCCGGCGAAGTCGCCGATGCCGTCACCGCCGGAGTCCTGGAACGTGCGCACGTCCAGGCTGTAGATCACGGCGTTGCGGTACCAGCGACCGACCACGTCCACTCCCGTCGTTGCCTGCCGGGGCCCGTGCCCCACCTCGCGACGCTACCGGCACCAGCGCCGGTACGCCGCCCGGCGGGCCCGGCGGGCCCCGTCAGGCCCCGGCGGCCCCCGGCGGGCTCGGGCCGGCTCGGTGTGCTGTGGCGACGCTTGGGTGGTTCGGGCACGGGGAGTAGCGGGCGGTCCGGCACGGTCAGTAGCGGGCGTCCCCCCGCACGATCCGGGCGATGTCAGCGGCCGGGAGCTTCGGCACCCGGTGCTCGTCGCACAGGCCGTTGGCCTCCTGCATGGTGTCCGTCAGCTGCGTGTAGCAGAAGCCGGCGAGGAAGTCGCTGGCCAGCACTGCCTCGACCAGCGCCCCGACCCGTCCCCGGAAGTCCTCCGCGTCGGCGGCGCGGGAGTAGCCCCAGGTGTCGTCGGCCGGCTCACCCTCGGTGAACTGGATGCCGCCGAACTCGGTGAGCATCACCGGCTGGCCGCGCTCGGGCTCGTCCGTGAGCCGGATCCGCCGGCCGGCCGGGCCCATCCCGCTGAGGAGCCGCTTCCGCGCGGCGTCGTCCGCGTAGCGCTCGCGGACGACGGGTGCGGACCACTCGTAGTCGTGCACCGACCAGATGTCGGAGTCGAGGTGCTCCCACCCGTCGTTGGACACGACCGGCCGGCTCTGGTCCAGGGCCTTGGTCAGGTGGAACAGCGTCCGCGCGTAGTCGCGCATGGCCGGGTTGTGCGCGATGTGCTGGACGCCCCAGCTCTCGTTGAGCGGCACCCACGTCACGATGCACGGGTGCGACAGGTCGCGGTCGAGCACCTCGGTCCACTCGGCGACCATCCGGTTCACGGCCGCGGGGCTGAACTCGAAGGCACTCGGGGTCTCGCCCCAGACCAGCAGCCCGAGGGTGTCCGCCCAGAACAGGAAGCGGGGGTCCTCGATCTTCTGGTGCACCCGGGCGGCGTTGAACCCGAGGTCCTTGATGAGCTGCGCCTCCGCCCGCAGGGCGTCGGCGGACGGGCTGGCGAGATGGGACTGCGGCCAGTAGCCCTGGCTGAGCACCGAACGGACGTAGTACGGCCGGTCGTTGAGCAGGAACACGCCCTGGTCGACGGCCGCGGAACGCAGCCCGAGGTAGGAGTGCACGGTGTCGACGTCCCCGGCCGACTCGTCGTCGGGCTGCAGGACGACGACGGCGTCGAGCAGGCGGGGGTGCTCGGGTGACCACAGCAGCTGCTCGTACGCCTGGCCGTTGCGCTGGTTCGGCAGGTGGACGACGGCCTCGAGCTGCTCGCCCGCGACCGGCACCGTCACGGTGCCGAGGTCAGTGCCCTCGAACGAGAGTGCGATGCGGACCGACGCGGCGTGGGGCGGGGTCGCGCTGAGCCGGACCGCGACCCGCACGCAGGACGACGGCACGTCGGGCACCCAGTGCACCGACCGGATCGAGGCCTCGGGAACGGCCTCGAGCCAGACCGGCTGCCAGATCCCCGTGGTGCGGTGGTACCAGATGGAGTGCGGATCGGCCTGCCAGTCCTGCTTGCCGCGCGGCTTGGAGACATCGAGCGGGTCGTCCTCGACGCGGACGACCAGCGGCTGGGCGGCCCGCTCCTCGAGCGCGTCGGTCACGTCGAAGCTGAACGGTGTGTGGCCGCCCTCGTGCTCGCCGAGGAAGGTGCCGTTGAGCCACACCTTGCAGCGGTAGTCGACCGCACCGAAGTGCAGGAGCACCCGGCTCCCTTGCGCGTCGCGTCCGGCTTCGGCGAGGTCAGCCGCGCTGAGGTCGCGGTGGTACCAGGCGATCGTGTGCTGGGAGGTGTCGTGGATCGTCGACGCGGGGGACTCCGGAGGGAACGGCACGACGATGGTGGACCCGAAGGAGGGCTCGGCGTACCAGCGGCCGGCCAGGCCCTTGTTCTCGTCGTCGAAGCAGAACGCCCACGGGCCGCTGAGGTCGGCCCACGCGGCGCGTAAAAGCTGCGGCCGCGGGTATGTACCGTCCTGCTGGCTGGCTCGCACCCCGGCATTGTTGTCGACCGTCACCGAATCCATGGCGACAGTGTGGCCGAAATATCCAGCGCTGTAAATCTGTGGTCGCCGGGCAGCCGATGGGAGGTGGGGGTGCCGGACGGTCAGCCGGCCGGGGCCGGGGCGCTCTCGCGGACGACGAGCGAGTAGTCCACCAGGCGGTGCCGCCCCAGGCCGTCGAAGCCGCCGATGCGTTCCTGCAACATCTGCATGGCGACCTGCGCGATCGCGTGGGTGTCGGGCGCGACGGTGGTGAGGCTGGGGTAGGTGTAGGCGGCCATCGAGATGTCGTCCCACCCGGTGATCGCCACGTCGCCGGGCACGTTCAGCCCACGCTCCTGGATCGCCCGGAGCGAGCCGATCGCGGCCACGTCGTCGCGGCAGACGAGGCCGTCGAAGTGCACCCCCTGGTCGAGCGCGGCACCCACGGACTCGGCCGCGTCGTGGGACGAGATCGACCGGCTCGGGAGCAGCAGCGACATGTCGACGCGCCGGCCCGCCTGCTCCAGCGCCTCCTGGTAGCCCATCAGCCGCTGCGTCGACGTCGCGGACTGCCCATGCTCCTCGTGGCCGGCGAACGCGATGCGCCTCCTGCCCAGGGCGATGAGGTGCTGTGTCGCTTTCGTTGCGGCAGCTACGTTGTCGATCATCACGTGGTCGACACTCAGGGGTGCGGCACCCTCGCCGAGCAGGACGAGGGGAACGTCTCCGCGGTGCTGTGCGATCTCCTTGGAGGACATCACCGACGGCTGGAAGATCACACCGTCCACCAGCCCGGCCTCGCTGCTGGAGACCACGGCTCGTTCGCCCTGGAGGGTCCCGCCCGTGAGCTCGAGCAGGAGCCGGTACCCGCGCTCGGAGGCCGCCCCGCTGACCACCCGCGCGAGCTCGGAGAAGTAGGGGACGCTGACGTCCGCCAGGGCCAGGGCGATGAGCCCGGTCCTGCCGGTCGCAAGGCGCCGGCCCAGGGCGTTCGGCCGGTAGCCCAGCTCGTCGATCGCCCGCTGCACCCGCTCGCGGGTGCGGCTGCTGACGTGGGGGTAGTCGTGGACGACGTTGGACACCGTCTTCATCGACACCCCGGCCACGCGGGCGACGTCCTCCAGCCGAACCCTCGCCATCGCCCTCCTCCTCACCTGATCGGGGTCGATGTCCGCCACCGCCGGGAACGACTCTAGTGCGGCCCTGGCTAGCGTCCGGACGGCGGAGAACATCCGCCGGTACCTATTGACAGCCAATTTATAGCGCTGTAATTTCGCGGGAAGCTCGATCGCAGAACACCAGCCGCCCCAGGGATGGCACTCCGTCCGGGGTGACCCACGTCACCAGCGGGCCGACACACTCGAAGGAGAGCACAGTGCACAGGAGATTCGGTCAGCGCGTCCTCACGGCGGCGGTCGCCACGGGCATCGGGGCATCGCTCGCCGCCTGCGGCGGCGGCTCAGCTGCACCCGGCGCTGCGGGCGCCGTGAAGGGTGGCGGCGACTACACCGGTCCCGCGGTGAACATCAGCTTCTGGAACGGGTGGACCGGAGGAGCCGCACCCGTCCTGGTGCCCAAGCTCATCCAGAAGTTCAACGCCACGCACAAGAACATCGTCGTCAAGGACGTCCCGATGCAGTGGGCGGACATCTCGGCGAAGATGCCCCTCGCGATCAAGGGCGGCAAGGGCCCCGACGTGTCGGTGGCCCACGGTGACGACCTCGCGACGTACGCGGCGCAGGGTCTGCTGCTCAAGAGCGACAGCATCGTCAAGACGCTGGGCTACGGCGCGAGCGACTTCCCGTCCGGCGTCTTCGATGCCGGCAACTACAAGGGCGCGCAGTACGCGATCCCGTGGAGCGTGACCCCGCTCGGTCTCTACGTGAACACCGCGGCACTCAAGAAGGCCGGCCTCAACCCAGCAGCGCTCCCGACCGACAAGGCCGGCTACCTCAAGGCACTCGACGCCCTGAAGGCCTCCGGTATGCAGGGGGAGTGGGTCGACGGCTACGTCTTCACCGGGACGTTCGAGTTCGAGTCGCTGATCTGGCAGATGGGCGGCCAGCTGTACAACAAGGGCGTCACCCAGGCGACCTTCAACTCCGACGCCGGGGTGCAGGCCCTGACCTGGATGACCGACCTCATCAAGAAGGGCCACAGCCCGGCGAACGTCGCCCAGGACGGCAACTTCAACGCGCTCGTCAGTGGCAAGACCGCCTTCAACTGGAACGGCGTGTGGCAGACCACCAACGACGCGCTGGCGAAGGTCGACTGGACCGCCGCCCCGGTCCCGCAGATCGGCACCCAGAAGGCGGTCTGGGCGAGCTCGACGCACTGGATCTTCCCGGCCAACAAGGGCGGCGACCCGAACAAGACGGCCGCGGCGGCGACGTTCGTCAAGTGGATGAACGACAACTCCGCCGGCTGGGCGGACACCGGCGAGCTGCCGGCCGACAACACGGTCCGCAACAACCCGTCGCTGGTCAAGGCACACCCGCACCTGAAGCCGTTCCTCGCCGAGCTGCCCTATGCGCACTACGAGACGACGGCGCCGGGGATCAACGCGGCGAACGCGACCATCACCACCGCGCTGAACGAGGCTGTCCTGGGCAAGAAGAGCCCGAAGCAGGCCCTCGACGACGCGGCCGCGAAGGCTGACCAGATCCTCAAGCAGAACGCGAGCCAGTACGGTGGCTGACGTCTCGCTGCCCGCCGTCAACCCCCGGGGCTCGCGCTCCGGGGGCACGGCGGTGCGGCGCAAGACGGGCACGGCCTACCTCTTCCTGGCCCCGTTCCTCATCCTCTTCGTGGTGTTCGTGCTGGCGCCGGCGGTCTACGGACTGTGGGTCAGCCTGCACCTCTGGAACCCGCTGATGCCGAACCAGCCGTTCACCGGCCTGGACAACTACATCCAGCTCTTCACCCCCGGCTCGCTCACCTCCGGTGACTTCTGGGACAGCATGCGGGCGACGGGGATCTTCACCGTCGCGAGCGTGCCCTTCCTGGTCGCCATCCCGCTGCTGATCGCGGTTCTGCTGAACCAGAAGATCAAGGGCGGCAACGTCTTCCGGGCCATCTTCTTCGCGCCGTACGTCCTGGGCGTCGCCGTCATCGGCGTGATCTGGAAGTATCTGCTCGACCCCCAGCTCGGCGTCGTCAACCACGTGCTCGGCATGTTCGGGGTGTCGGCCAACATCCCGTGGACGGTCGACTCGCCGTGGGTGTGGGTGTCCCTCGTCGGCGTGACCGTCTGGTGGACCCTGGGGTTCAACACCGTCATCCTGCTCGCCGGCCTCCAGGGGATCAACGCCGAGCTGTACGACGCGGCGTCCGTGGACGGCGCGGGGCCGCTGCGCAAGTTCACCAGCGTGACGCTGCCCGGGCTGCGCCCGGTCATGATGTTCGTGACGACGGTGACGATCCTGGCGTCGGCCAACATGTTCGGGCAGTCCTACCTGATGACCAGGGGCGGCCCGGGGCACACCACCCGCACGGCGGTCATGTACATCGCCGACCAAGGGCTGTCGCAGAACAACATGGGCGCCGCATCGGCCATGAGCTACGTGCTGTTCGCGTTCCTCGCGGTCATCAGCGTGATCAATTTCCGCCTGCAGCGCGAGAAGTAGGAGCAGAGGTCCTCATGGCAACAGACCGTCTAGCGCAGGCCACGCCGGCCCCGGGCCCCGAGGCTAAGGGGACGCCCGTCGCCGGGCGCGCGCCCACGCCGCGACGGCGCCGGCCCAAGCCCGGCCGGGTCGCGGTCTACGCCGTCCTGATCGTCACGGCCCTGGCCATCCTCGTCCCGCTGGCGTGGATCTTCCTGACGTCGTTCAAGACCGACTTCAACGCGATCAACGCGCCCGCCTCGCCGTGGCCGAAACCCTTTGTGTTCGACGCCTACCGCACCTTGTCCAGCGGCCAGCAGCAGATCTTCCGGTGGTTCCTCAACAGCGTCGCCGCGGCGTCCCTGCAGACCGCCCTCATCCTCGTGACCGCCTCGATGGGGGCTTATGCGCTGGCCCGCATGGAGTTCCGCGGCAAGAAGCTGGTCTTCGGGGCGATCGTGGCGACCCTGCTCGTGCCACCGGTGATCTTCCTCATCCCCAACTACCTGATCGTCGAGCGGCTCGGGTGGCTCGACACCCTGTGGGCGGTCTCGGTGCCCGGCGCCGCCGGCGCGTTCGGGATCTTCTTCCTGCGCCAGTTCTTCGTCGGCCTGCCCAAGGAGATCGAGGAGGCGGCGCGGATCGACGGGGCCGGGGACCTCAGGATCTTCCTGCAGATCATCCTGCCGCTCTCGCGCCCGGCCATCGCCACGCTCGCGGTCCTGAGCTTCCTGGCCAACTGGAACGACTTCCTCTGGCCGGTCTACGTGCTGCTGAGCCCGGAGAAGCTCACCCTGCAGCCCGGGCTGTCGGTGCTGCAGGGGGCGTACTCGACCCACTTCGGCATCGTCATGGCCGGCGCGGTGGTCGCGTCCGTCCCGGTCCTGATCCTCTTCACCCTCGCGCAGCGCCAGATCGTCGAGAGCGTCGCCAGCTCCGGGCTCAAGGGCTAGCGGTGCGTCCGACCCGCCTGTGGGTCGCCTCCCTCGTCGTCGCGGTCACCCTGGCCGGCTCCCTGTCGGGCTGCGGTGGGGGGTCGGCGGCGAGGGAGCAGGCTCCGGCCTCGTCGTCGCCGCTCTCCACGGGGTTTGCCATCGACCAGGACTTCCCGGACCCGGACGTGCTGCGGGTGGGAGACACGTTCTACGCCTACGCCACCAACAGCCCGTCGGCCAACGTCCAGCTCGCGACCTCGCGGGACGGGAGGACGTGGTCGGTGTCCGCCTCCGACGTCCTCCCGACCTTGCCCACCTGGGCTCAGCCAGGAAAGACCTGGGCGCCGGACGTGTCCGTCACGTCCGCAGGGCGCTACCTCATGTACGTCGTGATGGCGAGCACCAGCCCGGCCCTGCAGTGCATCGGGGTTGCAGCCTCGGCGTCACCGTCGGGACCGTTCAAGCCGGTCGGGAACCGCCCGCTGGTGTGCCCCAAGCACGAGGGCGGCGCGATCGACCCCAGCACCTTCGTCGACACCGACGGGACGCGGTACCTGCTCTGGAAGAACGATGGGAACTGCTGTGGCCTCGACACCTGGCTGCAGATGGCGCCACTGTCCCGGGACGGCTTGGCGCTGGCCGGGCCGGCGACGAAGCTCGTCAAGCAGACCGCCGGCTGGGAGGGGTCCGTGGTCGAGGCTCCGGTGCTGGTCAAGCACGGCTCGCACTACGTCCTCCTCTACTCCGCGAACAGCTATGCCGGCGAGGCGTATGCGATCGGGTACGCGACGGCCTCCTCGGCGACGGGGCCGTACCGCAAGCACCCCGTTCCCCTGCTGAGCACCTCGTCCTCGAACGGGCGCTTCACGGGCCCGGGTGGACAGGACGTGGTCACCGGGCCGGACGGCCACGACCTCCTGGTCTTCCACTCCTGGGACCCGGCGCGGATCTACCGGGGGATGAACGTGCTGCCGCTCCAGTGGAACGGCGACGAGCCCGTGGTCCGTCCCTAGCCTCCACCCGCCCTGCCCTGCCGTGCACGCGTGCGACTCGCAGTGGCATGCAGCGGGCTTGGTATCAGCAGTGGTCGCCGTCTCAAGTGGGCCATTCCCGGTCCGGCCGTCTCCCTGGCTCGCGACGCTGTCGGACCTCGCCGCCGTACGCCGCCCCGAGGCGCCGGCACGCTCCGGCCGGTCAGGCGACGCTGTCCACCGCGTAGTGCCGCAGGAAGATCTCCTCGAGGGTGGGCGGTGCGCTGAGCAGGGAGGTCACGCCGGCCGACGACAGCGTGCCCAGGACCGCACCGAGCTCGGCCGCGTCGATGTCCAGGGTCAGGCGGTGGTCGGTGATTCGCAGGTCGTGGACACCGGGGTGCCCGCTGAGCGTCGCGGGGACCGGGCCGGTCAGGACGGCCTCGATGTGGGTCCGGGTGAGGTGGCGCAGCTCGGCGAGCGTGCCGGTCTCGACGGTGCGTCCCGACTTGATGATGCTGACGCGGTCGCAGAGGTGCTCCACCTCCGAGAGGATGTGGCTGGACAGCAGGACGGTCCGGCCCCGGCGACGCTCTTCCTCGATGCAGGAGCGGAAGACGTTCTCCATCAACGGGTCCAGACCGGCGGTCGGCTCGTCGAGCAGCAGCAGCTCGACGTCGGAGGACAGGGCGGCCACGAGGGCGACCTTCTGGCGGTTGCCCTTGGAGTAGGCGCGGCCCTTCCTCGTCGGGTCGAGGTCGAACCGCTCGAGCAGCTCCTGGCGGCGGGTCTCGTCGAGGCCGCCCCGCAGCCGGCCGAGCAGGTCGATCACCTCGCCCCCGGTCAGCGTCGGCCACAGGCTGACGTCGCCCGGCACGTAGGCGAGCCGCCGGTGGAGGGCGGCCACGTCGCGCCACGGGTTCCCCCCGAGCAGGGTCGCCTGGCCACCGTCGGCCCTCAGCAGCCCGAGCAGCACCCGGATGGTGGTGGACTTGCCCGCGCCGTTGGGTCCGAGGAACCCGTGCACCTCACCGGTGCGCACCTCGAGGTCGAGGCCGTCGAGGGCGCGCACCCGCCCGAAGGACTTGGTCAGGCCCGTGGCCGCGATGGCGGTGCTCATGTCCCGAGGATCCACCCTCGCGGCCGCGGGGGGAAGCGTCGGCCCGCGGTCCGTCCCCAGGTCGTCGTACGCCGGCCGGTCGGGGACCCCGAGGGGTCAGGGACGGATGGTCGGCCGCGGTGGCTGCCCCTCGGTCGGTGGCAGCTGCGGGCCGGAGCCCGGGGGGAGACCGAGGTAGCCGCTCAGCCGCCGGGCGGGGCTGCGCCCGTCGACCGGGGCCTGGCTCATGTGCTCGACCAGCCCTTCGGCCAGGACCCGGATCTTGGTGTTCGTCTGCTGGGAGTGCCAGCGGAGCAGGTTGAAGGCCGCGTCGGGGTCGATCCCGTAGATCCCCACGAACAGGCCCTTTGCCTGCTCGATCACGGCCCTGGTCTCGGTCGCGCGGACGACTGCCGTGTGGGCCTCCTGTTCGGCGACCCGGCGCAAGGAGTCCGTGACGTCGATGAAGAACCCCTGTACGGCGACGACGGTGCCGCGCTCGTCGCACACCGGCTCGGCCAGGGACAGGACGATGTGCACCTGACCGGAGGCGTCGATGATCCGGTGCCGGCAGCAGAACGGCTCACCCGTGCTCAGTGCCTCCCGCAGGCGGCCTTCGGTCCGGACCCGGTCATCGGCGTGCTTGTGCGCCAGCAGCAGCGCCGTCGTGGGCACCACCTCGCCGGGGGCGAAGCCGTGCAGGGCGTACATGGCCGGGGACCACCACCAGGTGTCGTCGACCACGTCGAAGCGGAAACGCGCCACCGGCTCGGTCGTCCCCCCGCCGAGCGCGGCCAGCCCGTCCGTCGACCAGCTCCCGGCGGGATCGATCGCCCGTCTGGCCTGGCTGACGCCGGCACCGGGCGTGTGGCTGCTGGTCATGAGTCGCCCACCCGCCCTGCATCGCATCGACGGCCCGCGTGCCCAGGCCTGTTTACGCCGTAAGCCTAGCCGTTCGCGGCGCAAATACCTAGGCCAGCGCAGGCGGTCGGTCCGGGATGGAGGCGCTGGTCACTCTGGCGCTGGCGCGGTGGCCGCTGACCGTCGCTCACAGATGCAGGTTGGCAGCACGCCGGATCCGGCGCGCAGGGCGCAGCGGCCCGGGTCGGCAGTACACGAGTGGGCCCCGTCGGGCTCGAACCGACGACCAGCGGATTAAAAGTCCGATGCTCTACCAACTGAGCTAGAGGCCCGGGGACGGGTGCGGATTTAGTCGGGCAACCCTCAGGACTTCCCTCGGGAAGTACCGACCGCCGCGACCCGCTCGCTCAGCCTACTCGAGGCGCCGGCGGGGTGCCGCGCCGTCCGGGTCCCACCTGGCCGGTCAGCCCTCGGCCGCGGCTTCCAGGGCTGCAGCAACTGCCTCGAAACCGACCTGCGCGGCCGTAAGGTCCTCGACGATCTCGAACACGAACGGCAGTCGCTCCTCGGTCGTGACGGCCTTGAGGCGTACCTCGAGCGGTAACCCTGTGGCGCACATCGCGCTCCGCCACTCGACCCCGGACAGGGTGGTGCCGTGCGGCTTGACCTCGATGACGCCGACGGCCTTCTGGTCGACGGAGAGCAGGTAGTCCGCGCGCCCGTGATCGGCGGCCATGACGACCTCGCGGACCGAGACGCCCTGGGCGGCGAACAGGTTCAGCTTGTTCCGGTCCTGGACGGACCAGCCGGCGCCGCTGAGCTGTCGGTCGATCATGGACACGTGCTGGTTGTTCGGCGGCCAGCCGCGCGTCGTCGCTTCTGGCGCTCCATCGCCCGCCCAAGCTGCATCAAATCTGAACCCGTCCGAGGCCGAAGGCCGGCCGGCAGGCTCAGGCGCGCAAGCATGGCGACCCCTGCATCGACGCCGCGGCCGTCAAGACCCAGCGGCGTCGAGTCTGGCGGGAGACGTGCCCGGCGTTGTGCCGAACTGCGCCATCCTCCCCGGCGGGCACCCGGCTGCCGGTCATTCGCCCCTACTGGGCCGGGCCGGGTCCGGGGGGAGGTGCTCCGCGGTACCTGCTCCTAGGCTTCGTTTCGTCTTGCACCGGCGTTTTCAAGATGGCCGGTGAGCAGGGTGCATGCTCGGTCGATGTGTGCGATGACGGCGGCGGCGGCGCCGTCGGGACTTCCCGCGGCTACTTGCTTGAGGATGGCCTCGTGCTCGGCGACGATCTCGGCGGGGCGGAGAAGCTCGTGGGCCTGAACCTGGGCCATGCACAGACGCGTTTCAGCCATGAGGGCGGTGTGCGCTCGCGTCAGACGTTCGCTGCCGAGGGCGTCGACCAGTTCTCGGTGGAAGCGGATGTCTGGTTCCACCAAGGCTGCGACCGACGCTGCGCTCTGCGCGGCGGCCAGTTGGGCTGCGGCTTCCTGGGCGGCTCGTGGCACGGTCCCGGTGGTTGCCAAACGGCGCATCGCCTCAGCCTCCAGGCAGCTTCGAGCGAAGTACACGTCACAGATCTCGCTGAGACCGAGGATGGGGACCCGAGCGCTCTTGTGGGGGCCCCGGTGGAGTAGTCCGCCTGCGACCAGGCGCTCGATGGCCGTCTTTGCCGTTGGCCTGGCCACGTTGTACTCGCGGGCCACCTCTGTTTCGGTGACGACGGCCCCTCCGGGCAACTGCTCGTCAAGGATTCGCTCACGGAGGGCGTCGACTAGTGCGTCGACGACCGAGTGCACCGCCAACGGCCGGGCCATGAGGCGCCTCCCCTGCGGCTGGTGCCGCTGCGATCTTCGGTCCACAGACCCTGGATCCGTATCATTGCATGGTTGGACTCTTGACAGACAGGCACACTTGTCAGACAAGATGACGGCATGACGCGGGCCGATGCTGTTGAGCTGGACGGAGTGGGGCTTCCCACCTCACCCCCCGTCGTCGTCATCGCGCCGGACAAGTTCAAGGGCACCCTCAGCGCGGCTCAGGTGGCCGACGCGCTGGACGCCGGCCTTCGCGCCGGCAATGCAGCGGTCGTCACGCGCCCAGTGCCGGTGGCTGACGGTGGTGACGGAAGCTTGGACGCGGCGGTCCGTGCCGGCTTCGCCCCGACGTGGGTAGCAGCGGCCACGGCGCTCGGCCAGCCGGCGCGGGCGCGCATCGGCCGCCGGGCGGGCACGGCGATCGTTGAGGTCGCCGAGATCTGCGGGCTGAGCCGGGTGCCCCACGGACAACGAAACCCGATGGCTGCCACCAGTCTGGGAGTCGGGCTGGCCACAAGAGCGGCCCTGGACATGGGTGTGCGCACCGTGGTGCTCGCCATCGGCGGCAGCGCCTCAACCGACGGTGGGGCCGGCTTTCTTCAGGCGCTTGGCGCGCGGTTCTACGACCACCGAGGCGACCCCGTGCGGCTCGGGGGTGCCGGCCTGTTGGACCTGGCCCGTGCCGACCTCAACGACCTGGACGCACGCCTGGGCGGCACCGAGTTTGTGCTGGCTAGCGACGTCGACAACCCGCTGCTGGGGCCGCAGGGGGCCGCGCGCATCTACGGACCGCAGAAGGGCGCCGAACCCGGGCAGGTCGAGCAGCTGGAGACCGCCCTGACCAGGCTGGCAGGCCTGCTCGCGAACGCCCCCGTCGCACTGCCCCCGTCGCGTGCGGCGCAGGTCCCCGGGGCCGGGGCCGCCGGGGGTCTGGGTTTCGCGGCGTTGCTTGCGGGCGCGCGGGTACGCTCCGGCGCCGACTTCTTCTTGGACCTCGTGGGGTTCGACGACGCGGTGGCCGGCGCCAGCCTCGTGGTCACGGGGGAGGGTTCCCTCGACGCGCAGAGCCTCAGCGGCAAGGCGCCGATCGTCGTGGCCTCCCGCGCCGCGCGCGCGGGAGTCCCCACGGTCGCCGTGGCCGGACGCTGCACCCTGCCGCCCGGCCGGTGGGCGACGGCACAGCTCCGCGCCGTGCACGCCCTCGACGAGCTCGACCCCGGTTGTGCCACGGACCCGGCGCTGTCCGGGCGGCTGCTTGGGCGCATCGGCCGCGACATCGCCGCATCGCTGCGAACCCAGCGCGCCCCCGCCGGTGCCCTCCACCCCCCGTGACCACCCTCGGAGGTTCCCTCCTTCCCGCCCCATTCGCCGCCATCACCGGAACGGAACGCTCATGAGTCTTCGCGCCGCATTCAGAGGCCCCGCGACCTCCATCGACGACCAGATCGAAAGCTTCGCCATCGACAGGGTCCCCGCGGCCCAGCGCTGGCGCATCCCGGCCATCAGCCTGGTGCTGCTGGGCAACGCCACCGCGATGTTCTTCTTCTCCTTCGGCGCCCAGCAGTCCTTCATGGTCGGCTGGCCGCAGATGCTCCTGCCCATCGGCTACTTCTTCTTCGGGTCCGTCGTCATCGGCATGCTGACCATGCGCGTCGCCAGCCGGGAAGGACTGTCACAGAACCTGCTGTCCCGAGGCCTGGGCTTCGGCAGCCGCGGGGCCGCCGTGACGTCGTTCATCTACGCGGTGAACTACATCTTCTACTTCCTGTTCGAGGGCACCATCGTGTCGCATGCGATCGCGCTGTACTTCCACGTACCCATCAACTCCGCGGGCGGCATCGCCATCTTCGCGATCCTGGGGCTGGTCAACATCGCGTTCGTGTGGCGCGGCATGCACGCCATGTCCTTCCTGCAGTCCTGGGGCTTCCCCATCTTCCTCGTCCTGCTCGCCGTCGCGCTCATCCGGGTCGGCTCCCTGCACGACGCCGGCGGGCCGTCGGCCTGGCACGCAACCGGTGCCACCGGGTGGGCTGCCATGTGGGGTGCGCTCAGCTTCGCGAACGGCCAGATGATCTTCCAGGGCCTCATGGCCACCGACTACGGCCGGTTCGCCCGGCGCGAGATCCGCTACCGCGGCACTGCCAGCATCATGCTGCTCGAGCTGATCCCGATGTTCGCGGTCATCTTCCTCGGCGCCTACATCGGCTCCGCCCTGCTGCACAGCGTCGGCGAGAGCAACGCCCAGGACCCCGGCTTCATGTTCGTCCACCTCATGGGCCTGCTCGGTGTCCTGTTCGTGGTGATCACCCAGATCCGCATCAACGTCATGAACCTGTACGGCGGCTCCATCGCCCTGTCCAGCGGGTTCGACGTCGCCGCCCACTTCCGCCCCGGCCGCCCCTGGTGGATGTTCCTGGTCTGGGTCCTCGGCGTCGTGTTCTACGCGACAAACGTCATCAACCACCTCGGCACCTTCCTGGCCGTGGCGGGCGTGCTCACCAACACCTGGGTCCTGATCATCCTGGCCGACTACTTCGTCTGCCGCCGCTGGCTGCGGCTCGGGCGCGACCACGACATCGAGTTCGCCGAAGGTGACGTTCGCGCCTGGAACCCGTGCGGCCTGCTGTCCCTCGGTGTGGCCGTGGTCATCGGCGCCCTGGGCATCGTCGGGATCTACCCGATCTACTACGCCTCCTTCGTGGCCATGATCATCGGGCCGCTACTGCACATCGGCATCACCGCGGTGACCAAGGGCCGCTACTACGCCCCCGCCGCGGTGCCCGCGGCCGCCACGCAGGACTCCCTGGCCATCTGAGCCCGCCGACCGACGACAAGAACAGGACCAGCGATGCGACCCTGGAGCTGCGACACGTTCGTCGCCCTGCCGGACACCACCACCTCGGGCGCCACCCTGTTGGGCAAGAACAGCGACCGCCCTGCAGGGGAAACCCAGCCGCTGCGGCGCCATCCCCGCCGTAGCGGCGCCGGCGGCCGGCGCCTGCCACTTGCCTACGTGGAGATCGACGACGCCCCGACCAGCTGGGCCCACCTGGGCGCCTCCCCGTACTGGTGCTGGGGACACGAGCTCGGGCTCAACGAATGGGGGTGGCCATCGGCAACGAGGCCTTGTTCACCCGGGACCTGGCCGCGAACATCACCGCCGCTCGGGCCGAAGAGCGGGTGCCCCCTGGGATCCTGGGCATGGAGCTGGTCCGCCTTGGCCTGGAACGCGCCTCCAGCGCAGAGCAGGCGCTGGAGGTCATGAGTCAGCTGGTCGAGATGCACGGCCAATGGGGTTCCGGGGTCGGCGGAAAGAACCCCATCGAAGGGGCCTACGACAATTCTTACCTCATTGCCGATGCCCGCGAAGCCTGGGTGTTGGAGACCTCAGGACGCCAGTGGGCAGCACGCAGGATCACCACCGGCACGTACGCCATCTCCAACCAGCCCACCCTGCGCACCGAGTTCGACCGCGCCAGCGCAAGCCTGCGCGAACACGCCGTGGCTGCCAGCTGGTGGCCCGACGGGGAACCCCGGCTCGACTTCGCCCGGGCGTACACAGACCCCCGGACGCCCTTGCAGGCCTCACATGTACGGCTGCAACGCTCCCGCCAACTGCTCGCCGCCGCGGATGTTGTCGACGAGCCGCTGGCGCGCAGCATCCTGCGCGACCACTACGAGGACACTTTCCTCGACGGCCCGTACTTCAACGCCGCCCTGCCGGACCTGCTGACCTTGTGCATGCATGAGCACCCGGCCGGGTTCACCTGGGGCAACACCGCCAGCTCGGCCATCTTCGTACTGCCCAGCGAACCGGACCGCCTGCCCCACCTGTGGTGGACCCCCGCCACCCCATGCACCGGCGTCTACCTGCCCGTCTCCTCGTCCACGCAGGCAACGTCCCCGAAGCGCTCAGTACGACGGGTCCGGCGGGCCTGACGGTCGGGCCACCCGAGGCGGCCACCCGGGACACCTTCGACCCGCGGTCCTACTGGTGGCGCTTCCAACAACTACTCGACGTCACCAAGGGGGGTGAGCTCGCCTGGACCTTCGCCGAACGCCAAGCCAAGGTGCGGTCCGCCTTCGACCCCCTCGAGAAACGCTGGGCCGACGAACTCCCGGACGTCGAGCGAGAAGCGGCCCAACGCCGAGGGGGCGATCCCGACGCGGCAGCCACCGCTCTGGCCCGGTTCACCCAAGACTGCGCCCGGCAGGCGCTGCAGGCACTGGAGGATCTGCTGCTCGAGTTCGGACACGACCCCACCATCTCCGGCGACCGGCGATGGGCGCCCGACCACCTCCCTCGAGCCTGAACCGAGACGAGGCCAGTTCCGGTCCGTGGCCCGGCAGCCGCGGACGCACCACTCGAGCGACAGCGGGCGCAGGGCGCACCTCCGGGGGGCCCGGGAGATGGTGCGGGCCGCGGCGCCGGGGGGTGCTCCGCGATAGCACGGGTGCAGTGACGCCTGTGATGAAGTCAGCGACCGCCGGACCGCGCGGCGTCTGCGGTGGTCGAGGGCGGGTGGTGCTGGGACTGGCGGGGGCGGGAAGTCTGCGGGCCATGTCGGGAGTGCCTCCGGCGCCGGGACTCAAGGCGGCCCTCGAGCCACCAGTCCGGGAAGTAGGACCCCTCGCGCGGCTTGGCGACCGCCACGTCCAGGGTCCCGACCGGGTGTCCAGGCCCCGGTGCCGGTGGCCGTTGCGTCCGGTGGACGCGGTCGGCCTCACGGGCCCCGTACGCGGCACCGCACACGCTGTCGGCATCGGCGGACAGCAGGGCGTTGATGAACCCTCCATCAGCTGTCGCAGCAGGTCCGGGCTGGCTTGGGCCAGGTGTTCGTGCAGAACCTCGCGGGGGTCGATACTGGCTCCAGCGGTCATCGCGGTGGCTCCTCTTCGAGTGGTTGTGAGAGGTTCCCCGAAGAATTACGTGGTGACCGCGAACGCGTCTACGCCTGGGCCGTCACCACGTCGTACACCACTGTGCTGGACTCGCCTCAGCTGGAATCACTCCAAGCGGGACCTTTCTGCGTCTAACCAGCGGCCAGGTCACTAAGCCGAAACGCCAGGTCCCTGAGTCGCCGACGCAGTTCCTTTGCCACGTCCAACCATTCTGTCTCCTGGTCGTACTCGTCGCTCACTTCCTCGGCGACCTGCTCCCAAACCGGATCCCCCATGAGCTCGCTCGAGCGGAACGCGAGTTCAGACAGTTCGGCGAGCTGAGGAAGTGCTTCGTTGGTCCCTGGGCTGTCCACGAGCGGGCTCCTTTTGCTTGAGGTATGCATACCGACTTGACTACGCGCGGCGGCCGTCTCGACTCGAGCGATTCCAGCACCCGCCGCCACCTCCCAGGTTCCTGGACAATCTGCCCCGCATCAGGGCCGCCCTTCATGCGTTGCTCCGCGATCTCCGACCCCTTGACCCGGGCCAGAACGCCCAGAGGTCTCCGACGATCGGGCGGCGATGGACTTCCTTGCGGCTTCCCTCGCCGATTCGCCGGGTGCTCGACCGCGACTTCGCCCGCCGCCGTTCCCGGAGCTCTTCGATGCGGCGATCCCACTCCTCGCTATTGAATTCGGCGCCAGAGGGGGCGCTTCGGCCATTCCCAGCCGCACCCTGCCGTCGGAGCGCAGAGTCAGGACGGGGCGCCCGGGGTGCAAGGCCGCTCGGCGTTGCCGGTGACGTCGGTGGCGTCGGCAGGGCCCGGTTCGTCGTTCGGCTTGTCACGCACCGAACCATCTCCGTTGGATCGAAGTCGCCGACACGCACGCCAGAGCATCCCGAGCATCAGCCAGGCGCAGACAGCCATGAAGGCTCCGACGATGATCCCCGGGTCATGTGATCCGGTGCCCGTGCCGTCTCCGCTGTCGAACTGGCCGGTCAGGGTCATCCACCAGCCACACACGCCGAACGGCATGCAGATAGCGCCCAGAATGATTCGGTTAGCCCGGCGGGTCCGACGCGCGGCGGCCTCAACCTCGGCCGCTTCTTGCGCGTCCTCCCAGGCAAACTGTGCTTCGACGCGCTCCAGAGACCATCCGGCCATGAGCATGGTCTGGGCGCGCTGCATGCGCAGGCTCTCGCGCTGGTACGCGAGGGTCTGCTGTTGCGCCTGCCGGATCTGGGTGAGCTCGTAGGCTGACCACACAGCCGCGCCAACCTCGATGTTGCGCACCAGTCGGTCGGAGTGGCTGGTGTACCTGGGCGCCGTTTGTGAGTAGTTCAGCGGCTGGCTGAAGGTCGGCGTGGGCGGCGCAGCCGGAAGGGGTGGTGGCGCTGGCGTCGGGGGCGGCGCAGGCGGGGCGAACGGTGAGGGCACCCACTGGCCGTCACGGGCGATCATCGGGGTGGGGCCGTGCCAGCTCATGGCGCACTCACAAGGGAAGCGGTGCCGGTCCCGTAGGGCTCCGGCGCCGTGAATCGGCATTGGTGGTTTGCCCGCCAGAACTTCGCTGCCCCCAGTTCCTGTACCGGACCTGCGAGCCCACAACGCTGGCACTTCGCGACGTCCACGGCGTGCTCTGGTCGACCCTGGCCGAGCCTACCCACCCGCAGGATCACGACCCCGTCGATTTCCCACGTCGTCATGTTCCGGTGGCCGTCGCTTCGCCGTAACTCGGACTCGTTCCGGCAGATCAGTCCGCAGGTGCACTGCACTAGGCCATCGCTGGTGTGGACGTACACGTGGACGTAGTGAAGGCCCTCCTCGAACGCGGATAGAAGGCGCCAGTGGAAGGTGCGCCGCTTGAAGGCGTTGAACTTCTGCGACCCTGTCGCCCCGCCGCGGCCACCATCGGCCACGGCTCGGTCGTAGCACTCCTGGGCATCGCGGTAGTCGTCGCTGTATCGGAACGGTGGGCCAAGTCGAAGGCTGCACATGCTCACTCCTTGAGTGGTCTCAAGGAACCCGTCTGCGCCGTCAGGCGCCCGTGATCCCGGCTTGACCGCCACGAAGGCGGCCCGGGTCTTCTCCGGAGGGCACCGTGTCGGGATTGACGCGGTTGCCGGTCGGCCACGTCCGGAGGCGTGCGGCCGACGAACCACCAACACATCAAGCGTTGGTGCTCTGGACCCGATCGACAGTGCACCTTGCGCCGTCGACGGAAACAAGCGTATGGGACGGCCCTGACACCTCGCTGGGTTTACAGCCAACCCGCCTCAGGCGAGGGCGCTGTCCATTTCGTTGAGGCCGGGCGGCGAATCCCTGGCGGAGGGTGGGGGCGCTGGGCTGTCCGGTACCCCAAATCGGGACGGCACTGACCCTGCGGCGAACCGCTCAAACCGGCCATGGGCGGCGCGATGCGCATGTTGAGCAACGCGATCCGGGCCCAGGACGGCCAGCCTGCCAGCGGGGGTTAGACATCCCACGGCGCTAAGTCGTCAAGCGGCGGCTGGTTGGTGGTGGCTCCAGGCGGTGGCTTGGTTGTAGTGGTTCGGTGGCCGGGGAGCCGTGCAGGATGCCGAGAAGCCGGTTGGCCAGGGCTCCGAACTTCCTCCAGGGTCTGCAGGCCGCCCTCTGCCCTGAGCCCCGATGCTTTTTCACCGCCGTGCCCGAGACGCGGGCATTGGGGCGTCGGGCCGGTCGGTGCATCACCCGGTGCAGTGGTCACACGCAAGGCAGCGGGGTAGGTGCCGTCCGACGCGGGACCTCCAACCCGTCGCCGGTCGGCCGTCCTCTGCGCGGGGGGTGGGGGGGCGGGGGGCGACGCCGACTCGCGCACCGGAGTGCGGCGTCACCGCGACTGCCGATCGCCGTGTTGGAGCGGCTGAGCGAGTCCGACAGGTCCAGGGGTGTGCCGACGAGCCGAACATGCCGATGGATACGGAGTCAATGTTTCCCTGCCCCCGCGTCGCGGACTGCTCTCCGTCTTCCGGTTCGGGGACGCCCGCCGCCGCCTCTGACCGGGGCTTCTCGACGGCAACCTCGCCCCACGCGGACCCCCTCTGTAGCCGGCTGCACGCCGTTACGGCACGGTGCTGCGATGGTGGCTGAAGCCGGCGTCAAGCTTCACCCCCCGCTGTGCCGATGAGGCGGTCGTCAGCGACTCTGAAAGGAGACCGCCGGTGTCGTGTTTGAGGGTGCTGAGCATCTCGCCTGCGTGAACCCGGTGCACGCCGCCGTAGGCGTCAAACCTTCTCATGAATCGGCCGACGCTCGGCCGGCCATTTCGTTGGCTGCTGCGGCGCGGCGATCCTCGGTAGCGTCTGCGCCGAGCACCGGTCGTGCCCGATCTACTGCTGACGCGTTCTTGGTCCAGGGAAACCACGTTCCAGTTTCGCGCGAGTTCCTGCGGGCCTGAGCGCAACGCCGCAGGTCAGAGTCAAAGAGCGGAACCCCTAGAGGCCCGGGGACGGGTGCGGACCTTGATCGGGGAACCCCCAGGACAACACCCGCGAAGTTCTGGCCGCCGGATCCACATCCACCGAGGCGCCAGTATGCCGCACCCGGGTCGCCGCGCTGGAAGGCCTGGTGCGACGCGCGTCGTACGGCGTGCTTGGTGGAGCGGCCATGAGGTGGCCGCCTTCGAGCGCCCGGTGCGGTGAGCAGCTGGGACGGACCCCGCTCCTCACCTGCAGCGACGGGTGCGGCAGTCCGGAGCCAGTGTCAGACTGCCAGCGGGTAGGGGCCACACGAGCCTGCCTTGGAGGGCACATGACCATCACCTTCAATGCCGCCGGGGCCGGGGAGACCTGGACTGCGGGCGGCGCCGACTTCCGGGTGCTCTCGGACGGCATCGGGGTCGACGGGCGCTGGGGCCTTGTGCAGTGCACGCTCGCGCCGGGGTGGAGCGGCCCGCCTCAACACCTCCACCGCGAGCATGACGAGAGCTTCTTCATCCTCGCCGGGACGGTGAGGTTCACCAGCGGTCCCGAGGAGATGCTCGCCACCCCGGGCGCTCTGGTCACCGCGCCTATCGGTGAACCGCACACCTTCGCCAACGCCGACGAGCACGCTCCGGCCACCCTTCTGTGCACGGTGACCCCTGAGCGGTACATCGGCTACCTCAGGGAGATCGCCAGCCTGCATCCCGGGCCCGACGGGCGCCTCGACCCGGCCGACATCCTCGCCCTGATGAGCCGTTACGGCACCGAGCCGTTCTAGCCATCCGGCCGCCCCCGCAGCTCGGAAGACGGTGCGCCAGACCGTGGTGATGCGCCACCGCCGTCCTGGGGGAGCCTTCCCTCGCACGCCCGGCCGCTTGGCTGGAATGGGCGGTGACGTCAGCCACCGGCTCGGCGCCGCCGCGTCACGCACCGCGCGACGTGGTGGACGCCCGCGAACAGGCCCGGCTCTTGATATGGAAGTCGTCCCCATCCGAGGCGTGGCCCAGGGCAAGATGTCGTTATGCCCGAGGAGGAACGGTCCGGCGTGCGGCTGACCAACCTTGACCAGCCTCTGTACGCCGACGCCGGCGCCAGCAAGCGCGACCTCGTCGACTACCTGGACTTCGTCGCGGACCGGTTCGTGCCCGTGCTCGCCGGCCGCGCGCTGAGCGTTGTCCGGGCCCTGCGCGGGCAGGCGCCGTTCATGCAGAAGAACCTGCCCGCCTACGCCCCGGCGTCGATCCCCTCGCTCGAGGTCGCGACGCAGAACGGTAAGCGGGTGGTTCGTTATCCCGTGTGCGACGACCGGGAGACCCTCCTGTGGTTCGCGAACCAGCGCGCGGTCGAGTACCACCCGACCCTGTTCCGGGGGCATGCGTTCGATTCTCCCACCCACCTGGTGGTCGACATCGACCCGCCGGCTGGCGCCGACGCCTTCGCACGAGCAGTGGAGGGGGCGTTCCTCGTCCGACAGGCGCTCACCGACGTAGGCATGGCGGCGCTCGCGAAAACCAGTGGGGCAAAGGGCGTGCATGTGGTTGTCCCCCTGGCACCGGGGCGGTCGGGGGTGGACGTCGCGGCCGCGACGCGCGCGCTCGCAGCGCGCGCCGAGCGTCTCGACCCCACGCTGACCACGACCGCCTTCGTCGTCGAGGAGCGCGGCGGCAAGGTGTTCCTCGACGCGACGAGATCGGGTGGGGCGACAGTGGTGGCGGCCTACAGCCCGAGGGCGCGGCCCGCTGTCCCGGTGTCGTTCCCGTTGGCATGGGACGCCCTGGCCGACGCGTCCCCGGCGGAGTTCACCATCGCCACCGTCCCCCGGCTTCTCGGCGACGCCGACCCGTGGACCACCTTGATGCCGCCGCCACAGATCCTGGACCAGGGTCTGGTCGCCGAGGGGCTCACCATCCCGGTCGCCCGTGTGGCGGCGATGCACGAGGGCAAGCGCCGCGCACGAGCGCGACGGGCCGCTGAACCGGACCGGTGACGACCGGGCCCGTGAGCCGGCCGGCGGCCCTGCTTCCCGTGAACGGGTTCAGGATCGAGCGGAAGATCAGGGCCGCGGAAGGACCGTGAGCACCCGCTGGACGTGGTCGCGGAACTCGATCATGTAGTCGCGGAGGAAGGCCGCTGTGGTCTCGACGCTGACCTCACCGTCGTCGGAGAACGTGTCGTGCGAGAAGTGGATGTAGGCCTCCGGCGAGGTCATCTGCCGGGCGTTGCAGAAGCTGAGCACGGCGCGCAGGCTCTGCTGAGCGACCGCGGTGCCGATCGCGCCGACCGAGGCGCCGATGACGCCGGCGGGGATGTGGTGGAAGGAGTTCTGGCCCCAGGGCCGTGACGCCCAGTCGATGGCGTTCTTGAGCGCGCCCGGAATGGACCGGTTGTACTCCGGGGTCACGAACAGGACAGCGTCCGCCGCGGCGATGGCCTCCTTCAGCGCCGTCGCCTCGGGAGGGTAGTGGTTGTCGAAGTCCGGACTGTAGAGCGGCAGGTTGCCGATCGGGATCTCGGTGAACTCCAGGTCCTCGGGAGCCAGGCGGATGAGCGACCGGGAGAGCACCCGGTTGATGGAGGTGGACGAAAGACTTCCGACGAAGTAGCCGACCTTGTACGTGGTCACCGGGATCTCCTCGAATCGGGGATGAGAGGGGCAGTTGAGGCCTACCCGTGCTGGCGTACGGCACTCACGCGCGATGTCACCGCGTGCCCGCGGATGCCGCCACCTCAACGAGGCTGGAGCGCGCGCGGTCCATGTGGGGGATGAGGCCGAGGGAGCAGGCGGTGTGCCGCGCGGTGACCTGGCGGACGTCTTGGCAGGACGGCAGCACGGCGAGGCCTCGGTGGCGTGCGCCGTCGTCGCCGTGGCCCCTCGCATCGGCGCACCGGTCGTCAACCTCTGGTTGCTCGGCATCACCCTGAACCTCCTGCTCATCCCCGGCTACGACGACGTGGCGCTGAGGGACGCCGGACTGCTCATGGCGGCTCTCGCCTCTGGCGTCTGTCCACCGTCTACAGCACGCGGACTCCACCGCCCAGGCGCGGCTCTTTACGGCCGACCCACAGCCGCTTAACGGACCGGGCTCGACGTACCTGGCCTCCTCCTGCCGCGATCGCGCGGCCCTCGTCAGCCTGAGACCGCTGCGCCGAGGGAGGTTGCGCCCACGGCCTTGGGTGCTCCCTGCTCGTAGAACACGTCGAGGTCGGTGACGGTGAAGCCCGCGGCTGTGACCAGGTCAGCGGCGGACCGCGTGAGGTGGCAGCCGCCGAAGAGCCGCTTCTGCACCGGCTCCAGGCGGTGCTGCCAACGCCGTACGTCCACGTCGGGTGCCAGGCCGTGCTCGACGAAGTGCAGTGTGCCGCCCGGGCGGAGGAACCGTCGCACCTCGCGCAGCGCGGCAGCGGGATGGGGGATGGTGCACAGCGTCCAGGTGGACAGCGCGGTGTCGAAGCTGTGGCCGTCGTACGGCAGGAGCTCCCCGTCCAGTGCGGACCGGCGCACCGGCACGCCGCTCGCGGCGAGACGCTTGCCGGCGAGCTTCCAGGCAACGTCGGAGGGTTCGACCGCATCGACCGTGGTGACTTCGGCCGGGTAGTACGGGACGTTGAGACCTGACCCGAACCCGAGCTCGAGCACACGCCCGTGCAGGTGCTCGCAGACCCGTTGTCGCAGCGGCACCACCACCTGCATGCCGCAGGTCGCGTCGATGATCCGCGGGAGCACCCACGTGCCGTACCAGCCCATCACCGCGGTGTGCGGGAAGGCTTCGGTCCATTCCCGACGTACGCCGCGAGGTGCTCGCCGGTGAGGGTGGAGCGGGCCTCTGTGAGCTCGGCGGGCGTGCCCTCGAAGACGACCCGCCCGCCGTCGTGGCCGGCGCCGGGGCCGAGGTCGATGATCCAGTCGGCGTGCGCCATCACCGCCTGGTGGTGCTCGATGACGATGACCGACTTGCCGAGGTCGACGAGCCGGTCGAGCAGGCCGAGCAGCTGCTCGACGTCGGCGAGGTGGAGGCCGGTGGTCGGCTCGTCGAGGACGTAGACGTCGCCCTTCTCGGCCATCTGGGTGGCCAGCTTGAGTCGCTGCCGCTCGCCGCCGGACAGCGTGGTGAGCGGCTGGCCCAGGGTGAGATAGCCCAGCCCGACATCAGCGAGCCGGTCGAGGATCTTGTGGGCGGCCGGCGTGCGTGCCTCGCCGGTGGCGAAGAACTCCCTGGCTTCGGCCACGGGCATCGCGAGCACCTCGGCGATGTTCTGGCCGGCCAGGGTGTAGTCCAGCACCGACGCCTGGAACCGCTTTCCCTCGCACTCCTCGCAGGTGGACTCGACGGTGGCCATGACGCCCAGCTCGGTGTAGATGACGCCGGCGCCGTTGCAGGTCGGACACGCGCCCTCGGAGTTGGAGCTGAACAGCGCCGGCTTCACACCGTTGGCCTTGGCGAACGCCTTGCGGACCGGGTCGAGCAGCCCGCTGTACGTAGCCGGGTTGCTGCGTCGCGAACCGCGGATCGCGCCCTGGTCGATCACCACGACACCGTCGCGGCCGGAGACCGAGCCCTGGATCAGCGAGCTCTTCCCGGAGCCGGCGACGCCCGTGACCACGCAGAGCACCCCGAGCGGGATGTCGACATCGACGCCGCGGAGGTTGTGGGTCGACGCGCCACGGACCTCCAGCGCGCCGGAGGAGGAACGCACCGAGTCCTTGAGCGCCGCGCGGTCGTCGAGGTGGCGGCCGGTGATGGTCGCACTGCCCCGCAGCTCCTCCACGGCCCCCTCGAAGCAGACGGTGCCCCCTGCCGTTCCGGCGCCGGGGCCGAGGTCGACGACGTGGTCGGCGATGGCGATCGCCTCGGGCTTGTGCTCCACGACGAGCACGGTGTTGCCCTTGTCCCGCAGTTGCAGCAACAGGCCGTTCATCCGCTCGATGTCGTGCGGGTGCAGCCCGATCGTCGGCTCGTCGAAGACGTAGGTGACGTCCGTGAGGGATGATCCGAGGTGGCGGATCATCTTGGTGCGCTGCGCCTCGCCGCCCGAGAGCGTACCGGCCGGCCGGTCGAGCGAGAGGTAACCCAAGCCGATCTCCGCGAACGAGTCGAGGAGGTGCTGGAGCCCGGTGAGCAGCGGGGCCACCGACGGTTCGTCGAGGTCCCGGACCCAGCACGCCAGGTCGCTGATCTGCATCGCGCAGACCTCGGCGATGTTCTTCCCGTTGAGCTTCGAGGACCTGGCCTCCCTGCTGAGCCGCGTCCCGTCGCACTCGGGACAGGTCGTGAAGGTGATCGCGCGCTCCACGAACGCGCGGACGTGCGGCTGCATGGCGTCGACGTCCTTGGACAGCATCGACTTCTGGATCTTGGGGATCAGCCCCTCGTAGGTCAGGTTGATGCCCTCGACCCTGATCCTGGTCGGCTCCTTGTAGAGCAGGTCGTGCAGCTGCTTCTTGGTGAAGGTGCTGATCGGCTTGTCCATGTCGAAGAAGCCGGAGCCGCTGAAGATGCGGCCGTACCATCCGTCCATGCTGTAGCCGGGGACCGTCAGCGCGCCATCGCGCAGCGACTTGCTGTCGTCGTACAGCGCAGTCAGGTCGAAGTCGGTGACCGCACCCATGCCCTCGCAGCGCGAACACATGCCGCCCTGGTAGACCACGTCGCGCACGACGTTCTTCTCCACCCTGCCGCCCTTCTCCGTGCTCATCACCCCGCTCGCCTTGCGCGTCGGGACGTTGAAGGAGAAGGCCGTGGGCGGACCGATGTGCGGCTGCCCGAGCCGGCTGAAGAGGATGCGCAGCATGGCGTTGGCGTCGGTCGCGGTGCCGACCGTGGAGCGGGGGTTGGCGCCCATCCGCTCCTGGTCGACGATGATCGCCGTCGTCAGGCCTTCCAGCAGGTCGACGTCCGGCCGCGACAGCGTCGGCATGAAGCCCTGCACGAAGGAGCTGTAGGTCTCGTTGATCAGCCGCTGCGACTCCGCGGCGATCGTGCCGAACACCAGCGAGCTCTTGCCCGAGCCGGAGACGCCGGTGAACACGGTCAGCCGGCGCTTCGGGATCGCGACGGTGACGTCCTTGAGGTTGTTCACCCGCGCGCCGTGCACGCGGATCCAGTCGTGGCTGTCGCCGACGTGCAGCGCAGGCAGCGACTGGTCAGTCCTCGTGGCCATGCCCATCGTGTCTCCCTCTCTGAGGCGGAGCCGCCACGGCGATCTCATGCGACGATCCCCGGGAGACGACCATGGCGACAGCATCCCAGAACGGCCGTCGGAACCGCCTCGAACCGGCGGAACGTCTGCCGCACGCGGCGGCCGGTGCCGCGTGCGGGTGGACGGTGCCGCGCTCTGGGTGGACGGCGCCGCGCTCGGGTGGACGGACGTCAGGCCTGCGCGATCCGGACGAGGTTGCCCGAGGGGTCGCGGAACGCGCAGTCGCGCGCTCCCCAGGGCTGTGACGCCGGCTCCTGGAGCACCTCGGCGCCCGACGCCCGGACCTTCTCGAACGTGGTGTCGAGGTCGTCGGAGCGGAAGATCGCGGCCTGCAGCGACCCCTGGGTCACGAGGGACAGGAGGGCGTCGCCTTCGACCTGCGAGCGACCGCCGTGCGGCTGGAACAGGACGATGTCGAGGTCCTGGCCCGGGGCGCCGACGGTGACCCAGCGGAAGCCGTCGGACGCGACGTCGGTGCGGACCTCGAGGCCGAGCGCGTCGCGGTAGAAGCCCAGCGCGTCGTCGGGGTCGTGGACGGGGATGAACATTGCGGAGACGGTGACTGTCATGCGACGACCATAGGAGCACCGACCCGTCGCGCGCTTCTCCGATCCTGCTCGGTGTCGGCGGCCGACCGGCCGACCCGTCGAGCGCCGTCGGCGACGTCGGCTCAGACCGTGACCGTGGTACGCCGTGGCCGCGTCGCGACCATGCTCACGCACGACGGCACGACCTCGAGGTCGTCGGTGGTCGCGCGCGCGGTACTGCGACGGCGTCACGCCGACGATCTCGGTGAACCGTGAGCTGAACGAGCCGAGCGACGTGCAGCCGACGGCGACGCAGGTGTCGGTGACCGACATCCCCTGACGCAGCAGTGCCTTGGCGCGCTCGATGCGTCGCGTCATGAGGTAGGAGTACGGCGTCTCGCCGTACGCCGCACGGAACTTGCGCGAGAAGTGCGCCGGCGACATGAGCGCGGCCCGCGCCATCGCCGGGACGTCGAGCGGCTGCGCGTAGTCGCGGTCCATGAGGTCGCGCGCCCGGCGCAGGTGCACGAGGTCGGCGATCTCCTCCGGCGTCATGACCGACGACGGTACGCGAGCGCTCACCGCCACGGTCAAGAACGCGGGGTCGAGGAGCGTCAGAGCAGCTCGACGTGCTCGCGGTAGGGGTCCAGGCGTGCGTCGCCGGCCTCCAGCTCGGTGACCATCAGGTCGACCCCATCCCACGGGAGGCACCGCGCCGCTGCGCCGGTGCCCAGCTTGTGGGAGTCGACGGCCACGACCACATGGTCGGAGAGCTCCGCCATCAGCCGCTTGATCTCACACTCCTCGGCGCTGAACTCGCTGGTGCCGAAGTAGGGGTCGACGGCTGCGGCGGACAGGAAGGCGCGGGCGAAGGAGAACTGCTTCAGCACTGAGGACGCCACGGGCCCGATGAGGCTGCCGGCGTTGGGGTCCTTCTGCCCGCCGGTCAGGTACGCATGGACACGCGGGTCGCGGCTGAGCGTCACGAAGGTCTCGATGCCATCCGTCACGACGCTGAGGTTGTCGGCGGCAGGCATGGACGCAGCCAGTGTGCAGACCGTGGAGGACGCGTCCATGCAGACGCCGAAGCCACCGGACGGCACGAGCGTGGCCAGCTTGGCGGCGATCTGCTGCTTGGCGCGTCCGGCGCGGTGCTCCCGGGCCTCGAACGGCTCAGCGCCACTGACGGCACCGCCCCGGACCCGGCGCACCAGGCCGTCATCCTCCAGGGCCTGCAGGTCACGGCGAATGGTCATCGTGCTGACCTTGAACCTGGTGGCCAGGTCCTCGATCCGAAGACTGCCGCTGGAGGACAACAGCTCGGCCAGGGCCTGGCGCCGCCCCTCCAGGTCCACCGTGCTTCTGACCACCATGTTGCGCTCCTCTGCTGATGTCGCTTACTGGTAATTGTCACATGGTTGTGAACGCGCGAACCGTCAGCGCCGCTACGCGACCGGGGCTGGCGCAACACGCGCAGTGTGCGCCGTTCCCAGGACGCACAACGGGTTTGCTGCGGCGGCGCACGCGCCTGAAAAGAAATCTCGGAAACAAAATGGTTACAGACCCTTGACGCGCTGGCGTCGTTTCGTGTGAACTTCACACGAACGAACACGCGGGGTGACGCCTCCGGCTCCGGCCACCTGGTTGGCGCGGCGGCGCTCGCCGTGGACGTTCCCTGTCACCGCAGGACGTCCGCCCACCGCGGCCGCCGCACGCACCGGGTACTGCACCCCGGGTCTGGAGAGCAACTGATGGCCAACGTCGCCCTGGAGTGCCGCGATCTGTCCAAGTCGTTCGGTGGGGTTCCCGTCCTCAAGGGCGTCACGCTCGCGCTGGAGCCGGGTACCGTCACGGCGCTGGCTGGTGAGAACGGCGCAGGCAAGTCCACCATGATGAAGATCGCCTCAGGGCAGCTGAAGCCCGACCACGGCAGCGTGCTGATCGGTGGCGAGCCGCTGGCCCACGCAGATGCCCACGCCGCGCACCGCCAGGGTGTGGCCATCGTGCCGCAGGAGCTGGCGCCCATCATGGACATGAGGGTCTACGAGAACCTCTTCATCGGGCGCGAGCTGCGCAACAGGGCCGGGCTTCTGGACCGGCGCGCGATGGCACGCCAGGCCCGAGAGCTGCTCGAGGTGTTCAACGTCGACATCGACCCGCAGGCGCACATGCGGAGCCTGTCCGTCGGGCTGCGCCAGCTGGTCGAGATCGCCAAGAACAGCAGCGGCGGCGCCACCGTGCTGCTCCTCGACGAGCCTACGTCTGCGATCTCCGACCGTGAGGTCGAGCGGCTGTACGACGTGGTGAACCGGCTGCGCGACCGTGGCGTCGCCATGCTCTACACCACGCACAAGATGGAGGAGATCCGCGCGATCGCCGACCGGGTCGTCGTGCTGCGTGACGGCGGGCTGGTCATGGACCAGCCGCTGCCGGACGTCACCGACGACGACATCGTCCAGGCGATGATCGGGCGCGAGCTGAACGACCTCTTCCCCGAGGTGTCGCCGGTCGGCGAGGAGACGGCGCTGGAGGTCAAGGGCCTTCATGTCAGCGGCTACCCGGCGCCGGTGGACCTGTCGGTCAGGCGGGGAGAGATCCTCGGACTGGCAGGGCTCGTGGGCGCGGGCCGAACGGAGCTGCTCGAAGCCATGTTCGGCGTGCGGAAGAGCACCGCTGGGACCGTGAGCGTTGCTGGCACGGACGTCCGCCGCAACTCGCCGGCGGCGTCGATCACCCACGGGATGGCCCTGGTCCCGGAGGACCGCAAGGGGGCAGGGGTGGTCCTCACCATGAACGTCCTCGACAACGGTTCGTTGCCCCGACTGTCCAGCTTCACGCTCGGCGGCTGGCTGCGGCAGGGGGCACGAGGGAGGGCCGTCAAGGAGGCGATGTCCTCGGTGCGGCTGCGCAGCCGCGGCATGAATCAGCACGTGGGGACGCTCTCGGGCGGCAACCAGCAGAAGGTGGTCCTCGCGCGATGGCTGACCGGGCACGTCGACGTGCTCCTGCTGGACGAGCCGACGCGTGGCGTCGACGTCGGGGCGCGCAGCGAGATCTACCGCATCATCACCGATCTCGCCCAGGCCGGCATGGCGGTCGTCATGGCGTCATCCGACATGCCCGAGATCCTCAGCCTCTCCCACCGGGCGATGGTCATGCGGGACGGATCCGTCGTGGCCGAGCTGGACCGAGCGGCCCTCTCCGCGCCTGATGTCCAGGAGAGGGTCTTCCGCCTCGCGGCCGGACTGGATCCGGGTGGCCCGTCTCCGGCAACCGGACCCGACAGCCCCTCCGTAGACGGGTCATCCCGCTCCGCGACTCCCATCACCGTGTCACCGACCACCAAGGAGGACGTGCGATGAGCACGCAACAGGCAGCGCCGGGGCAGCAGTCCGCTGGTGCGGTAACCGACCAGGGGCCCGCAGCGCGGTACAGCGGGGCCTGGTTCCGCGACCAGCTCATCCGCCACGCGATGGTCGTGGTGATGCTGCTCATCATCGCGTACTTCAGCTACCGCAGTGCGCGGTTCGGAACGCTGGACAACATCCAGACCATCGGCGTCGCGGCCGCTCCCTTTGCGCTCATCGCGCTCGGGCAGACCCTGGTGATCCTCACCGGTGGCATCGACCTGTCGGTCGGCAGCGTCATCGCGCTGAGCGCCATGGCGTCGGCGGCGACGGTCAAGGGGCACCCGGAACGGCTCTGGCTCTCGGTCCTGGTCGCCTTGTTCGTGGGTCTCGCTGCTGGTGCGGTGAACGGCTTCCTCGTTGCCAAGGTCAACGTGCCACCGTTCATCGCAACACTGGGAATGCTCACCACGGCCTCCGGACTCGCCTACGTCGTCGGCAGCGGTGCGCCGATCAACGGCCTGCCCGGTGACTTCGGCAAGATCGCCAACAACCAGATCCTCGGGCTCCAGATCCCGGTGGTCGTGATGATCGTCGGAATCCTGGCCTTGGCGTTGATCATGGCGCGGACGTCCTACGGCATGCGCATCTACGCGGTCGGAGGTAACCCCGTCGCGGCGCAGATCGCCGGCGTCAAGACCGGGCGGATCCTGTTCAGCGTCTATGCCATCAGCGGTGTCCTCGCCGGGTTGTCCGGCGTCATGCTGGCCTCGCGGGTCATCTCCGGGCCGCCGAACCTCGGCCAGGGCTACGAGCTGGACGCCATCGCTGCGGTCGTCATCGGCGGCGCCAGCCTTCTCGGCGGCAGGGGCAGCATCTGGGGGACGGCCCTCGGCCTGCTGCTCATCCAGACCCTCAACAACGGGCTGGACATCCTCGTCGTCCCGGCCTACTGGCAGAGCGTCATCAAGGGCGTTCTCATCGTCGCCGCCGTCGCGGTCGACGTCTGGTCCACCCGGCGACGCGTCGTCTGACCGCCGCCGCCCGCATCCTCGTCACAACGCGAACCTCACTCGAACGAAACGGAGCTCATCATGTCTTACCGTCCCCTGCGTGTCCTGACCGTGGCCCTCGCCGGCGCAGCGCTGCTGTCCACTGCCGCCTGCGGCGCCGGTGACCCGAACAAGAACGCCGGCGGCTCCGGCGGCAGCTCGTCCGGCAACGGCCGCCTGCGCATCGGCGTCAGCGTCTACGACATGTCCTCGTTCATCACCGCCGGCAAGGCCGGCATCGACGCCTATGCCAAGGCCAACAACATCGACATCCTGTGGAACTCCGCGAACCTGGATGTGAGCACCCAGGCCAACCAGGTGGACCAGTTCGTCAACGCCGGCGTCAACGCGATCATCGTCGTCCCGGTGCAGGCCGACTCGCTGGCGCCCCAGGTAGCGAACGCCAAGGCCAAGAAGATCCCGTTCCTCGCGGTCAACGCGGCGCTCAACAGCCCCGACCTGGCAGGCACGGTGCTCCCGGACGACGTCAAGGCCGGGGAGCAGGAGATGCAGATGATGGTGGACAAGCTCGGCGGCAAGGGCAACATCGTCGTCCTGCAGGGCCCCCTCGGGCAGTCCGGCGAGCTGGACCGCACCAAGGGCATCCAGAACATCCTGGCCAAGCACCCCGGCATGAAGATCCTCGCCAAGGACACCGCCAACTGGAAGCGTGACGAGGCGGTCAACAAGATGAAGAACTGGATCTCCAGCTTCGGCAGCCAGATCGACGGCGTCGTCGCGGAGAACGACGACATGGGTCTGGGTGCGCTGCAGGCCACGCGGGAGGCCAACGTCAAGCTGCCGATCGTCGGCGTGGACGGGATCGAGGACGGCCTCAAGGCCGTCAAGAGTGGTGACTTCATCGGCACGAACCTCCAGCACGGGACGGTCGAGCTCGCCGCCGGCCTCGCTGTGGCGGCCAAGATCGCTCGTGGCGAGAAGGTCGACACCAAGCCCGTGTACCTCATGCCCGAGGTCACGACCAAGAACGTGGACACCTACATGCAGCACGTCGTGACGCAGAAGGACGCGTTCCTCACGAACCTGCCGCAGCTGATCGAGAAGAACCTCAAGAGCGGCGACATCGCCAACGAGGCCAGCTGAGCAGCCAGCGTCTTCGGCCGACCGGCACCGGCCCCGCACGACAGCCCAGGAGAGGACAGACCATGAGCACCATGCACGCCGCGGTCCTGCGAGGGGTCAAGGACCTCGTCATCGAGGAGCGCACGAAGCCGGAGCCTGGACCCGGCGAGGTCCAGGTCCAGGTCAGCGCCGTCGGCGTCTGCGGCTCGGACGTCCACTACTACCAGCACGGCCGCATCGGCGACTTCGTGGTCGAGAGCCCCATGGTCCTCGGCCACGAGTCGGCCGGGGTCGTGACCGCCGTGGGACCCGGTGTGGACCCGGGACGGGTGGGGCAGAGGGTGTCGGTGGAGCCGGGCGTCCCGGACATGACCTGCGAGCAGTGCCTGGCGGGGCGGTACAACCTGTGCCCTGACATGCGCTTCTTCGCGACCCCACCCATCGACGGCTCCCTCGCGGAGTTCGTCACGGTGCACGAGGCCTTCGCGCACCCCGTCCCGGAGGACATGAGCGACGACGCCGCGGCACTGCTGGAACCGCTCTCCGTCGGGGTCTGGGCCAACCGCAGGGGCGGGGTCACCGCTGGCAGCCGCGTCCTCGTCACGGGCGCCGGACCTGTGGGCCTCGTGGCGGCACAGTGTGCGGTGGCCTTCGGCGCCACCGAGGTCGTGGTCTCCGACGTCAACCCGCACCGGCTGGGGCTCGCCCGGGAGCTCGGCGCCACCGGCACCATCAACGTGGCCGAGACGGGCATCGCCGCCAGCGGATTCCAGCCGACCGTGCTGCTGGAGTGCTCGGGCCACCCCGGCGCCACCGGTGAGGGAATCCGGGCGCTGTCCAGGGCCGGCAGGGCGGTCCTCGTCGGAATGGGCGGGGACGAGCTGCCGCTGCCGCTCGCCACGGTGCAGAACCGCGAGATCGAGGTGACCGGGACGTTCCGCTACGCCAACACGTGGCCGACGGCCATCGCCCTGGTCGGCTCGGGCCGCGTCGACCTCGACGCGCTGGTCACCGGTCACTACCCCCTCAGCGCCTCCGAGGACGCCCTCAACGCGGCGCAGCAGGACGCGCGGTCGGTCAAGGCCGTCATCAACCCGCAGCAGCGTTGAGCCCGCAGACCACCCTCACGTCCACCGACGCCGGTGCGTGCACCCCGGCCACCACGCCGGCGACACGTTCGAAAGGACACCATCCATGACCCTTCTGTACGACGACCCGCACACGTTCACCGACGACATGCTCGAGGGATTCCTGGACGTGCACCGGCAGACGGTTGTCGGGGTTCCCGGCGGTGTCGTCCGGGCCGTGGAGACGCCGCCGGGCAAGGTCGCCGTCGTCGTGGGTGGGGGCTCCGGTCACTACCCCGCGTTCTGCGGTGTGGTCGGCGCGGGCTTCGCGGACGGTGCGGTCGTCGGCAACATCTTCACCTCGCCGTCCACGCAGGACGCCTACTCCGTGGGCAAGGCAGTTGCGGGATCCGGGGGCCTGCTGTTCAGCACGGGCAACTACGCCGGGGACGTCATGAACTTCACGCTGGCGCAGGAGCGCCTGCGCCGCGAGGGCATCGACACCCGGGTCGTCTTCGTGACCGACGACATCGCGAGCGCGCCAGCCAGTGAGACCGGCAGGCGCCGGGGCATCGCCGGGGACTTCGTCGTGTTCAAGGTGGCCGGCGCAGCAGCTGAGGAGGGTTACGACCTCGACGGCGTCGAGCGGGTCGCGCGTCACGCGAACGACCGCACGCGCACACTCGGGGTCGCATTCGGTGGCTGCACGATGCCCGGTGCCGACCAGCCCCTCTTCGACGTCCCCACCGGCCAGATGGGCGTGGGACTCGGGATCCACGGGGAGCCGGGGGTGTCCGAGGACACCCTGCCGCGCGCCGCGGAGCTGGCGCAACGACTCGTGGCCGGGGTCGTGGCCGAGCGGCCGGACGGCGCAGGCAACCGCGTCGGTGCCATCTTGAACGGGCTCGGGACGACGAAGTACGAGGAGCTCTTCGTCGTCTGGCGGACCGTGGCCAGGCTCCTGGCGGAACAGGGACTCGACGTGGTGGAGCCCGAGGTCGGCGAGCTCGTCACCAGCCTGGACATGGCGGGCTGTTCCCTGACGCTGGTGTTCCTCGACGACGAGCTCGAGCGGTTGTGGCGGGCCCCCGCCGACACCCCGGCCTACCGCAAGGGCCTGGTCGACCGGACCGGCAACGCCGGTGGGCGCCGTCGCGCCGTCTCGCACCAGACCGAGGAGGGGCACGGCAGCGTCGGGTCTCCCGGCTCGCAGCGGTGCGGGCGCACCATCGTGGCGGCGCTGGAAGCGATGGCGGCAACCCTGCGGGATGCGGAGCAGGAGCTGGGACGCATCGATGCCGTGGCCGGCGACGGTGACCACGGCCGCGGGATGGTCAAGGGCATCACTGCCGCGGTGGAGGCGGCCGGGCAGGTCGCGAGCCGTGGCGCCGGCGCGGGATCGGTCCTGCAAGCCGCAGGGGACGCGTGGGCCGCGAGAGCCGGGGGGACGTCCGGGGTCCTCTGGGGCGCCGCACTCGGTGCCGTGGGGGAGCGGCTGGGAGACGACGGGCCGGGGCCCTCCGACGAAGACGTGGCCGGCGCCGTACGTGCCGGCATGGAGGCCATGCAACGTCTGGGACAGGCGAAGGTCGGAGACAAGACCATGCTGGACGCCTTCGTGCCGTTCGTGGACGTGCTCAGCAAGGCCGTGACTTCCGGCGAGGGCCTGTCGGCGTCCTGGAGCCGGGGGACAGAGGCCGCGGACGCGGCCGCGGTGGCGACCGCGGGCCTGAGGCCGCGGATCGGACGGGCACGGCCCCTCGCGGAGCGCAGCGTCGGGACAGCCGATGCCGGGGCGGTCTCCTTCGTTCTCTGTGCCCGGGCCGTCGAGAACGTGCTGCAAGCCGCACGGTGAGCCGGGCAGGCCACTGACCCACACGAGCGATCGGCCGCATGGGCGGCACAAGAGGAGTGACATGGCTGCAAAGTGGCGGATCGTCGTCGGGTCTGACGACGCGGGACTGGAATACAAGAACGTGCTCAAGCAAGACCTGATGCGCGACGACCGGGTGGCAGAGGTGATCGACGTCGGCGTCGGCGCCGACGAGAACACCCCATACCCGCACGTCGCCGTCGCGGCGGCTCGCAAGGTCGCGAGGGGCGAGGCGGACCGTGCCCTGCTCGTCTGCGGCACCGGGCTGGGGGTCGCCATCAGTGCCAACAAGGTCCCGGGTATCCGCGCGGTGACGGCACACGACAGCCTCTCCGTCGAGCGGTCGGTGCTCAGCAACGACGCCCAGGTCCTGTGCTTCGGCCAACGGGTGGTGGGTGTCGGTCTCGCCCGCCGTCTGGCCAGCGAGTGGCTGGACTACCGCTTCGACACCAGCTCGAAGTCGGCCGCCAAGGTCCGCGCCCTGACGTCGTACGAGCAGGGGCAGGGCCACGCGGACGAGGCAGAGACCCTTCGGCAGGACGAGGAGCTCGGGCGCGTCGACGACACGCCTGCGGCCATCCCCTGCAGTTCCGAACCGGACAACAGCGTCAACACCAAGGAGCAGCTGACATGACAAGCCAGGACAAGCCCCTCGACCTCAGCTTCGGACTCCACGGCAAGGTGGCCCTGGTCACCGGCGGCGCTTCGGGCATCGGAGCGGCGATCGTCGACACCTTCGTCGCCAAGGGCGCACACGTTGCCGTGGTCGACCTGGACGGGGACGCGGCGGCGAAGAAGGCCGCGGAGCATGGCGGCCTCGCGTCCGGGTACGCCTGCGACGTCACGGACCCCTCCGCCGTCGACGCGGCCGTCACCGCGGTCCTGGCCGAGTACGGCCACATCGACATCCTCGTCAACAGCGCCGGGGTGGCGATCCTGGCGCCGGCCGAGGACCTGACGGTCAATGCCTTCGACACGACGATCAACGTCAACCTCAAAGGCACCTTCCTGGTCTGCCAGGCGGTCGGACGCCATCTGCTGGCGCAGCGATCAGGCAAGATCATCAACCTCGCGTCCCAGGCCGCGAGCGTGGCGCTGGACCAGCACGCGGCCTACTGCGCCTCCAAGTTCGCAGTCGTGGGGCTGTCGAAGGTACTCGCCTCGGAGTGGGCGGGCCGGGGGGTCACCGTCAACACCGTGTCGCCCACCGTCGTGCTGACCGACCTCGGCCGGAAGGCGTGGGAGGGACCCAAGGGAGATGCGCTCAAGGCGCAGATCCCCACCGGCCGGTTCGCCCTGCCGGAGGAGATCGCGGCCACGGTCCTCTTCCTCGCCTCGGATGCCGCGGCCATGGTCAACGGTGCAGACCTCCTCGTCGACGGGGGTTACACCATCCGCTGACCGGTCGACCCGACCCGGGGACGCGCTCGACAGGTAGGGCCGACGCGGACCCGTCGGGTGTCCTAGGTGCCGGCCTTGACCGAGCTGGCGTAGCGGTCGACGTACTCCTGCCCGGACAGGGCCTGCACGGCGACGCGCACGGTCTCGGTGACCTCCCTCAGCGCCGAGGAGGACCGACGGTCCTCGCCCCTGCCGGCGAACTGCAGCGGCGGGCCGAAGCGCACCTCGACGTGGCTGCGGTGCCAGCGGCGGTCGCCCTCGGTCAGGACCCGGTCCGTGCCGACCAGCCCGACCGGGATGACGGGTGCGCCGGAGCTCAGCGCGAGGCGCGCCACCCCGGTCCGGAAGCGGTGCAGCCGTCCATCGGGCGAGCGGGTCCCCTCCGGGTAGATCCCGAGCGCGCTGCCCCGGCCGAGGAGCCGGGTGCCGATGGCGATGGTCGAGGCCGCCGCCTGGGCGTCGGCGCGGTCGACGGGCACGTGACCGAACTCCCTGAACGCCCGCGCCACGAGCCGGCCCTTCAGCCCGGGCTGGGTGAAGTACTCGGACTTGGCGAAGTAGGCGACCTGTCGGCGCGCCGCCACGGGCGTGAAGACCTCGTCGGCGGCCGAGAGGTGGTTGGCCGCGAGGATCACCGCGCCGGCGCGGGGGACGTGCTCGAGGCCGTGCACCTCTGGGCGGAAGTACGCACGCAGCAGTGGGTAGGCGATCAGCTCGGTGGCGCGGTAGAGCACAGCCCAACGCTATCGGTAGGTAGCCGCCACGGGACCTCGCCGAACCGTCCGCGACGCGGGGGAGGTGCGAGGTTCGACGGGGCGGTCGTCAGCGGCCGGCGGCGGTACGCCGCGCGGCGGCGGCGGCGGTGGCGGTGGCGGTGGCGGCGGCGGTGGCGGTGGCGCAGCAGGTGCCGTCGCCGCCGACCGAGGAGAGCTGGATGCTGGTCGTGCCCTCGAGGTCGGCGCGCGCGTCGTCGGTGACGGTGTAGACCTCCCACGGCTCGTTGCCCGGGCCGGTGACCCAGACCTTGTCCTGGACGGCGTAGCAGCAGGTGGTGTTGTCCTCGACCCGGGTGGCGAGCCCGGCGTCGGCCAGCCGGTTGGTCGCCGCGGCCACCAGGACGGTGTCCTCGACCTCGACGCCGAGGTGGTCCATGCGGGTCTCCTCGCCGGGCTTCCCCTCGAGCAGGACCAGCTTGAGCGGGGGCTCGGCAATGGCGAAGTTGGCGTAGCCGGGGCGGCGCTTGGCCGGGCTGGTGCCGAACAGGCGCGAGTAGAAGGCGATGGAGGCTTCGAGGTCGGCGACACGCAGGGCGAGCTGGACTCGGGACATGGGAACGGCTCCTGGGGCTGGTCGGTGGTGGCGGTCGGGACACTGACGGGTATCGACGTCCACCGCCGTTCTGAGGTTGCCACCGGCTTCGACGCCCGTCAATATCGATGTGTGTCTAACTCCGATGGCGAAGGTCCGGCTCTGGCCGACGACGCGCTCGCCTGCTGCACTCCGCTGGCGCGCGAACCCATGAGCGAGGAGCAGGCGGCCGAGGTCGCCCCGCTGCTGAAGGCCCTCGCCGACCCGGTCCGGCTCCGGCTGATGTCCATGGTGCTGTCCCGCGAGGGCGGCGAGGCCTGCGTGTGCGAGCTGACCCCGGCCTTCGAGCTGTCCCAGCCGACGATCAGCCACCACCTGAAGGTGCTGCACGAGTCCGGGCTGCTCCACCGGGAGAAGCGCGGCGTGTGGGTCTACTACCAGGCTCGTCCCGAGGCGATGGAGGCCATGCTCACGTTGTTCGCCACGGTCGGGGCGGGTGCGCGCGCGTGAGCGACACCGTGCACGAGACGCCGCACGGGCCCGGCGACGCGGCGGTGCTGCAGCGGCTGTCCACCCTCGACCGGCTCCTCCCACTGTGGATCGGCGCTGGCCATGGCCCTCGGCCTGCTCCTCGGCCGCCTGGTCCCGGGCCTGGACGACGCCCTGTCGACGGTCGAGATCGGCTCGGTCTCCCTGCCGATCGCCATCGGCCTGCTGGTCATGATGTATCCGGTGCTGGCCAAGGTCCGCTACGACGAGATCGGCCACGTCACCGCGGACCGCACGCTCCTGGTCAGCTCCATCCTCCTCAACTGGGTCGTCGGCCCAGCGGTGATGTTCGCGCTGGCCTGGTTGCTCCTGCCCGACCTGCCGCAGTACCGCACCGGCCTGATCATCGTCGGGCCTCGCCCGGTGCATCGCCATGGTCCTGATCTGGAACGACCTCGCCTGCGGTGACCGGGAGGCCGCGGCGATCCTCGTGGCGCTCAACGCCGTCTTCCAGATCGTCGCCTTCGCGGCCCTGGGCTACTTCTACCTCGAGCTCCTGCCGGGCTGGCTGGGCCTGTCCCGGTCCGCGCTGGAGGTGTCGGTGTGGGACATCGCGAGGAGCGTCCTGGTCTTCCTGGGCATCCCGCTGGCCGCCGGCTACCTGACGCGGACCTTCGGCGAACGCGCCAGGGGCCGCGAGTGGTACGAGACCCGGTTCCTGCCCCGCATCGGCCCCGCCGCCCTGTACGGGCTGCTGTTCACCATCGTGATCCTGTTCGCCCTCCAGGGGGCCACCATCACCAGCCGGCCGCTGGACGTCGCCCGCATCGCGCTACCCCTGCTGGCCTACTTCGCGCTCATGTGGGCCGGGTCCTTCGCTCTCGGCCACCAGCTGCGCATGCCGTACGCGCGGGCCACGACACTGGCCTTCACCGCCGCAGGCAACAACTTCGAGCTGGCGATCGCGGTCGCCATCGGGGTGTTCGGTGTCACCAGCGGCCAGGCCCTCGCCGGCGTCGTCGGGCCGCTCATCGAGGTCCCCGTCCTGGTCGGCCTCGTCTACGTCAGCCTCGCCCTCCGCAAGCGGTACGCCGCAACCAGCCCCACCATCAGCGGCGCGAAAGACCGCCCGTGAGCCACGTCCCCGAGGTCCTCTTCGTCTGCGTCCACAACGCCGGCCGCTCCCAGATGGCCGCCGCGTTGCTGGACCACCACGCCCAGGGGCGCGTCCAGGTCCGCTCCGCCGGCTCCGAACCGGCCGAGCGGATCAACCCGGCCGTCGCCGCGGTGATGAGCGAGATCGGCCTGGACGTCTCCCGGGAGGTCCCCCGGAAGCTGCTCACCGAGGACGTCGTGGCCTCCGACGTGGTGATCACCATGGGCTGCGGCGACGCCTGCCCGGTCGTCCCCGGAAAGCGCTACGAGGACTGGGCCCTTCCCGACCCCGCCGGCAAGGAGCCGGACGAGGTCCGCGTCATCCGCGACGACATCGACCAGCGGGTCCGGAGGCTCCTCGCCGACCTCACCTCGTGAGGCGGTGAGGCGCTGCGTCGCGCCCACGCGGCCGAAGCGGCCCGGATGGCCGCACCAGCGCCCAGCGTGCCGCTCCCGCCGACGGGACGGTCTTGACCAAAGCAAGGCCGAATGTCCGGTTTGTGGCGGTCCAGTCGTCGCCTCGAGTTTGCCGCAGGGGCGATGTCCGGTCTCTTTCGGGGGCCACCGTCGGTGCACGGGTGCGGCTGGTCCGGCCCCCGGGAGGCGGACGTCTCCTGACCACGAAACCGGATGAAGGTGACTCGCGTGCGTCGTCGCATGCTTACCATCCCTGTCGTCGGAGCAGTCGCCGTCGCGACCGCAACCGCAGCGGCGTGGGGCGCGAACGGCAACATTCCCTTGGGACAGAAGCTCGTTGGGCGCCAGACGGACGGCTCGGTGCTGACCGCACAGAACCAGTTCGTCCGGCCCGCCGGTGAGACCATCGAGCAGACCGGCCAGCCGATGGACCTGGAGGTCCGCCCCGACGGGCGGACAGCCGTGTCCCTGACCAAGTCCGGCGACGGCCTGTTCACCGTCGTCGATCTGACGACCCACGCGGTGCTGCAGCAGTACACACCCCCCAAGGGCACCGGCAGCGGTGACATCGGCGTGGGAGGCCTGCTGTACAGCCCGGACGGCAGGACGCTCTGGGCCACCCAGTCCAAGAACCTGCTGAGGTTCAGCGTCGGGGCGGACGGCACCCTGAGCGCGCCGGTGGTCATCCCGATCCCCTCGACGGGTCCCGGCGCGACGCCTACCGCCGCGGACGGCACGCCCGCCTCGCCGCTGCCGAGCGACCTGGCCTGGACGTCGGACCACTCCGCCATCCTGGTGGTGCTCGACGGCTACAACCGGCTCGCAAGCCTGGACCCGGTCAGCAACACGTTGACGCCCATCAGCGCGGTGGGTGTCGGACCACGGGACGTGACCGTCATCGGCGCCCACGCGTTCGTGTCCAACGAAGCAGGGCGCCAGCCCACCGCCGAGGACTTCACCAACCTGTCCTACGACTCAGAGACGGTCGCAGAGCAGCGCGACGGGCGAGCCGCTGACGGCACCATCAGCGAGATCGACCTGGCCTCAGGGAAAGTGGTGCACACCTACCAGGTGGGCCTCGACCCCAGCAGCATGGTGGCGCACGGTTCGGACCTGCTGGTGACCAACTCCAGTGACGACACCGTCTCGGTCATCGACACCGCCCGGCAGCAGGTCACCCAGACCATCAACGTCAACCCGTTGCCGGGGCAGCCGTACGGCGCCTCACCGAACGCACTCGCGTTCCTCGACGATACGCACCTGGCGGTGAGCCTCGGCCGCGACAACGCCGTTGCCGTGTACGACTACCAGGGCTCCCGCACCGCGGCCGCGTTCTCGGGGCTGGTCCCGACCGCGTGGTACCCGGGCAAGGTGATCTGGGACGCGCCCCTGAAGAAGCTCGTCGTGAGCAATCTCAAGGGAGTTGGCGCACTGGGCCAGGAGCGGACCATCACCGAGGGGCCAGGTACCCAGCCGGCCACGGGCCACCAGGTGTACGCCGACAAGGGTGTCGTGCAGATGGTCGACAGCCCCACTGCGGACCAGATCGCGACGGACACCTCCACGGTCTTCGCCGCCAACCAGTGGAAGGGGCTGGCGGCCCGCAACGAGAGCGGCTCGCGCAGGGCCACGCCGAAGGCGCTGCCGGTGCGGGTCGGTGACCCCTCCACGATCAAGCACGTCTTCGTCATCGTCCGCGAGAACCGCACGTACGACCAGGAGCTCGGCGACGACCCGCGCGGCAACGGCAAGGCCGACCTCGCGCAGTTCGGCCGTCAGGTCACCCCCAACGCGCACGCCCTGTCGAAGCGCTTCCCCCTGATCGACAACCTCTACTCCAACGGGACCAACTCTGCGACCGGGCACACCTGGCTGGACGCCGCGTTCGTCAACGACTACCTCGAGCGCTCCTACGCCAACTACGTGCGCAACTACGGCCAGCCGGACTCGATGGTCTACCCGAAGTCGGGCTTCCTGTGGGACAACGCCCTGGCACACGGGCTGACCGCGCGGGTCTGGGGCGAGTACGCCCCGTACTTCACCACGCCCAGCGGCCAGAACGCACGCGGGACGTGGAGCCAGTGGTACCAGGACTCGCGCATCCTGGAGGGCAAGGCCAGCGGTGACCTGCACACCCCGGTCGGCTACAACCAGACCAAGAGCGACGTCCCCTCGCTGGACCGGATCCTGTCCAAGGACTACCCCAACTTCCAGACCCAGATCAGCGACCAGTACCGCGCCGACATCTTCCTGCGCGACCTCAAGCAGCACGAGCGCAGGAACGACCTGCCCAACCTGAACATGCTCTGGGTGATGCAGGACCACACGGCCGGCGCGCAGCCCGGTCTGCCCATACCGTCGGCGATGGTCGCCGACAACGACCTGGCCACCGGGCGCATCATCGAGGCCATCTCGCGGTCGAAGTTCTGGAAGGACAGCGCCGTCTTCGTCGTCGAGGACGACTCGCAGAACGGCGTCGACCACGTCGACGGCCACCGCAACGTCACCTTGGTGGCCAGCCCGTACGCCAGGAAGGGCGCGGTCGTCCACGACTACTACACCCAGCTGAACGTCACCCGGACGATCGAGCAGATCCTCGGCCTGCCGCCGATGAACCAGCTCGATCTCGCCGCCGAGCCGATGCGGGCCCTGTTCACCGACAAGGCAGACCTGCGGCCGTACGTCGCGCAGCCCAACCGGATCCCTCTGGACACGCTGAACCCCTCGGCGGCCCAGGTGAGCAACCCGCTGCAGAAGCAGTGGATCACCTGGTCCACCAAGCAGAACTTCGGGCGGGAGGACGCCCTGGCGTTCGCGCCGTTCAACCGGCTCACCTGGTATGCCAGCACCGGCTGGAAGCGGCCCTATCCCGGTGACTCCAAGGTCCTCACCCCGGCGGAGGTCGAGTCGATGTTCCCGCAGGCCGCTGTCGGCGAGCAGGACGACCAGCCGCTCTCCAAGGCGCTCGTGCCGCACCGGGCCGGTCGGTGAGCGACGCCCGCGGACCTGACCTTGCCCGCAGGACCTGGCAGCCGCCGTCGTACCCGGCGCATTTCGTGCCTCCGCTTTCTCTCAGTCGACCGGGCCCGCGGCCGATGGAACGACCATGACGCCTGCCGCTGACCGCCGTACCGGTCGTGCCCGCGCCGACCGTCCGCAGCGGCGCCGAGCCCGCGTCCTGCTCCTGGGAGCCGCGGTCATGGCCGTCGCCACCGCTGCAGCGACGCCGGCCATCGCCGCGACGGGCCCGACCCCCGCCATGCCGGCGGGGGTGCGGCTGGCTGGGGCGACCAGCTCCACGCTCACCGTCACGTCGGCGAAGGTGGCGAACGCCCGGGGCTACCGGCTCTTCGCCTCGACGGACCACCACCTCGTGACCCTCGCCGCGATCGCTCGGGCGCACGTGTCCGGGCTCTCTGCCACGCCCCGGGTCACGCTCGGCGGCCTGCCCTACACCACCGCCCCGTACTACTACCGGCTGCAGGTGGTCAACGGCAGCAAGGTGCGTTACTCCGACATCATGACCGGCTACGTGCGGCCGGACAGTCCGTCCACGGCGCGTGCGGCCGGCGCCCCCAGCACCGGGCTCTCCCTGTCCTGGGAAGGACGGGCGGCTGGCCGGTACGTCATCACCCAGGCCACGAACCAGGCCATGACCGCCGGCGTGCGCAGCTACTCGATCACCAGCCAGGCGCACCGGTTCAGCCCCTACGGCCTGACCCAGGGCCACACGTACTACTTCCGGGTGCGCGCCTACAACGGCACCGTGCCCTCGGCGGCCGCGACTCCCGTGCTCCGGGCGGTGGCGCCCGCCCGGGGGCAGAACGTGCGGGTCATGACGTACAACGTGATGCACCAGCCCGCAGCCGGGGCCAAGGAAGGCGGCACGACGGTCGCCTCCTGGGCGCAGCGCCGCGTGCCGATGCTCGCGCTGATCAAGCGGTGGAACCCCGATGTCCTGGCCCTGCAGGAGGCCAGCGACTGGGTCGGCCCCGTCAAGGGCCCCCGGGTGGCCGACGACCTGGCGGCCCGGCTCGGTGGGTACGCGGTCGCGCACACCGAGATCGCCCCGGGCCAGCCGGGCTGGATGCGCACCGCGCGCTACGTCCTCTACCGCGCGGCGACGTACAGCGCGGTCGGCGACGGCGGCCACTGGACCCTCGGCCCCGGACGGTTCGCCGCCTACCAGCAGCTGCGGAACCGCAGCACCGGCGCGCAGTTCCTGGCCGTGTCGGTCCACCTGTCGGCGGGGGGCGGGCGCTCGGCCGACCTGACCCGGCAGGCCGAGACGCAGAAGCTGCTCGGGTTCGCCGGCGCGTACGAGGCCCGCGCGCACGTGCCGGTGCTCTACCTGGGCGACTTCAACTCCCATGAGGGGCACGCGCTGGACGGCCCCGGGGTGGTGATGCGCGCCGCCGGCGTGGCCGACGCCGACGAGGTCGCCCAGTCCCTGACCAACCGCAGGTACAACAGCGCGAACCAGTACGAGCGCAGCCCGGTTCAGGGCCACTGGGACATCGACCACGTGTACGCCCCCGCCGGTGTGGCCGTCCGGGGCTGGGCGCTGGGGCTCACCCTGACCGCCGGCAAGTTCGTCGGGGCCATCCCGTCCGACCACAACCCGCTCGTGGCCGACGTCACCCTTCCCTACTGAGGACCGCCCTCCTCCCCACGTCTGCTGCTGGGCAAGGTGCTGCGCTGAGCGGCCGAGCTCCGCATGCCCCGGCATCCCGGGCCGGTGGTCACCGCCACCGGCCCGGGATGCCGGTGTGCAGCCGCCTCCTGCGCAGGCCGGGAAGACCGCCGGACGTCGTGCCCTTCCCCCGGGCGGGTCGCGGGCGCAGGATGGTGGCACATGAGCAGTGTCGGGCTCGTCCTGGGCGCCGGCGGGGTCGTCGGTCAGGCCTACCACGCCGGTGTGCTCGCGGTGCTCGAGCACGACTGCGGGTGGGACCCGCGCAGCGCCGACGTCATCGTGGGGACGTCCGCCGGGTCCATCACGGGCACCCTCCTGCGGGCCGGGATCCCCGCCTCCGAGCTCGCGGCCTGGGCCGTCCGGGCTCCGCTGTCGGCCGAGGGCCGGGTCCTGCACGACATCCTGGGCACCGAGTGGCCGGAGTTCGAGCCGTTCCGGCCGTGGAGCCTGCTCCGGCGGCCGGACCTTCCCGGCTGGGACATGCTCCAGCAAGCCGTACGCCGCCCGTTGAGCTTCCGCCCGCTGGTCGCCGCCCTGTCGCTGCTGGCGCCGGGGCGGCTCGACATCGCCAGCCGGCTCGCGGTCCTCGCCGAGGTGGAGGGCCAGTCATGGCCGGAGCGGGACCTGTGGATCTGCGCCGTCCGCCGCAGGGACGGCAGGCGCGTGGTGTTCGGCCGCCCCGGGACCCCGGAGGTCCCACTCCACCTGGCGATCGCCGCGTCGTGCGCGATACCGGGCTACTTCGCCCCGGTCGTCATCCACGACAACGCGTACGTCGACGGCGGCGCGCACTCGCCCACGAACGCCGCGGTGCTGCGCGAGCGTGAGCTGGACCTCGTCATCGTCGTCTCGCCGATGTCGGGTCCGTCCGGCCTCCCGACCGACCTGTACGGCGCCTCCCGGTGGCACGCCGCCCGGGTGGCCCGCAGCGAGGTCCGCGCGCTGCGCGAGCGCGGGACGGCGGTGGTCGTCTTCCGGCCGGGATCGGCCGAGCAGGCGGCGATGGGCAACGACTTCATGGCCCGTGACCGGATCGACGAGATCGTCCAGCAGGCGTTCCTGGACGCCGGGTCGTACGCCTCCCGCCCGCGCACGCGGGAGGTCCTCACCAGCTTCGGCGTCCACCGCCGCGGCTGACCGACAGCTCCAGCCGGTGCGTCCCATCGAGGGGGCGCGCAGGTGAACGTCTGCCCGTCCGCGGTCTGCGCATGTCGGAACCCGACACCGGGCCGGCGTTTACGCCACGATGGCTGCCATGGTGCAGACGGCGTGGCTCAACAAGATCGATGCGAAGGCCGGCGACGGGCTGGAGGAGGTGCTGCGCAGCCACCACCGGCGGCGCCTGGCCCACCTGGGCTGGTCAGAGGCGCTGGCACCCCGGGGGGCCGAGGGCTGGTGGGCGACCCGGGCGCCGGTCCGTGCCGGCAACCACGTCGAGGTGCTCGTCGACGGGACGGAGGCGCTTGCCGCGATGGAGGCGGCGATCAAGGCGGCCCGGACGTCGGTGCACATCGCCGGCTGGCACTCGTCGCCCGACTTCGCGCTCACGCGGGGGCCGGGCGCCTTGCCGCTGCGCGACCTGCTGGCCGACGTGGCAGAGCGCGTGCCGGTGCGGCTGCTGCAGTGGGCCGGGCCGCCGCTGCCGCTGTTCCAGCCCACGCGGAGCGTGGTGCGTCGGGCGCGGGAGGAGTTCGTCCGTGACAGCCGGGTGCAGTGTGCCCTCGACCGACGTGAGCGCACGATGCACTGCCACCACGAGAAGATCGTCGTGGTCGACGGCACCACGGCGTTCGTCGGCGGCATCGACTTCACCGCGCTGCAGGGCGACCGGCACGACGCGTCCTCGCATCCGCCCCGCACCTCGCTCGGATGGCACGACGCGGCGGTCCACCTGCGGGGGCCGGCCGTCGTCGACGTCGCCACGCACTTCATCCGGCGCTGGAACGAGGTCACGGGGGAGGAGCTGCCCACGCCGGCCGAGCCGCCGGCGGCGGGAGACCTCGACGTCCAGGTCCTGCGCACGGTCCCCGAGAAGACGTACCGGTTCGCGCCGCACGGCGAGTTCACCATCCTGGAGGCCTACGTCCGGGCGCTGCGCTCGGCCGAGCGGTTCATCTACCTCGAGAACCAGTTCCTCTGGTCCCCAGAGGTCGTCGACGTTCTCGCCGACAAGCTGACCCGGCCACCGAGCGAGGACTTCCGGATCCTGCTCCTGCTCCCGGCCAAGCCCAGCAACGGCGCCGACACCACGCGCGGCCAGCTCGGACGGCTGCTGGATGCCGACGCCGGAGCCGGCCGGCTGCTGGCCACCACGATCACCGCGCACCACGACGGGCGGTCCGCGCCGGTCTACGTGCACGCCAAGGTGGCCGTCGTGGACGACCGGTGGCTCACCATCGGCTCGGCGAACCTCAACGAGCACTCGCTGCTGAACGACACCGAGATGAACGTCCTCCTCTGTGACCCCGCGCTGGCGCGGCAGACGCGGCTGCGGCTGTGGTCCGAGCACACGGAGCGCCCGGTGCGCGAGGTCGAAGGGGAGCCGGCCGCCGTCATCGACACCGTGTGGCGGCCGACGGTGCAGGAGCAGACCCGGCGGGAGCGAGAGGGGCTGCCGCGGACGCACAGGCTGGCGTTGCTGGAGAGCGTGTCCCGACGTGCCGACCGGCTCCAGGGGCCGGTGCGCGGGCTGCTGGTGGACGGGTAGCCGCGTCGCGGCGTCGTACCGGTCGAGACGCCTGAGCCCGGCGGCGCCGAAGCGCCGGGCGGCCCGTCTCTGACCGGTCGGCCGTGTCGCGCATGCCAGGCCGCGGCTCCGGCACCAGGGAGCCGGAGCCGCGGACGCGGACCCGGCTCTCAGCCGCGCGCGGCGCCCTTGCGGCGGTTGGCGAGCTTGGTGAGCAGCTCCTTGGCCTTCTGCTGGTTCTCCGGCTTGCTCGCCTCACGGCGCGCGATCTGCAGTGCCTTCAGGGCGATTCCCGACCGCAGGGCGGTCCTGATCAGCGACATGGTCACTCCTTGTGGTGGTGATGGTGGTGCTGGGTCCCGCCGGCGTCGGTGGCGGCGGGAGGAGACCAGCTCAGGGCTTGAGCACGACCTTGACCGCGCCGTCCTGCTTCTTCTGGAAGATCTCGTAGGCGTGCGGCGCCTGCTCCAACGGCAGCCGGTGGGTGGCGAAGGTGTCGACGCCGAGCGGGTCCTCATCGGTCAGCAGCGGCAGGATGTCGTCCACCCAGCGCTTGATGTTGGCCTGTCCCATCCGCAGCTGGATCTGCTTGTCGAACATCGTCATCAGCGGCAGCGGGTCGGCCATGCCGCCGTAGACGCCGATCAGTGAGATGGTGCCGCCGCGGCGCACGATGTCGATGGCCGCGTGGACCGCCGCCAACCGGTCGATGCCGGCCGCCTGCATGAACGGCGCCGCAATCGCGTCCGGCAGGTAGCCCGTGACCTGCTGGGCGAACTTGGCTACCGGCGACCCGTGAGCCTCCATGCCCACAGCGTCCACGACGGAGTCCGGGCCGCGGCCACCGGTCATGTCGCGGATGGCGTCGCCCAGGTTGTCGACCGCAGTGAGGTCCACCACCTCGACGCCACGCTGGCGGGCCCGCTCCAGGCGCTCAGGCACCAGGTCGACGGCGATGACCCGGCCCACGCCCATGTGCTGGGCGACGCGGCAGGCCATGTCACCGATGGGGCCCAGCCCGAGGACGACGAGGCTCCCGCCCTGCGGGACGTCGGCGTAGACCACCGACTGCCACGCGGTCGGCAGCACGTCCGAGAGGTAGACGAACCGCTCGTCCGGTGGGCCGTCCGGCACCGCGATGTGCGTGAACTGCGCGTGCGGCACCCGGAGGTACTCGGCCTGGCCGCCGGCGACCTCGCCGTACAGCTTGGAGAACCCGAACAGGGCCGCGCCCATGCCCTGGTCGCGGACCTGTGTGGTCTCGCACTGGGTGTAGAGCTGCCGGTCGCACATGAAGCACGAGCCGCAGGAGATCTGGAAGGGCATCACGACGCGGTCCCCGGCCTTGAGGTTGGTGACCGCGCTGCCGACCTCCTCCACGATGCCCATCGGCTCGTGGCCGAGGATGTCGCCCTCGCCCATGAACGGCCCCAGCGTCTCGTACAGGTGCAGGTCCGACCCGCAGATGTTGGTCGAGGTGATCTTGACGATCGCGTCCGTCGGCTGCTGGATCTGCGGGTCAGGGACCGTGTCCACCCGTACGTCGCGCTTGCCGTGCCATGTCACTGCCTTCATCGTTCAGCCTCCCGGCGTCTCGTCCGGCACCCCACTCAACCAGCCGTGGGCGGGCCCGGCATCTCGGGGGGGAGGGGACCGATTCCTCAGGCGCTCGCGAAGGCGGTCGATAGGGAGGCGTCGCTCACCTCGCGGTTGGCCGCACCGGCCGACCTGACCGAAGGACGCCCCCATGACCGTGCGTCAGCGCGCCACCTTGCCCATGCCCGCCCGTGTCGCCCTCGCGGGCGTCGTCGCCGTGCTGGCCACGTCGGTCGGCCACGCGCCGCTCGCGTCGGCCACGCCGGCGGCCGCCACCGCCGCGGTGACAGCCGCCCCGGTTCCCGTCGTCCCGGCCGCCCCCCGTGGGCTGCCGACCGCCATCGAGCCCCTTGCCGCCTATGTGCCCGCCTCGTCCTGTGACACCAGGGACAAGCCAGGTACCGTCGCGCTGGGCCAGCTGCTCAAGGCGACGTACCCCGGCACGACGTACGGGATCTCGCGCAGCTGCGGCTCGGACGCGCTGCCGACCAGCGAGCACTACGACGGCCGCGCCGTCGACTGGTTCACCGACGTCCGCACGGCCGCGGGCAAGGCCCGGGGCAACGCGCTGGTGAACTGGCTGACCGCCAAGGACGCCAAGGGGAACGTCGCGGCCAACGCGCGCCGCCTCGGGGTCATGTACATCATCTGGAACAACCGGATCTGGGGCGCCTACGACCCTGCAGCCGGCTGGAAGCCCTACTCGTCCTGCGCCACCCACCCCGCCGCGGCCAGCGACACGACGTGCCACCGCAACCACGTGCACCTCTCCCTGTCCTGGGAGGGCGCGATGCGCCGGACGTCCTGGTGGACCAAGGCCGTGGCGCGGCAGGACTTCGGCCCGTGCCGCGTCCCGGACCTGAACTGGGCAGCCGCCTACTCACGCGCCAATCCCGTTCGGTGCCCGTCATATCCGAGGGTCTACCCGGCCAGCGGCGCTTCGGCCCTGAACCGGTCGCTCGTGACGTACTCCGGGATGTCATTGCGCACCGGATCCACCGGCCCGGCCGTCACGGCAGTGCAGCGAGCGGTCGGCGCCGGGGCGGACGGAGGCTTCGGGCCGCAGACGGCCACGATGCTGCGCACGTACCAGACCGCGCACCGGCTCTCCGCCAACGGCCTGGTGGACGTGGCGACCTGGCGTTCGCTGCTGAAGGCCACCGCACCCGTCGCGAAGCCGGCCCCCAAGGCTGCACCCGTGGCTGCACCCAAGGCGCGGTACGCCGCGTACGAGAAGGTGGTCCTGAAGATGGGCATGAAGAACACCACCGTCAAGGTGCTGCAGAAGGCGCTCGGCCTCACGCTGGTCGACGGCGACTTCGGCCCGCAGACCAAGGCGGCGGTCGTCGCGTTCCAGAAGAAGCACCACCTGACTGCCGACGGCGTCGTCACCACCCCCGTGTGGCGCGCGTTCGGCTGATCCGTCCGCGCCCCGCTCGAGGAGCTGCCCGTGCCGACCCGGCGCAGCCTCTCGGTCGCCTGACCGCGGGCAGGTGCCGGTCAGCGGTCTCGGTGGCGGTGCTCAGGTCCAGGACGCGTAGCTGCGGACGGTGGTGCTGGCCACCAGCTGGTCCTCGTCCGGAAGCGCCACGGGGGTCTGCCAGTCGGGCCCGGTGAAGGCCTCCATCGCGGCCTGGTCCTCCCAGACCGAGACCATCACGATCTCCCCTTGGCCGTCGTCGTCGATCGCCTGACCGGAGTACAGCGCGACGAGCCCGGGCTGGGCCTGCACCAGGTCGACGGAGTCGAGCCGGATGAGCCGCTCGTACGCCGACTCCTGACCGGCGCGCGGCACGGCGCGGAAGACGCGGATGATCATGGGCGGGAGTCCTTTCGTCAGTGAGGAACTGGTCAGAGGCGAGTGCCCGGCGTCCGTGATGCGGCGCCGACCGCATGCGTCACGACCTTGGCGCCGTGGCGGACGACGCGCTCCAGCTGCCCACGACGGGCGAGGAGCTCGGGGGTGGGCAGGGAGATCGCGACCGAGCCCACGACCGCCCCCGCCCGCGAGCGCACGGGGGAGGCGAGGCAGGCGAGCCCGTCCTGGAACTCGTTGACCTCCAGCGCGATGCTGGACTCCCCGACGTGAGCGAGCTGCCGCTCCAGCTCGGTGCGGTCGGTGACCGTGTGGGCCGTCAGGCGGCGCAGGCCTTCCGAGGTGAGGTAGCGCTCGCGCCGTGCGCTGTCCATGGCAGCCAGCAGCACCTTGCCGAACGCGGTGGCGTGCATGGCCTCGTGGAAGCCGATGTCGAGGATCTGCACTCGCGGACGGTGAGCGGACTCCACGACGTGCGCCACCACCACGCCGACGTCCCGGTAGACCGCGTAGTAGGCCGCGGCATCGGCGTCGCGGTGCAGCCGGGCGATCGCCGTGGCCACCGGGGCGGGCACCTCGAGCTGACGGGTGAGGCCCTGCTCGAGGAGCTGGACGCGGTAGCCGAGCCCGTAGCGGTGCTCCTGGGCCAGGTGCACCAGGTAGCCGGACTCGGTCAGCGTGGTGAGCAGGTGGTAGGCGGACGGCAGCGCCAGATCGAGGTGAGCGGCGACCTCACGGGCCGTGGCGCCGTCCCGGCGGGCGGCCACGAGCTCCAGGGCCTGCAGCGCACGCGAGACGGACTGCACGGTGCCCGCTGCCGCCGGCTCCCGCTGCGGCCGCACCGTGGCGGGGGCGCCCGGCGTGGCGTGGCCGCCCGGCGTGGCGGGGGCGCGCTTGCCGGAGACGGTGGTCACCGTGCCAGCGTGCACCAGCAGGCGCGCCGGCGCACCCCTCTTGGCGCCGGGAGGGGTGCGCCAGCGCCCGGTCAGGTCGAGGTGAGGATGGCGCGGCCGCCGGGCACCCTCGCGTGGTCGAGGTCGTCCAGGGCCGTGAGGGCGTCGGCGAGCGGGTAGGTCCTGGTGGACAGCCGCACCTTGCCCTGCGCCGTGAGCGCCATCAGCTCGGCCAGGTCGTTGTAGGAGCCGACGAGGTTGCCGACGATGCTGATCTCGCGGCTGATGAGCTCGATGGTGGGGACGTCGACGTGGCCGCCGTAGCCGATGACGTAGTAGGACCCCGCCTCGCGCGTCATCGCCACCCCGGCCGCCTCGGTGCCGTGCTCGCCGACGAAGTCGAAGACGACGTGCCCTCCCAGGCCGCCGGTCAGGTCCATCACCTCGGCCAGGTGGTCGCCGCTCGCGAGGACGGTGTGGTGCGCCCCGAGGTCCGCGGCCTTGGCCAGGGCCTCCTCGGACTGGTCGACGACGATGACCTCCGCCGGGGTGATCGCGAGGAGGGTCTGCAGCCCGATGTGCCCGAGGCCGCCGGCGCCGATCATCACGGCGTGGGTGCCGGCGTACAGGAGGGGGACTGCCTTGCGCACCGCGTGGTACGCCGTGAGGCCCGCGTCGGCGAGGGCGGCGACGTCGGCCGGTGCCAGGCCCTCCGCCAGCTTGACCACGGACCGGACGCCGGTGCGCATGAACTCGGCCATCCCCCCGTCCCGGCTGAGGCCTGGGAACTCCGCGGCGGCACAGTGCACGTCGTCACCCGCACGGCACGCCCGGCACAGGCCGCACGTCACCAGCGGGTGCAGGATGACCTTGTCCCCGACGGCCACCGTGCCGACGGCGTCACCCACACCGACCACCGTGCCGGCGTTCTCGTGGCCGATGATGTAGGGCAGCTCGGGATCCTGGCGACCGGCCCACTGGCCCTCGATGATGTGCAGGTCGGTGCGGCAGACGCCGGCCGCGTCGACGTGCACGAGGACGTCGAGCGGGCCCTCGATGGTGGGCTCGGGCACATCGTCGAGGCTGGGCGGCTTGCCGTAGTCGTGGACGCGAACTGCCTTCACGGGAATCACCTCATGGGGCGCCGGGGTGGGGACCTCGCGACCCTGACCCCGCGAGCCGAGCCGGCGAAAGGCCGGTTATCGCCATCCGATAACGCGCGGTCCGGCTCTGCCCATGGGCGTCGCTCCCGACTGCAAGTGCCACATCCACGGCCACTGCGCAACCCCCTGAAGGGGTGGTTGTGCCGTCCTGTTCCGGGGCCTTGTCCGTGCGGCTTCGTGCCCCGACGCTGGAGCGGTAACCACCGGGGTGGCTGGCTGCGTGCCGGCCAAGGGGGAGGAACAGCCAATGAGCAGAAGAGGTTACGTCGCCGCCGCCGTCATGGCAGGCCTTGCTGTCCCGCTCGTCGCGGCCACGCCCGCGACCGCGGCCGAGGCCTCGACGGCGAGGGTCAGGTCCTACTCCGGCAGCGTCTCCAGCGTCATCGACGGCGACTCGATCCGGGTGCGGATCAACGGTCGGTCGCGCGAGGTGCGCCTGATCGGGGTGGCCGCATCAAGTGGGCGTGCCTGCTACGCCTCGCAGGCCACGACGTACGTCAAGTCGAAGCTCAGCGGGCGGTGGGTCACGCTGCGGACCGACGCCAAGCACGACCTGAGCGACGGCAGCAGGCTGTTCGCCTACGTCTACGTCCAGGGCAGCCTGTTCAACATCAAGGAGATCCGGGGCGGCTACGCCAAGGAGCGGTGGTACGGCCCCACCTACCGCCTGCGGTCGGAGTTCAAGGCTGCCGAGCGCAAGGCGAAGGCCGAGCACGTGGGCCTGTGGGGCCACTGCTGACGGGCCCGGCGGTCACCGGGTCGTGCGGGCCAGCAGCTCGGCGAGGTGGACGCCCCGGCGCTCGCCCAGCTGTTCGAGCTGGGTGCGGCAGGAGAAGCCGTCGGCCAGGACGACGGCTTCGGCGGGCAGGCCGGTCACCGCCGGCACCAGCTGCTGGCCGGCGATGGCCACCGAGACGTCGTGGTGGCCACGCTCCACGCCCCAGTTGCCGGCGAGGCCGCAGCACCCGCCGAGCCGGGTGACGCTCGCGCCGGCGTCGGCCAGCAGTGCCGCGTCGGCGGACCACCCCAGGACCGAGTGGTGGTGGCAGTGGGGCTGGGCGACGACCTCCACCCCGTCCAGGCGCGGTGGTGCCCACCCCGGCGTGCTGGTCAGCAGCTCCGCCAGCGTGCGCGTGCCCTTGGCGACCCGGGCGGCGGCGGGGTCGTCGAGGAGCTCGGTCGCGTCGCCGCGCAGCACGGCGGTGCAGGACGGTTCCAGCCCGACGACCGGGATGCCGGCGTCGACCAGCGGGACGAGGGTGTGCACGGTCCGGCTCAGGACGGCCCGTGCGGCGTCGAGCTGGCCGGTGGAGATCCACGTCAGGGCGCAGCACGCGGGATCGGTCGGGACCTGCACGCGGTAGCCCGCGGCCTCCAGCACCCGCACCGCCGCCACCGCCACGTGCGGCGCGAAGTGGTCGGTGAACGAGTCCACCCAGAGCGCCACCGGGGCGCCGCCGGCCGCCGGCGGCTGGGTCCGTGCGGCCCACAGCTGCCCGAAGGTCCGGGGTGCGAACATCGGCAGGGTGCGCCGCTGGTCCACGCCGGCCGTCCAGCGGGCGAGGCGACCGCCGAGGCGTGAGCCCATCACGGTGTTGACCGCGCGGGGCGCCCGCGCGGCCAGGTCGGCCCAGCGTGGCAGCTGCCCGAGCGCGTAGTGCGACCGGGGCCGCAGCCGCCCACGGTAGGTCTGGTGCAGCACCTCGGCCTTGTACGACGCCATGTCCACGCCCGTGGGGCAGTCGCGGGAGCAGCCCTTGCAGGACAGGCAGAGGTCGAGCGCCTGGTGCACCTCCGGGGAGCGCCAGTCGTGCACCGGGCCGCCGGGCGCCAGCATCTCCTGGAGCACCCGCGCCCGGCCTCGCGTCGAGTCCTTCTCCTCCCGCGTGGCCGGGTAGGACGGGCACATCACCCCGCCGGTGGCCGAGAGGTCGGCGCGGCACTTGCCCACCCCCGTGCAGCGGTGGACCGCTGCGGCGAAGTCGCCCCCGTCGTGGACGTAGGCCAGGGCCAGGTCGTGCCGGTACGGCGCGACGGCGGCGACGCGCACGTCGGCGTCCAGCGGGGCGGGACGCACGAGCACCCCGGGGTTGAGCAGGTCCTGGGGGTCGAACAGGCCCTTGACCCGCTCGAACAGCGCGATCGCGTCAGCGGAGTACATGGTGCCCAGCAGCTCGCTCCGGGCCCGGCCGTCCCCGTGCTCACCCGACAGCGACCCGCCGTACCGGGCCACGAGCTCGGCGGCGTCCTGGACGAAGGCGCGGTAGGCCGCGCGGCCGCCGTCGGCCGGCGACGGGGCGGGCCGCCGGCCGAAGGGGAAGTCGATGCGGACGTGGACACACCCGTCGCCGAAGTGCCCGTAGGGCACTCCCTGCAGGTGGTGCTGTCGCAGCAGGTCCTCGAACTCCCTGAGGTAGGAACCGAGCTGGTCGACGGGGACGGCCGCATCCTCCCAGCCGGCGTGGGCGGGGCGTCCGTCACTGGTGCGTGCCGCGAGGCCCGCGCCGTCCTCGCGGATCCGCCAGATGGCAGCTGCCTGAGCGGGGTCGGTCACAACGAGGTGGTCCAGCGCGCCGGAGTCGTCGACCACGCGCACGGCACGGGCGGCGAGCTCGTCGGCGTCGTCGCCGACGAGCTCGACGACGAGCCAGCCCTGCCCACGCGGCAGGTCGGGGACGACCGCGGCAGGGACGTCGCGCACCCGCTGGACGATGCGGGAGTCCAGCCCCTCGCAGGCAGTGGGCCCGTGCGGCAGGACGCCCGGTGTCGCGTCGGCGGCGTCGGCCATCGAGGGGTAGCCGAGCACGACCAGGCACCGCCTCGAGGGATCGGTGACCAGGCGCACGGTGGCGCCCAGGACGAGGGCGAGCGTCCCCTCGCTGCCGACCAGCGCCCGGGCCACGTCGAAGCCGCGCTCGGGCAGCAGGTGCTCGAGGGAGTAGCCGGACACCTGGCGCCCGAACCGGCCCAGCTCGGTGCGGATCGTGCCGAGGTCGGCGTCGACGATGCGGCGCAGCCGGGCGAGCAGGACGTCGGCGTGCGAGGCGTCGGCCCCGCCCGCAGCCGGTCCGAGCCGCAGCCGGGAGCCCGAGCCGGTCACGACATCCAGGCCGACGACGTTGTCCGAGGTCCGCCCGTAGCCGAGCGCCCGGGACCCGCAGGCGTTGTTGCCGATCATCCCGCCGATGGTGCACCGGTTGGACGTGCTCGGGTCAGGGCCGAAACGCAGCCCGTGCGGCCTCGCCCGCGCCTGCAGCGCCGCCTGGACGACGCCGGGGTCGACCACCGCCAGGCGCGCCTCGGGGTCGACGTCGTGCACGCGGTCCAGGTGGCGGCTGGTGTCGACGACGACGCCTGGGCCCACGGCATTGCCGGCGATCGAGGTGCCGGCTCCCCGGACGGTCAGCGGGATCCCGAGGCTGCGGCACACCTCGAGCGTCGCGACGATCTCGTCCGGGTGCCGGGGCACACGACGGCCCGGGGCAGGACGCGGTAGAGCGAGCCGTCGGAGGAGTAGAGCGCCCGGGTGAGCCCGGAGTCGTCGACGTCCCCGACCCCGGCGCGGTGCAGGGCCGCGAGCAGCTCGGCGCCGGCGTCGGCCGGCCGGCGGGAAGTCCCGGTCACTCAGCCGACTCTAGGCGGCGGTCCCGCGCCCGTCGCGTCCGGAGGGCTTGGCGCCGGTGCGCAGGTCCGTGCCCGTGCGGTCGGCCGTGTGAGGGGCCGTGGCCCTGGGCCCCGGCTGCGGCAGGCCCGCGACGGTGTCGGCGCGGACGGGATCGCCACGGCGCAGCGGTGCTGCCTCCGAGCGGCACCGCCGGCTCACCAGAGGCTGAGCGAGCGACGGTAGATGCCGGCGATGTCGTCCTCGGTCACGGGCTTGGGAGCCGTGGCCAGCAGCCGCTGCTGCTTCATCGTGCCCTCGACCAGGTCGGGGATGTCGCCCTCGTCGTAGCCGACCGCGCCGATACCGTCCGGGATGTCGATGTCGCGCATGAGGGCGATGAGGACCGACGGCAGGAGCTCGGCGGGGTCGCCGGTCGGCTCGGCCCCCGGTGAGAGCAGCTGCGCCGCGCGCTGGTGCCGCTGCGGCGAGGCGTCGAAGGTGAACCGGAACGCCTCCGGCGCCGTCAGCGCGACCGACATGCCGTGCGGCACCATCGGTTCGTCCGCGGGGTAGTCCTTGGGGTGGAAGTCCTTGACCCGCCCCGCGATCGGGTAGGCGTTGGCGTGCGGGATGTGCACCCCGGCGTTGCCGAACCCCATCCCGGCGAAGGTGGCGGCCATGGCCATCTGTGACCGTGCCTCCTCGTCGTCGCCGTGGCTGCACGGCCCGGCGGAAGGAGTCCGCGAGCAGGCTCAGTGCCTTCTCACGACCACATGTCCGCGATCGGGTTGGAGCCGCAGTACGGCACCCGCTGCTCGGGCTGCTTGCGCTCGTACGTCGTGTAGGAGCGCGCGGTGTAGCTCTCGAGGGCATGGCACAGGATGTCCATGCCGGCCGCGGCGGTGACCCCCGCCGGCTGTGTCAGGGTCAGCGAGGGGTCGATGACCGCGAGCGACGGGGCGCAGCCGGACGTGGCTGATGCCCGTCTTCACCTTCTGCGCGAGCACGTCCATGACGCAGATCGTGGTGCTCTCGGACCCGGTGCCCGTGGTGGTGGGGACCGCCACCAGCGGCTTCAGGGGGTTGACCGGCGCCCGGCCCCCGCCGACCGGCACGTTGACGTAGTCCATCAGCTCGCCGGGGTTGGTCGTCAGGAGGTTCATCGCCTTGGCGGTGTCGATGCTCGAGCCGCCGCCCACCGCCACGAAGGCGTCCCACGGCCCGGAGTCGCGGGCGAAGTCGATCGCGCGCTGCAGGCTCTCGTCGGTGGGCTCCACGTGGCTGCCGGCGAAGACCTGCGCCTCGATGCCGAAGGAGCCCATCTGCTCGGCGACCCGCTGCGGGTGGCCGGTGGCCGACACGCCCGGGTCGGTGACGACCAGCACCCGCTTGGCTCCGGTCAGGCTGAGGTCGTAGCCGATCTCGTCCGCGGCGCCGGCACCGAACTTGAGCTGCGGGGCGCCGTAGGTGAAGACGCTCTCGGGGTCGGCCGGCTGGTGGGTGGCGGGCGTGGTCATCGCCCCTCCTTCGTCGTGGCGGACGGGCTGGGGGACGTCCGGCAGGACGCCCTCGAGGTGAGCGCCGTTGAAGGGCCCCGGTCGAGCAGCAACCATGTGAGGTCGCAGCTCATCGCGCGGCGGTCGAGTACGAGCACCGTCCTCGCCAAGCCATGGGAACCCCTGTCGCGTGCGTCGCACTCCATTGTCCCGGCCGACTCTCGCAGGCCGTCCCCGGCCGGTCAATGGATCCGCAGGCTCGCCCCCGGACGTGCCGTGCCGTGGTGTCCGGCGCCGCCTGCCGGCGTGGAGGAGGCGTGGGCTACCTTGCGTCCGGGGTCGTCCGGCCTCCTCAGCGCTGGAGGTCTCAGGTGGGCACGAGCAAGGTGGCGGCATCGTTCCGGGTCGAGCGTCCCGGGGGCGACCTGGAGGTGCACGACCTGACCCGCCCGGCGGACGCCGGGCGCGAGGGCAGCCCGCCCGCCCTGGTTCTCGCGGCACACGGCATCACCGCCAACGCCCTGTCCTGGCAGCCGGTCGCGGACGAGGTGTCCCGGCGGTCGAGCCCGACGGCGGTGCGGTTCCTCGCTCCCGACCTCCGGGGCCGCGCCGGCAGCCGGGAGCTGCAGGGGCCTTGGGGCCTCGGCGCGCACGTCGACGACCTGATGGCGGTCGCCGACGCCGCCGGTGCCGAGCGCGTCGTCCTGCTGGGCCACTCGATGGGGGCCTTCATCGCCGCACTGGCCGCGGCGCGCCACCCCGGCCGGGTCCGCGCCGCGGTCCTGGTCGACGGTGGCCTGGCGTTCCCCACGCCGCCCGGTACCGACGTCGACGCCATGCTGCACGCGGTGATCGGCCCGGCCATGGCCCGGCTGTCGATGCGGTTCGCCGACGAGCAGGCCTACCTCGACTTCTGGCGCGAGCACCCGGCGCTCCAGGAGACGTTCGCCTCGCCCGCCGGGGACGCCCTGAGTGCCTACCTGCTGCACGACCTCGTCCGCGACGGTGACGCGTGGGTCAGCTCGTGCGTCCCGGACGCCGTCCGTGCCGACGGGGCCGACGTGCTGTCCGACGCGGAGGTGCACCGCGCCGTGCACGTCGCGGCCGCGGCCGAGGTCCCGGTCGAGCACCTCTGGGCCGCGCGCGGGATGCTCGACGAGGACCAGGGGCTGTACGACGAGTCGCGGCTGGCCGCACTCGACGTGCCCCCGTCGGTCCGGGTCACGGCGGTGCCCGGCGTGAACCACTACACCGTCCTGCTCGGGCCCGCGGGCGTGCAGTCGGTGGCTGACGCGGTCGGGCGCGCGTTGGCCTGCGGCTGACCTGCGGGGTGCGGCGCTGCCCGCGACGGTCCCGCCACGCCCGGGCGGCGACCTCACCTGGTGTCTCCGATTTCCTCCGCACGTCGAGCCGGGCGCAGCGCGCCTTCAGGCACCGAGGGCGCGCCGTCGGCCTGCTAGGGCAGCATCCGCCCCGTGAACCGCCTGACGACAACAACCGGCAAGGCCGACGCGGCACTGGACCAGCTGCTCAGCGACGAGTTGGACACGTTCAACGCGTCCGCAACTCCCGACGTCGCTGCCGCCGAGGAGCTCACCGTCCCAATGGAGGAGGACGAAGAGCTGGTCGCGGGTGTTTCCGGGTGGACCTGGGGGGCGGGCTGCCGGCATCGGGATGTCCTGGGTCCGGGAGGATCGGCGAGAAACCGGCGTCGGGGCGCGCCTCGTCGCGGCGTTCGAGAGCGAGGCTGTCGCCCGTGGCTGCACGCACGTGTTCGTCACGTCCTTCACCTTCCAGGCCCCGGGGTTCTACCAGCGCTTGGGCTACGAGGAGATCGTCCGCTGGGGATCGGTTACGACGCCGGGTCGGGATGATGTGCACACGCGGAAAGAGCTCTGACGCGCCGCGTTCCGTTCCTGCCGGGCACAGGGTCGAACAACGCGGAGTCGGCAGTCACGGCCACCTGGACACCACCGGTCAGAGGGTGAACGTGATCCTGTTGCCGCTTGCGTGGCGTTCCAGGACCCAGGTCCGCGACAGCTCGGCGATGATGTGCAGCCCGAAGCCGCTGGTCTGACCGTCCGCCGGCGCCGGCGACGGCGGCGCGGGGGAGAAGGCCGGGCCGTGGTCCGAGACCGATGCCACGGTGGCGTCCGCGGTCAGGACGACGTCGACGGTGATCAGGTCACGCGGGCTCGTCGCGGCGTGCCGGACGGCGTTGGTGACCGCCTCGCTCAGCAGCAGCTCGAGCGCGGTGCCGTCGCGACCGTCACCGGTGCTGTGGCACCAGGCTCGTGCCAGGGCGCGGGCCGCAGCGGCCGAGTGCGGGGTGGAGGGGAGCTGGACCGAGTAGTGCAACGCATCCGGCGTCGCCGGCTCATCCATGTCCGCCCCCTCCGTCACCGGCTGCCGCCGGCCCGTGAGTCCCCAGTTCCGGCCGCGTCCCCCGTGGCCACCGCCTTGACCCCGGCTTGGACGATTCCGGACGAGATCCTGACGCGAGCGGCAGTCAACCACCCGCGATCGCTTCCAGCAAGGCGCCGCTGGCGACGTTTGCCGCCGGTGCCGCCCGGCCCGCGGCGCCGGCCTCGGGGACGCCGGCTCACGCACGTCCCGGACGCGTCTGCGCCCGTCACCGGCTCACGCCGGTGCCGTGCCGCCGGGGAGGGTTCGGGGACCGCCCTGTCGGCCCGGGGTCGGCGGCGAGCCGCAGCCGCACGGCGTCGGCGCCCTCCGCCTCGGCCAGCGCCAGGTCGAGCGCCGCGGCGGCCTGCTCCAGCCGTGGGACCCACCGGTCCTGCACCGCCCGCAGGCGGAAGCGGGTCGCCGCCACCTCCTCGTCCAGCGCCCGAGCCGCCCCCAGGGCCACCGCCGCGTCCACCGCGGCCGACAGGGCCTGGCGGTAGGCCACCGTGGCGCAGAGCACGGCCGAGGTCGCGGGCAGCGCGCCTCCGTGCCGGGACCGGGGGGCAGCTCGACGCGGGCCCCGCTCGGGAACCGCGCTCCCATGACCGCCGACCACGTCACGTCCACGCGCGCGTCGGCGTCGCCGTACGGCTGGTGCAGCGCGTCGCTGCCGGCGAGCAGCGCCGCCCGGAGCGCCCACTCCTCGGCGCCGGCCAGGACGTGTCCCCAGCGCAGCGTCGCCGCCTCCGCGTTGGCCCGGAACCGCTCCCGCTCCGGGCGCAGGATGCGCAGCTTGCGGTCCAGCAGCGAGGCGCCGTGCCGGGCGGTCTGTAGCCGCCGGGACAGCCAGGTGCGCCCGGCGCGCCCGGGCGGCACTCCCCGGATGCCCTTCACGGTGCCGGCCCGGACGGCGCCCAGGAGGCGTCCAGCTGCTCGGGAGAGAGCATCGACAGCTCCCGTCGGGGCAGGACCGACAGCACCTGCCACGCGCGGGCGAGGCTCTCGTCCAGGCTCCGGAGCTCGTCCCGTCGCTGGTCGAGCAGCACGGCGCTGAACATCTCGGCGAACCGCAGGTAGCGGCGGTCGGTGACCCCGAGCGCGCCCTCGCCGACCAGCTCGGCCAGCTCGCCGACCTGCCGGGCGTGGGCGAGGGCGGCCAGCGAGCTGGGCGGCGACGTCCAGGTGGTCGGCGCGGGTGCGGCCCGGCCCGGCGCCGTGGCGCATCAGCCGGGACAGCGACGACAGCGGGTCGACCGGCGGGTAGATCCCGCGGGCGCGCCGCCTCGGCCGGACAGGACGACCTGGCCCTCGGTGATGTAGCCGGTCAGGTCGGGCACCGGGTGGGTGATGTCGCCGGCGGGCATCGTCAGCACCGGCAGCAGCGTCACCGAGCCCGGGCCCCCGCGGATCCGTCCGCAGCGTTCGTACAGCGAGGCCAGGTCGCTGTAGAGGTAGCCGGGGTAGGCCCGCCGCGCCGGGATCTCACCGCGTGCGGCGGACACCTCGCGCAGCGCCTCGCAGTAGCTGGTCATGTCCGCCATGACGACCAGCACGTGGCGGCCCAGCCCGAAGGCGAGGTGCTCGGCCACGGTGAGCGCGATCCGCGGGGTGAGCAGGCGCTCGATCGACCGGCTCGTCGGCGGTGTTGAGCAGCAGCACGAGCTCGCCTGCGGCGGAACGCTCTTCGAGGGCGTCGCGGACCGCGGCGGCGTCGGCGTGCGTCAGGCCCATTCCCGCGAAGACGACGCTGAACGGCTCGCCGCCCGGCCGATGCCTGCGCCGCGATCTGCGCGGCCAGCTCGAGGTGCGGCAGCCCCGCCACCGAGAAGACCGGCAGCTTCTGGCCGCGGACCAGCGTGGTCAGCGCGTCGATCACCGACGATGCCGGTGAGCACCGGCTCCGACGGGCGGCTCGCGGCGCACGGGGTTGAGCGGGAGCGCCGGCGACGGCGGCGGTCGGCGTCGCCGAGGACCGGCGGCCCGCCGTCGACCGGCTCGCCGCGGCCGTTGCAGACGCGGCCCAGCCACGCCGTCGCCGACCGGGACCCGCAGCGGCGCAGCCGTCGAAGGACACCCGCGTGGCCGCCGGGCTCGACACCGGCGGTGCCCTCGAGCACCTGCGACGACGGCCAGGTCCTCGGTCCACCTCGAGCACCAGGCCGTGCCGGATCTCCCCTGTCCCCAACCGGATGTCGCGCGAACTCGTCCCAGCCGACACCGCTGCACGCCGCGCACCACCAGGAGCGGACCGCTGCAGCTCGCTCGGTGCCGCTGTGCTCGACGCGCGGCCATCCAGGCGCCGGTCGTCACGGCAACGCCTCCAGCTGGGCGAGGACGGCGTCCCGCGCAGCGGCCGCCGCGCGCCGGGCGCCCTCCCCGTCGCCGGCAACCGTCTCCCGGGCGCGCAGGACCGGGGTGAGGTCGAGCTCCTCCACGCTGGCCGCGGGGACGCCGCGGGCCACGGCCGCCTCACAGGCGTCGGCGACGTCGAGGACTGCGGACACCAACGCGGCGGAGCGCTCCGGTCCGCAGACGGCGTCGGTGCTGCTCAGCGCGCTCTGCTGCAGCAGCCCCTCGCGGACCAGCCGGGCGCCGAGCAGGACCATGCGCTCGTGGCCGGGCAGGGCGCCGACGCCCATCAGGTCGGCCAGGGCGCCCAGCCGGTCCGCCTCGGCCAGCAGCGCGGCCAGCCGGGTCCGCTGGCGCGCAGCCAGGAGGCGTCGCCGTGCCGGGCGTGCCACGCCGCGAGCGCGTCGACGTCCCGGGAGAACGAGCCGGCCCAGGACACGGCGGGGTAGTGCCGGGCGTAGGCGAGGTCGCGGTCCAGCGTCCACAGCGCCCGCACGAAGCGCTGGGTGTGGGCGGTGACCGGCTCGGTCATGTCGCCGCCCGGCGGGGACACCGCGCCGATGATGGTGACCGAGCCGTCCGTGCCGCCGAGGGTGCGCACCCGGCCGGCGCGCTCGTAGAACGCGGCCAGGGCCGAGGACAGGCTGGCGGGGTAGCCCTCCTCGGCCGGCAGCGCACCGGAACGGGAGGCGAACTCGCGCAGCGCCTCGGCCCAGCGCGAGGTCGAGTCGGCGATGACGACGGCGTCGTAGCCCATGTCGCGGAAGTACTCGGCCACCGTCACGGCCGTGTAGATGCTCGCCTCGCGCGCCATCATCGGCATGTTCGAGGTGTTGGCGACGATGACGGTGCGGTCGACCAGACGGCCCCCGGTGCGCGGGTCGGCGAGCGCGGCGAGCTCGTCGAGGACGTCGGCCATCTCGTTGCCGCGCTCGCCGCAGCCGACGTAGACGATGACGTCGGCGTCGCACCACTTGGCGATCTGCTGCAGCAGCACCGTCTTGCCGGTGCCGAAGCCGCCCGGGCACCGCGGCGGTGCTGCCGCGGGCGACGGGGTACAGCAGGTCGATCACCCGCTGGCCGGTCAGCAAGGGGGTCCGCGCGTCCAGCCGCTCGCGGACCGGGCGCGGCCTCCCGGACCGGCCAGCGTGAGGCCAGCGGGGACGGCCACGCCACCGACGCGTGCGACCGGGTCGGTGGCGGACAGGGGACCGGCGTTCCGCACCGCCGCGACGGAGCCGGAGACGCCGGGAGGGACGAGCACCCGGTGCGCCAGCGGTCCGGCGCCGTCCACCGTGCCGAGCAGCGCACCCTCGTCGAGGTCGGCGCCCGTGGTCACCGCCGGGGTCCAGTGCCACACCGGCCCGGGTCGGGCCGGTGCCGGTCCAGCGGGCACGGTGCTGTCGGGGGCGGTGCTGTCAGGCGCGGGCTGCGCCGCCGCGCCGGGCTCGAGCCAGGTCCCGGCGGTCGCGAGAGGACGCAGCAGCCCGTCGTACACGCCGCCGAGCAGGCCGGGCCCGAGCTCGGCCGAGAGAGGGTGCCCCAGCCTGCGCACGGGCGCGCCGGGGGCCAGGCCGCCGGTGTACTCGTACGCCTGGGTGCGGGCTCGACCGCCGTCCAGGGCGACGACCTCCCCGAGCAGGCGCAGCGGACCGAGCTCGACCAGCTCGGACATCGCGGCGCCCTGCAGACCCTCGACGTCGACCAGCGGCCCGTTGACGCGGACGACGTGCCCGGTCACGGCACCCACAGCTTCTCCACCTCCGGGCCGAGCGCGACCAGCTCGGCCTCGGCCAGGGACGACACGGTCAGGTCGACGGTGCGGGACCCGCTGCGCGCGCGCAGGCCGCCCGGGACCTCGACCAGCTCGGCGTCGGGGCCGAGCAGCCGGCGTGCGTGGGCCGCGAGGCGGTCGCGCAGGTCCGGCCAGGCCGTGTCCTCCGGCAGCGTGGTCGCCTCCTGCCGCACGGCCGCCCGCAGGTCGTCGTACGCCGCTCGCTGGGCTGCGAGGACGAGGGCCCGGGCCTGCCGGTGGGTGCGCGAGCGCTCCGCGGCCAGGACCGCGGTCGCGTCGGACCTGCCCTCGCGCCGGCCTTGCTCGACCACCTCGTGCGCCTGCGCCGATGCCTCGGCCAGGGTGCGGGCGGCCTCGTCCTGCGCGGCGCGCACGATCCGGTCGGCCTCCGCGCCGGCGGCGGCGAGCAGCGCCTGCCGCAGCGGCCGCAGGGCCACGTCGGCGGCCTGGGCGTCGAGGTCCCCGCTCACCCGGATGCCTCCGCCGCGGACGGCGTCGGCCCGGAACCGCCCGTGTCCGGCATCACGACGGTCAGCGGCCGGCCCGGCCTGGGCGGCTCGTCCAGCAGAGCCCCCAGCGCGATCGCGGCGGCCGGGGTCAGGACGACGACGGCGACGTCGTCCTCGAGGGCCTGCCAGGCCGCCAGGACCGTGCGGGCGTCGTCGGCGGGGGCCACGCGGGCACCCGCGAGGGCGAAGCCGGTGACCCGGCTGCGCTCGCCCAGCACGACGAGGGAGCCCACCCTCAGGCCTTCCCGATGAGGATCACCGCGACGACGAGGCCGTAGATGGCGATCCCCTCGGCCAGCCCGACCACGACCATCGCGCGGCCGAAGACCTCCGGGCGCTCGCTCATCGCAGCCAGGGCAGCCGCGCCGGTGTAGGCGACGGCGATCGCGGCGCCGATCGAGGAGCCGGCCACCGCGATGGCGGCGCCCAGCAGGGCCGCCCATCCGTCGCTGCTCGCCGTGGTCGCTGCCGCGACACCACCGACCTGCGTGCCGGCGACCTGCGTGCCTGCGGCATGGGCCCCGGAGGCGACGGTGGACCCGGCGAGGCCGGACGGATCCGCCGCGGCCGGTCCGCCCCAGGCCGTCACCGCCACGGTGACCAGCGCGGCAGCCAGCACGACCGCTCCCAAACCGGCGAGCACCATCGCGGCGTGCCGGGGGCGTCGCCGTACGGCCAGGGCGCCGGCTGTGACCAGGACGACCGTCACGGGGACGGCCGCCAGCGCGGAGGTCAACGGGCTCATCGGGCCGCCTTCGTCGTCGGGGGCGCCGGCACGGTCGCCGATGGGGTCGCCGTCGCGGTCGCCGATGGGGCCGCCGTCGCGGTGGCCGATGGGGTCACCGCAGCGGTGGCCGGCGTGCCGGCCGACGACGGGAGCGGCTCGGGTGCCGCGGTGGGGACCGCGGCCAGCGGCAGGTGCCACGGTCGGAACGGGCGCCCCTCGCCCTCGAACACGCGGGAGAAGAGCTCGTAGTACTCCAGCCGCAGCGCCTGCACTGCCGCGACGAGCGCCTCGAGCGCGAAGGCGACGGCGTTGCCGACCAGGAAGACGACGACCGCGGCGACGACCGCCGCTCCGCCGCGCAGCCACAGCGCCGTGGTCGCACCCCAGACCACCGCGCCCAGCGCCGCGTGGGTCAGGCCGAACGCCGCCAGCCGGGCGAAGGACACGACGTTGGACCCGAGGCGGACCACCAGGTCCACCAGCTCGACGACGGCCTCCGCGGCGCCCGAGCCGCCACCGCCGGACCCGGCGTACAGCCCGACGAAGGACAGCACCAGGCCCAGGACGGCGACCGTGACCGCGCCGAGCACCAGCCAGTCGGACCCCCGCACGAGCCCGGCCACGAGCAGCCCCACACCGAGGAAGAGCGTCGACCCGGCCAGGCCGGACGGCGCGTAGAGCGCGTAGGACCAGCCGCCCTCGCGCACCCGGTTGGCGGTGCCGATGGCGTAGGCGACGGCCAGCAGCACCGCCCCCACGGCGAGCCCGGCCAGCAGCAGCCGCATCGGGTCCTCCAGCGGTGCCAGCCACAGCGGCGCGACCAACCCCGTGGGACCGAAGAACTCGCCGTACAGCGCACCCGCGACCATGCTCGCCACCCCCGCCGCGGCGACCAGTGGTACGGCAGGGCGCAGCCGGGCCAGCCCCCGCGGGCGGCCGGCGCGGGCCAGCGCGGCGAGCAGGACCAGCAGCAGGCCGTGGCCGACGTCACCGAACATGAGCCCGAACATCACGACGTACGCCACCGCGGCGAACGGGGTCGGGTCGATGTCGGCGTACGGGACGGTGGAGTAGGTCTGGACCAGGGCGCTGAACGGGCGTGAGCCGCTGCGGCTGCGCAGCAGGGTGGGGGGCTGGACCCCGCGCGGGCGGGGCAGCGGCACGACCGCCGCGCCGAGCCCGGCCAGGTCACCGGCGAGCGGCCCCACGGCCTCGACCGGGGTCCAGCCGGCGACGGCCGCCGCTCCCGGGGAGGTGACGGCGCCGGCGGCCACCTGCTCCAGCGCTGCCTCACCGGCGATGACATCCACCCGTCCCGCCCGTTCCAGCCGGTCCAGGTCGGGCACCGCCGACATCAGCCGTGGCGTCGTTCCTGCCGTGCCCAGCCGTTGCAGGGCGCGGGTTGCCGGTCCGGGCTGGGCGTCGGTCGCCGGGGCGGTGTCGACCTCCACGACCCCTGCTGCGGCCACGTGCACGAGCAAGGCGCGCAGCGCCGGTCGCGGTGCGACGAGGGCGATCCGGCGCATCGCGATCGGGCCGAGGCTGTCAGAGGACGACATGGACCGCCTCCGCGGCGCCGCCACGGTCGGCGAGCTCGAGGGCGGCACGGACCCGCCAGGCGTCGACCGCCATCAGCGCCACCACGCCCACGACGGACGTGAGGTCGAAACGGGACGACCTCGTCATCGTGGTCGCGTCCCGCTCGACCCGCAGCCACCAGGCGGCCTCCGCCCGCCACAGGTCCTCGGCGGAGTCGCACCCGGACAGGGCCCAGCGCGCCGTCGAGGTCAGGGCCCCCCTCAGCTCGGCCAGGGTGGTGGCCGCAGCGGCGTTCCGGCCCAGCACGCGGGCCACGGCGGCGGTCACGGTCGCGTCGTGGGGGTGCGGGCCGGCGCAGAGGTCGAGGGCGAGGACCAGCGCCGCCGCACCGGCCGCCCAGATGGAGGCGGCCGGCACGCCGCTTTGCACGCGGGCCGCCCACACCAGGCGCAGGACGAGGGTGATGGCGTGGTCGTCCTCGCTGCCGGGGTCGCCCCACGCCGTGGCGGCCAGCTCGGAGCGCAGGCCGGCGCGGTCGGCGCTGTCCGCCAGTCGTGGCCATGCGGTGGCCAGGCTGCCCAGCCGGTACGCCGGAGGCAGGTCCCGCTCGCCGTCGAGCCGGCGCAGGAGGGCGTCCACGTTGGCGATCTCGGCCCACCCGGCGAGCAGGCGCATCGCCTGCGCCCCCTCGGGCGGCAGCCAGCCGGCCAGCACACGCAGGTTCCACAGCAGCGTGGCGTACACCTCGTGCTGGGCCCGGGACAGCGGCTGTCCCGGGTGGACGTCGTGGCCGTACGGCCCGGTCGCCAGCTGGGACAACGCCTCCTGAAGCCCAGGGCTCCCCGCGAGGGACGGCACCCGGCCGGCGCCCACCCGGCGGCTGGCGGCGGCGCGGGCCCGCACCACCGCACCGACCGACCGCGCGCTCATCCCGGTCCCGGATCGGGTTCCGGGACCGGGGCGGGCGAAGGGCCGGGGGAGCCGGTCCGGTCCGGCTCCGATGCGGTCATCGCCGCGCGCGTGGCCGCGAGGACCCGGGCCGTCAGCTCGGGCAGCCGTTGCCTGGCCCGCGCCCGGACCTCGCCGGCGGTCCGGGCTGCGCGCTCGACCTCGGCGGCCGCCTCCTCGTCGTTGCGGTGCTGCAGCTCCTCGGCGGCCTCGGTCCGGGCGTCCTCGGCCCGCAGCCGGGCCTGCGCCAGGAGGACGGCTCCCCGGACGGACGCGTCGGCCCGGATCTGCTCGGCGTGGGCGTGCGCCTCCCGCACCTGGGCGGCGCACCGCTCCTCTGTCGGGGACAGCAGGGCCAGCACCGGTCGCAGCTCGTCCTCGAGGGCGGCCCCGCGGTCGTAGGGGACGCCGGCCGGCGCGGCCGCCCCCGGTGTCCCTGCAGGGCGGAACCGCTGGAGCAGGTCGCGCGCACTTGCCATCGGTCCACCACCGTCCTGATCGACGCGACCATCGTCGCCCGCGCGCTTCACGTCGCCCGGGGTCGAAGGTCCCGCGGGGACAGCGATCGGCAAGAGGCGGCTCGCGGCGGTGGTGGCTAGTCTCGCCGGGAACCGGTCCGCGCCCGTGAGGAGGCGATCCCGTGGGTGAGCTGCTGCTGCTCGGCGCGCTCCTCGTGGGCGTCGTCGTGCTGACGCCGGTGAGCGACCGGCTGAGCATCCCGCAGCCGGTGCTGCTGACCGTCTTCGGGCTCGGCGTCGCGCTCGTGCCCGGCGTCGCGCAGCCCTCACTGGATCCGGACCTGATCCTGCCGGTCCTCCTGCCGCCGCTGCTGTTCGCCGCCTCGCAGCGCACCACCGTGGGGGAGTTCCGCGAGAGCGCCCGCCCGATCCTGCTGCTCGCGGTCGGGCTCACGGTGGCGACGACCGCGGTGGTGGCCGTCGTCGCCCATGCCGGTGGCCTGCCCTGGGCGGCCGCCTGGGTCCTCGGCGCGGTGGTGTCCCCGCCGGACCCGGTCGCCGCGACGGCGGTCGCCCGCCGGCTGCGGCTCCCGGCGCGGATGGTGACGGTGCTCGAGGGGGAGGGGATGTTCAACGACGCCACGGCGCTGGTGCTCTACCAGGTCGCGGTCGCGGCGGCCGTCACCGGCGCGCTCTCGGCCGGCACGGTGGTGCTCGAGCTGCTGCTCGCGGTGGTGGTCGGGGTCGGGATCGGCGTCGGGCTGGGATGGCTCGCCCGGGTGGCGCTCGCGGCGCTGCACGACGCGCCGGCCGAGACCACGGTCACGGTGGTGATGCCGTTCGTCGCCTACCTCGGCGCGGAGCGCCTGCACGGCTCGGGGGTCCTCGCCGTCCTGGCGCTGGGCCTGTACCTGCGCAGCTACGGCCACCCGGCGGTCACCGCGCAGGGCTGGCTGCTCGGCCGGGCGGTCTGGAACTACGTCGACTTCATCCTCAGCAGCCTGACCTTCACCCTGATCGGCTTCGAGCTGACCACGGTGCTCGGCCACACAGCCCCCGGCGCCCGGACGGTGCGACTGGCCGTCGTCGTGCTGCTCGTCCTGGTCCTGTCGCGGGCAGCGTGGATGTACCCCGCCGTCGCGATCGCCCGCGCCCTGCAGCGCCGCGCCGACGCGCCGGTCGTCCACGGCTGGCGCGAGACCACGGTCGTGACGTGGGCCGGCATGCGCGGCGTCGTCACGGTGGCGACCGCCCTCGCGCTGCCGCAGCTGGTGACGTCCGGCGCGGGCTTCCCGCACCGTTCGGACGTCGTGCTCGTGGCCCTGTGCTGCGTGCTGGTCACGCTCGTGGTCCAGGGGCTGACGCTCTCACCCCTGGTCCGGGCGCTCGGGGTCGGCGGCGCCGCCGACGACGGGTCCGCCGTGGCCGCGCTGCGGGCCCGCGCCGCGCAGGCGGTGCTGCAGGACCTGCGTTCGGTCGACGACGCCTCGGTCCCCGAGGGGGTGCGCCGGGCCGTGCTGCTGCAGTACGAGTCCTACGCCCGGGCCCAGCAGGCCCTGTCCGATGCCCGGAGGGGGACCGAGGGGGAGGCGGCGCCCGAGCAGCTCGAGCTGCTCCTCGAGCGGGCCAGCGAGGTGGAGCGGACCGTCGTCCTGGAGGCCCGGCGCAGCGGCGAGGTGAGCTCCGAGACGGCCGATGAGGTGCTGCGCGACATCGAGGCCCGCGCGGTGCGCGACCTGGACTGACGGCGGCGGCCCGGCCGTCCGCGGAGCCCCGGGGGCCATGCGGTGCTCGGCCGGTGGGTCAGTCGGTGGCGAGGGTGCTGACGTTGCACGTCAACCCGCGCTCGACCTCGTGCAGGTCGGTCCAGCGCCAGCCGGCCGGCAGGGCCGACAGCTGTCGCAGCAGCAGGATCGGTGCGTGGTTCTGCACCGCGGCGACGAGCAGCTCGGACCGGTCCGCCGGGAACGTGCAGGAGCGCAGGTAGCGGGCCAGCCGGAACAGGGTCCCGGCCTCGTAGACGCTCATGGAGTGAGGCTCTCGAGCGAGTGCCCCGGTGCGCACGTCGCGCGCCACTGGGACCGCCGGCGGCGCAGCTCGCGGACGATGTCCCGCTCGCGGGCCATCAGGGAACGCAGCTCCGGGCTCAGGGTGGCCACTCCGGCGGAGGCCACGGTCGGCAGCCGGCGTACGGCGTCCTCCACCTCGGCGAGCTCGGCGATGAGGTCACGGACCGTTGTGGTGGTGGTCGAGTTCATGGGCCCTCCAGCGGGGTTGCTCGGTGGCACCCCGCTGCTTGAGGTCATCCCCAGTGTCCTTACCCAGAACTGTGCCCGTCAACACGGGCTGAGTGCCGCTCCGCCTCGCCGATGGGCAAATCCCTTGCCGCGCAGGGTGGTACGGACGTTCTGCGGCGCCTGGAAGCTGTGGCGAAACCTGTGCAGCGCTTCGTGCCGGACCCCGGTGGCGTGGCGCGTCCGGCCGTCGGCGGCGAGCATCGCAGGTGTCGTCCGGGGCGAACCGGGTAGGGGAGCCTGGCAACGAACACCACACATCCGGGAGAGGTTGTCGATGAGAGCGTTGACGTGGCAGGGCAAGCGGGACGTACGGGTGGAGACGGTGCCCGACCCGACCATCCAGGAGCCGACGGACGCGATCGTCCGGATCACCTCGAGCGCGATCTGTGGGTCCGACCTGCACCTGTACGAGGTCCTCGCGCCGTACCTCACCCCGGGTGACGTCCTCGGCCACGAGCCGATGGGCATCGTCGAGGAGGTCGGCCCCGGGGTCACCCACATCAAGGCCGGCGACCGCGTGGTCGTGCCGTTCAACATCTCCTGCGGCTCGTGCTGGATGTGCACCCGGGGCCTGTACGCCCAGTGCGAGACCACCCAGGTCCGCGAGCAGGGCAAGGGCGCCGCACTGTTCGGCTACACCTCCCTGTACGGCGCCGTGCCGGGTGGGCAGGCCGAGTACCTCCGGGTGCCGCAGGCCCACTTCGGCCCGATCAAGGTCCCCGACGCCCACACCGACCAGCGCTGGCTCTACCTCTCGGACATCCTGCCCACCGCCTGGCAGGCCGTGGCCTACGCCGACGTGCCACGCGGCGGAACGCTCGCCGTCCTCGGGCTGGGGCCGGTCGGCCAGTTCTGCGCCCGGATCGGCCGCCACCAGGGAGCCGAGCGCGTGATCGGCGTCGACCTCGTCCCCGAGCGCATCGCCATGGCGCGGGCTCAGGGCGTCGAGGTGCTCGACATGTCCGAGGTCGACGACGTCGCGCAGGCCCTGATCGAGCTCACCGGCGGCCGCGGCCCGGACGCCGTGGTCGACGCCGTCGGCATGGAGGCGCACGGCTCGCCCCGCGGCAAGGCGGCCCAGGCGGCCGTCGGCCTGCTGCCGGACGCGGTGGCCCAGCCGCTCGTCGACCGTTTCGCCATCGACCGGCTCGACGCGCTCCACACCGCGGTCAAGGCCGTCCGCCGCGGCGGCACCGTCTCGCTCAGCGGCGTCTACGGCGGCGAGATGGACCCGATGCCGATGATGGAGATGTTCGACCGGGGCATCCAGCTGCGGATGGGGCAGTGCCACGTCAAGCGCTGGATCGACGAGATCATGCCGCTGGTCCTGGACGACGCCGACCCGCTCGGCACCGAGACGCTTGCCACCCACCTCCTGCCCCTGGAGGAGGCGGCCCACGGCTACGAGATCTTCCAGAAGAAGGAGGACGGCTGCGTGAAGGTGCTGCTCCAGCCGTGAGCGCCCGCGCGGACGTGCAGGAGATGGTCGTGCTCGTGACCGGTGCCTCCAGCGGCATCGGCCGCGCCACGGCCCTGCAGCTGGCCCGACCCGGCGCCCGCCTGGTCCTCGCCTCACGCTCGGCGCAGGCCCTGGCCGAGGTCGAGCGCACCTGCGCCGACCAGGGGGCCACGGTGCTGGTGGCGCCCACCGACGTGTCCGACCCCGCCGCGGTGGAGGCGCTGTTCGCCACGGCCGTCGACCGGTTCGGCCGGGTCGACGCCGTGGTGCACTCCGCCGCCGTCGTGGCCTACGGCCGGCTCGAGGACGTGCCGGACGAGGTCTACGACCACGCGCTGGAGGTCAACCTCCTCGGCACGGTCCGCGTCGCCCGGACGGCGCTGCGGCTGTTCCGGAACCAGGGTGGTGGCCGACTCGTGCTGGTGGGGTCGTTGCTGGGGAAGATCGCCACGCCCTACATGAGCTCGTACGTCGCCGGGAAGTGGGGCGTCCACGGGCTGGCCCGCACGCTGCGGATCGAGGCGCGCCGGTCGCCCGGTGTCCACGTCAGCCTCGTCTCCCCGGGCAGCGTGGACACCCCGGTCTACGCCCAGGCCGGCAGCTTCACCGGTCGCGTGGGCCGCCCGCCGCCGCCGGTGGACCCGCCGGAGAAGGTGGCCCGCGCCGTGGTCCGGGCGATCCAGCGGCCGCGGCGGGAGACGTCCGTCGGGTTGGCCAACGCGCTGACGGTTTTCGGGTTCCGTTTCCTGCCAGGGCTTTTCGACGTGCTGGTGACGACGCTGATGCAGTGGGGTGGTCAGTCGCTCACCCGCGTGGAGCCGACTGCCGGCAACGTGCTGGAGCCACGCCCCGAGGGCGAGGCCGTGCACGGGAAGTGGGGCCGGCGCTGGCTGCGCGTGGTGCCGGCCGCGCTCGCCGCAGGCTCGGGAGCGGCGGTGGTGGCCGTCCGTCGAGCCCGGCGGTGAGGCACGGTCGGCCGGCGTGCGCCGCTCAGCTCCTGAGCCGCCCGGTCAGTCCTTGAGCAGCCGCCCCCACGCGGTGCGCACCAGCGCGTCCTTGACGACGCCCGCGCGTCCCGACGAGGCCAGCGCCGACCGGGCGGCGTTCCAGCCGCAGGCACCGTGGACGCCGCCGCCGGGGTGCGCCGAGGCGCTGGCCAGGTAGAGCCCGGCGACCGGGGTCTCGGGCCGGCCGAGCCCCGGGGTGGGGCGCATGAACAGCTGCTGGTGCAGGTTCGACGTGCCGGCGTTGATCGCTCCCTCGACGAGGTTGGCGTCCGCCTCCTGCAGGTCGTGCGGTGACTGGACGTGCCGTGCCAGGGCCGTGGCCGCGAAGCCGGGGGCCACCCGCTCGACGGCGTCCTCGACCCGCTGGACGTGGGCGTCGACGGCCTCCCGGGTCCAGTCCACCCCGCGGGGCACGTGCGTGTAGGCCCACGCCGACTCCGTGCCCTCCGGCGACCGCGTGGGGTCGGTCGTGGTCATCTGCCCGAAGAGGACGAAGGGCCGCTGCGGCACCCGCCCGACCGTCAGGTCGGCGGCGAAGTCGACCAGGCCGTCGGAGTCCTGGCCGAGGTGGACGGTGCCGGCGCCCCGAGCCCCGTCGGCGCGCCACGGCACCGGCCGGTCGAGGGCCCAGTTGACCTTGATCGTCGAGAAGTCCCACTGGAACTTCGCCAGGTCGCGCACGAAGGCCGCCGGCAGGTGGTCGTGCCCGACGAGCTCGTCGTACAGCGTGGGTGCGGGAACGTCGGCGAGGACCGCCTTGCGGGCGGTGACCGTCGTGCCGTCCTGCAGCCGGACGCCGACGGCGCGACCCCCGGACAGGACGACCGAGGCCACGCGGGCGCCGGTGCGGACCTCGCCGCCGCCGGCGACGATCCGCCGCTGCAGCGAGGACGCGAGCTGCTGGGCGCCGCCGCGGGGCACAGGGAAACCGACGTCCTGGCCGAGCATCGCCAGCAGCCAGCCGAACACGCCGCTGCCGGCCGCGTCGGGCGGGACGTCGCTGTGCATGGCGTTGCCCTCCAGCAGCAGGGCTCCGCCCGCACCTTGGAACCGCTCCTGGCCGAGCCGGCGCACGGGGGTCACGGCCAGCCGGGCCAGGTCGACGGTGCCGGCGGTCCCGAGCCGGCGCAGCAGCCGCACCGTCGAGGTGATCGGGGGGAACGGGGTGAACAGCGCGTCCAGCAGGGGGTCGCGGATCCGGCGCCACTGCTCGAACATGGCCAGCCACGCGTCGCCGTCACCGTGGGCGAACGCGTCCACGCTCGCCGCCGTACGCGCGGCGTCGGGGGAGAGGACCGCGGCCCGGCCGTCGTCGAGCGCGTGCGCGAGGACGTTCTCGGCCTGCACCCACGTCAGGCCGTGGGTGCCGAGGTCCAGGGCGCGGATCACCGGGGAGGCCGCGGCCAGGGGGTAGAACGCGCTGAACATGTCGTTGACGAAGCCCGGGGCGGTGACCTCGGCGCTGCGCACGGCACCGCCGACCTCGTCGTTGGCCTCGAGGACCACGACGTCCCACCCCGCGTCGACGAGGGCGTTCGCCGCGACGAGCCCGTTGGGCCCGGCTCCGACCACCACTGCGTCCGCTGTCTGTCCGGCCATTGAGCACTCCTCGGGATCGGCACGTGTCGACGTGTTCCTTGCCCACAATGCCCGCTCCTCACCCGCGCAGCGGCGCCGCCGGGCCGAGCCGGCGGGTGGAAACGGCACGACCGGCGCCTGACCCGCCCCGTCGTGGAAGGCCCTGGTTTCCCGCGGCGGCACGCCGCCATGGACGATGGGGGTCCCATGACACTCGCCGACCTGCTGCCGACCGACCCCGAGCCCGACGCCATCTACGACGCCTTCACCGGCTGGGTCGAGGGGCGGGGCATCGAGCTGTACCCGGCGCAGCAGGAGGCGCTGATCGAGATCGTCAGCGGGGCGAACGTCATCCTGTCCACGCCGACCGGCTCGGGCAAGAGCCTGGTCGCCACCGGCGCCCACTTCGCCGCGCTGGCCCGCGACGGCGTCACGTTCTACACCGCGCCGATCAAGGCCCTGGTCTCGGAGAAGTTCTTCGCGCTCTGCGACATCTTCGGCGCCGAGGACGTCGGCATGCTCACGGGCGACGCGAGCGTCAACGCCGACGCGCCGATCATCTGCTGCACGGCCGAGGTGCTGGCCAACATCGCGCTGCGCGAGGGCCGGCACGCCGACGTGGCGCAGGTCGTGATGGACGAGTTCCACTTCTACTCCGAGCCGGACCGGGGCTGGGCCTGGCAGGTGCCGCTGCTCGAGCTGCCGCAGGCCCAGTTCGTCCTGATGTCGGCCACGCTGGGGGACGTCGAGCGGTTCCAGACCGACCTGACGCGCCGTACCGGCCGGCCCACCGCCGTCGTCACGTCCGCCGACCGCCCGGTGCCGCTGTCCTACAGCTATGTCCTCACCCCGCTGCAGGAGACGCTCGAGGAGCTGCTCACCACCCACCAGGCGCCCGTGTACGTCGTGCACTTCACCCAGGCCGCGGCGCTGGAGCGGGCCCAGTCGCTGATGAGCATCACGGTCGCCAGCCGCGAGGAGCGCGACAAGATCGCCGAGGTGATCGGCGGCTTCCGGTTCGCCCCCGGCTTCGGCAAGCAGCTCTCCCGCCTGGTCCGTCACGGCATCGGCGTCCACCACGCCGGGATGCTGCCCAAGTACCGCCGGCTGGTCGAGCAGCTGGCCCAGGCCGGGCTGCTGAAGGTCATCTGCGGCACCGACACCCTCGGCGTCGGGATCAACGTGCCGATCCGCACGGTCGTGTTCACCGGGCTGTCCAAGTACGACGGCACCCGCCAGCGCATCCTCAAGGCCCGCGAGTTCCACCAGATCGCCGGGCGTGCCGGCCGGGCCGGCTACGACACCTCCGGCACCGTCGTGGTGCAGGCTCCCGACCACGTCATCGAGAACGAGCGGGCGCTCGCCAAGGCCGGTGACGACCCCAAGAAGCGGCGCAAGGTCCAGCGCAAGAAGGCCCCGGAGGGCGCCGTCACCTGGAGCGAGCAGACGTTCGACAAGCTGGTCGCGGCCGAGCCCGAGGCGATGGTCTCGCGGATGCGGGTCAGCCACTCCACCCTGCTCAACGTCATCACCCGCCCCGGTGACCCCTTCGCGGCGATGCGCTCGCTGCTGCGGGACAACCACGAGCAGCCGGGAGCCCAGCACCGTCTCGTGCGCCAGGCGATCAACATGTACCGCGGACTGCTCGCCGCCGGCGTGGTGGAGCGGCTCGACCCGCCGGACGACACCGGCCGCACGGTGCGGCTGACCGTGGACCTGCAGACCAACTTCGCGCTGAACCAGCCGCTGTCGCCGTTCGCGCTCGCGGCCTTCGACGTGCTGGACCCCGAGTCCCCGACCTACGCCCTGGACGTCGTCTCGGTGCTCGAGGCGACCCTCGACGACCCACGCCAGATCCTCTACGCCCAGCAGTTCAAGGCCCGCGGCGAGGCCGTGGCCGAGATGAAGGCCGAGGGGATCGAGTACGACGAGCGGATGGAGCTGCTGGAGGACGTCTCCTGGCCCAAGCCGCTGCAGGAGCTGCTCGAGGCGACGTTCGAGATGTACCGCCAGAGCCACCCCTGGGTCGACGCCGACGCGCTCTCGCCCAAGTCGGTGGTGCGTGACATGTTCGAGCGGGCGCTGACGTTCGGCGAGCTGGTCGCGTTCTACGGGCTGGCCCGGTCCGAGGGGCTGGTCCTGCGCTACCTCAGCGATGCCTACAAGGCGCTGCGGCAGACCGTCCCGGACAGCGCGAAGACCGAGGAGCTGGCCGACCTGATCGAGTGGCTCGGTGAGGTCGTGCGCCAGACCGACTCCAGCCTGCTCGACGAGTGGGAGCAGCTGTCCGACCCCGGCGCCGAGGAGGTCGCTCCGGTCCGCCCGGGCGACACCGCCAGCCAGCCGCGGCCGATCACCGGCAACCCGAGGGCCTTCCGGGTGCTCGTCCGCAACGCGATGTTCCGCCGGGTCGAGCTGGCCGCCCGGCGCCGCTGGATCGACCTGGCCGAGCTGGACGCCGAGGCGGCCGGTCTGGACCAGGACGCCTGGCAGGAGGCCATCGAGGACTACTTCGACGAGCACGACCACCTGGGCACCGGCCCGGACGCCCGCGGCCCGCAGATGCTGCAGATCGAGGAGCAGCCCGGGCGGTGGCGGGTGCGCCAGGTCATCGACGACCCCGCCGGCGACCACGACTGGGGCATCACCGCCGAGGTCGACCTCGCCGCCTCGGACGAGGCCGGCGAGGCCGTCGTACGGACGACCGGCTTCGAGCCGCTCTGACCCCGCGCACCGCCGTACCCCGCGCACCCGGCGTACCCGCGCACTTTGTGCCGCCCAGTCGGCGAACGGAGCCCGGTGCCGCCCCGTAATGCCGACTCACGGGCACAAAGTGGGGATGGTGGGTGACTGCGGGGCGGCGGGCAGTCAGGTGGGGTTCAGGCGGCGCTGGCGGTGACCAGCTCGAGCAGGGCGAGTGCGTAGGCCTCCTCGGGGTCCTCGTGCTCGTGGACGGAGTGGGTGCCGGTGACCGAGATGGTCACGCGCCAGTCGCCGCCGGCCCGAACGAGTGAGACGAACGTGCCCCCGAGCAGGACGCGCAGCTGGCTCTCCCGCGGCAGCCACAGCGCGTCGTCGTCGTCCACCGAGTCCAGCGCCCACTCGGTCGTGCCGTTGAACCCCAGCCGGGTGCCGTCGCGGTGCCGCTGCACGTCGACGGTCATGTCGCTGAGGACGAAGACCTCGTCGTCCATGTCACGGTCGGCGACGATGAAGCGGTCACCGCGGTCCGGGGTCCAGGTCACACCGGCGTCCCGGAGCCGGCGCGCCGTGGGAATCGAGATCATCGCCCCAGTATGCGCAGGCGCAGGCGGCGCCGTACGGAACCCGGTCCGCGGACGCGGGCGCGGCGCTGCCCCACCGTTTGAGAACATGCCCCGCAGGACAAACAGGTGGCACACAGCAGATTCTTCGGAGGCCTTGGCAATGACCGTGACCGGCACCTACCGGCTGCAGCTGCACGAAGGCTTCGGGTTCGCCGACGCCCAGGCGCAGCTGCCCTACCTCGCCTCGCTGGGGGTGTCCCACCTCTACCTCTCGCCGGTGCTCCAGGCCGTGCCCGGCTCCATGCACGGGTACGACGTGCTGGACCACACCCGGGTCTCGCAGGACCTCGGCGGCGAGGAGGGCCTGCGGGCGCTCGCCGCCGCGGCCCGCGCGCACGACCTCGGCCTCGTCGTCGACGTCGTGCCCAACCACATGGCGCTCGTCGCGCCCGAGTCCGCGAACGCCCCGCTGTGGGCGGTGCTGCGCGAGGGCCGCGACGCCCCCACCGCGCACTGGTTCGACATCGACTGGAAGTCCGGCGGCGGCCGCCTCGGCCTGCCCGTCCTCGGCAGCAGCCTCGCCGAGACCCTGGAGGCCGGTGAGCTCGTCCTCGGCGACCTCGACGGCCAGCCGGTCATCCGCTACTTCGAGCACGTCTTCCCCGTCGCGCTCGGCACCGAGGGCGACGACGTCGCCGAGGTCCTGGCCCGGCAGCACTACCAGCTGGCCAGCTGGCGCGACACCGACACGATGCTGAACTACCGGCGCTTCTTCGAGGTCGACCAGCTGATCGCCGTGCGCGTCGAGCTGCCCGACGTGTTCGAGGCGACGCACCGGGTGCTGCTCGGGCTCAACCACGACGGCGTCATCGACGGCTTCCGGATCGACCACCCCGACGGCCTGGCGGACCCCGAGGGCTACCTCACCCAGCTGCGCGAGGCGACCCGCCCCGGCACGCTGATCTGGGTGGAGAAGATCCTCGAGGGCTCCGAGCGCCTGCCCACCTCCTGGGCCTGCGACGGCACCACCGGGTACGACGCCATGCAGGCCATCCAGGCCGCGCTCGTGGACCCCGCGACCGCCCCGGTCCTGGACCGCGCCTGGGCGCAGGCCGGCGGCCAGCCCGACGTCGAGCGCTCCGTCGACGCCTCCAAGCGCCAGGTCGTCGACCAGTCCCTCGGCCCGGAGGTCGAGCGACTGACCCGCCGTGCCCGCGAGGCCCTGCCCGAGCAGGACCCCGAGCGGCTGCGCGAGGCCATCGTCGAGCTCCTCGTCGCCGGCGAGGTCTACCGCGCCTACATCCACCCCGACCAGCGGCTGTCACCGCTCGCGCGCAAGCGGATCGAGGACGCGTACGTCGGTGCGGTGGCTTCCCGCCTCGACCTCGAGCCCGAGCTCGAGCTGCTGATGCACCTGGCCACTGTCGAGGGCGAGCAGGACCCGGCCGCCGTCGACTTCGCCATCCGGCTGCAGCAGACGTGGGGGCCGGTGATGGCCAAGGGGATCGAGGACACCACCTTCTACCGCTGGCACCGGCTGGTCGCGCTGAACGAGGTGGGCGGCGACCCTGCCGTGCTCGACTCCGCCACCCCGGAGGCGCTGCACCAGTGGGCCGCGGCCCAGCAACGGGACTGGCCGCGCGGCATGACCGCGCTGTCCACCCACGACACCAAGCGCAGCGAGGACGTCCGCGCCCGGCTGCTCGCCGTCGCCGGTGACGGCGACAGCTGGCAGCGCTGCTCGCAGGCGTTCGCCGCGGCCGCCGACGAGGCCGGCGTCGACCGGCCCACCGCGCACCTGCTGTGGCAGACGCTGGTCGGGGTGGGCTTCATCCCCTCCGAGCGGCTGCACGACTACCTCATCAAGGCCGTCCGCGAGGCCAAGCAGCACACCGCCTGGGTCGACGGCGACGAGGACTACGAGGGCCGCGTGCTGGCCCTCGCCGACCGCGCCACGGCGCCCGGTGACCTGCACGACGTCGTCGCCGCGGCGGTGGCGGCCAACGCGGGCGGCATCCGGGCGACCGTCCTCGCCGCCAAGCTCCTGCAGCTGTGCGTGCCCGGCGTCCCCGACACCTACCAGGGCTGCGAGGTCGTCGACCTCTCGCTGGTCGACCCCGACAACCGTCGCCCGGTGGACTACGCGGTGCGGGCGGCCCGGCTGGCCCGGCTCGACGACGGCTCCGGTGCCGTCGACCTCGACGACGAGAAGCTGCTCACCACCGCGCGGGCGCTGCGGCTGCGCCGCCGCACCCCGGAGGTCTTCGGTGAGGGCGCGTCGTACGACCCGCTGCCCAGCACCTCCGAGCACGCGCTCGGCTTCGTCCGCTCCGCCCCGCAGGGGCGCGTCGCGAGCGCGCTCGGGCTCGGTCGGCCGTCGCGGGTCGCGTGCGTCGTGACCCGGGCGCCGCACCGGCTCCAGCAGGGCGGCGGCTGGGGCGAGGCCACCATCACCCTGCCCGACGGGGAGTGGCGCGACGAGCTCACCGGGCGGGTCCTGTCCGGTGGCACGTTGCCGGTGGCCGACGTCCTGCCCGACCTGCCCGTGGCCCTGCTGGTGTCCCGATGACCAACGAGGAGAAGACCGTGCGTGAGTTCGAGGTGTGGGCACCCCTGGCCTCCACCGGTGTCGAGCTGCTGCTCGGCGACGAGCGGGTGCCCCTGACCCGCGCCGACGGCGGCTGGTGGCGGGCGTCCGCACCGGCCGAGCCCGGCGCGCCGTACTGGTTCAGCCTGGACGGGGGCGACCCCCGGCCCGACCCGCGCTCGCGGCGGCTGCCCGAGGGCCCGCACGGACCCTCGGCCGTCTTCGACCCGACCCGGTTCGCGTGGACCGACGAGCAGTGGTCCGGCGTCGAGCTGGCCGACAGCGTTATCTATGAGCTGCACGTCGGCACGTTCACCGCCGAGGGCACGCTGGATGCGGCCCTCGCGCGGCTGGACCACCTGGTCGACCTCGGCGTCACGCTCGTCGAGCTGCTGCCCCTGGCCTCCTTCCCGGGGGTCAACGGCTGGGGCTACGACGGCGTCGCGCCCTACGCGGTGCACGAGCCGTACGGCGGCCCGGAGGCGCTGCAGCGGTTCGTGGACGCCTGCCACGCCAAGGGACTGGGCGTCTGCCTCGACGTCGTCTACAACCACCTCGGGCCGGACGGCAACTACCTCGGCGAGTTCGGGCCCTACTTCACCGACCGCTACGAGACCCCGTGGGGCTGGGCGATCAACCTCGACGGCCCGCAGAGCGACCCCGTGCACGCCTTCGTGGTCGACAACGCGCTGATGTGGCTGCGGGAGTTCCACATCGACGCGCTGCGGCTGGACGCGGTCCACGAGCTGTACGACAGCCGTGCGCTGCCGGTGCTCGAGGACCTCGCGCAGCGGGTGGACGCCCTGGCCGCGGAGGTCGGGCGGCCGTTGACGCTGATCGCCGAGTCCGACCGCAACGACCCCTCCACGGTGTCGCCCCGCGGTCCCGGCGGCGCCGGAGGCACCGGCCTGCACGCGCAGTGGGCCGACGACATCCACCACGGCCTGCATGCGGCCCTCACCGGCGAGTCCCAGGGCTACTACGGCGACTTCGCCACGCCCGGCGCGCTGGCCAAGGTGCTCACCACCCCGTTCTTCCACGACGGCACCTGGTCCACCTTCCGCGGCCGCTCCCACGGCCGTCCGGTCGACCGGGAGCACACGCCGGGGTGGCGGTTCGTGGCCTCGCTGCAGACGCACGACCAGGTCGGCAACCGGATGACGGGAGAACGGCTTTCGCACCTGCTGTCACCCGGTGTCCTGGCCTGCGGGGCGGCGCTGCTGCTGACCTCGGCCTACACGCCGATGCTGTTCATGGGTGAGGAGTGGGGCGCCTCGACGCCCTGGCAGTACTTCACCGACCACACCGACCCCGAGCTGGCGACGGCGGTGCAGGAGGGCCGCAAGAACGAGTTCGCCTCGCACGGCTGGGATCGCGACGATGTGCCCGACCCGCAGGCGCCGGAGACGGTCGAGCACTCCCGGCTGGACTGGGACGAGGTGCACACCGGCACGCACGCCCGGCTGCTGGGCTGGTACCGCTCGCTGATCGCCCTGCGCCACCTGGCGCCGGAGCTGCACGACGGCCGCCTGGACGCGGTCGAGGTCCAGCACGACGTGGAGTCAGGCGTCCTGGTGATGACCCGAGGGCGCTACCGCACCGTGGTCAACCTCGCCGACGTCGAGCGCTCGGTGCCGCTCGGCGGGGCGGACGCGGCGGCGTACCCGGTCCTGCTGGCCTGGGAGCCCGAAGGCACCGCGGTCCGCGACGGAGCGCTGACGCTGCCCGCGACCTCGGCCGCGGTGCTCGGACCGGCCACTCCGGCCTGAGCCGCCCCGGCGCCGGTACGACGGCGTGCCCCGCGCACAGGGCCGGCCCCGGATCCCGTCGGGTCGGGCCTGGTGCGGGGCTCGGGCTCTGGTGCGGGCTCGGGCCCTCGTGCGTGGGGAGGTCAGGTCGCGGTCCAGCGGTCGTCGTCCCCGCGCACGACCAGTCCCTCGGCGACGGCATGCTCCAGCGCCTTCTCCAGCCGGTCCCGCTCGGGGAACCGGCTGCCGAGGCGTGCCTCGAGGCCGGCGGTGTCGGCGGGTCCGCCGCCACGCAGCGCCTCGGTGACGTCAGCGATGTCCTGTGCCGCGGAGGTGTCGCGGGGAGCGTCGCTGGAGGTCTCGGACGGCTCGGGCACGGTCATGGTGGTCCTCTCCTGGAACGGAAGCGGCCTCGGGTGCCGCCCCGAGGTACTACCCACTGGCTGGTCAGGAGATGTGTCAGCCCGGCGGCCACATGCCGCGGTGCTCGCGGACGCGCCTCGTCCCAGGCAGCGGTCGCCGCTCGTCGCGGGCTCGTGGCGAACCCGCGTGACAAACTCGATGCATGGCAGATGCGCAAGGGGAGCGCCCCACACCGCGGCGACCGGCCTTCTTCACCCCGGTCTCGATGGACTCGCAGGCCGGCGCGGCGTCGCTGGACCCGGCTCAGGTGACCGAGGTCGCGCACGAGACCGCGGCCGTCATCGTCCGCACCGGCCGTGCGGCGCGCGAGCCGGAGCTGACCGCCCGGCTGGTCGCGCTGGTCGACGAGCTGGGCCTCTCGACGCTGGCCGAGCTGTGGGCCGACCGTCCAGCCCGCAGCCTGCCGGGCGCGCTGTGGCGGCTGTACGCCCTGCGGGAGTGGGTGCGTCGCGACCCGGTCGGGGCCAGCGCCGACTACGCGGCCGGCATCCGGTTCGCCGACGTCCCGCACGTGGTCGCCGGCGTGGCCGAGCCACCGGGGCCGGCCGAGATGAAGCAGCTCACCGACGAGATCCTCACCGGCGTGTTCGACGGTGACCTGGCGATCGCGCTCGAGCGGGCGGCCGCGTTCTGCCGCGTCGTGGCCTCGGGGCGCGCTCACCGCGCCGACGGCTCCGACGCCCGAAGCGAGCACGACCCGCTGGGATCGGCCGCCCAGATCCGGCGCGCCGCCTCCATGCTGACGACCGGGGAGGACCTGGAGGCGAGCGCCCGCCTGTGGCGCAAGGACGACCTGCTCTGATCCGGATCTGTGGGGAACGTGCTGCTGCGCAGAGGCGGTGGGGTTACAGTTTGGGGGCGTCGGGTCGCGGTAGCCCCGGGTCCCAAATCAAGCCGCTACGAGCGGCCACGTGCCGTGAGGCGCTCCCGGCCCGACGCGCAGTCTTTGCTCTTTCATGCGCCCGGATCGGGTGCCGTTCCGGTCACGGCGTCCTTTCCCCCGCCGTCTTTCTCGGCGTCTTTCTCCCCGCCGTCTTTCTCCCGTCAGCGTGCCGCGTGGTCGTGCGCCGCAGCGGTGGGGACAGTGCCCGCACAGCCCGTCTGCAGGTGCCGTACGGCGTCACGGGCCGCGACGGCCCGCGCGCGGCGCCCCGGACCTGACCAGCCGCAGTCGTCGCAGGTGCCGTGGGTGAAGGAGCCGCGGTCCTCGGTGCCGGCCCGTGCCGCGTGGGCGTCGGCCGGAGGCCGGTCGACGACCGGAGCCGTGGGGGCGTCGGTTACCGGCGGGTGGGTCAGGGGTGGAGGAGCCTCGGACGGGGCGCTCAGGGCCCCGCGGGCGTCGACAGGGAGCACGGCCGGGGCGGAGGCGCCCGTCCTACCGGCGGGGCGCGATACCGGGGCCATGGGCCCATGATGACCTGCGCGGCTGTGCCTGCGCAGCCAGGTGATGATCCGGGGGTTTGTTCCCTCCCTGCGGGCCGGGGCCCTAGATTGGTCCTATGCCTGCCCACGACCCCTCCGGTGAGAACCTCACCGACGACGACCTCCAGTCGGAGATCGAGCTGGTCGGCGACCTCGTGGTCGCGGCGACCTCCAGCACGGGGCCGCTGACCCAGGAGCAGATCGACCAGCTGCTCGGCGTCACCGGCGGAGCAGAATCCAGCGACGACTCCGGCCAGTAGTGCAGGGAGGGCCAGCGGTGGCCCCGCCTAGGAGGCAGTGACCACCCACCCGGAGCGGTCACTGCCACACCTCGGACATCCGGCCGGTGCAGGCTTGACCTTGAAGGCCTCGGCGCCTTGGCGTCCGGACCGCCAGACACGATTTCCAGGACCGCCTCACGCACCCTCAGGTCGGTGGGCGGGTCACCGATCCCTCTCAGGGCGCCGCCGGGTCACGCACCGAGCCATCACCTCGTGGCCCGACCGAGCCACTTTGCTGGGCCGTGCCGCGGTACACCCTGAAGTTGGCCGAACGGTCACGTCCTGATCCTTTGATCCACGCCACGATGGGGACGATTAACGGCAGGGTCGCGTCCCGTATACCAACGGTTGCGAGGCGGTGGCACGTCCTGACAAGGAAATGCCAGCAACGGGCGCGACGACGGTAGTGATCGTGTCCCGCCAGCACGGCCACGCCCTTATCGAACGGCATCGTGCTCTTCCGGTGCCCTCTGAACGCTTCCCTGTCCGGGACAGTTCGGGACTAGTGCGAATACCGTACGCTCCGGCGAACAATTGATTGTCTTTTTCGTGAACTCTTGCGGTCGACGCAAGGTGGCCACAGAGTGTCCTGCACGGCCCAACAACGAAGCGGCGCTTGACGCGCACTCCGCGGGCGGCACTGCAAACATCAGAGCAAGACACTCGCCAACGTCTCGCTGAAGGCAGCTGTGCACTTTCGACTTGCGTTGTGGAGGCACTCATGCGTGTTGTAGTTACCGGAGGCGCTGGCTTCCTCGGGTCGCACCTATGTGAACGCCTGCTCCAGCGTGGTGACGAAGTTGCCTGCGTAGACGACCTGTCGACAGGGCGGCGGGAGAACATCCAGTTTCTTCTACACAGACGCCGGTTCACATTCATCCAACACGATGTGAGTGCGAGCCTGCCTGTACCAGGCAGAGTCGACGCAGTGGCACACCTAGCCAGTCCTGCGTCCCCGGCCGACTACCACCGTCTGCCACTGCAGACCCTCGCAGTGGGGAGCCGAGGCACGGAGAACGCGCTTCTGTTGGCTCTTCGCCACAAGGCGCGCTTTGTCTTGGCGTCCACGAGTGAGGTTTACGGTGAGCCGTTGGTGCACCCCCAGGTCGAGGACTACTGGGGCAATGTGAATTCTGTTGGGCCCAGGAGCGTCTATGACGAAGCTAAGCGTTTCGCTGAGGCACTTTCCATGGGGTACCAGCGAAGTCGCGACGTCAACGTGGGCATCATTCGCATTTTCAACACCTATGGGCCGCGGATGCGACCGAAGGACGGGCGCGTCGTGTCGAGCTTCATCACGCAGGCCCTCAATGGTGACCCGCTGACAATCTATGGCGACGGCAACCAGACACGCAGCTTTTGTTATGTCGATGACCCCTCGTGAGCGGCCTTGTGGCGATGCTGGACAGCAACGCCACCGGCCCCATGAATCTAGGAAAACCTGGTGGAAACAACGGCGCAGGAGTTGGCAAACATAGTTCTGTCGATCACTGCGCTCCTCTTCCGCCATTGAGTCGTACCCATTGCCGACGGACGACCCGACGCGTCTGTCTTCCCTGACATCACCAGAGCGACAGCCTCCTTGGGATGGCGACCTGGAGGTTGACGCTGAGGACGGACTGCGCCGAACAATTGCACATTTCCGTTCGATCCCCCATGAGGTCGCTGCCGCCGCCCAAGCCGTGAGCGGTCCGCAAGTCGGGACCGGCGCTTCCGCCGCACCGGAACCGGTGGCGGGCGGCGCAAGGGTCTGACTGACTACCAAGCCGGTTTGGCGCGCCCGGAAGGGGCTGCGGTCATTCCTTAACAGCGGCTGGCGAACGCGAGCACGGCAGCGGCACTCGTTCCATTCTTTACCGGTGGGGCCGAGGAGTTGCTGCGGCCACCTCCGCTGGATGCCGAGCACGTTGAGCAAGGTGAAGATTTTAGACCAGGGCCAGCACGAAGGGATCGGATGTCTACGATGCCGCGAACCTATACCATTCTCGTCACCGGCGGCGCCGGGTTCATCGGTAGTCATACCTGTCTTGCACTACTGCAAGGCGGCCACGATGCTTGTCGTCCTCGACGACTTTTCGAATAGTTCACCGATGGCGTTGGAGGTAGTAGCGGAACTGGCTGGACGGCCGGTGAGATGCTACGAGTCTGACGTGGCGGGCATCAAAGGCGCCGTCTCACGGCTTCTGAGGCAGAGCATCACATCGATGCGGTGATGCATTTTGCGGCGAAGAAGGCTGTTGGTGGTGCACTTCATCGGCGTCGGTACCCTCGAGTTGCCGGGCGCTTATGGCGCTGACCTGGGCACGTGGACGCCGCACTGGATGGCTTGGGCGCTCACCTCCGCCGCCCCGCTCGGCTGGGCGGGTAAGTCGACCGTCCCAGTCGGGCAGCAGGCCGTCGTTCAGCGGCTCGGCTCGCCGAAGTCGGCACCATGTGGCGCGGCCGCCGAAGCTGGCCTGGAACCCTGAGTTCCAGAGAAGGGACCACCAGTTCGAAGTACACGCTCGGGCCCGATCCGTTCTCGTAGTAGGAGTGACCTCCACTTCGGCGGAGGTCACTGATGCTCTCAAGTTTACGCCCCTCTCGAAGACAAGCTGGTGCCGCATATCGTCACCGACTTGGCGACGGCGGAACTGGTCAAAGTCGCGGCAAACGCCTTTCTGGCGACGAAGATCTCGATTCATCAACGCCATGGCGGAGATCTGTGAAGCGACGGGCGCGGACGTCGACACGCTGGCAGACGCGATTGGCGCCTACCCTCGTATCGGGCGTCGGTTCTTGACGCTGGCCAGGATTCTGCAGGTGGGCGTCTTCCGAAAGACATCAGGGGTTTCGTGGGCGCGTGCCGAGGATCTAGGCCTGGCCGGTCCCTCGATTTTTCTTCGGGCGGTTAACGATGATCACGATCCGTCGGCCGGCATCGCACTGTCGAGGTCGCTCTGTAGATGAACCACGGCACGCTTGCTTCGGCGCACGCATGGCGGTCTTGGGCGCAGCTTTCAAGCCCAACAGCGACGACATACGCGATTCGCCCGCCCTGCACGTCGCAGCGGCGCTGCGGTCCCACGGAGCGCAGGTGCGCGTCGATGACCCGGAGGCCATCGAGAACGCTCGGATCCACGTTCCGACACTGGACTACACAGCAGACGTGATGAAGGCGGTCGAGGGAGCCGACTTGGTGCTGGACCTGACCGAGTGGGAGATGTACAGGTGATCTCGATCCGGAGGGGGTCGATCGGGATGGTGCGAACCCCTCGGATGCTGGATGCCCGGAATGTGCTGGACCACAACCGGTGGCAGCGCGCGGGCTGGACCGTCAGGGCGTTGGGGAGAGCCGATGTCAGCACAGCTAACCCAGGGCCAGCATGTCCGTCGGCGAGGGACATGGCTTCGAATTCGGTCTGACTCGGTCGTGATCGATATGCGAGGGCGAGGCGTCATGACTATTGATCGCATCTTGGACGCACCGGCAAGGGCATCGGTCGGCACGCGTCGACACTTACAGGCGGTGCTACGTCGGCGCACCGCGCCTACGCCTGAAGAACTACCTTGTAGGCGGTAGGCGCCGTGTGGCGCGGTCCGCGATCGATCGACGCAGTCACTCGTGCAGTCGAACGGCACGCGTTTCCGCCGCGTCTGTCAATCACGGGCCGCTCCGCTCGATGAGATCCTGTTCGTTCACTCACGCGTCGATGATGTATTCCGTGCTGATGTGCGGGGCTGCGGCGATGCTTTGCCACTCAAGCGTCGCTGCCTGAAAGTGGGAGTCCCCGGCTTCCTGAATGAGCCCACTGCCGACGCAGCGAAGGCCGGCTGAATGTCCGGCTAGTTGCTCTCGCGACTGAAGGGCCCACCACGGTTCGAGGGTCGCCGCGAAGGGTCGCCGCGTATCGATTGCTGTCGTGGGGAGAAACGAGCGACTTCACGCAACTTTTCAGTTGGAACCTCCGCTCAGACGAAGAACAACTATGCGCAGCGCCGGCGTCTGCGGCGGCTATCCTCTTCTGACTCCAGCGCCGGCGTCGGCGCTTCGGCCGCCCAAGAACAGGTCGCAGCGCGGGCCCGACGCAAGCACTATGCGGAGATCGAAGACGCGACACCACCCGGTTGAGGCGAGCCCACCTCGTCCAGGCAACGATGCAATGCTGACCGTTGTCTGCGACGTGGTGGTAGGGGTCGGTGTGTGGCTGGTCGCCAGAGGGGCGTGGCGGGTGGGTAGAGCCGCAGCGCCTGGTCGGTTGTCTGCCTTGGACAATCGTGTGGTTTACGTACTCCGCGGTGTTCACCGGTTCCTCCCTTTCGGGAGATTCTCCGCGCAGCGCCACACGTCCGACGTCTTGGCCGAGTCTCCGCTGCGCAACGACGTGTCTTGCGGCATGTGTCGTCGTTTCCATCGTTTTCCGGCAGGAGCAGGACCAATCCGGGCTCGTCGCGGGCGTGTTCACCATGGTCTTGTTCGGTGGTCTGATCCGATTCGCTCTCGGTCCGCCTTCCGCCACCGCGCGTCCTCGTCGTGACACCGAGGGCCACTCAGTGCCCGACAGCCACCGTTTCGGGGCGTCCGCTCAGCATCTGGCCATCCCAGCGGACATCAGCGGAGATCAGGACCGGCTTGTCGCTTTGATCAGCGAAGGCGCACGAGCTTGCGATGCATGTGCTGTCGAGGTGGTCGGGGATGTGGGCATCTCTGGTCCGCTGTGGCGATGTCTGAGCTGGACGTTGAGAGAACAGCACGTCAGTCTCCGTCTGGCGCTTGAGGCCCAGCCGCTGTGTCAGCGCAGGGTCCGTTGCGCCGTGCGCGATGGCCGAGCGGTGGTTGAGGTGTCTGCGCCAGTTCAGACTTTGGGGGCCAGATGTGCAAAGCGTGCAATGGACGTCGTCGGCTCCGCCTGTCTCATTGTCGTCCTCGAGTCCGGTGCTGGCGTTGCTGCCTCTGCTCATCAAGGCCACCAGCAGAGGTCCTGCGCTCTACAAGCAACGCCGCGTAGGGCGTGATGGGGAGCCGTTCACCATTCTCAAGTTTCGCTCAATGGCAGCCGGCTCCGACGGTGAGTTGCTCGCCCTGCTCGCGGCCCAGTCAAGTGAAGCTGCCCCGCGCTTCAAAGTCGACAAGGACCCACGCATAACGCAGGTAGGGGCTTTTCTGCGGCGATATTCCCTGGATGAGCTGCCTCAGTTGATCAACGTATTGACCGGCGCCATGAGCCTGGTCGGGCCCCGACCCCAAGAACCGGCTGAGGTTGCGCTGTACCAGGGCGACGACGGACAGCGGCTCGGAGTCCGTCCCGGAATGACGGGGCTGTGGCAAGTCAGTGGGCGCTCTCGCCTGTCGTGGACGGCTGCGCGACAGCTCGATGTCGACTACGTTCACAACTGGTCCATCTGGGGGGACCTGCAGATCTTGGCGCGGACGGCCCACGCGGTCATGGCGGCCGACGGTGCGAAATGGGGCCAGTAATACCATTTGCCCTCAGACAGGGCAGCCGGTGTCGTTCGCTCCGGTGACGTAGTTCTTCATTCGAGACTCCGCTGTTGACCAGGCAGGGCGATCTCCGGAAAAATCTGAAAGCCTGCGCCCCGACTGCTACCGGCGGCGAGGTCGGTCAGGCGCGTCGCGCTCGGAACAAGAGCATGAGGCGCGACCGTGGGGAGCTGGAGGACCGCCGGCTGGCCGCGCTGACGGTCTAGCGGCCGCCCCAAACCGACGAACGACGGCGTGACGTCCCCGTGGCCAACGCTCGCCGTACCGCGGTAGGCGAGCTTCCCGACAGCAGCTGGATCGCCTTGGTCGCCTGCTGGTGACTCCGTGCTTGTCTCGCGTATGCATGCGTCTGCTCCTGAAGGCACTCGGCAGAGGCTTGCACCTGAGTGGACTCTGGTCGTCAGCCCGCAGCCGCCGTCGGTGCCGCTGACGGCGGCTGGAACTTCGGTGACGCCCGGTTGTGTTGCGGCGTCCATCTGGCCCTAGCATCGTCTACGGCCACCTCCTCGATGACCGGAGTTTCCCGTGGGTTTTCGTCTCACTCCTCAGGACACCAGCTTCTACGACCTGTTCGCCACGTCGGCGAGCCACCTGATCGACGGGTCGCAGCAGCTGACGAAGCTCCTGGGCGTGCCGCAGTCCGACCGCGAGCCGATCGCCGCAGCGATGCGCGACATCGAGCACGCCGCCGACGAGTCGACCCACGCGATCATGCGCAAGGTGAACTCCTCGTTCATCACCCCCTTCGACCGCGAGGACATCTACAGCCTCGCCTCGAACCTCGACGACTGCATGGACCTCATGGAGGCGGCCGTCGACCTGATCGTGCTGTACCGCATCGGTGAGCTGCCGGCCGGGATCACCGCCCAGGTGGAGGTGCTCGGGCGCATGTCCGAGCTGACCGCCGAGGCGATGCCGCGGCTGCGCTCCATGCGGGACCTCTCCGAGTACTGGATCGAGATCAACCGCCTCGAGAACCAGGCCGACCAGGTCTACCGCCGGCTGCTGGCCGAGCTGTTCAACGGCGGCAACGACGCGATCACCGTGATGAAGCTCAAGGAGGTCATCGAGGAGCTCGAGGCCGCGGCGGACGCGTTCGAGAAGGTCGCGAACACCGTCGAGAGCATCGCCGTCAAGGAGTCCTGACTTCCGTGGACTGGCTTCCCACAGCGATCGTCATCGCCCTGGCGATGGGGTTCAACTACACCAACGGTTTCCACGACGCGGCCAACGCCATCGCGACCTCGGTCTCGACCCGCGCGCTGACTCCTCGCATCGCTCTTGCCATGGCCGCCGTGGCCAACCTCTTCGGCGCGTTCTTCGGCCAGAAGGTCGCCGCGACCGTGGGGAAGGGGATCATCGACGCCCCGTCCGGCATGCAGGGGCTGCTCCTCGTCGGCGCGGCGCTGGTCGGCGCGACCGGTTGGAACATGCTGACCTGGTGGTTCGGCCTGCCGTCCTCGTCCTCCCAGGCGCTCATCGGCGGGCTTGCCGGCGCAGCCCTCGCCGCCGGTGCCACCGTGAAGTGGGCCGGCATCCTGGACAAGGTCGTCATCCCGATGGTCGTCTCCGTGATCGCCGGCGTCATCGTGGGCTACCTGGCCATGATGGCTCTGCTGTGGGCCTTCCGCCGCTCCACGCCGGGCAAGGTCTCGCGCGGGTTCCGCTACGCCCAGAGCGGCTCCGCCGCAGCCATGGCCTTCGGTCACGGCCTGCAGGACGCCGCCAAGACCGCCGGTGTCGTCGTCCTTGCCCTGACCGTCGGCGGTTACCACAGCGGTGACAGCGTCCCGATCTGGGTCCTGGTTCTCTCCGCCATCGTGATCAGCCTGGGCACCTACGCCGGTGGCTGGCGGATCATGCGCACGCTCGGTCGCAAGATCATCCACCTCGACCCGCCCCAGGGCTTCGCCGCCGAGTCCACCGCGGCGTCCATCCTGTACGTCGCCGGTCTCAGCTTCGGTGCGCCGATCTCCACCACGCACACGATCACGTCCTCGATCATGGGCGTCGGCGCTACCAAGCGCATCCGTGCGGTCCGCTGGGGCGTGGCCAAGAGCATCGTCGGGGCCTGGATCTTCACCTTCCCCGGCGCCGGCATCGCCGCCGCGCTCTGCTACGTGGTGACCATCCCCTTCCAGTAGGCCCCCGGCGGTCCCGTGCACCGCCCCGCCCCGCCCGCGCCCCATCGCCACTTCGTGCCGCTGAGTCGGCGTTCGCGGTGGTGCCAGACGCGGATTCGCCGACTCACGCGCACAGAGTGGGTCTCGCCGGCGTCCGGAGCCCACTTTGTGCCCCGGAGTCGGCGGTCGCAGTGGTGCCGGGCGCGGATTCGCGACTCACGCGCACGAGGTGGGGCGGCCCGGAGCCCACATCGCCACTTCGTGCCCGTGAGTCGGCGTCAGCGCGGGTCAGCGGCTCCACAACGTGGATCGGTCGGCGCGGAGGGGGCTGGTTCCGGTGAGGCGACGAGGTGGCCTCGGAGCGGGCCAGGTCCCCGCGCGCCCATGCTGCCTCGACCCGCGCGACGACGGCAGGGGCGTTCCGGCGGACGTCGCGAAAGTCCCACCTGACCACCTCGAGCCCGGCGCTGCGCAGCCGGTCCTCGCGCACCTTCTCTGCGAGCACCAGTCGTGCCGCGGCCTCCCCGCTCGGGCCGTCCGGGTTGAGCTGACCGAGTACTTCCCGGCGCATCCGCCTCGGCAACCGTCCCTTGCTCGCGCCCACAGGCCGTCCACCCTGCCCAGCAACCGGCCGCGCACGTCGTACACCTCCACCTGACTCTGCGGCATAGGCACACCGAGCTGCCACAGCCGGGCGAAGGACCACGACTCGAGCCACGTCTCGCGGCAAGGGTCGATCAGCGCGATGCCGTCGTCGGCGGCTCGGACGCCCGGCCAGTGACGCTGCTGGCGACGCAGCACCTCGAGCTCGCGCACCGTGGTCAGCCCCTGGCGGACCGCGGCGTCGGCCACCGCCACCGCGTCCGGCAGCGGGAGCTCGCGCAGACAGTCGATGACCGTCCGCCCCGGCGTGGTCACTGCCAGGCGGTCCCTCACCATGACGTGTTCCATCGGCAAGGCGGCGTTGCGCAGCCGGTCGGGGGCGCGCGCCGCGCTGGTCCGGCGGGTCCGGTCGGTGGTCAGCGAGACGAAGGGTGGGCAGTCGATGGGCATCGGCAGGCCGTGCACCAGCGCCGCGCTGTGGTGGGTCACGCATGAGCCGGGCCGCTGGCTCGACGCCGCAGCCACGAGGAGAAGGTGCTGACCGCGCAGCCCGGCGTCGTCCCACACCCGGGCCAGCACGTAGGCGCCGTGCGCCAGACGGATGAGCAGCCCACGGCGCAGTCCCCGCGCGAGCACGTCCCGGCTCAACCCGACCGAGCGCGCGGCAGCGGACGTGAACGGCTGGGGCAGGGCGCCGGCCGCGGCCTCGAGATCGAGCACTGGTCGACTCTCCGCCGGCTCGGCCAGGCCGACCAGCAGGCCGACACCGCCTGTGTATGACGAACCGCACCCCGCCGCCCCTGTGCACAACCCCGCCGCCACGCCGACTTTGTGCCGGCAATTCGGGGAAACAGGGCCCGCGCCGACCCGAACGCCGACGCAGCGGCACGAAGTCAGGGGGGCGGCGGTGGGGTGGGATGCGGGCTGGGGCCGGTCGGCGCCGTACCGGTCAGCCGAAGCGGCCGGAGATGTAGTCCTCGGTCGCCCGCTCGGTCGGGTTGCTGAACATCTTGGGCGTGTCGTCCATCTCCACCAGCCGTCCGGGCTTGCCCGTCGCCGCCAGGTTGAAGAACGCCGTACGGTCCGAGACGCGGGCCGCCTGCTGCATGTTGTGGGTGACGATGACGATCGTGTACTGGGTCTTCAGCTCGGTGATGAGGTCCTCGATCGCCAGCGTCGAGATCGGGTCGAGCGCCGAGCACGGCTCGTCCATCAGCAGCACCTGCGGCGAGACGGCGATCGCCCGCGCGATGCACAGCCGCTGCTGCTGGCCACCGGAAAGGCCGGCGCCGGGCTTGTTCAGCCGGTCCTTGACCTCGTTCCACAGGTTCGCCCGGCGCAGCGACTGCTCGACCGTCTCGGCGATGAGCTTCTTGTTCTTCACGCCGTTGAGCCTCAGGCCGGCCGCGACGTTGTCGCCCACCGACATCGTGGGGAAGGGGTTGGGCCGCTGGAACACCATGCCCACCGTGCGGCGCACGCCGACCGGGTCGACCCCGGGGGCGTAGAGGTCCTCGTCGTCCAGGCGCACGGACCCCTCGACCCGGCCGCCGGGGATGACCTCGTGCATCCGGTTCATGGTCCGCAGGAAGGTGGACTTGCCGCAGCCGGACGGCCCGATGAAGGCCGTCACCGACCGCGGCTCGACGGTCATCGTGACGTCCTCGACGGCCTTGAACGACCCGTAGTAGACGTTGAGGTCCTTGACGTCGATGCGCTTGGCCATGGAGATCGCTTTCGGAAGAGAGGGAGGGGTTCAGGCGCGGACCTTGCCGTAGCGCGACACGACGCGACCGGCAAGGTTCAGCACGAGGATGAGGAGGATCAGGGTGAGCGAGGCGGCCCACACGCGGTCGACGGCCGGCTGCAGCGCCTGCTGCCGGTCGATGTTGATCATGGTCGGCAGCGTCGGCATCAGCCCGCTGAACAGGTCCGTCGCGATGTTCTTGGTGTAGGGCCCGAGGATCAGCAGCGGGGCCGTCTCGCCCATGATCCGGGCGAGGCCGAGCAGGACGCCGGTGATGATGCCCGAGAACGCGGTCGGCAGCACCACCTTGACGATGGTCTTCCACTTGGGCACCCCCAGCGCGTACGACGCCTCGCGCAGCTCGTTCGGGACGAGCTTCAGCATCTCCTCGGTGGAGCGGACCACCACGGGGATCATCAGCAGCACCAGCGACAGGCACACGGCGAAGCCGACCCGCTGGAACCCGAAGGTCGTGACCCACACCGCGTAGATGAACAGCGCCGCCACGATCGAGGGAACGCCGGTGAGGATGTCGACCATGAAGCTGACCGCCCGCGCCAGCGTGCCGCGGCCGTACTCCACCAGGTAGATCGCGGTCAGGATGGCGATCGGCACCGCGATGACCGCGGTTGCGGCCCCGATGATGAGCGTGCCCTGGATGGCGTGGACCGCGCCGCCACCGACGTGGCGCGCGGTGATGCCGCGCTGGGAGTTGGTCCACCAGGTGGAGGCGAGCAGGAGCTGGCCGCCCTTGACCACGACGCTGCCCAGGATCCAGACGAGGGGGATCATCGCGATGAGGAAGGCCGCCCACATGACGATGCGGGCGATCGCGTTGCGGATCGCCCGGCCGCCGGACCGGCCCGTGAACCCGGAGTTCGCGCTGTCGCGGGGGACGGCGTCCACGGTGGTCTCGAGAGTCGTCATTCGGTGAACGCCTTCCTGCGCTCGATCACGATGCGCGCGATCGCGTTGACGATGAAGGTGAGGATGAACAGCACCAGGCCCGCGGCGATGAACGCCCCGGTCTTCTGTGGGCTGTCGAACTCGCCGGCGTTGTTGGCGATCTTGGAGGCGAAGGTCTCGCCGCCGTTGAAGAGCGAGAAGGACCACGCCGTGCCGTTGGCCAGGGAGGACAGGATGATCGCCACCGCGACGGTCTCACCGAGCGCCCGGCCGAGGCCGAGCATCGAGGCGCTGACCACGCCGGGGCGGCCGAACGGCAGGACGGCGGTGCGGATCATCTCCCAGCGGGTGGCGCCGAGGGCCAGCGCCGCCTCCTTGTGGGTGACCGGCGTCTGGGCGAACACCTCCCGCGAGAGGGCCGTCACGATCGGCAGCACCATGATCGAGAGCACGATGCCGACGAAGAAGATGGTGCCTGAGCTGGCGACGCCGCCGGTGGAGTTGCTGAAGAACGGGATCCAGCCCAGCACCGAGCTCAGGCCGGACTGCAGTCCGGTGATGTGCGGACCGAACACGTAGGCGCCCCAGAGCCCGTAGACGATCGAGGGCACGGCGGCCAGCAGGTCGACCAGGGACGCCGCGGGCCGGCTCAGCCAGCGCGGAGCGTACTGGGTGACGAAGAGCGCCACCCCCACACCCAGCGGTACGGCGATGAGCATGGCGATCACCGAGGAGGCGACCGTCGTCCACAGCAGGTTCGCGATCCCGAAGCGGGGGTGGTCGCCGGCGACGTTCCACTCGGTGGAGGTCAGGAAGTTGGCGCCGTCGCGGCTCAGCGCCGGGACGGCCTGCGACAGCAGGAACACCGCGATCAGGGTGACGATCGCGATCACCAGCAGACCGGCGCCTGTCGCCGCGCCACCGAAGAGCCGGTCACCGAGCCGCCCGGTGGAGGCGCGGTCGCCGCCGAGCGGGCTGTGGCCCGAGGGATCCGGGACGTGGTCGACGGCGGAGGCGCCGGTCAGGCTGGACATGTCAGATCAGCTCCGTCAGGACAGGGCGTCGATGGCGGCGGTGACCTTGGTGGCCACCGCGGGGGGCAGCGGGGCGTAGCCGATGGTCTCGAGGGCCTTCTGCTGCGCGGGGGAGGAGAACTGCTTCAGGAACGCCTTCAGCAGCGCCGCCTTGGCCGGGTCCTTGCCCTTGGAGCAGGCGATCTCATAGGTCACCAGCACGATCGGGTAGGTCCCGGGCGCCTTGGTGGTGTAGTCCAGCGACAGCTTGATGTTGTTGCCGCTGCCGACCTGCTTGGCTGCGGCGACGGCCTTGCCGGCCGACTCGCCGGTCAGCGCGACCGGGCCCGCGCCGTTGTCGACCTCGGCCATGCTCAGGCCGTTGTCCTTGGCGGCAGACCACTCGGAGTAGGTGATGCCACCCTCGGTCGCCTTGACGGCGCCGGCGACACCGGCGGTCTTCTCCTTGCCCTCACCCTTGCCGGTCCACTTCTTGGCCGGGTCGGCGGTCCACACCTTGGGGGCGGCGCCCTTGAGGTACTTGGTGAAGTTCTCGGTGGTGCCGGACTCGTCGCTGCGGAAGAACACCTTGATCGTGGTGCTGGGCAGCGTGACGCCGGGGTTGATCTTCGCGATCGCCGGGTCGTTCCAGGTGGTGATCTGGCCCATGAAGATCTTGGCGATGACGTCGGGGGTGAGGATGAGCTTGTCGACGCCGTTCAGCTTGTACGCCACGGCGATCGGGCCGGTCACCATCGGCAGGTTCCACGCCGGCGACCCGCACTGCTTGTCGGCGGCGGCCTGCTCCACGACGCCGTCCTTCATCTCCGTCTTGAGCGCGGAGTCGGACCCGGCGAAGTCGACCTGGCCGGCGTTGAACTGCTTGATGCCGGCGCCGGACCCGGTGGGGTTGTAGTTCACGGTGGCGCCCTGGCAGGCGTCCTGGAACTGGGAGATGGCCTCCTCGATCGCGTTCTGCTGGGCGGTGGAACCCTCGCCGTTCAGGGTGCCCTTCGCGCACGCGACACCCGTGCCGCCGCTGGAGCTGCTGCTGGCCGAGCCGCTGGCGCTGGAGCCGGACCCGGCGGTCGTGGTCGAGTTGTTGTCAGAGCCGCAGGCCGACAGGGCCAGCGAACCGACCAGGGCAGCTCCCGAGAGTCGGGCGACGCGCCGGCTAGTCAGAGTCTTCACGGTGGGAACCTCTCCTACAGCACAGGGGATGGGCGGGCTTGTGCGCCCGTCACGGTGACCGTAAGGAGCCCGGGTGACGCATACCTGCGACCCGGGTGAACGAGGGGTGAACGTCACGGGACGAACCGGCGGCCGGTGGCTGGCCCTGCGGCAAGAGGAAGGTGAACGGAGGTTCAGCGGCGGGTCAGCAACGGATCAGGGCCGGTGCCGCTCGACGTCCACGACCCGCGCGTGGTCGCCGGTGCCGACCAGGTGGGCGACCAGGACCTCGCCCTTGACGAGGCGCTCGTCGATCGCCTCGGTGAGCGTCTGGGTCACCGACGGGTCGGTCTCCTTGGCCAGGCTGCGCAGGTGGTCCAGCAGCCCGGGCAGCACCGGGCCGTGGCTGCACAGCGCTGCGGGCTTGCCCCGGGTGATGAGGCGGGCCAGGGCGCGCAGGCTCTGGGCGGGGTCCACGCCGTGGCCCTCCTCCGAGAGGCCGGGGCGCAGGTGCGTCCGCGCCTTGATCGCGGCGGCGTAGGGACCCAGCGTGTCCGTGCAGCGGAGGGCGTCGGAGGACACCAGCCGCCGTACGTCGTAGGCCCCGAGCAGCGGGGCGATCTCGCGGGCCCGCTCCTTGCCCGCGCGGTCCAGCGGGCGCAGCCGGTCATCGTCCCCGGACCAGGAACCACGCGGTACGGCGTGTGCGTGCCGGATCAGCGCGATCGGCCAGGTCGCGAGCGTCCCCTCGTGCTCGGCGCGCACGAGCGCGCGCAGCTGGTCGCGGTCGCGGGCGTAGTCCAGTCGGGTCGAGGCGCTGACCACGTCCAGCCACGCGACCTCGTCGATCTCGTGCTCGAGGATCCCGTCACCGGCGATGACCTCCGCAGCCCAGTAGCGGACCTCCTTGGTCACCCGCGCGCCGGTGCGGTCCAGGAGCGTGTAGGTCGAGGTGGGCAGCGACCGGCCGAGGCGTACGGCGTAGCCGGTCTCCTCCTGCACCTCGCGCGCGGCCGCGACGGGGAACTGCTCACCGGGGTCGAGCTTGCCCTTGGCCCACGACCAGTCGTCGTAGCGGGGGCGGTGGACCAGCGCGACCTGCAGGCCGCCCCGCTGGCGGCGCCACGGCAGCGCCCCCGCGGCACGCTGCACCGGCGGGTCGCCCTGCGGCACCGCGGCTCCCGGGGAGCCCGGACCACCCGGAGCATCTGCGTCGAGCATGCCGTCGGTCACCGCCGGCGGGCCTTGCGGCGACGCTTGGTGTGCATCTCGATCAGCTCGCTCTGCAGGTCCTTCAGCGGTAGGCCGTCGGAACCGAGGTGGTGGCGGACCCAGCGCCCGTCGTCCGCGAGCCGCCAGCTGGCGATGTCGTCGCTCATGCCGCGCGCCATCAGCGCCTGCAGCTCGCCGAGGTGCCCGCGGTCGGTGATCCGCAGCAGCGCCTCGACCCGGCGGTCGAGGTTGCGGTGCATCATGTCGGCGCTGCCGATGTAGGCCTGCGGCTCGCCGCCACCGCCGAAGAGGAAGATGCGCGAGTGCTCCAGGAACCGCCCGAGGACCGAGCGGACCTGGATCGTCTCGGACAGCCCGGGTACGCCGGGGCGCAGCGCGCAGATGCCGCGCACCCACACGTCGACGCGGACGCCGGCCCGCGAGGCGCGGTAGAGGGCGTCGATGACCGCCTCGTCCACGATGGAGTTGACCTTGATGCCGATGTAGCCCTGGGCGCCCTCGGGATCGGCGACCTGCCGGGCCGTCTCGGCCTCGATCTGCTCGATCAGGCCGGAGCGGACGGTGCGGGGGGCCACGAGCAGCCGCTTGAACCTGCTGCGCGGTGCGAAGCCGGACAGCTGGTTGAACAGCCGGCTGAGGTCCTCACCGACCTGCGGGTCGACGGTCAGCAGGCCGAAGTCCTCGTACAGGCGGGCGGTCTTGGGGTTGTAGTTGCCGGTGCCGACGTGGCAGTAGCGGCGCAGCCCCTCGGTCTCCTGGCGCACGACCAGGGAGAGCTTGGCGTGGGTCTTGAGCCCGACGATGCCGTAGACCACGTGGACGCCGGAGTGCTCGAGCTTGCGGGCCCAGCTGATGTTGGCCTGCTCGTCGAAGCGCGCCTTGATCTCGACGACGGCGAGGACCTGCTTGCCCGCCTCGGCCGCGTCGATGAGCGCGTCGACGATCGGGCTGTCGCCGCTGGTGCGGTAGAGGGTCTGCTTGATCGCCAGCACCCTGGGGTCGGCGGCCGCCTGCTCGATGAAGGCCTGGACCGAGGTGGAGAACGAGTCGTAGGGGTGCTGCAGCAGGATGTCGCGCGCCCGCATCGAGGCGAGGACGTCGCTGGGGTGGGAGGTCTCGACGGCGGCGAGGTCCGGGTGCGTCCTGGGGACGAACGGCGGGAAGCGCAGCTCGGAGCGGTCGAGGTCGGCGACGAGGTTGAGCCCGGTCAGGTCCAGCGGCGCCGGCAGGCGGTAGACCTCGCTGTCGTTGACGCCGAGCTCGCGGATCAGCAGGTCCATCACGTGGTCGTCCATGTCGTCGGCGACCTCGAGGCGGACCGGGGGGCCGAACCGGCGCCGGGTCAGCTCCTTCTCCAGGGCGGTGAGGAGGTTCTCGGCGTCGTCCTCCTCGACCTCGAGGTCCTCGTTGCGGGTGACCCGGAACATGAAGTGCTCGCGGACCTCCATGCCCGGGAAGAGCTGGTCCAGGTGCGCGGCGATGATGTCCTCGAGGGGGACGAAGCGCGTGTTGTAGAGGTCGGCCGTCGGGGAGTCGGCCGCCTGGTCGGTGACCCGGATGAAGCGGGGCAGCAGCGGCGGCACCTTGACCCGGGCGAAGTGCTCGTTGCCGGTCTTGGGGTTGACCAGGACGACGGCGAGGTTGAGCGAGAGGCCGGAGATGTAGGGGAACGGGTGCGCCGGGTCCACGGCCAGGGGCGTCAGCACGGGGAACACCGACTCGCGGAACATCCCGTGCAGCGTCTCCTGCTCCACCTGCGCGAGCTGGTCCCACCGGGAGATGACGATGCCCTCCTCGACCAGGGCCGGGCGCACGTCCTCCTCGAAGACCGTGGCGTGCATGGCCATCAGCTCCTGGGCGACCAGGGTGATCTGCTCCAGGACCTCGCGCGGCTCCAGCCCCGAGGCGGAGCGGACGGCGATGCCGGTGGCGATGCGGCGCTTGAGCCCGGCGACGCGCACCATGAAGAACTCGTCGAGGTTGCTGGCGAAGATGGCCAGGTAGCGCGCCCGCTCCAGCAGCGGCAGCTGGGGGTCGCTGGCGAGCTGCAGCACCCGCTCGTTGAACTGCAGCCAGGAGATCTCCCGGTCCAGGAACCGGTCCTCCGGCAGCCCATCAGGGCCGGCCTCCCCGTGGGTCGAGGGCAGCACCCGCATGAACCGCCCGTTCGCCGACCTCGGCCGTGCGCTGGTGATGGAGATGACCGACTGCTCGGCCGTATCCGTGGTCGGGGGCTTGCCTGCGTCCACGCTCATGCCCCCCATGGTGGCACCGTTCAGTGAACAGCAGGCGAATACATCACATCAACGGCCGTCTGCCCGAACCCCAGACGGGTGTACGTCGCGACCGCGGCCCGGTTGTCCCCGTCCACGTACAGCATCGCCGAGGTCAGGCCTCGCTCCTGGAGGTGGTGCAGCCCGAGGAGGGTCACGGCTCGGCCGAGGCCTGACCCCTGGAAGTCCGGGTCGACGCCCACCACGTAGACCTCACCGACGGGCGGGTGGGCGCCGTCCTCGTGGCGGTGGACCTTGGTCCAGTGGAACGCCGCGAGCACGGGTGAGTCGTCGCCGATCTGCTCGACGAGGAAGAACCCGGTGGGGTCGAACCATGGCTCGGCCTCACGCAGCAGCAGGTCGTCCAGCGTCATCCGACCCTGCTCGGGGTGGTGCGCGAAGGCCCGGGCGTTGACCTCGAGCCAGGCCTGCTCGTCCCTGCCGGGAGAGAACGTCCGCGCCGCGAACCCGGCGGGCAGGCCCACCGCCGCGAGCGGAGGGGCGCCGACGCCGAGCGGGCGGCGCATCTGCCAGAGCTCACGCACGTTGGTGAAGCCGTCGGCGGCGGCGAAGTCGCGTGCCGCCTCGAGGTGGCCGTGGGACCAGAGCCGCAGCGGGCCCGACTCCGTGGCCGACCTTAGGGCGGTGACGAGGGCCCGGCCGACGCCCCGGCGGCGGGCGTCGGGGTGGACGATGACCTCAGCGCTCGCCCCCTCGGCGGCCTCGCCGCGGTCGAGGTGCGCGTAGCCGACGAGCCGCGCCCCGTCGTACGCCAGCAGGTGCGCTGCAGAGCCGCCGTCCTCGTCGGAGACCGAACCGTTGCGCACGTGCAACAGGACGTGCTCCGACAGCGGCGCGACGCCGTCTGCGGCGGTGGCTGCCTGCGCCAGGGCCGCGACTGCCGCGGACTGTCCGTCATCGAGCCGACTCATGGCGTCCACCTGCATGCCGGCATTCCATCACGGGCAGGGGCCCGGCGATGAGCCGCCGGGCACACGCCCTGGGAGACGCTGGCCGAGTGGAGCGGCAGTGACCCATGCGTGTCCCTCGTCCCACGCTGCGACGCCGGTTGTCCCACCTGCAGCAGCAACCCCCGGTGGTCGCGCCGTCAGCCTGGAGTTTCCGTGGACGTGCGCGTCCCCTGAAGGGCGTGCCTGGTCGGGCGGCGACAGAACGGCAGCAGATCCGGCGAGTCCTTCCGCGGAGAGGGCACCAGCCGCGGCGGCACTACCGCAAGGGAAGGTTCCCGTGTGTCAGCGTGACGCCGACCAGTGAGTGGCGCCCTTCAGTGGGGCGGTTTCTTCCGGAGCACCTCTTCCGCGCTGGAGTTGGGCCAGATGTCGTTCAGGATCTCGAAGTACCCTGCGAGCAACGGGCTGAACGCGGACGTCTTGCCGTCAGTCTCATAGGGGAAGGCGCGCGGGTCGGCGCTCCAATAGGAGACCTTCGCCCATGCCTTTCTCCAGCGACCCCCCGTTGGGAGAGACGTAGCTGTAGACGTCTGTACCGTTCACGCGGAAGACCTCCGCCGCGTAGGTCATGGGCATGAGGGCGAAGTTGGCGTACCAGAGACCGGAGCTACCGTCGCCCTGGCCGCCGCCTTCCCGCCGCACCTCCTGCACCAAGACGCCGTTGGAGTCGATGGCGCGGGTCTGGATCGCCTGGTAGCGCGCAACGGCCTTGTCGTACAGGAGACGCTCCTTGAGGTACGCGGCCGAGGAGACCTCGAGGAGGAGTCCCCAGCTGCCCCAGTTGTTCGTGTTGGTGTTGGCCGTGGACAGCAATGGCAACGTCCTGCGGATCAGGCCGGCGAAGGCAGCGTCCAGGGACGCCGGTGAGCTGGGGGAGCGATGGATGAGGGCCGCGCCGAAAATCATGGCGGGGAAGTGCACGCAGAACGCGAGGGACGAATCATCCGTGGTGCTGAACTTGCTCACCCGCGTCCATGCGTCCATGATCCGGGCGGCTTCCGCGGCGTACTTCTCCTGACCGGTGATGGCGTAGACCAGGCCCATGGTGTACACCCGGTTGGCGTCCCGCTGAAGCAGCACACGCGATCTGTAGTGACCCGTGGGATCCTTGTAGGCGTTCGGGACATGCCAGATCTTCGGTGCCTCAGGTGCGGCGCCCAGGCCTTGGTTGGCCTCGGCGAGCAGCTGCCTCCAGGCGGTGTAGTTGGGCTCAACCCGGCGTGCGATCAGGTCCTTCAGCTCGGCGACCTTCTGCGGTGTGATCATCACTGCGGCGCCGAAGCTGCCCAACGTGGCCCCGGGGTTCGATCCGCTACCCAGGTTCACGGACCGCCTGCGTGTCGTCGTCCCCGTTCGGTCCGTCACGGTCAGGGTGATGGTGCACGTGTCGCGAGCAACAACATTCTCGAAGGTGGCGTCTCTGTCCGTGGGTCCCAGCCTCCGGACCGCCACTTCGGTGGGGACACCGCTTCCGCATTCCCGCCTGATCGTCTGACGAGTGATTCCTGCCCCCTCGGGGTTTGAGGCCCAGCGCGCCCGAATCGAGAGCGCGACTGTGGCGCAGGCGCCGACCTTCCAGACGTAGGAGGGCAACAAGCAGAAGCCACCTGGGGATACCCCAAGGTGGATGTGTCGCCCTCGCAACTGTCGGTGCGGTTCGTTCGGGGGCCGACGGCACCTTCGCCGACGCCTACACCGTCACCAACTCGTCCCCGGCCACCCCGGCGCCGACCACGACCACGACAACAGCCACGACGCCGCCGACGACGACCTCGGGCACCACGCCGCCAACGACCACTACGCCGGTACCGGGGCGGTAGCACCACCCTGGCCCGCGTGGCCGAAACGTGGCTCGGCAGCGACGCGATCGTCACGACGCACGGGTCGGATACGGCGCCGTACTGGTACCCAGCACCTCGCTGACCAAGATCGCCTACCTGAATTTCGACCCGGCCGCCCGGGCGGACAAGACCGCACCGCTGGGTTTCGGACCCCTCCATCGTGGTGCGCCCGCCGGTGGAGCACACGCCTCGACCAGTGGGCGGCGTCATACGTCAATGGCGGGGAGGCGCCGATGAGGGGTTTGGCCGGCGCCTCCCCGCTGCTTCAGGGGCGTTCAGCGACGCGCGGTTGGGCCGGCACCACTGCGGACCCCTCCCCGCCGGTTGAAGAAGAGGGGTCCGTAGCGAGCGCCGGCTCTGGGTCACGCTCCAACCCGGCCGAGGTCGACCGCTTCAGCTCACGCAGATTGCATAAGCAGTGACGGTCACTTTGGTGGAGTCAAAGTTGAAGAAGCGGAACTCCCAGGTGTTCGAGTCGTGCCATTTGGAAGACGTTGCAAGCACATGGTCGTCGACGCGGCCAGTCGCCCAACCACCACCGACTGCCTTCTCAGCAGAGTTGCAGCTGGCCAGCACGGGCGCAGACGATCCCGCAGGAATGTCGACAGGGTTGCCAGAAGTCTGTCTGACGCTGCTGGCGCCCGTCGCTCCCGGGTCACCCTTGGGACCTGTTGCGCCCGGATCGCCCTTGGGTCCGGCCGGACCAGCGGGCCCGGCCGGACCTGTCGCTCCGCGCGGTCCTCGGGGTCCTCGGGGTCCGCGCGGTCCGGCGCTGTTGACGTCGGCGTTTGCTGAGATCGACTGGCGCGCTTCGGTGCTGCGCGTGGACGTCTGCGCCGTCTGCCCCGCTGGCTGTGCCGCCACTGCGGCAACCCCCGAGCCGGCCAGTACCAACATGGCCACGCCGCTGCCAACGCTTATGAGTTTTCCTTGCACCATCATGCTCCTCCGTTCCGGCGGGCCACGCCCGCTCTGAGGGTCATCGTGGTCGCGATGACTCAACCGCCTCTGCCCTCTGGGCTACTGACGACATTCCGTGATTGCAGCTGCGGTGTCGGCTCGAAAGCGCGATGTCCCGTCCGTTCAGGCTCATCCCCGGTCACGCAATCGACCCCCGTGTGCACCATCACCACAGCGTCGTCGACGTCATTGCGTGTTACACGCACGAGTATCAAGAAGGTGAAATGGCGGCGACGAGTAGGACGAAATTAGCGTCGTCGAACAGATCAGGAGTAGCCCTACTTTGCGGTGGGACAAATGCGGCTCTTCACCACTCAGTAGCGAAGAGCCCCCGGGGTCGAGCGCGGCAACGTCCACGCGGTTGCGGAATGGTCACGCGGACTCCGTCTCCAAGCGCTTCCGTCATCGGCTGGACCGACCTCGTCCACCTGCCCCTCGGGTCATCGTCACGTGCGGGGGCCACCGTGTCGGAGCGCGTCCGGTCACGGTGCCGGCACAGGGTGCGTCCAGGGCCTTCCCAGTGTCCGCGCCAGGCCATAACCTGCCCCGGGCCCGGGCAAACCGCCCGATACCTCGCGTACCCCATGAGCAGGGAGCCCCATGAGCACAGCACGAACCCGACGCCTGACCGGTGTCCTGGCCGTCGTCCTCGCCACCGGCACCGGTGTGGCGACGGCCAGCGGGATCTCGAGCGCCCATCCGCGCGACAGGACCCTCGACGTCCAGATCCTGTCGTTCAACGACTTCCACGGGAACCTCGAGGCGCCCTCGGGCTCCAGCGGGCGGATCGTGACCGACCACACGCTGGACCCCGCCACGGGCAAGGTCGCGGACGTGAACACCGACGCCGGTGGCGTCGAGTACCTCGCGACCCACCTGCGCCAGGCGCGGGCCGGGCACCGCAACAGCGTGACCGTGGCGGCCGGCGACATCGTCGGCGCCTCGCCCCTGCTGTCCGCCGCGTTCCACGACGAGCCGACCATCGAGGCGATGAACAAGCTCGGCCTCGAGGCGACCGCCGTGGGCAACCACGAGTTCGACGAGGGCTACAAGGAGCTCCAGCGCCTGCAGCGCGGCGGCTGCCTGGACGACGGCGCCGGCAAGGACAACCAGAACTCCTGCGCGGCCGGCACGTTCGAGGGCGCCGACTTCCAGTTCCTCGCCGCCAACGTGAAGTACGCGAAGACCCCCACCGCCACGACCACCAGTGGTCACGGCAAGGGTGACGACCACGGCAAGCCGGCCGAGAGCCCCCGGGCCGGTGACACGATCCTGCCGTCGTACTGGATCAAGAACTTCGGCCACGGCGCCAAGATCGGCTTCATCGGCATGACGCTGAAGGAGACCCCGACCATCGTCACCCAGGCCGGCGTCGCGGGCCTGGAGTTCACCGACGAGGTCAAGACCGCCAACGCGCTCGTGCCGCAGCTGCGCCGCAAGGGCGTCAAGGCGATCGTCGTGCTCATCCACCAGGGCGGCACCCCGTCCGTGCAGAAGTGGGTCGGCCCGGACGGCAAGACCTACGACGCCAACGCCACCTACGACTACACCTGCGGCAAGGGCGGCAGCCTGACGTCGGACTCGGCGATCCTCCCGATCGCGGCCAAGCTCGACCCCCAGATCGACATGGTCATCTCCGGCCACACCCACCAGCCCTACGTCTGCAACGTCCCCGATCCCAAGGGCCAGCAGCGCCTGGTGACCTCGGCCTCCTCCTTCGGCCGGCTCTTCACCGAGACCGACCTGAAGTACGACACCCGCACCGACGACATCGTGCGCGCCTCGGTCAAGGGCTCCAACATGGTCGTCACCCGTGACGTGGCCAAGGCGGCCGACGAGACGCAGCTGATCAACCGCTACAAGACGCTGGTCGCGCCCGATCGCCGGCAAGGTGCTGGGCAGGATCACCACCGACATCACCCGCAGCCAGGACGCCGCGGGCGAGTCGACCCTCGGTGACCTCATCGCCGACGCCCAGGTCAAGGACGCCTCGGTCGTCACCGGCGGCAAGACCCCCGTCGTGGCGTTCATGAACCCCGGCGGCATCCGCGCCGACCTGACGTACAAGGGCGGCGCGGAGGGCGACGGGGTCGTGACCTACGAGGAGGCGTTCACGGTCCAGCCGTTCAACAACTACCTCGTCTCGATGGACCTCAGGGGCTCCGACATCTACGCCCTGCTGCGCCAGCAGTGGACCGCACCCAACAGCGGCACGTCCCGCAAGACGCTGCAGGTCTCCTCGGGCCTGAAGTACGCCTGGAAGGACGGCGCGAACGGCCCGGAGCTGACGTCGGTCAGCATCAACGGCGCTCCCGTCGCCGACGACGCCTCGAGCACCTACCGGATCGTCACCAACAACTTCCTCTCCGACGGTGGCGACAACTTCCCGGCGTTCAAGAACGGCACCAACAAGTACATCGGTGGCCTCGACATCGACGGGTTCGCCTCCTACCTCCCGACGGTCAGCCCCTACACCCCGCTGCCCCTGGACCGCATCACCAAGCAGTAGCACCGCCGGCACGACAGGACGGCCCGGATCCGCTTCTTCCCGAAGCGGATCCGGGCCGCTCGTCGTACGGCGTGCCGCTGGCGCACGGTGGCGCCGCTGGTGCACACGGTGCCGCTGAGTCGGCAAACCCAGGCGCTCGGCCGGCCACGGTCGCCGACTTCGGCGGCACGAAGCGGATGAGACGGCAGGTCCCGTCTCAGGCAGGGGCCAGTGCGTTGTCGTCCTCGCGCGGGCCGGCCTCGGGGACGAACCGGTAGCCCACGTTGCGCACGGTGCCGATCAGCACGTCGTACTCGGGGCCGAGCTTGGCCCGCAGGCGGCGAACGTGGACGTCGACGGTGCGGGTGCCGCCGAAGTAGTCGTAGCCCCAGACCTCCTGGAGCAGCTGCGCACGGGTGAACACCCGGCCGGGGTGCTGGGCCAGGTGCTTCAGCAGCTCGAACTCCTTGTAGGTCAGGTCCAGCAGCCGCCCCCCGACCCGCGCGGAGTACGTCGCCTCGTCGATCACCAGGTCGCCGGAGCTGATCTGCAGCTGCCCCGGCTCCTCGTCGGCGATGCGGTGCATCGAGGTCATCGCCAGCCGCAGCCGCGCCTCCACCTCGGCCGGCCCGGCGTCCTCCAGCAGCACGTCGTCGACGCCCCAGTCGGCGTTGAGGCCGGCCAGGCCGCCCTCGGTCAGCACCGCCACCAGCGGCACGGAGATGCCCGTCGCCCGCAGCACCCGGCACAGGGACTTGCCCAGGGCCAGTTCCCTGCGGGCGTCGACGAGGATCACGTCACAGGAGGGGGCGTCCACCAGGGCGGCCGGCTCGGCGGGCAGAATGCGCACCTGGTGGGTGAGCAGGCCCAGTGCGGGTAACACGTCGGCGCTCGGCGCCATCGTGTTGGTCAGCAGTAACAGGTGGGCCACCCAAGGCAGAATAATTGACGCCCGGGCAGCCCGCCCGCAGGTTCGCACCGTGAGACCCCGCGGGGGGAGAAGGAGGCGCCGGTATGGCGACTGCCACCGGACCGGAGACGGGCGCGGTGCCGCGGGTGTCGGTGCGCTACTGGGCCGGGGCCCGCGCGGCTGCGGGCCTGGACACCGAGGTCCTCGCCGGGGAGACGGTCGCCGACGTGCTGGCGAGGGCCGAGGCGGCCCACGCCGGTCTGCGGCCGGTCCTGCAGGTCGCCACGGTCCTGCTCGACGGCCGCCCGGCCGCGGCGTCCAGCCGGCTGTCGGAGGGTGCGACGCTCGAGGTGCTTCCGCCGTTCGCCGGGGGGTGATGGGAGGATGCGTCCCGTGAGCGACGCCCTACCCGACCCGGCAGCCGCTCCGCCGACGCGGGGCCACCGCCGCGCCCGGGGAGTGGACCCGGTGCCTCCCGGCACGCCGCCCCTGGTGGCGCCCCCGGTTGTGCGCCCGCTGGTGCCGCTCGCCGTGGTCGCGTACAGCGGCCTGCTGGTCCTCGCCGTCCTGGCCGGCGTCCCGTTCGCGGCCGCGGCCGTCGCCCTCGGTGCCGGTGTCCTGGCCTGGGGCTGGGCCGGGCTGCTCGGGCTGCCCAGCCCGCGCGGGACGTCGTTCGTCCTCGGCGTCGGCACGGTGGCGACGGTGCTGACCGCGTCGCTGACCCGCGACGACCCGTTCCTGCGCTGGGTGCCGGCAGCCCTGGCCGTCTCGATGGTCGTGGCGTTCCTGCACCAGCTGCTGCGGCGCGACGGGCGCCCCCGCCTGGTGGAGTCGGTGGCCTCTGTCATCACCGCGCTCGCCCTGATCGTCTCCGGGAGCTGCCTCGTGCCGCTGCCACGGACGGCCGCAGGGGGCTCGGTCATGGCGGTGGCCGGCGCCGCCGTCGCCGTCTGCGCCCTGGTCGACCTGCTCGCCCGCGTGCCACGGCTCCGCGCTCTGCTGCTGCCTGTCGCCCTGGTCGCCGGCACGGCGGCAGCGGTCGGCGTCGCGGCGGCCGCCGGCGGCGTCTCCCTGGCGGCGGCCGCCGTGCTCGGCCTCGGCACGGCCGCGGTCAGCGCGGCGCTGCGCGCGGTCCTCGGCGCCCTCCCCACGATGAGCGGCCCGCGCAGCCAGCTGGCCTGCGCCTCGGCCTCGGTCCTGGGCTGCGGCGTCGTCGTCTACGTCGTCGGCCGGCTCCTCGTCGGCTGAGGCCGCCTCAGTAGACCAGCGCCTGCACGTCGTCCTGCAGGACCTCCTCCACGAACGCGGCGGCGCCGCGGATCTCCGCGCCCGGCAGCAGGTCACCGGCGGTGATGTCGCGCCGCGCCGCGCACTGCGTGCAGACCGTCACCCGGGCCGACGCCAGCAGCAGGTCGCGCAGCTCGGCCAACGGGGCAGCGTGCGGCAGCACGATCTGCTCGGCCCGGCCCGGGACCGCCAGCCACGACGCCTCACCGGTCAGCCACAGGCTCACCGGCACCCCGCTGGCCACGGCAGTGGCGGCGACCGTGACCGCCTGGGACAGCCGCTCGGGCGCCTCGTGCCCGGACGTGACCTTGACGACGAGCCGGCGGGAGGGAGGAGTCATGGGCCAAAGGCTACGATTCCGTCCGTGGAGACGTTCTATATCGCCCTGCTCATCGCCAGCGCCGTGCTCATCATGTGGTTCGCCGTCTACGTGGTCTACCGCCTCGTGCGCGGTCCGCGCTGACATGCCGTTCGAACTCGACGCCACCCTCGCCCCCGCGCTCGCGCCGCTCGCGTGGCTGGTCGGCCGCTGGGAGGGCGCGGGCGTCGTCGGCTACCCCACGATCGAGTCGGCCCACTTCGGCCAGGAGCTCGTCGTCTCGCATGACGGCCGGCCGTTCCTGGAGTGGCAGAGCCACACCTGGCTGTTGAACGAGGCCGGTGAGCGGGTGCGGCCGCTCGCGACCGAGCTCGGCTTCTGGCGTCCGCTGGACAACGGCGAGATCGAGCTCCTGCTGACGCAGAACACCGGCATCCTCGAGATGTACGTCGGCCGCCGTGACCCCGCCAAGCCCGCGATCGAGATGCGCACCGACGGCGTGATGCGCAGCCCCGCAGCCAAGGAGTACAACGCCGGCGCGCGGATGTTCGGCCTGGTCAACGGCGAGCTGCTGTGGGCCATGGACATGGCGGCCGTGGGCCAGCCCATGCAGAGCCACGCCTCGGCCCAGCTCAAGCGCGTCGGCTGAGCCTTCCATGACCGAACCGGGGGGCCGCGTGCTGGTGGTCTGCACCGGCAACGTGTGCCGTTCCCCCTTTCTGCAGCTGTTGCTGCAGCGCGAGCTCGACGCCCGCCGCCAGGACGGCGGCCCGCGCACCGTCGTGACCAGCGCGGGCACCGGCGCGCTGGCAGGGCAGGGGATGGACGCCCGTGCGGCGGCGCAGGCGGCGGCGTACGGCCTGGATCCCGCGGGCTTCGTCGCCCGGCAGCTGACCGCCCCGATGGTGGCCGAGGCGGACCTGGTCCTGACCGCCACCCGCAAGCACCGCGGCGACGTGGCCACGCTGCACCCCAAGGCGCTGCGCTACGTCTTCGCGCTGCGTGACTTCGCCGAGCTGGCGGGCCGCCTCGATCGTGACGGGCTGGGCGACGCGCCGGTCGGTACGCAGGCGTGGCTGCAGTCCGTGGTCCGTGTCGTCGCCGCCCGCCGCGGTCTCGAGCCTCCGCTGGAGGCCTCACAGGCGGACGTCGTGGACCCGTACCGCCGTGGGGACGAGCTGTTCGTGCAGATGGCCGACCAGATCAGCCGGGCCGTGCCCGCGGTCGCCGCAGTCCTCTCCGGCTGACCGGTCGCCGTCCGGCTCCGGGCGGCGTGGAAAGCGGTGGCTGTCGGTGGGTCAGGGGATCTGCTTGCCGACCGGGAAGCTCGCCATGTCGTCGCTGCGCAGCGCCACGGAAAGCTCCTGCATCCGCGGCTCGTCGACGATGTCGATGGATCCGCCCACGGGGCTGGTCCCGAATCCGCTGAACGGCGCAGTGATGAACACGATGTCCTTGCCGCGGATGTTCCTCATCCCGAACGCCTGCGAGCGCAGGTCAGCCACCGAGAAGTCCTTGTCCAGGGTGAGGTTCTTGGTGCCGGCGTCGATGAAGCGGGCGACGGTGATCGGGTTGGCCAGGGTGTCCTTGGACAGGCCCTTGAGCATCAGGGCCTTGATGAACGCCTGCTGGCGGCGACCGCGGGAGATGTCCCCCTCGCTGAGCTGGTGGCGCTCGCGGACGAACGCCAGCGCCTGGGTGCCGTTGAGGTCGTTCCAGCCCTTGGTGATCCCGGTGCTGGGCTCCTCGGCGTACACCCTGACCCCGCCGACCGCGTCGGTCATCGCCTTGAACCCGTCGAACCCGATCAGTCCGACGTGGTCGATCGGCACGTTCACGAGGTCCTGGATGGTGCGCACCAGCAGCGGCGCCCCGCCGTAGGCGTACGCCGCGTTGATCTTGTCCTTGCCGTGCCCGGGGACGGGGACGTAGAGGTCGCGCGGGAAGTGCACCAGGTGGACCTGGGTGTGCTCCTTGTTGACGTGCATGAGGACGATGACGTCGGAGCGTCCGGCGGCGACGGCGGCACGGCTGTCCGAGCCGATCAGCAGGATGTTCTCGGCTCCTGCCGCCTTCGGGTCCCTGGTCGGCGACTGGGGGTCCTCGCCGGCGGCGGGGAGCAGTGCCTCGTGCTTGATGTTGCTCGTGACCGTGTGGTTCAGGAAGGCGAGGTAGGCCGCCGCGCCGCCGACGACCAGCACGAGCACCACGGCCACCAGGCTGATCAGGACCCGGCGGACGCGCCGCCCGCGTCGTGGTGGAGTGGCGGTCTGCTCGGTGGTCAGGTCGTCTAGCACGCGCGAAGTCTAGGTCGGACGCCTGCTTTTTCCCGCAGGTTCGCCAGGACACGGCGGGTAGGCTCGGGACCGTGCAGGACATCGTCGCCACGCTGCGCGCCCGCGGCATGCGGATGACGCCCCAGCGGCGCCGCGTCATCGCGGCGGTCGAGGAGCTCGGGCACGCCACCCCGGACGCGCTCGCGGCCACCGTCGCCCGTGACGGCGGCGCGGCACTGCCGCTGTCGACGATCTACCGCAACCTCGAGGCGCTCGAGGACCTGGGCGTCGTCACCCACACGCACCTGGACCACCGGTCGCCTACCTACCACCTGGCCGAGCACGCCGACCACCTGCACCTGGTCTGCCTCGGCTGCGGGACGGTCACCGAGAGCACGATCGGGGACGCCGACGCCTTCGTCGGGAATCTTCTGGCCCGCCACGGCTTTGTGGCTGACGTCAAACACATGGCGATCCACGGATGGTGTGCAGCGTGCTCCCAGCAGTCGAGGCAGTGACAACCCCGCCGATCGCGCCCAGCCCCCTCCTGGCGGCTCCCGGCGCGGTGGCGGCCGATGGCGCCGACGCGGGCGTCGCCGCCCACTACGGGGACCCGCTGCGCGAGCAACGGCTGCTCACCGAGGGCCTCGCCGCCGTCGACCTGTCCCACCGCGGGGTCGTGACGGTCACCGGCCCCGACCGGCTCTCGTGGCTGCACTCGATCACCACGCAGATGCTCACCGGCCTCGCGCCACTGGCCTCCACCGAGTCGCTGGTGCTGAGCCCCAAGGGCCACATCGAGCACGACCTGCACCTCGTCGACGACGGGCAGACCACCTGGATCACGACCGAGCCCGGCACCTCCGGCGCCCTGACAGCCTGGCTGGACTCGATGCGCTTCATGCTGCGCGTCGAGGTGGCTGACGTCACCGCCGACTGGGCCGTGCTCGGCGAGCCGGTGCGGGCCGAGACGGTGCCCGGCGAGCCGCTGGCCTGGAGTGACCCGTGGCCGCGGCTGGTCGGTGACACCGCGGCGTACGGCCCGGTCGTGGACCACCCGGGGGAGCAGCGCCCGTGGCGCGAGCTGCTCGTGCCGCGTGCCGACCTGGTCTCCGCGGTGGGCGACCGCCCGCTGGCCGGCGCCTGGGCGGCCGAGGCGCTGCGGATCGCGGCCTGGCGCCCACGGCTGGGCTTCGAGACCGACCACCGCACCATCGCCCACGAGGTCGACTGGCTGCGGACCGCCGTGCACCTGCACAAGGGCTGCTACCGCGGCCAGGAGACGGTTGCCCGGGTCCACAACCTGGGCCGGCCGCCGCGGCGCCTCGTGTTCCTGCACCTCGACGGCTCGGGCCACACGCTGCCGGCGCGCGGCGACGCGCTCGAGCTGGACGGGCGCGCGGTCGGCTTCCTGACCTCGGTCGGCCGGCACTACGAGGACGGCCCCATCGCCCTGGCGCTGGTCAAGCGCAACACCGCGCTCGACGCGGTGCTGGCCACGGGCAGCCTGACGGCCGCCCAGACCGAGGTCGTCGCCCGCTGACCGCCTTTGGTCCGGTTTGCCCCGGTATGGCGACGCGTGTGAGTCGGTTCACGCTTGCTGGGTTTGCAATCTGCTAACTGCAGCAAGCACACTGGAGCCATGTCCAAGCTGGCTCCGATCTCCGTGCACGACCTGGGCGGCTACCTGCGCGAGCAGCGCCAGGCCGCCCAGCTCTCGTTGCGGCAGCTCTCGGAGGTCGCCGGCGTCAGCAACCCCTACCTCTCGCAGATCGAGCGGGGACTGAAGCGGCCGAGTGCCGAGATCCTGCAGCAGCTGGCCAAGGGCCTGCGCATCTCGGCCGAGTCGCTCTACGTGCGCGCCGGGATCCTGGAGGAGCAGGCCGACCACGGGGACAGCCCCGTGGTGGACGTCCGGGCCGCGGTGCTCGCCGACCGTCGCCTGACCGACCGGCAGCGCTCGGTGCTGCTGGACGTGTACGAGTCGTTCGTCGGCGACGGCGCCACCGGCGCCGCGACGGACGCAGCAGAGACCCCGCCGGCACGGACCGCGCCGGCCCGCAGCAGGCCGACGAAGACCCCGTCGGCCACGCCCGCACCGGCCGCCACGAAGCCGGCCCCGAAAGCCACCACCACCTCAAGGAGATCGTCATGACCCTCGTCACCGACATCCGCAGGACCGTCACCGACACCACGGCCGTCTACGTCGCCGTCGGCATCACCGACCTCGCCGTCGAGAAGGTCCGCGACGCCCGTGAGCGCGCCGCCGCCGTCCGCGCCGGCTTCTCCGTCACCGGGCTCCCGGCCCGCGTCGCCGGCCAGGCGCAGCAGGTCCCCACCCTGGCCTTCAACCGCACGCTCGAGATCGCCGGCCAGGCGCAGGAGTCCTACGACGACCTCGCCGAGCGCGGCGAGAAGCTCGTCAAGCGCCTGCGCACCCAGAAGTCCACGCAGGACCTGATCGCCCAGGCCGGGACCACCGTCCGCCTCGGCCGCGGCGCCGTCACCACGGCCCGCAAGGCCGCGGCGGAGACCCAGCGGGCCGCCCGCGCCACGCTGACCACCGGCCGCCACCAGGCCGCCGCCGCCGTCGAGACCGTCGCCGAGTCGGCGCAGGACGAGGCCGCCACGAGCGCCAAGGCCGTGCGCGCGTCGGCTGCCGGCACCCGCAGCGCGGCCAAGCGCACGACCACGACCGCCCGCAAGCGCACCGCCTCGACCCAGCGGGCCACCAAGGCCACCGCCACCAGCGCCCGCAAGACGGCCGCCACCGCGAGCAAGGCCACCAAGACCGCCGCCACCAAGGTCGGCGACTGACCCATCCGCCGGGCCCGCGCCCGACGCCGCTCCACCGCACGGCCGGTCGACCCTGGGGTCGGCCGGCCGTGCCGCGTTCAACGCCCGTCCTGGCCTGGTTCCGTCCGCCGTTAGGCTCTCGCCGTGACCTCCCCGACCCCGTCCCTGTACGCCGCCCCGGTCCTGGCCCACGTCGTGCGCTCCGGCTTCGTGGAGTCGGTCCACCACGGCAGCGTGGTCGCCGTCGACGGTGCGGGCACGGTCCTGCTCGCGGCCGGCGACGTCACCGGGCCGACCTTCCCCCGGTCCTCCAACAAGCCGCTGCAGGCGCTCGCCATGGTGCGCGCCGGCCTCGACCTCGACGGCGAGCTGCTGGCCCTCGCGAGCGCCAGCCACTCCGGCGAGGCGTTCCACCTCGACGGCGTCCGCCGGATCCTCCACGGCGCGGGCCTGAAGGAGGACGACCTGCAGAACACCCCCGACCTGCCGTACGACGAGGCCGAGCGCCGGTCCTGGATCGCCGACGGCCGCCCGGCCAGCGCCCTGGCCCAGAACTGCTCCGGCAAGCACGCGGCGATGCTGGCGACCTGCGTCGCGAACGGCTGGGACCTCGCGACGTACCGCGACCCGGCCCACCCGCTGCAGCAGCTCATGGCCGAGACCCTGGCCGAGCTCGCCGGTGAGCCGGTCGCGGCGACGGGCGTCGACGGGTGCGGCGCGCCGGTCATGGCGATCTCGCTGACCGGGCTGGCCAGGGCCTTCGGAAGGCTGGCGTCCGCCGCCGAGGGCACCGGCGAGGCTCGCGTGGCCCGGGCGATCAGCGCCCACCCCGAGTGGCTCGGCGGCACCCGGCGTGACGTGACCTCGCTGATCCGCGGACTGCCCGGGGCCGTGGCCAAGGACGGCGCCGAGAGCGTCTACGCCCTCGGCCTGCCCGACGGCCGCGGCGTCGCGCTGAAGATCGCCGACGGCGGCCAGCGGGCGCGCCCGGTGGTCATGGCGGCGGCGCTGGCCCACCTCGGCATCGAGGCCGACGTGCTGGCCGAGCTCGCCCATGCGCCGGTCCTCGGTCACGGCGAGCCGGTCGGCGCCGTGGTCGCCGTCGGCCTCTGAGCCGGCGGGCTCCGCGGTGAGGGCGGTCCTGCAACGGGTCACCAGCGCCCGCGTGACCGTGGACGGGCAGGTGGTCGGTGCCGTCGACCGCCCGGGCCTGCTGGCCCTGGTGGCGGCCACCCACGACGACGGGCCGGAGCAGGTCGCCACCCTCGCCCGCAAGATCGCCGAGCTGCGCATCCTGCGGGACGAGCGGTCCGTGACCGACTGTGCCGCCCCGGTGCTCGTGGTCAGCCAGTTCACGCTCTACGCCGACACCCGCAAGGGCCGGCGCCCGTCCTGGAGCGACGCCGCGCCCGCGTCGGTGGCCGAGCCCCTCGTCGAGGCCGTCGTGGAGGCCCTGCGGCAGCGCGGGGTCGAGGTGGCGACCGGGCGGTTCGGGGCCATGATGGCGGTCGAACTGGTCAACGACGGCCCGTTCACGCTCGTCCTGGACGTCTGAGACGCAACACCGCTCGTCCCCGTACGCTGGACCCATGGGAATGGGTGTCGTGGGAAGCCTGCAGTACTACATCGCGCTGCTGCTGGGGCTCGCCGCCCTCGCGATGGAGGTGTTCGCGCTGATCGACGCGCTGCGGCACCGCTCGGAGGCGTTCACCGCCGCCGGCAAGCTGACCAAGCAGATCTGGACGATCATCCTCGTGGTCGCCGTGGCGATCGGCTTCGTGACCGCACAGAACCCCCTCGGCATCGGCATCCTGCCGGTGGTCGCCGCCGCGGTGTACCTCGCCGACGTCCGGCCCGCCCTGCGGCGGATCAGCGGCCGCGGGGCCTCCGGCAACGGCTCCTACGGCTCCTGGTGACCCTGACCTCCTCCGGTCCGCTGACGTCCCTGCTCGACGGTCCCGACGGCGGCCTCGAGGTCATGACCACCGGGTCCGGGCTGCCCTCCACCGTCTTCGCCCACGGGCTCGCCGGGTCGATCGAGACCACCCGGCCGTTCGGGTCCGGGGTCGCGGGCAGCCGCACCTTCTTCCACTTCCGCGGCCACGGCGCGTCCGCCGCCCCCGAGAGCGACTGGACGTACGCCGCCCTGGCCGGCGAGCTGGAGGCGGTGGCCGGCCATGTGCGGGCCACCCGGGCGCTCGGGGTCAGCATGGGCGCCGGCGCGCTGTGCGCGCTGCTCGAGCGGGAGCCCGACCGGTTCGAGCGTCTGGTGCTCGTGATCCCGGCCGTGGTCGACCGGCCACGCAGCGACGCGGCGCTCGACCGGCTGGTGGCCATGGCGCAGTGCGCCGACGAGCGCGACGTCGAGGGGATGACCCGGTTGTTGCTGGAGGAGCAGCCCGTCGCGGTCCGCAGCCAGCCCGCCGTGCGGGTGTGGTGCCGGCGGCAGGCGAGCACCCTGGTCGGCACCGCCGTCTCCCGCGCGCTGCGGGCGCTACCGGGCGCCGTACCGCTCTCCGACGCCGGGGTCCTGGCGGCCGTGACCGCGCCCACGCTGGTCCTGGCGCAGGAGGACGACCCCGCGCACCCGGTGTGGGTCGCCGAGCACCTGGCGCAGGCCCTGCCGTCGGCGCGGCTGGAGGTGCTACCGGCAGGTGGCATCATGTGGCGTCACCGCAAAACCGTCCGTGACCTCATTGGAGCGTTCCTGTCCGAGGGCGCTGCCGGCTAGGGCACCATGGCAGCAGACGGGAACCAACGTCCGACCGTGAGGAGAAACATGTCCATCGTCGCGCGCAACCGCAGCCTCGAGGTCTTTGTCAACGAGCGCCCGTGGGGCCAGTTCGAGCAGTTCGTGTCCAACGAGATGTGCACGGTCAAGATCATCACCGTGCAGCCGGGGCACCGCCTGTCCCTGCAGACGCACGGCCACCGCGACGAGATGTGGCAGGTCCTCGACGTGCCGATCGACGTCCAGGTTGACGACGAGTCCTGGGTAGCGCAGGTCGGTGAGCGGGTCTGGGTGCCGCAGGGTGCCCGGCACCGGATGGGCAACAGCGGCACCGAGCCGGGCCGCCTGCTCGAGATCGCGTTCGGCAACTTCGACGAGCGCGACATCGAGCGGCTGCACGACGACTACGCGCGGCCTCCGCAACAGGCCTGAGCGCGACGCGGAGAACAAGGCGCGGAACCACGACGAAGGCCGGGCGACCCGCATCGCCCGGCCTTCGTGCTGCGCGGCCGCGCCCACCCCGCGGCACCAGGCCCGGTCCGCCCAGTGCGGGGCCGGCTCAGCGCGGGGCGACCGCGGACCACGCCACGGTCAGCTCGCCCAGCCGCCAGCGCGCCGGCCCGTCCAGCAGCGGCCAGCCCTCGCCGCGCACCGCCGCGGCAGTGGCGAGGAACCGCTGCCGCGCGCCGTACGACGCGTGCGGCGCCTGCCGTGCCCATGCCCCGTCCAGCGCGGTGAGGAAGGCGTGGATGCGCTCGCCCGGCACGTTGCGGTGGATCAGCGCCTTGGGCAGCCGCTCGGCCACGTCCGAGGGGCGTTGCAGCCCGGACAGGCGCAACGACAGGCTCAGCGAGCGCGGGCCGTCGGCCTCGACCGCCACCCAGGTACTGCGCCGGCCGAGCTCGTCGCAGGTGCCGTCGACCAGCAGGCCGCCGGGCGCGAGCCGTTGGCGCACGGTCGCCCAGGCGCCCGCGACCTCGCCCTCGTCGTACTGGCGCAGCACGTTGAAGGCCCGCACGACGGTCGGCTCGGCGCCGCCGGGCAGCGGCACCTCGAACCCACCGACCAGGAACGTCAGCCCCTCCCGCTCCAGCGGCCGCGCGGCCTGTACCCGCGCGGGGTCGATCTCGATGCCGACCACCTCGGTGTCGGCGCGGACCCGCCGAAGGCGCGCGTGCAGCTCGACCGCGGTGACCGGCGAGGCGCCGTACCCGAGGTCGACCACGACGGGTGCTGACACCGGTCGGCGCAGACGCCAGCCCTGCGGCCCGGACAGCCAGCGGTCCACGCGGCGCAGCCGGTTGGGGTTGGTCGTGCCCCGGGTGATGGTGCCGACCGGCCGCTGCGTTGCCACGTCCGGCAGGGTATGCCGAGCCGCGGGGCGGCCGGCCGCGCGGTGGCAGGGCCCGGCGTGCATAGGGTGAGCCTGTGGTCAGCGGCAGGCGGAGCAGGAGCGTCCGGTTCCTCGTGGTGGTGCTCGCCGCCGTCGCGGTCCTCGGCCTCGGCGCCTTCGGTCGCCGGCTCTTCGACCTGCGCTCCCCGGTGGTGGACGTCCAGCCGCGCCTGCTCCAGGTCGCCATGAAGGCACGCGGCGTCATCACCCTCGGCGACGGGTTGACCGTGTCGATGTACGCGGCGGGCCTGCGGGTGCAGCGGCAGGAGCAGCTGGCGTTCGAGACGGTCGTGCAGGGGTCGCTCGTCTCGGCCGCCCGGGGGCACCTGGAGGGACGCGGTGCGGACCGCCGCGAGCACCTGGACGCGACCTACGACAACGTGCGGATCGACAGCGTCGAGGCCTCGGCGCGCGGCGCGACGTACCGGGGGGTCGTCTTCGACGACGAGCGGCGCTCGCTGCCGCTGACGCTCACCGCGACCCGGGTGCAGCACCGCGTCGACCTGCAGTTCACGGTGCCGGGGGCCGACCTGGTGGTGGTGCACGCCGCCCGGCAGGCGCTGACCGTGGGGCTGGCGCCGCGGTTGCCGGCGCGCAACCTGGGCGGGCGGGTGTGGTGGGCCGCGCCGCAGACCGGCCCGGACCAGCCGGCGTTCACGACACTGCTCGGCTTCCCGGTGGGGACCGACGCGCCGTACCCCACCGCGCTGGACCTGCGGCAGGTGGCGCGCAACGAAATACACGTGTGGGGTCCGGCGTTGCGCCTCTCGATCCACCCGTACCGCCCCAACCCGCTCCAGGAGGCCGAATGACGGCTGTGCCGGGGCTGCGCCGGATGGCGATGCTGAGCGTGCACACCTCCCCGCTGGAGCAACCGGGGACGGGGGACGCGGGCGGCCTGAACGTGTACGTGGTGGAGACCGCGAGGCGCCTGGCCGGCCGGGGTGTCGAGGTGGACGTGTTCACCCGGGCGACCACCGGCGGGATGCCCGCTGAGCAGGAGCTGGCGCCCGGGGTGGTGGTGCGCCACGTCACCGCCGGGCCGTACGAGGGGCTGGGCAAGCAGGACCTGCCGGGGCAGCTGTGCGCGTTCGCGGCCGGCGTGATGCGCGCCGAGGCGGCCCGGCCCGAGGGGTGGTACGACCTCGTCCACTCCCACTACTGGCTCTCCGGGCAGGTCGGCTGGCTGGCCGCGGACCGCTGGCGGGTGCCGCTGGTGCACACGATGCACACGATGGCGCGGGTCAAGAACGCCCAGCTCGCCGAGGGAGACACCCCCGAGCCGCCCGGCCGCGAGATCGGCGAGGCCCAGGTCGTCGAGGCCGCCGACCGGCTGGTGGCCAACACCGACGAGGAAGCGCGCCAGCTGGTGGAGCTGTACGACGCCGACCCGGCCCGCGTGCGGGTGGTGCCGCCCGGGGTGGACCTCGAGGTGTTCACCCCGGGGGACCGGGCCGGGGCCCGTCGTGCGGTCGGGCTGCCCGCGGATGCCGGGGTGCTGCTGTTCGTGGGCCGGATCCAGCCGCTGAAGGCGCCGGACGTGCTGCTGCATGCGGCCGCGGACCTGCTGGCGCGCCGTCCGGGGCTGCGCTCCTCCCTGGTCGTGGCCGTGCTCGGCGGCCCCAGCGGCACCGGTATGGACACGCCTCGCCTCCTGCAGCAGCTGGCCGGCCGGTTGGGGATCGAGGCCCAGGTCCGCTTCGTGCCGCCGGTCGACCGTGCCCGCCTGGTGCAGTGGTACCGCAGCGCGGACCTGGTCGCGGTCCCGTCGTACAACGAGTCGTTCGGGCTGGTGGCCATCGAGGCCCAGGCCAGCGGTACGCCGGTCGTGGCCGCCGCCGTCGGTGGGCTACCGACCGCCGTCGGCGACGCCGGGGTGCTCGTGCCCGACCACGAGACGCGCAGCTGGAGCCGGGCGCTGGAGGGCCTCCTGGACGACGATGCGCGCCGGGCCGAGCTCGCGGGCCGGGCCGTCCGCCATGCGTCGCAGTTCGGCTGGGAGCACACGACCGACCAGCTGATGGACGTCTACGGCGAGGCGATCGAGGCCCGCCACCAGGGCCCCGCAGGCCTGGTCCTCCCGCCGTCCGGTGCCCCCACCGCCGTCGTTCCCTGACCGTACGTCGCCGACCCAACCGCCGCCCGGCCGCAGCCCTCCACCCGGCTTTGTGCCACTCAGTCGGCGAACCGGGCGTTCGCGGCCCCGCATTCGCCGATCCACCGGCACGAAGTCGGCCGGAAGGGCCGGGCGGGCTGACGCTGGCTAGCATGCCGGGATGAGTCGAGCCGAGCAGGTCGAGGGCGAGATCCGGGCTTTCCTGGACGAGGCCGGGCTGCCGTGGGAGCTGGGCGGCCGGCCCGGCGAGCTCGTCGTGACGCTGCCCGGCGACCAGAAGCTGCGCACCGTCTGCTCGCTCGTGGTCGCCGACCAGTCGTTGTCCGTCTCGGCCTTCGTCATCCGCAACCCGGACGAGAGCCACGAGGCGGTCTACCGCTACCTCCTGCGCCGGAACCTGCGCCTGCCCGGCCTCGCCTATGCCATCGACCCGGTGGGTGACGTCTACGTGACCGGCCGGGTCCCGCTGGCCGGGGTGGACGCGGCGTACCTCGACCAGGTGCTGGGGGTCGTCCTGGACGCGGCCGACGGCGCGTTCAACGAGCTGCTGGCCCTCGGCTTCCTCGAGTCGATGAAGAAGGAGTGGGCCTGGCGGGTGTCACGGGGGGAGTCGACCCGCAACCTGGACGCCTTCGCCCACCTGCTCCAGCCGCAGGAGGCTCCCACCACCGAAGGGGACGACGCGGCCTCGCGGCTGCCGGACCCGGGAAGCCCGGGCAGCCCGGGCAGCACCAAGGCCGCGTCCTAGACTGCCGGCCATGACCTACACCCTGGTGCTGCTGCGGCACGGCGAGAGCGTCTGGAACGCCGAGAACCTCTTCACCGGATGGGTCGACGTCGACCTGTCCGACCGGGGCCGGGCCGAGGCCGTCCGCGCCGGCACGCTGCTGAAGGACGCGGGCGTGCTCCCGGAGCTCCTCCACACCTCGCTGCTGCGCCGTGCGATCACGACCGCCAACCTGGCCCTCGACGAGGCGGACCGGCACTGGATCCCGGTGCGTCGCGACTGGCGCCTGAATGAGCGGCACTACGGCGCGCTGCAGGGCAAGGACAAGAAGGCCACCCTCGAGCAGTACGGCGAGGAGCAGTTCATGCTCTGGCGTCGCTCCTTCGACACCCCGCCGCCGCCGATCGAGCCCGGCAACGAGTTCAGCCAGGCCGGGGACGCCCGCTACGCCGACCTCGGCGAGGCCGCTCCCGCGACCGAGTGCCTCAAGGACGTCATCGAGCGCCTGCTGCCCTACTGGCACGAGGCGATCGTGCCGGACCTGCGCACCGGCAAGGTCGTCTGCGTGGCCGCCCACGGCAACAGCCTGCGGGCCATGGTCAAGCACCTCGACGGCATCAGCGACGCCGACATCGCCGGCCTGAACATCCCCACGGGCATCCCGCTGGTCTACCGCATGGACGAGGACCTGCAGCCGGTGCAGCGTGGCGGGGAGTACCTCGACCCCGAGGCGGCCAAGGACGCGATCGCCGCCGTCGCCAACCAGGGCCGCTGACCAAGGCGCCGCTGAACCCGCGGCGCCCTGCCGGCCTCAGGTGGGGAGGACCCCCTCCTCCTCGGCGGAGACCGTGACGCCCTCGTCGGCGATGCGGTTGCGGTGCACGCTCCAGGTGTGGCTCAGCGCGATCAGTGCGAGGCCGCCGAGGGCCCACAGCGCCAGCGTCAGGACCGGCCGGCCCATGTCGGCGCCGTGGAAGTACGTGCGGGACGACGCAGCCTCGAGCCAGGCCGCGCCGTTCCAGAACCCGTGCAGCGCGGAGAAGAAGCGCGGCATCAGCTGGCTCTGGAACACCCCGCCGGAGGAGGTGAAGTTCAGCATCACGAAGAGCATGGTGAGCAGCGGCGTGGTCCAGCGCTTGAAGATCGGGTGCAGCCCGAGGCCGACGAACGTGATGCCCGCGACGTACAGCCAGGCCAGCGCCCAGATGGCGAGGTGGTTCCCGGTGATGACGCCGTAGACCGGCCCGGCCACGATGGTGCCCAGCGCGGCGACGACCGCGGTGGTGACGGCGGCCACGCCGACCCGGCCGGGAACGCTCAGGTGCGCGGCGGCGGCCGAGATGGCGATCGCGCTGGTGTAGCCGCCGATGCTCAGGGCGACCAACAGGAAGAACAGGCCCTGCCCGCTGCGGTCGTGTGCACCGACGGGGACCACGTCCTGCACCTTCAGCGGCTGGTGCTGGGCGTACGCGATGGGGGCGAAGGCCTCCGTGACGGCGGTGGCCGTGGTGGCGGAGTCGGCCGGCGAGACGAAGAGCACGGCGTGGTCGCCGACGGTCTGGTAGGCCCCCGAGAGCTTCCGGTCCCGGATCATCCGGCGGGCGTCGTCGGCGGTCGGCACGGTGCGCACGGTGAGCGCGCCGTTCGACCTGTCGTTGAGCTGCTGGGCGAACACCTTGGCCTCCACGCTGGTGCCGACCACGGCGGTGGGCAGCTCGTGCGGCATCGGCTGGTGGAACGCGCCGAGGTAGGCCAGTGCCATGCCGGTGGCGAGGAAGAGCGGGATCAGCAGGTGCCGGCCGATGTCGCCGAAGGTGCGCAGGGCGGACACCGCGGGCGCCACCGTCTGCAGCAGCCGGGAGCTCCGGCCGGCCCGGGAGGGGCCTGTCGAGGTCGAGGAGGTCGAGGAGGCCGAGGCCGACGCTGCCGGAGCGGGCGCAGTGGCCCGGGGGGCGGCGAGGTGCCGGGGGGAGGCAGAGCTGGTCATGAGGTCCTGGGGAACGGGGGTGGGAGGGGGCGGCGTACTGCCCAGCAGTCGCAGTTGCATAATACAACTATACGCCGGTGGGAGACTGGCCCTGCACGGACCCGACGAGGAGGAGAGGCCATGACGGGCCAGGAGGTGGCGCAGCCGCTGGAGGCGTCGCACGAGAGCGTGGCGGCGATCCAGCGCGCGCTGACCGCGATCGCCCGCCGCGGCCGGGCCCGGTCGCGTGCGCACGCGCCGCAGCTGTCGCTCGTGGACCAGTCCCTGCTGGACTACCTGCACGACCACCCCGACAGCCGGGCCGCCGACATCGCGGTGCACTACCTGCTGGACAAGTCGACCGTCTCCCGCCAGCTGGCCGGGCTCGTGCACGCCGGCCTCGTGCAGGCCACCGACCTCGTCGACGCCCGGGGCAAGGCGCTGCGGCTCACGCCCAGCGGGGAGTCGGTGATCGCCGCGTCGACGGCGGCCCAGCGCGAGGCGCTCCAGGACCGTCTGCAGGGGTGGACCGGCGAGGAGGTCCGCGCCTTCGCCCGCGCGCTCGAGCGCTTCAACGCCGACTGACCGGTATGGCGACGTGCACGTCGCCATACCGGTCAGGTCCGGTCAGCCCGGGTACGAGGTCACTCCTCGCCGTCGAGCTCGGCGTCGGTGTGCCACTCGCCGGTGACCAGGTAGACCACGCGGCGGGCGATGGACACGGCGTGGTCGGCGAAGCGCTCGTAGTAGCGGCCGACGAGCGTCAGGTCGACCGCGGCCTCGGTGCCGTGGGTCCAGGTGTCGTCCAGCAGCATGTTGAACAGCTCGCGGTGCAGGCGGTCCATCTCGTCGTCGTCGCGCTCGAGCGTGACCGCTTCCTCGACGTCCTTGCCGGCGATGACCGAGCCGGCCTTGGCCACGATCCGCTCGGCCACCTGGCCCATCTGCAGCACCGTGGCGCGGGCCTCGGCGGGGATGGCGGACTGGGGGTAGCGCAGGCGCGCGACCTTGGCGACGTGGCGGGCGAGGTCGCCCATCCGCTCGAGGTCGGCGCTCATGCGCATCGAGGTGACGACCATCCGCAGGTCGGTGGCGACGGGCTGTTGACGGGCGAGCAGGTCGATGGAGCGGTCGTCGAGCTCCTTGCGCAGCCCGTCGATCTGCTCGTCGGCGGCGATCACGCTCTCGGCGAGGTGCACGTCGGCGTCCAGCAGCGCCGTCGTCGCGCGGTTCATCGCGGAGCCCGCCAGCCGCGTCATCTCGACGAGCTGGTCGGAGATGGAGTCGAGGTCCTCGTGGAAGGCGTCGCGCATGGTTCCCTTGTCTCTGTCGGTCGCAGCCGCGGATCGCGTTGCTCCTGCAGGCTCCCACCCGGGCGTGAACGGTCCTGGACCCCCAGGTGAACATTCGGAGCCGACGTGCGGGCGGACGGCGCGAGGCGCGCGGGAGACCCCGCCGGGATGCGTACGCTGAGGAACGTGGATGCGACAGCCGCGGCAACGCTCGGAGGCGTGATCGGCATGCTGATCGGCGCCGTCGCGGTCGGCGGCGTGCGCCTCTCCGAGCGGTCCCAGCGCACCATCCCCGAGGCGTCGGTCCCCGCACTCCCGCCGGGCGTCGCGGACGTCCTTGCGGTCCTGCGCTCCAGCGGCATCGTCGTCGACTCGGCCGACCAGGTGGTCAAGGCCAGCCCGGCCGCGGTCGTCTACGGCCTGGTCCGCGACGCCGAGCTGGCCCACGCCGAGCTGCGGCACCTGGCCCGGCAGGTCCGGCGCGACGGCGTGATCCGCGAGGCCGAGCTCGACCTCGCCCGGGGCCCGCTCGGACGCGGCCGGATCACCGTCGCCGCGCGCGTCGCCCCGCTCGGCAGCGCCCACGTGCTCCTCCTGGTCGACGACCGCACCAAAGCCCGCAGGGTCGAGGAGGTGCGCCGCGACTTCGTGGCCAACGTCAGCCACGAGCTGAAGACCCCGGTCGGGGGCATCGCCCTGCTGGCCGAGGCCGTCCTGGACGCCAACGACGACCCCGAGGCGGTCGCGCGGTTCGCGCAGCGGATGAAGGTCGAGAGCGTCCGGCTGACCAAGCTGGTGCAGGAGATCGTCGACCTGTCCCGGCTGCAGGTGGCCGACACCCTGCACGACCCGGTGCTCGTCGACGTCAGCCGCGCGGCGTCCGATGCGGTGGAGCAGAGCCGCCTGGTCGCCGAGGCCCGCAAGATCGAGCTGGCCGTTTCGCTGGCCGGCGACGCCAAGGTGTTCGGCGACGCCGAGCTGCTCACCACCGCCATCCGCAACCTGGTCGGCAACGCGGTCAACTACTCCAGCAGCGGGACTCGCGTCGCGGTCGGTGTCCGGTGCGTCGACGACCTGGTCGAGGTCGACGTCAGCGACCAGGGCCAGGGCATCCCGCACGCCGAGCAGGCCCGCATCTTCGAGCGGTTCTACCGCGTGGACGCGGCGCGCTCGCGGGCCACCGGGGGCACCGGCCTCGGCCTCGCGATCGTCAAGCACATCTGCGCCAACCACGGCGGTGACGTCAGCGTGTGGAGCGAGGAGGGTCGCGGCTCCACCTTCACGATGCGGCTGCCCGCCGCGCCCGCCAGTGGACCGCCGTCCACGTCCCCGGCCGCCGTTTCCGCCGGGGCGCACCTGCCCGTCGGGCACCCCGACTCACGAGAGGTCACCCGATGACACGCATCCTGGTGGTGGAGGACGAGGAGTCGTTCTCCGACCCGCTGTCCTACCTGCTGCGCAAGGAGGGCTACGAGGTCGCGGTGGCCGAGACCGGCCCCGACGCGCTGGAGGAGTTCGACCGCAGCGGCGCCGACCTGGTGCTGCTGGACCTCATGCTGCCCGGCCTCTCCGGCGTCGACGTGTGCCGCGCGCTGCGCCAGCGCTCGAGCGTGCCGGTGATCATGCTCACCGCCAAGGACAGCGAGATCGACAAGGTGGTCGGGCTGGAGATCGGCGCCGACGACTACGTCACCAAGCCGTACTCCAGCCGCGAGCTGCTCGCCCGCATCAAGGCGGTGCTGCGCCGGCTGCAGGAGCCCGAGGAGCTCGTCCCGGCCACGCTGGAGTCCGGTCCGGTGCGGATGGACGTCGAGCGCCACGTCGTCACCGTGAACGGCTCGCACACGGCGCTGCCGCTGAAGGAGTTCGAGCTGCTCGAGATGCTGCTGCGCAACTCGGGGCGGGTCCTCACCCGGATGCAGCTGATCGACCGGGTCTGGGGCAGCGACTACGTCGGCGACACCAAGACCCTGGACGTGCACGTCAAGCGGCTGCGTGCCAAGGTCGAGCCGGACCCGGCCAACCCACGCTTCATCGTCACCGTGCGCGGCCTCGGCTACAAGTTCGAAGCGGCCTGACCGGCCCGTACGCCGCGCGCGTACCGACGGCGCGTGGGCGCGCGGCAGCGTCCGGGTCCCGTGGGGGACCCCGCCAGGCTCAGCCGCCGGGAACGGTGGACGTGGTCGGCTGCGGCGTCCGCGCGCTGGAGGTCTGGGTGGGCGTCGCGCTCGGCGAGGGGCTCCCCGACCCGGCGGGGGTGAGCGTCGAGTAGTACAGGCTCGGCACCAGCACCGGCACGCCGACCACGTTGCTGCCTGCGGCGCTCGTACCGATCGTGAGATTCATCAAGGAGCCCGGCTCGACCGACACCGACGGCAGCGTTGCGGGGCTGCTCCCGGACTCTCCCGACAGGCGGACCATGGAGCCCGCCTCGACCCGCTTGGTGACCGCAGGCGCCCCCGGCGCGGAGATGGTGACGGTCGCCGGCTGACCGCCGCTGTTGGCGATCTGCCCTGACAGGACGCCCTGCTGGCCCTTGGCGCTCGAGACGATCACGAGGTCGTCGACGGTGACCGAGCCCAAGGTGACGTTCACGCCGTCGGCCGGCTGGTAGGGCATCATCGTCTGCTGCGGGGACGTCAGCTGGCACCCCGACAGGGCCAGCGCCCCTGCCACGGCCAGGCCGGCCGTGAGGACGGACGTGCGGCGGCGCACGACGAGCTGGGGGGCACGAAGCGTTGGGCGGGTCACGGCCCCCACAGTACCGGCCGGCCTCGCGTCGCTCGAACCGGGACGAGGGGCTGATCCCGCTGTCGTTCCGTCCCACGCCCGGTCCCTCTGACTCCGTACGGCGGCCCACGGGCCGCCCTGGCCGTCCGCGCTGGTTGCGGCGGGCCGTCGTCGGGCAGCCCGGCCGTCGTCGCGACGCCCGCGGCCGTCCGCGCCCGGTGGGGTGGCGGCTCTGCGCCGGCCGTGTCGGCGTACCTCCTTCTCCGAAGTCAGCCCGCGCGCGGCGCCCGCGATGCATGGTGAGGCGGCATCTGTCAAGGCCGGATCCGAGGGCCGCATGGCCTCTGACCTGCACAAACGCGATCTGACGGGTTCCGGAACGAGGCGACCCCGTGGTATCGTGGAGGTCGCGAAAGGGGCACAGAGCATATGGTTTTCAAGGTTGGCGAAACGGTCGTGTACCCGCACCACGGTGCGGCACTGATCGAGCAGATGAAGACTCGCACCATCAAGGGCGAGGACAGGCTCTACCTGGTGCTCAAGGTCGCCCAGGGCGACCTGACCATCGAGGTCCCGGCGGACAACTGCGACCTCGTGGGCGTCCGCGACGTGGTGGGCCAGGAGGGCCTGGACCGCGTGTTCGAGGTGCTGCGGGCCGCCCACACCGAGGAGCCGACCAACTGGTCGCGGCGCTACAAGGCCAACCTCGAGAAGCTCGCCTCCGGCGACGTCATCAAGGTGGCCGAGGTCGTGCGTGACCTCTGGCGCCGTGACAAGGACCGCGGGCTGTCCGCGGGCGAGAAGCGGATGCTGGCCAAGGCACGTCAGATCCTCGTCTCCGAGCTGGCGCTCGCCGAGAAGACCAACGAGGACAAGGCCGAGGCCATCCTCGACGAGGTCCTCGCCTCCTGAACCTCGCCGTCATCCTGGTCGCTGCCGGCAGCGGTGTGCGACTCGGTGCCGGGATGCCCAAGGCGTTCGTCCACCTGCACGGCCAGCCACTGTTGAGGCACGCCCTCGACCGTGTGCTGGCCGTGTCTGGTGTGGGCCATGTGGTGGTGGTGGCGCCGGCAGACCACCTCGACCAGGCCCGGGCCGTGGTGGCGGACGCGTCGGCGGCGGCCAGGACGTCGGCGGCGGTGTGGACCGACGTGGTCACCGGGGGAGCCGAGCGCAGTGCGTCGGTGTCCGCCGGCCTGCGGGCCCTCACCGCCGATGACGACGTCGTGCTGGTGCACGACGCGGCACGCGCGCTGGCGCCGGGGTCGCTGTTCGAGGCGGTCGCCGAGCGGATCCGCGCCGGCAGCCCGGCCGTCATCCCGGGGCTCCCCGTCACCGACACCGTCAAGGTCGTCGACGCCTCCGGGCGCGTGACCTCGACGCCGCCGCGCGAGTCGCTCCGGGCCATCCAGACCCCGCAAGGCTTTCGGCGGGAGGTGCTCGAGCGCGCCCACGCCAGCGGGTCCGGCGCCACGGACGACGCCGCCCTCGTGGAGCTGACCGGCGTGGGCGTCACGGTCATCGACGGTGACCCGCGCGCGGTGAAGATCACCTCCCCGCGCGACCTCGACCTCGCCCTGACCATCCTGCAGGAGGACATCCATGCCACCCGCTGACCCCGCCCGCACCGAGGCCCCGTCCGATGCCACGCGCCCGTCCGACTCCGCGCGCACGTCCGCTTCCGGGGGAGAGGCCACGGTCCTGCCGTGCACCGGCGTCGGGGTCGACGTCCACCCGTTCGCCGACGACGGGCGCCCGCTCTCGCTCGCCGGCCTGGCCTGGCCCGGCGAGCGCGGGCTGGCCGGCCACTCCGACGGGGACGTCGCGGCCCACGCCGCCTGCGACGCGTTGTTCGCCGCGGCCGGTCTGGGTGACCTCGGCACGCACTTCGGCACCGACCGGCCCGAGCTCGCGGGCGCCGCGGGGGTGCGCCTGCTGGCCGAGGCGGCGCGCATCCTGTCCGAGGCGGGGTTCCGGATCGGCAACGTCTCGGTGCAGGTGATCGGCAACCGGCCCAAGGTCGGTCCCCGGCGCGAGGAGGCGCAGGCGGCGTTGTCGGCGGCGGCCGGCGCCCCGGTGTCGGTCTCGGCCACCACCACCGACGGCCTGGGCCTGACGGGGCGCGGCGAGGGCGTTGCCGCCATCGCCACTGCACTCGTCATCCGGCGCGTCTAGGCTCGGACGCGTGCCCGAGACGCTGCCGCTGTTCCCGCTGGGCTCGGTGCTGATGCCCGGGCTCGTGCAGGCCTTCAACGTCTTCGAGGAGCGCTACCGCACCCTGGTCGAGGAGCTCGAGGCCCAGCCCGAGGGGTCCGTGCGCGAGTTCGGGGTGGTGGCCATCCGCTCCGGCCGCGAGGTCGGCGCCGACGGCGTCCGCGCGCGCGAGGCGCTCTACCCGGTCGGCTGCACCGCGCGGGTCGAGCAGATCGACGCCCTGGAGGACGGCCGCTTCGAGATCATCACCGTGGGGCACACGCGCTTCCGGCTCCTCGACATCGACGCGACGGCGGGCACGCCGTACCTCACCGGCCTCGTGGAGCGGCTCGGTGAGCCGGATGGGGACGGTGCGTCGGTCTTCGCCCGCTCGGTCGCACGGCACTTCGACGGCTACCGCGACCAGCTCGGCGGAGACGGCCGGGTGACCGACCCCTCGGACCCTCGAATGCTGTCCTACCTGGTGGCGGCCGCGACGCGGCTCGACCTCGCCGACCGCCAGCGGCTGCTCGAGCAGCCGGACACCGCCGCGCGCCTGAGCGCCGAGCTCGCGCTCCTGCGTCGCGAGACCGCGCTGGTCGCGGCGTTGCAGGCGGTCCCGGCCACGGAGCTGACCCAGATGCCCTACGGCCTCAACTGACGAGGGCCCACCCGCGCCGTCCGGACCGGCGCCGTACCGCGCACTGCCTCGGGCGGCGGCCGGAAGTTAGGCTCCTGCCAACCCAGTCGCCGACGAAGGAGTGCCACATGCCCAGCACGGTCAAGGGAGTCATCGCGCGCGCCAAGGGAGCGCCGGTCGAGGTCGTCGACGTCGTCGTCCCCGACCCCGGACCGGGCGAGGCGGTCGTGCGGATCCAGGCCTGCGGGGTGTGCCACACCGACCTGCACTACCGCGAGGGCGGCATCAACGACGAGTTCCCCTTCCTGCTCGGCCACGAGGCGGCCGGCGTGGTCGAGGCGGTCGGCGACGGCGTGACCGACGTGGCCCCGGGCGACTTCGTGATCCTCAACTGGCGGGCCGTCTGCGGGCAGTGCCGGGCCTGCGCCAAGGGCCGTCCGCAGTACTGCTTCAACACCGCGAACGCCACGCAGAAGATGACGCTCACCGACGGCACCGAGCTCTCGCCGGCCCTCGGCATCGGCGCGTTCATCGAGAAGACGCTGGTGGCCAGCGGCCAGTGCACCAAGGTCGACCCAGAGGCCGACCCCGCCGCGGTCGGGCTGCTGGGGTGCGGCGTCATGGCCGGCTTCGGCGCTGCCGTCAACACCGGAGGCGTCGGCCGCGGCGACTCGGTGGCCGTGATCGGGTGCGGCGGCGTCGGGAACGCCGCCGTCGCCGGTGCCGTCGTGGCCGGCGCGACGACGGTCATCGCCGTCGACGTGGACGACCGCAAGCTGGAGTGGGCCCGGGGCCTGGGCGCCACGCACACCGTCAACAGCTCGACACAGGACCCGGTCGAGGCGATCCGGGCCCTCACCGGCGGCTTCGGCGCCGACGTCGTGATCGAGGCGGTGGGGCGGCCGGAGACCTACGAGCAGGCGTTCTACGCCCGCGACCTGGCCGGCACCGTGGTCCTCGTCGGCGTGCCGACCCCTGAGCTGACGGTGACGCTGCCGCTGATCGAGGTGTTCGGCCGCGGCGGTGCCCTGAAGTCCAGCTGGTACGGCGACTGCCTGCCCTCGCGGGACTTCCCCATGCTTGTCGACCTCTACCGCCAGGGCCGTTTCGACCTCGGCGCGTTCGTGTCGGAGACGATCGGCATCGAGGACATCGAGGCCGCGTTCGAGAAGATGCGCCGCGGCGAGGTCCTGCGCTCGGTCGTGACCCTGTGAGCGGGAGGGTGCGGGTGGACCGGGTGGTCACGTCCGGCACCTTCAGCCTCGACGGCGGCACCTGGGACGTGGAGAACAACGTCTGGGTCGTCGGCGACGACACCGAGTGCGTGGTCATCGACGCCGCCCACGACGGACGGCCGATCCTGCGTGCCGTGGCCAGGCGCAAGGTTCTCGCGATCCTGCTCACCCACGCCCACGACGACCACATCTCCGCCGTCGGAGAGGTCGCCGACGCGACGTTCGCGCCGTCGTACCTGCACCCGGCCGACCGGGTCCTCTGGGACGCGCTCTATCCGGTCACCCCGGACGGTGAGCTCGCCGACGGCGACGTCTTCCGCGTCGGCGACGTCGACCTGCACGTGCTGCACACCCCCGGTCACGCCTTCGGTGCCTGCTGCTTCCACGCCCCGGAGCTCGGCGCGGTGTTCACCGGAGACACGCTCTTCGCGGGTGGCCCGGGCGCGACCGGCCGGTCGTTCAGCGACTTCCCGACCATCGTGGACTCGATCCGGGACAAGCTCCTCACCCTGCCGCCCGAGACGGTGGTGCACACCGGCCACGGCGACGACACCACCATCGGCGCCGAGGCGCCGCACCTGCAGGAGTGGATCACCCGCGGCCACTGACCGGCCTTCCCCGCCCCCGGACGGCGGGGCTGCCGGTCCCGGGCAGCAGCGGCAGGTCGGCGGCGGACGGTCGGCGTGGCGCCGGCGGCATCGGCACGCCGGTAACCTTGGCCGGGTGAGTCTTCGCCTTCATGACACCGCCACGCGCTCCCTGCGCGACTTCCACCCGCTCGAGCCGGGCAGGGCGGGTATCTACATCTGCGGGCTCACGACGCAGGGCGCGCCGCACATCGGCCACGTCCGGTTCGCCGTCGCGTTCGACATCCTGCGCCGCTGGCTGACCCGCGGCCACGGCCTCGAGGTGACCCTCGTGCGCAACGTCACCGACATCGACGACAAGATCCTCTCCAAGTCGGCCGGCGCCGGACAGCCGTGGTGGGCGTGGAGCTACGCCAACGAGCGCGCCACCACCGAGGCCCTCGACAGCCTCGGCGTGCTGCCCCCCACCTACGAGCCGCGGGCGACCGGCCACATCCCCGAGATGGTCGAGATCATGCAGACCCTGGTCGACAAGGGGCACGCCTACGCCGCCGTGGACGGCAGCGGCGACGTCTACTTCGACGTCCGCAGCTATGCCGACTACGGGTCGCTGACGCATCAGCGGATCGAGGACATGGAGGCGGCGGCCGACGCGGACCCGCGAGGCAAGCGCGACCCGCGCGACTTCGCCCTGTGGAAGGGGCACAAGGCCGGCGAGCCGGAGACCGCGAGCTGGCCGACGCCCTTCGGCCGCGGCCGCCCCGGCTGGCACCTGGAGTGCTCGGGCATGGCGCGCAAGTACCTCGGCGACGCCTTCGACATCCACGGGGGAGGGGTCGACCTGCGCTTTCCCCACCACGAGAACGAGCAGGCGCAGTCCCGGGCGGCGGGGCTGGGCTTCGCCGGCTACTGGCTGCACAACGCCTGGGTGACCGTCGCGGGCGAGAAGATGAGCAAGTCGCTCGGCAACTCCCTGCTGGTCAACGAGATCACGCGGATCGCCCGCCCCCTGGCGGTCCGCTACTACCTCGGCGCCGCGCACTACCGCTCGACCATCGAGTACCACGAGGGCTCGCTGCGTGAGGCCGAGGCCGCGGTCGACCGGATCGAGGGCTTCCTGCGCCGGGCCCTGCCCGGGGTCGACCTGCCCGGCGCCGACCTCGGCGCCTCGGCCCGCGCGCTCCCGGCCGATTTCGTCGAGGCCATGGACGACGACCTGAACGTCTCCGGGGCCCTCGCCGTCATCCACGAGACGGTCCGCGCCGGCAACACCGCGATCGACGAGGGCGACGACGAGGTCGCCCGTGACGCCGCGCTGCTCGTGGTGGACATGACCGAGGTCCTGGGGGTCAACCCGCTCGCGGCGCAGTGGCACGCGAGCTCGGGCAGCTCGGCCGACGACGCGCTCGGTGCCCTGGACGCCCTCGTCTCGGCGCAGCTCCAGGCGCGTGCGGCCGCCCGCTCGGCCCGGGACTTCGCCACCGCTGACGCCATCCGCGACCAGCTCACGGCGGCCGGTATCGCCGTCGAGGACACCGCCTCGGGCGCGCGCTGGTCGCTCGCCCGGCGCTCCGAGACCGTCGACGTGATCGACGCCGCCGGCGCCACCGACGCCATCGACGCCTGAAAGGCGACTTCTCATGCCAGGTAACTCCCAGCGCCGCGGCGCGATGCGCAAGGCCACCACCCGCAAGGGCCCCCAGGTCGGCAGCGGCGGCCAGCGCCGCAAGGGCCTCGAGGGCCGCGGTCCGACACCCAAGGCGGTGGAGCGCACCAAGCACCCCGCCGCCAAGAACGCGGCACGAGCAGCCAAGCGCGACAACGCCCCCGGCGGCCGAAGCACCTCGCCGGGGCGCCCGTCGGGACGCAGCAGCGCGCCGAAGCGCTCGCGCAGCTCCAGCGAGATCGTCGCCGGCCGGAACTCGGTCGTGGAGGCGCTGCGCGCCGAGGTGCCGGTCACCACGATGTACGTCGCCGGCCGCATCGACTCCGACGACCGGGTGCGCGAGGCGCTGAAGATCGCGACCGCCCGTTCGATCCCGGTCCTGGAGACGCCCCGCGGTGAGCTCGACCGGCTCACCGACGGTGCGGTGCACCAGGGGCTCGCCCTGCAGGTCCCGCCCTACGACTACGCGCACCCGAACGACCTGATCAACCCCGAGGCGCCGGGCATCCCGTTGATCGTCGCCCTCGACGGCATCACCGACCCCCGCAACCTGGGCGCGATCATCCGCTCGGTCGCAGCCTTCGGCGGCCACGGCGTCGTGGTGCCCGAGCGCCGGTCCGCCGGCCTGACAGCCAGTGCCTGGAAGACCTCCGCGGGCGCGGCGGCGCGCATCCCGGTCGCGTTGGCCAGCAACCTGACCCGCGCGCTGGAGGAGTACCGCAAGGCCGGCTTCTTCCTCCTCGGCCTCGACATGGACGGTGACGTCCAGCTCCCCGACCTCGAGCTGGCCAGCGAGCCGTTGGTGATCGTCGTGGGGTCCGAGGGCAAGGGACTGTCCCGGCTGGTCGGCGAGACCTGCGACCAGATCGTCTCGATTCCCATGTCGTCGGCGGTCGAGTCCCTCAACGCCGGCATCGCGACGGGCGTCACGCTCTACGAGGTGGCGCGCCGACGGGCGCTCTGACGCGCGACGACGTGCGGCTGCGCCCGGCGCGCCTTGGCGGACTGCCCCCCGAAGGACCTGGTCACCGCTACCCTCGGGCAGCGTCAGCCAGATCATCTCGACCGTGGGGAGTCAGTCCAATGTCCAGTGCCGTACCGCCCGGACCCGCCGATCCGTACCCGTCTGCCCCGTTCGGCAGCATGCCGTCCGGACCGACCGGCCAGCCGGCAGCGGTGCCGCCGCCGTCGATCCAGCGCGCCGTCCTGCTGATGAGGGTCGGGGCGGCGTTGTCCGTGCTGTCCATCCTCGTCACCCTGCTCACCCGGGACAGCCTGCGCAGCCAGGTGACGAGCACCCTGCGCAAGAGCAACGCCGCGCTCAGCGCCTCGCAGGTCGACAGCGCGGTCAGCGTGGCCATCGTGCTCGCCGTCGTCGTCGGCCTGGTCTCGGTCGGCCTATGGCTGTGGATGGCCTCGGCCAACGGCAAGGGCCGCCGCTGGGCGCGCATCGTGGCGACCGTGCTGGGCGTGCTGTCGGTGCTCTCGCTGCTGTCGAGCGTCGTCCAGGGGCAGATGACCACGCTCAACCTGATCGTCAGCCTGGTCAGCGTCGCCCTCGCGGTCGCGATCCTCGTGCTGCTCTGGCGCAAGGAGTCCAGCGCGTACTACGACGCCGTGAAGGCCCAGCAGCGGGTCTGACCCCGCAGGGCACCAGACGAAGCACCCGTACGGCGGTCGTGGCTCCCACGGCCGCCGTACTGCGTGTGCTGCTAGCGGCCCCGCGAGCGGTCGCCGGGCGGGAACATCGCCACGACGGGCATCTCCACCGTGTCGACGCCGACGACCGCGGCCTCGTCCGGCTTGCTCGGCAGCACGGTGGCCACGTAGTCCTTGAGCGCCTCGGTGATCGGGATGTCGTGGCCGACCCGCTCGGACATGTACCACCGGTGCTCCAGCACCTCGTGGAACAACTCGGCCGCCTCGAGCTTGCGGGCCATCTCCCGCGGCACCGAGCGGACGATGGGCTCGTAGACCCGGGCCAGCCAGTCGTGGGCGACCAGCTCCTCGTCGTCGTTCTGGCGGTCCTGGGCGGCACGGAAGGCGTCGAGGTCGTTCAGCAGCCGCCGGGCCTGGTTCTCCTCGACGTCCAGGCCGGTCAGGCGCAGCAGCCGCCGCGAGTGGTGGCCCGCGTCGACGACCTTGGGCTGGATCTGGATGGTGGAGCCGCCGATGTCGGTGGAGATGGCGAGCTCGTCGACGTCGAACCCCAGCTCGTTCAGACGCCGGATCCGCTCCTCGACCCGCCACCGGTCGCCGGACTCGAAGCGCTCCTGCTCGGTGAGCTCGCGCCACAGCGACCGGTAGCGGTCGACGATCAGCTGGGAGATCTCCACCGGGTCGGCGACCTCGTCGAGGAAGCCCCCGGCCGCGAGGTCCATCAGCTCACCGGCGATGTTGACCCGCGCGATGTCGAGGTCGTGCTCGCGCTGGCCGTCCGAGAGCTGGTCGCGGATCTCGCCGGTCTCGGCGTCGACCAGGTACGCCGAGAAGGCGCCGGCGTCGCGCCGGAACAGGGTATTGGACAGCGACACGTCACCCCACCAGAAGCCGGTCAGGTGCAGCCGCACGAGCAGCACCGCGAGGGCGTCGATCAGCCGCTGCGCGGTGTGCGGTCGCAGCGTCTGGCTGAAGAGCGCGCGGTAGGGCAGCGAGAACTGCAGGTGCCGGGTCAGCAGGCAGGCGTCCAGCTCCTCCCCGTCCGGGGTGGTGCGCCCGCTGATGACGCCGAACGGGACGACACAGGGCTGGTCCAGCTTCTGCAGGAGCCGCAGCATGTTGTACTCGCGCCGGGCCAGGTCGTCCTTGATCTCCTTGACGGCGATGACCCGGCCGGTGACCTTCACGAAGCGGACGATGTGCCGTGAGATCCCGCGTGGCAGGGCCGCGAGCAGGTCCTCGGGCCACTGCTCCAGGGGAATCGACCACGGCAGGTCGAGCAGGGCGGGGTCGGGACGGACGGCGGTGATCTCAAGTGCCACGGGACCATCGTGGCACGGCCGGTCGCCCCGTCGGCGCGTCGGGAGCCGCTGTCCGCGCGCCGGCTGCGCGTCGTCCGCGCCTCGACCACACCGGCCGGGACAGCAGGAGGCTGTGACCACACCGGCCGGGGACAGCAGGAGGTGGCGGCGCCCTCAGCGGGCACCGCCACCTCCTGGTCGAGAGGGGACCGCTCAGTCGCCGATGCGCTGGCCGGTCTCGGTGTTGAACAGGTGCACGTGGCCGTGGTCGGGGACCAGGTTGACGACGCTGCCCTTCTGCGGGGGCGTGCGTCCGTCGACGCGGGCCACCACCGGGTGGGCGTCGGCGCCCTCGCCCGCGGAGCCGTAGATGTAGGCGTCGGCGCCGAGCTCCTCGACCACCTCGACGGTGACGGGCAGGCCCGTGCCGTCGGTGGCGATGGTCAGGTCCTCGGGGCGCACCCCGACGGTCGCGACGCTGCCGGCCTGGGTCAGGTGCCCACGCTCGACCGGGTAGGTGCTGGTGCCGAACTTCACGCCGCCGTCGATGACGGGGACCTGGAGCAGGTTCATCGCCGGGGACCCGATGAAGCCGGCGACGAAGACGTTGTCCGGGTGGTCGTACATGCGGCGCGGGGTGTCGCACTGCATCAGCAGGCCGTCCTTGAGGACCGCGACCCGGTCACCCATGGTCATGGCCTCGACCTGGTCGTGGGTGACGTAGACCGTCGTGACGCCGAGGCGGCGCTGGAGCGAGGCGATCTGGGTGCGGGTCTGGACCCGGAGCTTGGCGTCGAGGTTGGACAGCGGCTCGTCCATGAGGAAGACCTGGGGCTGGCGCACGATCGCGCGGCCCATGGCCACACGCTGGCGCTGACCGCCCGAGAGCGCCTTCGGCTTGCGCTGGAGGTACTCCTCGAGGTCGAGGATCTTGGCGGCCTCCTGGACGCGCTTGGCGATCTCGGACTTGTTGACGCCCGCGATCTTCAGGGCGAAGCCCATGTTGTCCGCGACGGTCATGTGCGGGTAGAGCGCGTAGTTCTGGAAGACCATCGCGACGTCGCGGTCCTTGGGGGACAGGTCGGTGACGTTGCGCTCACCGATGTAGATGTCGCCCTCGTTGACCTCCTCGAGGCCGGCGAGCATGCGCAGGCTGGTGGACTTGCCACAGCCGGAGGGACCGACGAACACCAGGAACTCGCCGTCCTCGACGTCGATGTTGAGCTTGTCGACCGCGGGCTTCTCGGTGCCTGGGTAGATGCGCGAGGCATGGTCGAACTTGACTGTGGCCATGAGGAAATCAACCTTCCTTCACCGGCAGGAACGTGCCGGACGATCCGTTGTAAAGGGGTGGCGCGCGCCCGGGACATCGGTGTCGAGGGCGTGAAGGGCAGTGTGACCCATGGACCCCCGTTCGCGCCAGAGGGAGTCCGTCCCGGAATGTCGCCCCGCGTGCCTTCGGTTGAACGTTGAACGGGGTTGCTGAAACGTGGCCTGCAAGTTCTTGCAAGAAAGCCCCAATCCGCTGCAAGAACTTGCTACGTTGCGCACACTTTCCGGGCCGGCTCGAGGCCGGCCCAGGCCTCTCAAGGAGAAACCTCAATGCACAAGCGTGCGATTGGTGCTGCCACCATCACTGGTGTCGCGGCCCTGTTCATGAGCGCCTGCGGTGGGTCCTCGACCCCCGCCGCTGACAAGACGCCTGCGCCCTCGGGCAGCAGCACCACCACGGCGGCTGCTCCCGCCGCGGCGTCCCCCACGACCTCGGGCGCGCCCGCACGCGACGCCAGCGCCGACCTCGTCATCTGGGCCGACGCCGACCGCGCTCCCCGGCTGAAGCAGTACGCCGACCAGTTCGGGCAGGAGAACGGCATCAAGGTCGCGGTCCAGGTGGTCACCGACACGCGCTCGCAGTTCAAGGACGCCACCAACGTCGGCAAGGGCCCGGACGTCATCGTCGGTGCGCACGACTGGCTCGGCGAGCTCGTGCAGAACGGCACCGTGGCCCCCGTGCCGCTCTCGGCCGACGTCGCCGCCAAGTTCGACCCCAAGGCGATCGCCGCCACCAAGTACAACGGCCAGGAGTACGGCGTGCCGTACGCGGTGGAGAACATCGCGCTGATGCGCAACACCGCGCTCGCCCCCGACGCGCCCAAGACCATGGATGAGCTCGTCGCCACCGGCGAGAAGATCAAGAAGTCCCATCCGCAGGTCACCAACGTCCTCGTCCAGCAGGTCGGCAAGGTCGGCAACGCCTACTACACCTACCCCTACCTGGCGGCGTTCGGCGGCGGGATCTTCGCCACGAAGCCCAACGGCGACTACGACCCCAGCAAGGTCATCGTCAACAGCGCCGGGTCGCTCAAGGGCGCCAACGAGATCGCCAAGCTCGGCAAGGCCAAGGTCCTCACGACCAACGTCGACGACACCAACGCCGAGGGCATCTTCGACGGTGGCAAGGCGCCGTTCTTCTTCACCGGACCGTGGGCGACGCCCAACGCGAAGAAGGCGGGCATCAAGTACGCCATCAGCCCGCTGCCCTCCATCGACGGCAAGCCCATGCAGCCCTTCCTCGGCGTGCAGATGTTCTACGTCTCCGCCAAGGCCAAGAACGCCGCCTTCGCGCAGGAGTTCGTGACCAACTACGTGTCGCGCAAGGACGTCCAGCTCGCCCTGTTCAAGGCCGGGGGCCGTCCGCCGGCGCTGACGGAGGCCTACGACGAGGTCGCCAAGACCGACAAGGACGTCCAGGGCTTCCACGCGGCGGGCCTGGGTGGCAAGGCGATGCCGAACATCCCCGCCATGAACTCCGTCTGGGCCCCGCTCGGCCAGGCTGCGGCCGACGTGATCTCGGGCAAGGCGACGGTGGACGCCCGCTTCGCCGCTGCTCAGAAGGAGATCGTGTCCAACATCAACAAGGGCTGACCGACCAGCCCCCGCCCGGCCGGCCGCGACCCCGCGGCCGGCCGGGCACCCCACGGCGCCGGGTCCATCCGCGCAGCCACCGACCAGCACCCCCGTCGCCGCACGTCCCGGAGGAACCCATGACGCAGACTGACGTCGCGTCCACCCAGCGCCAGGCCCAGGATGAGGACCAGGACCAGCGCTCCCGACCGCCACGCCCCTGGGCGGGCATCCTCAAGTGGGCGCTGCTGCTGGTCGTCGTCGCCGTCGCAGGGCTGCTGATCCAGCGCCTGCTCGACCAGGGCCTGTGGCTCGCCGTGGTCGGCGTGGCCTTCGTGGCGATGGCCATCGTCGTCGTCTACGGGGTGCGCCGGGCCGTCCCGATGAAGTACCTCATGCCGGGGCTGCTCCTCCTCCTTGCCCTGCAGGTGTGGCCGATCGTCTACACCGTCGCCACGGCGTTCACGAACTACGGCGACGGGCACCGGATCAGCAAGCAGGAGAGCGTCGACTCCATCATCGCCAACTCCGTGCGGGAGGTGCCCGGGACCAAGCGGTACAAGCTGTCGGTCGCTGTGAAGAAGGGCAGCGACGTCGCGACAGCCCCGACGGTGTTCCTGCTCACGAACGCCTCCGGCGCCATGTCGGTCGGGGACGTCAAGGGCCTCGAGCCCCTGTCGGCCGACGGCGTGCAGAAGACGCCCTTGGGCAAGATCACCACGGCGCCCGGATACACCATCCTCAGCGCACGCGAGGTCAACGCCCGCAAGGACCTCGACACGTTCGCCGTGCCGACACCCGACGGCGGCGGCATCAAGAGCGTGGGGTTGAGCGAGGCGTTCGAGGGCAAGCCGACCGTCTCCTATGACAAGGCGACCGACACCCTGAAGGACACCGCCACCGGGAAGACGTACGTCGCCAGGAACGCGCAGTGGGTGCCCCGGGACGGCCAGGGTGAGGCGTTCGCCCAGGGCTGGAAGGAGGGCGTGGGAGCCAAGAACTTCACCCGCGTGCTGACCGACTCCACCCTGCGCGACGGCTTCGTCAAGATCTTCCTCTGGAACATGTTCTTCGCGGTGTTCTCCGTCGTGTCGACGTTCCTGCTCGGCATGCTCCTCGCGCTGCTGCTCAACGACGACCGGGTCAAGGGCAAGGCGTTCTACCGGTCGCTCCTGATCCTTCCCTACGCCATGCCGACGTTCATCACGTCGCTGGTCTGGGCCTCGATGTTCAACCAGGACTTCGGCCTCATCAACAGCTACACCGGTCTCACCGTCGACTGGCTCGGGAACCCGTGGGCGGCCAAGGCCGCCATCCTCATCACCAACCTGTGGCTGGGCTTCCCCTACATGTTCATCGTCTGCACCGGTGCGCTGCAGTCGATCCCGGGCGACGTGCGGGAGGCCGCGAAGATCGACGGCGCCAACGCCTTCCGCACGCTGCGGTCGATCACCATGCCGCTGCTGCTCGTCGCGGTGGCGCCGCTCCTCATCGCCTCCTTCGCCTTCAACTTCAACAACTTCACCCTGATCTACCTGCTCACCGGTGGCGGCCCCTTCGACGCGGGCAACACCTCGATCGGCTCGAGCGACCTGCTGATCACCTACGCCTACCGACTGGCCTTCAGCGGCACGACGCCGAACTATGGGTTCGCCGCTGCCGTCTCGATCTTCATCTTCGCGATCGTCGCCGTGCTGAGCTACTCGGGGTTCCGCCGGACCAAGTCCCTGGAAGAGGTGAACTGATGTCGGAGGTCTCGCAGCGCGAGAGCGTGGTGCTCCCCACCAGCGAGGTGGCGGCCGGTACGCCGAACCCCGTTGCGCCGCGGCGCCGTTCGCGCGGCAGCGGGTCGTGGTGGCGGCACGCGCTCGCCGTCGTGGCCCTGGTCTGGTCGCTGTTCCCGATCATCTTCATCGTGTCGGCGGCGCTGAACCCCGCCGGCTCGCTTCAGACCAGCGAGCTGCTGCCCACCAGCGTGTCCTTCTCCAACTTCGGCACGCTCTTCTCGGACACGTCGCGGCCCTATGCCTCCTGGTACCGGAACTCGCTGCTGATCGCCGGCGTCGGGGCGTTGTGCTCGGTCTTCATCGGCTCGTGCGCCGCCTACGCCTTCTCCCGGCTGCGGTTCGCCGGCCGGCGGCCCGGGCTGCTCGCCCTGTTGCTGCTGCAGATGTTCCCCGCGCTGTTGGCGTTCGTCGCGCTCTACGTCACGTTCGTCGCCGTGGGGGACGTCCTGCCCGCGCTCGGCCTCAACAGCCCCTGGGGCCTGATCCTCGCCTACCTCGGTGGCGCGATGGGGTCGAACGTGTGGTTGCTCAAGGGCTACTTCGACACGGTGCCGCGCGAGCTGGACGAGGCCGCCAAGGTCGACGGTGCCTCGCACGCCCGCATCTTCTTCAGCATGACGCTGCGCCTGGTCATGCCGATCCTCGTCACCGTGTTCATGGTGTCGTTCGTGGGACTGTTCAGCGAGTTCCTGCTCGCCAGCATCTTCCTGCGGGACATCGACACCCAGACCCTCGGTGTCGGCCTCTACGGCATGACGATCGGCAAGGAGAAGAACAGCCTGTTCGGCCAGTTCTCGGCTGGTGCCCTGTTGGCCTCGGTGCCCACGGTGCTGCTCTACCTCGCCTTCCAGAAGCAGCTCGTCGGCGGCCTCACCCAGGGGTCGGTGAAGTGACCGGAGCCGCTCCGGACCTGCTGGCCCTGCCCCACCACGACGGCTCGGCGCTCTACGTCTCGAACCCGTACCCCGCGCCGGGTGACACGGTGCGGGTCCTCGTCCGTGTCCCGCACGAGTCCGAGGTGACGGCGGTGCACCTGCGCACGGCGCCCGATGCCGAGCAGCAGTTCAGCGCGGCGGTGGTGGACCGGCGCACTGACACCGACACCTGGTGGAGCGCCGAGCTGACCTGCCACAACCCGGTCACCGGCTACCGCTTCCTCCTGGAGGGCGGCGCGACGTCGTACGCGTGGCTGAACGGCACGGGGCTGCACCTGCGGGACGTGCCGGACGCGGCCGACTTCCGGCTCGTGACGTACGACGCGCCGCCCGCCTGGGCGCTGGATGCGGTGGTCTACCAGGTCTTCCCGGACCGCTTCGCGAAGTCGCAGGACCGTCCGGTGCCGGACTGGGCCGTGCCCGCCGGCTGGGAGGACCCGGTGACGTCCCGGCGCGGCGAGATGGGGCGACAGCTGTACGGCGGTGACCTCGACGGGATCGCCGCCCACCTGGACCACATCGAGTCCCTCGGTGCGACGGTGGTCTACCTGACGCCGTTCTTCCCCTCCCGGTCCAACCACCGCTACGACGCGTCCAGCTTCGACACGGTCGACCCGCTGCTCGGCGGCGACGAGGCCCTCGCACGGCTGGTCGACGCCTGCCACGCGCGCGGGCTGCGCGTGATGGGCGACTTCACGACCAACCACACCGGCGCCGGCCACGAGTGGTTCCGACGGGCCCAGGACGACCCCGACAGCGACGAGCGCGCCTTCTACCTCTACGAGGACGGCCGCTACGTCGCGTGGCTGGGGGTGCCGTCGCTGCCCAAGCTCAACTACGACAGCTCGGAGCTGCGCCGACGCGTCTTCGACGACCCGGGGGGTGTGGTGCGCCGGTGGCTCACCGGCCCCAGCGGCCTGGACGGATGGCGGGTCGACGTCGCGAACATGACCGGCCGTTACAAGGAGCAGGACCACAACCACGAGGTCGCGCAGCTGATGCGCGCCGCGATCAAGGAGGTGCGGCCCGACGCGCTGCTCGTCGGCGAGCACGTGCACGACCACAGCGGGGACGCGCTGGGGGACGGGTGGCACGGCGTCATGAACTACGCAGGCTTCACCCGGCCGGTGTGGACGTGGTTGCGGGACAAGGACTTCGCGCCCAACTTCCTGGGGTCACCCCTGATGGTGCCGCGCCTGGGCGGCTGGTCCGTGCTGGAGACCATGCGCGAGTTCTCCGCGATCGTCCCGTGGCGGACCGTCCAGCACAGCCTCACCATGGTCGGCTCGCACGACACCACCCGGATCCGGAGCCTGGTGGGGGAGGACGGCCGCGTGGTCGACGTCGCCGCAGGGCTGCTGATGACGATGCCGGGCATCCCGATGGTCACCTACGGCGACGAGATCGGCATGCTCGGCGAGTTCGGGGAGGACGGCCGACGGCCGATGCCCTGGGACGAGAGCCAGTGGGACACACGACTGCTGCACGCCTACCGTGGCCTCATCGCGGCCCGCCGGTCGAGCGTGGCGCTCCGGCACGGAGGGCTGCGATGGGTCCACGCGGACGAGGACGCCCTGGTCTTCCTGCGGCAGTCGCCGGAGGAGACGGCCCTGGTCCACTGTGCCCGGGCCGCCCATGCCCCCCTGACGATTCCCGCGCGACGCCTGACGGGAGTCGAGAACGCCCGTAGCGTCTACGGTGCGGAGCTGGAGCAGGAGGCAGGGACGGTGTCCCTGGTGGCCCACCAGCCCCAGGTCAGCGTGTGGGCGTGGCCCACACTGTGACCAGCAGACACTCACGGGAGCAGAGGTGCCAGCCATGAAGGCGCGGTTGTCGGACATCGCCCAGCACGCCGATGTCAGCGAGGCGACGGTCAGTCGCGTCCTGAACGGCAAGCCGGGGGTCGCGGACGCCACGCGGCAGGCGGTCCTCACCTCGCTCGACGTCCTGGGATACGACCGGCCGAGCCGGCTGCGCCGCAAGAGCGCCGGCCTGGTCGGGCTGGTGACCCCGGAGCTGACCAACCCGATCTTCCCGGCGTTCGCCCAGGTGATCGAGACCGCGCTCGCCCGCAGCGGTTACACCCCCGTGCTGTGCACCCAGACACCGGGCGGGGTGCACGAGGACGACTACGTCCAGATGCTGCTGGACCGCAGCGTCGCCGGCATCATCTACGTCAGCGGGCTGCACGCCGACACCACGACCGACCCCGACCGCTACGTCGCCCTCCGCGACCGCGGGCTGCCGATCGTCCTGGTCAACGGCTACATCGAGGGGGTGGACGCCCCGTTCATCTCCAACGACGACGTCGCCTCGATGGACCTGTCGATCGGTCACCTCGTGCAGCTCGGGCACACCAGCATCGGGCTGGCCGTCGGGCCCGACCGCTACGTGCCGGTCATCCGCAAGATCGCCGGCTTCCGCAACGCCATGGTCACCATGCTCGGCCGGGACGACGTGGAGGACCTCATCCAGCGCACGATGTTCACCGTCGAGGGCGGTGCCGCCGCGGCCGGCCGGCTGATCGACAAGGGCGCGACTGCCATCGTCTGCGGATCGGACCTCATGGCGCTCGGCGCGATCCGGGCCGCGCGCCAGCGCGGCCTGGAGGTGCCCCGCGACCTGTCCGTGGTGGGCTATGACGACTCGACCCTCATCGCCTTCACCGACCCCCCGCTGACCACGGTGCGCCAGAGCGTCCAGGCGATGGGGGAGGCGGCGGTGCGCGCGCTCATCGACGAGATCGCCGGTGAGCCGGCTCCCCGGGCCGAGTACGTCTTCCGCCCCGAGCTGGTCGTCCGCGGCTCCACGGGCGCCGTGCCCGTGGCGGCCCTGCGGCAGGACCCCCTGCGCGAGGGGCCCTCGCCGGTCGCGCCGCACGGCGCTCCGGCCGGCCCCGGCCGGTACGGCAGTCAGGCCGTGTGAGACCGCGCGGCGACGAACAGCTCCAGGGTCGCCACGACGTCCGCGACGTCCTCCACCCGGTACGCCGCGGCGGTCTCCCCGGGACCCACCTTGACGGTCACGTCGCCCCCGGCCGGGTCCAGCGCCTCGAAGGCGCGCTCGTCGGTCACGTCGTCGCCGAGGTAGAGCGTGGCTGCGGCGCCACGCCGGCCGGCGAGGTCGACCAGGGCCGTGCCCTTGTTCGTGGCCAGCACCGCCAGCTCGACGACCTGCTTGCCCGGCATGAGGTGGACCGCCTCGTGGCGGACCGCCATCGCCGCGGCATCCTCCAGTGCGGCCGCCGCGGCCGCGGGCTCCAGGCCACGGGTGTGCACCGCCACCGACGGCCGGCTTCTGCTCGATGCGGGCCCCCGGGTGCCGGGCCACGACGGCCTCGGCCTCGGCGGTCAGCTGCGACAGCAGCTCCGCCTGCTCCGGGCTCAGCAGTGGGGCGTCGTCCTCCGTCGTCCAGGCTCGTGTGCGCGCCGTGGCTGCCGACCAGGACGACCGGCTCCTGCGGGCCGACTCCGGAGAGCCGGCGCAGGGTGTCCACGTCGCGACCGGAGACCAGGGCCACCGTGACGCCGGGCAGCGCCGCGGCCGCCCGCAGCGCCTCCATCCCGCCGTCGGTGGCACGGGCCGTGGTCGGGTCGGTGACCAGCGGTGCCAGCGTGCCGTCGAAGTCGGTGCCCACCAGCACCCGGGGGCGCTCGGCCAGCGAGCGGACGGCGGCGGCGAGGTCCTGCGCCAGCGCGCTCACGGCTGGACGGACTCGGCGGCCAGGTCGGCCACCGCCCGGTTCTCGAGGTCCTGACGGGCCCCGGCCTGCTCCGCCTGCTCCTGCTGCCGCTGCTGGCGGTGCGGCTTGCGGGGCGCGATCGCCAGGGCCTCGAGGTAGCGCTCCGCCCACCGCTGCACGTCATGGTCGGCCACCCGGCGCCGCAGCGCCTTCATCCGCCGCCGTCGCTCCGGGGCGGGTGTGTTGATGGCGTACATGATCGTCTGCTTGAGGCCGGCGATGTCGTGCGGGTTGCAGACGAAGGACTGGTGCAGCTCGTGCCAGGCGCCGGCGAACTCGGAGAGGACCAGCGCACCGCCCAGGTCGGTGCGACAGGCGACGTACTCCTTGGCAACGAGGTTCATGCCGTCGCGCAGCGGCGTGACCAGCATGACGTCGGCCGCGAGGAACAGTGCCGCCATCTCCTCCCGGCCGTAGCCGTGGTGGAGGTACTGCACGGCCGGCGACCCGATGTCGGAGTACTCCCCGTTCATCCGCCCGACCGTCGTCTCGACCTCCTGGCGCAGCTGGCGGTAGGCCTCCACCCGCTCGCGGCTCGGGGTCGCGACCTGCACCAGCACCGTGTCCGGCGGCGCGATCTCCTTGTCGTGCAGCAGCTCCTCGTAGGCCTTCAGCCGGTGCCGGATGCCCTTGGTGTAGTCGAGCCGGTCGACCCCGAGCATCAGGACCCGCGGGTTGCCCAGCGACTCGCGGATCTCCCTGGAGCGCGCGATGACCGCGGGGTCGCGGGCGAGCTGGTCCAGGCCATGGAAGTCCACCGAGATCGGGATGGCGCTCGCGCGGACGGTGCGCTCCTGGGCGCCGGAGCCGTGCGGGGTGAACACGACGGTGTCACCCTTGGTGGTCATGCCGAGCAGCCGGCGGCAGGCGCGCAGGAAGTTCTCGGCGTCGGCGGTGCGCTGGAAGCCCAGGAAGTCGGCGCCCAGCAGCCCCTCGACCACGGCACGTCGCCAGGGAGCTGGGCGAACAGCTCGACCGGCGGGAAGGGGATGTGGTTGAACCAGCCGATGCGCACGTCCGGGCGCAGCTCGCGCACCATGGCCGGCACCAGCTGCAGCTGGTAGTCGTGCACCCACACGGTGCCGCCGGGGGAGACGACCTTGGCGACGGCCTCGGCGAACCGGCGGTTGACGTCGCGGTAGGTGTTCCACCAGGCCCGGTGGAACGTCGCCGGGACGATGACGTCGTGGTAGATGGGCCAGAGGGTGTCGTTGCTGAAGCCCTCGTAGTACCGGCTCACCTCACCCTCGGAGAGCGGCACCGGCGCGAGGTACATGTTGTCCTGCTCGAACGGCTCGGGGGCGTCGCCGGGCTCGCCGGCCCAGCCGACCCAGGCGCCCTCCCTGCCGCGCATGACCGACTCCATCGCCGTGACGAGGCCGCCCGGACTGCGTCGCCAGGTCGACTCGCCGTCGGGGCCGACCACGCGGTCCACCGGCAGGCGGTTGGCCGCGATGACCAGATCGAACGTCGGGGAGGACGTGCTCACACCTATCAACTCCTGCGTCGGGGACGATGCCACCCTACGGTGCAGCGACGTGCCCACTGCCATCCCTAGCGGGTGGCGCACCCGGCGCACTACCTTCGTTGCATGCGCATCTCTGACGTGATCCGTCGCAAGGGTGACCTGGTCCTGACCGTGCGCAGCGATGACACGGTCCGGCACCTGCTCGCGGTGCTCGACGAGCACCGCATCGGCGCCGTGGTCGTGAGCGACGACGGCGGCGCCACCGTGACGGGGATCGTGAGCGAGCGCGACGTCGTGCGCCACCTGCACTTCGACGGGGCCGCGGTGCTGGACCTCCTCGTCGCCCAGATCATGACCAGCGACGTGACCACGTGCACGCCGCAGGACGGTCTCGAGGACCTGGCCCGGACCATGACGGACCAGCGGGTGCGGCACGTCCCGGTGGTCGTGGACGGCCGGCTGCGCGCCATCGTCAGCATCGGCGACATCGTCAAGCACCGGATCGACGAGCTGCAGGCCGAGCGGGACCAGCTGGTGGGCTACATCCAGCAGTAGCCGCGCCTGGAGGACCTTCCCAGCCGCACGGCATACCGTGGGGCCATGAGGTCCGGGGCGGCGAGAGGCGACGAGGTCGGGTCGATGACGGGCACGGGCGAGGACAGGCTGGGGCCCTACCGCCTCGTCCACCAGCTCGGTGAGGGCGGCATGGGGGTCGTCCACCTGGCCCTCGACCCCTCGGGACGGGCCGTCGCGATCAAGGTGCTGCGCGCGCACATCGCCCACGACCGCGACGCCCGCACGCGGCTCGCACGCGAGGTGCAGACACTGGCCCGGGTGCAGGACGCCCGCGTCGCGGCCGTCCTGGATGCCGACACCGACGGCGACCGGCCCTACATCGTCACCCGCTACGTCCCCGGGCCGCCGTTGGACCAGGTCGTCGCCGACACCGGCCCGTTGCGCGGCGACGCGCTGCTGCGGCTGGGCCGGGGGCTGTCCGGCGCGCTGACCGCCATCCACCGCGCAGGGGTCGTCCACCGCGACCTCAAACCGGCGAACGTCCTGCTGCTGGACGGCGATCCGGTCGTGATCGACTTCGGCATCGCCCATGTCGCCGACGACATCCGGCTGACCATGACCGGCCTGGTGATGGGCACGCCGGGCTACCTCTCGCCCGAGGTCGTCGAGGGCGCGCCGGTCACGACCGCCACGGACTGGTGGGGGTGGGCGGCGACGCTGGCGTTCGCGGCGTCGGGGCAGCCGCCCTTCGGCCGCGGGCCCATGGACGTCGTGCTCGACCGTGTGCGCCGGGGCCAGGCCGACCTCTCGGGGGTCGACCCCCGGCTCGCCCCGCTCCTCGCCGCGGCGCTGTCGCCGCAGTCGGCCGGGCGTCCGCACGCCGACGAGATCGTTGCGGCCCTCGACCGTTACGCGGCCGGTGCGCCCGCCGCGGTGACCGTCCGGGGGTCAGAGCGCACCGAGGTCGTCGCGCCCGGCCGCACCAAGATCCTGGCGCCGTACGACGCGCGCTGGCCCGGGCGGCCGGCTGCCGCGGCCTCCACGCCTGCCGCCGCGACTCCTGCGGCCCCTTCCCCGGCGGCGCCGGCGGGTGCGGCGGGTACGGTCGCTCCGCGGCCGCTGTCGCTCCCCGTGGACGCCGACCCCTGGCCCCCGCAGCGGACCCCTTCCCAGGATCTGGACCCCGACGGCGAGGAGCCGGACTGGGAGGCGGCCCGGCACGGGGGCCCCGGGCAGCCGGACCCCCGCATCGGCCGCTCGCCGCGCTCCGGCACGCTGCTGGCCATCACCACCGCCCTGGTGGGGCTGGCCGCCGTCTGGCCCATCGTCGCCGCCGCCGTGCTCGTGCTGCTGTGCTGGGCCGCCCGCTTCACCGACCGGTCGGTGACCTCGATGGTGGTGCGGCGCTACGCGAACGGGCACAGGCGCAGCGACGTACCCATGGCGGTGGCCGCCAGCCCGTGGCACCTGGTCAGCTCCGCTGTGGGCACCCTCGTCGCGCTGCTCCTGCCCGCGGTCGTGGCCGTGGCGTCCACCTTCTCCGCGGCACTCGTCGTCGTCAGCGTCGCCGGCGGCAGCCCCCGTCCCGCCGCGTCGGCGCCCCTGGCCGCCGGGGCCCTGATGGGGGTTCTCACCGCCTGGTGGGGACCCGGCGGTGCCTCCTTGCGGCGGGGTGCGCGCAGCCTCGTCCGGGGAACGGTGCGGGGCCGGTCTGCCAGCGAGGTCGTCGTCACCGGGCTGCTCCTGGCCGCCGCAGGGCTGGGCATCTGGGCCTGGCTGCGGGCCGGCGTTCCCTCCTGGTGGCCGGGGACACCGTCGCGACTGCCGTTCCCCTGGCTGCGAAACCTCTGAACGCAGCGCGACATTCCGGGCGCCGGCCCCGCGTTACGGTGGGGTCCATGGACATTCGGGACCGTGAGCGCGAGGACGACGGCCCCGAGGACCCGCCGGCCGACCACGGCTCGTCGGGGAAGGAACAGCTCGTGCACACCTTCGGCCGGGCCCGGCCGAAGGTGTGGCGCGGTGAGCGACCCACTGAGCCGGTGCCTTTGGTCGACTCGTTGCGGCGCACGCCGTACCGCGACCCCAACCAGCTCGAGCTGACCGGCTCGGACGACGAGGCCGGCACGGCCATCGACCTGGCCGTTCGCGTGGGCGAGCTGCTCCTGCGCTGCGGCGCGGGTGCCCGCGATGTCGAGTCCGGCGTGATCGCGGTCGCCGCGGCCTCGGGCCTGGACAACCTCGAGGTCGACATCACCAACCAGTCGCTGCTGGTGCAGGGTCGCACCCCCGCGGGCACCCTGATGACCATGTTGCGCGTCGTCCGCAGCACCAGCCGCGACTTCGCCCGGCTGGTGGCTGTCCACCGCCTCGTCGAGGACCTGGCGGCCGGCCGGGTGGACCTCGACGAGGCGACCGCCCGGCTGCGCCGGCTGCGCCGGCAGAAGCGGCCCTGGCCCCGGTGGTTCGTCTCCCTGGCGTACGGCGGGCTTGCGGCCTCCGTCGCCATGCTGCTCGGCGCCGGCGCCACCGCGATCCTGCTCGGGCTCGTCTCCTCCGTGCTCGTCGACCGGGTGGGGATCGGCCTGGGGCGGGTGGGGCTGCCCGCCTTCTACGTCTCGGCCGTCGGCGGCACGATCGCCACGATGTTCGCGTGGCTGGTGTTCGTCCTCGGGCGGTGGGGGTCGCTGGGTGTCAGTGCCGAGGACTTCGGCTACGTCGTCGCCGGCGGGATCGTGGTGCTGCTGCCCGGCCGGGCCATGGCCTCGTCGGTCGAGGATGCGATCACCGGCTTCCCGGTGACCGGCGCCGGGCGGCTGTTCGGGGTGCTGCTGACGGCGGCGGGCATCATCGTCGGTGTCGCGGCCGGCCTGTCCATGGCGCTCCGCGCCGGTCGGGCCCTGGACCTGGGGATGGCGGCGCCACATGCCTTGTCGTTCGCGGGTTCTGGGGCATCCACGGCGGTGCGCGTGGTGGCGGGCGCACTGGGTGCGGCCGCAAGCTCGATCACCATGCGCAGCCGGCGACGCCTGGTGCTGCCGTCGGCGGTGTTGGGGGGTCTCGGCCTCCTGTGCGTCGACCTTCTGCACGGGGCCGCCGGGCTCGGCAGCCTGACCGCCCTCGCCATCGCCTGCGTCGCCATCGGCTTCGCCGGGCGCCTGCTCGCGCTGCGCCTCGGGGCGCCCGGTCTGGTGCTCATCGTCCCGGCCGTGGCGCCGCTGCTTCCCGGCCTCAAGATCTTCCGCGGGATGTATGAGCTGGTCTCCGGCACGGTCATCGGGCAGGGCGGGCAGAGCGTCACGGCCGCGACCACGGGCGGTGTGACGACCCTGCTCGGTGCCTCGGCGGCGGCTCTGGCCATCGCCACCGGCGCCGTCCTGGGGGAGACCATGGCCGCGCCCCTGGACCGTGGGATCATCCGCCAGCGCCGCGCCCGGCGCCGGTGACGCCCGCAACAACCTGTGGACGCCGAGTTGTCCTTTACCGTTCCGTGACGTACCGTTCCACCATTGTGTAGCGAGTCGCCCCGGTGACTCAATCCCGACCGCGCTCTGCGGACAACTCCACATCGCCAACACCCATTTGCGTGCCCGCAGCGCCAAACCTCGTTCAGCGGGCACTTTCCGGAACCACCGGGCAGAAACGAGGGTGGGGAACCCAAAGATGGCCACGCCGCGGCGTGGTCTTGGGGTGAAGCCGGTACGCCGGCCGGGCACCTGACAGTCCGAACCCGACAGCTAACCTCACCGGCGCTCGTCAGGAGAGGACTCCCCCCTTCATGCACTACAGCCCGAAGCATGCTGCCCTGCGTACGTCCGGTTCACTGCGTCGCCGCCTGGTCGGTGTCGCCGTTGCAGGGTCCGCCACCGTCGCCGGTGGTGTCGCACTCAGCTCCCCCGCCCAGGCGTCCAGCGTCTGGGACCGCGTCGCCGCCTGCGAGAGCGGTGGCAACTGGCACATCAGCACCGGCAACGGTTTCTACGGTGGCCTGCAGTTCACCAACCAGACCTGGGCCGCTTTCGGCGGCGGCGCCTACGCTGCGCGCGCAGACCTCGCCAGCAGGGGCGCCCAGATCGCCGTCGCCCAGAAGGTCCTCGCGTCCCAGGGTCCCGGCGCCTGGCCCGTCTGCAGCGTCAAGGCCGGCCTGAGCCGCGGCAACGGCGGCTCGGTCTCGTCCGTGTCGCGCAGCATGACCCGCAGCCCGATCAAGCTCACCGGCACCAACGCCGCCTACCGCGGCGGCCAGCTGGCTGTCGACGGCGTGATGGGCCCGAACACCACCCGGGCCCTCCAGCGCTGGGTCGGCACCAGCGCGGACGGCGTCTTCGGCCCGCAGTCCGCTCGCGCCCTGCAGCGCAAGGTCGGGGTGCGCGCTGACGGCAACGTCGGCCGCAACACGGTCCGCGCCCTGCAGGCCCGCATCGGCGCCGGCCGCGACGGTGCCTCGCACCTCAACGCCAACACCGTGCGCGCGCTGCAGTCGTACCTCAACCGCCACTGACACACCGCGTCCCGTCGCCCAGACTTCGCGACAGGGCACGAGATCAGCAGCACCGCTGGCCCGGACGGCACGCCGTCCGGGCCAGCGGCGTTGAGCAGGTAGCATTTCGGCGTCCTCCGGCTCGGCCGGCGGGCGCACCGGCCGACGTGGCGCAATTGGTAGCGCACCTGTCTTGTAAACAGGCGGTTAGGGGTTCGAGTCCCCTCGTCGGCTCCACAGGGACCCAGGAAGGTTCAGGCGGGCACCGTGCCTGCCGGTACGGACAGCATGTCGCTGACGCCAACACCCTTCCGCTACAGCCGACTTCGTGGCCTTCCGGACCGGTTCGTCCTGCACCTCGGTGTCGTCGCGGAACGATCACCGTCCGGCAGGAGTCACCGGGTGCAACCACCGCCATGCCGGACGGCATCCGCCGAATGCCTGTTGCAAGGGACCGGGCTCGAGCTGAGCTGCGACACGGGGCGAGTCCTGTCCGCCTGACGTCGGTGCGTCGCGGACAACAGGGCCACAGTGCCCTTGCGGGGCGCCGGTGCCCGCGCGAGCGTCGCGGTATCCGACGAGTGAGAGGGACGGCCATGGCTGCACGCACGCCGCAGGAAGTTTTCGACCACCACGGCCAGGTGCTGGGGGCCGAGGACCTCGAGGGGATCGTCTCCGACTACGCCGAGGACGCAATCCTCGTGGTGCAGAAGAAGGTCTACCGCGGCAAGGATGGCGCCCGCGAGGTGTTCACGCAGCTGCTCGCCGACATCCCGCAGGCGCAGTGGGACCTCGACCCGGTGTTCGTCGACGACGTGCTCTACCTGGAGTGGAGCGCCAAGGGCGGAGGCCACGCCGTCGACCGGGCGATCGACACGTTCGTCTTCGCGGACGGGATGATCCGGGTGCAGACCGTGGTCTACACGCTCCGCTCGGTGTGAGCCCTCCGCTGGGGCCGCGGGCTGGCCTCGCTACAGCCAGCTGAAGACCCGCACCGTGGTGCCGCCTGCGTTGGTGCACAGCTGCACCAGGTCGCACAGCTGGTTGACGAGCCAGATCCCGCGCTGCCCGGACGTCGCGACGACCGGGATGCGCCGCCCCGCCAGGGGGTCGTCGATGCAGCCGCTGTCACGGACCTCGCACACGAGCGCGTCGTGCTCCTGCCAGATCCGGAGCACGCCCTCACCACCGCCGTGCTGGACGCTGTTGACGGCCAGCTCCCACACGGCCAGCGTCAGGTCGTCGGTGCGCACCGGCCCTAGGCCGGCCTCGACCGCGGAGCGAGTCACCTGCTGGCGCACGTCGCGGACGTTCCCGTTCCCGAAGAGCAGCACCTCTGCGGTGACCGGCGGGGCGGGCAGGTCGGTGCCGAGGCCCTCGGCGCCGTACCCGTTCCCGAGGTGGCGGCGACCGGGGGAGGGCGCGGCGGCCGCGACGAGCCCCGGGTGGTGCTGGGCGACGCGCCGGATCTCGGCGTCGCCCAGATGCTCCACGCCGTAGGCGCAGCGGAGCCACAGTGGCGTCCCCGGGGCGAAGGCCAGGTTCAGCAGCGTCTCGTGCAGGTCGCACTCGGCCCGCTCGACCGGGCGCCGGCCCGGCCACAGGGGTTCCGCGACCCCACGGACGGGACGGCCGCGCCTGCCCTGCTCGTCGAGGAGCTGCTGCCACGCGGGGATGATGCGGGCCGGGTTGGCGCCGAGGCGGCGCATGTCGACGAGGGTGACGTCCTCGGCCCGCGACCCGAGGGCCTCGCGCACCCGGGTGAGCCGGGGCTCCGGGACGGTGACCATGACGGCGTGGCCGAGGTCGAGGCCCTGCCGCACGAACGGGAGCGTGCCCTCGAGAAAGCCCTCGTCGCTGCGGTAGAGGAGGGCCTCGTGCCGGAAGCGGTGGAACGAGGGTGGGGCGAGGTCCGCGCTCTGCAGCGACGCGGCGCCGATGGCCGACGGCCGCTGGGCCGACGCACTGATCTCCACGCCGTCCCGGTTGCCGGGGACGCGGGGTGCGGGGACGGAGGCCAGGGGCAGAGCAGCCTCGGCGGGAACCGGCAGCTCGTCGCGCTCGCTGAGCAGGAGCTGGACCCGCCGCGAGGAAACGCCCAGGGCAGCGGCGATGTCGGCCACCTCGAGGCCCTCGACGTACAGCTGACGGGCGAGACGACGACGGGTGGCCATCTCCTGCACGGGGAAGCGGACCGCCTTCTCGCGAGCGGCCGCAGCGGCGGCCAGCCCGGCGGAGAGCGCGTCAGGCATCAGCTGCACGGTGAAGGCGACGGCGCCCGTGTCGTCCTCCGCATACGTGGACACCAGCGCGCGGGCCACCGCCTCGACCTGGGACAGGCGGGCGGCTGATGCCTCGCGGTCGAGCTCGGGGATCCGGACCGCCCAGGCCGAACCGAGGTGCCAACACAGCACCGTGTAGGTCCTGGGGACTTCGCGCATCGCGGCCTCCCGATGGTTTGACGCCGAGCCGGGCCAAGGCACGACACGACCTTGGTAGCACCTTCCGGTGCCGAAAGCCATGGTCCGGGGCGGGAGGCAGCCCGGGGCGGCAGGGTCCCTTGTCCCGGCGTGGGCGACCGCCGTCCAGCACCGGGGTGGCTAAAAGGGTCGGGGGTCACTCGGTCGACGGCAGCGTGATGGTGCCGTCGACCAGGTGGGCCGCCACCTCCCGCAGGGGCTCCCCGTGCTCGCGGGCGTAGCGGCGAAGGCGCTCGAAGCCGGCATCGGGAAGGACCCCGTCGCGTCCGGTCAGGAACCCCTTGGCCTGCTCGATGATGACCCGTGTGTCGAGTGCCTGCTGGAGCTGGGCGACGCGCTCCTCGGCGCGTTCGCGGGCCAGACGGGCCACGCTGAGGTGCAGGTTGCACACCACGCCGCGTACGACGGGGTCGTCCAGCATGTTGGTGAGGCCGGCCTCCACCCACACCCACGTCTCGTCCGCACGCCGCAGGCGCAGCTCGAGCGGAGCGTGGGCTCCGGGCCTGCGGGTGACCTGCGTGAGGAACTCGGCGAGGGCGTCACGGTCCTCGGCGTGCACCAGCGGCACGATCGAGCTGCCGATGATCGCGTCCTCGTCCCAGCCGAAGAGGGGGCCGACCGCCGGGCTGGCGTAGGTGATGACCGCGTCGGCCCGCACGGCGACCGCCGCGTCGGTCGAGCGCTCGAGCAGCGGCCGCAGCGCGGTGCCGAGGTTGGCGGAGATGCCGACGATCCCCACCAGCTCGCCGTCGCGGTAGATGCCCGAGTCGGTGACCAGGGCGGGGAACACCGTGCCGTCCTTGCGCCGCACCGGGAAGCCGCCCGACCAGGCGACGCCCTTGCGCAGCGCCACCATGATGTCGGCCGCCATCTCGGCCGACACGACGGGGACGGTGAGCTCCCCGACGTTCCGGCCGAGCGCCTCCTCCGCGGTCCATCCGTACAGGCGCTCGGCCCCGGCGTTCCAGAACACCACGGTCCCGTCCGGCTGGGTGGCGACGACGGCCTGGCCCACGGCGGCCAGCAGTTCGGCCGGGTCGAACCACTCCCGGTCATCTGCCTGCGACATCATCTGCCTCCGCCCCGGTCGGTCGGCCGCTGACCCGGTGGCCCCCACGCTAACTCGCAGCCGGGCCGGCCCGCACCGTCCGCACAGGAGGGTGCGGGCCTACCGCAGCGTCAGCTGCAGCGTGGGGGGCGTGCCGGTCTGGCGGCTGGTGAGGCCCAGGCCGTCGCTGGTGGTGGTGGTCAGGCCGAGGGACAGGGTGGATCCGACGTCGCCCTGCAGCGCGCTCGGGGTCAGGGTGATCGAGTACGGCGCGTTGGTGGTCGTCGGCTTGACCAGGGAGCCGAGGGTGGCCGACCCGAGGGCCTTGCGGGTGGTGTACGTGGTGCTCTCTGACCAGGTGTCGTCGCTGACGGGGCGGACGGTGAAGGTGCCCCCGGAGCCGCTGGTGCTGTTGGTGGTGGTGCGCACCTTCAGCGTGGCGGCGGTGATGGTGCGGCCGGCGTACGCGGCGAGGTTGAACTTGAGGTAGCCGACGTTGACCGGGCTGTTGTCCACCCACACGGTCGTGGAGGTGCCGTACTGGGTGCCGGGGCTGGAGCCGTTGACGTAGGTGTCGGCGGTCGCCGTGAGTGTGACGGTGCTCGTCGGCGCAGCCGCGGCCGTCGTGAACGTCCACGTCCGGGCGGCGACGGTGTTGCCCGCCAGGTCCTTGGCTCCGCTGACCCGGGCGGTGTAGGACGTCCCGGCCTTGAGGTTGGCCGTCGGGTTCAGCGTGGCCGTGGTGCCGGCGATGTTCAGCGTGACGGTGCCTGCCAGGCGTGCCGTCCCTGTCCCCTCGGAGAGGGTGAAGGTGGAGGTGTTGATGCTGGCGGGGTCCATCGCCTCCGAGAACGTGGCGGTGGCGTTGGCCGTGACGGCCTGCCCGGTGGCCTTGTCCGCCGGGCTGACCGCCGTGACGGTCGGCGCGGTCGTGTCACCGCCGCGGATGGTCATGTAGTTGTGCACGTAGAACCGGGTGCTGTCGTCGCCGGCCAGGACGAGCAGGCCCGTGCTGCTGTTGACGGTCTGCTTGGTCGAGGTGGTGTTGTTGATCCTGGGGTCCAGCGAGCTCTTGATGAACGGCGTGCCGGTGCCGGTAGGGAAGGCGAGCGTGCCCAACGGGGCGCTCTTGGTGTAGACGGTGCCGCCGTTGCAGCACGGCCCCGCGCCGAACAGGTGCGCCTCGTGGTTGGTGGAGTCGAGGAGGATGATCACCCGGGTGACGTCGTCCTTGACCTGCCAGGCGGTGCTGTGCGTCCACGTGCCGTTGAGGTTCAGTCGGTAGACCACGATCAGCGGGTCGGCGGGGTTGGGGGTGGTGGCGTCGTTCTTGGAGGTCTTGACCGCGGCGTAGAGGTTGCCGCTGGCGTCGGCGTCGATGGACTTGATGTTGAGGTGGTCGTCCGGGCAGAGCGTGTCGGCGCACAGCCGGATCCCGGCCCAGGAGGCGGCGGTGTCGCCGGCCCCGTCGACGTGGCTGGCGAAGTAGAGGCCGTTGGCGGCCCCGACGCTCTCGTTGGACCACAGCACCCCGATCCGGCGGGTGGCGGTGTTGGTGTCCTTGTAGGCCACCAGCGTGGCGATGTCGTCCAGGCTCAGGTTGTTCGCGCCGGTGACCGGCAACACGTAGGGGGCGGTCCAGGTGGTGTCGTTGGTGGTGGAGTGGGCCACGCGGACCTCACGCCCGCCGGCGGTGTTCTCGGTGGTGTAGGTGACCCAGAGCTTGCCGGTGCTGTCCTTGTCGAGGACGGCCGCCTCGGCCCTCTTGTTCACCACCGTCTTGGACGCCTCCAGGGTGTACGTCTTGGTGGCGGTGCTGTAGCCGAACCGCTGGAACTTCAGGCCGAGGTCGGTCGCGGTGGTGTCGGTGTCCTTCATGTGGGTCAGGACGTAGAGCTTGCTGCCGTCCCAGAGGGTGTCGGCCTCGGAGTTGCGGCGTCCGTCGATGATGGTGCCGGTGGGCGTCCAGGCGTTGGTGGCCTGCGCGGCCTGGTTGAACCGGTGGATCTCCATGCGGCGAACGGTGTTGTTCCAGAGGGCCCCCCACCAGGTGCCGTCGGCGTACCAGAGCTTGCTCTCGGGCTTCTGTCCGGTCGGGGCGGTGATCGAGCTCGAGTAGGAGAAGTCGCGGTAGCCGACCTCCACCGCCGCCGACCGGGCGCCGGTGGGGGCGACCAGCGAGCCGGCCAGCAGCCCCAGCAGGATGGTTCCCAGGGCCAGCAACCGTGTCCGGGCCCGAACGACATGGACGGTACGAAGCATGGGTCCCCCCTGGCTGGCTGTTGAATTCCTGCCACCCTGACCGCTGCCTTGTCGGAAACAGTCGTGAGGCCGCCGTATGATTGGGGGCCCAAATTTGGGGAGTCTGTCGTACGCCGGTCAGCGCGTGGGGGACCCGTCCAGCACGACGATGCCGTCGTCGTTGCTCCAGAGCTGCTGGCCGCGGCGGTAGGTCACGCCACCGAAGGAGACGGGGCTGTCGAGCTCCCCGGCGCCGTTCTCGGCGCTCTTGCGCGGGTTCGACCCCAGGGCCTTGACGCCCAGCGGCAGGTCGCGGAGGGCGGCCACGTCCCGCACCGCGCCGTGGACCACCACGCCGCGCCCACCCGTGGGCCACCGCGGACGCGGCGATCTGGTCGCCCATCAGCGCCGAGTGCAGGGACCCGCCGCCGTCGACGACGAGCACCTGGCCCTCGCCGGGCGTGGCGAGGACCTGCTTGACGAGGGCGTTGTCCTGGAAACAGCGGACGGTGCGCACCGTGCAGGTAGCCTCAGGCGCTGCCGCTCCAGGGGGCGGGCACCAGCACCCACACCATCTCGGCCGGGCGGGTCGAGCTGGCGTTGACCCAGGTGTGCGGCTCACCGCCGGCGAACGTCAGCGCGTCGCCGGCGGTGAGCCGCTGCCGACGGTCGCTGAGGACGAGGTCAACCGAACCGCGGAGGACGTAGAGCACCTCGAGCTCGCAGCTGATCGTGTAGAGCTCCTCCCCGCCGCTGCCACCAGGCTCCGCAGCGGTGTGCACCACCTGCAGGCGGGGCTGGCCGCGCGGCGTCATCAGGCGCTCGTTCACCCCGGTCCCGCCGAGGTCGATCGTCGGCGCGGTCTCGCGCCGGACCAGGGCGACCTCCGGTACGGCGAAGAGGGACCCCACGTCCAGGCTCATCACCTCGCACAGCGTGATCAGCGACGCCACGCTGAGCGACGTCTCGTCACGCTCGACCCGGCTGAGGAACCCCTTGGTCAGGCCGGCCGACAGGGCCAGCTGGTCGAGGGTGTAGCCGTGCGCCTTGCGGGCGGCCCGCAGCTTGGCGCCGATGCGGATCCCGCTGTTGGTCGGTGACACGGGCAGTGGGCGCATGCGGCGGTTCCTCCCGGGCTGGGACCGGCCCGCAGCGCGCTGCCGGCCCTTGACACGCCATCATTGCTACAGCGATGCTCCAATGGCAACATTGGTTGCTCCCCAGGCAACTTCTGCGTCCCTCGACCGTCTCCCGAAGGTGCTGAGAACTGATGACTTCCACCCCCGCCCGCGGTCCGGTCGACGCGACGGTGACCCCCCGGTACGGCGGGCCGGCCACGTTCGCGCGCCTGCCTCGCCTGGACGAGGTGGAGCGCGCCGACGTCGCGGTCGTGGGCGTCCCGTTTGACTCCGGCGTGAGCTACCGCCCCGGCGCGCGGTTCGGCCCGGCCCACGTCCGCACCTCCTCCAAGCTGCTGCGGGACTTCAACCCGGTGCAGGACGTCGAGCCGTTCGCCGTGCAGCAGGTCGTCGACGCCGGTGACATCTCGTGCAACCCCTTCGACATCAGCGAGGCGGTCCGGCAGATCGACGAAGGCGCCCGCGCCATCGCCGGCACCGGCGCCAAGCTGATGACCATCGGTGGCGACCACACGATCGCCCTGCCGCTGCTGCGGGTCATGCACGAGATGCACGGCCCGATCGCGGTGGTGCACTTCGACGCCCACCTGGACACCTGGGACACCTACTTCGGTGCACCCATCACCCACGGCACGCCGTTCCGTCGGGCGAGCGAGGAGGGCCTGGTCGACCGCACCGGCAGCATGCACGTCGGCATCCGGGGGCCGCTCTACTCCCGCCAGGACCTCACCGACGACCAGGTCCTCGGCTTCCAGGTGGTCGGTGCCCACGACATGGACGACCTCGGGTGGCGTGGTGTCGTGGAGCGGATCCGCGCGCGCGTGGGCGACCGGCCGACCTACGTCTCGCTCGACATCGACGTGCTCGACCCGGCGTTCGCCCCGGGCACCGGCACGCCCGAGGCGGGCGGCCTGACCAGCCGGGAGCTGCTCAACATCCTGCGCTCGTTCAGCGCCCTCAACCTCGTCGGTGCCGACATCGTCGAGGTGGCACCCGCCTACGACCACGCCGAGGTGACCGGCATCGCGGCCTCGCACGCGGCGTACGAGCTGATCAGTGCGATGGCTCCCCGGTCGTGACGTCGGCCGGGCCGCCGGGGTCAGGCGCTCCCTCGCGCTCGTCGCGGTCGGCCCACTCCAGCAACGTGTCGAGGCTGAAGGTCGTGTCGTCGATGCCGGCGTGCACATCGCCCAGGGTGGCGAACCGGCTGGGCACCGTGGCGATGGTGCAGTCGCCGGGCGCGACGTCGTCGACCTCGGCCCAGGTGATCGGCGTCGACACCGTCGCCTCGGGCACGCCGCGGACCGAGTAGGCGCTGGCGATGGTGTGGTCGCGGGCGTTCTGGTTGTAGTCCACGAACAACGCCCGCGGGTCACGGTCCTTGCGCCACCACGTGGTCGTGACGTCCTGCGGGGCGCGCCGCTCGACCTCGCGCGCGAAGGCGAGGGCGGCACGACGTACGTCGGCGAAGCCCCAGCGTGGCTCGATCCGCACGTAGACGTGCAGCCCCGAGCCGCCCGAGGTCTTCGGCCAGCCCACGGCGCCGAGCTCGTCGAGCACCTCGTGCGCGACGTGGGCGACCCGGCGCACGGTGTCGAACCCGCACTCCGGGCCCGGGTCGAGGTCAATCCGCCACTCGTCGGGACGCTCGGTGTCGGCCCGGCGTGAGTTCCAGGGGTGGAACTCCACGGTCGACATCTGCACCGCCCAGATCACGCTGGCCAGCTCGGTCACGCAGAGCTCGTCGGCGTGCCGGCCCGAGGGGAAGGACACCCGGACCGTCTCCACCCACGGCGGCGCTCCGTGCGGCAGCCGCTTCTGGTGCACCTTCTCGCCGCTGAGTCCCTCGGGGAAGCGGTGCATCATGCAGGGCCGTTCCCGCAGGGCGCGGACGATCCCGTCACCGACCGCGAGGTAGTAGCGCGCGAGGTCCAGCTTGGTGGCACCGGTGGCGGGGAAGTAGACGCGGTCGGGGTTGGACAGGCGCACCGTCCGGTCCCCGACCTCGAGCTCCACCGATGGACTCCTGCTTCCCGAGGGCGACATGGGCCTCAACCTAGCCAAGGCCGGACGCCGGCTCCAGCAGGTCAGCCGGTGGTGAACCGGCGCAGGTCGGCCGGGGTGTCGATGTCGTCGGCCGACCCGACGTCGTCGCAAGCGACCTCGCTGACCTGGCCGGGGTGCGCCCGCAGCCAGGCCCGGGCGCCGCGGTCCCCGACGGCGCTCGCAGCGACCTGCGCCCACGTCGCCGCCGGCAGCAGGACCGGGTTGCGCGGTGCGCCGCCGTACGTCGCCACCGCCGCGCGGCCGTCGGCGCGCCAGGCCGCGACCAGCCGCTCGACGGTCGCGGCCGTCATCCCCGGCTGGTCGACCAGGGACACCACCGCCGCGTCGGCGCGGCCGTCCAGGCAGTGCAGCGCGGCGCGCAGGGACGAGCCCATCCCCGTGACCCAGTCAGGGTTCGTGACCACCTCGATGCCCGTGCCGTCGACGGCGGCCACGGCGTCCTCAGCCCGGGCGCCGAGGACGACGACGACCGGTGCGCACCCCGCATGCCGCAGCGTCCGCACCGCCCGGTCGAGCAGCAGCTCGTCACCGACGCGCAGCAGCGCCTTGGGCAGCCCGAGGCGGGTCCCGGCGCCGGCGGCGAGGACGACCCCGGCCACCCGGGTCGCGCGGTCCTGCCCGTCCATGGACGTCCTTCCGTTGCGGATGCCGCGAGGGTATCCGCCGGCTCGGTCTGGACGGCCGGCGCCGTGGCTGGGAAACTGCGGAGCACGAGCCAACGACGACGTCCTTGGTCACCAGGGGGCAAACAGCCCGGAACGGCGGCGCGGAAGCCGCGGTCGACCCCTTGGAGAGGGCATGAGTCGAGGTCGTCCCCTGAGAGCCGTCGTGGCCGCGGCATCCCTCGTCGCCGCGCCGGTGGCCACGTCCGCGGCGCTGCCGGCGGCGTCCCCGGGGCCAGCGGGACTCCCCGCGGTGGCCGAGGTCAGGCTCGCCTCGGCCGTGCCCGCGTGGGTCACAGCGCCGTCGGCCGCCAGCCCCCGTCTCAGTGGCCGGCCGGCGGCGTCCAGCACGGTGGAGGTCTCGCTGCAGCTCCCGATGCGTTCGCAGCGGCTGGCCGAGGACGCCGTCGCCCGGGGGGAGGTCCTCTCGCAGGCCGAGTACGACCGGCGCTTCGGCGTGCCGCAGGCCCAGGTCGACGCCGTCACGACGTGGCTCCGGAGCCAGGGCCTCACGGTCACCTCCGCGGACCGCGGGGCGGGTGCCGTCGGGGCCCGGGGCTCGGTCGCGGCGCTGCAGCGCGCCCTGCACACCACGCTGGCCACGGCCGTCCAGCAGGGGCACGCCGGGCTGGTGCCCGTCACGGCGCCTGTGCTGCCGGCCTCGCTCGGTGTCAGCGCGGTCCTGGGGCTGGACACCACGGCCCTGGCCTCGCCGGCGAGCGTGCGGCGACCCGCCGTACCCGCGAGTGGGCGGTGGTCAGGCGCGCCGGCGGCGACCCGGCGCCCTGTCGGGGACACGCGGTGCGCTCACTACTGGGGGGAGCACGTCAACACCGCGGTCAAGCCCTACGCCAACGAGTCCAACTATCTCTGCGATGGTTACCGGCCCCTGCAGCTGGCCGCGATGTACGGCGTGAGGAGTGCCAGGCACCTCGCGCCGACGGTGGCCATCCTCGGTGCCTACGACGCCAAGGCCATGAAGGCGGCCACCAACACCTACATGGCCCGGTACCACTACCTGAGGCTGGCCGGCTACACCGCCTACCCGGCGGCGAACCCGCGGTTCCAGAGCCAGTGCGGCGGCACGTCGGTGTGGGCCGGCGAGCAGGCACTGGACGTGCAGGCCACGCACTCGATCGCCCCGTCGGCCCGGATCCTGTACTACGGGGCGCGCAGCTGCGCGCTCAGCGACATGCTGGCGGCGTTCCAGCGGGTCGTGAGCGACCGCAGGGCCACGACGGTCTCGCTGTCCTTCGGCTCACCGTCGGAGGAGCAGCTGCCGGCGGCCCTGCACGACGCCTGGACGAAGACGGCCCTGCAGGCCTCGCTGGCCGGCATCAGCGTCTTCGCCTCCTCCGGCGACGACGGCGACAGCTCCCGCGCGACCGGCGGGCGCAGGGCCGTCGAGGTGCCGGCGGCCTACGCCTACGTGACGGCGGTCGGTGGCACCTCCGAGGGTGCGACGGCCGCGGGGAAGGTCGTCGCGCGCACCGGCTGGGAGGACCGCATCGACCGCAAGCGGGCCACGGGGTGGACGAGCCTGGGCTTCCTGTGGGGTGCCGGTGGCGGCGTGAGCTCACGCGTGCCGCAACCGTCCTGGCAGGCCGGCAAGGTGCCGGCCGGCAAGCGCGCCGTCCCTGACGTGGCCGGCCTGGCCGACCCCTTCACCGGGTTCACGACGTACTACGCCGGCAGCTATACGGTCGTCGGCGGCACCAGCCTGGCCGCCCCCGTGGTGGCCTCCATCGTCGCGTTGTCCAAGGCGCACACGGGGCGCAAGGTCGGCCTGGCGTCCCCCTCGCTGTACCGGTTGCTCGGCACCTCGGCGCTGCGTGATGTGAGGGCCGGCAGCGTGGGCATCTACTACCCGTTCAACCCCGCCGGCGCGGGCGCGTCACCGGGCAGCTACGTCGTGGGGTTCGACCGGAAGCCCCAGGGAGACCTGCAGTCCCGGCCCGGCTGGGACAACGTCACGGGTGTCGGGACCCCGAACGGCACGACGTTCCTCGATGCCTTCGGCAGGTGAGCCCTCCGCCGGTGGCCCGGCTCAGCGCGGAGGCATCCGCAGTGCCCCGTCGAGGCGGATCACCTCGCCGTTGAGCATCGGGTTGTCCACGATGTGCGCGACGAGCGAGGCGTACTCGCTGGGCAGGCCGAGCCGCGAGGGGTGCGGCACCTGCGCCTCCAGGACGCTCTTCACGTCGCCCGGCAGCCCCGAGAGCATGGGGGTCTCGAAGGTGCCGGGAGCGACCGTCATGACCCGCAGGTGCTTGTCGGCCAGGTCGCGCGCGGCCGAGAGGGTCAGGCCGGCGACCCCGCCCTTGGACGCCGCGTAGGCCGCCTGCCCGACCTGTCCGTCGAAGGCGGCGATCGAGGCAGTCATGACGATCACGCCACGGTCGCCGTCCAGCTCGTCGTTCTCGAGCATCGCCGCCGCGGTCAGGCGCAGCACGTTGAACGTGCCGACCAGGTTGATCTCCACGACGGTGCGGAAGGCGTCGAGCTCCAGCGGGCCGCGCTTGCCGATGACCCGCCCCGGGGTGCCGACGCCCGCACAGTTCACCACGATGCGCAGCTCGCCGAGCTCCTTGGCGGCCGCGATCGCGTCGAGCACCTGTGCCTCGTCCCGCACGTCGGCGGGGCTGAAGACGACGTGGTCGCCCAGCTCCTCGGCCAGGCTCGCGCCGGGGGAGGTCGGGAGGTCGACGATGACCACCGCGGCGCCTGCCTCGTGCAGCCGGCGGACGGTCGCCTCGCCGAGGCCGGATGCGCCGCCGGTCACGAGCGCCACGGTGGAAGCGTTGATCTGCAAGGGTTTTCCTTTCGGAGCAGGGGAAGGTCGTGGGGGAAGGGTCAGCCGCGCAGGAGCTGGCGGGCGATGACGAGCCGCTGGATCTGGTTGGTGCCCTCGAAGATCTGGGTCACCTTGGCCTCGCGCATGTAGCGCTCCGCCGGGAAGTCCTGGGTGTAACCGTAGCCACCGAGCACCTGCACCGCATCGGTGGTGACCCTCATCGCCGCGTCGGTGCACACCAGCTTGGCCACGGCCGCCTGCTTGCTGAACGGCCGCCCGGCGTCCTTGAGGCGGGCGGCGTGCAGGTACGTCGCGCGCGCCGACGTCACCGCCGCCTCCATGTCGGCCAGCAGGAACGACAGCCCCTGGAACTCGCTGATGGACCGCCCGAACTGCTGCCGCTCCAGGCTGTACGACGTCGCGAGGTCGAGCGCGGCCTGCGCCAGCCCGGTCGCCGCGGCGGCGATGCCGAGCCGGCCGGAGTCCAGGGCGGACAGCGCGATCGACATGCCCTGCCCCGGCTCGCCGACCATCCGGCCGGCGTCCACGAGCGCGCCGTCGAAGCTCACCTGGCGCACCGTGTCGCAGGAGAGGCCCATCTTGCGCTCGGGCGCGCCGAAGGAGATGCCGTCGGTGTCCGCCGGGATCACCAGGCAGGACAGGCCCTTGCTCGGGTGCTCGCCCGTGCGGACGAAGGCGGTGTAGAAGTCGGCGTGCCCCGCGTGGGAGATCCACGCCTTGGTGCCCTTCACGCGGTACGACGAGCCGTCCGCCTCGGGTGTGGCGCGGGTCGAGATCGCGGACACGTCCGAGCCCGCCTGCGGCTCGGACAGGCAGTACGCGCCCAGCTGCTCGCCGCCGAGCATGTCCGGCAGCAGCGCCTCCCGCTGCGCCGGTGAGCCGAACGCGGCGACGGGGTAGCAGGTGAGGGAGTGCACGGAGACCCCGACCGCGACGCTCATCCACGCGGAGGCGATCTCCTCCACCACCTGCAGGTAGACCTCGTACGGCTGGCCGCCACCCCCGAGCTCCTCGGCGTACGGCAGGGACAGCAGTCCCGACTTGCCCAGCAGCGCGAAGGTGTCGCGGGGGAACTCCCCTGCCGCCTCCGCGGCCGAGGCCTTCGGGGCCAGCTGGTCGGTGCAGATCTCACGGGTCAGGTCGATGAGGTCCTGGCCGTCCTCGGTGGGCATCAGGCGTTCGGCAGGCATGCCAGCAATGATACTGCAGGCGGTACGCCAGTATCGCCATCGGTCTGCATGCAGTTCGCGGCGCCGGGTACGATCCAGGTATGTCCCGCGCCCTCACGGCTCGACAGCTGGACCTGCTGGACCGGCTGACCGACCTGCTGCTCGCCGAGGGCTTCGCCCACCTGACGCTCGACGCGGTCGCGGGCCGTCTCCGGTGCTCCAAGACGACCCTGTACGCGCTCGCCGGCAGCAAGGACCAGCTCGCCGTCCGGGTGGTGGGGCACTTCTTCCGTCGCTGCACCGCGCTGGTCGAGGCCCGTGTGTCCGCGCGCCGGGCGCCACGGCGTCGCCTGGAGGCCTACCTCGAGGCCATCGCGGAGGCCCTGGAACCGGCATCCCGGCAGTTCATCACCGACGTCGCGGCGTTCGAGCCGACCCGGCGGACCTACCGGGACAACGCGGTGGCCGCGGCGGGTCGGGTGCGGACGCTGCTGGAGGATGCGGCCGCGGCACGGGCGATCGCCACCGTGGATGCGACGTTCGTGTCCACGTGGGTCGCGCTGACGATCGAGGCGATCCAGCGCGGCGAGTTCGCCGACCGGGCCGGCCTGAGCGATGCGCAGGCCTTCCGCGAGCTGAGCCGGCTCGTCGTCCGCGCCCTCGACCCGTCCTGACGGCCCGCATCTCACGGCCCAACCCTCCACGTTGTGCCGGCGGGTCGGCGAACCGGCGTCGCTCAAGGCCCCGAACGCCGACTGGGGAGCACGAGGTCGGAAGGGGAGCGACGGGTCAGGCCTGGGGCGGCAGCGGTGGCAGGAGGTTCGGGCGCTTGGCGCTGAGGGCGTCACCGGAGGACTGCCCGCGCAGGCGGCGCTGGACCCACGGCCCGACGTACTCGCGGGCCCACTGGGCGTTGGCGCGGACCGCGTCGGCACGCGAGATCGACGGGGCAGGAGGCAACGGCGTCGACCAGTCGGCGTCCTCGGTGGCGAAGCCGAGGCTGGTGAAGGCGTTGAGCGCGACCCGCCGGTGCCCCTCGGCGGTCATGTGGATCCGGTCGGCCGCCCAGAGCCGCCAGTCCCGCAGCGCGGTCATGCCCCACTGGTCGATGACGAAGGCGTCGTGGCGGCGGGCGATGGTCCAGATGTGGGCGGTGTAGATGGCCGCGCGGCCGCGGGTGTGGCGCACCAGCGGCGCCTCCTGCGGGTCGACGGGCGTGGCCAGCAGCACGTCGGCGCCGGTCGCCCGGATCCGGGCGACGGCGGCCTCCAGCTCGGCGGCCAGCCCGTCGATGTCGGCCTTGGGGCGCAGGATGTCGTTACCGCCCCCGACGATGCTGACCAGGTCCGGGCCCAGCGCGAGCGCGTCGTCGACCTGTCGTCCGGCGATGTCCGCGAGCAACCGGCCGCGCACCGCGAGGTTGGCGTAGGCGAAGTCCTCGCCGGCCACGACCGCCAGGTGGGCGGCGAGGCGGTCGGCCCACCCGACGTACCGGTCCTCGACCTGCGGGTCGGGGTCGCTCATGCCCTCGGTGAAGGAGTCGCCGACGGCGACGTAGCGGCTCCACCGCCCGGGGGCGCGTTCCCGCGAGGGGGAGGAGGTCATGTCAGGCTCCAGTCGATCGGGTCGGCGCCCTGTCGGCGCAGGAGGTCGTTCGCGCGGCTGAACGGGCGGGAGCCGAAGAACCCGCCGCTGGCCGAGAGCGGTGAGGGGTGGGCGCTCTCGATGCGGGGGACGTCGGCGAGGCCGGCCCCGAGGGTCTGTGCGTCGCGCCCCCACAGGATGGCCACGAGCGGGCCGCCCCGGGCGACGAGGGCCTCGATCGCCCGGCCGGTGACGGTCTCCCAGCCCTTCCCGCGGTGGCTGGCTGCGGCACCGGGGCGCACGGTCAGGACGCGGTTGAGCAGCAGCACCCCCTGGTCCGCCCACGGCGACAGGTCCCCGCTGGAGGGGGCCGGCAGGCCGAGGTCGGTGGCCAGCTCCTTGTAGATGTTCTGCAGGCTGCGCGGCACCGGCCGCACCTCGGGCGCGACCGAGAACGACAGCCCGACGGCATGGCCGGGGGTGGGGTAGGGGTCCTGGCCCACGATGAGCACCCGGACGGAGTCCATCGGCTGGGTGAACGCCCGCAGCACGTGCTCGCCGGCGGGCAGGTAGCCGCGGCCGGCGGCGACCTCGGCCCGCAGGAAGTCGCCCATGCGGGTCACGTCGGCCTCCACCGGGGCCAGCGCCTGCGCCCAGCTGGGGTGGACGAGGTCGGTCAGGGGTCGGGCGACGGGCATGGCGGCCACAGTATCGAGCGCCGACCGGTGGCTCCGGGGCGGTCGGGGGACCGGCCGGCGGCCGTAGACTCGCGCCGTGCATGGCTTCGATGACGACACTGACGCGCTCGGCGACGCGGTCCTGCGCTACGCCGCCGAACGGCTGAGGCTGGACCCGGTGCCGCTGGACGGACCCCGCTCCAAGGAGGAGCTCGACGCGGTCGCCGGCGCGACGATCACCGCTGACGGGATGGGTGGCCTCGCGGCCCTGAAGCTCTTCGAGGAGGAGCTGGCGCAGGCCTGCCTCTCCACCGACCACCCCCGCTACCTCTCGTTCATCCCGTGCGCGCCCACCGAGGCCGCCGTGATGTTCGACCTGGTCGTCGGCGCCTCCTCGATCTACGGCGGCTCCTGGTTGGAGGGCGCCGGGGCGGTGTACGCCGAGAACGCGGCGCTGCGCTGGGTCGCCGACCTGGCGGGCCTGCCGCCCTCGGCCGGCGGGGTCTTCGTGCCCGGCGGCACCGTCGGCAACCTGTCGGCCCTCGTGACCGCCCGGGCCGTGGCCCGGGTCCGCCACGCCGAGACCGGCTCACGGAGCCCGCGGCCGACGAAGGTCGCAGCGCAGTCCAGCGCGCACTCCTCCATCGCCTCCGCCTGTGAGGTCATGGACGCCGAGTTCGTCGGCGTGCCGGGCGACGCCGACCAGCGGCTGTCCGGGCCGGCCCTGCGCAAGGTCCTCGAGGCCGAAGGGCCCGACACGTTCTTCGCCGTCGTGGCCACCTCCGGCACGACCAACTTCGGCATCGTCGACGACCTCGCCTCGGTCGCGGAAGTGTGCCGCGAGTACGGCATCTGGTTCCACGTGGACGGCGCCTACGGTGGCGCCGGCCTGGCCGCGCCCTCCGTGCGCCACCTGTACGCCGGGATCGAGCACGCCGACTCCTTCATCGTGGACCCGCACAAGTGGCTGTTCGCGCCGTTCGACTGCTGCGCCCTGCTGTACCGCGAGCCGGCGCTCGCGCGGGCGGCCCACACCCAGAAGGCCAGCTACCTCGACGTGCTGACCGCCGCGCCCGACTGGAACCCCACCGACTACTCGGTCGGGCTGACCCGGCGCGCCCGTGGCCTGCCGTTCTGGTTCTCCCTGGCCACGCACGGCACGCGTGCCTACACCGCCGCGATCGAGCGGACGCTGGAGGTGACCCGCTTCGCGGAGGACGAGATCGCGCGGCGCCCCTACGTCGAGGCGCTGCGGGAGCCGGACCTGTCGGTCATCGTCTTCCGCCGGATCGGCTGGACCGCGCAGGACTACCAGGAGTGGAGCGACCGCCTGCTGGCCGAGCAGGTCGCCTTCGTCGTGCCCACCTCGCACGAGGGTGAGACGGTCACCCGGTTCGCGATCGTCAACCCGAGCACGACCGAGGACGACATCTGCGTCATCCTGGACACGATGGCCTGACCGGCCCGCCGAGCCCTGCGCGGTGTGGCGGGTCTGCCCCTGCGGCAGGGGTTCGAATGACACCCGTGTGATTAGCCCCTTAGGATGGGGCCCAAGGACCGAACCGGAGGGGCCCATGGACGCTGCACCGATCGAGGGCGCGCTCAGCGACTCGCTGAGCCAGCGCGACCGCGAGATCCTCGCCTTCGAGCGGCAGTGGTGGAAGTACGCCGGCGCCAAGGAGCAGGCGGTCCGCGAGCTGTTCGACATGAGCGCCACGCGCTACTACCAGGTGCTCAACACCCTCATCGACAGCCCGGCCGCGCTCGCGGCCGACCCCATGCTCGTCAAGCGGCTGCGCCGGCTGCGGGCCACGCGCCAGCGCGCCCGGTCGGCCAGGAGGCTCGGCGTCGAGCTCTGACCCTTCTCCGGTGGCCGCCGAGCCGCCCCACCAGCACAGACCGCCCGTCCCGGACCCGCCCGGGGCGGGCGTCCTGCTGCCGGGGTCAGAGCAGGCCGTGCGCCACCATGATGCTGCGCAGTGCGTCGGCGCCGGAGGAGAGGTGGAAGACCTCGGCGCGCAGACCGGCCGTGCGGGCGCCGAGCACGTTGGGCTCACGGTCGTCGATGAACAGGGCCGACCCGGCGGAGTAGCCGATGCGCTCGAGGGCGGCGGTGAAGTAGGCCGGGTCCGGCTTGGCCACACCGAGGTCGCAGGAGTACAGCTGGCCGTCCAGCAGCTCGTCGTACCCGAGGCTCGTGGACATGTAGGCGCGGCGCAGCTCGTGCTGGTTGGTGGCCAGGAAGCAGGCGGTGCCGGCAGCCCTCAGCTCGCGGATGAGCGCGGTGACACCGTCATCCAGCTCGAGCCGGGTCCAGAAGGCCAGCACGTCCTCGGCCCGCTCGGCCAGGCCCCGGCGACCGAGGACCTCGCGGGTCACCTCGGCGAAGTCGCGGTCGCCGGCCAGAGCCGGCAGCTCCGCGGTGAACAGCTCGCGCAGCAGCTCCTCGGCGTACGGCGGAGAGCCCAGCGTGGCGTGCAGCTCGGCCTCCCAGCCCGGCGGCGTCTGCTGCACCACCCCGTCGGCATCGAGGAGGACGACCTTGGGCGGATGCGGCATGGCGGCATCCTCGCAGGGGACGGTCCGTCCGGCGGGTCCGGGGGCATTTGCACTCGGGGGGGTCGAGTGCTAATCATTGGGTTAGCACTCTCGACATGAGAGTGACAATCTCGACCGACTGTCGAGGGCAGGGAAACGCGTGCGAACGGCGCATGCCGGACCCGGTCCGTCCGTCGCGGGCGTCAGCCGGTCGCCACATCCGTTTCGCGTGGGAGGAACCACCCGAATGGCCAAGATCATCGCATTCGATGAGGAGGCTCGCCGCGGTCTCGAGCGGGGCATGAACCAGCTCGCCGACGCCGTCAAGGTGACCCTCGGCCCGAAGGGCCGCAACGTCGTCCTGGAGAAGAAGTGGGGCGCACCCACCATCACCAACGATGGTGTGAGCATCGCCAAGGAGATCGAGCTCGAGGACCCGTACGAGAAGATCGGTGCCGAGCTCGTCAAGGAAGTTGCCAAGAAGACCGACGACGTCGCCGGCGACGGCACGACGACCGCCACCGTCCTGGCCCAGGCCATGGTGCGCGAGGGTCTGCGCAACGTGGCCGCGGGTGCCAACCCGATGGCGCTGAAGCGTGGCATCGAGCAGGCGACCGCCGCGGTGGCCGACCAGCTGCTCTCGATGGCCAAGGACGTGGAGACCAAGGAGCAGATCGCCTCCACGGCCTCCATCTCCGCCGCTGACACCCAGATCGGCGAGATCATCGCCGAGGCCATGGACAAGGTCGGCAAGGAAGGCGTCATCACGGTCGAGGAGAGCCAGACCTTCGGTCTCGAGCTCGAGCTCACCGAGGGCATGCGCTTCGACAAGGGCTACATCTCGCCCTACTTCGTGACGGACCCCGAGCGCATGGAAGCCGTGCTCGAGAACCCCTACGTGCTCGTGGTCAACTCCAAGGTCGGCTCGATCAAGGACCTGATCCCGGTGCTCGACAAGACCAAGACGGCCGGCAAGCCGCTCCTGGTCATCGCCGAGGACATCGAGGGTGAGGCCCTGGCCACGCTCGTCGTGAACCAGATCCGCCGCATCATCAGCGTCGTCGCCGTCAAGGCGCCCGGCTTCGGTGACCGGCGCAAGGCCATGCTCGGTGACATCGCCATCCTCACCGGTGGCCAGGTCATCTCCGAGGAGGTCGGCCTCAAGCTCGAGAGCGTCGAGCTCGACATGCTCGGCCAGGCCCGCAAGGTCGTCGTCACGAAAGACGAGACGACCATCGTCGAGGGCGCCGGCGACGCCGACGCGATCTCCGGCCGGGTCAACCAGATCCGTAACGAGATCACCAACTCCGACTCGGACTACGACCGCGAGAAGCTCCAGGAGCGCCTCGCCAAGCTCGCCGGCGGCGTCGCCGTCATCAAGGCGGGCGCGGCCACCGAGGTCGAGCTCAAGGAGCGCAAGCACCGCATCGAGGACGCGGTGCGCAACGCCAAGGCTGCCGTCGAGGAGGGGATCGTCGCCGGTGGTGGCGTGGCCCTGCTCCAGGCGACCGACGCCGCGTTCGCCAAGCTGGAGCTGACCGGTGACGAGGCCACGGGCGCGAACATCGTGCGCGTCGCGGCCGAGGCCCCGCTGAAGCAGATCGCGATCAACGCCGGCCTCGAGGGCGGCGTCGTGGCTGAGAAGGTGCGCAACCTTCCCTCCGGCCACGGCCTGAACGCGGCCAACGGCGAGTACGTCGACCTCATCGCCGAGGGCATCATCGACCCGGCCAAGGTGACGCGCTCCGCGCTGCAGAACGCCGCGTCGATCGCCGCGCTGTTCCTCACCACCGAGGCCGTCATCGCGGACAAGCCGGAGAAGAACGCTCCGGCCGCCCCGGGTGGCGACGAGATGGGCGGCATGGGCTTCTGATCCCCGGATCAGCGGCACGCGCCACGCAGTAGGCAGTACGCAGGAGGGCGGCTTCCCCGGCAGGGGGAGCCGCCCTTCGGTCTGCCCGGCCCGAGGGGCACGGCGCGCCCGACCGGGTGCCCCTGCGGCGGGGCCAGCCAGTCCCCCCGTGCGGCGGGCCCAGCCAGTCGCCCCCTGCGGCGGGGCCCAGCCAGTCCCCCCGCGCGGCGGACCCAGTTCCTCGCCGCAGCCGGCTGCTCCAGGTCACCCGCTCAGCGGGCGGTGAACATGCTGGTGTTGGCCTGCTCGACCTCGCTGTACTGCGCGCCGGCCCGCCGCAGTGCGACGCTGATGGCGTCCAGCGACTCGCGGACCGTGTGCTGGGTGCGCTCCCAGTCGCGCGTGACCCCCTGGAAGCTGCTCGAGGCGCTGCCCTGCCAGGCGTCCTGCAGGGCGTTGAGCTTGGCCATCATCGCCCTGACGCTGGACTCGATCTCGGCGGAGATGCGGGTGACGTCCCCGGACGCGGCCTGGATGCGGGCGGTGTCAACCTGGAACCTGCTGCTCATCGGTCTCCCCTTCATGTCGGTGGGCCGCTGCGCGGGCTGCGCCCACGACCTGCCCGGAACCTAGTCGCGGTGGGCCGGCCGACGGCGCGCGTCGTCCACAGGCACGGTGTCGCCGGCGGGACGTAGGGTCGACCCGAGGAGAGGAGCCGTGCTGAGCATCTGGATCGACCCGCCGCGCTGGCCCGCGCACGCGCGGCTGTGGTCCCACCTCATCAGTGACACCTCGTTCGCAGAGCTGCACGAGTTCGCCGCAGCCGCAGGGGTGCCGGAGCGCGCCTTCGAGGGCGACCACTACGACGTGCCGCAGGAGCGGTACGACGCCCTGGTCGCCGCGGGTGCCCGCCCGGTCGAGGGCAAGGCGCTCGTGCGGATCCTGCTCGCCAGCGGCCTGCGGATCCAGAAGCGCAAGGGCGAGCGCGTCGTCCTGTCCCGGCGCGACGCCGACTGGATGCCCCCGCCCAACCGGTTCGACGTCATCGTCTCCACGCAGCCGCACCCGCCGCCGGCGACCGTGCTCGTGCGGCTGCTCGTGGTCGGTCCGCGCGCCTCCGTCGCCCTGACGCGCCGCAGCGACGGGGGGCTCGACCTGCCCGCGGCGACGGTGGCCGAGGGTGAGTCGCCGGCCCGCGTGCTGGCGGCCTTGTCAGCGCGCACCGTGTCCGGCGCCACTCCTGCGACGCTGATCGGCTACGCCCGCAACACGGTGCTGCACCCCGACCCGGCCGGCTACCGCTGGCCGGTCCCGCAGGCCGCCTTCGTGGTGTTCCGCTGCACGGCGGGCCCCCGGTCGCTGGTCGACGCCGACCTTGCGTGGCGGGAGCCGCACGTCGTCGAGCGTGAGTGCCGCACCCGGCACTGGTGGCCCCTCTACACCCACCAGATGGCGTGACGGGCGCCCTGCTCGGCGCTGCGATGGCGCATGCTGTGCACATGAGCCAGCAGGTCGTTCCCGAGCGGGTGGGCCCCGCGTCGCCGCAGGACCTCGCCGATGCCCTGCGCGCCACCGGCTACCTGCCGGACGCGGGCCTGGCCACCGTGGCCTGGCTGGCGATGCGGCTGCGGCGCCCGCTGCTGCTCGAGGGGGAGCCGGGCACCGGCAAGACGGCACTGGCCGAGGCGCTGGCCCAGAGCACGGGTGCGACGCTGGTGCGGATGCAGTGCTACGAGGGCATCGACGCCTCCCAGGCGCTCTACGACTGGGACGTCACCCGGCAGGTGCTGCACCTGCGGGCGCTGGAGGCCACCCGCACCGCGGGGTCCCCGGTCGACGTCGCCACCGCGGAGCGCTCGCTGTTCGACGAGCGGTTCCTGCTCGAGCGGCCGGTGCTGCGGGCACTGCGCACCAGCCCCAGCGTCCTGCTGGTCGACGAGGTGGACCGGGCCGACGACGAGTTCGAGGCGTTCCTGCTCGAGGTGCTCTCCACCTGGTCGGTGACGATCCCCGAGCTGGGCACCGTCACGGCGGCCGACCCACCCCTGGTGGTGCTCACGTCCAACCGCACCCGCGAGGTGCACGACGCGCTCAAGCGCCGCTGCCTCTACCACTGGGTCGAGCACCCGTCGCTCGCCCGCGAGATCGAGATCGTGCGGACCCGGCTGCCCGACGTGCCACGGGCGCTGGCCGAGCAGGTGGCCGCCGCGACGCAGCGGCTGCGGACCTACGGGCTGCTCAAGCCGCCCGGCGTGGCCGAGACCCTCGACTGGACCCGCTGCCTGGTCGAGCTCGGTGCCCGGGACCTCGACACCGAGTCGGCGGCGACGACGCTCGGGGCCGTGCTGAAGTACCGCGAGGACGCCACGCGCGTGCAGCACGACCTCGATCGGCTGCTGGCCGGCTGACATGGCCCCGCCGTGACCGAGCCCCGGAGCACGTGGACGCAGCCCCGCGACCCGGCCGAGGAGATCCTGCTGCTGCTCGGCGGCCTCACCCGCGCCGTCCGCGCGGCCGGCGTCCCGGTCACCCCGGACCGGACGGCGTCCTTCCTCACCGCCGCGGCCGAGGTGGGGGTGACCGACCGCGCCGGCCTCTACTGGGCCGGCCGCGCCACCTTGTGCAGCGACCCCGACCACCTGCGTCCGTACGACCAGGCGTTTGCCGCCTGGTTCGACGGCAAGCTGGCCCGGTCGGGCGCGGCGAACCCCTACCAGCGTCCCCGCGCCTCGCCGGTGGCCCAGCTCACCGATGGCCGCCGGAGCGGCACCGAGCGGCAGCGGAGGAGGAGGACGAGGCGCCGAACCTGCGGGCCACGGCCAGCGAGGCCGAGGTGCTGCGGCACCGGGACGTCGCCGACCTCGACGAGGTCGCACGGGCCCAGATGCGCCTGCTGCTGGCCGCGCTCGATGTGCGGATGCCGCTGCGCCGGTCCTCGCGTCGCCGGCCCGCGCGCCGCGGGGAGCTGGACGTGCGCCGTACGCTGCGCGAGGAGCTGCGCCGCGCCGGCGAGCCGGGGCCGCTGCGGCACCGCCGCGCGCGCAGCAAGCCACGGCGGGTGGTGTGGCTGGTGGACGTGTCGGGCTCCATGGCGCCGTACGCCGACGTGCTGCTGCGCCTCGCGCACGCCTCGGTCCGGGCCGGGGTCGGCCAGGGACGTTCCCGCGTCGAGGTGTTCACGATGGGGACGCGGCTCACCCGGCTGACCGGGGCGATGGCGCACCGCGACGTCGAGCAGGCGCTGCGCCTGGCCGGCGAGCAGGTGCCCGACTGGTCCGGCGGCACCCGGCTCGGGGAGGTGCTCAGGGCGTTCGTCGACCGCTGGGGACAGCGGGGGGTGGCGCGCGGAGCGGTCGTCGTGATCTGCTCTGATGGGTGGGAGCGTGGGGACCCCGCGCTGCTGGCCGAGCAGGTGCAGCGGCTGTCCCGGCTGGCCCACCGCGTGGTCTGGGTCAACCCGCACCGCGGCAAGGTGGGCTACCAGCCGGTGCAGGGCGGGATCGCCGCCGTGCTGCCGTACGTCGACGACTTCGTGGCCGGGCACTCGCTCGGCGCCTACGCGGAGCTGATGGAGGTGCTGACCCGTGCGTGAGGTGATGGACGAGCTGATGGCCTGGTGGCGCGCGGGCGAGAGCGTCGGCGTCGGCACGGTCGTCGCGACGTGGCGCTCGGCGCCCCGGCCCGCCGGAGCGTCCATGCTCGTCGGCCCGGACGGCGAGGCGGTCGGCAGCGTCTCCGGAGGGTGCGTGGAGGGCGCGCTGTACGAGCTGAACCAGGAGGTGCGCGAGGGCGGTCGGCCGTCCCTGCAGCGCTACGGGGTGAGCGACGACGACGCCTTCTCCGTCGGGCTGACCTGCGGCGGCATCCTGGACGTCTTCGTCGAACGCGTCGATGCACGAAGCTTTCCCGAGCTCGGCGAGGTCGCGGCCGACATCGAGGCCGGGCGCCCGGTGGCCGTCTGCACCGTCATCGCGCACCCCGACAGCGCGCACGTCGGGCGGCGCCTGGTCGTGCGACCGGAGGACGCGTCCGAGCCGGTCCTCGGCACGCTGGGGTCCGGGCGCGCCGACGCCGCCGTCACCGACGACGTCCGTGGGCTGCTGGCCAGCGGCCGCACGGAGACCCTCACCTACGGCCCGGACGGCGAGCGGCGCGGGGAGGGGATGCGGGTGTTCGTGGCGTCGTACGCCCCCAAGCCGCGGATGCTCGTGTTCGGTGCGATCGACTTCGCGGCGGCCGTGGCCCGCGTCGGCAGCTTCCTGGGCTACCGCGTCACCGTCTGCGACGCGCGGCCGGTCTTCGCGACGCGCTCGCGCTTCCCGGAGGCCGACGAGGTCGTCGTGGAGTGGCCGCACCGCTACCTCGCGGCGGAGGCGGCAGCCGGGCGCATCGACGGCCGCACCGTGCTCGCGGTGCTCACCCACGACCCGAAGTTCGACGTACCGCTGCTCGAGGTGGCCCTGCGGCTCGACGTGGCGTATGTCGGTGCCATGGGGTCACGGCGCACGCACCAGGAGCGCCTGGAGCGGTTGCAGGAGGCCGGGCTGACCAAGGCGGACCTCGACCGGCTCAGCTCGCCGATCGGCCTCGACCTGGGGGCGCGGACGCCGGAGGAGACGGCCGTCTCGATCGCCGCCGAGATGATCCAGCTGCGGTGGGGTGGCCGCGGCCGGCGGCTGGCCGACCTCGAGGGCCCCATCCACCACGGCGTCTCGCGCTGAGGGGTGCCCGAAAGGGGCGGATGTGTCCCCTGTTGTCGTTGACCCGTCCACGAGCTCTGCCGAAACCCTTGTGTCACGGGGCCGGACAGCGTTGGATGACAAGGCATCGAGCCACAGCGACGTGGCCGGCAGCCACGGTGACGCCGTGGCCTGTTGGTGTGGTCGCGTCCCTGGGAGGTGGAGGCCGCATGACCCGCATCAACGTCAACGTCGACGGGGTGTCCTACTCGGATGACGTCGAACCCCGCACGCTGCTCGTGCACTACCTGCGTGGCAACCTCGGCAAGACCGGAACGGTCGTCGGCTGCGACACGAGCAACTGCGGTGCGTGCACCGTCCACCTCGACGGCGTGAGCGTGAAGTCCTGCTCGGTCCTCGCGGTCCAGGCCGACGGCTGCGAGGTGACCACCATCGAGGGGCTGGCGCGGGACGGCGAGCTGCACCCGATGCAGAAGGCGTTCCACGAGCACCACGCCCTCCAGTGCGGCTACTGCACCCCCGGCATGATCATGTCGGCCTGCGCGCTGCTGAAGGACAACCCCAACCCTGACGAGACCGAGATCCGTGAGGGGCTCGAGGGCAACCTGTGCCGGTGCACCGGCTACCAGAACATCGTCGCGGCCGTGAAGGCCGCCGCCGCGGCGGGGGTGCCCCAGTGACTGCCGTCGACGACCGCCCCGGGCTCGAGCTGGGCCGCGCGCGCCGCCGCAAGGAGGACCGGCGCCTCATCACCGGCCGCACGAAGTGGACCGACAACATCGTCCTGCCGGGCATGCTGCACCTCGCCTTCGTCCGCAGCCCCTACGCCCACGCGCGCATCTCCTCGGTGGACACCACGGCTGCCAAGGCCTCGCCCAACGTCGTGGCGGTGCTGACCGGGGCCGACCTCGACGCCGAGCAGGGGTCCCTGCCGACGGCATGGCCGATCACCAAGGACATGCTGACCCCGCGCCACCCGGCGCTGGCTGTGGACCACGTGGCGTTCGCCGGCGAGGCCGTGGCCGTCGTGGTCGCGCGGACCTACAGCGAGGCCCGTGACGCCGCCGACCTGGTCGACGTCGACTACGAGGAGCTGCCGGTCGTCCTCGACATCGAGCAAGCCGCGCAGGACGGGGCGGACCTCGTCCACGCCGAGCTCGGCTCCAACCGCAGTGCCACCTGGGTCTTCGACTCAGCGGAGGCGGGCACCGGTGGCGACGTCGAGGAGGCGATCGCCGCGGCGCGCACGGACGGTGTCGTGATCGAGCGCCGGTTCCGCCAGCAGCGGCTGGTCCCCGCCTTCATGGAGCCGCGCTCGACCGTGGTCGACCCGACGGGTGAGCAGACCACGATGTGGTCGGCCACGCAGGTGCCGCACATCCTGCGGATCATGCTGGCCCTGGTGACCGGGGTCTCCGAGTCCAAGATCAGGGTGATCGCGCCCGACGTCGGGGGCGGCTTCGGTGGCAAGCTGCAGTTCACCCCCGAGGAGCTGGTGACCTTCCTGGTCGCCCGGCGGCTCGGCAAGCCGGTGAAGTTCACCGAGACCCGTTCCGAGTCGATCATGACCGGCCACCACGGCCGCGACCAGGTCCAGCGGCTCACGCTGGCGGCGCGCAAGGACGGCACGGTCACCGGGCTCAAGGTCGAGCTGCTCGCCGACATGGGCGCCTACCTCGGCCTCGTGACCGCGGGCGTCCCGATCCTCGGGGCCTTCATGTTCAACTCGATCTACAAGTTCGGCGCCTACCGGTTCGCCTGCACCAACGTGTTCACCAACAAGACCTGGACCGACGCCTACCGCGGCGCCGGGCGGCCCGAGGCGACGTTCGGCATCGAGCGGATGATGGACGAGCTGGCGGTGGAGCTCGGCCGTGACCCGCTCGAGGTGCGGAAGCAGAACTGGATCCGGCACGAGGAGTTCCCCTTCACCACGGTGGCCGGCCTCGAGTACGACTCGGGCAACTACGAGGCGGCCACGAGCCGGGCGACCGAGCTGTTCGACTACGAGGGACTGCGACGCGAGCAGGCTGAGCGGCGCGAGCGCAAGGACCCCGTGCAGCTGGGCATCGGCATCTCCACCTTCACCGAGATGTGCGGCCTCGCGCCGTCACGGGTGCTGGGTGCCCTCGACTACGCGGCCGGCGGCTGGGAGACCGCCTCGATCCGGATGCTGCCCACCGGCAAGGTCGAGGTCATCACCGGCGCCAGCGCCCACGGACAGGGGCACGAGACGGCGTGGAGCCAGATCGTCGCCGACAAGCTGGGTGTGGCGTTCGAGGACGTCGAGGTGCTGCACGGGGACACCCAGACCTCGCCCCGGGGTCTGGACACCTACGGGTCCCGGTCGCTGGTCGTGGGCGGCATCGCGGTGGTCAAGGCGGCCGAGAAGGTCATCGACAAGGCCAAGGTCATCGCGGCCCACATCCTGGAGGCCAACGCCGACGACCTCGACTTCGAGCGCGGCCGGTTCACCGTCCGGGGCACCGACCAGGGGGTGGGCATGGCCGACATCGCGTTCGCCGTGTTCACCGCGCACAACCTGCCCGATGGTGTGGAGGCGACGCTGGACTCCGACGCCACCTTCGACCCGGAGAACTTCTCCTACCCGCACGGCACGCACCTGTGTGCCACCGAGGTCGACACCGAGACGGGCGCGGTGAAGATCCGTTCCTACGTCTGCGTCGACGACATCGGGGAGGTGGTCAACCCGCTGATCGTCGAGGGGCAGGTGCACGGCGGCCTGGCTCAGGGCATCGCCCAGGCCCTCTACGAGGAGGCGGTCCACGACGACCAGGGGACGCTGACGACGGCGACGTTCGTCGACTACCTGGTGCCCGGTGCGCCGGACCTGCCGCACTTCACGACCGACCGTACGACGACCGCCTCGACCACCAACCCGTTGGGGGTCAAGGGAGTCGGCGAGGCGGGCACGATCGCCTCCACGCCGGCGGTGGTCAACTCGGTGCTGGACGCGGTGCGCCACCTCGGGGTCAGGGACATCGACATGCCGCTGTCACCACAGCGGGTCTGGAAGGCGGTCCGTAGCGCCGCCGCCACCGTCACCGGCGAGGGCGAGGCCGCCTCGGCGGGCGGCCACTGGCCCGAGGCCGTCCAGTCCGGCGGTGTCGGCTCCGACACCGACCTGCGCAGCGACGCCGCAGGCTCCGACGTCAGCAGTGGCGGCGCGACGGGGAGCGGCGGCACAGGCAGTGCCACCACAGGCAGTGCCACGACGGGCAGCGACACCACTGGCAGCGGCACCGAGGGGAGCCCGGCATGATCCCGGCACAGTTCAGCTACCACGCACCGACCAGCATCGAGGACGCCCTGCGCCTGCTGGCCGAGCTGGGCGACGCCGGTCAGGACGTCAAGGTCCTCGGCGGCGGCCAGAGCCTGCTGCCGGTCCTGCGGCTGCGCCTCGCCGCGCCGGAGGTCGTGGTCGACCTGGGCCGGATCGAGGCCCTGCGTGGCGTCCGTGAGGACGGCGACGCCATCGTCATCGGCGCCATGACCACGCACGACACCGTCACCCGCGACCCCCTCGTCCGCCAGCACGCGCTGCTGCTCGCGACGGCCTCGGAGACGGTGGCCGACCCACAGGTGCGGCACCGGGGCACGTTCGGCGGCGCACTCGTGCACGCTGACCCCGCGGGGGACCTGCTGGCCCCGGCGCTGGCGCTGGACGCCGAGCTGGTCATCGCCGGTCCTTCCGGTCGGCGCACCGTGCCGGCGGCGGAGTTCTTCCAGGACTTCTTCACCACCTCGGTGCAGGACGGGGAGCTGCTCGTGGAGGTCCGCGTCCCGCGCTACACCGGCTGGGGCGCGGCCTACGAGAAGTTCTCGCGCGTCGCCCAGGCGTGGTCGGTGGTGGCGGTCGCCGCTGCGGTGCGGGTGGAGGGCGGCACGATCGCCGAGGCCCGGGTGGGTCTGACCAACATGGGCTCGGTCCCCATCCGCGCGCGGTCGGTGGAGGAGGCCCTCGTGGGGCAGCCGGCGACCGCCGACGCGATCAAGGCCGCAGCCCGGTCGGCCGGCGAGGGCACGTCCCCGCCCAACGACGCCAACGGCGACGAGGACTACCGCCGGCACCTCGCCGGTGTCCTGACCGGACGCGCCGTCCTCGCGGCCGCCGGGGCGAGCTGAGCGGCCTGTGGACCTCGAACACGTCTTCACGGTCCCGATGTCCGTCGGCGACGCCTGGACCGCGTTCAACGACCTCGAGCTGATCGCGCCGTGCTTCCCCGGAGCGGTCATCACCTCCGTGGACGGGGACGACTTCACCGGTACGGCGAAGATCAAGCTCGGCCCGATCGCGTTGATGTACGCCGGGAAAGGCATCTGGCGGGAACGGGACGAGGCGGCCCGGCGGGTCGTGATCGAGGCGAACGGCAAGGACAAGCGCGGCAACGGGACCGCGGGAGCCACCATCACCGCGCGCCTCGAGGAGGACGGCGCAGGCACCAGGGTGGTCGTGCACACCGACCTGAAGATCACCGGCCGCCCGGCGCAGTTCGGTCGGGGTGTGATTCAGGACGTCGGCACCAAGATCCTCGACCAGTTCGCCGACTGCCTCTCCACCCGCTTGGGCGGCGAGGCGGCCGGCGCACCGGCTGCTGCGGCGGCGGCCGGGGAGGCCGTCACCGCAGAGGAATCCCCGGCAGAGGCGGCCACGGCCGCGACGGCGGGGTCGATCGTGCCCGAGCAGGCTGCACCGGGGGGCGGGGCGTCCACCGATGGCGACGTGCCGCCGCAGGGGAGGATGCACGTCGCCGTCACGGGGGCTCAGGCCCCGGCGGCAGGCGCTGCAGCTGCCGGGCCTTCGGGAGCGGGCGTTGCGGCGTCGTCCGCTGCCGGCCAGCGCAGTGCTGCCGTCCCGGTGTCCCCACCGGTCGCCACCCGCACGGCCCCGACGGAGACGGTGCCGGAGCTGGACCTCGGCAACGTCATGGTGCCGGTGCTGCTGCGCAGGTTCGGTCCGGTCGTGGCGGCCTGCGCGGTGACCGCGGTGGTGACCTGGGTGATCGCGCGACGCCGCTGAGGAGCCGGCTCGAGCCGGGGCCCGGCGTGCCACCGTGGGAGTCAGTCGCGCAGACGGGTCAGCTCGCGGGACAGGTTGAGCCTGGCCTGCCCGTCCCACTCCCGGCGGGCGTGCCGGGTCCGGTAGACGGCGTCGCGCTCCGCGAACGGCTGCAGGACCGCGCTGCGCCCGGCGCGATACGCCTGCTCGTCCACGAACGCGTACTCCTCACGCACCTGCGCGCAGTAGGCGTCGAAACGCGGCTCCGGAGCCGCCAGGATCCACAGGTCGGCGTCGTGGAACGCTGCGGAGAGCGGGTCGCCGGCCGGTGCGCTGTGCCCATCGGTCATCCGCACCAGGTCCTCCACCGAGCGGACGTGCTGCTCCGGCAGGCGAAGTCGTCGTAGGGAGGCGACGGCGTACGCCGCGCTGTCCGCCTCGTTCGCACCCGGCCGGGCACGGGCGTCGTACACCGCGTCGTGGAACCACGCCGCCAGCCGGGCGAGGCACGCCTGCCGGTCGTCGATCTCGCCGGCGGCCTCGAGGTCCTCCAGCGCCCAGAACATCTCCACCAGGTGGGTCGTGCCGTGGTAGCGCCGGGCCGGGTCGTTCCACCGGCCCAGCAGCTCCGCGCCGGTGCGGGCCACGGCGTCGCCGTGCGCCTCGGGAGCAAGGGTGCGGACGTCGAGGGTCCACCAGGAGATCAGGGCAGGCACGGCGCACAGTCTGTCACCGCAGGCGCCGGCGCGAGCCGCTCCGGCGGCGATCCGCTCCGCCACGGCAAACGGGCCCCCTGCTCAGGCGGCGAGCTGCTCCGGGAGGTCCCGCGCATGCAGGACTGTGAGCTCGGAGACCGCGCGGGTCAGGATGACGTAGAGCCGGCGCAGGCCGGTGCGCTCGTCCGGCTCGGCCGCGGCGATCGCGGAGGGCTCGATGACGACGACCCGGTCGAACTCCAGGCCCTTGGCGACGCTCGCGGGCACGACATCGACCTGGTGCTGCACGTCGCCGTGGTCGGCGCCGAGCAGGCCGTGCTCGAATCCCCTTGCCTGAGAGCGCCTTCGCCACGTCGGGCACCTGTGCATCGGCCACGATCACGCCGATGGAGCCCGGGCGCAGCGCACTGTCGTGCACGACGGACACCAGCCGGTCGAGCAGGTCGTCGGGCGCGACGCGCTCGATGTCCAGCCGCCCCGGGTTCTCGCGGACGGAGACCGGGGCGCCGAGGCCGGGAGCCATGGCAGGCAGCAGCTGCGCGGCGTACTCGATCACCGTGGCAGGCACCCGGAAGCCGCGGTCGAGGACCTCGATGTGTCCGTCGGCCTTGCCCAGGTGGTGCAGCGACGACGCCCACGAGTCGGTCGCCCACGGCGTCGTGCCCTGGGCGATGTCGCCGAGCACCGTCGCCGAGCCGGTGGAGCAGCGCCGGCCGACCGCCCGCAGCTGCATCGGCGAGAGGTCCTGCGCCTCGTCGAGCACCACGTGCCCGAGGCTGGGCGTGCGCTGCAGGTGGTCGCGGACCTCGTCCAGCAGCACCGTGTCGGCGGCCGACCACCGTGCGCTGCCGCGGCTCCCGGGCGCCGATGACCAGCGCAGGAGCCGCTGCTCGGCGTCGTCGAGCAGCCCGTCCGCGGCGCGGGCGAGGGCGTCGGGGTCGCCGAGGAGCTGGAAGAGCACCGTGCGCGGGTCGAGCGCCGGCCACACCGTCGCGCAGTAGCGGCGGACCACGGCCGAGCGCGCCACGGCGTCCTGCACCCGGTCGTCGGGGGAGTCGCCGGCCCGCTCCATCCGCAGGAGGACGGCGTGGGCGAGCCGGTGTGCCAGCATCTGGCGCGCGGCCTCGTAGCGGACGCCACGGGTGCGCAGCTCCTCGACGATGTCGGCCACCTCGTGGGCGGGGACCCGCCACTTGTGCGCGCCGCGCGGCAGCACGAGAGGCTCGGTGGGGACGCTGACGTGGGACCACACGGCGCGGTGCAGCACTTCGGCCAGGCGCGAGTCCCCCTTGAGCACAGCGGTTTCCACGCTGTCGACGCCGCGGACCGGCACGCTGGCCAGCAGCTCCTCGATGGTCGCGTGGCTGACCTCGACCTCGCCGAGGGCCGGGAGCACGGCGCCGATGTGGTCCAGGAACGCCCGGTTCGGGCCGATCACCAGGACGCCGGCGCGGGCCAGCCGCTCCCGGAACGCGTAGAGCAGCCACGCCGCGCGGTGCAGCCCCACCGCGGTCTTGCCGGTGCCCGGCGCACCCTGCACGCAGATCGTCGTGGCCACGTCGGACCGGACGATGACGTCCTGTTCGGGCTGGATGGTCGCGACGATGTCGCGCATGGGGCCCTCGCGCGGGCGCTCGATCTCGCTGGCGAGGATGTCGCTCGCCCCGGTCGCTTCGCCGGGGTCGGTCAGGTGCTCGTCCTCGTACGCCGTGAGCGTGCCCCGGTCGATGCCGAACCGGCGGCGCAGCCGGACGTCCATCGGCGTGGTGCGCGAGGCGCGGTAGAAAGCAGTGGACACCTCGGCCCGCCAGTCGATGACCACCGGGTCGCCGGCGGCGTCGGCCACGTGGCGTCGTCCGATGTACCAGCGCTCGGTGGCACCGACTGGTGCCGTGGCGGGGTCGGCGCCCCGGGGGACCCCTGCGTCGGCGCCACGGTCGATGCGGCCGAAGAAGAGCGTCGAGCTGGGGTCGTCCACCAGGGACTGAGCCCGCCGGTGGAGCGTGGCGGCGAGGAACTCGCTGGACACCCGGTCGCCGCCGTGCGCCTCGAGGGAGAGCGTCTGCTCGCGCATGCGGGCCAGCTCGGCCCGCGCCCGGGCGAGGTGCTCGCGCTCGCGCTGGAGCTCAGGAGCAACCGGCATGACGACAACGGCCTTCCGCGGGCAGGTGCAGGGGGTGAGCCGTGCAGCCTAGCCGGGGAAGGCCGTGGCCGGTAGCAACAGGCGGTGGGGCGCTCCCGCAGGAGCGCTCACGCCTGTCGCTGTGCCGCTCCGGGCTCCAGCCGGCGTGGTTACTGGTTGGAGCTGGGCTTGCTGGCCAGGGTGACCTGGACGTCCTTGCGCTGACCGTCGCGCACGATGGTGAGCTTGGCCGTGTCGCCGACGCCCCGCTCGCGCACCTGGGCCACGAGCGACAGTCCGCTGTCGACCGGCTCGCCGTCGACCGCGATGATCGCATCGCCCCGCTGCAGGCCCGCCTTGGCCGCCGGGGTTCCGCCGACGACGGCGGTGACGGAGGCGGCCGCGCGCGCGGCAGAGCCGTCCTTGACGCTGTCGTCCTGGGTGCTCACCCCGAGGTAGGCGTGCTCCGCCTTGCCGTGGGCGACCAGCTGGTCGGCGATGGATGTCACCTCGTTGACCGGGATCGCGAAGCCGATGCCGATGTTGCCGCTCTGACCGCCGGTGTCGGAGGAGCCGACCGAGGCGATCGAGGAGTTGATGCCCACCAGCTGGCCGCTGGCGTTGACCAGGGCGCCACCGCTGTTGCCGGGGTTGATGGCCGCACTCGTCTGGATCGCGTTGGTCACGACGGGCTCGCCCTGCTGCTGGTTCTGCCCGAACGGGTCCTGGCTCGGGCTCTGCTCCTGGCTGGTGGTCACAGGGCGGTTGAGCGCGCTGACGATGCCGGTCGTGACGGTGCCGGCCAGGCCGAGCGGGTTGCCCACGGCCATGACCGGGTCGCCGACCTTGAGCGTGTCGGCGTTGCCGGTGCGGATCGGGACCAGGTTGGACGGCGCGTTCTGCATCTGGATGACGGCGAGGTCCGTGGAGGGGTCGGTGCCGACGACGCTGGCGCCGTAGGTGCGCCCGTCCGTCAGTGTCACCGAGAGCTGGGACTGGTCGCCGGCTCCCGTCACGACGTGGTTGTTGGTCACGATGCGGCCCTTGCCGTCGATGATCACCCCGGAGCCCTGGGCGCCGCCCTGCTGGCTCTTGACCGTGATGGACACGACGCTGGGGGAGACCGCCGCCGCCGTGGCGCTCCAGTTGGGTGCCTGCGGGTTGGCCTGGGCCACGGGCGCGGTCTGGGTCAGCTGGCTGGTGGCCGCCGTGGGTGCGCTGGCGCTGTCCGCTGTCACGTCGCCGTGGGTGACCGCATAGGTCGTGCCGCTGGCCAGGACCGCCGCCAGCGCGGCGACCGAGCCGATCTCGGTCCAGCGGCGGCGTCGCGGCGGGGCCTCCATGGTGGAGCCGGTCCCGGCGCCGCCGGGACCCCCCGGGGACGACTGCTGCGGGGAAGCGGCGGGCTGTGGCGGGTACGACGGGGCGCCGGCTCCGGCGTACGAAGCCTCGTGGCGCGACGGTTCGCCGTACCAGAGCGGCTGGGTCGGCTGCTGCGGCGACGGCTCCGGCTGCTGGGGGGAGTCTGGCGTGGGTGTCTGCGACATCGGGGTGGGCTCCTTCGGAGGGTGGTGACAACTACCCAACCTCATGGGGGTCAAACGACGCTGTGCGGTTGCTGGGAGTTTGCTGTGGGCAGGTCCACGACGAAGGTCGCGCCTCCGCCGGGGGTCTGCGCGACCCCGACCTGGCCGCGGTGCGCCGCGACGACCGCCGCCACGATGGCCAGGCCCAGCCCGCTGCCACCGCCCTTGCCGCGCACACGGGAGGGGTCGGCGCGGTAGAAGCGCTCGAACACCCGGCGGGCCTTGGCCGGGTCCACGCCCGGCCCGTGGTCACGCACCTGGATCTCGGCGCGGCCGGGAGCCGGGCTGCCGACGGCGATCTCGACCGGGGTGCCCTCAGGGGTGTGGTTGATGGCGTTGCCGACCAGGTTGGTGAGCACCTGCCGCAGTCGCGCGTCGTCGGCCTGGACGACGGTCGGGGCCAGGTCGCCGCCGAGGCCGAGGACGGTGACCGTCCTGGCCGGGTCGAGGGCACGGGCGTCCTGGGCGGCGTCGGCCACGAGCACGGTGAGGTCCACAGGGGCGAACTGCATCGGCCGCTGGTCGTCCAGCCGGGCCAGCAGCAGCAGGTCCTGGACGAGTCCGCCCATCCGGGTGGCCTCGTCCTCGATCCGCCGCATCGCGGTGGCCACGTCCTCGGGCGTGTTCACGGCGCCCTGGCGGAACAGCTCGGCATAGCCCCGCACCGCCGCGAGCGGGGTCCGCAGCTCGTGCGAGGCGTCGGCGACGAACTGCCGCATCCGTTCCTCGGAGGCCTCACGGACGGCGAACGACTGCTCGATCTGGGCGAGCATGACGTTCAGCGAGGTCGACAGGCTGCTGACCTCGTCCTGGGCGGTGCGTTCGGGGATCGCGCCGGGTCAGGTCGCCCGCGGCGATGGCCGCGGCGGTGTCCTCGATCTGGGTGAGCGGCCGGAAGGCGCGGCGTACGCCGTACCAGGCGGTGATCGCGCAGGCGACCATCACGGCGGCGTCGATGAGGATGGCCCAGTTGCGCATGTCGCGCACCGAGGTGTCGACGTTGTCGAGCGACACGGCGACCGCGTAGGTGGCGATGTTGGCGTCCGTCGCCCCGGCGATCACGCGCCAGCGGGCGTCGCCGTCGTCGGTCGACCCGACGGTGAAGGGCTTGTGCGTGCGCACCCGCGGGTCGTTGATGGCCAGGCGCGGGATGTCCGGGTGCTGGTGCCGTTCGGCGGTCGAGGGCGGCCCGAAGATGACGGCGTCGCCGTTGGCCGGCATGAAGCGCACCGCGTAGCTCGTCGGGAGGGTGCCCGGACGGTTGCTGCGCAGCTGGTCCAGTGCCTGGGAGGCGGTCGGTACGGCGGCCTGGGCCAGGTCGCGGTCGACCGCGGTCATCAGCGAGCGCTTCATCAGGACGATCGTGGTCAGGCCGGTGAGCGTCAGGGCGGTGAAGAGCAGCACGAGCACCACCGCCACCAACCGGACCCGCAGCGGCATCGAGTCGAGGGAGCGCGCAGCGCCGGGGCTGGTGCGTGCAGGCGTGGCGAGGGTGGCCGAAGCGGCCGTCATACGGACTCGGGGGGCAGGCGCAGGACGTAACCGACGCCGCGCTTGGTGTGGATCAGCGGCGGCTCCTCCACGTCGATCTTGCGGCGCAGGTAGGAGATGTAGGACTCCACGATCCCGGACTCGCCCCGGAAGTCGTAGTCCCAGACGTGGTCCAGGATCTGGGCCTTGGACAGCACGCGGTTGGGGTTGAGCATGAGGTAGCGGAGCAGCTTGAACTCGGTCGGCGACACGTCGATCACCCGGCGGCCGCGGCGGACCTCGTGCGAGTCCTCGTCGAGCTGCAGGTCGGCGAACGTCATGGTGCCCTCGTCGGCCACCTCACCCCGGGTACGCCGCAGAACCGCACGGATCCGGGCGACGACCTCCTCGAGGCTGAACGGCTTGGTGACGTAGTCGTCACCGCCCACGGTCAGGCCCTTGACCTTGTCGTCGAGGGAGTCCCGGGCGGTGACGAAGACGATCGGCAGGACGCGCCCGCTGTCGCGCAGTCGGCGGGTGACGGTGAAGCCGTCCATGTCCGGGAGCATCACGTCGAGCACGACCAGGTCGAGCTGGTGCTCGGCGGCCTGCTTGAGGGCGGCGGCGCCGTCACCGGCCACGTGGACCTCGAAGCCGGCGAAGCGCAGGGACGTGGCAAGGAGCTCTCGGATGTTGGGCTCGTCCTCGACGACGAGGAGCCGGGCCTCCGGCACAGTGGCGGTCACGGTGCCATCGTGGCTCCGCTCCCTGAGAGTTCGCTGGGAGCCTGCGGACCCGTCTCAGGAGGGCTTCGGGGCCTCGGCGACCGCGAGCGCATCCCAGTCGGCGGTGAGCAGCGCGCGCGGGTCGTCGGCGACCAGCACCGCCCCGGCGCCCTCGAGCTCGTCCACGCCGAAGCCACCGGTGCGCACCCCGACGCACGGCGCGCCCATGCGGGCCGCGGCCTCGATGTCGAAGGTGGAGTCGCCGACCATGATCGCGCTGGTGCCGCCGGCCTTCGTCAGGGCCGTCTCGGGGATGGAGGGCTCCGGCTTGGACTCGCTGGTCTCCTCCGAGGTGGTCACCGCATCGAGCAGGTCGCCGACCCCGAGCAGCTCGACCGCCTGCTCGGTGTGCTGGGGCTTGCCCGAGGAGGCCAGCGCTACGCGGAAGCCGCGGTCCTTCAGCAGGCGCACGAGGTCGGCCGCCCCCGGCAGGGGCATCACCTCGGGGCGCAGCGGCTCGTACTCCTCCAGCCAGCGCTGGCGCAGGTCGTCCCCGTGACGCTGCTCCACCTCGTCCCCGGCGACGGCAGCGACGAGCTTGTCGCCGCCCATGCCGATGGCGCGGTGGACCTCCCACAGCGGCACGTCGATGTCGAGGCTGCGGAAGGCCCGCGCCCACGCGAGGGCGTGGTGGTAGGTGGTGTCGACCAGGGTGCCGTCGACGTCGAGCAGGACGGTGTCGTGACGTGGGCTCATGACGGTGCCATTACCCAGGCACCGCCCGGTCTGCACCTGGCCCGGCGCGAGACCGGCCGCGCGGCAGCGGTCAGACGGTGTCGCTGGGCTCGCTGGGCTCGCTCGGCTCGGTCGGCCCGGCCGGGCGGAGGATGTCGTCGGCGTCGACGATCCGGTAGGAGTAGCCCTGCTCGGCGAGGAACCGCTGCCGGTGGGCGGCGAAGTCCGCGTCGACGGTGTCGCGGGAGACCACCGTGTAGAAGTGCGCGGTGCGACCGTCGCCCTTGGGCCGCAGCACCCGGCCGAGGCGCTGGGCCTCCTCCTGGCGGGAGCCGAACGTGCCGGAGACCTGGATGGCGATGCTGGCCTCGGGCAGGTCGATCGAGAAGTTCGCGACCTTGCTCACCACGAGCAGCCCGATCTCGCCGGCGCGGAACTGCTGGAAGAGCTTCTGCCGTACGGCGACGGTGGTCTCCCCGGTGATCAGGTCGGCGTCCAGCCGCCCGGCGAGGGTGTCCAGCTGGTCGAGGTACTGACCGATCACGAGGGTGGGCTCGCCGCGGTGCTTCTCGACCAGGGCCTGGACGACGGCGTTCTTGCTGTCGCTGGTGGAGCCCAGGCGGTAGCGGTCCTCGGCCTCGGCCATGGCGTAGGTCATCCGCTCGGCGTCCGGCAGGGTGACCCGGACCTCGACGCAGTCGGCCGGCGCGATGTAGCCCTGGGCCTCGATGTCCTTCCACGGCGCGTCGAACCGCTTGGGCCCGATCAGGCTGAAGACGTCGGCCTCGCGCCCGTCCTCGCGCACCAGGGTGGCGGTGAGGCCGAGGCGCCGGCGGGCCTGGAGGTCGGCCGTCATGCGGAAGATCGGCGCCGGCAGCAGGTGGACCTCGTCGTACAGGATGAGGCCCCAGTCGCGGGCGTCGAGCAGGTCGAGGTGGGGGTAGACGCCCTTGCGCTTGGTCGTCAGCACCTGGTAGGTCGCGATCGTGACGGGGCGGATCTCCTTGCGGGCACCGGAGTACTCGCCGATCTCGTCCTCGGTCAGGGTGGTCCGCCGCAGCAGCTCGTCACGCCACTGCCGCGCCGAGACGGTGTTGGTGACCAGGATCAGCGTCGTCGCCGCGGCCTTGGCCATGGCGCCGGCACCCACGAGGGTCTTGCCCGCCCCGCAGGGCAGGACGACCACACCCGAGCCGCCGTGCCAGAACCCGTCGACCGCCTGCTGCTGGTAGGGCCGCAGCGACCACTCGGCCTCGTCCAGCGCGATCGGGTGCGCCTCGCCGTCGACGTAGCCGGCGAGGTCCTCGGCCGGCCAGCCGACCTTGAGCAGCTGCTGCTTGAGGTGGCCGCGCTCGGAGGGGTGGACCAGCACGGTGGAGTCGTCGAGGCGCTCGCCGAGCAGCGGCTGGATCCGCTTGTGTCGCAGGACCTCCTCCAGCACGGGACGGTCGGTGCTGTGCAGCACGAGCCGGTCGCCGTCCTTCTCCAGCGTCAGGCGGCCGTAGCGGTCCATCGTGTCGGCGACGTCGACCAGCAGCGCGTGCGGGACGGCGTAGCGGCTGTAGGTGATCAGGGCGTTGACGACCTGCTCGGCGTCGTGCCCGGCGGCGCGGGCGTTCCACAGGCCGAGTGGGGTGAGCCGGTAGGTGTGGACGTGCTCCGGTGCCCGTTCGAGCTCGGCGAACGGCGCGATGGCCCGGCGTGCGGCCTCGGCATCGGCGTGCTCGACCTCGAGCAGGAGGGTCTTGTCGCTCTGGACGATCAGGGGTCCGTCAGTCATGGTGTCTGCACCAACACGCCGGGGCGGAAGGGTGTTCCCCGGCCTTGCCCCCTCACGACGCTCAGTAGGTGCCCGAGAAGTCGCTGTTGTTGGTGTTGAAGGCACCCGAGGCGATCGCCGCGACCAGCCCGATCGCGGCCAGGATGGTGAGGACGAGGGCGATGATCGACATGATCTGGCCGGCCTTGACCTGCCCGAGGCCGGTGAGGCCGCCACCGGAGGCGACGATCTCGCGCTTGGCCCCCGGGGCCAGTACGAGCGCGACGATGGCGGGGATCACCCCGGCGCCCAGGCAGCAGAAGAGCACCAGGGACGCGATGCCCAGCACGAGCACCGCGGTGGCCCTGCCGGAGGTCAGGCCCCACGGCTTGGCGGAGGGGTCCCTGTACGGCGACGGGCCCGCATGGCTGGGATCGGGGAAGGCCGGCTCGGAGGGTCCGTAGTACGGCTGCTGCCCGTACGGCGGCTGCTGCGGGTACGGCTGCTGCGGGCCGTACGCGCCCGACGGCGCGCCCTGCTGGTGCTCCTCGCGCGCGGCGGCCGCCTCCTTGTCGTAGGCGTAGGGGTTCGGCCGCTCGGAGGAGGCGGGCTGCTGGCCGTACGGCGAGGGTGCGGCGTACGGGGACGGTGCGGCGTAGGGCGAGCCTGACGGCGGACCGGGCGGGGCCGGCGGCGGGGCGTCGTGCGGCGCCGCCGGCGGCTCGGGGATCGAGGCGGTCGGATCGGACCAGATCGGCGCTGTGGGGTCGTCGTGCCGGGGCTCCTCGCGGGAGGCCCCGCCGTCCCCGCCGGTGCCGGCGCTGCCGGGGGTGCCGGCGGTGCCGGCGCGCTCGTCGCGCTCGCCGGTGCCGTTCGTGGGCTCGCTCATCCGCTGTGCCTTCCCGGTGGTGGCCCGTCTTTCCGGGCGGTTCGCTCAATCTAGCAACGCCCGGTGTGCTCGTCCGGTGACCGCCGATGCGGCCGGACGCGGCCGGCGCCCGGGAGCCCGGCGGCGTACCGCGTCCTGACAGGATGGGCGCCGACCAGGAGGTGGACGATGCGACGACCGCAGCGGGAGCCGAGGAGTGGCCTGCCGGAGCGCGTGACGATCTACGAGGTGGGTCCGCGCGACGGCCTGCAGAACGAGAAGACGGTGGTGCGGGCGGCCGTGAAGGCCGAGTTCGTGCGCCGACTGGTCGCCGCCGGCCTCGGCACCGTGGAGACCACCTCGTTCGTGCCGTCCGCGTGGGTGCCGCAGCTCGCGGACGCCGAGGAGCTGCTCGGACTGCTCGGCGACGAGGGCCTCGGTGTGCGCCGGCCGGTGCTCGTGCCCAACGAGAAGGGCCTGGACCGGGCGCTCGGGCTCGGCGTCTCGGCCGTCGCGATCTTCGGCAGTGCCACCGAGACCTTCGCCCGCAAGAACCTCAACCGCAGCGTGGAGGCGTCCGTGGCGATGTTCGCCCCGGTGGTGGAGCGGGCCCGCGCCGAGGGGGTGTGGGTGAGGGCGTACGTCTCGATGTGCTTCGGCGACCCGTGGGAGGGCGACGTGCCGGTCGCCCAGGTGGTCGACGTCGCCCAGCGCCTCATGGACCTCGGCTGCGACCAGCTGAGCATCGGCGACACCATCGGCGTCGGGACCACCGGCCACGTGCACCGGCTGCTGGAGGCGCTCGACGTCCGGGGTATCGGCCCGGACCGGGTCGGCGTGCACTTCCACGACACCTACGGGCAGGCGCTGGCCAACACCCTGGCCGCGCTCGCCGACGGCGTCACCGTCGTCGATGCCTCCACCGGTGGCCTGGGCGGGTGTCCCTATGCGCGCAGCGCCACCGGCAACCTGGCCACCGAGGACCTCGTCTGGGCGCTGGACGGCCTGGGCATCGAGACCGGCGTCGACCTCGACGCGCTGGTGGCGACCAGCGTCTGGATGGCCGGGCAGCTGGGCCGCCCGTCGCCCTCGCGGGTGGTCAAGGCGCTGGGGGGTGGGTCGTGACCGGCGCCGCGGGCGCCGTCGAGCCGGCCGGGCTGTCCATCCGCCCCGCCACGCTCGACGACCTCAGCGCCATCGTCGGGCTGCTGATGGACGACCCGCTGGGCGCCGGGCGGGAGAACCCCGACGACCTCGCGCCGTATGCCAGGGCCTTCGTCGCCGTGTCCCGCGACCCCGGCCAGGTGCTCGTGGTGGCCGAGCGCGGCGGTGAGGTCGTCGGCACGCTGCAGCTGAGCCTCATTCCCGGGCTGTCCCACCAGGGCGCGCTGCGGGGCCAGATCGAGGCGGTCCGGGTCAGGGTCGACGAGCGGCGCAGCGGGCTCGGCACCGTGCTGATCGAGTGGGCCGTCGAGGAGTCCCGGCGCCGTGGGGCGGCGATGGTGCAGCTCACGTCGTCCACCAGCCGCAAGGGTGCCCACGCGTTCTACGACGCGCTGGGCTTCGAGGCCAGCCACATCGGCTTCAAGCGCAACCTGCGCGGCTGAGGCCGGCAGGTCGCTGTCCACGCGGCGCCGGCGCCAAGCGGACGCGCGGCGCAAGGCGCCGGGCGCACGCCGCGGCTCTAGGCGGACGCCGCGCCGGTGATCCGGTGGATCGAGAACGCGCGCTCGATGTTCGAGCCGTCCACCGTGCCGACAGCCCGCCCACCGTCGACCCGTTGGGGGAAGAACAGCATCCGCGTCGCCCGGCCCTCACCGTCGGCGTAGCCGATCCACACCCCGTGCTGGTCGGCGGCCGCGTCGCGCAGCAGGGCCAGGGTCACGGCGGGCTCGGTCGACGGCAGCCGCGGACCGGGCTGCGACTCCTCGCGGGCACGGTCGTAGTCCGCCGATGCCTCGCCCGCGCGCAGCGCGGCCACCAGCGTCTCGGTGAACTCCTCGTCCACCACCGAGCTGAGCGCCGGAGAGGCGGGGGCCCGGCGCGCGGGCGTCCGGTGGTGGGAGGTGGGCGGCACCAGCACGCCGCCGTCCATCGACTCGGCAACCGGGGCGTAACCGTTGTCGCGCAGCATGTCCAGCACCGTGGTGGCCTGCACCGGCGACACCAGCACGGTGGGGGCGATGCGACGCAGCTGCAGCGCCGACAGGCCGCGGTCGGCGAGCATGCTGTCGAGCACGGCCTCGTCGTCACTGCGGACGTAGGAGGTCACCGTCCCGACGCGGGTCTGGCCGTGCCGGCGGGCCACGTCGCCGACGAGGTACTCCAGCGGTTGGGGGACCGGCGTGCGGCTGGCGTCCTGCAGCCCGGTGAGGATCTGGGCGGAGGACCACCCGGCGTCCAGGCCCCGGCGCAGGCTCTCGGCGGAGAAACGATAGACCGTCGCGCCGCCGCGGGACTCGACGTCGGCGACGAGCCGCATGAACTGCGCCAGGCTGCCCTCGAGCCGCCCGGGGGCCACCGCGGTCAGGTCCGCCTGCAGCAGCACGTGCTCCACCGGTGAGGGCAGGTGGGAGGCCATCGCCGTCGCGGCGGCACGCACGTCCGCGGATGCCTCGCGGCCGGTGCCCACCAGCGCCCGCCCGGCCCCGCTGAGTGCCCCTCGGCCGCTGACGCCGAGCCACTCCGCCTCGCGCAGGGCGGCGGCCACCACCGCGTCGACGATCTCGGCGCGGCGCAGCGGGCGGCGCCACCGGATGCGCGCGGACAGGCCCTCCCGGGCCGGGGCGGCGCCCGCCGGGAGGTCGGCGAGCTCGCGCAGCACGTCACCGCGCAGCTGCCGGGCCGGCGGCCACAGCACGTCGCTGCTCAGTGCGTTGACGGTGCCGCTGCCACCGGACGGGGTCTGCCCGACCAGGTGCGGCGCCCGACCGGACACCAGCCACGCCGACGCCAGCACGGTCCACCGGTCCGCCGAGGGTCGCTGCTGCCACTCGTCGTACGCGGGGGTCGGCGCCCACACCGGCTCCAGCGAGCCGTCGTCGGCCACCAGCCCGGCGATGTAGGCGATCTCGGCGACGAAGGCCGCATGGTCCGGCTCGACGTCCAGCCGGGTGGCCAGCCGCCGCAGGTCGCGGACGGCGAGGCCGCCGGCGCGCAGCACGCGCGGCGGGCGGGGTCCCCAGTCGGCGGCGACCTCGTCGACCAGGCCGAGCAGGTCGGAGGCCTGCCCCCCGGCGGCGTCGTCCACCGAGTCGGCGGTGTGCGTGGTGAGCTCCAGCGGTGGCGGCTCGAGGTCCAGGCGGCGGTGCAGCCGGTCGCCGCGCAGCCGCAGGGCCACCTCGCGCGGCACCACCACGTGGTCGGCCGAGAGCGGGCTGATCAGCTGGTGGGCGAGCAGCCAGGCGCCTGCCGTCGCGGTCGGTCCCGCCGTGCCGAGGACACCCACCGGCGGGCCCCAGGTCAGGCGGTCCAGGATGGCCCGCGCCTCTGGCGGGGCCTGCGCCACCAGCGCGTCGATCGCCTCGCCGGTCGAGTGGCTGGCCGGGACGGACCCTCGCAGCTCGACGAACGACGGCCCGAGACCGGCCGGGTGGGGGCCCAGCGCCTCGGCGACGGCGCGCACCACGTGCAGCCCGTCGGGCCCACGCCAGAGCAGGGCCGCCGTCCACAGGGCGTCGGCGAACGGCTCCATCGACCTGGCCGGCCGGCCCAGCAGTGCCGCCGCCTGCGCCACGTCGACGGGGTCGCCACAGACGGCGAAGGCCTCGAGCACCTGCAGGTGGCCCCGGTCCAGGCCGTCCAGGGCCCGCTGCACGCTTGCGCGTGTGCCGGCCCGCGCGGCGAGGGAGGTGAGGTCGGAGGGCGCCGGCCGGGCGAGGTCCGGGCGCCGGCGCACCAGCGCCCTCAGGTGGTCGTCGCTGCGGGTCCGCACGTCGTCGGCGAGGCTCCGCACGGGGGCGGCGCGGCGGGACGAGGGGGAGGCCACGCGCCCTACGGTAATCGGCGCCGGCCCGGCTCCTTGCCGCCCGGGCGCCCGCTGGCAAGGATGTGGTCGACACCCCGGCGGTCCCCACGGAGGAACTCGTGACGCAAGCGCTCCCGTCGTACAGCTCCGGCACCTCCAGCGTCCCCCTGCTCGGGGACACGATCGGCGACAACCTGGCGCGGACGGTGGCGCGGTTCGCCGACCGCGAGGCGCTGGTCGACGTCGCGAGCGGCCGCCGGTGGACCTACGCCGAGCTGGACGCCGACGTCGACGCGCTCGCCCGGGGTCTGCTCGCGGACGGGATCGTGGCGGGCGACCGGGTCGGCATCTGGTCGCCGAACTGTCCGGAGTGGATGCTGCTGCAGTACGCCACGGCCAAGGTCGGCGCCGTCCTGGTGAACGTCAACCCCGCCTACCGCAGCCACGAGCTGGCCTACGTCGTCAACCAGTCCGGCATGCGGCTGCTCGTCAGCGCGGTCGCGCACAAGAGCTCGGACTACCGCGCCATGGTCGAGCAGGTGCGCGGTGAGTGCCGCGCGCTGACCGACGTCGTGTACATCGGCGAGGCCGGCTGGGACGACCTCGTCGCCCGCGGCGCGGACGTCGACCCCGAGCGGCTGGAGCAGCAGATGGCGGCCCTCGACACCGACGACCCGATCAACATCCAGTACACCTCGGGCACGACGGGCTTCCCCAAGGGCGCGACGCTCAGCCACCACAACATCCTCAACAACGGCTACTTCGTCGGCGAGCTGGTCGACTACACCGAGCAGGACCGGATCTGCCTCCCGGTGCCCTTCTACCACTGCTTCGGGATGGTGATGGGCAACCTGGCCGCCACCTCGCACGGGGCCTGCATGGTCATCCCGGCGCCGTCGTTCGACCCCGTCGCCACGCTGGTCGCCGTGCAGCAGGAACGCTGCACGTCCCTGTACGGCGTGCCCACGATGTTCATCGCCGAGCTGGGACTCGGCGACTTCGCGTACTACGACCTGAGCAGCCTGCGCACCGGCATCATGGCCGGCTCGCCGTGCCCGGTGGAGGTGATGAAGCGGGTGGTCGCCGAGATGCACATGTCCGAGGTGGCCATCTGCTACGGCATGACCGAGACCTCGCCGGTCTCCACGATGACCCGCGTGGACGACGACCTGGCCCGGCGCACCGAGACCGTCGGCCGCGCGATGCCGCACCTGGAGGTCAAGGTCGTCGACCCGGCCACCGGGCGCACCGTCCCGCGGGGCGAGCCGGGCGAGCTGTGCACCCGCGGCTACAGCGTCATGCTCGGCTACTGGCAGCAGGCGGACAAGACGGCCGAGGCCATCGACCGGGCGCGCTGGATGCACACCGGCGACCTCGCCACGATGGACGCCGACGGCTACGTCTCCATCGTCGGCCGGATCAAGGACATGGTCATCCGCGGCGGGGAGAACATCTACCCCCGCGAGATCGAGGAGTTCCTCTACGCCCACCCGGCGATCGCCGACGTGCCGGTGGTCGGTGTGCCCGACGAGCGGTACGGCGAGGAGCTGATGGCGTGGGTGGTGATGCGGCCGGGGCACGAGCCGCTGAGCGTGGAGGACGTGCGGTCGTTCTGCCGGGGCCAGCTGGCGCACTACAAGGTGCCGCGCTACGTCCACGTGGTCGAGAGCTTCCCGATGACCGTGACCGGCAAGATCCGCAAGGTCGAGATGCGCGAGGCGGCGGTGCAGATCCTGCAGGGCGCGGGGCCGGAGGGTCGGAAGGGTGGAGATGCGGGGCCGCGGGCCCAGCAGGGCGCAGGTGCGGAACCGGAGGGCCGACCGGGCCCGGCAGGGTCCTAGGCTCTCCACGGTGAGCACCCCCATCGCGCCCACGGGCGAGCAGTGGACCATCCGTTCCGGTGACCTCGAGGTCGTCGTCGTCGAGGTGGGTGGGGGGTTGCGCAGCTTCACCTCCGCCGGCCGGGACGTCCTGTGGGGATTCGGCCGGGACGAGGAGTGCCACGGCGGCCGCGGCCAGCTGCTGATGCCGTGGCCGAACCGGATCACCGACGGCCAGTACGAGCGGGACGGCCAGAGCCAGCAGCTGGCGCTGACCGAGCCGGCGCGGCACAACGCCATCCACGGCCTGGTGCGCTGGGCCTCGTGGACCCTCCTCGAGCAGGCGGAGGGCCGCCTGACCGTCGGCTATCGCCTGCACCCCCAGCAGGGCTGGAGCTGGACGCTGGAGCTCACCGTCACCTACGAGCTGGACGACCAGGGACTCACCGTGCGACCGCACGCCCGCAACATCGGCACCGGGGACGCGCCGTTCGGCTTCGGCGTGCACCCCTACCTCACCGCCGGCGAGCAGCGGGTGGACGAGCTCGAGCTCCAGCTACCGGCGGCGTCCTCGATGAAGGTCGACCCGGAGCGGCTGCTGCCGCTCGGTGTGCAGCCGGTCGACGGGGGCCCGCACGACTGGCGCGAGGGCCGTCTGGTCGGGGACGCCCAGCTCGACACCGCCTTCACCCACCTCGCCGCGAACGGTGACGGGCGCTGGCGGGTGCAGCTGCACCACCCGGCCGGCGGGCGCACCACCACCGTCTGGGCCGACGCCGCCGCCTACCCGTGGTTGCAGGTCTTCACCGGTGACGCGCTGCCCGAGCCGTTGCGCCGCACCAGCGGGGTCGCGGTCGAGCCGATGACCTGTCCGCCGGACGCGTTCCGCAGCGGGCAGGATCTCGTCGTGCTGGCTCCGGGCCAGGAGTTCGAGGGCCTCTGGGGGATCTCCGCCTCCTGACCCGGACGGGTCAGCGCCCGACCGGCGCCGGCTCGGGGCGCTGCACGACGCCGTTGACGTGGGGTGGGATGCGGCGCTCGGTCCGCAGCGCGATCCACGCCATCGCGGCACAGCCGAGCAGCAGCAGCCCGATGAAGCCGGCATGCCACCCCGCCCCGATGAGCACGCCCGCAACCGCAGGTCCGGCGATGGCCGCACCCTGGAAGGCCGCAGCCATGATCGCGTTGTAGCGGCCGCGCAGGTGGTCCGGCGACAGGTCGTTGGTGATCGCCGGGATCGTGGGCTGCAGCAGGGTCTCACCGAGGCCGAAGATGCCGGCGCAGGCCACGACGAGCGCGGTCGCGGCGAACGTGCCCGGGACCAGTCCCGCGAGGCCGAGGCAGGTCCACGACACGGCCCAGATGGCGCAGAGGACGAGGATCACCCGGGTGCGCCGGCGGCCCTCGATCCGCTGCAGCACGACCAGCTGCAGCACGACGATCACGGCGGTGTTGACCGCGAAGGCGGCGCCGATCGTGCCCGGTGACACCCGGCCGACCAGGCGCGCGAACGCCGTGAAGCCGGCCTCCATCTGCGCGTAGCCGACGAACGCCGACAGGAACGTCAGCAGCAGCACCGGGCGCAGCGCCCCGTCGCGCAGGAGCACGAGGTACGACGGCGCCGGCACGCCGGCCTCGTCGTGGTCCTCTGCCGGCGGTGCCTCGACCTTGCCCGTGACGTGGCGCAGGGGCCCCAGCAGCACGGCCAGCGGCGCGAGGAAGCTGGCGGCGTTGCCGAGGTAGACCGCGAGGAACGTGCCGGGCCGGTCGACGTCGACGACGAGGCCGGCGAGCAGGCCGCCCAGGCCGATGCCGAGGTTGACGAGGGTGAAGTTGACGCCGTAGTAGCGCTGCCGGATAGCCGACGGGACGACCGCGCCGATCATCGCGTTGAAGCCCGGCCAGAAGACCCCGCCCGCGGCGCCGAGCAGGGCGAAGGCCAGGGCCGCCATCCACACCGTGCCGGCGAAGGCGAGCAGGACGTTGCCGAGCATCTGCGCGGTCATGCCGGCGAGGATGATGCGGCGGGCCCCGAGCCGGTCGATCAGCGAGCCGGCCGGGCCCACCACGGCCATGCCCACGACCGCCGGCACGGCGAGCAGGGCCCCGGCGGTCTCGACCGGGAAGTGGCGCACCTCGTGCAGGTAGATCACCCCGAACGGCAGGACCAGCCCGGTGCCGAGGGTCTCGATGGCCACGGTGGACAGCAGCAGCTTGCCGTCGCGCGGCAGGTCGTGCCAGAACGACGACAAGGAGGGGCGGGTGGGGGTGCTCACCGGATGATCTTCCCAACGGCCACCGACAGCCGGAAATTGGTTTTCGTCGCCCTGCGCCGTAGCGGGGGATACCGGCGCAATGTGCTCGCGCTTGCGGTTAGCCTTGACGCCAGCGCAACGTGCGCCATCCAGCCGCGCCCGGGGACGACCCCTGGCCGGCCACCAGACGAGCAAGAGGTGGGCAGTGCCTACAGGCAAGGTCAAGTGGTACGACGCCGAGAAGGGCTTCGGCTTCCTCAGTGACGACGAGGGCGGCGACGTGTTCCTGCACGCCAACGCCCTTCCCGAGGGAGTGGAGACGCTCAAGGGCGGCACCCGGGTGGAGTTCGGCATCGTCGAGGGCCGCCGCGGCGCGCAGGCCCTGTCGGTCCGCGTCCTGGACCCCGCGCCGTCCGTGGCGGCCTCCGTGGCGGCGCGCAACCGCAAGCCGGCCGAGGACATGAGCGTCATCGTCGAGGACGTCATCAAGCTCCTCGACGGGGTCTCCAACACCCTGCGGCGCGGGAAGTACCCCGACAAGAAGATGTCCGCGAAGGTCGCTGCAGTGCTGCGCGCCGTCGCGGACGACTTCGAGAATGCCGGAGTCTGAGCGTCATGGCAGTCAAGGCTGACGCCGTTCTGTTCGATGCGGTCGACCTGGCCCGCGAGGCCGCCGTGGACATCGCCGAGCCCGGCACGGTCGGCGACCACGAGGGCGCCGTGATGGACGCCGAGCGCCTCGCGACGCACTACTTCACCTGTACCGCCGCCGCCTATCCCGGCTGGCGCTGGGCCATCACCCTCGCCCGGGCGCCGCGCAGCAAGAAGGCCACCGTCTGCGAGACCAACCTGGTGCCCGGCGAGGGCGCGCTGCTCTCCCCGGAGTGGCTGCCCTACGACCAGCGGCTGCGACCTGGCGACATCGGCCCCGGCGACGTGGTGCCCTTCATCGAGGAGGACCAACGCCTCGTTCCCGGGTTCGAGGCCACCGGCGAGGAGGACGTCGACCAGGCCGCCCAGTGGGAGCTCGGGCTCGGCCGCAAGCGGGTGCTCTCCGGCGAGGGCCGCGAGGCCGCGGCGCAACGCTGGTACGACGGCGAGAACGGCCCCACCGCGCCGGTCGCCGAGCAGGCGCCGGCGCCGTGCTCGACCTGTGGCTTCTTCGTCCCGATGGCGGGTGCACTGCGGTCTTTTTTCGGCGTCTGCGCCAACGCCTGGTCGCCCTCCGACGGTCGCGTCGTGAGCCTTGACCACGGCTGCGGCGCGCACAGTGAGGTCGACGTCGTGCTCGAGGAGCCCCGGCCCGCAGACGAGCTGGCCCTGGACGAGTACGCCGTCGACTCGCTGGTCTGAGGCGGTCGGTCCGCGGGGACCGCGGACCGACCGGGCGTCCTGACGTAGCGTTCGTCCCATGTCCTGGTCCCCTGCGCAGATCCCGTCCCTCGCCGGCACGACCGCCGTGGTCACCGGGTCCAACTCCGGCATCGGCCTGGTCACCGCGACCGAGCTCGCCCGGCACGGCGCCCGCGTCGTGCTCGCGTGCCGCAAGGTGGACGTGGCCGAGCAGGCCGCCGAGGCGATCCGGGCGGCGGACGCGGACGCCGACGTGCGGGTCGCCGCGCTCGACCTGGCCTCACTGCAGTCCGTCGAGGCGTTCGCCGACGCCTGGTCCGGTCCGCTGGACCTGCTCGTCAACAACGCCGGCGTGATGATGCCGCGGTCGTGGCGCGCGACCGAGGACGGGTTCGAGCTGCAGTTCGGCACGAACCACCTGGGGCACTTCGCGCTCACCGGGCGCCTCCTGTCGGCCCTTCTCGCCGCACCGTCGCCCCGCGTCGTGACGGTGGCCTCGCTGGCGCATCGGCAGGGCAACGCAGACCTGCTGCAGGGCAACCCGCAGGCGCATTACCAGCCGCAGCGGGCCTACGGCAACAGCAAGCTGGCCAACCTGCTGTTCGGCGCCGAGCTGCAGCGACGTGCCGAGCGCCACGCGCCGCGGCTGACCTCGACGGTCGCCCATCCCGGGGTCACGGCCACCAACCTGTTCACCAGCCCTGACGGAATGGGCACCAGCCGCGTCGTCCGTGCCATCGGGCCCGTCGCGATGAAGGTGCTGCTGCAGAGCGCCTCAGCCGGCGCCAACCCCACGCTGTACGCCGCGACGGAGGCTGCGCCGGGCAGCTACACCGGCCCGTCATGGCTGGGGGAGATGCGCGGTCCGGTGGGCCCGGCGCGTCGTTCCGCTCTCGGCCGGGACGAGGCCCTGGCCGCGGTGCTGTGGGAGCGCAGCGAGGAGCTGACCGGGGTGCGGTTCGCGTGGCCGGCGCTCACGCCCTGACGCGTGGCCGGCGCCTGCCGCGCTGACCTGTTGACGGCGGTGGGCGCCCTGCCGCACTGACGCGTTGACGGCGGTGGCCGCGTCGAGCGACCGGGCGCGACGAAGTCAGGCGCCCTCGGCGTTGCCCCGACCGCGGCGGACGTAGATCAGCGCCAGCCCGCCGCCCGCGATCGCCGACACGCAGACCCACGGCCACCAGTCGCGCGGCCCCTGGTGCAACGCGGGAACGACCAGGGTCAGCACCAGCGCAACGACCCAGATGGCGTTGCCGACCAGCAACACCCGGGCGGTGTCGACCCGCAGCGGCGCGGGCTCCGGACGCTCGCGGGGCGTCGGCGGCTGGCTCACGGGGCACAGCCTAGTCGCGGGCGAGGGGAGCGGTGCGCAGCCGCTGCCGGCCCAGGCTCTATCCTGTGAGCCATGCCTTCGTCTGTCCGCGGCCTGCAGACCGCCCCCGCCTCGCGCGGTGTGCTCGACTCCTTCTTCCAGATCAGCCGCCGGGGGTCCACGGTCAGCCGGGAGATCCGCGGCGGACTCGCCACCTTCTTCACCATGGCCTACATCGTGGTGCTGAACCCCATCATCATCGGCACGCAGGCCGACTCGACGGGGACGTTCCTCGGTGGTGGCAAGACGCCCAACCTGGCGATGGTGGCCGCGGCCACGGCGCTCGTGGCGGGCGTCATGACGGTGCTCATGGGCGTGGTCGCGAACTACCCGCTGGCGCTGGCCACCGGGCTCGGGCTCAACGCGTTCCTGGCGTTCGGGGTGGCCAAGCTGCCGGGCATGACGTGGCCCGACGCGATGGGGCTGATCGTGATCGAGGGCATCATCATCACGCTCCTGGTGCTCACCGGATTCAGGCAGGCCGTCTTCCGGGCGGTCCCGGCCCAGCTGAAGACCGCGATCAGCGTCGGTATCGGCCTGTTCATCACGATCATCGGACTCGTCGACTCCGGTTTCATCCGCACGCCGGCCGGGGCGGCGACACCGGTGGAGCTCGGCATCGGCGGCTACCTCAACGGCTGGCCGCTGCTGGTCTTCACCGTCGGCCTGCTCAGCATCATCGTCATGATGGTCAAGAAGGTCCGCGGCGCGATCCTCTACGGCATCGTGGGGGCGACCATCCTCGCCATGGTGATCGAGGCGCTCGCCCACATCGGCGGCAGCACCGTGGCCGGCAAGCTGGTCAAGCCCACGGGGTGGCGGCTGAACGTGCCGAAGCTGCCCTCCACGCTGATCGACATCCCCGACTTCGGCCTGCTGGGCCACTTCTCGCTGCTGGGGTCGTTCAGCAAGATCGGCATCGTCTCGGCCTGCCTGCTGATCTTCACGCTCATGCTCGCGGACTTCTTCGACACGATGGGCACCATGGTCGCCATCGGTGCCGAAGCCGGGCTGCTGGACCAGGACGGCAACCCCCCGAACGCCCAGCGCATCCTCGTCGTCGACTCGGTCGCCGCCGCCGCGGGTGGCGCGGCGAGCGTCAGCAGCAACACGTCGTACATCGAGTCGGCCTCGGGGGTGGGTGAAGGTGCCCGCACCGGCCTGGCGTCGGTGGTCACCGGTGTGCTGTTCCTCATTGCGACGTTCCTGGCGCCGCTGGTGTCCGTCGTGCCGTACGAGGCCGCGACGCCCGCGCTGGTCGTGGTCGGGTTCCTGATGATGCAGCAGGTCCGCGGCATCAACTGGGAGGACCTGGAGATCGCGATCCCGGCGTTCCTCACCATCGTGCTGATGCCGTTCACCTACTCCATCACCGTGGGCATCGGGGCGGGCTTCGTCGTCTACACCCTGATCAAGATCGTCGTCGGCAAGGCGTCCAGCATTCACCCGCTCCTCTGGGTCGTGTCGGCGCTCTTTGTCCTCTACTTCGCGATCGAGCCGGTCAAGCAGGTCCTCGGCGTCAGCTGACCGACTCCACCCTCCACCCTCCATCGCCCATCGCCTGACCCTGCCCTTGCGCGTTGCGGACGGCCGCGTCCGGTGGTTCGCTGACCGCACAGGCACGGCAACGGCGGCGAAGGGAACGACCATGGCGGTCTGCGAGGTCTGCGGCAACGACTACCGGCTGAGCTTCGAGGTGCACGCGGCGGGGAACGTGCACACCTTCGACTCGTTCGAGTGCGCCATCCACAAGATGGCGCCGGTGTGTGAGCACTGTGGCTGCAAGGTCGTCGGCCACGGGGTGGAGGCGGATGGGGTCTTCTACTGCTGCGCTCACTGCGCCCGGGAGTCGGGCTCGAGCAGCGCCGAAGCGCTGGCCGACCATGCGGGCACCGCCCCCAGCTGAGCGCTTGGGGGGTCTCACACGCCCCTGCCGCGTGGTCCCACGCGGCAGGGGCGTGGTCCTACGGCCCTCGACGTGGTCTTACGTGGCTCGGCGTGGTCGTACGCGCCTGCGTGGTCCTACGGGCCTCCGCGCGGTCACCCGCCGCCGGCATGGTCCCCGGCACCGTGGGGCATGCCGCCCTGCCCTGGCCGTGCGGTTCAGGCGGCGGTGGGGCGGTGGTCGTGGGGGTGGGTGAGGTAGTGCTGGCCGGTGCCGTTGGTCCAGGTGGCGGTGCCGGTGGGGGTCATGGTCAGGGTCCAGCCGCCGTGGTGTTTGAGGCGGTGGTGGCGTTGGCAGAGGGTGATCAGGTTGGCGGGGTGGGTGGGTCCGCCGTGGGTGTAGGGGGTGAGGTGGTCGAGGTGGCAGCGTCGGGCGGGGGTGGCGCAGCCGGGGAAGCGGCAGGTGCCGTCGCGGGTCCGGACGAGGCGGGCGGTGGGGCGGTAGGTGCGGGTGGCCAGGTCGGTCAGGGCGCCGGTGCTGGGGTGGTGCAGGGCGGGGCGGATGCGGGTGTCGGGGTCGCCCAGCAGGGCCGCCAGGGCCGTGGTGGGGACCAGGCCGACGCGGGGGACCTCGACCCCGATCGGGGGTAGCCGCACCAGCAGCCCCTTGCCGCCGCTGACGCCAGCAGTGGTGCAGGAGCACCGCGGCCTCGACCCGTGGTCGCCGTTTCTGTTAGCGGCGCCGGGGGTGTGGGTGCCGGGCGGGGTGGCGACGGGCGGGTCGGGGTCGATGGTGGTGGGGTCGATGGTGGCGGGCAGGGTCAGGGTGAGGGTGGTGGTGATGGTGGCTTGGCCGAGGATGAGGTCGATCATGGCGTCGGCGCGGGCCTGGTCCAGGTTGCGGTGGTCTCCGTCGGCGACGTAGGCGTGGGCCAGCTCATCGACCGCGGCCCACGCGGCGGCGCTGGCGGGCGCGGGTTGGGAGCTGACCCACTCGCTCATGCCGGGGTCGAGGCCGGGGCGGACCAGGACGTACCGGTCGCCGTGGGCGCGGTGGGCCCGGCGGGTCACCTCGTCGGGGTCGGCGGCGGCCACCGCGTGGCGGGTCGCGGCCCGGACCCCGGCGGTGGGCAGGTCCAGCACGGCCGGGAACAGGGCGGCCTCGACCCGGGTGCAGATCTCCGGCCGGAGCCGGGGGACCTCCTGGGCGATGGCGGTGGCCCGGTAGGGCTCGAGGTCCCCGGCGCGCATCGCGGCCAGCGTGGCCGGCAGCAGCGCGCACACGGTGCGGGCGGTGTCGTAGGTGCGCCCCGCGGTCCGCGGCGCGACGTGCAGGAGGGGGGCCAGGTCGGCGTCCATGAACTCGTGCTCGTCCCGCGGCCCGGGATAGGCCCGGCCGGGGTTGGCGGCCTGCCACTGGGCGCGGTCGGCGGCGATCTCCTCACCGGTCCGCCGGGACCAGGCCTCGATCCCGACCAGCTGGACCGCGCTGACCGCGTTGATCACCCGCTGGGCGGCCGCGACCACCGCCCGCGTGGCCTCCCCGTCGCAGCCGAGGAGGTCCTGCTCGGTCAGGGCGAGCAGGGCGGTGGCGAGGGCCGCGACGTCCGCGCCCGCCACCTCACCCGCCCCGCATCTCGAACATGTGTTCGATTCTACCGATCCGCCGGGTGCGGGGGAAGAGCCATCCACAGGGCTGATCCGGTCGCAGTCAAGGAGGGGATGGCCCGGCGACGACGACGGTCGGGCTAACGGGGGGGCGCCACATGACCGGGCCCACTCGGATCTGCGGCCCCTGCGCCAGCGGCTCGCGGACGCCGACCCGGATGGCCGGATCGGCCGCCGCCTGGCTGACCGTGCCCGGTCCGCGGCCCGGCTCCCGTCGCGGCCGAAGCGCGGGCCCGGGAGGGGTCAGGCGGCTCCGGTCGTGCTCGGCACGGGTGACGGGGTCGCGCAGCACGGCGTAGGCGGTCAGCAGGTCCGCCAGCGACCCCGGGCCGGAGGTTGCGTCGGCCAGGACTGCCTCACCCGAGCGGGTGTCCGGGTGGTGACGGCGCAGGAGCCGCCGGTAGGCGCGGCTGATCTGCTGCGCCGTCGCCGTGGGGGCCACGCCGAGGACGGCATACGGGTCGGGGTGGGTGTCGTTCATGCTCCCTCCATGCGGCTGGTCCGAACGGCCCGGACTGACCTGGACCTCGGGCCCCGCGGTCCCGTGGCCGGCAGATCCGGGGCCAAGACATCACCTTTTTGATAGCACCGCCGTGGCAGTCGGGCAAGACGTTCATATCCGGGTAGGAGGAGTCCATCCGACCGCTCCGCGGACCAAGGTCCCGCACCGGCGACGCACGCCGGGGGATGCTGGACGTGCTGGCGGTGGATGTGCCGCATGTCATGGCATCGCCCGCCTGGAGGACGTGATGGAGAACCGGTCGGCGCTGGAGGAGCAGGAGCTGAGGCGTGTGGTCGTTGCCGAGCTCCAGGCCACGTTGCTCCGGATCAGGACCGTCGAGACCTTTCTCGAGGCCGTGGTCGAGCGCGCCGCCCAGCACATCGCCCCCGGCGCGGTGTGCACCTTCACCCTGATGCTGCAGGAACGGTTCATCACGGTGGCCAGCAGCGACGAGCGCGGTGCCCTGGCGGACGAGGCGGAGTACGACGTGGAGGGCGGCCCGTGCGTCGACGCGGTGCGTGACGGCGTGGCCAGCGTCGTCCTGGATCTGCGGACGGAGACCCGCTGGCCCGAGTGGGCGGCGACGGCGCGGAAGCTGGGGTTCCTGTCGGCGGCCGCCGTGCCCGCGGACACCGGCGGGGGCGCCCAGCTGTCACTGAACCTCTACGGCGGTACGACGGGCGCGTTCGGAGAGGTGGAGATGCGCCGGTCCTTCGCCTACGTCGATGAGGCGGCCCGCATCCTGCGGCTGTGCCTGACGCTGGCGCAGCAGGCTGACCTGGCCGAGCACCTGAGCCGGGCGATGGCCGCGCGGGCCAGTGTCGAGCGGGCGATCGGGGTGCTCATGGCGCAGCGGCAGGTCTCCGCCGACGAGGCCTATGCCATCCTGCGCGCCGGCTCCCAGCACGACGGCAGGGAGCTGCACGAGGTCGCTGCCATCGTGATCGAGAGCGTGACCGGCCAGTCGGGCAGCGTGTCGCCCCAGCTGGTGCCGACGACGGACCCGTTCCGTCCCTGGCCCGTCCCTGACTGAGCGGGCCGCCGGCCGGCAGGAGAGCTCCTGCCGGCCGACGAACACCTGCCACCGGTACGACGCCACAGCAGGACGCCCTTGGTGCGACGCCTCCCCGCGCGACGTCTCCGGTACGACGACGGCCACGCCCGAGGGCGTGGCCGTCCCGTCCCGGGTCAGGGGTGGAGCAGCACCTTCGTCCAGCCGTCGTTGCGCTTGTCGAAGTGGTCGTAGCCCTCGGCGGCCTGACCCAGCTCCAGCTCGTGCGAGACCAGGAAGGACGGGGTGGCCCGACCCTCGATGATGAGGTCGCGGAGCTGCCGGTTGTAGCGCATCACCGGTGCCTGGCCGGTGCCCATGTGCTGACCCTTGGTGAAGAACGTGCCGTAGTCGAAACCGACGCGCCCCTGCTTGGCCTGCTCGTTCGCGGCGCCGGGGTCCTCGGGCACGTAGACGCCCACCACGCCGATGCCGCCCGTGGTGCGCACCACCTTGACCAGGTTGTCCAGCACGAGCTCCGGGTGCTCCTGGCCCGAGGGGTCGTGGGCCTGGTAGCCGACCGCCTCCACGCCGCAGTCCACGCCGCGGCCGCCGGTGGCGTCCATGATCTGCTCGACCGGGTCACCCTGGCCGAAGTCGACCGGGGTGGCGCCGATCTTCGCGGCGAGGGACAGGCGGTCGGCCTCCTTGTCGACGACGAAGACCTGCGAGGCGCCCCGGATCATCGCGCTGTGGGCGGCCATCAGCCCGACGGGACCCGCTCCGAAGACGGCGACCCGGTCGCCGGGCTGCATCCTCGGCGAGCTCCGTGCCGTGCCAGCCGGTGGGGAAGATGTCCGACAGCATCGTGAAGTCGTTCTCGTGCTCGGTCCCCTGCGGCAGCTCCAGCAGGTTGACGTCGGCGTACGGGACGCGCAGGAACTCGGCCTGGCCGCCGTCGTACGGGCCCATGTTGGCGTAGCCGTAGGCGGCGCCGTCCATCCCCTCGGTGGGGTTGGTCCGCAGGCAGAACGACGTCCAGCCGCTCAGGCAGTTGCGGCACGTCCCGCAGGCGATGTTGAACGGCACCGAGACCCGGTCGCCGACCTTGACCCGCTCGACCGCAGCGCCGACCGCCTCGACGACGCCCATGTTCTCGTGGCCGAGCACCTTGCCCGTCTCGACGCTGGTGCGGCCTTCGTACATGTGCAGGTCGGACCCGCAGATGTTGGTCGTCGTGATGCGGACGACCGCGTCGGTCGGCGCCTGGATCGTGGCGTCCGGCACCTCCTCGACGGCGACGTCGAACGGTCCCTTGTAGACAACAGCCTTCATGTCGTTCTCCTTTTCTCTGCAGTGTCAGAGCGACGGGCAGTCGCCCTCCGCGGGCGGTCACCCTGCGGCGGGCGTGCCCGGCGCGGTGGTCCACCGGCGCCGGGCACCAACAGATCCGCGGAGCGGAGCGTCCGCGTGCCGGACGCCGTAGCGCAGGCTCCTGCCGGCCTGCCTCTTGCTCCCTACCCCAACACCGGCAGGGCAATCCGGACCGCCATGCACGGGAATGGTTAGCCAAGGTAATGAGTTATGCTCATCAGAACGGGGAGGAGCCCATGACAGTCCGCACCAAGCAGCAACCCAACGTGTCGAGTCCGACCGGCCTCGCACACCTGGCCAACGACCTGCGACTGGCGTGCATGCGCATCAGCCGCCGGGTCCGGTTCGAGAGCACCGACACCATCGCGCCGCACCAGTTCAGCGTGCTGGCCCGACTCGACGGCACGCCGCGCACCCCGCGCGAGCTGGCCGGCATCGAGAAGGTCAGCGCCCCCAGCATGACGCGCACCGTCGCCGGCCTGGTCGAGCTCGGCCTCGTCTCCCGGCAGGACGACCCCACCGACGGCCGGCAGGTGATCCTCACGCTCACGCCCGCCGGCGCGGTCCTGCTGAAGGACACCCGTCGCCGCCGCGACCAGTGGATGGAGACACGCCTGCGCAGCCTGAGCACGGAGGAACGGGAGACCCTCGCCCGGGCCAGCGAGATCCTGCTGAGGGTGGCCGGCGAATGAGTCCCACGTTCAGCTCGCTGTCCATCTACAACTACCGCATCTACTTCGGCGGCGCACTGGTCTCCAACGTCGGGACGTGGATGGGTCGGGTGGCCCAGGACTGGCTGGTCCTGACCGTCCTCACCGACCACGACCCGGTGGCCCTGGGAGTCGTGACCGGCCTGCAGTTCGCCCCCATGGTGCTCCTCGCACCGTGGGCCGGCATGATCGCGGACCGCTTCGCCAAGCGGCGCATCCTGTTCGCGACGCAGAGCATGCTCGCCATCACCTCGCTGCTGACCGGCGTGCTCGTCGTCACCGGCGTCGTCCAGCTGTGGCACGTCTACCTGCTGGCCCTGCTCCAGGGCTTCGCCACCGCGGTGGACAACCCGGCCCGGCAGACGTTCGTGTCCGAGATGGTGCCGCGGACCTCACTGGCCAATGCCGTGAGCCTCAACAGCGCCTCCTTCAACGCTGCCCGCATCATCGGGCCGGGCGTGGCCGGGCTGGTCATCGCCGCGGTCGGCACGGGGCCGGCGTTCTTCGTCAACACCTTCAGCTTCGTTGCCGTGCTGCTCGCGCTGACGCAGATGAGGGCCGAGCAGCTGCGCCCGGCGCCACGCACGCGCGGCAAGGGCCAGATCCGCGACGGCCTGCGCTACGTCAAGGGGCGCCCCGACATCATCCTGATCATGGTGCTGGTCTTCGTCCTCGGCACGTTCGGCATGAACTTCCAGCTCACGACGGCGCTGATGGCCACCCAGCTGTTCCACAAGGGCGCCGGCGAGTACGGCCTCCTCGGGTCCATCATGGCCATCGGCTCCCTGTCGGCGGCACTGATGTCGGCCCGCCGGCCGCGGCCTCGCCTGCGGATCCTGCTGGTTGCCCTGGCCGGTTTCGTGGTCTCCAGCGGCGCGGCCGCCCTCGCCCCCAGCTACACGTGGTTCGCGATCCTGCTCATCCCCGTCGGCCTCAGCGCGCTGACGGTGCTCACCAGCGCCAACTCGATGGTGCAGCTGAGCGTCGACCCGCAGATGCGCGGCCGGGTGATGGCGCTGTACATGGCGATCTTCATGGGCGGCACCCCGCTGGGTGCCCCGCTCATCGGCTGGATCGGCGCGGTCGCGGGCCCGCGCTGGACCATCCTGGTCGGGACGGTGGCCGTGGCCATCGCGCTCGCGGGTGCGACGATCTACCTCGTGCGCAGCGAGAGCCTCTCCATCCGGTACCAGCTCCGCGACCGGCCCCACCTGCTCGTCACCCGTGACGACGCGGCGGCGTCGATGTCGGAGGCTGCCCTCCGATGACGCCGCGCTTCCGCCGTGTCATCGTCCTGGTGGCGCTGGTGGTGCTGCTGGTGGTGGCCGTGGTCGGCTCCCTACCGCGCTGACCTCAGCGCCGGCGGAGCGAGGGGCCCCGCTGGAGAAGGCGGGGGCGCCTGAGGTGCGGCGCGACTCGCCGTACCCGCGGGTGGCGCGGCGGGGCAGGGGGAGAAGGCAACGGCGCGGTGACCGGTCCGGGACCGGCCACCGCGCCGTCGACGCGTCGGGGTGAGCTCAGCCCCGGATCTGGGCCACGACGTGCTCGACGCAGGCGATGAGCGCCGACACGTCCTCGGGGTCGACCGCCGGGAACATCGCCACACGCAGCTGGTTGCGGCCGAGCTTGCGGTAGGGCTCGACGTCGACCACGCCGTGCGCGCGCAGCACCTTGGCGACGGCCGCCGCGTCCACCTCGTCGGTGAAGTCGATCGTGCCGACGACCTGCGAGCGGTGGGCCGGGTCGGCGACGAACGGCTGCGTGTACGACGTCGCCTCCGCCCAGTCGTAGAGCCGCGAGGAGCTGTCGGCGGTGCGCGACACCGCCCACTTCAGCCCGCCCTGGCCGTTGATCCAGCTGATCTGGTCCGACAGCAGGGCCAGCGTCGCGACGGCGGGGGTGTTGTAGGTCTGGTTCTTGCGCGAGTTGTCGATCGCGGTGGGCAGGCTGAAGAAGTCGGGCACCCACCGGCCGCTGGCGGCGATCTCGTCCACGCGGGCCAGCGCCGCGGGGGAGAACGCGGCCAGCCACAGGCCGCCGTCCGAGGCGAAGCACTTCTGCGGCCCGAAGTAGTAGACGTCGACCTCGTTCAGGTCGACCGGCAGACCGCCGGCACCGGAGGTGGCGTCGACGAGCACCAGGGCGTCCTCGTCGGCGCCTTCGACCCGCTGGACCGGGGCCATGACACCGGTGGAGGTCTCGTTCTGCGGCCAGGCGTAGACGTCGACGCCGGCCTCGGCGCGCGGCGTGCTCAGCGAGCCCGGCTCGGCCTTGAGGATGGTGGAGTCCCCGAGAAACGGCGCGTTCTGGGTGACGCTGCCGAACTTGGCGGAGAACTCCCCGAAGGACAGGTGCTGGGCGCGCTCGCGGACCAGGCCGAACGCCGCGATGTCCCAGAACGCGGTCGACCCGCCGTTGCCGAGGATGATCTCGTAGCCGTCGGGGAGGCTGAACAGCTCGGCGAGGCCCTCGCGCACGGAGCCCACGAGGTTCTTGACCGGGGCCTGGCGGTGGGAGGTGCCCATCACGGTGCGGCCGAGGGAGGCGAGGTGCTCCAGCTGCTCGGGGCGCACCTTGCTGGGGCCGGAGCCGAAGCGCCCGTCGCGGGGCAGGAGGTCGGCGGGGATGCTGATCGCAGCGGCGTCGGTCACGGGTTCACCTTCGGTGTCGGGCCGGTGGGCGGGTCGTGCGGTGGGTGCTGACGCCCTTGTCAGGCTCCGCAGTCTGTCACTGGTGTCCAGCGATTGGGACCGTGGGTCCGGGTGGTGGGACGCCAGCACCCGGACCGGGCGTGGGGATGCGCGCCGCGGATGCGGAGTGGTCAGTCGGCGTGCCCGAGCTCGACGGCCTCGTCCCAGCCGACGACGTCCTCGGGCCCGCGCGGGCCCTCGCCGATGTAGCGGGCGGACGGCCGGATCAGGCGCCCGGTCCGCTTCTGCTCGAGGATGTGCGCGGACCAGCCGGCGGTGCGGGCGCAGGTGAACATGGGGGTGAACATCGAGGCCGGGACCTCCGCGAAGTCGAGCACGACAGCGGCCCAGAACTCCACGTTCGTCGCCAGCACCCGGTCGGGTCGCCGGGCGTGCAGCTCCTCGAGCGCGGCCTTCTCCAACGCCGCGGCGACCTCGAACCGCGGCGCGCCGAGCCGCTCGCAGGTCGCGCGCAGGGTGCGAGCCCGCGGGTCCTCCGCCCGGTAGACGCGGTGGCCGAAGCCCATCAGGCGCTCACCACGGTCCAGGACGCCCCGCACATAGGCCGACGCGTCGCCGTCGCGCTCGACGCCCTCCATCATGTGCAGCACCCGGGAGGGGGCGCCGCCGTGCAGTGGCCCGCTCATCGCTCCGACCGCGCCGGAGAGGCACGCGGCGACGTCGGCGCCGGTGGAGGCGATGACCCGGGCGGTGAACGTGGAGGCGTTCATGCCGTGCTCGGCGGCGGAGACCCAGTAGGCGTCCACCGCCTCCACGTGCCGCGGGTCGGGCTCGCCGCGCCACCGGATCATGAACCGCTCGACCACCGTGCGGGCCTTGTCGACCTCGCGCTGCGGCACCATCGGCCGGTCCTGGCCCCTGGCGGACTGGGCGATGAACGACAGCGCCATCACCGACGCCCGAGCGAGGTCCTCGCGGGCCTGCGCCTCGTCGATGTCCAGCAGCGGCCGGAAGCCCCACACCGGAGCCAGCTGCGCCAGCGAGCTCTGCACGTCGACGCGGACGTCGCCGGTGTGCACGGGCAGCGGGAACGGCTCGGCCGGCGGCAGCCCGGGGTTGAACTCGTTGTCCACGAGCAGGCCCCACACGTTGCCGAAGGACACCCGCCCGACCAGGTCGTTGATGTCGACCCCGCGGTAGCGCAGGGCCCCGCCCTCCCTGTCAGGCTCGGCGATCTCGGACTCGAAGGCGATGACGCCCTCGAGTCCCGGTCTGAAGTCCGCGTGCTCGCTCATGCCAAACCACCCGATCCGGGCCCGCGTCGTTGCCGGCCGCGTTGACATTGTGCACCGCGGCCCGCGCGTACCCTGCCGTGGTGCCCGTACTGCTCGACACCACGCCCCTGCGCGTGAACGCGTCGTACCGGCGGCTGTTCACGGGGTTCACCCTCAGCGGGATCGGGGCGCAGCTGGCGGTCGTCGCCATCGGGCTGCAGGTCTACGCGATCAGCGGCACGTCGTTCGCCGTGGGGCTGGTCGGGCTGTTCGCGCTGGTGCCGCTGGTCGTCATGGGCCTGTACGGCGGGGCGCTCGTCGACGCCCACGACCGGCGGATGGTGGCGCTGGTCGCGGGGCTGGTCGGCTGGGCGGTGTCGATCGCCAACGCGGCGTACGCCTGGCTGGGGCACCCGACGCTGTGGTGGCTCTACCTCGTGGTGGCCCTGCAGAGCGCGACGTTCGGGGTGATCAGCCCCGCGCGGTCCTCGATCTACCCACGGCTGCTGGACCTGTCGATGCTGCCGGCGGCCAACGCCCTCAACATCTTCGCCACCAACCTCTACCTCACCGTGGGGCCGCTGCTGGCCGGCGTGCTGGTGGACGCCGGGGGCTACCGGCTGGCGTACACGTTCGACGCGGCGCTGTTCACGTTCGCCATGTGGGGGCTGCTGCGGCTGGAGCCGATCCCGCCGGAGGTCGACCCGTCGCTGGACCAGTCCGGCAACGGCGCCGCGCGCCGCCGCCCGGGCCTGTCGAGCGTGCTGGACGGGCTGCGTTTCCTCGGCACCCGCCCCAACGTGCGGATGACCTTCCTGGCCGACTTCTGCGCCATGATCCTCGCGCAGCCGCGGGCGCTGTTCCCCGCGGTCGCGGCGCTCGCGTTCGGCGGCGGCGCCCGCACCGTCGGCCTGATGTCGGCGGCGGTGGCGGTCGGTTCGGTCCTCGCGATGCTGTTCTCCGGCCGGCTCGGCGGGGTGGTGTACCAGGGGGTGGCGGTCGTGGTGTCCGTGGCGCTGTGGGGGATCTCGATCACCGCCTTCGGGCTCGCGGTGGCCGGAGCCGGCTCGCTGGTGGAGCGGGGGACGGCGCTGTGGGTCGGCGCGGGCTGCCTGGCCTGCGCCGGCGCGGCGGACTCGATCAGCTCGGTCTTCCGCAACACGATCCTGCAGTCCGCAACCCCGGACCACCTGCGGGGACGGCTGCAGGGCGTCTTCATCGTGGTGGTGGCCGGCGGCCCGCGCCTGGGTGACCTCGTCGCGGGCACCGGTGCGACGGCGTACGGCGAGGCCGTGGCGGCGATCGTCGGCGGCCTCCTGTGCGTGGTCGCCGTGGGGGCCCTCAGCGCGTGGCAGCGGGGCTTCCTGCGGTACGACGCGCGCCACCCCACGCCCTGACCGTCGGTCGGGACGCGGTGCCGCCCCGGGGGCTGACCGGCCGGGCGAGGGAGGCGCCGCACTAGGGTCGGCCCATGAGTGCCGTGGACCGCGTGGAGTACGAGGGGGAGGGCCTGACCGAGGCCGAGCTGGCGCCGACCCCGTGGCAGCAGGCCCGCCGATGGGTGGACGAGGCGCACGAGCGCGCCCGGTCGGTGCCGGACGTGCCGGAGCCGTCGGCGCTGTCGGTGGCGACCGTCGACGCGCACGGCCGCCCCGACGTGCGCACCGTGCTGATGCGCTTCTTCGACCCCGCCGGCCCGGGTTTCGTGACCAACCTCGAGTCGGCCAAGGGGCAGCAGCTGTCGGGCAACCCGGCCGTCGCGGCGTCGCTGACCTGGCCCGCGATGTACCGCGCGATCCGCTTCCGCGGGGTGGTGCAGGAGCTGTCGCGCGAGGAGGTCACCGGCTACTTCCAGTCGCGGCCGTGGGGCTCGCGGATCAGTGCGTGGGCGTCCGAGCAGTCGCGCGTGGTCGAGGGCAGGGCCGGGCTGGAGGAGGCGTACGCGCGCCGGGCCGAACAGTTCCCCGATCGCGGGAGTCCCGAGGACGTGCCGGTGCCCGACTTCTGGGGCGGCTACCGCGTCCTCGCCGACGAGGTCGAGTTCTGGGGCGGCCGGCGCAACCGGCTGCACGACCGGCTGGTGTTCGTCCGGACCGGCGAGGGCAGCCTGGACGAGGCAGCGGCCTGGCGCGTCGAGCGGCGCCAGCCATGACCGGTCCCGGCACGCCCGGTCCCGGCACGGCCGACGCCGGCACGGCCGACCCCGGCACGGCGCCGCCGGCAACCCCTCTGTGGCGGACCGCCGACGCGCGGCCCAGCCGGAGGTCACCCGGCACCTCGGGGCCGGGGCCCAGTCCTCCCCGGCGCAGGTCCTGGCCGAGCTGGCGGAGGAGACGGCGCTGCTGGGGGATGCCGGACGGTGGGACCGCTACGGGACCCACGGCCCGGTCGGCGAGCTGGAACGCCGGGTGGCCGAGCTGTTGGGCAAGCCGGCAGCGGCGATGTTCCCCAGCGGCGTGATGGCCCAGCAGTCCGTGCTGCGCTGCTGGACCGACCGGCAGGGCTCCACCCGCGTGGCGCTGCCCGGCCTGTCGCACCTGCTGCACCACGAGCAGGACGGGCCGGCGCTGCTGCACGGGCTGCGCTACGAGCACCTGACCGACGCCGCACGCACCCCCACGGTCGAGGACCTCGACGCGGTCACCGGTCCGCTGGGTGCGGTCCTGCTCGAGCTGCCGCTGCGGGACGGCGGCTACCTGCTGCCCACCTGGGAGGAGCTGGCCGGCCTCTCCCGCGCCTGCCGGGAGCGCGGCGTGCCGCTGCACCTCGACGGGGCGCGGCTCTGGGAGTCGGCGCCGTACTGGGGGCGCGAGCTGCACGAGGTCGCCGCACTGGCCGACAGCGTCTACGTGTCGTTCTACAAGGGCCTGCGCGGCCTGGCCGGCGCCGTGGTGGCCGGTCCGGCCGACGTGGTGGACGAGGCGCGCCAGTGGCGCACCAGGATGGGCGGCACCCTGTTCTCTCTGCACCCGTACGCCGTGGCGGGGCTGCGCGGGCTGCGGCTTGAGCTGCCCCGGATGCCGGAGTACCACGACCGCGCCATCGAGCTGGCAAAGCTGTTGCAGGACAGAGGGATCCGCGTCTTCCCGGAGCCTCCGCACACGAACGCCTTCCGGATCCACGTGCCGCGACCCGCTGCCGAGGTCGACGAGCGGGTCGTGGCGCTGATGGAGACCGAGCGCATCGCCCTGACGCCGCCGTTCATCGACGCCGACGTGCCGGGCTGGGCCTGGACGGAGCTGACCGTGGGTGCCGGCACGATGGAGTGGGACCCGGAGAAGGCCGCGGACCGGCTCGCGCACACGTTGCTGGGCTGACCGCCGCCCCGGCCGGCGCGCCATGGTCGGCTGTTGGTCTTTGGCGAAAGTTGAGGCTTTCTGCGTTGACGTGTGGAGAACTGTCCACATGTCGAAACGGTACGGCGAGTCACTGTCCGACCCCGTGACCGGTGCCGTAGCGTGATCGCTGTCACACGCGGGCGTCACCGTCGCCGCTCCGCCAGTCTCTGGCCGACCGCACCTCTCGGGAGCACCCGTGTCCGACCATGCCGCCGTTCCTTCTTCGCACGTGCCCGTGCACCGCGTCGTCGCCGACGTGACCGAGCGGGTCATCGCGCGCAGCCGGGAGACCCGGACCGCCTACCTGTCGCGCATCTCCCAGGCTGCCGCCGAGCGCGGTGGGCGCCCCACCCGCGCCGACCTCGGGTGCAGCAACCTGGCCCACGCCGTCGCCTCCTGCGGTGGCTCCGATCGTGTTGCGCTGGCTGGCGACTCGGCCGTGAGCATCGGGATCGTCACGTCGTACAACGACATGCTCTCGGCGCACGCGCCGTACGAGACCTACCCCCAGCAGATCAAGGCGACGGCGCGCGCCATCGGCGGGGTCGCGCGGGTGGCAGGAGGTGTCCCGGCCATGTGCGACGGGATCACGCAGGGCCGGGCCGGCATGGAGCTCAGCCTGTTCAGCCGCGACGTGATCGCGATGTCCGCCACGATCGCCCTCTCCCACGACGCGTTCGACGCGGCGCTGATGCTCGGCGTCTGCGACAAGATCGTGCCCGGCCTGGTGGCGGGCGCGCTCGCGTTCGGGCACCTGCCCACTGCGATGATCCCGGCCGGTCCGATGTCCTCCGGCCTGCCCAACGCCGAGAAGGCCGCCGTACGGCGCGCGCACGCCGAGGGCAAGGTGGGCCGCGAGGACCTGCTGGCCGCCGAGGTGGCGTCGTACCACTCGCCCGGCACCTGCACCTTCTACGGCACCGCCAACTCCAACCAGCTGCTCATGGACGTGATGGGCCTGCACCTGCCCGGTGCCGCGTTCGTCCACCCCGACAGCCCGTTGCGTGCAGCGCTGACCGAGGCCGCCACGCGCCGGGTGGCCGAGATCGCCTCCGGCGACAACGTCTACGGCATCGGTGACATCGTCGACGAGAAGGTCGTCGTCAACGGCGTCGTGGCCCTGCTCGCCACCGGCGGCTCGACGAACCACACGATGCACCTGGTGACGATGGCCGCCGCCGCCGGGGTGCAGCTCACCTGGGAGGACTTCGACGACCTGTCGCGCGTCGTCCCGCTGCTGGCCCGCATGTACCCCAACGGCCCCGCTGACGTGAACCACTTCCACGCGGCCGGCGGCACGCCGTTCCTGGTCGGCACGCTGGTCGACGCGGGGCTGCTGCACGAGGACGTGCTCACCCTCGCCGGTCCCGGACTGAACCGCTACCGGCAGATGCCGCGTCTGGACGAGAGCGGCCGGCTCGCTTGGTGCGACGTCGATCCCGTCTCCGGCAACGCCGACGTGCTCCGCCCGGTGGCGGAGGCGTTCGAGCCCGACGGCGGCCTGCGCATGCTCAGCGGCACCCTCGGCAACGCCGTGATGAAGGTGTCCTCGGTCGCCCGCGAGCACCGCGTGATCGAGGCGCCGGTGCGGGTGTTCACCGACCAGGTCGGCTTCCTCACCGCGTTCTCCCGGCGCGAGCTCGACCGGGACGTCGTCGTCGTCGTCCGCGACCAGGGCCCCTCGGCCAACGGGATGCCCGAGCTGCACACGCTGACACCGTCACTCGGCGTCCTGCAGAAGCGCGGCCACCAGGTCGCCCTGCTCACCGACGGCCGCATGTCCGGGGCCTCCGGCACCATCCCGGCCGCGATCCACCTGACGCCCGAGTCGGTGCACGGGGGGCCGATCTCGCGGCTGCGGGACGGCGACGTCGTGCGGCTCGACGCCGACGCCGGCACGCTGGATGCGTTGGTGGATGCTGAGGAGTGGGAACGCCGTACGCCGGCCCCGCCGTCACGCCAGGACACCTCCGGCACCGGTCGCGAGCTGTTCGCCGCCTTCCGCCACGCCGTCGGGCGCGCCGACCAGGGCGCCCACGTCTTCGGCCCGGCCCCCACCACCGCCACCCACCTGCAGGAGACCCGATGAGCGCCGTACCCGCCCAGCAGCTGACGGCCCGGGAGCTCCTCGCGGTCAGTCCCGTGGTGCCCGTGGTGGTCATCGACGACGTCGCGCAGGCCGTCCCGCTGGCCCGGGCGCTCGCGCGCGGTGGTGTCGGCATCATCGAGATCACCCTGCGCACCGCTGCCGGCCTGGGGGCGATCGAGCGCGTCGCCGCCGAGGTCCCGGAGATCCTCACCGGTGCCGGCACCGTGACGACCCCGGAGGAGGCCGGGGCCGTACGTCGCGCCGGAGCCCAGTTCATCGTCACGCCCGGCTCGCCTCCCAGGCTGCTGGAGTCGGTGCTGGACACCGGCCTCCCGGTCCTGGCCGGGTCGTCCACGCTCACCGAGATGATGCGGCTGGCCGAGCAGGGGCTCACGGCGATGAAGTTCTTCCCGGCCGAGGCGAGTGGCGGGCGCCCGTACCTCTCGGCGGTCGCCGGCCCGATGCCCGGGCTGCGGTTCTGCCCGACCGGGGGGATCTCGATGGCCAACGCTGCCGACTACCTCGCGCTGCCCAACGTCGGCTGTGTCGGTGGGTCGTGGCTGACGCCCAAGGACGCTGTGGCCGCAGGCGACTGGGCGCGCATCGAGGACCTGGCCCGGAAGGCCGCGGCCCTGCGCGGCTGACCGGCGCCGGCAGCGCGGCCGGCCCGAGTGGCCGGCCTTGTAGGTCGGCCTGAGTGGCCGGCCGGCCGGGCTCATCCGGCCGGCCCCGGGCAGGGAACAGCCCGCGAGCTCCGGCGGAAGCCGGGGTGCGATGGACGAGTCGCACATGCTCGCGGGCTGCGGTGACTGCTGTGGATTGCGGTTCACCCCTGCCGTCCGGTCTGGCGCCCGAGGGCGCCAGGGGATTCGGCTGGCTAGCGCGCAGCCACCTCACACGTCCGTTGGGTATTCACTAGGCGGACCACCTCCCTTCTTGTGTACCCGCACCGTATGTCGCAGATGTGCGCGCGGCAACTGGTATCGCCCAGGGCGAACACCGTTGCGTCTGCACGGGGTACGAGGAGGCGGCCGGCCCGTCGCCCAGCGAGGGAGAGGCTGGGGCGGGCCGGCCGCGGGCGACGCCGCCGGGAGGGGGGTCGGGGCGCCGCGCACACCTCCGGGGAGGTGTGCGGCCAGAAGGTTCAGACGGTCGTGACGACCTCGTCGTAGTCCAGGCGGGGCAGGCGGTCCATCCAGGCCGACTCGCCCGGCTTGCCGATGTTCACCACGGACAGGACCCGGTGCTCGCCGTCGGGGAAGAACTCGCGGTTGAGCGCCTCGGCGTCGTAACCGGTCATCGGGCCGGCGGCCAGGCCCGCGGCGCGCACGGCCAGGATGAAGTAGGCCACCTGCAGCGTGCCGTTGAGCGTGGCGCTCTCGGCGCGCATCGCGTCGTCGGCGGCGAACAGGTCACGGGCGCCCGGGAAGTGCGGGAAGGTGCGCGGGAACTCGTCGTGGAAGGCGTGGTCGGCGGCGAGGATGGCGACGAGCGGGGCAGCGGCGGTCTTGGCCTTGTTGCCCCCGGCCATCGTCTCCACGAGGCGGGCACGGGCCTCCTGGCTGCGCACCAGCACGATCCGCAGCGGCTGGTTGTTCATCGAGGTGGGGGCCCACTTGGCGAGGTCGTAGATCGCGCGGACCTGCTCCTCGGACACCGGCTCGTCAGTGAAGGTGTTGGCGGTGCGGGCCTCCCGGAACAGCAGGTCCTGGGCCTCGGGTCAGAGCACGAGCTCCGTGCGGAACTGGGCCTCGAGGTCCTGCAGGTCGTTCTGGGTGTCGGGGTGCGTCGTCATGGGTGGTTGAACAGTCAACCACCGGTGTCCATTCCCACCCGGAGGTGGCCTGCGTCACACCGGCCGGACGGACGCCGCATCCACCGCCAGCCAGATCGCCTCGGCCTGCCCGAGCAGGCGGCCGGCGGCGTCGTACAGGCAGGTGGCGCTGAGGAACTTGCGGCCGGAGTGCCCGCGCGGCCACGCCAGCACGACGTGCGGCTCACCGACGGCCGGCAGGTCGTGCACCCGCGCGGTCATCGTGCCGAGCACCATCTCGCGCCCGGCGATGCCCGACGCCCAGCCGCCGGGGCAGTCCAGCGCGGCCCACACCATCTCCGGCGTGGACTCGGCGGGCGTCCAGGCCGCGGCCCGCAGCGTGTCCGAGCCCGGCAGCAGGCCGGTGCGCAGGCACAGCGCGTCGGCCGGGTCGCGTCCGGTGCCGCAGGCGAAGCAGGTGGGGAAGGGGTGGCTGACGAGCCCCTCGTACGACGCGCCGGCCGCCTCGGCGACGGCATGGGGCACCGGCGCGGGCAGGCGGGTCTCGTCCAGCGGCTCGGCCGAGATGGCCGAGGCCACCAGGGTGCTGCCGTCCCAGATCTCCACGGTGCCGTCGTCGGCGCGTGCGACGTCCATCTCGACGTCCAGCGGCGGCGGGGTGCGCAGGCGGACCGTCACGGTGGCGTCCGGGTCGACCAGCTGAGCCAGGTGCCCGCTGGTCCAGCCGCCGTTGCCGGACGACGGCGGACCGCAGAAGCGGGCGGGGACCAGGAAGGACTCGTTCACCGCGGCACCGTAGCGCGCGCCGTCCCCGGTTCCGGAGCCCGGGACCCGCGGTGCCGGGCGGGACACGTCGGCACCCGACCCGTCAATCGGCGGGTTCGGGTCTGGGGAAAAGGGGCGATCGGCCGGGGGATGTGCGGGGCCTCGGGGCGCCCCTGGCATGAAAGCCGCTCCGAGGAGCCCGGGTCAAGGCGACGTACGACCCGGACAACGTGTTCCACCGGACGGCCAACATCCGCCCCGCCGTGCTCGCGTGAGCGGCCCCGGCTCGTCACGAGGGGTTCGGCTCAGTCCCTCGCGGCGGCGTAGCGCTCGAGGGCCACCTCGCGCTCGTGGGCGTGGTCGACGACGGGCTCGGGATAGCCCTGGGCGTAGCCGTCCAGCACCTTCCACGGCTCGTGCACCGCGGCCCCGGCGATGTGCGCCAGCTCGGGGACGTAGCGGCGGACGTAGTCGCCGGCGGGGTCGAACCGGCGCCCCTGTGTGACGGGGTTGAAGATGCGGAAGTACGGCGACGCGTCGGTGCCGGTGCCGGCCACCCACTGCCAGCCGTGGTTGTTGGAGGCGATGTCGCCGTCGCGCAGGTGGCGCAGGAAGTGCCGCGCGCCGTGCGGCCACCAGATGTGCAGGTCCTTGACCAGGAAGCTGGCCACGATCATCCGCACCCGGTTGTGGACCCATCCCTCGGCCAGCAGCTGGCGCATGCCGGCATCCACGAACGGGAAGCCGGTGCGCCCCTGCTGCCACGCCTCGAGCAGCTCCGGGTGCTCCGCCGGGTCGTCGTACGCCATCGACCGGAGCTCCTGCTTGAGGTCGCCCCACGCCGAGTCGGGCCGGTGCCACAGCACGTCGGCGTAGAACTCACGCCAGGCCAGCTCGGTGGCGAACGTCGTGGGGCCCTTGCCGCGGGAGCCGGGGTGCGCGGCGAGGTCGGCCAGCAGGGTGCGCGGGTGGATCTCGCCGTACTTCAGGGACGCCGACAGCTGGGAGGTGCCGAACAGGTCCGGCCGGTCCCGACGCTCGGCGTAGTCCTCGATGCCCTCGTCGAGGAACTCGTGCCAGCACGCCAGCGCGGCCGGCTCACCCGCCTGCGGCAGGTCGGGCACACCGTCACCGACCTCGGGGAGCTCCTCGGAGTCGACCCCGCGGGCCCAGCGCAGGTCGCGCGGCACGGCGGCCGGACGCGGCCAGCCGTGCGCCCGCCAGGCGCGCGCGAAGGGGGTGAACACCTGGTACGGCGTGCCGCCGCCGGTCGTCAGCGTGCCCGGGCCCACGGCGTACGGCGTGCCGGTGGCCACCAGGGCGACGTCGTTCCGGCCCAGCGCGTCCCGGACCCGCTCGTCGCGGCGGCGGCCGAAGGGCGTGGACTCGGCGCTGATGTGGACGGTGGTCGCGCCGACCTCCCGAGCGAGCTGGGGCAGCAGGGTCGTCGGCGAGCCGTGCCGGATGACCAGCGCCCCGTCGTACTGCTCGTGCAGCGTCCGCAGCGACTCCCTCAGCCACGCGCGCCGCGACGGCCCGGCCGGGTCCCACAGCCGCGGGTCGAGGATGAACAGCGGCAGGACCGAGCCGCCGGCCGCAGCCTTGGAAGCGGCGACGAGGGCGGGGTGGTCGGCCAGCCTGAGGTCGCGCCGCAGCCAGAGGAGGGAGTCGGGCACAGGTGAGAGGCTATGCCACGTGACCGACCTCATCGACACCACCGAGATGTACCTCCGGACCATCTTCGAGCTGGAGGAAGAGGGCATCGTGCCGCTGCGGGCCCGGATCGCCGAGCGCCTGGGTCACTCCGGTCCGACGGTGAGCCAGACGGTCGCGCGGATGCAGCGCGACGGTCTGCTGAGCCTGGCCGGCGACCGGCACCTGGAGCTGTCGGCGCAGGGGCGCCAGATCGCCACCCGCGTCATGCGCAAGCACCGGCTCGCCGAGCGGCTGCTGCTCGACGTCGTCGGCCTGGAGTGGGAGTACGTCCACGAGGAGGCGTGCCGGTGGGAGCACGTGATGAGCGAGCGGGTCGAGCGCAAGATCCTGACGCTGATCGGCGAGCACCGCGAGAGCCCTTACGGCAACCCGATCCCGGGGCTGGACGAGCTCGGTGAGGAGCCGAACGAGGCGTTCCGCCTCGGCGTGACCAGCCTGCTCGAGCTGGCGGGGGACACCCCGGCCGTCGTGGTGGTGCGGCGCATCGGTGAGCCGGCGCAGGTCGACCACGAGGCGCTGAGCCTGCTGACCGTGGCGGGGCTGCTGCCCGGGCAGCGCGTGCGGGTGCGCCGTGACGACTCCCGCGTCATCGTCACCCGCGCCGGCGCCGAGGAGGCCGGGGGCGTCTCGCTGCCGGCCGACGTCGCGGCACACGTGTTCGCCGCCCGCGACTGACCCCGGCGTCGTCGCTCCCAGCGCGCGTCGGCTCGGCGCCGGGCGTCGCCGCCGCGCAAGGCCCTCGAAGGACGTGGCGATTTCCACAGGGCGGTGTGTCGCAAATGTGACTTAGTACCCGCTCGTGTGTACGGTAATCCTGCCTTCCGGCCTCGGGGGGCTCCTGACGTGGTTCGCCTAGTCCTGTCACCACGCCCCGGACAGCTCGCACATCCGCTTGGCAGGAGCGGGGGACCCACTTCCGGGGCGTCGTACGACGCTCCTTGGGGTGAAGCCCACACGCAGGTCGGCAGCCGGACACCGTTGTGTCCCAAGCCGGTTCGCGCGTGGGCCGGGTGCATACCTCCCACCCGAACCCGACAGCTCACCTCGTAGGCGTCTGGAGAGGTCCATACACGTGCCCAACCCCACTCCGGGGCGCCACCGCGCGCCCGGTGCACCCAGCCCTGTCTCGCGCGCTGTCGTCCGCTGTCTCCCGTTCCGCCAAGCCGATCGGCAAAGTCTCGGCCGCGCTGGCGGTCTCCGGTGGCCTCGTCGCCTCGTTCAGCCTCCCCGCGTCTGCGTCGTCGCTGAGCAAGCAGGCCAAGCCGGCCGTCGCCCCGGCCGCCGCGGCCCCGGCCGCTGCGACGCCCGCGCTCGACGCCGTGGCCGTCTCGACCGCCGCGTCCTCCCGTGCCGCCGTGGTCTCGCCGACCTTCGGGGAGATCGGGTTCACCGGCGTCGTCAAGCCCAGGCCGAAGCCCGCGCCGGCGCCGGTCGTCCTGGCCGAGTCGGTCGCGGGCGTCGAGCGCGCCGTCGCCCAGCCGAGCCGCTCCACGCACCGCAGCAGCCTGGCCGGTACGACGTCCTCTCCTCGCCACCACGCCAACGGCGACCGTGCGAGCTCCGCGCCGGCGCCGCAGCCCGGGCGCGTCGCGGCCCCGGCTGCGCAGGTCCCGGCTCCGGCTCCGAAGGCTCCGTCGGCTCCCGCTTCGTCCGGCGTCCTGGGGGTCGCGGCGAGCCTGGCCGGTATCCCCTATGTCTACGGCGGCACCACGCCGTCCGGGTTCGACTGCTCGGGATACACCCAGTGGGTCTTCGCGAAGCTCGGCAAGAGCCTGCCCCGCACCGCCGAGGCCCAGCGGGCGGCGGCCACCTCGGTGTCCAACCCGCAGCCGGGTGACCTGGTGTTCTTCGGCGCCCCGGCGTTCCACGTCGGCATCTACGCCGGCAACGGCACGATGTGGGACTCCCCGCGCACCGGGAAGTCGACCGGTCAGCACTCGATCTGGTCCTCCAACGTCAGCTACGGTCGCCCCTGACCGCTCCGGGCTGCCGCCCGGACACCCACGAGCCCTCCTCGCCCCGCGAGGAGGGCTCGTGTCGTGCCGGTTGGGGTAAGACTGCAGGCATGAGCACCGCACCCGCGCAGCCCGCTGCCGCTCCCGAGGCCATGCTCGCCGTGGAGGTCTGGACCGACCTGACCTGCCCCTGGTGCTACCTGGGCAAGCGACGGCTCGAGCGCGCCGTCCACGCGTTCGAGCACCCGCACGCCGTGCAGGTCCGTTACCGTTCGTTCGAGCGCGACGCCGCTGCGGTGGTCGGGGAGGAGGCTGCGGCCGAGGCGGCGCGGGCCACGGCGGCGGCGGCGCAGGAGGGACTGGACCTGCCGGTCGACCACGCCGTACCGGCCCGCACCTTCGACGCGCACCGGCTGATGCACCTGGGCGAGGCCGAGGGCGGTCCGGCCCTGCAGGCGGCGGTGGCCGAGCGCATGTTCGCCGCGCACTTCTGCGAGAACAAGGCGCTGGACGACCCGCGGGTGCTGCAGCGGATCGCGCCGGAGGCCGGGCTGGACGAGCACCGGGTCGCGGCGGTCCTCGCGGGCGACGAGTACGCCTCCGCGGTCCGGGAGGACGAGCGCGAGGCGGCCCGGCTGCAGCTGGCGTCCCTGCCGTTCGTGTTGGCCGACCGGCGGATCGCGATGGCCGGGCCCCAGCCGGTCGAGGCCCTGCTGGGCCTGCTGCGCCAGGCGTGGGAGGCCCGCGAGGCCGGCGGAGCCGCCGGCTGACCCACCCCGGAGTGCTCTGGGGGCTGCCGGGCGGGTCGGCGCACACCGGTGGGTTCCGTCGGTCGGTTCCGCGCGGACCCGGGCAGCCCCGGGTCGCCGTACGAGCTCCTGGTGGTCTGCCGCCGTCCGTGGTTGCCTTGCCCCGGAGCGGAACCGGGTCAGAGACCGGTGGGGTAGGTCTCGGGCTCCTCGCCCGCCTCCCACTCGGAGGTCGGCTCCAGCGGAGTCAGGGCGCGCGTGCGGTCCAGGTGGAGCACGGCGTCGAACTGCTCGGCGGTCCGGGCGTGGAAGTAGTGGCTGACCCGCTCGGTCTTCGGGCGGTAGATCACGCCGATCGCGCGCTCCAGCCGCGCCTGCGTCATCAGGTCGGCCACCGGCGACGGGCCGTCGAAGCGCAGGAGGAACTGCGCCAGGCCGCTCTCGTGGAACAGCTCCTCGACGCTGCCGGGCAGGGCCGGCCGGACCTGCTTGCGGTGCGCCGTGCCGCCCCAGTGGTCCGCGGCGGTGACCGTGCCGGTGTGGGTGGTGAAGCCGATCGTGCGGCAGGTGCTGCCGTGGCGCTCGCGGACCAGCTGCCCGACGTTGAGCTCGCCGCGGGCGGAGGTCTCGGTGGCGCGGGCGTCGCCGAGGTGGGAGTTGTGGGCCCAGACCACGATCTTCGCCGGCCGGTCGGGCTCACGGGAGAGGTGCTCCAGCAGCGCGTCGAGGGTGTCGGCCATGTGGAGGTCGCGCTGGTTCCAGGTCGCGGCGCGCCCGCCGAACATGGCGCGGTAGTAGGAGGCGGCGGCCTTGACGACCCGGGCGTTCTGCTCCGCGCAGAAGAACTCGTCCTCGGCGAGCAGCCCGTCCCGTACGGAGTACTCCTGCTCCTTGCGGCTGAGGTCGACCAGCTGCTCGATGACCTCGCGCTCGCAGGCCTCACCGGCGCCGAACGCGCCGCTGCGGCCGAAGACCTCGCCGTCGTCGGAGGTGTGGTGGTCCAGGCAGGCGTAGCGCTCGCGGGCGCGTTCGGCGGCTGCCGGGTCGACGCGGTCGAGGTAGCAGATGACGGCCTCGGCGGAGCGGTTGAGGCTGTAAAGATCCAACCCGTAGAACCCGGCCTGGTCGACCGTGTCCTGCTGGTCGTTACGCTCACGCAGCCAGGCGACGAAGTCCAGGACCACCTCGTTGCGCCACATCCACGACGGGAAGCGACGGAAGCCACGCAGCGCCTCCTCCGCCGTCTCGTCCTTGCTGCGTCCGCGGACGTACTGGTTGACCCGGTACGCGTCGGGCCAGTCGCCCTCCACCGCCACTGCGCGAAAGCCTTTGTCCTCTATGAGTCTTCGCGTCATACGGGCACGGGCGGCGTAGAACTCGTGCGTCCCGTGGGAGGCCTCGCCGATGAGGACGATCCGTGCGTCGCCGAGCAGGTCGAACAGGACGTCGTCGCTGGGGGTGCCGTCCGCGAGCGGGATCGCGGCGGCGCGGACCAGGGTGAGGTCGTCGGGCGGCTTCGTCTCCGGCGGCGCAGTGCCGGGTGCAGCCGTGTCCGTCGCGGCGGCCCGCAGCAGGTCGCGCACCTGGGTGTCGCTCGTCTGGTCGAAGTCCCAGTACGCCGCGCCGACGGCCAGGAAGGGGGTGGGGGTCGCCGCGCAGACCACCGTGTCGGCCAGGGCCGCGAGGTCCCGCGTGGTCGACTCCGGCGCGGCCGGGACGGCGACGACGATCTCGGCCGGTCGCAGGGAGCGTAGCGCCTGCACCGCCGCCTGCATGCTGGCGCCGGTGGCCAGCCCGTCGTCGACCACGATGACGGTGCGGCCGGTGACGTCGGCACGGGGACGGCCCTCGCGGTACGTCGTCTCGCGGCGCAGCAGCTCGCGCCCCTCCCGCTCGGCGGCAGCCCGGATCTCGGCCGGGGCGATGGCGAGCCCCCGGACGACGTCGTCGACCAGCACCATCAGCCCGCCCGAGGCGATCGCGCCCATGGCCAGCTCCTCGTGGCCGGGGACGCCGAGCTTGCGGACCGTGAAGATGTCCAGCGGTGCGTGCAGAGCCTGTGCGACCTCGGCGGCGACCGGAACCCCGCCCCTCGGCAGGGCCAGCACGACGACGTCGGGCCGGTCACGGTAGCGGTGCAGCAGGCCGGCGAGCACTCGGCCGGCGTCCTGCCGGTCACGGAACACGTGGCGGGGCGCCGCCGGAGCCTGGGTCATGTTTCCTCCGATGCCCGGGAGACGTGCCCCACGCTCGTGTGGTCCTTCCGCCACGCGGTAGGGAAGTTGGTCCCTCCTTCCGCCTCCGGCCGCCGGTGCCCGGACGCGGCCGGTACGGCGAGTGCCTGAGGCCCTTCCCGGTCACGGTCGCGCGGGGTCGGGACGACGTACTCGGCAAGGAGATCGGCGGTCCAGCAGAACGGCCTCCGTGGGGAGCGGGCAGTGCTTATCCTCGGTGCACCCAGGGCCGTGACCAGCCGGGACGCCAGCTCGCCGAGCCGGTCCCGAACGGCGCCGCTTGCTGCATCAGCTCTGCCGAAGGAGTTCAACGGATGACCCTCGAACGAGACGAAGCCCAGTCGGTGCCACGGGAGAAACCACGCGACCCGTGCGCGACGCTGCGTGGGTGCCAGCGGATCCTCATCCTGGGCCGGACCGGCTCGGGCAAGACCACCCTGGCCCGGGAGCTGGCCGCAGCCATCGACGTGCCCCACGTGGAGCTCGACGCGCTGTACTTCGGCCCGGGCTTCAGCACGGTGCCGCTGCCCGTGCTACGCGAGCGGACGACCGCCGCGATCGCGGGGGAGCGCTGGGTGACCGACGGCAACAAGAGCGCGGTGCGTGACCTCGTCTGGCCCCGGGCGGACACCATCGTCTGGCTCGACTACCCCGTCGCCGTGTCCTTGTGGAGGCTTGGCAAGCGGGCGCTCTGGCGCACCTCGGTGCTCACGACGGAGGCCTCACAGACGGGCGACAAGGCCGGGCTCCCCAAGCAGATGCTCTCGGCCGCGAAGGGCGTGCTCACGGCGCTACGGTCCCACCGGGGGCAGCGCCGGGCCTATCCGAAGATGTTCGCCGAGCCGCAGAACCGGCACCTCGCCGTCGTACGTCTGCGGTCACCGCGCGCCACCCGGCGGTGGCTGGCCCGGGTCGCCGGATAGGCCCTCGCCTCCGCGCGCAGCCGTGGTCGGCGCAGAGCAGCACCGCGTCCTCACTGCGATGGCTGGGGCAGCTGGCACGTGATCTTGGGGTTGACGCCGGTGTAGTTCAGCGGTCCGGCGACCACGGTCGCGGCGATCGTGCCGGCCTTGGCGCACGACTGTGCCGACCCCTTGAAGTAGCCGCGCTGGTAGGTGGCGAGTACTCCCACTGCGAGCCACACGATGAGGACCAGGCTGATGAGGCTGCGGATCATGGTGGACCCTCCCGGTTGGCCTGCCTCCGGTACTCCGGGTCGGGTTCCGTCCGGAGAGCAGGCGTCCTGTGTCCTTGCAGACTAGATCTCAGGAGCGCTGCACAGCACCGGTTGGGCCGATCGGCCCGACGTCGGTGTGGGGGCGGGACTGCCACAGGGCCCACTCCGCGCTGATGTCGCCGGCGGTGCGCAGGAGCAGCGGCAGGTGCTCGTGGAGCAGCTGCTGGGTCGAGGTCTCGGCGGCGTGCACGGTCACGTTCATGGCAGCGCGCACGGCGCCCGCGCCGTCACGGACCGGCACGGCGACCGAACGGACACCAGGGGCCAGCTCCTCGTCGGCGAGGGCCCACCCGCGGGCCCGCACCTGGGTCAGCTCGTCGCGCAGCTGGTCCTCGGTGCGCCCGATGTAGCGCGGCAGGCCTGCGCGGCTGGGTATCGTCAAGGTGCTCGACAGCTCGACGGGTGTGAGGGCGGCCAGCAGGACCTTGCCCTGGGAGGTCTGCACCGCCGGGAAACGGGTGCCGATCTCGACCCGCAGCGCGATGAGCCTGGGCACGGAGACCCGGGCGACGTAGAGGATGTCCGAGCCGTCGAGCTGCGCCATGGACGAGGACTGACCGGTGCGCTTGACCAGCGCCTCCAGGTGCGGGCGGGCGATGTCCCACAGCCCGAGTGCGCCGACGTAGGCCATGCCCAGCGTGAGGACCTTCGGGGTCAGCTGGAAGCTGCCGCCGTCCGAGCGGACGAAGCCGAGCTCCTGCAGGGTCAGGAGCAGGCGCCGGGCGGTCGGCCGGGCCAGGTCCGCGGCGGTCGCGACCTCGCTGAGCGTCATCGAGCCGTGATCGGCGTCGAAGCATGCCAGCACGTCCAGCCCGCGGGCCAGGGCCTCGACGAAGTCGGGTCCAGAGCCACGTCCGGCCATGTCGCTCCTCCTTGTCGTCCCTCGCGGCCTGCTCCGGGCAGCCGTGGGCCGGTCGAGCCTACGGCGCCCGAGGGCTGGGCCCGGACGGCGGTGCCGCGCCCGCTCTCGAGGGCACCGCACCACCGCGCGTGTCAGCGTCCCGAGCCGGGTTCGCCGAACACGGAGCCGCGGGCGCCTCGGGTGCTGTCCGACTTGTACTCCGTGTACTGGTAAGGGTTGTCGAGCACCTCGTCGTCGGCGGGCAGCTCGGGGTTCATGCCCTGGGACCACTGCTCCTCGCCGAGCTCGGCCCTCAGGTGCTCGACGGTCGCCTCGACGGTCCGTCGTACGGCCGGCAGGTCCACTCCCACCAGCTGGTGCTCGTGCTTGACCACGCGGCCGTCGACGAGGACGGTGTGCACGTCGCCGCGCTGGGCCTGGAACGCCACGTGTCCGTAGGGGTTCAGGAGCGGGAACGACACCGGCGAGCGGTCGTTCTTGATCAGCACCACGTCGGCCCTGGCTCCGGGCTCGATCCGTCCGAGGTCGTCGCGGCCGAGCGCCCGGGCGCCTCCGCGGGTGGCCCAGTCGACGACCTGCTCGGCGCGCAGGTGCACGTGCGTCACGGTCTCGCCCTTGGCGTGGGCCTCGAGGTGCTCGCGGGAGCGGTCGGCGCCGAGCGTCGTGCGCATGGCCGAGAAGAGGTCGCCGCTCCACCACACGCTGGTGTCCATCGACAGCGACACCGGGATGTCGTACCGGCGGACCTGCCAGGTGGGCGGGTAGCCCTGGCCGGCGCTCTGCTCGGACTCGGTGGAGACCGAGACGGAGCCCCCGGTGGCCGCGATGCGCTGGTAGGAGTCGGTGCTGAGCGTGGCCGCGTGGACGTAGACGGTCTCGGGTGTCATGAACCCGTGCTCGTGCATCAGCCGGATGCCGTCGTCGTTGGTCGCGCCCCAGACGCCGGCGTGGGTCGTCACGGGCAGCCCCAGCTCCCGGGCGGCCTCGAAGGCTGCCTTCTCCGGGAAGCTGGGGTCGCCGGTCACGTCGAAGGCCAGCTGGAAGCCGAGCAGGTCTCCGGCGCCGGTGCGGCGGCGCTCGAGGAAGGCCTGGACCGCCTTGTCGGTGGCCCACTCCCAGGGGCCGGCCTGGATGTTGCCGTAGGCCAGGACGAAGCGCCCGGGCACCTCCTGCAGCGCGTCCACGGCCGCCTCGGCGTGGTCCACGCTCTGCAGGCCGTGGGACCAGTCCACGGTCGTGGTCACGCCGGACTCGAGCGACTCCCAGGCGGAGAGCAGGTTGCCGGCGTGGACGTCCTCGGGGCGGAACGCCCTGCCGTGCTCGAGGTAGTACCAGACGAAGTACTGCGTCAGGGTCCAGTCGGCGCCGTACCCGCGCATGGCGGTCTGCCACATGTGCCGGTGGGTGTCGATCATGCCCGGCATCACGATGCCGCCGGAGGCGTCCACCTCCTGCGTCCCCTCGGGCACGTCGAGCGCCCGGCCCACCGCGGCGATGCGGTGGTCGGCGACCAGGACGTCGGCGCCGGGAAGGACCGTGTGGCGGTCGTCCATGGTGAGCACCGTGCCACCGCGCAGGACCACCGGCCGGCCGCTGTGGGGCGCCGGTGCGTCGGGGTTGGACATCGTGGCCTCCGGGTTCCAGGACGCGACCAAGCGTCCGTATGACGGTCAATGACGAGTGAGCCTCACTCTGGAGTCCCCGCTTCGCGCCTGTCAAGGCTTCGTCTCCACACCGCCGTCCCTCCATGGGAATGCTTGACAACGGGCGGAACTCGCGCCGAGACTGGCGCGCAAGCCACGTCCGGACAGGTGTCCGTTTACGCCTCGGATGTCCGGTGACGATGAGGAGCCTTCCCGTGCCTGCGATGCCCGACCTGCCCCCTCGCACCGGTCCGCTGGCCGGCCTGCTGGTCGCGGACTTCTCCCGGGTGCTGGCCGGGCCCTACGCGACCATGCTGCTGGCCGACCTCGGGGCCGAGGTGGTCAAGGTCGAGGCGCCGGGCGGTGACGACACCCGCACCTGGCAGCCGCCGGTCCGCGACGGCATCTCGACGTACTACCTCGGGGTCAACCGCAACAAGCGCTCGGTCGCGCTCGACCTCAAGGACCCGCGGGACCTGGCGGCGGCCCAGGAGCTGGCCCGACGGGCGGACGTGCTGGTCGAGAACTTCAGGCCGGGCGGGCTCGCCCGGTTCGGCCTGGACTACGAGGCGGTGGCCGCCGGCAACCCCCGCCTGGTCTACGCATCCATCAGCGGCTTCGGCAGCGGTCCCAAGGGCCGGGTCCTGCCGGGATACGACCTGATCGTGCAGGCGATGTCCGGGCTCATGAGCCTGACCGGCGACCCCGAGGGTGAGCCCTACCGTGCGGGGATCTCGGTCTTCGACGTCATGGCCGGGCTCCACGCGGTGATCGGGGTGCTCGCGGCGTTGAACGCGCGGCAGGAGAGCGGCCGCGGCCAGCACGTCGAGGTCAACCTGCTCTCGTCGGCGCTCTCCGGCCTGGTGAACCAGACCAGCGCGTACGTCGCCGGCGGGGTGGTGCCCTTCCGGATGGGCAACAGCCACCCGAGCCTGTTCCCCTACGAGCCGCTGCCGTGCGCGGACGGCGAGCTGATCATCACCGCCGGCAACAGCGGCCAGTTCCGCAGGCTCGTCGAGGCGCTCGGTGTCCCGGAGGTGGCCGAGGACTCCCGGTTCGTCCGCAACGAGGACCGCACCGCCAACCGGGACCAGCTGCGGCCGCTGCTGGTGGAGCGGCTGCGCACCCGCACGAAGATGGAGTGGTTCCGCGACCTCACCGCCGCGGGGGTGGCGTGCGGGCCGATCAACACGGTCGACGGTGGCGTCGCGTTCGCGCAGGAGGTCGGCCTGGATCCCGTGGTGAACGTGGGGGAGGGACCGGCTGCCGTGCCGTCGGTGCGCAACCCGATCCGGTTCTCCGACACCCCGCCGGACTACCGGCTGCCGCCGCCGTCGCTCGACGAGCACGGCGAGGAGATCCGCCGCTGGCTGGCCGGCCCAGCCGACCAGCCCACCTCCGAAGAGGAGCGCCCAGCGTGACCACCTCCGGCGACCGCCTCGCCTTCCCCACCTCCCTCGGTACGTCGACCGCCGACGAGATCCGGCTCCTCGGCCAGGACCTCACCGCCGACCTGATGGGACAGGTCGGGTTCGGCGAGCTCGCGTTCTGGCTGGTCGCGCTGCGGCGGCCCACCCCGTCCGAAACCCGGGTCTTCGAGGCGGTCCTGGTGGCGCTCGCCGACCACGGCTTCACCCCCACCGCGATCGCGGCCCGGCTGACGTACCTGTCCGCGCCCGACTCGCTGCAGGGCGCGCTCGCGGCGGGTCTGCTCGGGGGCGGCTCCCGCTTCCTGGGCGTCACCGAGGACTGCGGCGCCTACCTCCACGAGGTGCTGGAGCGGCACGACGGCGCGTTGCCCACCGACGACGCCGGGTGGGACGCCGTGGCCCTCGACGCGGTGACCCGCACCCGCGAGGCGCGCCGGTTCGTGCCCGGCCTCGGGCATCCCGTGCACAAGGTGGAGGACCCCCGCACGCCGGTCCTGATCGGCATCGCCGAGGAGGAAGGCCTGCGCGGGCCGCACCTGCGGCTGTTCGAGGCGATCGGCCGCGTGCACGAGCAGGTGCTCGGGCGCCGCCTGCCGCTCAACGGCGCCGGCGTGTGTGGCGCCGCGCTGGCCGACCTCGGCCTCCCGGTCGAGCTGCTGCGCGGCTTCGCGCTGCTCGCCCGTGCCGCCGGCCTGCTCGGCCAGATCGCCGAGGAGCGCCGCCGCCCGATCGGCATGGACGCCTACCTGACCGTGGACCGCAACGCCGTGTACGTCGATCCCGCGGACGACCCGACGCCCTGACCCACCCGCACCGAAGGAGCACGCCATGGCCACCGTCGCCGCGGTCATCGCCTCGACGCACCACCCCTTCTACTACCGCGCCAGCACCAGCACCGGCCCGGACCGGCCGCCGTTCGCCGACGAGTGGGTCGCCAAGATCGAGGCGTTCCGCGAGACCCTGACCAGGGCCGAGCCCGACGTCCTGGTGATGGTCGGCAGCGACCACTTCCACCAGCTGTGGCTGGACAACATGCCGCAGTTCCTGGTCGGCAAGGCCCCGTTCTTCGACGCGAACTTCCACAACGAGGAGCGCGAGTTCGGCCTGCCCCGGATGACCCTGCGCGGGCAGGAGGACCTGGCCGCGCACATCCTGCGCAGCGGGCTGGACGCCGACTTCGACCTGGCCTTCAGCAACGAGCTGCGGATCGACCACAGCATCACCTGCCCGATCATCACGCTGCGGCCGCAGGCCGACCTGCCGATCGTGCCGATCTACACCAACATCTTCGCGCCACCGCTGCCGCAGCCGAAGCGGTTCGTGCAGCTCGGCCGCGCCATCCGCGAGATGGTCGAGTCCTGGCCCGAGGACAAGCGGGTCGCCATCATCGGCACCGGCCACCTGTCGCTGGAGCTCGGCGGCCCGCGTCAGTTCGGGGAGCACGGACCCGACCCGGAGTTCGACCGCAAGGCGGTGGAGTGGATCGCCAGCGGTGACCTCGAGGGGTGTCTCGCCGAGGTGACCCTGGACAGCCTCCACCGTCCCGGCAACGCCACCCACGGCTTCATGGACTTCATGCTGATGATGGGGGTGGCCGGCGAGGGCGCCAAGGCCGACCACGTCGACTCCCTCGATCTGTTCCACACCATGGAGGCCTACTTCACCTGGTATCCGAACGGAGCGCCGGCATGAGCACGTACCTGCTCGACAAGTTCCTCTTCACCGTCGACCGCGACCCCGAGCTGGTCGAGCGCTACCGCGAGGACCCGGCCGGCACGGTCACCTGGTGGGAGGCCGAGATGGCCAACACGATCCTGGGCTGCACGGTGCAGGAACGCTCCACCTGGCTGGCGTTCAGCGAGGACGAGCGACGGGCGCTGCGCGAGCACGACCACGTGGCGTTGTTCGGGATGGGCGCGCACCCGTTCCTCACGCTCACCCTGTTCATCGCGATGTTCGAGCGCGACCACGGCCCGCTGGAGTACCAGCGGGCGTACGGCGCCGCGATGAAGGACATCTCGCTGCCGTATCCGGACATCGCCACCTGAGCACTTCCCTGTTCCACTGTCCTGCGCGGCCGACTGAGGAGGACCGCGTGCGCGCCGCCGTGCTGCACACCCTCGGCCGGCCGCCGACCGTCACCGACCACCCCACGCCTGTTGCGGGCCTGGGGCAGAGCCTGGTGCGGGTGACCGCGGCGCCGCTGGTGCCGCTCGACCTGCTGTGCGCCTCCGGCACGTCGTACTTCGGGCCACCTGCTGTGCCCTACGTGCCCGGGGTGCAGGGGGTCGGCGTGGTCGAGCACTCCGGGACCGTCGCGCCCGGCACCCGGGTCTGGTTCGCCACCTCGGCCGGGATGGCTCCCGGCGACGGGAGCCTGGCCGAGCTCTGCGCCGTCGCCGACGACGACCTCGTGCCGCTGGCGACCGACGTCCCCGACGCGCTGGTCGCCGCGCTCGGCCTCTCTGCGGTCGCGGCGTGGATGGCGCTGTCCTGGCGGGGCCGGCTCCAGCCGGGTGAGCGGGTCCTGGTGCTCGGTGGCGGCGGGGCGGTCGGGCAGGCGGGGATCGGCGCAGCGCGGGCGCTCGGCGCCCAGCAGGTGGTGGCCGTGGCCCGTTCAGAACAGGCGCAGCGGCGGGCCCGCGAGGCCGGGGCGGATGTCGTCGTCCCGATGCTCGCGGACGTGGACGAGCTCACCGCCCGACTGGCAGAGGCGACCGGCCGAGGGGTCGACGTCGTGCTGGACCCCGTGTTCGGCACCGCCGCGACGGCCGCCGCCCGGGTCCTCGCGGAAGGCGGCCGGCTGGTGAACCTCGGGAGCGCGTCGGGGGACGAGGCGTCCTTCTCCTCCTCGGTCCTGCGGAGCCGCTCGGCGAGCGTGCTCGGCTACACGAACAACGCCCTGACCGCAGCGCAGCGCCGGGACGCGCTCACGGCCGTGCTGCGGCACGCAGCAACCGGCCGGATCACCATGTCCTTTGACAACCGGCCGCTCGAGGCGGTCGAAGAGGGCTGGCGCGGACAGGCCACGGGCGCGTCCTCGGCGCGTCTCGTCCTGCTTCCTGCCCAACGTGCCTGAGCTTCGGACCCCGGCGGCCTCCCGGGCCCGGGTGGGCGCGACGCCCCCTGGCCGGCACCCGAGCGCACCTCAGGTGGTCTTCACTGGCCGGTACGCCCGTCGACGCACTCCCGCAGGAGGTCGGCGTGGCCCGCGTGCCGCGCATACTCCTCGATGACGTGGACCAGGACGTCCCGCAGGGCGACGGCGCCACCATCCAGTGGCACCTCGCTGCCCAGGTCGTCCTCCTCGAGGGCGTCGAACCACTCGTCGGCCTTGGCGACCTCGGCCTTCCACGTGGCGAAGGCCTCGTTGACGACGGTGGGATCGGGTGTCGCGCCCCTGAAGTCCCAGTCTTGTTCGTCCTCGCGCTTGTACAGACGCGGCGCGTCGGTCCGCTCCTGCAGCACGCGCTGGAACCAGTGGTTCTCCACCTGAGCCAGGTGCCGGACCAGTCCGAGCAGGCTCAGGGTGCTCGGCGGAACCGAGCGCCGGGCGAGCTGCTCGGCGTCCAGGCCGTCGCACTTCATCTCGATGGTCAGACGGTAGTTGGCGAGGTACTCCCGGTAGGTCGCCTTCTCGCCGACGGGGTTGCTGAAAGTCCTTGGGTCGTCCTCGGGCGCGGTCCACATGTCACTCATGGGCCGAACCCAAGCCCAGAGGACCGCCTTGTGCAAGCGACGAGCCGGGAGTCCTGCCGAAGAGGGCAGCCGCTGAGGGATGTGGCTACGTGTGTGGGAGCGATCGCGCGTAGGCGAGGCCGTGGTCCACCCAGCGCCGGAGCTGTTCGACTGTTGCGAGTGCCTCGACGTCCACGCGCAGCCAGCCGTCCATCTCCCGGCCGCGCATCTCAAAACGGCGCACGTACGGCTGCTCGACCAAGGCGTCGGCATGGAGGGGATCGATGCGCAGCAGCAGGCCGCCCCGACTGCTGGCGCTGACCACCAGGTTGCCGTGCACGAGGAAGGCGAGTCCACCGAACATGCGCTTCTCGCTCAGGCCGGGTTCGCCCCGGACGACGTCCCGGATCCGGTCGGCAAGCTCCTCGTCATACGGCATCTCGGTCACGATGACGTCGGTGGCAGCACGGCGACCGCGACCTCGTCAAGACCGGCGGCGCGTGGGCGCCGACTGCTCGTGCACCTGTCGGCGGAGCTCGCCGTCAGGGTCCAACCACAGGAGGGCCCGCCGCTGAACGACGTATCCCAGCCCGAGAGAGGCCGAGAGAGTGGCAAGGCTGGCGATCCAGCGCACCACGTCGCTCCCGACGTGCGGGGCGACGAAGCTGTACGAGATGGAGCCGGCCGCGATCAGCAGGACCCAGCACACCATGGCGATGAACCGGGCGACGAGGAAACCGCGGACCGAGAGGCGCACGGCCCGACGATATGTCGTTCAGCTCGGGAGGCACAGGTGATTGGCCACGAGGGTCGTGGCGCAGCGAGGTGCCGGTCTGGGACGGCGTCGTCTTGGGGTTGTCGTGCGGGTGCTGCCTGAGGATCATCGGCGCATGTTCTGTGCCTCTGTGGCGTACCCCACCGACGCCGAAGGTTTCGACTTCGCGTACTTCCGTGATCGCCATGCGCCCCTTTTCGCCCGGCTGCTCGGGGCCAACTGTGAGCGGTTCGAGGTCCACCGGGGCCTCGCAACGCCGGGCGCTCCGCCTCCTCCCTTCGTCGCGGCCGCCTACTTCTGGGTCACCTCGGCCGAAGAGTTCGGAGTGACCCTTTCTCGCCACGGGGAGGAGATCTACGCCGATCTCCTCAACTTCAGCCGCTGCCAGCCGGTCAGAGGCTGGGCGAAGGTTGCGTGACCGGTGGGTGCGCTCCTACTGGTCGGCGAGGAGCCATGCATCTGCACAGCGGGTCATCCGAGGGCGCGCGGCCCGTGCGGCCGGGCCGCCGCGTTCCGCTGAATCGCATGGTCGCCCCGCTGCCCCGCGTCGCCGTTGGCCGAGCGCGGCATGCGCCTGCCGAAGGCCTACGCCGCTCCCTGATCGAGGCTGGATGGCGGCGGGGCACCTGAGGTCCGGGTGCCCGCCTCGTTCTGTCCTGGCATGGCCGTCCCGGTATGGGTGGTTGTTCAGCCCGGGTCCACGGTCCGTCGGGTGTAGTCCGCGATGGCGGTGTGCAGCTGTGCTCCGCACCGTCGTGCTGCGAGCGTGCTGGCGTGGTCGAGCACGCTCGCGGTGGCCACGACCGCACGGCGCAGGTCGTGGCTGTCGAGGCCGGCAACGGTGGCCTCGATCCCCGGAGGCAGGAGGTTCGGATCATGGTCGAGGACCTGCGAGAGACCGTGCCACGGGTACGTCGCACCGTGGGCGGTCGCAAACAGCATCCAGATCCGTTCCCGGGCTTCATGGAGCCGATGGTGGGCCTCCCACAGGGAGCCACGCTGCAGGTACTTGTCGGCGTCGAGCAACGCTCGCCAGCCGAGAAAGGCCCATTCCTGGACCTGCTCACCGCTGACCTCGCGCGCGGAGGGGAACGTCCGCGAAGCGGGGCGGTCGCTCGACCGGTACAGGGCCACGAAGTCGGGTGCCGCGTCCCCGCGACGCACCTCGGCCTCCGCCACCACGGCGAGGTCCAGCTGGAGACGATCCTCGAACTGGGCGAAGACGCGCCGGATGAAGAACTCCTCGCCGGCAGTCTCCTGACGGAGCACATCGACGAGGGCGCCGATGTTCGGCAGGAGCTCGACGATGGAGGCCTCGACGTCCCGCACCTCCTCGGCGCCGGCGGCCCCGCGTGGGGCTCGGACGCCTATGGCGGCGTCGACGTCGGACAAGGCGTCGGCGGCGTTGCGCCCGATCGAGCACCCCACCGACAGCGACGTCACCAGGGGGGACTCCTCGCAGAGCTTGAGCAGAGTCAGCATCGCCTGCCGCTGTCGAGACAGTTCCGGGGACATGGACGAGAACCGGCCGCGATCACTGGGCATGCGCCCATCCCAACAGGTGTCGATGCCCACGCCCAGGAAGAGGTTCTCTAGGGCGTGCCGTTCCCAGCCCCGCATAACGGTGTCGGCGTGGCTCGGGAGCTCGAGCGCGAAGGTCACGCTGGACCCCCACGGCCACCTGCTGCACCCTTGACCGGCTCGTGAGCCGGCCGGATGCTACGGAGTTGGGTTGGCGGCTCGGAGGTGACGTCGGTGTCGGGTGGTCGCTGTGAGCGCGCCCAGCACAGGTCCGCGTGAGGAGGGCTGGTAGTCGCTGCCGGTGCAGCGGCTACCAGCCGAGCCGTCAGCAGCCGACAACGGTCGGTATGAACGGCCACCACTCACGGCCGGCGTAGGTCACGTATCCCTCGACGGAGACGCAGTTGCGGGGCGCGTAGACCTGCACCGGGCCAGCGTAGTAAGCGTAGTTGCCACTGGCCCTGTCCGTGGCGCTGGCCGGGTCGCTGCTGGAGGAAGTGCAGGTCTGGGTCGCCTTGGTGGTCTCGTGGCACCGCTGGATCGTGATGGCGGTCTGGCTGGCGACCCCGTAGGTGGGACCGCGGTGGTTGAAACGGGCACAGTTGTAACCGGTCGCGGAGTTGTAGTACACCGCGATCTCTCCTACGACGGCGCCCGAGCTCGTCTTGAGGTTGGCGTAGCTGATCATCGTGCCCGAGCAGGACGAGGCTGCTTGGGCGGGCGCCACCGGTACCACGATCCCCGCGGCAGCTGTGAGCAGCGATGCAAGAGCGACAGCAAGTTTCTTCAGCATGGTTTCCCCCTCTTCGAAGTGCCTGGAGCACTTCCCCCGTTCATGCGGCGCGGGCGAGTGTAGCGAATGAGTCATCAGCGTGCGCGCCGCCGTTCTGGGACCCCCGGCCTCGTGACGCACGACTTTGGCCAAGGGTCGGCGTTACGGGCGCAAGGTGGGTGTGTGCGGCCTCTTGGGGGCAGGGTGCGGTTGCGTGCTCGAAGCGCCCGATGCGCGGGGCCCCATCGTCGGGCCCAGCGGCGCGGAGCGCCGCCCTGGTAAGAAGGAGCCGAATCCGGCGAATCGTGCAGTCTGGCACAAGCGGGGAGGCTACGAATGGCCTCTGACCAGCGGAAACGTTGTGTGCCCTCGGGCAGATTCGAACTGCCGACACCCGCTTTAGGAGAGCGGTGCTCTATCCCCTGAGCTACGAGGGCGGTGCATGGCTGGAACCCTCGATGTACGCCGTGCTGCAACGAGCGCTGTAACCCTCGCTGTAAGCACGACCTCGGGCCGGCCAATGTGGACAGGCTACTGGACCCCGGCGCCGGCCTGACGCCTGCCCACCGCCGACACCGCGATGCGCGCCATCAGCGGCTACTAAGACACTTCACGCAGGACCGGCGTCTGGCCAGACTCGGTCCAGGTGTCCGGCGGGACGCTTACCTCTCTCTATCGGCTGGCCGCCCGTACCTTGGACGGCTCTCATCTGGGGTGCGCCTCGTCGTACTCCGGCTTGGAGGCGCCGTACTCGTAGGCGAGGTGTATCCCCTCGGTAGCTCGCGCAGGACGGTGGACAAGATCTTCGACCTCGTCCACCGTCTCGAAGACGACCCGGCAGCCTCCCAGGTCGTGCATGGTGGTGACGCTCATCGTCGGGACGACTCTCGCAACCATGCCGCGCACGTAACCGGTCGGAGTCGTGTACCGTGCGCGGGTCCCCACCGGCTGCCTTCGCGCGCGGAATGTGCCATGAGAGTGCGTTCGGTCGTCTGAAGGCGGGAGCCGACCCTGTGCGCCACAGCGCCCTGAGGAAAGACGCCCAGCGGGGTACCATGGCGTTGTCATCCCTCTTGGAACCCCGTGGTGGCTGATCTGCCTTCGGTTTGGCGGCGGACCTCACGCAGGTCCCTCGGAGGCGTAAATGACTTCGCAAATCGTGTGGATTCACGAAGATCAGTTCGCGGCAACCACGACTACCCCTGCGATGGCCCGGGCGTTCGTCGAGCGACATCTCACCCACCATGGTCTCCTTCACCTGGTCGATAACGTTTGCCTGGTCGTGAGCGAGCTCGTCACCAACTCAGTGATCCATGCACACGCGCCCGTCTCCGTGAGACTCCAGGCGTTGCTGCACTGCGTGAGATTGACGGTCTCCGACGGGTCCGCCGACCTTCCTGTTCTTCCGCTGCAACGACGTGTTCCCCACGAAGCCGAACACGGACGCGGTCTGTGGGTCGTTGACGCGGTTTGTTCCGACTGGGGTACCGACCTCGGGCAGAGCGGTGGTAAGTCGATATGGGCACAGTTCGACGTCAGCTCCTGATCCTGGGCACCGCATCGCGCTCGCGCCCCACCACTGTGCAAGGGCGCCCCGCTCCGAACATGCGCTCGTCGGCAGAGGGGGAGTCGACCGTCCTCCTCCTGAGCAATAGCCCGAGCTGCGCCCGTTGCGCGATCTGTGACAGCGATGATCGCGTTCTCGTGAGCCGTCAGCGGCCGTCGGTCTGGCGTGCTGGCGGCGTGGAACTGCCACAGCTCCCGGTGATGGTTCCAGGTAGGCACGCCCCGGTGGTGGTCGGCCCTGTCCGCGTAAGAAGACGAGATGCGCCCGGGGGCGCCTGGGGTCTGTTCGACGGCGGGCACGCCCGCGATCACCGGTTCCGCGCTGCTGGATTCGCGCTCTGCGGGGCGATACGACGCCGCGCGGCCAAACGGGCGGCAACGCCCGATCGCGCACTCCGCCTTCTGTGTCATGCTGATGGTGGCCGTTGATCCCTACGCATGCAGCCGAACTCTCGGTGATGCCGTCCTCGGTCCCGGAAACCAGTCCGGGAAGCAGGAAGTGGTTCACGGATGAACACCGGCGACAGCACGTTTGACCACGACCCCACAGGAGCGTCCGGCGACCTCATCGCGGCGTCCTCAGCCCTACTCACTCTGCTGCTGAGCACGTCCAGCGTTGAGGGGTTCATGTCCGAACTGGCGACCCTGGCGGCCGATGTGATCGTCCCGCCGGCCTCCTGCGGCATCACCGCTCGCACCAACGGGCACCCGATCACCGTGGCCACGAGCGACCTGCGCGCCTCCCAGGTTGATGAGGTGCAGTACGGGGCGAACGAGGGGCCCTGCCTCCAAGCGCTGAACACCGGCGCGGTCATCGACGTTCCTGACCTGCGTGAAGAGACACGCTGGCCGCGATACCGACCGCACGCCCTGCAGCACGGCGTCCGCTCCTCACTGTCGATCCCGATCACGGTCGGCGCCAGCACGGTGGGCGCGTTGAACCTGTACGGCTTCACCGAGCGCGTGTTCGCGGCGGCCGCCCGCGCCCATGTCGAAACCTTCGCCGCCCAAGCCGCCACAGCGCTGGCCTTGTTGATGCGCAACATCGAGCAGGAGGAACGCAGCAGCCAGCTGGAACGGGCCCTGACCTCCCGCACCACTATCGACCAGGCCATCGGCCTACTCATGGGCCAACAGGAGTGCACCGCTGAGGAGGCGTTCCAGCTGTTGCGCGCCCACTCCCAGAACAACAACATCAAGCTCCGGGACGTTGCGGCCGGCATCGTCGAACGCAACGCCGGCCGAGCCTCAGGCCGGGGAGAGTAACGCCCGCCGCAGGTCACTGACGGCCGGGCCAGTCCGGTCCCATGCAGCGCGTCGGGTGTGGCCCACCGGCCTGGGCTCTGCGCTCACAACCCGGACCGGCCCGGCGATGAGCACCGGGGTCAAACTGCCTCTGCTGGGCTCAAGGCCGACTTGCTCACCATCGCACGTCGCGCGGCGCGTCAACGATGCGGCGGTTCATCTGGCCGGTCGGCTTGGCCCGGCCCAAGCCGCCGGCCACCTTCAACCGCTTCTCTTCCTTACGCAGGAGGTCTGTTGGCACGCTGGAGCGAGGCTTCGCCGCGCTCCGGAACACGGCGCAGCCTCTGCGGCCGGCGGACCAGAGCCTCCTTTCTGAAGCATCCCTGGTCCCAGCGAGCCGCTGTTGTCGCCTGTACCCATGGCCCGGTCCGGCTAACAAGGCTGCGTCTCCCCGTTCAACGACGTGCTCGGCCATGCGCCTCGGTAAGGGGGTCGTCCTGGTACAGCGGAGCGCAAGCGCTTCAGAACGAGACAAGAGCCCAGCCAAGCGTTGTGCCTGGCGCTTGCTCACGTGAGACAGCCGCGGGCTACACGTCAGGCTGGCCGTCCCCGTGGCCCCCGCGCACCGCATGGGGCGGTGTCAGCATGGCCATGGTCCCGCTCTCGCACAGTTCGGCGGCGACGTCGTGCAGCTTGATGTTGGTGTTCTGCGACGTGCGGATCAGCACCGCGAACGCGGCGTCGGCGTCGATCCGGTATCGCTCCATCAGGATGCCCTTGGCCTGGCCGATGATGTCGCGGCTGCTGATCGCCGCGCTCAGCTGGCGTCGCCCCTCGGCCGCTGCCAGCGCCGTGGTGGTGTGCGCGGCGAAGATCGCGGCCAAGCTCGCGGACTCCTCATCGAAGGCGTTCACGGCGGTGGACCCCAACGTCAACGAGCCCAGCACCGTGGTTCCCAGCACCAGCGGGGTACAGACCATGGACTGCACCCCCAACGCGGCCGCCCGCGAGGCGAACCTGGGCCACCGGCGGTCCCGGGCCACGTCCGGAACCCAGACCCGATCGACCTGAGCCACGGCAGTGAGGCACGGACCCTCGCCGAGGTCGTTCTGCAAACCCATCACCGCCGGCGGCAGCTGCCCGCACACGGCCCGGGCCGTAAGCCGCTGCGGACCGTCCAGAACCACGATGGCCGCACAGTCGGCGCCAGGAATGATCTCGACGGCACCGTCGGTCAGGATCTGCAGCCGTTCACCGAGGTCGAGCCCGTCCTCCTGAATCGACAACGCCACCGCTGCCATCGCGCTAGCCAACTGGAGGCGCTCACTCATCAGCGGCGGCAGGTCCGCGACCGAGACCAACGACCGCAACTTTGCGACGTGCCCGGCCCCCTGCGGCGCCTGCCCCTCACGAACTGTCTGGGACACGTGTCCTCCTGCGTTTCCGACCGTCCCCCTCACCCTATGGAATCACAGCAGCACGCGGTAAAGGAGGCTCCGCAACAGCAGGTCCTTGTTCGGGCCGATCTCACGCCGTCGGTCCCCCTGTCCCGATGCGCGGCTGACCGCCCGCCCGTTCCGGCTCTCGGCGTCTCGCACCAGCATGCGCCGGCGCGTCACGCTCGAATCGCTCCGCGACACGAGTGTGGGGCTGCCACGCCGGGTGCCGTCGCACAGATCCGAGGCTGCCGCACGCGCACGTGAGTCAAACCAATGCGGGTCTTGTCCGGTGGCAGTGCTGGGCGCGGGTGGGAGGCAATGGGGAACGCTCACGCGGCGGCGCCTGCGAGGGCCAGGCGGACGGTGAAGCCGGCGGGGGTCCAGCCGGTGGTGACCTCCTCGCATAGGCGGCGGGTCATCCACAGCCCGACGCCGCCCTCGAGCAGCTGGAGGGGGTCGGGTGGGATGTAGCCGGCGAGGGGGTCGGTGATGACCACCGGCAGGTCGGCCTGGAATATCCGGGCGGCGCCGTGTGCTCCGCCGTACAGGGCGCCGCGTCGGTGGTGCTCGACCTCGACGATGACCTCGTGGCTGCGGTGGGCCTCGGTGACGACCTCCGCCGGCAGGGTCTGCACGTCATACGGGCACAGCAGCCACAGCGGCACGTCCGGCTCGACGGCGACGTTGAGCAGCGCCTCGTGCAGCTGGCACTCAACCAGCTCGGCGGCGCGCCGCCCGGACCAGATCGGCTCCCCGATCCCGCGCACCGCCTGGCCGTCGAGGGCGTGCTCGCCGGCCGCGACACCCTCCTGGATGAAGGGAACCGTTCCGGCGAGGAACTGCGCGAGGCCGCTGCACAGCAGCGCCTCATGCCGGTAGCTGTTGTGCGTCCTCGACCTCTCAGCCACGAACTCTCACCCCCTGCGCAGCTTCTAACGTGGTTCAGTCGCCGCGGATCCGGGCGGACTCAAAACATCCCCAACCCCGGTAGGCATCGGGGGATCGCCGCACCCGTCACCGGCACGACCCGTCGAGTCCGACAACTCCGGCACCCCGCCGCAACGGGATACCGGGGCCGCCCTGCGGCCATGAACCGGCTCGACCCCGCGGCTCAGCGCGGTCGAACGCCCTGAGCCTGCTGGTGGGGACGCCCGCGGGCCAACCACGCGGTGCCGCTACCGCGACGTTGCCGATGAGTGGCTCGACGATGTGCCGTGCCACCCGGCTGAAGGATCGGTTGGTTTCACTCATCTGGCGCGGCTTGCGGCACTCGCGCGGGACGGATCAGCGCCGGCGACGGTGGCTCGATTGCGGCCGTGGCCGCCGTGCCAGTCCAGGACCAGCAGCGTCGCGTCATCGGCCAGGGTGGGCCCGCAGGTCTGAAGGACCTTGTCGGTCAGCCGGCGTGTGGTTTCGCGCGGATGGAGCGCCCGGGTCTGCCCGATCTCGGCGATCAGGTCGAGGGTGGCCGCGCCCCGCTCGAGCATGCCGTCGGTGACCACCACCAGCCGGTCGCCTCGCTCGAGCACGAGGTCGGTGCTCTCGTAGTCGGTGTCGATGAACAGGCCCAGCGGGAGGTTCACCGGAAGCTCCAGCGGCGTGACCGTCCCGTCGCGGCACAGGTAGGGCGCGACGTGCCCGGCGTTGATGAGCGTGAGGGTGCCGGTGTGCAGGTCCAGCCGGCCCAGCAGGCCAGTCACGAAGGCCTCCGAGGCTCGCTCGCACCCGTCCTCGACCAGCGCGCGGTTGGCGGCGGCTGCCTGCTCGAGCAGCGTGCCACCCATCCGGCGCGTGTTGCGGAGGCTGCCGACGCACAAGGTGGCGGTCAGGGCACTGGCCACGCCGTGACCCATGGCGTCGGTCACGGACAGGTGAAGGAGATCACGAGCCAAGCTGTAGTCGAAGGTGTCGCCACCGATGGAGGCCGCTGGCTCCAGCCACGCCGACAGGGTCAACGCCCCGGCCTCGCAGGTGAACGCGGCCGGCAACAGCCGGCGCTGGATCTCCGCAGGGAGGGTGAACAGCGCACTGCGCTGGGCCCACTCAAAGAGGTCGGTGTGCCGGCGGTTGGCGATCACGACAAAGGACAGCACGTGCGCGATTCGGGAGATCTCCGACAGCACGGCCGCGTTCGGTTCGCGGGGCAAGGACAGCTGCAGCAGCCCGAGCGCCTCCCCTCGCTCGGTCACCGGTGCCAGCACCTCCCACCGTTCGCCCTCGCGGCCCCTGCCTCCGGGTGGCAGCACCTGGACGGTCTGGGTCCGCAGCGCCTCCGCGGCGGCGCCCCCTCCGGCAACCGGCAGGTCCACGGCCTGCTCGTCGTCGTCGAGCCGCGGCCGGCCCCCGGAACCGCCGAGCTCGGCGCGTACACCGACCGGGTCCGCGCTGGCCTGGGAGAGGCGGACCAAGCCACGCCCGGAGACGTCGGCGATCAGGAAGAACGCCGCCGACGCCTTCAGCGCGGCGGACAGATCCGCCGTAACGGCCTCGACCGCCTCCAGGGGCGAGGCGTCCTCGGCGGCATCCAGGACCCGGCCCAGCGCCTCGGTCGACGTCCGGCACACCCGGCGGTAATCGCTCCAGCGCCAGCGCGAGTGGCTGCCCATGGCCCCAGCGCCTCCTTCCTCAGCCAGCTCCGCATGGCCCTCGTGGCCCCGGGTGTCCGGCGCCATCGCGGGGGTGTGGACTGGGGAACCGTCGCCTGCTGCGCGAGGTACCACAACTCGAGCCGGGAATGTGGTGAGGGGAGCGGCGCCGTCTGGGAGTTGCCGCCTTCCGCCTCCGCCCGCTGCTGTTGCGACCTCTCCTACGGTCCGCTGTCCGCCATGGGTGCCGGCGCGCAGGACGGCCGGCCTCATCGACCTGATGCTGGGCCGGCAGCACGCCCGCCGCCTGGTCGGTGCTGCCGAGGTGGTCGACGACGGCCAGGGGCAGGTGCACGTGGGGATCGGCCTGCTCGGCCAGGCGCAGGCACAGCTGCACCATCTGGGCCGCCTGGTGGCGACGTGGGGGCTGTGGCCATCCCCTCCCAACCGAATGACCCGGAGACGCCGACGTACACGTTCGGGCCAGCTGTGCCCTCGCCCCGGTTCCGCCGATACCGCAGCGGAGTGGAATCCATGCCCGCCCGCGGCCGGGCCCCACTGCGGCGACCGCATGCCCAACGTCAGCTGCAGGACCCACGATGCCCACGCCGGTCTCGGCTGCCACAACGGCAGGGCCCGACGGCCACTGCGCACCGAACCGCGACCGTGAGGATGGCCTGGCCACCGCTCATGGCCACCGGCACGAACCGGCCATGCATCAACAGCGCCGACGAGCACTCCGCAGCAGGGGCGACCTGGTCACCGGCCCGGTCCGCGGCTGCCTGCAGGGACGCCTCGATCGCCCGGGTGCTCAACGGCACCGCCCGCAACTCGTCCACAACCATTTCCCGCAGCGTCCGAAGCGGCGTTGTTCGACGGTGCCCGACCATGAACGGGATCCCTTGCTTCGGGGTCAGCCGACGGGTCCGGTCGGCCAGATGTCTCGTCCACGTCACTGTGACAGCCGGCATCGCAGAAAGGACAGGGACCTCGGTCCCTAGATCCCGCAGCGCGACGGCATCCAGCTTCTAAGCCATCTGGTCGACGCGTGCCAGCGGCGTGGCGCATCTGCGGGCGTCGGCGTCCTGCATTGGTGAGCGCGCCGGGCCCGGCAAGTGGACATCCCGGGCATGCCCCGTCCGTTGTCCAGCGCCGGTGCCCTGCCACACGGTCGAACGTCCCGTGTTCTCAGGAGCCTTCCAGCGGATACTCGTGGCGACATCAGGTCCATGCTGTGGCAGCGCTCGTGAGCGGCCCCTGAGGCGCACCCACGCGAATGCCGAGGCGAGCGCACATCCCCAAGAGGAGGGTCACATGACCGCGCAGGTGTCGAGGCGGGCCGTCCTGGAGGCCGTGGGCGCCGTGGGCGGCGCCGGGATCCTCTTCGAGAGCATGGGGGCGCTGGGCCTGGCGCCCACCGCGGGCGGGGCCCACGCGCCGTACCATGCGCCGACCCCTGGTGACTTCTCCCTCACGGGGCGCCGCCGAGCGCGCGTGGTCGTTCTCGGTGCCGGTATCGCCGGTCTGACGGCGGCCTACGAGCTGGGCAAGGCCGGGTACGACTGCGTTGTCCTGGAGGCGAGCGGCCGCCCCGGTGGGCGCAACTGGACCATCCGCGGCGGCACCACGGAACGGGACCTGGACGGGCACGTGCAGACGGCCAGGTTCGGCCAGGGCCAGTACCTCAACGCGGGGCCGGCCCGGATCGCCCAGTGGATGGTGACGATGGACTACTGCCGCGAGCTGGGTGTGGCGATCGAGACCGCTGGCGAACCAGAACGCCAGCTCGTACATCTACCACGAGAAGGGTCCGCTGTCGGGGAGCGGGATCCGTTACCGGGCAGCGAAGGCCGACGTCTACGGCTACATCTCCGAGCTGCTGGCCAAGGCCACGGACCAGGGCGCGCTGGACCAGACGCTGAGCGCGGCCGACAAGGAGTGCCTGCTGAGCTTTCTCCAGGACTTCGGCGACATCACCGGGCGGAGCAAGGGCTGGCGGTACGAGGGGAGCAGCCGCCGGGGGTACCGTGTGAATCCCGGCGCAGGCAGCCAGCAGGGCGTCGTGGCCGGGCCGCCACCGTCGCTGCACGACATCCTGGGCAGTCGGATCGGCCTCGACTTCTCCTTCGAGTTCGAGTACAAGCAGGCGATGATGATGTTTCAGCCGGTCGGCGGGATGGACCACATCGCCTACGCCCTGGCGGCGAAGGTGGGTCCGGGGCGGCTGCGATACCGCTCGCAGGTCCTCTCATTCGCCGACCGCGCTGACGGTGTCGAGGTGGCCTACCGCGACGAGCAGGGGCGGATCCACTGCGAGCGGGCAGACTTCTGTGTCGCCGCGATGCCGCCGCACCTGCTGGCACGCCTGCGCCACAACCTGGGGACACCGGTGCAGCTGGCGCTGACCAGGCCGCAACCGCTCGCCATCGGCAAGATGGGCCTGGAGTACGGACGGCGGTGGTGGGAGGAGGACGAGCGGATCTTCGGCGGCATCACCACCACCGACCTGGACATCGAGGAGATCTGGCACCCGTCCTACGGATTTTTCGGACAACGGGGCGTGCTGCTCGGCTACTACAACGAGGGGGCCAACGCCAAGCTGTACGAGGCGATGACCCCGCGGGAGAGGGTCTCCCGTGCGGTCGCCCAGGGCGTGAAGATCTACGGCGAGAAGTACCGGTCCGAGCTCGTCTCGGCCTTCTCGGTCGCCTGGCGCCGCATTCCGCACATCGAGACTGGGTGGCTGAGCTGGCCGAAGGGCACCGAGCGTGAGTACGCCCTGCTGAACCAGCCCGCGGGTCACGTGTACTTCGCAGGCGACTGGCTCACCCACCTCATCTCGTGGCAGGCCGGGGCGTTCCTGTCCGCACGGGCGGCGGTCACGCAGATCCACCAACGGGTGATGGCCACCTGAGGGCTGGTCCCCACCGCGGGTGTGCAGTCCACCCCTCACGACCCCGCGGCAGCGGCCTCCTCCTGGCGCGCGGCCGGGTCAGCTCACCTTGGACTCCACGAAGGCCGCGAGTCCCCCGAGGGTGTAGAGAACCTCACCGACGATCTCGCGGAGCTCGATGTCGATCCCGAACCGTTTTCGCAAGGCAACGATGAGCTTCACCACGGTCAGCGAGTCGAGCTCGGCAAAGTTGCCGTAGAGCTCCGTCTCCGGCCCGAGGTCACCGGCTTGGTCCTCGATGTCCAGCGTGGCCACGACGACGGCCTTCACCTCGTCGAAGATCGCCGCCGAGACCTCGGTCGAGCTCGTCATGTGGCTGCTCCTGATCGGTCGTGCAGGGGACGGGCGGCGGTGAGCTCGTGGCGGAGGAACCCCCGGTCCAGCTTGCCGTTCGGCGACCGCGGCATGTCAGCACGGACGATCACCTCGGCCGGCACCATGTAGCGGGGGAGGACCTGCCGCAGGCGTGCCGTCACCGCGGCCGGGTCGAAGCCGGCAGGGTTGCCGGGTGTCACGACGAGGACCACTCGATGGCCGAGCGCCTCGTCCTCGAGGCCGAGCGCGACGGCCTCGTGGACCAGGCCGGTCTCGTACGCGACCTCCTCGATCTCCTGGGGGCTGACCCGATACCCCGATGTCTTGATCATGTCGTCACGCCGTCCGACGAAGAACAAGAAGCCCTCCTCGTCGCGGACCACGACGTCGCCGGACCAGACCGCCAGCTCCGGGGTGCACAGCCCGACCGGGCGGTTCGGTGGGGGGCGGAACCGCTGTGCCGTGCGTTCCGCGTCGTTCCAGTACCCCAGGGCGACCAGGGGACCTCGGTGCACCAGCTCACCGGGCTCGCCCGGACCGCAGAGGCTGCCGTCCTCGCGAGCCACGAGGATCTCGGCGTTGGGGATGGCCTTGCCGATGGAGTCGGGCCGCCGGTCGACCTCCCGGGGATCGAGGTAGGTGGAGCGGAAGGCCTCCGTCAGGCCGTACATCAGGTACGGCGCCGCGGCCGGGAAGATCGCGCGCAGTCGTTGCAGGGTGACGCGGGGGAGTCGTCCCCCGGTGTTGGCGAAGTAGCGCATCCTGGCCACGGCCTCGGGCGGCCACGTCTCCGCCGCCAGCTGTATCCACAGCGGCGGTACGCCCACCATTCCGGTGATGTGGTTCTCTGCACACAGCCGCACGACGTCCCCCGGCAGCAGGTAGTCGGCGAGGACCACGTGGGCGCCGACGCAGAAGCCGGTCGTCAGCTGGCTCAGCCCGGCGTCGAAGCTCAGCGGGAGAACGGCGAGGATCCGGTCCTCTGAGGTGTTCTCCAGGTAGGCGCTGACGCTCTCCGCGCCGACGATGAGGTTGCGGTGCGACAGCACGACGCCCTTCGGCGCTCCGGTGCTCCCCGAGGTGTAGAGGATCGCCGCCACATCCGTGTCCACGCCCCCGGTCGTAGGACACACGGCCTCGCTCGCACGCTCGGCGACCTCCGACCACGCGAGCACGCGGTAGGGAGCGTCCTCGTCCTCGGCGGGCGGGTCGCCCAGGACCAGGACGTAGGAGAGCGACTTGCAGGTGGCGAGCTCGGTGCGCAGGGACCGCAGCCGCTCCGTGGACGTCACCAGCACCCGCACCGCGCAGTCGTCGAGGATGTGCCTCACCTGCCTGGGCCGGAGCACGGGGTTCACGGGGACGAAGACGCCGCCAGCCCGCGAGCAACCAAGCAGCGCCACGACGGTCTCGATCCTCTTGTCGAGAAAGACCGCCAGCCGCTCGCCGCCCTCGAGCCCGAGGTCTCGAAGGCCGGCCGCCGCGAGCTCCGTCCGCTCGTGCAGCTCGGCATACGTGTTCGTGGTCCTCCGCGAGGTCAGGGCAGGCGCACCGGGGTTGCGCTGCGCGGACCTGGCCACGAGGTCGGGCACCCGGATGAGCACTCCCGACGTTCTCTTCTCGTGATCGGGGCTGGAGGCCGGGCTCGACACTCGTGGCTCTGCAAACGATCGCGTACGGGACGTCGTCATGGGGTGCCCACCTCAACCGTCGGCGAGCAGTCGGCCAGCCGCACCGGGTCAGCCATCCCCACCAGGACCTCACGCGCTCCGGTGTAGGGCTCCCTGCTGTGGGCGCATCGGACGTTGTCGACGAGCATCAGGTCGCCCGTCCGCCACGGCTCCCTCCTGGTCTCGGCCTCGTACACCTCGTTGATCAGCTGCACGACGTCCTCACCGATCGGGTCGCCGCCCCCGAAGCGGGTGGTGAACGGCAGCCCCTCGGCGCCGTAGGTGTCGACCAGGAACTCGTGCACATCGGGGTCGATCGTCCACTCGTTGAGGAAGGCGATCTGGTTGAACCAGCAGCGCCGACCGGTGACCGGGTGGCGCACCACCGCGCTGCGGCGCTGCCGCGTGCGCAGTCCGCCATCGGGTTGCCACTCGAGCTCGATCGCGTTGGCGCGGCAGTAGCTCTCGACCGCGCCGCGGTCCTCGGTGCCGAACGCCTGGGCGACCGATGCGCCGATCTCCTCGTTGTAGTTGCGGACGAGGACCCAGCCTTCCCGCTCGAGCCGCCCTACGAGGGTGTCCGGCAACTGTTCGAGCACGGCCGCGGCGTCCGCCACTCCGGTCGCCCCGCCCTGGGCGGGCGCGGACAGGCACGCGAACTGCATCAGCCCAGGGAACTCCAGCCGGTAGCTCAGCTCGTGGTGCATGCACATCGGCTGGTTCGGCGGCCACTTGGTCGAGGAGTAGACGCCGTCGGAGTACGTCTGCCGCTCCGCGAACGCCTCTCTCTCGATCATCAGGCCCGCGGTGGCCAGCGCCCGGAACACAGCGGTCACTTCCCCCGCGTCGTGCAGCCCGAGCCCGCGGACCAGGACCGCACCATGCTCGGTGACGACCGTGCGCAGCGCGTCGCGGTGGACGGCGGCCCAGTCCCGTCCGTCGCCGGCGGCATCGACTCCCAGCATCGGGACTCTGCCCGGCGCCAGCTCCACGTCCATCAGCAAGGGTGACGAGGACGACATCTCGATCTCCTTTCAGTTCGAGGGGTGGGGGCCAGTGGCCAGGGGGGTGCGCTCTCGAGCGACAGCGGTGGTCCTCTCAGCCCGGTTGCCCTCGATGCCCGACGTGGCGGCCGGCACGTGGCCCAGCTGGCCGCGCAGCTCCTTGGCGGGGTTTCCCCCCCATACCGCGTGCGGTGGCACCTCCTCGCCCTTCATCAGGAACGAGTCGGTGGCGAGCACCGCCCCGTCGGCCATCGTCACGCCATAGTGGACGAAGGCCCCGACGCCGAGTGTGCAACCGGCTCCGATCACGGTGTGCTCGGACTTGAACCCGCCGTCCTCCTGCGAGTGGCACTGAAGGATGCTGCCCGAGTTGAGGGTGCAGTAGTCACCGATCGTGCTGAAGGTCCGCTCGGTCAGGAAGCAGCCGTCGTCGAAGACCCGCCGGCCGATCCGCGCCCCCATCAGCCGCCAGATCAGGGTCTTCATCGGGGTGCCGTTGAAGGCGTTGATGTAGTTGACATTGGCCAGCTTCCAGAAACGCTCGTGCCGCCAGAAGGCGCGGTCGTAGATGGAGCACCCATGCGGAGCGTAGGCCAGCAGCGGCAGCAGGAAGCGTTCGAGCAGGAGGTTCCAGCCTATGCCGAGGAGGGCGATCCCCACGGTGGCTACGGCGAACGCGATGGTGCCCCAGTCGGCCCAGAGGTCCAGCGCGGCGAGGTAGAGCACCAGGACGACGGACGCGAACACCCACTGGGTCAGCAGGAACAGGGCCATGCTCACGGTGTTGTGGATGTTCTTCGCGTGCAGGCCGCGCCGCAGCTCCTCCGGGCTGTCCACGTCGAGCTCCTGGTCGCGCCGTACCGAACGGGGGATCTGGAAGCTGGGTGCGCCCAGCAGGCCGACGCCCGTCCGGACGGGGCCGTCCAGGGGCACCAGGAGCTTCGTGGCGAGCAGACAGTTGTCGCCGGTCCTGCCGTGCGAGGAGTAGAAGACCCGGTTGCCCAGGAAGTTCTCCGCTCCGATCGCCACCCGGGAAAGCATGAAGGACGTCCTCGAGTAGTCGGTGTTGATCATCGACAGCCCGTCCGCGACCATCGTCCCGCTGCCGACCTCGCAGAGGAACGGGTTGTCGTGCTTGAGACCCTCGCCGAAGTTCGAGCCGGTCTGGCGCGTGTTGTGGAGGTCGTAGCCCAGCCAGCTCAGGTAGTGGGTGACGTAGGACGTGCCGCCGAACAGACGCATGTAGAGCTTGCTGTTGGTCGAGCCGGTGATCCGGCGCTGGACCCAGTAGTGGAAGCCGTACAGGGGGTAGACCCGGCCCGGTGTCAGGAGGTGGTTCAGCGCCCGCGGGACGACACTGACGAAGGCGAGTCCCAGCAGCGCGCCGCCGAGGAACAGCACGGTCGACAGGGCCAGCGCCGCCACGTAGAAGGTCCAACTGTGCAAGGCCGTCGCGCCCGGGCCCATCAGCGCGTTGAGCTGAGGGATCTTGGTGAGGGCGAGGTCCGCGAGGATGTACACCAGCGGTCCGCCGATGAGCAGCAGGCTCGCAAGCTGCCAGGTCGCGAAGAGGGTACGGCGCCAGGTGCTGCCGTCTGTCGTGGGGACGAACCGGTAGTCCACGTCGGTCGGCTGCGCGGGCGAGCCGCTCCAGTGCTCGCCGTCGGGCACGCGCTGCCCCGGCTGTAGCGAGGAGGAGTGTCCCAGCTGGGACCCGTCGCCCACGGCGCTCCCGATGTCGAGCACCGTTGACTCGCCGACCACCGCGTCCTTGCCGATGCTCACCGGCCCGGTGCGGATCACGCCGTCGTCGGCTCGGTAGCCGGTGAGGACCGCGTCCTTCCGGACCACCGCACCGTCGCCGATGCTGACCAGGTCAGTGCACACCGGCACCTTGGACAGAATCAGGACACCGCGTCCGACTTTCGCGCCCATCGCCCGCAGGTAGAACGAGTAGAGCGGCGAGCCGATGAGCAGGGCCAGGGGATTCACGGTCTCCAAGGTCTTGACCATCCAGAACCGGAGGTAGGCCGGGCTCCAGACCCGGATCTCCTGGACTTTCCACCGGCCGATCAGCACCCACTTGAGCAGGATCGGGACGGTGCACAGGACCAGGAAGGTCGCGGTGCCGAAGGCGACCGCCCTCAGGAAGACGTGGACCAGGTCCGGGTCGGCCGAGATCCACGTGTAGCCCCACACGAAGACGAACACGAGCAGGGCGGGCAGGACGAGGAGGAACAGCATCTGCACGACCCCGCACAGGACGTACGCGAGGGTGCCAGCCTGCTTGGGTGCCTCTGTGCGGATCGATGGAGCGGTCGCCGCGGCCGGCGGGGCCGGAACGGCGGCCTGCGCGAGGCCGTTCCGGGACGGGGCGGGGACGAGCGACTCGGTGAGGCTGCGGATGGTCGGGTGCTGGTAGACGTCCTGCATCGAGACCGGCGGCAGGTCCTCGCGCTTGCGTACCCGGGCGCAGAAGCGCGCCATGAGCATGGAGTCGGCGCCGAGGTCGTCGAAAAAGTTGGCGTCGGCCGGGACGTGCACGGCCCCGACGATGCCTTTCAGCACCTCCGCGAAGGCCCGCTCGTACGCGGTCTGGGTGGTCGACTGCTCAGCGGAGGTTGCGGCCGCCGTGCTGGGGGCGAGGGCGGTGGCGAGGGTGCGGATGGTCGGGTGCTGGTAGACGTCCTGCATCGAGACCGGCGGCAGGTCCTCGCGCTTGCGCACGCGGGCGCAGAAGCGGGCCATGAGCATCGAGTCGGCGCCGAGGTCGTCGAAGAAGTGGGCGCCGACAGGAACGTTGTCTGTGCCGACGATGCCGGCCAGCACCTCGGCGAAGCCTGCTCGAGCAGTCGGGTGTTCGACGCTGCGGAGCCGTGGGCAGTCGCCGGCGAGGCGGCGCAGGTTCGGATGGTCGGGTGCTGGTAGACGTCTGCATCGAGACCGAGGCAGGTCCTCGCGCTTGCGCACCGCGCGCAGAAGCGGGCCATGAGCATCGAGTCGGCGCCGAGGTCGTCGAAGAAGTGGGCGTCGACAGGAACGTTGTCTTGCCGACGATGCCGGCCAGCACCTCGGCGAAGCCGTCTCGCAAGCAGTCTGGGCGTTCGACAGGTCCGCGGAGCAGCTGTGGGCATGTCGCCGGCGAGGGCGGTCGCGAGGTTCGGATGGTCGGGTGCTGGTAGACGTCCTGCATCGACACCGACGGCAGGTCCTCGCGCTTGCGCACCCGCGCGCAGAAGCGGGCCATGAGCATCGAGTCGGCGCCGAGGTCGTCGAAGAAGTTGCTGTCGACCGACACGTGCTCGGTGCCGAGGATGCCGGCCAGCACGTCCGCGAAACTTCGTTCGGCGTGGGTTGCCGGATCGCGCCGACCAGCTCAGCGGTTGGCGCGCTGAGAGGGTCTTCCATCAGGGTGACGGACAGGACGTCCGGCGCAAAATTCCCGGCCGGCTCCACCGGCTGCCCGTTCGCGCTGCGCTTCATGGGGGTCCTCCGATGTCTTCCGTTCGTTCCTACCTCTGCGTGTCTGCTGCGCGCGCTACCCAAGACCTCGTCGTCGACGCTCAGTCGCCGGCGGCCCATCTGCCGATCTGGGTCATCCGGCCGGTGACGACATTGACGTCCAGGTCGATCTCCACGTCCTTCCTGACGACATCCACCTCGAAGGTGTCCGCGGTGTCCTCGGCATCCACCTCCACGACGACGCCTCCCGTCGACTGCTCGGCAAGCAACGCCGCCTGCTCCCAGCGGTCGGTGAAGGCCCGCGCCGGAGCCACGGTCCGGATCGGCGGTGACGGCGACGCTGCCGCTCCAGCTCTCCGCGGCGCTACCAGCAGGACGACGGCCGCATAGCCCACCATCAGGGCCAGCAGGAGCGCGCACGCTGTCGGGGTCCCTCGTCGCGGCCGTGGGGCCATGGTCACCGCCTCAGTGGCTGACGTTGCTTCGTCATCCGACTATGAGCGCGGAACGGTGAGAGGAGCGTGTACCGAACATGTGCCGACTCACACGTTTTGCACCGACCGGGACCATGGTCCCGGTCACCTGCGACCGCAGGGCTCTGCACGCTGGGACCATGCGGGTGCTCGTGGTGGAGGACGACCCGGGCATGACGCGGGTCCTGCAGCGTGGCCTCAGTGAGGAGGGCTACGTGGTGGATGCGTGCACCGACGGCGCTGAGGCTGGCTGGCGTGTCCGCGAGCTGCCGTACGACGCCCTGGTGCTGGACTCATGCTGCCCGGTGACGACGGCTTCGAGGTCTGCCGGCGGCTGCGCGCGGACCAACCTGGCCCTGCCGGTCATCATGTTGACCGCACGCCATGACGTGGCCGATCGCGTGCGTGGCCTCGACCTGGGCGCGGACGACTACCTCACGAAGCCCTTCAGCTTCGTCGAGCTGGCTGCCCGCCTGCGGGCGCTGCTGCGGCGGGCGGAGCCAGCACGACCGTCCACCCTCCGCAACGGTGACCTCTGGCTGGATGTGCCGGCACACCGGGCGCGCCGGGCCGGGACGGAGCTGCCCCTGTCCATGCGCGAGCTGTCCTTGCTGGAGCTCTTTCTGCGACATCCGGGTGAGCTCCTGACGCGCACCCACATCCGCGAGAAGGTCTGGGACTCCGCCTTCGACGGCGACTCGAACGTCGTGGACCAGTACGTGAGCTATCTGCGGCGCAAGGTCGACCGGCCGTTCGGGCGCAGGGACATCGAGACGGTGCGAGGGTCCGGATACCGGCTGCGCCCCGCTGAGGACTGAGCCGGCGTGACCCTCCGTTGGAGGCTGGCCCTGGCGTTCGCCGGGGCCACCGCGGTGGTGCTGCTGGTGTCGGGCCTGGTCCTGCTGAAGATCGTGCACACCCATCTCGAGGCGGCGGCGGACACCAGGCTGCAGGCGGAGAACGCCACGCTGAGCCGGTTGGTGCAGTCACGCTCGGACATGCTGCGTCACCGGCCTCTTCGGCCCGCCCAGCTGAACTCCCCGTACGCCCCCGGCGTGGACGACCTCGTGCAGGTGTTCGCGCCGGACGGTCAGCTCGTGCTGAGCAACCAGGTGCCGCACCGCCAACCTCTGCTCGGTCCTTCCTCGTTCACCCTGGCGAGGGCACACGTCGTGGAGTTCCGCGCCCCCGTCGCCGCTCCGGGGCGCGGGCTGCTCATCCGGGCGTCGGCCGTCCGCGATCGCGGTCGCGCCCGATGGGTGGTGTTGTCGGGCACCAGCCTGGCCGGGGCGGATGCCCTCCTGTCCCGGCTGCGGCACGGGTCTCGCCGTCGGGGGCTTTGCGGCAATCGGTCTGGCCGGTGTCGGGGCGTGGCTGCTCGCCGGCGCCACACTCCGGCCCGTCGAGCGCCTGCGGCGGCAGGCGGAGGCGCTCTCGGTCCGGGATGGTGTCGCCGAGCTCGAGGTGCCGGGCACCAGGGACGAAGTGGCAGACCTGGCCCAGACGATGAACGCCCTGCTGGACCGCCTGCAGCAGGCGCTGCTCCGGCAACGCCGGTTCGCCGCGGACGCAGGGCACGATCTGCGCACTCCGCTCACCGTGCTCCGGGCCGAGCTGGAGCTCGCCAACAGGCCTGGCCGGTCGCTGGACGAGCTGCAGGAGGCGGTCGGGTTCGCGGCGGTGGAGACCGACCGCCTCATCCGCCTGGCCGAGCAGCTGCTCCTGCTGGCCCAGGCGGATGAGGGAGGTCACCGGCTCGAGCTGTGCCCCACCTCGTTGCGTCAGCTGCTGATGGACGAAGCCGAGATCGCGGTGCGAACGCGTCCCGACGTGGACGTCGACGTGGACGCCCCGGAGGAGACGGTCCTTCGCATCGACCGCGACCGCGTGCGACAGGCAGTCAGGAACCTGCTCCACAACGCGCTGACGTATGCCCCGTCCGGCACCCGGGTCACGGTCGCGCTGCGTACGGATCAGCGCCGCACGGGCCCCGTGGCGGTGATCGAGGTGGCCGACCGGGGCCCCGGGTTCGACGGCAGCTTCCTGGCCCGGGCGTTCGAACGGTTCGAGCGCGGGAACGCCGCGCGCTCCTCGCACGGGGGCGGTCACGGCCTCGGACTTGCCATCACCCGCAGCATCGCTCGTGCTCACGGTGGCGACGCTCACGCCATGAACCGTCCCGGGGGCGGCGCGTTGGTCCGGCTGGAGCTGCCCGAGGCCATGCCGGCCGCCTCCCGGCTCGCACCCGCCGAGCCGTCGGAAGCCACCCGGACCGGCTCGACGGGGACTGCCGGAGCCGGCGAGCGACCACCGTCCAGTGAACCGGACCGGGGCAACGCCGCGGCCACTTCGTGCCGGGACGGGCTGTGGAACTGAGGGCTGCCACGGTCGGAGTAGCCGGTGCCGTTCGGTCAGGAGCGCCGTGGTGGGGCCGGGAAGCCGCCGACGAGGGACTCGTACGCCTGGGCGAACGTCAGCACGCCCCGCTCGTCCCAGTGCCGGCCCACGATCATCATGCCGATCGGCCGCCCGTCGGGGACCTCGGCGGGCACGCTGATCGCGGGATGGCCGGTGACGTCGAACGGCGCGGTGTTGCCGATCATCTCCAGCCCACGCACGACGTACTCGACCGTCGGGGCGCCGGCGGCCGGGAGCTCGGTGGCCCGCATCGGCTGCGTCGGCAGGACCAGGACGTCGACGTCCTGCAGCGCCGCGTCATAGGCGGCGCGGATGCGCGGGGCGAGGTTCTGCGCCTTGGCGTAGTGCGCGCCGTGGTAGGTGTCGAGCATGTACGCGCCGCACAGCCCGGTGAGCTGCACCGTGGCGGAGACGGCGTCGAAGTTCTTCTCCAGCCCGCGGGCGTAGTGCTCCATCAGCTCCGGGCTGTAGCGCCCCTTGTAGCCGTAGCCGTAGCCGTTGCCGCGCAGCATCTGCCACGTCGCGCCGTCGGTGGCGATGACGTTCCACACGTGGACCGCGTCGGCGTGCTCGGGCACCGAGACCTCCACGACCTCGGCGCCGAGCTCGGCGAAGCGCTGAGCGGCGCGTCGTACGGCCTCATCGACCTCCGGCTCGCTGAGGCCGGGCACCGCGAACCCCTCGCGCAGGATGCCGACCCGCCTTCCTGCCACGCCGTCGTCGAGGCCGGCGGTGTAGTCGATGCCGCTGGGCGCGCCGGCCTGGCGAGGGTCCTGCCCGTCCGGACCGGCGATCGCGGTCAGCAGCGTGGCCGCGTCGCGCACGGTGCGGGCCATCGGGCCGAGGTGGTCGATCGTCGCCTCGATCGGAAAGGCTCCCGTGTAGGGCACCAGCCCGTGCGTGGGCTTGAGCCCGACGATCCCGCACCAGGACGCGGGTAGCCGCACCGACCCGCCCTGGTCGCCGCCGATGGCGATGTCGACCTCGCCCGCCGCGACCAGCGCCGCGCTGCCCGAGCTCGACCCGCCGGCGGACCGGCGGGGATCCCAGGGGTTGTGCACGGCCCCGTTCGCCGAGGTGTGGCTGCCGCCGGAGAAGCAGAGGTCCTCACAGACCGACTTGCCGGCCACCGTGCCGCCGGCATCGAGGACCCGGGTGACCACGGTCGCGTCCTCCACCGGGACGAAGCCCTCCAGCGAACGGGAGCCGTTCATCATGGGCAGCCCGGCCACCATGACGTTGTCCTTGATCGCGACCCGCTTGCCGGCCAGGGGACCGGTTCCCGAGCCGGTGACCTCGGCGGTGACGTACCAGGCGTTGAGCGGGTTGTCCTCGGTACCGGGAGTGGCGTGGTCGCGCCGCGGGGCGGTCGGACGGTCGCGCTCGGCCAGGGCGTCCACCGCGTCGTACGACGCGAGGGCGCCGGTCACCAGCGCCTCCATGGTGGTCACCCCCGCGTCGTCGAGGTGGAGGTGGAGGGACTCGGCGATGGAGCGCAGGTCCTCGCGCGAAGGGGGCTGGACGGCCATGGTGCCTCATCTCCTCGGAGCTTCCGGGCCGTCGTACGGCGGCCCGGTCGGGCGGGGATGTAGTCGAACACGCGCGGCGGAGCAGGTCAACGGGTGACGCCGACGGTGGCGAAGAGCCAGAGGGCGCTGGTCAGCCAGGCCAGGACGACGGCGCTCAGCAGCAGGCCGCCGGCCAGGGGCAACGCCCATCCGGGCAGGCGCCGGGTGTGGACCAGGAGCACCTTGGCGGCGAAGGCGCCGTAGAAGCCACAGCCCGCCACCGAGTGCACCAGCGTCCGGGCCGACAGCGGTGCGGGGGCGAAGCCGAACCCGTACAGGCAGTACGCCGCCACCGGCAGCGACACGACGAACGCCACCAGCCCCGTGGCGCGGTGGAACTCGGCCAGGTGCGCCGGGGGCCGGCCGGCACCAGGCAGGCGGCCGTAGAGCCACAAGGCCGTCGCCAGCTGGACGACGGCGAGGAGGACCACCACCGTCCCCAGCCAGGCCTTGAACGTCGCGGTGCTGGAGAAACCGAACGACGGCAGCGCGCCGTACGTCGGCACGTGGGCTCGCCCGTACACCCCGAGCACGACGGCCACCCCGGCCCCGAGCAGCAGTGCTGCCGTCAACCGACTGCGGGGAGCGACCGCCTCAGCCGCCACCGGACGGCCTCCTTCTCATGGACCCCCTTGACTTCGACGTCCTCTCCAGACTCGTCCAGCCGCGGCGTCGGCGCCACCCCCTACTCGGGGCGGGACCGGCGCGAGACCTGAACCGTGGGGGCGCCGTACGCGTGTGTCTGAGAGGGGAACACACGAGGAGGACGGACATGGATGGGACACACCTCACGGCGCGCAAGCCCCTTGCGCTTCTGGCGCTGGCCACGCTCGGCCTGCTCCCTGCCGCGTGCGGCAGCAGCGGGTCATCGGGCACGGCCGGCGGGAGCAGCAGCTCCCCGGCCTCGTCGGCTGCCGCGACGACGCCGATGGGGGGTGCCTCGATGAGCGGCAGAGACGTGAACGTCAGCGAGACCGAGTTCACGATCTCGCTGCCGACCATGACCTTCACGCCGGGCGAGCACACGTTCAAGATCACCAACAAGGGCACCATCACCCACGCCCTGGAGATCGACGGACCGGGCGTCTCCGACCGCAAGTCCGAGGCCTTGTCCCCCGGGGCGTCGACGTCGATGACGGTGACCCTGCAGAAGGGCACCTACGAGGTCTACTGCCCGGTGGACGGCCACCGGGCCCAGGGCATGCAGACCATGATCACCGTGCACTGACCGCCTCCCGGCGCACGACCGTCCGGTCGAGGCCGGACCGGGGCGGCGGCGTGCCTGCGCGAGGACCGGGGCGGCGGCGTGCCTGCGCGAGGTCAGGTGGGGTGCCGCTCGGCGCCGGTCTGCTCCATCTCGTCGGACAGGTGGGCCGACAACCGGCGGTCCGGCCGGGCGGCGAAGAAGTAGACCGCGCCGACGAGGACGATGACGACCATCACCATCAGGGTGACCCAGTCGAAGTTGAAGAGCGCGCCGCGCGGACTCGCCAGGCCCGTCGGCGCGACGATGTTGAGCAGCATCAGGCCGAGGTAGGCAGCGGCCACGATGCTGACCGGCCAGGCCCACCGGCCGAGCCGGAAGGCGCCCTCGGGGACCCAGCCGCGCGCCCGCGCCACCATCGAGCCGATCACGGTCAGCAGGAACGAGAGGTAGATGCCGGTGACCCCGAACGACACCAGCGCCGTCAGGGCGTTGATCCCGGCGGGGAAGGTGAACCACAGGAGGTGGACGTCCTTGGCCGGGTTGATGTTGACCATCAGCGTGAAGAGCAGGGGGACGACCGCTCCGATGATCAGCGCGTTCGTCGGGGTGTGGAAACGCGGTGAGATCCGCCGCACCCACGCGCTGGCGGGGACGGCGCCGTCCCTCGCGTACGAGTAGGCGAGGCGGGCACCGGCGCCCTGGACCGCCGTACCGCAGGAGAAGAACGCCAGGATCACCATGACGAGGAAGAAGTCCTGCAGCCACTGCGGCAGCTGCGCGAGGATGGCCGGGACGCCGCCGGCGAAGGACGTCGCGTTGGTGTAGCCCTTGGCGTCGGACGGGGTCGCGAGCAGCAGCCCGGCGACGAGCACGAAGGACGCGACGCCGCCGTACACGAGCGCGGAGCGCATGGCCCGCGGCACCTGTCGACTGGCGTCGACCGTCTCCTCGGCCACGTCGCCGGCGGCCTCGAACCCGTAGAAGATGTAGACGTGGGCCAGGACGGCCACGAGGGCGGCGCCGGACCACCAGCTGCCGCCGAAGTCGACCTGCAGGCTGTTGGCGGCTGCCCTCTCGGCACCGTTGGTCGTGAAGAGGAAGCCGAAGCCGTGGTGGAAGCCCACGACTCCCAACGCGATCGCCACACCGAACGTGCCGATGGTCTCGACGTACACGCCGAGCCGGGCGATCCTTCCCAAGACCTTCGCGCCCACCGTGTTGAGGGCCGTCTGCAGCAGGATGAGCAGGATCGTGACGATGAGGATCGTGGTGTGGCTGGTCGCGTCCAGCGAGGTGCCGAACCACTGGTTGACCAGGGCGGCGACGTAGGGCACCACGCCGGTGTCGACACTGGCCACGGTGACGAGCAGGGCGATGCCGTAGATCCAGCCCACCCACCAGCCGTAGGCGGCGCCGACCGAGTACTTGCCGTACTGGTACAGGGCACCCGCGACGGGGTAGTGGCTGCCGAGCTCACCGAAGACGAGGGCGACCAGCAGCATGCCGGCCACGACGATGGGCATGAGCCACAGGTAGCGCGGGCCACCGGCCCCGGCGCCCAGGACGAAGAGCGAGTACACGCCGACCATCGGCGAGAGGTAGGAGAACGCGACGCTGAAGTTGTCGAACAGCGACAGCACGCGGGACAGCTCCTGCCGGTAGCCGAGGTCCGCGAGCCGGTCGTGGTCCCCTGACTCCCTCGGCGCGGTGGGGGTGGCGGAACCGGCCATGGCGTCCTCCTGGAGGGTCGTCCCGAGCTGAGGTCAGGATCCACCCGGGACGCCTCGCGCGTGAGCGCTTTCGCAGATCGCGACACCAGGGCGACGGCGCCCGGTCCTCGGTGACGGCCTCGTCCCACCCGTCCGTCGGAACGCGGGTGCTGCCGGCGGCGTGAGGGTCAGGGACGGCGAGCCGTGGTGCCGTACGTGGCCGCCACGCAGTCGCCCACCTCGGCGGGGGAGGAGAAGCGCCGGTGCAACGGCAGTCGGGACAGCTGCTCCAGGACCCGCGGCGGCAGCAGGAGCCGCACCCCGACCGCGAGCAGCTCCTCGGTCGTGGTCGGGTAGGGCAGTCCGGTCAGCTGGGCGGTGAGCTGGTCCGTGTCGTCGTGTCGTCGGGCTGTGCGGGTGGAGGTGCGGAGCACGTCCTGCCCTCCCTTCACCGGGGTCTGGTCTGGTTGCTGTCGGTCGCCCTCGTCCGGCCACCTCCTGCGCGACCCTGCCAACCAGGTCCGCCCCGAGAAAGGGACCTAGGTCCCTGTCGCGGGTGTGGACGCCGTGCGAGGACGCGCCGGCGTGTCGGGCCGACCCGGGTCGGCTCTTCCTGCCCGCCGGACGGTCACCACCTGCAAGCGCCCGGATCCTGTGTGTCCGCTGGGCGTGCGGCAAGGGAACGGCATGCGGCAGGTTCGCCGCTGCCCCGGCTTCGTCCCGCAACAGACCAAGTCGGCCGGCCACGGTCGTCCGAGTCCTAGCGTCGACGCCCTCGGGGGTGCCCTCGCCGGCACTGCACCGAGCCGAGTGCAGTCGCCGAGCCGGGGAGGACCCACCATGAGCCCAGCCATCCGTCGCCGGCCTGCCGTGAGCGGCGCCCTGGGCGTCGCTCTGGCCGCAGGCCTGCTCGCCGCCGCGCCGACCGAGGCGGGTGCCGCACCGCGTGCCGCTGGGGTCAGCACCGCTGCCCAGCAGATGCATCCCGCGCTGGCATCGGCACCGTCCAGCGCGGACCAGCGAATCGGGTCAGCGCTGTCCTCCCGCGTCACGACCACGCGGTTCGGGGCCGCCTTCACCGGCGCCGTGGTGGACGCCGCCAGCGGGCGCCTCGTGTGGTCCAGGAACGGGACGACCGGGCGGATGCCCGCCTCCACCACCAAGCTGGTGACCGCGACGAACGCGCTGGCGACGTTCGGCAGCTCGCACCGGTTCACGACCACGGTGAGGCACGGTGCGCAGCAGAACCAGGCCGACCAGGTCGTCCTCGTCGGCTCCGGCGACCCGGACCTGTCCTCGGCGCAGCTCGCCGCGCTGGCCACGACCACCGCGGCGAAGATGACGGCCGCCAGGCAGACGAGCGTGCGGGTGTACGCCGACGACTCCCTCTTTGCCGCCCCGACGCTGGCGATCGGGTGGAAGCCCACCTACGTGCCGGCTGACACCACGTGGCTGCGCTCCCTGGTCGTCGACCGCCACGACGTGCCCGACACGGCGCTCGACGCTGCCAAGGTCTTCGCCACGAAGCTGCGGGCCCACGGCATCACCGTGACGCGCATCGGGCGCGGGAGCGCCGCGACGAACGCGCCCCTGCTGGCGTCGTCGGCGGGGGTCACCCTCGGCACGAGCATCTCGCACATGCTGCTGACCTCCGACAACGAGCACGCCGAGGCCCTGCACCGCCTCGTCGGCATCCGGATGGGGTACGGCAACACCTGGGCCGCCGCGAGGGCGGCGCAGCAGAAGGGGCTGGCCAACCAGGGCCTCACGGCCACCGCGCTGTACGACGGGTCGGGTCTGTCGCGTAGCGACCGGCTGACCGGGGTGCAGCTGGCACGGGTCGTGGCCAACGCGTTCGAGCCGGGCAACAGCACCCGTCTGGCGCTGCTGCGCAGCAACGCCGGGCTGCCGGTGTCGGGCCGGACCGGGACGCTGCAGGCTGCCTACGGCCGGTTCACCACGGCCGCGTCCAGGTGCGCCGTGGGCAAGGTGCACGCCAAGACCGGGACGCTGGACGACGCCGTCGCCCTCGCCGGGTGGACCGTCGGCAAGGACGGGCGCGTCAAGACGTTCGCGTTCGTCGTCAACGGCCGACCGTCGACGCTGGCGCTCATGCAGAGCGTCGACATGCTGGCGGCGACGGTGAACGGCTGCTACTGACCCGTCCGCTGCTGGTCTCCCGGGGCCGGGCGGAGCGTCGGCGCGGGCGTCGTACGGAGAACGGGTCAGGCGGGGCGGGAGGGGGCCGCGCGCGCCGTCACGGTGCTGTCGGCGGCGCAGCCGCAGCTCTCGCGGTGCTCGATCTCCGCCGGGAGGCGGACCACGCGCCGCGGGGCGAACGGGTCGGCGAGGCGGCGCTGCAGCAGCTGCACGGCCTGGGCGCCGACGGCGTGGAACGGCTGCGCGGCCGCGGTCAGGGCGGGGGAGATGGCGCTGGCCCACTCGAAGTCGTCGAACGTCACCAGCGCCACGTCGTCGGGGATGCGCACCTGGGCCTGCTTCAGCGCGAGCAGCGCGCCGATCGTCATCGCGTTGTTGCCGCTGAAGATCGCCGTCGGCGGCTGCCGCAGGCGCAGCATCGAGGTGACGGCGGCACGTCCACCGCCCACGGTCGACAGTCCCATCATGACCAGCTGCTTGTCGACGGGGCGCCCCAGCACCTCGTGCGCCCGCAGGTAGCCGTTCAGCCGCTCGGTCGTCGTGGACAGCCCCGCCAGGCCGCTCAGCATCCCGACGCGGCGGTGGCCGAGCTCGAGGAGGTGCTCGACGAGTGCCACCGACACGGCCTCGTTCTCGGTGCCGACCTGGTCGCAGCGGACCTCGCTCATCCGGTCGACCAGCACGAAGGGGGTCTCGTGCTTGCGCAACAGGGGCAGCGTCTCGGTCTCCCAGCCGGCCGTCGGAGCGAGCACCACCGCCTCGACGTGGTGGGCGAGCAGCGTGGCCACGGCGCTTGCCTCGCCCTGCGGGTCGTCGTACGTGTCGCACAGCAGCAGCGCGAAGCCGGCGCGGCTGGCCTCGGAGGCGACGCCCTGGATCAGCTCGCCGACGTACGGGTTGCTGGCCCCGGTGGTGGCCAGGCCGATCGCCCGGCCCGCGCGCTTGGCGACCACGGGAGCCGGCGGCTCGTAGTGCAGCGCCTCGAGGGCGTGCCGCACCCGCTCGCGGGTGTCCGGGGCGACGTACCGCGTGCCGTTGACCACGTGCGAGACCGTGGTGATCGACACCCCGGCCAGCGTGGCCACGTCGGCCAGGCGGGGGGAGGAGCGTCGGGGGACAGCCACCGTCGCATGGTGGCGTGTTACCGGGTTGTTGCGCAACGGTTTGCGCAAACCATAGGCAGGGCAGCCCGGCGTCCCTAGTGTTCTGCCAACCGCTCAGCCGTCACGGCAGCGTGCACGACGTCCGGCCACCCGGGGCGGACGCTGATCACCAGGAGAAACGCATGCGACCCATCCACCGACCGGCCGCCATGGCCGTCGCCCTCGTCTCGGTGACCGCGCTGGGGCTGAGCGCCTGCAGCACCACCAAGACCTCGGGACCCGGCTCCGCCCAGGGAGGCGGCACGACCACTGGTCCGATCAAGATCGGCCTGGTCACCAAGACAGAGAGCAACCCCTACTTCGTCAAGCTGCGTGAGTCGGCCAAGGCAGCCGCCGAGAAGAACGGCGACAGCCTGATCGCCCTCGCCGGCAAGTTCGACGGCGACAACGCCGGTCAGGTGACCGCGATCGAGAACCTCGTGCAGCAGGGTGTCAAGGGCATCATGATCACCCCGAGCAACTCCGGTGGTGTGCTCGACGCGATCAAGAAGGCCCAGGACGCCGGCGTCGTGGTCGTCGCGCTGGACACCGCGACGACCCCGGCCAACGCGGTGGCGGCGACGTACGCCACGAACAACGAGCAGGCCGGCAAGCTGCTCGGCCAGTACGTCAAGGCCACGATGGGCGGCAAGGCACCACAGATCGTGACGATGGACCTCGACCCCAGCGCCTCGGTCGGCATCCAGCGGCACAACGGCTTCCTCGAGGGCATGGGCCTGCCGCTGAACACACCCGCCGTCATCGGCAGCGCGCTCACCCAGGGTGACCAGACGAAGGCCCAGCAGCAGATGGAGAACCTCCTCCAGCGGGTCGGCGGCAAGGTCAACGTCGTCTACAACATCAACGAGCCGGCCGCCCGTGGCGCCTACCAGGCGCTGAAGGAGAAGGGCCTGAACGGCAAGGTCGTCGTCGGGGCGATCGACGGCGGCTGCCAGGGAGTGACGAACGTCAAGGACGGCATGTTCGTCGCGACCGTCATGCAGTTCCCCAAGAAGATGGCCGAGGAGGGGGTCAACGCCATCAGCGAGTACGCGAAGAAGGGCGTGAAGCCTACCGGTTTCGTGGACACGGGGGCCATGCTGATCACTGACAAGCCCGTGAAGGGCATGACCTCCAAGGACACCACCTGGGGTGCCCAGAACTGTTGGGGATGATCATGACTGCAACCACCAGTGCGCCACAGAAGCAGCAGCACACCAACCGCGGCGACTCGGTGCGCAGAGCCTTTGCGCGCAATCCCGTCCTGGGGCCGACAGCCGCCCTCGTGGTGGTGATGGTCTTCTTCTCGCTCAGCACCAGCACGTTCCTCAACGTGGACAACTTCTCGCTGATCGTGCAGCAGTCTGTGGTGATCGGCACCCTGGCCCTGGGGCAGACGCTGATCATCCTCACGGCCGGGATCGACCTGGCGAACGCCGCGATCGCGGTGTTCGGGACGCTGCTGCTGACCAGGCTGACGATCGGCGGCACCCCCCCGGCCATCGCCATCCTGGCCGGCCTGGTGGCGTGCACGTTGATCGCCACCGTCTCCGGTCTGCTGGTCACCCGCATCAAGCTGCCGCCGTTCATCGTCACCCTGGGCATGCTCGCCGTGGTGACGGCCGTGACCAACCTCTACAGCGCGGGCACGACCTACCCCGTGCCGAACGGTCTGCTGACGTTCCTCGGCTCCTCGCTCTACCTGTTCGGGCGGATCCAGTTCACGATGGGGATGATCCTCGCGGCGATCCTGTTCGTGGTGATGTGGTTCATCCTGGGCAAGACCGGCTGGGGACGGCACGTGTACGCCGTGGGTAACGAGCCGGAGGCCGCCCGCCTCACCGGTATCCACATCGACAAGACGCTGGTCAGCGTCTACGCCGTCGCAGGACTGATCTACGGGTTCGCCGCCTGGATGGCCCTCGGTCGCACCCCGACCGCGGACCCGAACGCCTACCAGACCGGCAACCTCGACAGCATCACCGCGGTCGTCATCGGCGGCACCAGCCTCTTCGGCGGTCGTGGTGGGGTCGTCGGGACCGTGGTCGGCGCGCTGATCGTCGCGGTCCTGCGCAGCGGCCTGACCCAGATGGGGATCGACTCGAACTACCAGAACCTGGCCACCGGCGTCCTCGTGATCGCCGCAGTCGCGTTCGACCAGGCCACCAGGAGGAGGAGCTGATGAGCACCGCGACCGAGAAGACCGCCAAGCGCCACGCCGCGTTCGAGCTGGAGCCGATCATGACGGCCAGGGGACTGGTCAAGAGGTACGGGCACGTGACCGCCATCAACGGCGCCGACTTCGACCTCTACCCCGGCGAGGTGCTGGCGATCGTCGGCGACAACGGCGCGGGCAAGTCCAGCCTCATCAAGGCCCTCACCGGCGCCGTGGTCCCGGACTCCGGCGAGATCACCCTGGACGGCAAGCAGGTCCGGTTCCACTCGCCGCTCGAGGCGCGACGCGAGGGCATCGAGACGGTCTACCAGACCCTGGCCGTCGCACCCGCCCTGGACATCGCCAGCAACCTGTTCCTCGGGCGGGAGAAGCGCCGACAGGGGTTCCTCGGCAAGCTGAGGCTCCTGGACAAGAAGGCGATGCGCGAGAGCGCTCGTGACGAGCTGAACTCGCTGGGGATCGCCACGATCCAGGACATCACCCAGCCGGTCGAGAGCCTCTCCGGTGGCCAGCGCCAGGCGGTGGCCGTCGCCCGGGCGGCCATGTTCGGCAGCAAGGTCGTCATCATGGACGAGCCGACCGCGGCCCTCGGTGTGCGCGAGACCGCGCAGGTCCTCGAGCTGATCAAGCGGATCAGCGAGCGAGGCCTGCCGGTGGTGCTCATCAGCCACGACATGCCGGCCGTGTTCGAGGTGTCGGACCGGATCCACGTGCACCGGCTGGGCAAGCGCACCGGTGTCGTGGATCCCAAGAAGGTCTCGATGAGCGATGTCGTCTCCTTCATCACCGGCGCCGAGGACATCCCCGCGGAGGCGATGTCGTGACGGTGGTCGCGGGCTACATCCCCACCCCCGAGGGGCTGGCGGCGGTCGACTACGGCATCGAGATGGCACGCCAGCACGAGACCCGGCTCGTGGTGGTCAACACCGGGCACCACGGCAACATGGCGCACCCGAACTTCGCCACCGCGGCGGACATCGATGCGCTGGACGCCCGGCTGCGGGGCCTCGACCTGGACCACGAGGTGCGCCAGGCCACCGGTGGGCGCTCCGCCGCCGACGAGATCCTGGCGACCGCAGCCGAGCTCAAGGCCGAGCTGATCGTCATCGGCATCCGCCGGCGGACCCCCGTCGGCAAGCTGCTCACCGGCAGCACGGCGCAGCAGATCCTGCTCGACGCCGAGTGCGCGGTCCTGGCCGTCAAGGCACCGCTCGCCGGTGGCTGACGGCCGACCCGGCTCCGGGGCGCCCACACAGGGCGCCCCGGAGGCCCGGACCCTCTGTGCCCGCTTCACCGCCCGGCCCGGCTGCGAGCAGCGCGTTGCCGAGCTGGTCCGCGAGCTCACCCGCTGGGTGCGCCAGGAGCCGGGCAACCTGCGGTTCGACCCCTACACCCAGGTGGCGCGGCCGGCGGAGTTCTTCGTGTTCGAGGTCTACCGCGACGAGGCGGCGTTCCAGGCTCACCTCGGCGCCGACCACGGGGCCCGCTTCAACGCCGAGCTGGCCGACCTGATCCTCGAGGACGCCTCGGTGCTCTCCTGGCTGAAGCCCCTGCGCTGACGTCCTTCTCAGCCGCGGGAGGCGCCTCCGCCGAAGCCGCCGCCCCCGCCGAAGCCGCCGCCCCCGCCGCCGAAGCCGCCGCCACCGAAGCCGCCGGCTCCACCGAACCGGCGGGGAGTCGCTGCGGGGCCGGTGGGCAGCGGCGTCGTCAGGTCGGCCAGGAGCAGCCGCTCACCGAGGGTCAGCCCGCTGACCACCTGCACCATGGTGGCGCTCACTGCGCCGGTCGTGATCGGCGTGCGCCTGGTGGTGGTGCCGCTCACGGTCGTGACCACGCTGGTGCCGTTGGCCAGCCGGGTCACCGCGGACCCCGGCACGGTCATCACGTCGTGTGCCGTGGAGAGCACGATGCTCACGTCGGCCTTCGCCCCGCTCGCCAGCGCGGGCACCGCAGTGGGGACGAGCACCACCACCGGGTACGTCGCCGTGCTGGCCGCCGTACCGGAGGTGGCCGCGGGCAGCAGACTGATGGAGCGCACGGTGCCGGGGACGGGCGAGGTGGCGCCCTGGGGGGTCACCGCGGCGCTCTGGCCCACGGCCACGTGGGGGAGCGAGGCGAGCGGCACGTCGACGGTGACCTGCACCGCTCCCGTGCCGACGATCACGATGGCCTTGCTGCCCGCAGAAGCGCCCTTGGTGACTCCGACGCTGGCCACTGTGCCGGCGATCGGAGCGGTCAGGGTGGCTGCCGCGAGGTGGTTGCGGGCGTCGCGGAGCGCCTGCTCGGCCTCGGTCACGGCCGCTTCGTCGGCGATGACCCGGGCAGCGCCGGACTGAGGCGTGCCGGAGCCCGAGGCGGAGCCCGAGCCGGGGCCAGACCCTGAGCCGGTGGTGCCGTTCGGGCTGGTGCTGCCACCGGTGCGTGCCCGGGTCGAGGAGGTGCCGGTGCCGACACCGCTGCGTGCGGTGGTGGCCGGGCCGGCGCCAGTCGATGCGGTGCCGGACTTTCCGGTGTGGCTCGGGCCGGTGGCCTTCGCTCCGGTCCCGCCTGACCCTGACGTCGCCTGGGCCGCCAGGGCGGCAGTCAGCGTCGTCTGCGTCTCGGCCAGGGCCTGCTGCGCGGTGGCCAGCTCGTGCTGGGTCCGCTGCGACCTCTGGATCGCGGCCAGGCAGGCACTCAGGGAGCCCGGGCTCGGTGCTGCCGCTGCCGACTCCTGGAAAAAGGCTGCGTTGGCCGCCGGCGAGCCCGCCTGGCTGCCACGATCGGCCGTTCCCGTCCCCGTTCCGGTGGGCGTCGGCGGGGGGGTCGACGTGGGAATGGGTGTCGACGGAGGCGTGGGCGTCGACGGAGGCGTGGGGCGGGTGGTCGGGACGGGCGTCGGTGGGGACACCACGCCGGCACACGCCGTGGACTGCGCCGCCAGCTGCGTGTCCAGCGCGGCGAGGTCCGCCTGGGCCGTCCTCTGGGCGTGCGCCGCGGCCTGTTGCGCCTGCTGCACGGCGGTACCGGAGGTGACCGGACGGCTGGGGTGTGCCGCGACAGGGGCCACGGTCACGCGGGGCGAGAGGCTGACCGCGGGGACGACGACAGCTGGTGCGGTGGCGCGGGAGGGCGTTGCCGACGTCGTGGACGTCGTGCCCGCCGCCTGGTCGGAGTCGAGGGTCGCCTGCGCCCGAGCCAGGGCCGCCTCGGCGTCGGTGACGGCGTGCTGCAACGGGGTCCGGTCCAGGGTGGCCAGCACCTGGCCCGCGTGCACCTGGTCGCCCACGGCAACCCGGACGGCGGATACGGAGCCGGCCACCGCGAACGACGCGCTCTGCTGGTTGACCCGCCGCGCCGACCCGGTCAGGTCCAGCGTCTGCTGCACGTCGCCACGGGTCACCGTCGCGGTGCGGAACGCCTCACCCTGGCCCGCGTTCGCGACGGACCGGGAGACGACCGTGCCGCCGGCCACGAGGACGACGGCCACCGCGAGCAGCGCCGTCCGGCGTACCCAGCGGTGCTGCGCCGCGGCGCGGCTGGGCTCAGGCACCCGCGCCACCTCCCGGGGCGTTGCCACCGACAGCGCCGCCCGGGCCGGCCGGGCGGCCGAACCCGCCGGTGCAGGTCCCCGACTCGGCCGGTCGCACGCTGATGCTCCGTGCGGCGATGCTGCCGGTGTCGTCTGCACGCCCGAACGCGGTCACGCAGGTGCCCACCTTCAGCGCGCTGGAGGTCGCCCTGGCCGTGGTCGTGTACGTCGTGGCGGCCGTCGTCGGCACCGTCACCGCCGTGGTCGTGGCCGTGCCGCCGTTGGCGGAGGGACGCGTGCTCGCCACGGTGATCGACCTGCCGGTGACGGCGGTGACCCGGCCGAAGGCACCGCCTCCGCCGGCGCCGAAGACGCGGCCATAGGGGCGGCGGGTCGGCATGCCGGTCGGACGGTCGGTCGGCGTCCCGCTGGGTGCGGTTCCCTGCCGAGGACCTCCGCGGAACCCACCACCGCGACCGAAGCCGCCGGCGCCGAAACCTCCTCGACCGCCGACCGCCGTGCACTGTCCGCCCACGGCAGCGGAGACCGTCACGCTGACGGCCGGCTGCCCGGTCCCTGGCTGCCCGGCTGACGGCGTGCCCTGAGCGACCGGCGGTGCCCCCGCGCGGATCACGACGCAGCTGCCGACCTTCACGGCTGCCGCCGTGGTCCTCTTCGTCTGGGTGAACGCCGTCGACGCGGACCACGTGACCGCCGTCTGCGTCTGGTTGCCCTGCACCTGCAGCGTCTTTCCGTCGAGGGCGGCCAGCAGCCCGGAGGCGCCGGACAGGCCGTCGTCCCGACGGCCCGGGCCGGTCCCGCCCTGGCCCGGGCCGACGCCTTGGCCGCCCCCACCCTGACTGCCGCTCGTGGAGGTGGCGGACGGTGTCGGGCCGGCAGCCGCGCCGGTCGTGCTGCCTGCGTCACCGCAGGCGCCCAGCATCGCGACGGCCGCCGTCACCGCTGCGACCCAGAGGGTGCGCCGCACGGGTGCACGACGGCCAGGCGGCGTGACGCCGTCGGGCACGGGCTGGTGCGGGATCTGGACTGCTGGCGGCATGGTGCTGCTCCTTGCGTGGGGTCCTTGGGTCATGGGGTCACTCGCTGCGAAGGGCGTCGATGGGCGCGAGGCGCGCGGCTCGTCCGGCCGGGTAGACACCGGCCACGATCCCGATCACGAGTGCGACGCCGAGCGCCCCGAGTGCGACGAGGGGCGAGACGGTCACCGGCTGCCCGAGGAACCGGGGCAGCGCCAGGGCGCCGGCGGTGCCGAGGACCAGTCCGAGGACCCCACCGGCCAACCCGAGGGTGCTGGCCTCGACGAGGAACTGACGTCGCACGGCTCGCGGTGTGGCGCCGAGGGCCTTGCGCAGCCCGATCTCGCGGATCCGCTCGGTCACGGACACGAGCATGATGTTCATGACGCCGATACCGCCCACCAGCAACGAGATTCCCGCGATCCCGGCGAGCAGGACGGTGAGGGTCCGGTCGGTGGACGTGGCCGTGGCCAGCAGCGACTGCTGGCTGCTGATGGTGAAGTCGGCTGCGCCCGCGGCGAGCCCGTGCGCGGAGAGCAGTGCCGCGTTCGCTTCCTGGTACGCCGCCGAGAGGGTGTCCTTGGACGTCGCCTGCAGGTAGAGCGAGGAGACCGCGGTCGTGCCCGTGCTCGACAGCCGGGCGCCGAACGTGGTCTGCGGCACGATCGCCTGGTCGTCGTCGTCGGAGGTGGTCGAGGAGCCGACCGTGTCCAGGACGCCGATCACCGTCAGCGATGACCCGTTGACGTCCACCGTCTGCCCGACCGGGCTCCGGGCGCCGAACAGCTCCGATGCCGTGTCGGCGCCGAGGACCGTGACCTGGGACGCGCTCGCGAGGTCGTTGGCCGTGAGGAAGCGTCCCTGGACCACCGACCGGGCGCGGACCTGCAGCCAGTCCGGCGTGGTGCCGACGACAGTGGTGGTCCAGTTGCTGGTGCCGGCGGTGAGCGACTGCGAGCCGCTGGTCACCGGCGCGACCCGCGCGATGTCGGGTGCGACCCGGCGGTCGGCCAGCGCCGCCGCGTCACGCGCGGTCAGCGTGGACGCCGATCCGCGGCCGCCGCGCAGACCGGTGCTGCTGGTGGTGCTGCCCGGCGACACGATGAGCAGGTTGCTGCCGAGCCTGCCGATCTGGTCACGGACCTGTGCCTGTGCCCCCTGGCCCAGACCGACGGTGAGCATCACCGCGGCGATGCCGATGAGGATGCCGAGCATGGTCAGGAACGACCGGAGCCGGCGGGACCGCACCGCCTCCAGCGCCGTGCGGAGGGTGTCGGCCCAGGTCATGGCCGGGCCGCCGCAACCAGGGGAACCGTGGGTCCGGGCTGGCCCGCGACGAGGCCGTCGTGGATGCGCACCGTGCGCCCGGCGACGGCGGCGACCTCCTCCTCGTGGGTGATCAGCACGATGGTGCGGCCGGACGCGTGCAGCTCGTCGAGCAGCCCCAGCACGTCAGCGGTGGAACGGGAGTCGAGGTTCCCGGTCGGCTCGTCGGCCAGGATCAGCGTGGGGTCGGTGACGAGAGCGCGCGCGACCGCCACGCGCTGCTGCTGGCCGCCGCTCAGCTCTCCGGGACGGTGGTCCACCCGGTCGCCGAGCCCGACCCGCTCCAGGGCGCGGACGGCGCGCTGCCGCCGCTCGGCCCGACCGACCCCGGCGTACGTCAGTGGCAGCTCGACGTTGCGCCACGCCGACAGCGCCGGCAGGAGGTTGAACTGCTGGAACACGAAGCCGATCCGCCGGTTGCGGACCTCCGCGAGGTCGGCCTCGCTCATGCCGCTGACGTCGGTGCCGGCCAGCTCGTAGGTGCCGCTGGTCGTCGCGTCGAGGCAGCCGAGGATGTGCATGAGCGTGGACTTCCCGGACCCCGAGGGCCCCATGACCGCGACGTACTCCCCGGCCCGGACGTCGAGGGAGACGCCCCGCAGGGCCTCCACCTCGGCCGCGCCGGTGGCATAGGTCTTGCGCACGTCGCGCAGCCGGAGGATCGGTCGCTCGCCCGGGTCAGCGTCGCGGGCGTCGTGGTGGTCCACCGGGCGGTCGGCTGGGTCGGTCCCGGACGGCCGGGTCTCCCACAGGTCGGTCATCAGCCGCGCCCCCCGCCGGGCAGACCGCCCTGGTAGCCCCCGCCGCCCTGGTAGCCCCCGCCGCCCGGGTAGCCGCCGCCGGGGAAGCCGCCACCCTGACCGGCCCCTGGCGCGCCGGCGCCGGGATAGCCGCCGGCCCCGGCCCCGCGGCGGATCCGCCCGCTGGACCCGTTGGCGCCCGGGCCACCCGGTCGGGGAAGGGTCAGGACGACCTGGTCGCCGGCCTTGAGCCCGCTGAGGATCTGAGTCGTCGCGCCGTACGCCGTGCCCACCGTCACCGGGGTGGTGACCTGTGCGCCGTTCCTCATCTGCTGCACGACGGTCTGGTTGCCGCTGGTGTGCAACGCCAGGGTGGGCACCGTCAGCACGTTGGGAAGCTGCTTGACGACGATGGCGACGCCGGCCGTGCCCCCGGCGTACAGGCCCGTGGGGTTCCCGGTGACCGCGATGGTGACGGGGAAGGTCGCCGTACCGGCGGTGGATGACGCCACGATGCCGACGGATTTGACGGTGCCGAACACCTTGGTGCTGCTGCCGGTCGGCGTGATCTCGGCCTGCAGCCCCTTCTTCAGTGAGGCGAGGTCGGCGCTGCTGACCGAGGCGTTCACCAGCCAGGAACCGGTCGAGATCACGACGATGGATCCGGAGCCGGCCGAGGACGCCGAACCGGTCTGTGCCCCGCCGCCTCCGGCGTAGGTGCCGCTGGCGGAGCCGGTGCCCGTGGCGCCGGTACCCGCGCCGGTCCCGGCCGTGTCACCGACGCTCAGCCCGACGGAGGCGACCGTCCCACTGATGGGCGAGCGGAGCGTGCCGTCGGCCAGGGACGCCTTCGCGTCGGCGAGCTTGCCCTCCGCGGCGGCGACCTGCGCGGCGGCGGAGGCGACCTGCGTCGCTGAGGAGCCGGCGTTCGCGACGGCCGTCTGCTGCTCGACCGCGGCGTCCAGGGAGGCCTGCGCCAGCTCGACGGCGCTGCGCAGGTCGGTCAGGTCCACGGTCGCGAGGACCGAGCCCTTGGCGACGTGGTCACCGACCGCGACGGGAACGCTGGTCACCGTGCCGCCGACGGCGAACCCGAGGGTGGACTGCACAGCCGGCTCGATCGTCCCGGTGGCAGCCACCGTCTGGCGGATGGTGCCGCTGCTGGCGGCCACCACCGTCGGCGTCGCCGCCGCCGCGTCGTTGGAGCGCGTCGCTGCCCAGGCCCCGGCGCCTCCGACGGCGACCAGCAAGGCCGCCATGCCGGTGACCAACCGCCGTCTGCCCCCCACGAACCGCAGGCGCACGCGCCCCCTCCTTCTGCCTGCACCGGCCCGCGGCAGGTGTCGGCGTCGAGGCTGGCCGCCGTTCCTGTCACGACCATGCGCCGGACCTGTCAAGGGCCTGTGGTGTGCCGCTGCCGCCCACCACGGCCGCGGCGGCGCACCCCGCCGTCCACGAGCGGCGGGCGAACCGGCGGCCCGTCGTACCGGTTCGTTAGCCTGCGGGGGTGAACGAGTCGTCTGCGGAGTCCCCGAGCCAGTCCCCGTCCCCGCAGGCGACCGCCGACCCACGCGGCGAGCGGGTCGCGGCGGCGGTGCGGGCCTGGCAGCGGCACCTGGTCGACCTCGGCGGCCGCAACGCGCTGCTGTGGTACCGCGACCTGCCGTCCGGCACGCTCGACCTGACCACCGCCCACCCCGGCGGCGTCGCGATGCTGATGGCGGGGCGCCCGACCAAGCTGTCGGACCTCGTCCGCGAGCCGGCGGCGCTGCAGGAGGCGCGGCGGCGGGCGCGGACCATCCGCGCCAAGGCGATCGAGCTGCAGGAGGAGCGCGGCATCACGGCCGGCTTCATCGCCGTGGGCATGGCGACCTGGCGGGTGGCCGGCGCGTCCCGGGCACCGGCGGCGCCCGTGCTGCTGCGCTCGTGCGTCCTGAAGGCGACCGGCGCCGCCCAACAGGACTTCGCCCTCGACCTCGGGGCCGACGTCGAGCTCAACCCGGTGCTGGAGCACTACCTGCGCTCCGAGCAGGGGCTGCAGGTCGACGCCGACGCGCTCGCCGACCTGTCGATGGTGAGCAAGGGCTTCGACCCGCACCCGACCTTCGCCGCGCTGCAGCGCCTCTGCTCGGGCATCCCCGACTTCTCGATCTCCCCGCGGCTGGTGGTCGGCACCTTCTCCTACGCCAAGCTGCCGATGGTCGCCGACCTCGCCGCCCAGGGTGACGCGCTCGCCGACCACGACGTGGTCGCCGCGCTGGCCGGCGACCCTGATGCGCTCAAGGCGGTGCGCAGCGCCGTACCGGCGGCAGCGACCGACCCCGAGCCCGACCGAGAGCACCTCGTCCTGGACGCCGACTCCTCCCAGGAGGCCGTCATCGAGGCGGTCCGCGCGGGCGCCAACCTGGTCATCAAGGGCCCACCCGGCACCGGCAAGAGCCAGACCATCGCCAACCTCATCGCCTCGCTCTCCGGCGACGGCAAGCGCGTGCTGTTCGTCGCCGAGAAGCGCGCCGCGATCGACGCCGTCGTCGGCCGGCTGGCCCGGCTGGGCCTGGGCGACCTCGTCCTCGACGCCCACAGCGGCGCGACCAACCGCCGCCGGCTGGCCCAGGAGCTCGGCGCGACCCTTGATCGGGCCAGCGACGCCGCGGACCCCGACACCACCGAGGTCGAGCGGACGCTGGTGGAACGGCGCACCCGCCTGACCGACCACGCAGCGGCCCTGCACGAGCGGCGCGAGCCCTGGGGGGTCAGCGCGTACGACGCCCAGGTCGCCCTCACCCGGCTGACCCAGCGGTTCAACGCCCCGACCTCCCGGGTGCGCCTCCACGGCGAGGCCCTGCGGGCGGTGTCCCGCGACCGCGTCCGCGAGCTCGGCCGCGAGCTGACCGAGGCCGCGTCCCTGGGGGCGTGGACGCCCGACCGCACCGACGACCCCTGGTACGCCGCCCGCGTCACCACCGCGGACGAGGCGGCCAAGGCGCTCGAGATCGCCAGCCGGCTGAGCACCGGTGGCCTGGACACGGCCCAGGAACGGCTCGGCGCGGCCATGGCCGAGGCCGGGCTGCCGCCTGCAGTGCGCGCCGCCGACTGGGGCAGCGCGCTCGAGCTCATCGAGCAGGTGCGCGCCACCCTCGAGACGTTCACCCCGCAGGTGTTCGACGTCCAGCTGACCGACTTCGTCGGCGCCACGGCCGGCAAGGACTACCGCGCCCGGCATGCCATCGAGCTCGGCTGGTTCACCCGGATGCGGCTGCGGCGTCATGCGCGCACGCTGCTGCGCCCCGGTCCGCCGCCGGCCGACCTGCACGCCGGCCTCCTGCGCGCCCAGGAGCAGCGGACGGCGTGGACGGCGCTCGCCGGCGACGGTGGCCGCCCGACTGTGCCCGCCGCGCTGGAGGAGGCCCAGAGCGCGTGGGCGGCCCTGAGCGCCGACCTGGAGTGGCTCGGTGCCCGGCTGGCCCCCACCGCCGCCGGAGGCCACCTCGTCGGCACCCCGCTGCCCGACCTGCTGGCCCGGCTGACCGCGCTGGCCGGTCGCGCTGACCGCCTCGCCGTCCTCCCGCGGGTGGTGTCCGTGCTGGACTCGCTGCGCGCCGCGGGCCTCGGCGCGCTCGTCGACGACCTGGCCGCCCGTGGGGTCGCCGTCGACGACGTCACCCCCGAGATGGAGCGCGTCTGGTGGATCTCGCTGCTGGACGACATCAGCGTGCGCGACCCGCGCTACGGCACCCACGACGGACGGGTCCTGCGCCGCATCGCCGAGGAGTACGTCCGCGCCGACCACGACCACCTCGACAGCACGGCCGCGCGGGTGCGCGCGGCGGTCGGGCGGCGGCTGCGCGAGACGTTGGCCGACCACCCCGACCAGGAGGCGCTGGTGCGAGCCGAGGCGCAGAAGTCGCGGCGGCACCGTCCGCTGCGTGAGCTGCTGCCCCGCGCCGGTGAGACGCTCACCGCGATCAAGCCGTGCTGGGCGATGAGCCCGCTGGTGGTGGCGTCGGTGCTGCCGCCGGGGCGCTGGTTCGACGTGGTGATCTTCGACGAGGCCTCGCAGGTTCCGCCGGCGCAGGCCGTCTCCGCCATCTCCCGCGGCACCCAGGTCGTCGTCGCCGGTGACGAGCGGCAGCTGCCGCCCACCAGCTTCTTCACCGCAGCCTCCGACGACGAGGGGCTCGCGAGCGACGACGACGCGCTCACCGAGGGCTTCGAGTCGGTCCTCGACGTCCTCTCCGCGGCGCTGCCGGTGCGCCGCCTGACGTGGCACTACCGCTCGCTGGACGAGCGCCTGGTCGCCTTCGCCAACGAGCAGATGTACGACGGGTCGCTCGTGACGTTCCCGGGAACCGGCGAGGAGTCGGTGCTGCGCCTGGACGTCGTGGACGGTTCCGCGCCGGTGCGCGAGGGACAGGAGGCGATCGAGTCGACCGCCGCCGAGGTCGACCGGGTGGTGGCCCTGGTGCTCGACCACGCCAGGCGCCGGCCGGCCGAGTCGCTGGGCGTCATCGCGCTCGGCATCACGCACGCCGCCCGGATCGAGGAGGCCGTGCGCCGGGCCCTGGCCTCGGCCCCGGAGGTGGCCGACTTCTTCGACGACGCCGCCCCCGAGCGGTTCTTCGTCAAGAACCTCGAGCGCGTGCAGGGGGACGAGCGCGACGCCGTGATCCTTTCGATCGGCTACGGCAAGACCCCGCACGGCCGGGTGCTCCACCGCTTCGGGCCGCTGAACCTCGAGGGTGGCGAGCGGCGCCTCAACGTCGCGATCACCCGGGCCCGGCGACGGATGACCGTGGTCTCCTCGTTCACGGCCGCCGACCTCGACCCGAGCCGGCTGAAGGCCCGCGGTGCGCTGATGTTGCGCGACTTCCTGGCCTACGCCGCCTCCGGCGGGAACGTACCGGGGGACGAGGACACCCGGGCGCCGTCCGAGCTCGCCGGGTCGTCAACGCCCGAGCCCGGCGAGGCGGGGGCGACCGCGGCATCCGCCGCGACTGCGACGGCATCGGGCACCGGGGCGGCGGCGCGGGAGGTGGCTGCGACGGAGGCGACGGGGTCTGCTGAGGCGGCTGCGGCCGCGGCGCCTGCCGCCGTGAGGCCGGCGATGGCGACCGGGGGTGGCGTGGGGCACGGTGACCCGATCGTGGCCGACTTCGCCCGACGACTGCGGGCGGACGGCCTGATCGTGCACCAGGACCACGGCACGTCGGCGCACCGGCTGGACCTCGCGGTCGAGGACCCCCGTCGCCCGCACCGCATGCTGCTGGCCGTCGAGACGGACGGCCCCGGCTATGCCGCGATGGCCAGCACCCGTGACCGCGACCGGCTGCGCATCGAGCAGCTGCAGCGGCTGGGGTGGCAGCACGTCCGCGTGTGGACGACGGACCTGTTCCGCGACCCCGCGCAGGACGTCTCCCGTGTGGTGAGCCTGGTCCGCGCCGCCTCGGACGCCGAGCGGTCGGGTGCCCCGGCGTCCGCCGTCGGCGGTCCGGGGGAGCCCGGGCTCGACAGCGGCCCGTCGTCCTCGGCTGCGACCGGCACGGCCGACGAGGCCACCGCGGGGTCGGACACGGGAGGGACACAGGAGGACGGCACGACTGGAAGGCGGGACGCTGACATGAGCGAAGGTGCAGCTGCGGGCGGCGAGGCGGCGACGGCGCGCACGTCGGCCCCGGTGGTCCGGACCGACCAGAGCACGGACGACACCGACGCCGGCTGGGGCGAGCGCACCGACGACCGGGCGCACGACGAGTGGCTGCGCGAGCAGCGGCCGCCGCACTGGGGCTAGCCGCGAGCAGGCCGCCCGGGGAGCGGCTCCGGAGCGGCTCCGGAGCGGCGCAGGACCGGCTCAGGACCGGCGCAACGCCAGGGTGATGGAGGAGCCGGCGAGGTCGGAGCCGGTCACCGTCGCCAGCCGCGCAGCGGTGGCGGGGGGCAGGGCGACCACGATGCCGGGCCGGGAGGTGTCCCCGCCGCCACCCAGGGCCGGGGACGCGTCCCCCTCGGGCGCGTCGACGGCGAGCACGATGACGTCCTGACCGACGACCGTGCCCGACGGGGAGGCGATCAGGTCGACGTGGTCCCCGGCCTGCGCGAGCGCCGCCGCGCCGGGGTCGGTCAGCGGCACGTGCGCGGCGACCATGCCTGCCGGCAGCCCGGACAGCAGCCCGCTGCCACGCAGGCGGGACGAAGTCACCGCCTCGCCGGCGCCGATCCCCGACGCCACCGTCGCATCGACGGCCGCGTCCGGCTCCTGCAGCGCGGTTGCCGGCCGGATCTGCTCCGGCCAGCGTTCGACGCGCAGGTCGGACGCGCCCACCCGGTGGCCTGCCGGCAACGCGCGCGCCGAGACCAGCACCGGCACCCCCACCGGTGCGGGATCGGGCAGGAAGGCATCGGCGACCAGCCAGCCGGCGAGCCCGACCAGCACGGCGGAGAGGCCCCGTCGGAGCCGGGCCCGCCGCCACACCGCACGCCGCCCGGAGCCGCGCCATCCCGGCGGCAGCATCCGCTGGGCCGACACCCGGAGGGCCCGTCCCGGTCGTGGGCGCTCGGCGCCGGCGGAAGGACTCACGTCGGCAGCACTACCGGGAGCGGCAGGCCGTCGAGGGCGCGCCGGCAGGGGCAGGACGCGCTGTCGTCGTCCTCGGCCGCAGGCATCGCGGCGATCGCCGCACGCAGGGTCTGCTTCAAGCTCGTGACGTTGTCGGCGAAGACCCTCAGCACCTCGGCGTGGGAGACCGCCTCGCCGCCCTCGACGCCGGCGTCGAGGTCGGTGACGAGGGCGATCGTGGTGAAGCACATGGCCAGCTCGCGGGCGAGTGAGGCCTCCGGCATGCCGGTCATCCCGACGACGGTCCAGCCCGCCGCCTGGTGCCAGCGCGACTCGGCCCGCGACGAGAAGCGCGGGCCGTTGACGACCACCAGCGTGCCGGCCGCGACGGTCGGGGTGCCGGCGGCCTCGGCGGCGCGAAGGACGGCGGCCCGGCCGCGCGGGCAGTAGGGGTCGGCGAACCCGGCGTGGACGACGGGGCCGAGCCCGTCGAAGACCGTGTGGTCGCGGCCCCACGTGCGGTCCACGACCTGGTCGGGGACGACGACGGTGCCGGGCCCGTGGGCAGGGACCAGCGAGCCGACGGCACAGGGAGCCAGCACCTGTCGGACGCCCACGGCCCGCAGGGCCCAGAGGTTGGCCCGGTAGTTGACCCGGTGCGGGGGGAAGCGGTGGTCGCGCCCGTGACGGGCGACGAAGGCGACGCGGCGGCCCTCGACATCGCCGACCACGATGTCGTCGCTCGGGTCGCCGAACGGGGTGGTCACCCGCACGCGTTCGGCGTCGTCGAGGAACTCATAGAACCCGGACCCGCCGATGACGCCGATGTCGGCGCGTGCGCTGCTGGAGACGGACGTGCCGCTGGGGGTGGTCATGCAGGCGAGGCTAGCCGCGGCCCGTCGTACCACGGCGCCGGCGACCGGGGCTGTGGACCGCGGGGCCAGCAGGCGTGGCCCTGTGGGCGGCGACCCGACCGGCGAACGACCGATGGTCCGTCCCGGGGAGTCCCGGGCCGGACCATCGGCCGAGGTGCTGCAGGAAAGGCAGGAGGCCGTGCCTCAGGCGGCAGAGCCCTCGCCGCTGCTCTTGCCGGCGGATGCCGCCGTCGGGGTCTTCGAGCTGCTCGAGGACTCGGTCTTGGTCGCGGTCGCCGTGGACCCGGCCTCCTTGGCACCACCGGCCGGCAGCGTGGCCGAGGAGCCGTTGCTGCGGGAGTCGGTGCGGTAGAAGCCGGAACCCTTGAAGACGACACCGACGGCACTGAACACCTTGCGCAGGCGACCCTCGCACTGCGGGCACGTGGTGAGCGAGTCGTCGCTGAAGGACTGCACGGCCTCGAAGCGGTGGTCGCACGAGGTGCACGCGTAGGCGTACGTCGGCATGGATAACTCCCGTTGGCACTGTCAGGGTGAGACTGCCAAGTGTAACGGTGAGGGGCAGGCCGATAATCCCGGCGCTCCTGCACCGGCAGCTTCGACGCCGAGCCTGGGCGGAGTCGTCGGCGGAGTCGTCTGCGGCCACCGGTGACGACGTCCCGTCTCAGCCCTCCTCGGGCCTCACCGTCCGTTCCGTCCCGAGGCCTCGATCCGGGCATCGCGGAGCGGGAGGTCGGCGCGGTCGACGTACTCCCTGTGGAGGGCCACCACCGTGGGGGCCAGGTCGTCCCGGGCGCTGGCCAGCAGGTCCAGGAAGGTGGCCGTACCGGCCCGGCCCTCCAGGGGCAGTCCGGTGCCGCGGGCCAGGGTCTTGCGCAACGTGGTCAGCGTCCGGTCGTTGGGATCCGGGCCGGTCTCCGCCTGGCCCAGGAGCCGCCGCACCATGCGGCCCCGGTCGACCGGCCGCCAGCCGAGCCCCAGGAGCTCGGGGTAGGCGAACGCGGCCATCAACCGGGTGCGCTGCGGGTCCATCCGGCCGAGGCCGCGCAGTCCCTTGGTCAGGGTCTTGGTCGACGCCGACGCCGACGCCGACGCAGGCGCCACCGGGCTCGGCGGCGCCGGCGTCCGCCCGCCCGGGCGCAGGAGCAGGAACCGGTGCTCGCTGACCACCGGCCGGTCGTCGGCGTCGAGGGACCGCCCCATCACGCTGGCGAACGTCATGCGGTGCCGGATGGCGACGCCCGGGCCGGCGCCCAGGTCCAGCACGAACCCCGCGGCGCGCAGGTGCGTCCGGTGCGCGGGCCGGGAGGTCAGGTTGCGCAGTCGCCACTGCCCTGCGTCGTAATCGAGCAGGCCGGCCACCGCGGGCATGGTCGCGTCGACGGTGGCGTCGGGCTCCACGAGCGGCTGGATGACGGTCGCCTGCCGTGGTGAGCGGCCGAACCCGAGGGACTCGGTGTGGGCCAGGACCCACACCCGCTCGGGGTCCAGCACCGGCGCCCGGGGGTCGCTGCTCTCCGGCGTGTCGACCCGGGAGTAGGTGACGACCAGCGCGCGGGGATCGGGGCGCTGGCCCGCCAGGTGCGCCAGCAGCGCGTCCTCGATGGAGCCGCTCATGCGGCGTTGGGGTCGGGCGTGGGCACCTCCGAGGGGACACCGAGCACGCGCGCGTCCCCCCACACGGCGATCTCGTCCATGCACTGGTGGGGCCGCGGGCCGACGTACGTCAGGCGCAGCTTGAGGCGCAGGGCGCCCTGGGCGCTCACCCGCACGGGAACGGCCTGGCCCAGCCCGACGGTCTTGGCGAAGACGGGCCGGGAGTCGAGGAACGCCTCGAAGAGGATCCTGCCGCCGGAGTAGAGCGAGGAGTCGTCCAGCCCGACCGTGGCCAGCAGCTGCCGGTAGTGCTTGCCCAGGTTGTACTCGAAGGTCGAGCGCTTGTGGCAGGTCGCGAGGGTCGAGTAGATCGAGTGGGGGTAGGTGTGGCCGACGACGCTGCGCGGGCCGAGGTCGGGGTCGTCGTTGACCGCCGAGAGGTCCTGCAGGTAGGTCACCACGGGGGCGCGCGCCACAACCAGCGCGATCGCGTTCGGGTGGGCGGTGCCGGCAGCCGGCGTCTGGGACAGGACCTGCCCGTCCGTGGCCCTGGTGTCGATCTCCTCCAGCACGGTCGGTGGCGGCAGCCCGGACGCCCTCAGCTGCGTGGTGACCGAGTCGACCGACGACCCGACCACGTTGGGCATCGTCCCGGCGGCCGTCGTGGTGCGGGCGGAGGTGGCCACCGGTGAGCCTCGGGCGACGGAGCCCTGCCTGGCGGTGTCGAGGCGGGAGACGGCCAGGGCGCTGCCGGCGCCCACCAGCAGCGCCAGAGCCGAGACGGCACCGACCAGGACGCGTCCCCGCCGCGGCGGAGGCGCCACCGGACCCGGGCCCGGGTACGGCGACCCGGTGAGGGACAGCGCCGGTGTGGTCATCGTCTGGGTGCGGAACCCCTCCAGCCAGGTGGCCAGGCCGCGGGGCCGGCCGGCCGGCTCGCCGAGGCCCTCCATGACCTGCTCGAGCAGCCCCTCGCGGGTGCTCACCAGCGGCGACGCCGCCAGCATCGCCCGGGTCCGGTCCAGGTCCGGCCCGCGATCCGGCGACCGCGGCGGAAGGGAGCCCGTCAGCACGGTGAACAGCGTGGCGGCGAAGGAGAAGCGGTCGCTGTCGGGGGTGGGGAGCCCGTCGGCGGAGGTGAGCAGCTCGGGTGCGAGGTAGGGCAGGCTTCCCACGCCGGGCACGCCGCGGGCGCCGACCACCCGCGCCAGCCCGAAGTCGACCAGCTTGGAGGCCCCCGAGGGCTGCACGAGGATGTTGGAGGGCTTGATGTCCCCGTGCGCGGCCGGGGACCGGTCCGAGGCCCGCGAGGGCAGGTGCATCATGTCCAGGGCGGCGGCGATCATCCGCAGCGTCCCGATGCGCTGGGACAGCGTGGCGGCCGGGTTGTCCTCGATCCACTCGTTCAACGGCTGGCCGTCGACCAGGTCCATCACCAGGTAGCGGACACGCTCGCCCGTGCGGCCGGTGGCGCAGCCGGCGTAGTGCATGGGGGCGCCGACGAACGGCTCGAACATCCGCACGAGTCCGGGGTGGTCCAGGTTCCACAGGCTCTTGGCCCGCCGGATCCAGTCGATCTCGGCCTCGTCGTCGTCGGCGGGCTCGATCACCTTGACGGCGTACTGGACGACCGCACTGCTGTCCCGGTCGGGGCGCATCTGCGCCTTCCAGACCTGGCCCTGGCCGCCGCCGCCGAGGATCAGCACGAGCTCGTACAGGTCCTCGTCACCGTCGGGGCCGACGTACAGCCCGGTTCTCTCGCCCACGACCGACTTCCTCTGCGCCCGGCAGGGCGCAGCCGGGGGACTGCGCCACCTCCAGTGTGTGCCACCGCGGCGCCGGTGCGCTGCCGCTTCGCCGTGCCCGGTCGCAAGCCGGGGGGACGTCCCACGCGTGTGTCGGCCCGGCTGGCCCACGCGCCCGAAGGAGTGCAGGCTCGGGTCAGAGCACGCTCCGACGATGTGGGAGAGCAGCATGGCCAGTGACGTGACAGCCGCACCGCTCAGCCGCGACGGCGGGTGCGCCGCGCCCCGGGGCGGGGGCCATGACCGCACGTCCGGGTGGGGGCCCATCGGCCCGGGTGGCGGCCAGGAGGGCCCCGTGCTCGACCGCACGGCCGTGACCTGCCGGCCGATGCCGTTCCCGGCATACCTCGCCGCGGCTGCGGACCTGCCGCGGGCGGAGTACGTGAACGGGTGGACCGTGACGCGGCCGGCGCCGACGGCCCGGCAGCAGCAGACCTGCCTGCGGCTGCTGCGGCTGCTGCGCCGAGCCGCCGTGACCCCGTCCGCCGTCGTGGGACAGGCACGCTGGCGGATCCACCCCGGCGACATGGTGCGTGTCCCGGACGTCATGGTGCTGCCCCGGACCCCGGGCGCCGGGCCGGTCACGGACGCGCCGCGGCTGGTGGTCGAGGTCCTGGCCGGGGGTGAGTCCCTCGGCGTGCTGCTGAAGGCGCGGGAGTACCTCCGCGCCGGCGCCGAACAGCTCTGGGTGGTCGACCTGGTGCGCCGGGTCGTCGACGTGTACGCCGCCACGGGGTCGGGTTGGGCGCGGCTGGCCCGCCTGACCGCCCGCCGCCCGTGCGCCACGGTGGAGGTCACCGGCCTGGGACCGATCGAGCTGTCCCTCGGCGAGATCCTGGGCTGATTCGCGGGCGCCGGTACGCCGGCCCGGCCGCCTCCTCGGGTCGCCGCGCCCTCGGTGGGCGGGGCGCCCGAGCCCTGCTCAGCCGAGCGCTGCGGCGGACGACCGCCGCTTGGCTGCCCCCTTGGCCGTGAGGAAGAGGCTCAGCCCGACGTAGTAGATGAGGTAGACGGCCGAGAGCGCGATCCACACCGGATGGGGGTGGGGCACCTGCAGGAGGATCACGGCGTAGCTGGCCAGCCACACCACGGTGAGCGCGATGTTCAGCCGCCACAGGATCTCCGTCCGCGACGGGTAGAGGAAGCGCACGGGAACGAACACGAGCGCCGCGCAGACGACCAGCACGACGGCGACCGTGGCCGGCGCCCAGTGCAGGACGACCGCGTAGAAGGCCACGACGTTCCAGTAGCTGGGAAAGCCCAGGAAGAAGTGGTCGTCGGTCTTGGCGTCGGTGCGGCAGAACTGGTAGCTCGAGGCCAGCAGCGGCAGCGCTGCCAGCGTCATGCCCCATCCGCCGGACGGCAGGTAGCCCGCGGTCCAGAGCAGGACGACCGGGGCGAACACGTAGGTGAGGTAGTCCACGATGTCGTCCAGCCGGGCGCCGTCGAACCACGGGATGCGGTCCTTCACGCGCAGCCAGCGGGCCAGGAGGCCGTCGGTGCCGTCGACGACGAGAGCCGCGAGCCCCAGCCAGAGGGCGCGGACGACGTCGCCGTCGATGGCGGCCAGGACGATCAGCAGGGCCAGGACGGAGCCGGCGGCGGTGTAACCGTGCACGGCCCAGGCCGCGGCTCGCTGCGGGCGGGTGCCACGGCGCTCGGCGACGGCAGCCGGCGTCTCCTGGGCGAGCCGGCTCACCGGGCGACCCGGGGCAGTGGCGTGCGGGGCAGGATCATGACAGCTCCGGGATGACGTCGACGGCGGACTCTCCATCATCCCCCGATCGGGGGCCGACAGCACACCCGGAAGCCGCCCGCCACGCCGACGACCCGCAGCGGCACGGAGCGGGGCCCTGACTGCGCCCCGGACCGAGCCGGACCGAGCCATCGAGCCGGCCCGAGCCGGCCCGAGCCGGACCCAGCCCCGGGCTGCAGCGCGGACCGAGCCCGGACCGCGCCCGGACCGCGACTCAGAGCGTGACGACCAGACCGACGGCGAAGACGAGGTAGAACCCGGCCGCCGCGGCCAGCCGGCCGGCGGTCAGCCGGCCCGCGCGCAGGACCCAGAGCAGGTAGAGCACGGAGGCCATCGTCGCGGCACCGGCCAGGACCAGGGGGGTGTCGAACTTCCAGGAGGTCAGCAGGATGCCGATGCCCGAGGGGACCGTCGCCTGGATCATCATGGCGCCGGAGATGTTGGCCAGCGCCAGCTGCAGCTTGCCCTGACGGACCCAGATGATGGCGTTCATGATCTCGGGCAGCTCGGTGGCGATCGGCGAGAGCAGGAGCGCGACCACCGCCGACGGCAGGCCGAGGGCCGGGCCGGCCCACTCCAGCTGCTGCACGAACAGCTGAGAGGCGCCGAAGATGACGACCAGCGTGATCAGCGTCTGCGCCGTGATGGCGAGGGTCGAGGGGCGTGCGCGGTACCGCTGCATCTTCAGCGGCTCCAGGCCCTCGTCGGACGCCTGCTCGCCGGTGTCGCGCATCTCGCGGACGAAGTACAGGACGTAGGCCGCGAAGAACAGCCACCCCAGCCACGGCTTGATGCTGAAGGCGACGAGGCCGAGGCCGACCTTGACGGCGAAGATGGCCAGGAACCACTGCTGGTCGCGGCCCAGCCGGCCGGTGTCCACGCCCGCGAGGTCGCTCCGGGACGTTCGGGTGGCCAGGGCCAGCGAGCCGCCGTCCGCGGCGCCGCCGTCCGCCCTTCCGCGGACGCCGCCGTCCGAGGCGCCGTACGACGCGCCGTGCGAGGCAGTCGCGGAGCCCGACCGCAGCCGGCGCCTGCGCCAGATCAGCATGGCGCCGGTGACGCCGTAGGCGATGGTGCCGACCACGAGCGGGCCGCCCATCGCGGCGCCGACGGCGATGTCGTTGCCGTGCTCCGGACTGCCGAACAGGACGGCGACGAGGGTCACGACGCTCTCGGGAAGGGCGGTGCCGGCTGCGGCGAGGACCGTGCCGACGGCGATGGGTCCGACCTGGAGGCGGACGCCGAGCCACTCGACGGCGTTGACGAACCACTCGCACGCGACGTAGATCGCGACGGCGCAGGCGAGCAGCAACAGGACGTGGTACATGCGGGCGGCCTCTCGGGAGGGCCGCAGGCCGGGGCGCCGCCGCGGGGCAGCCGACCTCGACCCACGGCAGCACGAAGACATCAGCTGACGGTGGGTCGAAGGTCTCGCCCACCCGTCACCGCGAGGTGTCGGGCCCGGTGACCGGGGACGAACGTCCCAGCATGTCGACCAACCGGCTCGAGAGGGCTACTCCCCTTCAACGCGCACGACCATACCGGGCGACGGCCATTCGGACGAATCGCGCCTCGGAGATGGTCAGGTCACGGCCAGCCAGCCAGCCGCCCGTGCTCGCTGACCTCACGCACCCTCCGCTCCGCAGCCCGGCGGGCCTCGGCGGTGGTGACGATCAGCAGCTGGTCGCCGCGGCGCAGGGGCGTGTCCGGGGAGGGGACGAAGCCCTTGTCGTCGCGGACCACGAGCGTGACGTTCGCGCCCGCAGGCAGCCGCAGCTCGAACAGCTCGACCCCGTGCAGCTGCGAGCGCGCCCCGATCTGCACCTGCACCAGGTCCGCGCCCATCTCCTCCAGCGGTGTGGACTCCACCTCGACGTCGACGGTGAACGCAGGCTCGGTCAGGCCGAGCCGCCGGGCGACCCACGGCAGCGTGGGCCCCTGCACGACCGTGAAGATCACCACGAGCACGAAGACGAAGTCGAAGAGCCAGGAGACCCCCGGCGTACCGGCCGTGAGGGGGACGGTGGCGAGCACGACCGGCACCGCACCACGCAGCCCGGCCCACGACATGAACGCCTGCTCCCGCCACGGCACCCGGAACGGGGTCATCGACACGATCACCGAGGCGGGGCGGGCGAGCAGCAGCAGCACCAGGCCGACGCCGAGGGCCGGAGCGACGTATGACGTGAGGTTGGCCGGGCTGGCGAGCAGCCCCAACAGCACGAACAGCCCGATCTGGGCCAGCCAGCCGAGGGCCTGGGCGAACGACCGGAAGGCCGGGCGGTGCGGCAGCCGCATGTTGCCCAGCACCAGCGCTGCCAGGTACGTCGCGATGAACCCGCTGGTGTGCGCAAGGGACGCGACGGCGTACGCGAGGACGGTCAGGGCGACGACGCCGATGGAGAACAGTGCGGACGAGGCCGACGCCACCAGCCGGAGCACGCGGCCGCCGCCGTAGCCGATGGCCAGGCCGATCGCGGACCCCCCGGCCAGCTCGAGCACGGCGATCAACACCAGCGCCCACCACGGGTGGCTCTCCGCGCCGCGGACCGACTGCTCGGCGAGGGTGACCACGAGGAGCACCACGGGCGCGTCGTTGAAGCCTGACTCCGCCTCGAGCATCCCCGTCACCCGGCGGGGGAGCGGGACCCGGCGCAGCACCGAGAACACCGCGGCGGCGTCGGTCGAGGAGAGCACCGCGCCGACGAGCAGCGCGTTGGTCCAGCTGACGTGCAGCAGGAGGTGCGCCGCCACGCTGACCACCCCGACCGACACCAGCACGCCGAAGGTCGACAGGACCGCTGCCGGCGCCACCGACTCCCGGATGTCGGACCACGAGGTGGTCAGGCCGCCCTCGGACAGGATCAGGACGAGGGCGCTGTAGCCGAGGACCTGGGTGAGCGTGGTCGACTCGAAGTCGATGCCGAGGCCGGCCTCGCCGATGGCGATCCCGATGGCGAGGTAGAGCAGCAGCGAGGGCAACCCGGAGCGGGCCGCGAGCCGGACCGCGGCCACGGAGACCAGCAGCACGAACGCCCCCAGCGCCAGGGCCGGGTTGAGGTCGTCGAGCGTGAACTCCTGCACCAGCATGGACACGCGGTCCGCGCTCCCTCCTGCGACAAGGCCGACGTGGCACGGGCCGGTGCGCCGTGCTCTGGTCACCCGCCTCCACGGCCGGTGACGTGTGGTGACCTAGTCTCGCAGGGTGTCCCGCGTGAGAACTGCCCGCCGTATCGCTGTGTCCCTGACCGCCCTCGTGGTCGTCGTCGCCGTCATCGTCGCGGTGGTCGGGGTCGGGCTCGTTCGCCGCTCGTTCCCCCGCACCTCGGGCACGCTGGACGTGCGTGGGCTCTCGGCGCCGGTGGACGTGCTGCGCGACAAGCAGGGCGTGCCGCAGATCTACGCCGACAACGCCCAGGACCTCTTCCGCGCCCAGGGCTACGTCGCCGCCCAGGACCGGTTCTTCGAGATGGACCTGCGCCGGCACATCACCGCGGGCCGGCTCTCCGAGATGGTCGGCGCCGGCGGGCTGGAGACCGACAAGGTGATCCGCACCATGGGGTGGCGCCGGGTCGCCGAGGCCGAGCTGCCGCACCTGTCCCCCGCGACGCGGCAGTACCTCCAGGCCTACGCCGACGGGGTCAACGCCTACATCAACGCGATGGGCTCCCCGTCCAGGATGGCCTTCGAGTACGTCGTGCTGGGCCAGCAGGTGCCGAACTACCGGGTCGAGCAGTGGACGCCGGTGGACTCCCTGTCCTGGCTCAAGGCGATGGCCTGGGACCTGCGCGGCAACTACGACAACGAGCTGGCCCGCGCCCGCCTCGCCGGGACGCTCAGCCCCCAGCGACTGGCCGAGATCTTCCCGCCCTACCCGTATGGCGCGCACCAGCCGATCCTGTCCACGCGGGACTGGAAGCCGGGGAAGGCCAAGGCCGGGGCCACGCAGGCGGCGTCCGCCATGCCGGACTACCTGCGCGCCAAGAACGTCCGCGCGGTCTACTCGGAGGTCTCGCGCTCGCTGGCCGCCGTACCGGTGATGCTCGGGCGCGGGGACGGCATCGGCTCCAACTCCTGGGTGGTCTCCGGCAGCCGGACCAGCACGGGCAAGCCGCTGCTGGCCAACGACCCACACCTCGGCACCGGCATCCCCGGCATCTGGTACCAGACCGGGCTGCACTGCCGCACGGTCAGCGCCCAGTGCCCGTTCGACGTCTCGGGGTTCTCGTTCTCGGGCCTGCCCGGCGTGGTCATCGGGCACAACCAGCGGGTTGCCTGGGGCTTCACCAACCTGGGTCCGGACGTCAGCGACTTCTACCTGGAGAAGGTCCGCGCGACCAGCTACCTGCGCGACGGCCGCTACGTCCCGTTGCACGAGCGGTCCGAGACGATCCACGTGGCCGGTGGCAAGGACGTGCAGATCAGGGTCCGCACGACCGTGCACGGGCCGATCCTGTCCGACGTGGTGCCCAACGTGGCCCGGGCCGGCGACACCGCGCCGGTCGAGGGCAAGCCCCACGGCGGCGGGTACGACGTGTCGCTCGCCTGGACCGGGCTGCGCCCCGGTCGCACGGCCGACGCGATCTTCGCCCTCGACACCGCCCAGACCTTCCCGCAGTTCCAGGCGGCGGCGCGCGACTTCGCCGTGCCGGCGCAGAACCTCGTCTACGCCGACGTCGACGGGCACATCGGCTACCAGGCGCCCGGGCAGATCCCCGTCCGGGCCTCCTCCACCTCCGGCGCCCCGCCCGGCTACTGGCCCGCGCCCGGCTGGAAGTCCAGGTACGACTGGAAGGGCTACGTCCCCTTCTCCCAGATGCCCACGACGTACGACCCGCCGGAGGGTTTCATCGTCGCGGCCAACCAGGCCGTGAGCGCCAGCACCGCGCCGTTCCTCACCACCGAGTGGGACTACGGCTTCCGCAGCCAGCGCATCCGCGACCTTCTCGAGGCGACGCCCAAGGTGACGCCCGAGCGGATGTCGCAGATCCAGATGGACAACCGCAACGGCTTCGCCCCGACCCTGGTCAAGGAGCTGCTGCGGATCAAGACCGACCCCTACACCCAGGACGCCCAGAAGCTGCTGCGCACGTGGAACTTCACCGAGCCGACCGGCCAGTCCGACCAGGCGGCCGCGGCGGCGTACTACAACGCGGTCTGGTCCAAGCTGCTGGACCTCACGTTCAACGACGACCTGACCGGTGACATCCAGGCGGACGGTGGCGGGCGGTGGATGGAGGCCGTCGCCCTGCTGCTGAAGAAGCCGAACGACCCCTGGTGGGACAACAAGCAGACCCCCGGCGTGATCGAGGGCCGCGACGAGATCCTGCGCCAGGCGATGGTCGAGGCGCGCCGTGACCTGACCAAGCGGCTGGGCAAGAACCCCGGGACCTGGCAGTGGGGCAACCTGCACCGGTTGACGCTGCAACACAAGGTGCTCGGGGGCGACGACGTGCCCGGCGTGGTCCGCAGCCTGTTCAACCGCGGCCCGTGGGACATGCCCGGGGGCTCCTCGATCGTCAACGCCAACGGGTACGACGCGAGCCAGGGGTTCGCGGTGAACTGGGCGCCGTCGATGCGCATGGTGGTGGACCTCGGCAACCTCGACCGGTCGCGGTGGGTCAACCAGACCGGTGCCTCCGGGCACCCGTTCTCCTCCCACTACGACGACCAGGTCGGCGCCTGGATCGAGGGCGAGACCTACCCGTGGCCCTCGACGGAGAAGGCGGTCCGGGCGGCCGACCCCGAGACGCTGCGGCTGCTCCCGGACCGCTCCGACAGCTGACGGGGGAGCCGGGCCCGGGCCCAGCGGCGCACCGGCGCGCTCAGCGCGCGGTGCGTGCCGGGCCCTCGGCGGCCAGGGGCAGGCGGACGAGGCCGCGGCCCGGTGTGACGACCGCGTCCACCCGCACGTCGTGGGCCTCGCCCGGCAGCGGCCCGGGCACCAGCTCGTCGTCCCCGACCACCGCCACCACCGGGACGCCGGCGCCGCGACGTCGCAGCGCCCGGTCGTAGCTGCCGCCGCCCTGGCCCAGCCGCAGGCCGGAGGCGTCCACGGCGAGTGCGGGGGCGACCACCAGGGCCGCGTCGGCGATGGCCGCCCGGCCGATCGCCGGGCCGGTGGTCCCATCCGGATGCAGCACGCACCAGTCCAGGTCCTTGTCGTGCAGCAGCACCGGCACCAGGACCGGCACCCCGCGCGCGTGAAGACCCTCGGCCAGGGCCTCGGTCGGCGGCTCCGAGGGCAGGGACCGGTAGATCGCCACGGGCGCGTTCCCCGAGAGGGCGCCGGCGAAGCCGGTCAGGACGTGCGCCGCGATGGCCGCGGCGTCCGCCGTCCGGTCGCGCGAGGACGCAGCGGTGCGGCGCGCGGCCCGCACGACCCGTCGTACGGCTGGCTTGTCCGTGGCGGCAGCGGCGTCGGTCATGTCGCGATTGTGCGTCACCGCAGAGTCCTGTCGGGAGCGGTGGGGGCGGCATGCCACGATGGCGCTTCGCGTGTCAGGGGAGGTCGAGCTGTCGTGTCGGTGCGCAACCGTCTGGCGCTGGTCCTTGCCGTCGTCCTGCTGCCCCTGCTCCTCGGCGCCGGCCTGGTCGTCGCCGTCGTGGTGCCCGCGCAGCTGCGGACCGAGGCCTCCGAGCGGCTGGATGTCGCCGCCGCGGCGGTCTCGGCGATGCAGGCGCAGTCCTGCGTCGCGGCGGGCGATGCCGCCCGGGTGATGGCGCTCGCGGTCGTCGCCGGTGAGCCGGCCGACTCCGCGCTGCGGTCGGGGCTCGAGCGCCTGCACGGCTATGGCTGGGTCCTGCGCGGCGACACCGTCCTCGCCCGGTCCGCCGCGACCCCCGACGGGGTGCCGGCCACACTGACAACCGCGGCCCGCTGCTCCACCGGCTCGCTCGCCGCCCCCGACCCCGCCCGGGTGACCAAGGCCGCGCCCGCGCTGGCCGACTCGGTCACGGTCACGACCCCGGCAGGCACCGTGACCGCGGTCGCCGGGGTCCTCGTGGACCGGGCCGCGCTGGCCGGCTGGGACGCGGCCCGCAGCCCGGGCGGCGACTCCGACGTGGCGGCGGCCTGCCCCGACGGCACGGCCGTGTCCACCGCCTCCGGCGCCCGGGACCGGGCCCTCACCGCCGCGGCCCGCTCGGTGGTGGCCGGGCACGCCGGCGTCGTACCGGACAGCGTGGTGCGGACCGGGCCGGCGGGCCGGGGGCATCCGTGCACCGTGCTCGCCGCCGGCCCGGCGGCCTCCTCGGCGGCCAGCTCGTGGCTGACCTGGGCCGTCCTCGGGATCTCCCTGGTGCTCGGTGCGGTGCTCGTCGCGTGGCTCTCACGCCAGCTCACGCTGCCGGTCCTGGCGGTCACCGGCGCGGCCGAGCGCGCCGCCCACGGCGACCTCGCGGTGCGGCTGCCCGCGGGCCGCCGGGACGAGGTCGGCCGCCTGGCCGACAGCTTCAACCACATGGCGGAGCAGCTCGACGGGCGGATGCGCGACCTGCAGCACAGCCGCGACCTGCTGGCGGACAACGTCCGCCGCCTCGGCGACGCCCTGCAACGCACGCACGACCTCGACGGCCTGCTGGCCACCGTCGCGGCGATCTCGGCCTCGACCACCGAGAGCAGCCGGGCGACGGTGTGGCTGCTGGAGGGGCAGAGCCTGGTCGCGCGGGTCGCCTGGCCGGTGGAGTCCGCGCGCGGCGGTCCCCGTCGGGTGTCCCGGGTCGACACGCTGCCCGGGCTCGTGTCCGGCGACGGCGTGCCGCGACGGATCGAGGGCGGGGACGTGGCGGCCCGTCTCGGCGGCCCGGCGCTCGCGTCCCCCTTGCAGCGGGGCGACTCGGTGCTCGGCGCGGTCGTGGTCGAGCGTTCGCCGGGCAGCCCCGCCTACACCGACGCGGACAGCGAGCTCCTGCTGTCGGTCACCGGCCCGGCGGGCGTCGCCATGGACAACGCCCTGCTGCACCGCCAGGCCCAGCGGTCCGCCGTCACCGACCCGCTCACCGGCGTGGGCAACCTGCGGATGCTCACCACGACCCTGGCCCGCGAGGTGGAGCGGGCGCGGCACTTCGGGCGCAGCGCGGCGCTGCTGGTCATCGACATCGACCACTTCCGCGAGATCAACGAACGCCACGGGCACACCGCCGGGGACGCCATCCTGGCCGCGGTCGCCGCCCGCATCGTGAGCAGCGTCCGGGGGGTGGACCGGGTCGCCCGCTACGGCGGTGAGGAGTTCGCGGTCGTGGCTCCGGAGCTGGACCCCGAGCAGGCCTACGCGATGGCGCTGAGCGTGTGGAGCGCCGTCCGGGACGCGCCGTTCGAGGCCGACGGCGCCATGGTGAAGGTCCACGTCAGCGTCGGCGTCGCGTCCTGGCCGCGCCAGGCGACGACCTCGACCGAGCTGCTGCGCGCGGCGGATGCGGCCGTGACCCAGGCCAAGGCCCGCGGACGCGACCATGTGCGGGCGGCGCCGGACCTGTCGGGCTAGGGTCTGGGCATGACGAGCTCCCATGATGGTTCTGGCGCCAGGACGGGCAGGCGCGTGCTCAAGGCCGTGATCCCGGCCGCCGGCCTCGGCACCCGGTTCCTCCCCGCGACCAAGGCGACGCCCAAGGAGATGCTGCCGGTCGTGGACAAGCCGGCCATCCAGTACGTCGTCGAGGAGGCCACCCGCGCCGGCCTGCGCAACATCCTCATGATCACCGGGCGCAACAAGACCGCCCTCGAGGACCACTTCGACCGGCACTGGGAGCTCGAGAAGGCGCTCGAGGCCAAGGGCGACGAGATGCGCCTGAAGCGGGTCCGCAAGTCGGCCAACCTGGGCAACGTCCACTTCGTCCGCCAGGGTGAGCCGCTCGGTCTCGGCCACGCGGTGCTGTGCGCCGCCGACCACGTCGGTGACGACCCGTTCGCGGTCCTGCTCGGTGACGACCTGATCGACGAGCGCGACCACCTGCTCGAGCAGATGATCGACGTGCGCGAGGAGCACGGCGGCAGCGTCGTCGCGCTGATGGAGGTGCCCCCGGAGCAGGTGCACCTCTACGGCTGCGCCGCCGTCGAGAACGTGCCCGGGTCGGACGGCAGCGTCGTCCGGGTCACCGGTCTGGTGGAGAAGCCCGACCCCGCCGACGCACCGAGCAACCTGGCCATCATCGGGCGCTACGTGCTCGACCCCTCCATCTTCACCACCCTCGCCAACACCCCGCCCGGGCGCGGCGGCGAGATCCAGCTGACCGACGCGCTGCAGGAGCGGGCCGGCGCCCGGACCACCGGCGGCGGCGTCCACGGCGTCGTCTTCTCCGGCCGCCGCTACGACACCGGCGACCGGCTGGACTACCTCAAGGCCGTCGTCCGCCTGGCCAGCGAGCACCGCGAGCTCGGCACCGACTTCTCCAAGTGGCTCGACGACTACGTCTCCGGGGCCGAGAAGCGCACGTCGTGATCACGGTCGAGCAGCACCTGAACCGCATCCTGGGCACCGTCGGGCGGCTGCCCGGCATCGACATCGGGCTGCTCGACGCGCACGGCTGCGTCCTGGCCGCTGACGTGGCCAGCGACGTGGACCTGCCCGGCTTCTCCAACTCCGCCATGGACGGATACGTGGTCCGGGCGGCCGACGTGGCCGGCGCGACGGAGGACGCACCGGCTCACCTGCCGGTCGTCGGCGACATCGCCGCGGGCAACACCAAGGCGTTGAGCCTGGCGCCGGGGCAGTCGATGCGGATCATGACCGGGGCCCCCGTCCCGCACGGGGCCGACGCCGTCGTCATGGTGGAGCTGACCGATGGCGGGCTGGCGAAGGTCGCCATCCGCCAGGAGGTCGTCCCCGGCCAGCACGTGCGCGACGTCGGCGAGGACGTGCGCGCCGGCGACGTCGTGCTGGCCGCCGGCGTGCTCCTCGGTGCCCGCCAGATCGGCCTGCTCGCCGCGGTCGGGGTGGACCGGGTGCACGTGGTGCCCAAGCCCCGCGTCGTGGTGCTCTCCACCGGCGACGAGCTGATCGAGCCGGGCACCCGGCCCGGGTTCGGGCAGGTCGTGGACAGCAACTCGGTCATGCTCACCGCGGCCCTGCGCGAGCTGGGTGTCGTGCCCTTCCGCGTGCCGAAGGTGCGCGACGACGCGCGCCTGTTCCGCGAGACCCTCGAGCGTGAGCTGCTGCGGGCCGACGCCGTCATCACCACCGGTGGGGTCAGCGCCGGCGCCTACGACACGGTCAAGGAGGTGCTGTCCCGGGTGGGGACCATGTCGTTCGACCAGGTGGCGATGCAACCTGGCAAGCCGCAGGGGTTCGGCGTCCTCGGCGACGACGAGACGCCGGTGTTCACGCTGCCGGGCAACCCGGTGAGCGCCATGGTGTCCTTCGAGGTGTTCGTCAAACCCGCACTGCGCCGGATGGCGGGCCGCCCCGACCACGAGCTCGAGCTGGTCGACGCCACGGCCGCGCATGACTGGCCCTCCCCGGCCGGGCGCACGCAGTTCGCCAGGGTCCTGCTGCGCCGCAACGGGGGCGGTCCCACCGTCGCGCTCGTCGGGCACCAGGGCTCCCACGTACTCGGCGGTCTGGCCTCCGCCAACGCCCTCGCGGTGGTGCCCGCCGACGTCACCCAGGTCGCCGCCGGTGACGTGCTGCGGTGCCACCCCCTCGGACTGGTGGAGCTGGACTCATGAGCCACCCGCGAGGTCCCGGGCTGACGCACGTGCGCGCCGACGGCTCGGCGCACATGGTCGACGTCAGCGCCAAGGCCGTCACCGCCCGGTCGGCGTCCGCGGCGGGCCGGGTCCTGCTGTCCCCCGACGCGGTCGCGGCGCTGCGCGGTGGCACGGTCCCCAAGGGTGACGCCCTCGCCGTCGCCCGGATCGCCGGCATCCAGGCCGCCAAGCGCACCCCCGAGCTCGTCCCGCTGGCGCACCCCATCGGCGTGCACGGGGTGGAGGTCGACCTCGAGGTGACCGACGACGGGGTGGACCTGCGCGCGACGGTGCGCACGGCCGACCGCACCGGCGTGGAGATGGAGGCCCTGACGGCGGTGACCGTCGGCGCGCTCGCGCTGATCGACATGGTCAAGGCCGTCGACAAGCACGCCCGCATCACCGAGGTGCGGGTCACCGCCAAGTCCGGTGGGCGGTCGGGGGACTGGTCCGAGTGACCCCCTTCGCCGTCGTCATCACCTGCTCGACCCGGGCGGCGGCCGGGGTCTACCCCGACCGGTCCGGGCCCGTCATCGTCGAGGCGCTGCGCAGCTGGGACCCGGCGCTCGCGGTGGACGGTCCGGTCGTCGTGCCCGACGGCCCCGAGGTCGAGGCTGCGCTGCGCGCCGCGGTCGGCTCCGGTGCCTCGCTCGTCCTGACCAGCGGCGGCACCGGGCTGACGCCCACCGACGGCACACCCGAGGCCACCCGCGCCGTGCTCGACTACGAGGTGCCGGGGATCGCCGAGGCCATCCGCGCGGCCGGTGTCGTCGCAGGAGTCCCGACCGCGATGCTCTCCCGCGGCATCGCGGGCGTCGCCGGCCGCACCCTGGTGGTCAACCTGCCAGGCTCGACCGGGGGGGTGCGCGACGGCCTCGCCGTGCTGGAGCCGGTGGTGGCACACGCGCTCTCGCAGATCAAGGGCGGCGACCACTGATGGGCGAGCTATGGCCGACCACGCTGTCGTCCCACCTGCCCAGTGGCGCGCTGCTGACCCTGCGGGCACTGCACCACCGCGACCGCCGCGAGTGGGAGGCGCTGCGGGCCGACAACGACGCGTGGCTGCGCCCGTGGGAGGCCACGGCGCCGCAGGGAGGTGGCAGCCAGCTGGGCTTCCGCCAGCTCGTCCGATACCTCGACCGCGAGGGCAGGCACGGCCGGCTGCAGCCGTTCGCCGTCGACGTCGACGGGCGCCTGGTCGGCCAGATGCACCTGTTCGGCATCGCCTGGGGATCGATGCGCTCAACGGCGGCCGGCTACTGGGTGGCGCAGTCCGTTGCAGGACAAGGGATCACGCCGCTCGCGCTCGCCATGGCGACCGACTTCGCGATGAACGGCCTGGGGCTGCACCGCGTCGAGGTCAACATCCGCCCCGACAACGCCGCGAGCCTGCGGGTGGTCGAGAAGCTGGGTTTCCGTGACGAGGGCGTGCGGACGCGCTACCTTCACATCAACGGCGCCTGGCACGACCACCGGACGTTCGCGCTGACGGCCGAGGACCTTGCCGGGATCACGCTCGTCCAGCGCCTGGAGCACACTCGACACGAGTCGGGTGAGCGACACACCGACGCGGGTCCGCGGTCCGGCGGCTGATCCGCTCTAACGTCGTGTCCGTGCAGCCCAGTGGCCTTCTCTTCCTTGTCATCATCGCGATCTGGGCTGCCTATTTGCTCCAGCACTGGATCCGCCGGCGCGAGCACCTGGTGGCTGCGCGGTCCATCGACCGGTTCTCCGACGCCATGCGGGTCCTCGAGCGGCGCACCCCGCCGGCCGAGTCGGGGACGACCGAGTCCACCCCGCGGTCGTACGCCGTCAGCCCCGCCCGCCCCTCCCGCGCCGAGGTCGTCGTGCAGCGCTCCCAGCCGGCCGCGCCCGAGCGGGCTGCCGCAGCGGTCCGGGCAGCCGGCGCGCCCCGCCTGGTCGGCGGCATGTCCGCCCGTCGCCTGCGGGGGCTGTCGCTCCTCGCCTCACTGACGCTGCTGGTCGTCGTCACCCCGCTCACCGTTGTCGGCGTCCTGGCCGGGTGGACCGCCCTGCTCGCGGTCGCCGTGCTGGCCCTCGACCTGGCCTGGCTGCGCCGCGCGGCGCAGGTCGAGCGGGCACGACGTCGTACGGCGACGCGCGCCGCACGTCGTGAGCACTCCCTCACCACGCATGCCCGCCGGTCGCCCTCCGCCAATCCCGGCGCCACCCACGCCGTCCGCGAGCCGCAGACGGTCGCCGCACCGGCGGCCACCGAGGGCGGGACGCCGGAGTCGGGCCAGACCACGGACGCCGACCCCGCCCCGGCGGCGCAGGTCGACACCGTGACCGGATCCGGCTGGCAGCCGGTGCCCGTCCCGCCGCCCACCTACACCCTGAAGGCCAAGGCGGAGCGGCCGGTGCCCGCCGCGGCGCCGGTGGCCGAGTCCCCCTCTGCCGTCGAGGAGTCGGGCTCCGTCGCGGTGATGGACGACCGGCTCGACCGCCGCCGCGCCGCCGGCGCCTGAGCGAGATCCGCGCCGTCGACCGGCCCTGACGGCGCGGCCCTGAGAGGGCCGCGCACCGGCCCGGCGCGCTGGCCCGGCCGGTGTCCGGGATCCGCCGGGACCCGGCGGCCATCGTCCCTGCCGCTCCCGCCTAGGGTGGTCGCATGGCGGACATGACGTATCGACCCCTCGGCAGCTCCGGACTCATGGTCAGCACGGTCGGCATCGGCTGCAACGCCTTCAGCCGTCGCGTCGACCTCGAGGGCACCCGGGCCATCGTCGCGCGCGGCCCTGGACCACGGCGTCACGCTCTTCGACACCGCTGACATCTACGGCGTCGAGCCCGGAGCCAGCGAGGCCATGCTGGGTGAGGCGCTGGGCACCGATCGCGAGAACGTCATCCTGGCCACGAAGTTCGGCATGGACATGCGCGGAGCCAACGGGCCCGACTGGGGTGTGCGGGGATCCCGGCGCTACGTGCGCAAGGCCGTCGAGTCCAGCCTGCGCCGCCTGCGGACGGACTACATCGACCTCTACCAGCTGCACGCGCCGGACGAGGTCACCCCGATCGAGGAGACGCTCGCCGCGCTGCACGAGCTCGTGCTCGAGGGCAAGGTGCGCAACATCGGCAGCTCGAACTTCGCCGGGTGGCAGGTCGTCGACGCCGACTGGACGGCGCGGGCCGGCGGCTACGAGCGCTTCGTCAGCGCACAGAACAAGTACTCCCTGCTCGACCGTGACGTCGAGGACGAGCTGGTCCCCGCGTGCGAGCGGGTCGGCGTGGGCATCCTGCCCTTCTTCCCGCTGGAGTTCGGGCTGCTCACCGGCAAGTACAAGCGCGGTCAGGGCGCACCGGAGGGCACGCGACTCGCCCAGGAGACGAGCCGGCTCGAGGGGGCCGAGTGGGACCGGATCGAGGCGGTCGAGGCCTTCGCCGCCCAGCGCGGCCTCTCCATGCTGCAGGTGGCCATGGGCGGCCTCGCGGCGCAGCCTGCCGTCGCCTCCGTCATCGCCGGGGTCACCCGTGCCGAGCAGGTCGTCGCCAACGCCCAGGCCGGGCTGTGGGAGCCGACCGCCGATGACCTCGCGGCGTTGGAAGAGGCCACGAGCCTGGACTGACGCCACCCCTTCCCCGAACCGGGCGGGCGGTTTCGGTCTGGCGCGCCGCGGGTGTTATCTTTGCTGCCGCACCACGGGGCTGTGGCGCAGCTGGTAGCGCACCTCGTTCGCAACGAGGGGGTCAGGGGTTCGAGTCCCCTCAGCTCCACCAAAGTGCATAGTTCGAAACATCGACGCCGTCGGGGCTCCCGCCCCGGCGGCGTTGGTGTTCGCGGCGGATGCTGCCGGCCAGGTCCGGCTGGCGGTGCTGCGCCGGGGCGTCCAGTGCCGGGCGTCCGCGTCACCGTGGGTGACGGTTGTCCGCCGATCGTCGTCGGTGGAGTCGAGGTACAGACGCTCGAACCAGGGTTGGTTGACGCCACGGCCCGGCCGGGCTGCTGAGGTCGTGGTCCTGACCACAGCGGCCGGCCACTCCGGCGCCGCCGTGAGCGTGGTGCTGCCTGACGCCGGCGGTGTCAGCCGGGACGACACCCTCCATCGCCTTGTCTGCTGATGTGGAGCGCTCGCGCCGGGCCGGGAGGGCGGCCGCCAGCACAGGATGCGGGTCGCGACATCCGAACGGCGGCCTCTTGGCCACGAGATGGTGCATATCCATGAAAGGCCCCTGCTGCAGCGATGTTTTTGTTTCCCCATCGCTTGTCAGGCGCGGCGTCTGCTTTCCGGCTTACCCGTTGTCGTGTTTCGAACGGGCACCATTGAGTTAATCGACGTCATCGGGCTGATAAGAGCCGGCTGAACCGATCAATCGCTGATGAGCCCCATGGGTTAACCTTGATAGGTGATGCGGGCCGTTCGATAATGTCTCAGCGCCGCCGGCTCTGGCTATTGCTGGGGCTCAACGTCCTCATGATCGCGGCATTGGTCACCGTCGGCCTGACGGCGCACTCGCTGGGCGTACTGGCCGCAGGCGGGGACTACGTGGCCGACTCGCTGGCCATCCTGCTCGGCATCCTCGCCGTCACCATCCGCGACCGCGCCGGGCAGCACTCCACAGCACCGAGCATCGTGGCCGCCATCAACGGCACGGCGCTGCTGGTGGTGACGCTGCTGGTCGTCCTTGAGGCCGTGCGGCGCTTGCTCCACGGCACACCACAGATTCACGGTCTGCCGGTGCTCGTGGTGAGCGCTGTGACGACTGCCGTCATGGTGCTGGGTGTCCTGGTGCTGGGCCGCGAGGCTGGCCAGGAAGACCTGCACATGCGCTCGGTGCTGATTGACACTGTCTCGGACGCCCTGACGTCGGCGGCGGTCGCCGTTGGTGGGCTGGTCATTTTTCTGAAGCAAGGTATGTACTGGCTGGACTCCGCCCTGGCGATCGTCATTGGCCTGGTGGTGGGGGTCACCGCCGTCCGTTTGTTGCGGGATGTGGCGCGGGCGCTGCGGACGGGCGCTGCCCTGGAGCTGGACGACTGATGAAATGGCGAATGAACGAACATGACTGAGCCATCTACTGCCACCCAGCAGACACTGCTGCGCCGGGGCGTCAATCTGGAACGCGTCACGCTGGTCTGGAACGTCGTCGGCATCGTCGTCCTGGGGATTGCTGCGGTGAAGGCCCGTTCCGTCGCCCTGGCCGGCTTCGGCCTGGACAGTCTGATTGAGATCGGTGCCAGCACAGTAGTGCTGTGGGAGCTGTCCGGTACCGGCGCAGCACGCCAGAAGCGGGCGCTACGTCTGATCGGTGCAGCCTTCGTGGCGCTGGGCGTCTACATCACGGTGCAATCCATCTGGGTGTTGGCGACCGGCCACCACGCCCGGCACAGCTGGCTCGGTATCGCCTGGACCGCCATCACGGCCGCCGCGATGTTCGCCCTGGCGGCCGGCAAGGCCCGTACCGGCGCGGCGCTCGGCAACCCGGTGCTGCAGACCGAAGGCCGGGTGACCTTCGTCGACGGCCTCCTCGCGACGGCTGTCCTGGTTGGGCTGGCGCTCAACGCGCTGGTGGGCGCCTGGTGGGCCGACCCGTTGGCCGGCTTCGTCATCGTCTTCTACGGCTTGCGCGAGGCGTACGCCATCTTCTTCGGCGACGACCACTAGGCCCGTTCCCGCGGCGCCCCTGTACGACGCTCCGGACGCGTCCCCGCAGTGACAGGCCCTGGGATCGGCTCCCTCCGGTGTGCCTTGGCGGGGCGCCCTTGGGAGGAACGACAGTGTCAGCGTGCACGTCCCAGTGGCATGCGCCTCACCAGGGCCGCCGTGCCGGCACTCGTCGTCGTCGTCAGTCTGGGGGGATCTGCCGTGGCGGGTCCGCTCGCACCCGTGTCGGGACGCAGCGGGTCAGTCGTCGTGGCCAGTGTGCAGGAACGAGGCGCCGACGGTGCCGTCTTCACAGAGGGCGCCGTGGTCGAGGTGCGCCTACGCGACGCGTCGGGCGCCGTCGTTGACACCGAGCGCGGGGACGGAGCGCTGCGCTTCGACCACCTGGGCTCCGACACCTACACGGTCGAGCCGGCGCTCCGGCCGTGCGACGGGAACTGCGGCTACCTCGACCCGCGCGTCGCCGAGTGCACGTCGCGGGTGGCGGTCGCCACGACGACCGTCCGACTGCGGGTCGTCTTCCGCGGTGACGAGCCGTGTGTGGTGAGCCAGGGCTGACGTAGGGCCAGGCGGACACACCGGTGCGACCCGCCTGGGGTGGCGGGTCGCGGGGCGGCCCAGCTACAGGTGCCAGGTGACCTCGGTCGCGGTGACGGTGGCGGTGTAGCCCCTCTGGTGCACGATCGTGTGATGCCTGGGGCACAACAGCGCCATGTTCATCAGGTCCGTCGGTCCGCCGTCGCACCAGTGCCGGCAATGATGGGCGTCACACCAGGACGGGGGCCGCGAACAGCCGGGGAAGGTGCACCCCGCGTCGCGCAGGTACAGCGCCATCAACAGCCCCGGGGTGACCAGCCGGCGGGTCCGGCCCAGGTCCAGCACCTCCGACCTGGACCCGAGCACGGCCGGGATGACCGCGGCGTCGCAGGCCAGCCTGCGGACCGTCTCCGGGGCCAGGAGGTCCCCGGTCAGCGTGGTCCCGGCCCCGGTCAGGCTCTTCAGGTCCTGGAAGTCCATCGTCACGACCACCGCCGCCTTGGCGGTGGTCGGGGCCTCTCCGCCGGCCGCGGCCGCACGGCGACAGACCTCGACCAAGGCGTCGCCTCGGCGCTGGTCGCTGGTCCGCAGGTCCGAGCCGTGTTCGGTGGACGGTTGCGGTGCGGCCAGCGGCCCCAGGATCGCTTCCAGGACGGCTTGTCCTTCGGGGTCCAGCCGCAGCCGGTACTCGGCCATTCCGTCGTCGGGGTACGGCTGGGACAGCGACCGGCCGTGCCGGAGCCGGTCCTCGCGGCGCTGGAACTCCCCCGACCGCCCGTACCGGGCGATGACACGCGTCCGCAGCGCGCGGATCTGGGACGGGCCGTCCGTCTCCGCGATCGCCACAAACCCCGACAGCACCGTCTCCGCGCACGCGGGGGTCAGCCGCGGCAGCAGCTTGTCCATCTCACCCAGCGCGACCGCGGCGTTACCCACCGGGACCCGCGCGGCCAGCACCGCTTCGGCCAGGAGGGCGTTGTCGGGCTGGGCGACCGCCTTGGCCACCTTGACCAGCGCCGCGGCGCCACCGGCCCGGTAGGACGGACCGAACTCGCGGACCCACCCGGTCGGCGACGCCGCGTCCGACGCGCGCACGTCCCCGCGGGACAACGCCTGGTCCAGCACGCCCGACCTGCCCGGCCCCGGCCAGTCTCTTCAGCTGCATCCAGCTCGGCGAACAACCGGCCCCAGCTGGTCCGACCCGGCCTGGTGCACCCGCCCCAGCAGCCGGCGCAGCACCGGCGCAGCCGCAACCAGCACCGCCCGGTCCTCCTCGAAGCTGGTCCCCTCCATGAAGCAAACCTAGCGGTCGCCACCGACAGCCCCTCCCGGCCGAAAACATTGCTGTGGAACGGTGTTCACCAAGCGCATCCGCTTCGGTAAAGGGTGCGTGGCTGCCTGCCTGCCTCAGTCGACAGACCGCTAGCGCGGCAAGCTGGCGAGCGTGTCGGACTCGGAGGGAAGCTCACCACTGTCCACAGCCTCACGCAGGCGACGGTGGTCGAGCTCCGTCTGATCTGCGTAGTCGACCGCGAACGCAGTCACTGCCCGGTCGAACGCCGTTCCGGAACCGAGGTATCCGTGGATCTCGGCCGGCTCGCCGCTGCGCGCGTGCGCACGCGCCAAGGTCCACCCGCTCAGCTCGGCAAACAACCTCAGTGACTGCTCGTTCATCAGCTGGGTGTCGAGCTTGCCCTTCATGTCCCACAGCTGACGGACGTAGTAGTCGACGTCCGTCACGGGGTCATGGGTCCAACCCAGGAAGATGTCACTCGCCGCCTGGATGAGGCGCTGGCCCTCCACGACGCGCTGGCCCTGGTGCTCCTGCTCGGCCGCCCCGGAGTACCGCTCCAGCACCGACCGGTCAGCCTGCTTGACCTGCAGCACCAGTGGGGTCTGGTCTTCTTCGCTGAGGAAAAGCGCTGCCCAGCAACGGGTTCCGACGCTGCCGACGCCGACGACCTTGACGGCGTAGTCGACCAGCTCGAACCGGTCGAACAGGACACGGACGTGGTGCGGCAGGGTGCTCCGGTAGGCGCTGAGCACGTGCTCGACGATCTCGTCGTCGCCGTGGTCGTGGTAGAGCACCGGAGGGTCGTTCCGGAACTGCAGCGTGCCGTCGACCGTCGTGATGAGTCGCCGGAACGCCTTGAGGTTGTCCTTGTTTCGCGCCCTGCGGATGCGTTGGTGCGCCAGCCGCCGTTGCGACTTGTCGATGTCGGCCCGTGCCAGCACCGACTCCAGCGTGGTGCTGTCGACTCCCAGGTACCAGACCTCCAGCGGCCCCTGGGCGGCGAACTCGGCCATGTGTTCGCGATAGGCCCGTGCGGCCGCGGCCGCAGCCGCGCGGGAGGCATCCGCGGAGAAGCCGTTCTGCCGGCCGGCCACGACGGCGCTGGTGGCCAGGCGCTTGAGGTCCCACTCGAACGGCGTCGGCAGTGTCTCGTCGAAGTCGTTGATGTCGAAGTTGAGTGCCCGCTCCGGGGTGCCGAGGAGGCGGAAGTTGCCGATGTGTGCGTCGCCGCAGGCCTGCACGCGCAGGCCGGTCTGCGGCGTCGTCGCGAGGTCCGAGGCCATCAGCGACGCCGAGCCGCGCAGGAACCCCCAGGGTGACGCCGCCATGCGGCTGTACCGCAGTCCGAGCAGATGGCGCACGCGGTCCGCCTCGTCGTCCCGCAGGGAGTCCACAGGGTCGCGGCGAGCCTTCGGCGGCAGCCAGCCCGCGTGCGAGGACCGAGGCACCGACGCGCGCAGAGCACGTCCCCGGGCCCGTCGCGCCCGCAGGCTGGGATGTTCCACCGAAGCCCTCCTCGTCGACCGCCGTCGACCGCCCGGCCGACACGTCCGTGGGGGCGCAGCGGGGCAGGCAGCACGGTCGCGCCCACCCTCGTCCGCTGCCGCAGTCGCGTCCTCATCCCCCGCGGGTGAGGACGCGACACCGCCATGGGCGGCGCTCGCCCCCAGCCGGGGGACCGTGCTCGCCCTCAGCCGGGGGCCGTGCTCGCCGCGGACGGGTCAGGGCTGGCCGACGACCGGCACGACGGCACCGCGATCGGACCCGGGGTCACTCGGTGACGTCGGGCCCCCGGTCGGCTGACCGGGCGGCGGGTTGTCCTTGCCCTTGGGGGTGTGCTTGTGGGGCTTGTCACCCTTGTCCGGCTTGCCGCCCTGCCCGGTCTGGCCGCTCGTGGGGGAGGGCTGGGTCGTGGGCGTGGGCCCGGTCGCCGGCGGGGACGGTGTGGTCGCCTGGCCAGTGGGAGGTGCGCCGCCGCCGGTGGGGTCTGGACCCGGTGTGCCGGAGGGCACCGGTGTCGTGGCCCCGTCCGAGCTCTCCGGCGCCGTCGTCGGAGGCGCCGAGGCGGGGGCTGACGTCGTGCTCGACTGCTGCCCCGTGGGGCTGGCGGTCGGAGCCGAGGGGCCGGGGTCCGGTGCCGAGGTGGTGCCGCCGTGCCTCGACCATGTGCCCGTACCGGCGGCGCCCTGGCCGGAGGAGGAGACGGATGCCGGGTCAGCGGTCTGCGCGTGCGCGCCGGGAGCGGTCCGGGACGGCGCGTGGCTGGTCGCCCCGGTGGCCGGCTCGCCCGTGGCGGGGGCGCCGGACCAGGCGGCCGCGACCGTGACCGCAGTGGCCAGCGCTGCGGCTGCGCCGACCGACACGCTCCACGCCGTACGGCGTCGCCGGCGCGGCGTGCCGGCCTGCGCGGGCGCCAGGCCCACCTCGGTGGGTGGGCCGCCGCGCGCCTGGAGCCCCGCAGCCGCGGCGGCCCCAGCACCCGGCACTGCCGCGGCACCCGGCGCCGCCGCAGCGGCCGGCGCCGCCGCAGCGGCCGGCACTGCCGCAGCTGCCGGCGCCACGCGCCGGACGGAGGCGACCTCCTGATGGTCGGATCCCGGTGCGGAGAGGGCCGAGAGCAGCGACGCCACCTCGCCGGCGGTCGGTCGCTGCTCCGGCTCGCGCGCGGTCATCGCGCCCAGCACGTCCGCCCACCGGGGGCCGAGCTCGGCGGGGACCTCGGGCTGGCGGCTGAGGCGCACGACTGCGGTCTCGATCCCCACCCCGGGGAACGCGGCACGCCCGGTGAGGCACTCCAGCAGCACGAGCCCGAGGGCGTAGACGTCGGACGGCAGCGAGACGGTGCCGCCGACGGTCTGCTCGGGGCTGAGGTACTGGACGGTGCCGATCAGGAGCCCGGTGGAGGTCAGCCGCGTGCCGTCGACCAGCCGGGCGATCCCGAAGTCGGTCAGCTTGGTCCGCAGCGCCGCGCCGTCGTCGCTGCCGCAGACGAGCACGTTGGCCGGCTTGATGTCGCGGTGGATGACTCCGGCGTCGTGGATGGCCTGGAGCGAGGCGGCCAGCTGCCCGCCGAGCGAGGCGACCTGCGCGGACGCCAGCGGTCCGCGGCGGACCACGTCGGCGAGCGTCTCTCCCTCGACCAGCTCCATCACGAGGAACGGCTGCTCGTCGTCGGTGCCGATGTCGTAGACGGACACGAGTCCGGGGTGGTTCAGCCCGGCGAGGACACGGGCCTCACTCTCGTGCCGCTGGTCCAGTGCCTCGTCGCTGACATCGGGCCGGAACAGCTTGACGGCAACCTGCCGCGCGAGGACCTGGTCGGTGGCGCGGTAGACGTCGCCCATCCCGCCCCGGCCGATCCGCTCGCCGAGGCGGTAACGGCCGACCAGGACGCGCGCCCCGGTCGGGTTGTTGGTGCTGTCCACGAGAACCTGCTCCTGACGAGTCGAAATCACCCGTTCATGCCCACGGGGGCCGGAAACCATGCGGGGGGTCCACATGCTGGACACCGGCCCGGTGCCGCGGGGTCGCTGTACTCCGCGCGGAAGTGTGCCGCAGGCACCCGGATGCCGTGGCAGGGTGGGTGTCATGGTTCCTCCCGAGCGGGACGGGTACGGCGCGCCGGCGCCGCTCCTGCGCGCGCCGGCTCACCTGGTCAGCCGGCGGGCCGTGACCTACTGGACCGTGCGTGCCGCCGACGTCTGGCTCCTGCTGCTCGTGGGCCAGGCCGTGTGGTTCTGGCTGGACGACAGCCGCCGCGGCCTGCGGATCATCGCCCTGCTGGTCACCGTGCTCGTCGCGGCCGGCCACCTCGCCGTGATGCCGCGCTGGCGCTACCGGATCCACCGCTGGGAGGTCAGCCCGCTGGCGGTCTACACCCAGGCCGGCTGGCTGACCCAGGAGCGCCGGATCGCGCCGCTGTCGCGGATCCAGACCGTCGACTCCCAGCGCGGGCCGCTGGAGCAGCTGTTCGGGCTGACCAACGTCACCGTCACCACCGCGTCCGCCGCCGGACCGCTGCACATCAAGGGGCTGGACGACGCCACGGCGCAGCGGCTCGTGCACGAGCTCACCACGGTGACCGCGGCGGTCGAGGGCGACGCGACGTGAGCCTCCCGCCGCAGCCGGAGTGGCGGCGGCTGAGCGCACGGATGCTGCTCATCCACCCCGTCCGCGAGGTCGGCCGGTTCGTCCCCGCCATCGTCGGCCTGCTCATCGCGGGCCGCACCACGGGCTTCGGGCCCTGGTGGGGCCTCCTCGGGGTGGTGGCCGTCATCGCCCTCAGCATCGCCCGGTGGTTCACCACCCGCTACCGGATCACGCCGACGCAGGTCGAGCTGCGCACCGGCCTGCTGACCCGTCGCACGAAGGTCGCCCCCGCCGACCGCGTCCGCACCGTCGACGTGACCGCCCCCGTGCTCCACCGGCTGCTCGGCCTGGCCAAGGTCGACATCGGCACCGGCGGCGGTGGCCACCACGGCGACACCCTCGTGCTCGACGCCCTCGCCGCGGGACCCGCCGGGCTGCTGCGAGCCGAGCTGTTGCACCGGATGCGGGCGCCCGCGGCCGCGGCGCCCCGGGCCGCGACCCCGGCGGGGCCGGCCACCGCTGGGACGGCGACCGCGTCGCCAGGGGCGCTGGGGGCGGAAGCGCCGAGCCCGGCGGGGGACGCTCCCGCTGGGCCGACTGCCGGGTGCGCTGACGCCGCATGCGCCGATGCCGCGTGCGCCGACCGCGATCACCCCCGTCGGTCTCGTTCCCCCGGAGAGCCCGGACATCGAGCTGCTGCGGCTGGACCCGCGGTGGACGGTCTACGCCCCCTTCACCCTCAGCGGTGTCGTGACAGCCCTGGCCGTCGCCGGTGTCGCCTGGCGCATCGTGGACCAGCTCAACCTCGACGCCACCCGGCTGTCGGCGGTCCAGGGGGTCCTCGGCCACCTCGAGCGCACACCGGTCTGGCTCGACGTGGCCCAGGCCCTGGTGGGGCTGGTCGTCGTCGTCACACTGCTCTCGGTGGGCGGCTACGTCCTCTCGTTCTGGGGCTACCGGCTGACGCGCCACCTGGCCGGCACGCTCCACGTCACGCGGGGGCTGCTGACCACCCGGGCCACCAGCATCGAGGAGCGACGCCTGCGCGGGGTGGAGATCGCAGAGCCGGTCCCGCTGCGGTGGGCCGGCGGACGCCGGCTCTCGGCGATCACGACCGGGCTGCGCTCCCGCAACGACAACGGCGGCGGCAGCGCGATGCTGGTGCCGCCCGCCCCGCTGGCCGAGGTCGCCCGGGTGGCGGGGCTGGTGCTGGGCGACCCGTCGCTGGTGACGGTGGCGCTGCGCCCCCACGGTGCGGCAGCCCGCCGCAGGCGGCTGGTGCGCGCGACCGTGCCGGCCGCCGCCGTGCTGCTCGCGGCAGGGGTGGCCCAGCAGCTCGCGGACCTGCCCGGCTGGGTGGTGCCGATCGCCGCCCTGCCCCTCCTGCTCGCCGTACCGCTGGGCCTGGACCGCTACCGCGGCCTCGGGCACACCGTCAGCGGGAGCTACCTCGTGACGCGGTCGGGCTCGCTGTCGCGCCGCCGGGACGTCGTGGCCCGCGACGGGGTGATCGGCTGGAACGTGCGGCAGACCTTCTTCCAGCGCCGGGCCGGCCTGGTCACCTTGAGCGCCACCACCGCGGCCGGGTCGCAGGCCTACAAGGTCCTCGATGTGGACCCGCAGGAGGCGGTGCGCGTGGTGCAGGAGACCACGCCGGGGCTGCTCGAGCCGTTCCTGCTGGGCCCGCGCTGACCCGGCTCAGATCCAGCTGGGGAACCACATCCGCAGCTGCCACTGCGGGTAGGGGATGACCTGCGCGGTGTACAGCGGGTAGAAGAACGCGAACAGCCCCACGGACAGCACGACGTAGCCGCCGGCCAGGGCCAGCCCCCAGCGGCGCCGCCGCACGGACGCGGTCGCGGGCCCGATGACCAGCCCGAGGACGTAGGTGACGGCCAGCACCACGTACGGGACGAAGGCGACCGCGTAGAACGTGTAGATCGTGCGGCTCTGGTAGTTGAACCAGGGCAGGTAGCCCGCGGCGATGCCGGCGAGGACGGCCCCGGCGCGCCAGTCGCGGCGCAGCGCCCACATGAACAGCAGGACGAACACGGCGATGGTGCCGCCCCACCACACCGTCGGCGTGCCGATCGAGGTGATCGCCTTGGAGCACAGCTCCACGGTGCAGCCGTCGTGCCCCCTCTTGGGCCCTTCGTAGAAGAACGAGGTGGGCCGGCCCTGGATCAGCCACGACCAGGGGTTGGTCTTGTAGGGGTGGGGAGAGGAGAGCGTGACGTTGATCTGGTACATCTCGCGGTGGTACTGCCACAGCGAGCGCAACGGAGCGGGGACCCAGCCGAACGACGCCGAGGGATGGGTGGCGGCCCAGGTCCGGTCGTAGCCGTCGCGGGAGTGGAACCACCCGGCCCACGAGCCGACGTAGGTGAGCACCGCGACGCCGACCATCACCGCGGCGGCGTACAGCCCGTCCTTGGCCACCGCGGCGAGCCACCACCGCCGGATGCCGGCGGCGCGGCGCGCGCCCATGTCCCAGCTGACCGTCATCAGGCCGAAGACGACCAGGAAGAACAGGCCGGACCACTTGGTGCCTGCGGAGAGCCCCAGGCACAGCCCGGCCACCCAGCGCCACGGACGGGCGCCCAACCACGGCCCGTAGCGCAGCTCGGGGGAGCCGCGCCGGGCACCGGCCTCCAGCAGCGCGCCGACCTTGCGGGCGAGCACCTCCCGCGAACGGTCGCGGTCGATCAGCAGGGCGCAGAACGCCGCCAGCGCCCAGAACATGACGATGAGGTCCAGCAGGCCCGTGCGGGAGTGGACGAAGTGGTGCCCCTCGAACGCCAGCAGGACCGCCGCGATGGTCCCCATCAGTGTGGAGCCGAACATCCGGCGGGCCGCGCGGCCGACCATGAGGATCGACAGCGTGCCCAGCAGCGCGACGGAGAACCGCCAGCCGAACGAGCTGGTCACCCCGAACAGCTGCTCGCCGGCGGCGATGACCCACTTGCCGACCGGCGGGTGCACGACCAGGTCGGGCATGTCGCCGAACACGTCGGGGGTGCCGTTCGTGAACATCACGTCCGGCTTCTTGATCGTGTCCGGCACCCGGCGCTCGGTGCCGAACTGCAGCAGTGACCAGGCCTGCTTGACGTAGTACGTCTCGTCGAAGACCAGCTGGTGCGGCCGGCCGAGCTGCCAGAACCGCAGGAAGCCCCCGACCGCCGCGACGAGCAGCGGTGCCACCCACCCCCACAGCACGTCGGTCGGACGCCGGCCGAGCAGGCGCGCCCGCACCTGCTCGGTCGGGGACATGGGCGCCATCGTAGGCAGGGAACCGGGGTGCTCCCCGGTGTGCGGCGCCGCTGATGCCGTGCTGCTCACGCCTGCTGCTCTCCCGTGGTCCGCGCCGGATGCGCCGCGGGCGACTGTACCGGCGGACCTGAGAGGATCCGGGGGTGACTTCCGCTGCCCCTCCCGGCGTCCTCGTCCTCGCGGCCACCCCCATCGGCGACCCGCGCGACGCCGCGCCCCGGCTCGCGCAGGAGATCGCCGGCGCGGACGTCGTCGCGGCCGAGGACACCCGGCGGCTGAGCCGCCTGTGCGCCGCCCTCGAGGTCAGCCCCACCGGGTCGGTCCTCAGCTACCACGAGCACAACGAGGCGGCCCGGACCGCCGACCTGCTGGCCCGGCTCGTGGCCGGGGAGCGCGTCGTCGTGGTCACCGACGCCGGTATGCCGTCCGTGTCCGACCCCGGCTACCGGCTGGTCTCCGCCGCGATCGAGGCCGGGGTGCGGGTGACCTGCGTCCCCGGGCCCAGCGCGGTGCTGATGGCACTCGCGGTCTCCGGGCTGCCGGTCGACCGGTTCTCCTTCGAGGGCTTTCCCTCCCGCAAGGCCGGCGAGCGGCTGCGCGCGCTGCAGGCGCTGGCCGCCGAGCGCCGCACGATGATCTTCTTCGAGGCACCGCACCGGCTCGACGCGACGCTGGCCGCGATGGCCGAGGCGTTCGGGGACGACCGTCCGGCGGCGGTCTGCCGCGAGCTGACCAAGACCTATGAGGAGGTCCGCCGCGGCGGGCTGCGCGAGCTGGCCGAGTGGGCCGCCGAGGGCGTCCGCGGCGAGATCACCATCGTGGTCGGCGGCGCTGCCGAGGTGACCGTCGACCCGGCGTCCGCCCTGCGCGCCGTACAGGAGCGGGTGGAGGCGGGGGAGCGGCTCAAGGACGCGACTGCCGACGTCGCCGCGGCCACCGGGCTGAGCCGCAAGGACCTCTACAACGCCGCGCTCGCCGCCCGGAAGGCGTGAGGCGCCCGCCGGCCGCCGCTCGCGCAGGAACCGGGGCGAACCGCGGACGCGCGTCCGCCTAGGATCCACCCCATGAGCAAGGTCCTGTCTGCCGTCGCCTGGCCGTACGCCAACGGCCCGCGCCACATCGGCCACGTCGCCGGTTTCGGTGTGCCCTCCGACGTCTTCAGCCGCTACATGCGGATGGCCGGCCACGACGTCCTCATGGTCAGCGGCACCGACGAGCACGGCACCCCGATCCTGGTGGCCGCCGACAAGGCCGGGGTCAGCGCCAAGGAGCTCGCCGACACCAACAACCGGCTCATCGTGGAGGACCTCGTCGGGCTCGGGCTGTCCTACGACCTGTTCACCCGCACCACGACGCGCAACCACTACGCCGTCGTGCAGGAGATGTTCACCACCGTCCACCGCAACGGCTACATGGTCGAGCGGACCACCCACGGGGCGATCTCGCCGTCGACCGGGCGCACCCTGCCCGACCGCTACATCGAGGGCACCTGCCCGATCTGCGGCTACGACAGCGCCCGCGGCGACCAGTGCGACAACTGCGGCAACCAGCTCGACCCGACCGACCTGATCGAGCCGCGCAGCAAGATCAACGGCGAGACCCCCGAGTTCATCGAGACCCAGCACTTCTTCCTCGACCTGCCCGCGCTGGCCGAGGCCCTCGGGGTGTGGCTGGACGAGCGCGAGGCGTCGGGCACCTGGCGGCCCAACGTCATCAAGTTCAGCCAGAACATCCTCAAGGAGATCAAGCCGCGGGCGATGACCCGCGACATCGACTGGGGCATCCCGGTCCCGCTGGACGGCTGGCGCGAGCAGCCCACCAAGCGGCTCTACGTGTGGTTCGACGCGGTCATCGGCTACCTCTCCGCGTCGATCGAGTGGGGCCGCCGCAGCGGTGACCCCGAGGCGTGGCGCCAGTGGTGGAACGACCCCGAGGCCCTGTCGTACTACTTCATGGGCAAGGACAACATCGTCTTCCACTCCCAGATCTGGCCGGCCGAGCTGCTCGCCTACGACGGCAAGGGCGACAAAGGCGGCGACCCCCGGCCCGTACGGCGCGCTGCAGCTGCCCACCGAGGTGGTCAGCTCGGAGTTCCTCACCATGGAGGGCCGGCAGTTCTCCTCCAGCCGCGGCGTCGTCATCTACGTGCGCGACGTCCTCGCCCGCTACCAGCCCGACGCCCTGCGCTACTTCATCTGCGCGGCGGGCCCCGAGAACCAGGACAGCGACTTCACCTGGGCCGAGTTCGTCCAGCGCAACAACAGCGAGCTCGTCGCCGGCTGGGGCAACCTCGTCAACCGCACGGCCACGATGATCCACAAGAGCTTCGGCGAGATCCCGGCGGCCGGCGAGCTGACCGCGGCGGACGAGGCGCTGCTGGACGCCGTCCGCGGTGGATTCGCGACCGTCGGTGACCTGATCGGCCGCCACCGGCAGAAGAACGCCCTCGCCGAGGTGATGCGGATCGTGGCCGAGGTGAACAAGTACGTCACCGACCAGGCGCCGTTCAAGCTCAAGGCGGAGTCCGAGCGGGAGCGGCTGGGCACGATCCTGCACGTCCTCGCCCAGGCCGTCAGCGACTGCAACACGCTGATCTCCCCGTTCCTGCCGCACAGCTCCAACGCCGTCCACGCCGCCCTCGGTGGTGAGGGCGTCGTCGCGCCGATGCCGCGCATCGAGGAGGTGGCCGACCTCGACGACGACGCGCCGGAGGCGCGCTACCCGGTCATCACCGGGGACTACAGCGCGACGCCGACGTGGGAGTCGCGGCCGGTCAAGGCCGGCACGCCGGTGGCCAAGCCCTCGCCGATCTTCGCCAAGCTGGACCCCTCGGTGGTCGACGAGGAGCTGGCGCGGCTGGCCGGTGACGCCGTGCCGGAGACAGCCGGATGACCTTGCGCGACAACGGATCCCGACAGGTCGGGCCGGTATGACGAGCCGTCCGCCGGCCCCCGACCCGCTGCCGATCCCGGTGGTGGACAACCACACCCACCTCGACATCGTCCGTGACGACGGACCCGCGCCCGACCTGTCGGCGGCGATCGGTGACGCCGCTGCGGTGGGGGTCGACCGGATGGTGCAGATCGGCTGCGACCTCGAGAGCGCCCGCTTCACCGTGCGCGTCGTCGACGAGCACCGGGCGCTGCTCGGTGGAGTGGCCCTGCACCCGAACGAGGCACCGCGGCTGGCCGAGCGCGGCAGGCAGGACGAGGCGCGCGACGAGATCGAGCGGCTCGCGAAGCACCCGCGGGTGCGGGTCATCGGTGAGACGGGGCTCGACTACTTCCGCACCGGGCCCGAAGGCGTTGCGGCACAGCAGGACTCGTTCCGCTGGCACATCGACCTGGCCAAGCGCACCGGCAAGGCGCTGCAGATCCACGACCGTGACGCCCACGAGGACGTGCTGCGCATCCTGCGGGAGGAGGGCGCACCCGAACGCACGGTGCTGCACTGCTTCTCGGGCGACATCGTCATGGCACGCGAGTGCGTGGAGCGCGGCTACCACCTCTCGTTCTCCGGGACCGTGACGTTCAAGAACGCCCAGGGGCTGCGCAACGCCCTGGCCGTCACGCCGCTGGAGCAGGTCCTCGTCGAGACCGATGCGCCCTACCTCACGCCGAGCCCGCACCGCGGGGCGACCAACGCGCCGTACCTCGTGCCGCTCACCGTCCGGGCGATGGCCGGCGTCCTCAACGTCGACGTCCCCAGCCTCTGCAGCGCCATCTCGGCCAGCTCGGAGCGCATCTACGGCCCCTGGTGACCGCTCCATCCCCGCTTGGTGCCCCGAACCGACCGAACCGGCGGGCGGACCGCCGCAATACCGTCGTTTCGGGGCAACCAGCGGCGTGACGTGCGCCACGCTCCGTTACCAAAAGTTGACCTCTCCCCGGAGCGTCCCCCATGGTGGTGTGCAGTTGGCCGGGGTCCTCGAGGTCCCGGGCGGCACGCCAGAGAGGGCGCACGACCAGCTCGTGCGCCCTTTCCCTGTGTCAGCCCGGCGAGGAGTGCCCGGATAGGAGCCACTCCCTGGAGCATCGTGATCTCACGTCCCCTGCGCCGCATCACCCAAGGCGCCGCCCTCACCGCAGTCGTCGCCGGCACGCTCGGTGCGGCGCACTGGAACAAGTCCGTGACGCTGTCGGTGGACGGCGCGTCCTCGACCGTCGGCGTCTTCGGCAGCACCGTCGGTGACGTCCTCGCCAAGCGCGGCATCACCCTCGGCCCGCACGACGTCGTCGTGCCCTCGCTGTCCGCCTCGATCGCCGACGGCACCAAGGTCGTGGTGCGCCACGGCCGGCTGCTGACGCTCACCGTCGACGGCCAGAAGAGGAGCTACTGGACCACCGCGACGACGGTGTCCTCGGCGCTTGCCGAGATGGGCATCCGCGCCGACACGGCCAAGCTGTCGGTCTCGCGCTCGCAGATCCTCGGCCGGCAGGGCCTCGCGGTCGCTGTCACCACCCCCAAGCCGGTCTCGGTCACCGTGGACGGCACGACGCGGCATGCCCGCAGCACCGCCTCGACCGTCAGGGCCGTGCTGGCCCAGATGAAGGTCAGCGTCGGCGCCAAGGACCGGGTCCACCCGGCCCTGACCTCCGCCGTCGGCAAGCCCGGCGCGGCGATCACCATCGCCAGGGTGAAGCAGAAGACCGTCGACGTCACCCAGCCCGTCGCGTTCGCCAGCCGCACGACCCACGACGGCGACCTCTACCAGGGCCAGACCCGCACGGTCACCGCCGGCCACCAGGGCACGCGCGTGGTCAGCTACCTCGAGACCTGGGTCGACGGCAAGCGCGAGAGCCGCAAGGCCACGCGCACCACCGTCACCGTGAAGCCGGTCGCCGAGGTCACGGCGGAGGGCACCAAGGGCCGCCCGAAGCCCCCCCCAGCCGGCCCAGCAGCGCTCGTCCGGCAGCGGCTCGTCCAGCCAGCGTTCCTCCGGCAGCGGCTCGTCCGGCGGCGCCTCGGCGCCCTCGGTCGGCTCGGGCGTGTGGGACCGGATCGCCCAGTGCGAGTCCGGTGGCAACTGGCACACCAACAGCGGCAACGGCTACTACGGCGGCCTGCAGTTCGCCCAGGCCACGTGGGCGGCCACCGGCGGCCTGAAGTACGCCCCCCGCGCGGACCTCGCCACCCGCGAGCAGCAGATCGCCGTCGCCGAGGTGCTCCGCGCCCGTGCCGGCCTCGGCCAGTGGGGCTGCGCGCACGCGGCCTGACCGCCTCGCGACGTACCACCGGTGCGGCCCCCGAACCCGCTGCGGTTCGGGGGCCGCGCCGCTTCCGCCTAGGCTGCTCGGCATGAACGACGAGGCGCTGCAGGCCCAGCCGTCCGGCACCGGCCTGCTGGGTGCCGGCCAGGTCCGCGAGATCGCCGGCCGTCTGGGCGTCCGCCCGACCAAGCAGTGGGGCCAGAACTTCGTGGTCGATGCCAACACCGTCCGCCGGATCGTGCGCCTGGCCGGCGTCGGGCCGTCCGACACGGTGGTCGAGGTCGGGCCCGGCCTGGGGTCGCTGACCCTGGCGCTGCTGCCGGAGGTCGGCGCCGTGGTGGCCGTCGAGGTCGACCCGACGCTCGCCGCTGCGCTGCCGGACACCGTCGCCGCGGTCGCGCCGGCGTACCGCGACCGGCTGACGGTCGTCGGCGCCGACGCCCTGACCGTGCGCAGCCTGCCCGACCCCCAGCCGACCGCCCTGGTGGCCAACCTGCCGTACAACATCTCGGTCCCGGTCGTCCTCAGCTTCCTCGAGGCCTTTCCCTCGCTGCAGCGGGTCCTCGTGATGGTGCAGCTCGAGGTCGCCGAGCGCCTCGCCGCCGGCCCCGGCAGCAAGACGTACGGCGTGCCGAGCCTCAAGGCCGCCTGGTACGCCGACGTGCGCCTCGCGGGCACCGTCAGCCGCAGCGTGTTCTGGCCGGTGCCCAATGTCGACTCGGGGCTGGTCTCGCTCGTGCGCCGGGAGCCGCCGCGGACCCCGGCGTCGCGCCAGGACGTGTTCGCCTGCATCGACGCCGCGTTCGCCCAGCGGCGCAAGACCCTGCGGGCGGCGCTCGCGGGCTGGGCCGGCGGCGCCGACCGGGCCGAGGCGGCGCTGCGCGAGGCCGGCATCGACCCCCGGACGCGGGGCGAGCAGCTGGACATCACCGCGTTCGCCGCCCTCACCGCCGCGGCCGACCGGATCCGCCTCCCCTAGGGTGGTCGACATGACCTCCGCCGCCGCCTCCGGTCGCTCGGTGACCGCCCGCGTCCCGGCGAAGATCAACCTCGAGCTGCTGGTCGGCCCCCGTCGCGACGACGGCTACCACCACCTGTCCACCGTGTTCCAGGCCGTCAGCGTCTACGACGACGTCACCGTCGAGCCGGCCGACGCCTGGGGCATCACGGTCACCGGCCCGTACGCCGCCCTGGTGCCGGTGGACGGCACCAACCTCGCCCTGCGCGCGGCGCGCGGCCTGGCCGACGTCGCCGGCGTCGACGAGCCGGTGCACATCACGATCGACAAGGACATCCCGGTCGCGGGCGGCATGGCGGGCGGGTCGGCCGACGGGGCGGCCGCGCTGGTGGCCTGCGACGCGCTGTGGGACCTGGCCTCGCCGCGCACCGTCCTGGAGGGCCTGGCGGCCGACCTCGGGGCCGACGTCCCCTTCGGCCTGCACGGCGGCACGGCGATCGGCTCCGGCCGCGGCGACCAGCTGGCCCCCGTGCTCGGACGCGGCCGCTACCACTGGGTCTTCGCCCTCAGCGACGTCGGCCTCTCCACGCCGGCGATCTACGCCGAGTGCGACCGGCTCCGGGGTACGGCGCCCGTGCGCGAGCCCTCGCCGTCCGCACCGATGATGACGGCGCTGCGCTCCGGCGACGCCGAGGCGCTCGGCCGGGCGCTCACCAACGACCTGCAGGAGGCGGCGCTGACGCTGCAGCCGGGCCTGGCCGAGGTGCTGGCCACGGGGATGGAGTGCGGCGCACTGGGCGGAGTCGTCTCCGGGTCGGGTCCGACGGTCGCGTTCCTGGTCGCCGACCACGAGGCGGCGCTCGACCTGGCGGTGGGGCTGACCGCCTCGGGTGTGGCCCCCTCGGTCAAGCGCGCGACCGGACCGGTCGCGGGCGCCCACGTCCTGACAGCCGGCGCCGCCACCGGTGCCGCCTCGGGGCCGCGCCGGCGGGGCGCCCAGCGGCCCGGTGCCCCGGGCGGAGGGGGCGGCGGTGGCGCCGGCCCCGGCCGACCCCCCGGGCGGGGCACACCCTCCAGCCCCGCCTGAGCGGCACCCCACCGCGAGCACCGCGCACCCCCCCACCGACTCTGGAGCTGCTGAACCGTCGTGGCCAACCTCGTCTCCGTCGAGCGGGCGACCCTCGCCCTCGGCACCACCCTCGTCCTCGACGACGTCTCCCTCGGCGTCAACGCCGGTGGCCGCATCGGCGTCGTCGGCCGCAACGGTGGCGGCAAGTCCACCCTGCTGAAGGTGCTGGCCGGCCGCCAGGAGGTGGACGAGGGCCGCGTGACCAACCTCGGCGGGATGACCTCCGGCATGCTGACGCAGGTCGACACCCTCGACCCCGCCGCCACGGTCCGCACCGCAGTGCTCGGCACGCTGCCCGAGCACGTCTGGGCGGGGGACGCGCGCATCCGTGACGTCCTCGAGGGGCTGCTCGGAGGCATCGACGCCCCGGACGTGGGCGGCCTCGAGGCCGTCGTCGGCCCGATGTCCGGCGGCGAGCGCCGGCGGCTGGCCCTGGCCCAGCTGCTCGTGTCCGACCCCGACCTGCTGCTGCTGGACGAGCCCACCAACCACCTCGACGTCGAGGGTGTCGCGTGGCTGGCCGACCACCTGGCGACCCGCCGTACGCGCACCGGCACCGCGCTCGTTGCCGTGACCCACGACCGGTGGTTCCTCGACGCGGTCGCCACGACCACCTGGGAGGTGACCGAGGGGCAGGTCCACTCCTACGACGGCGGCTACGCGGCGTACGTGCTGGCCAAAGCGGAGCGCGACCGCGTGGAGGCCGTCACCGAGGAGCGCCGCGGCAACCTCCTGCGCAAGGAGCTGGCCTGGCTGCGCCGGGGGCCGCCCGCGCGGACCAGCAAGCCCAAGTTCCGGATCGAGGCCGCCTCCGCCCTCATCGAGGACGAGCCGCCGGCCCGCGACGAGGTCAACCTCGTCCGCTTCGCCACGACCCGCCTGGGCAAGGACGTGGTCGACCTCGTCGACGCGACCGTCACCCTGGGCGGCCGCGACCTGCTGAAGCGCATCACCTGGCGGCTGGCTCCGGGCGACCGCATCGGCATCGTCGGGGTCAACGGCTCGGGCAAGTCGACGCTGATGCGGGCGATCCACGGAGACGTGCCGCTGAGCTCGGGCAGCCGCAAGGTCGGCAAGACCGTGTCGATGGCCTACCTGACCCAGGAGGTGCGCGAGCTGGAGAAGTTCGCGGACTGGCGCCTGATCGAGGCGATCGAGGACGTGCGCCAGTACACCCGGCTCGGGGACAAGGAGGTCAGCGCCAGCCAGCTGGCCAAGCGGCTGGGGTTCTCCGGCGGCCGCCAGCAGACCCGGGTGCGGGAGCTGTCCGGCGGGGAGCGGCGGCGGCTGCAGTTCCTGCGGCTGCTGCTGACCGAGCCGAACGTGCTCATCCTCGACGAGCCGACCAACGACCTCGACATCGAGACGCTGACCTCGATGGAGGACGTCCTCGACGGCTGGGCCGGCACGCTGCTCGTCGTCTCCCACGACCGCTACCTGCTCGAGCGGATGTGTGACCGCCAGGTGGCACTGCTCGGGGACGGGGCGATCCGCGACCTGCCCGGCGGCGTCGAGCAGTACCTCGACCTGCGCGCGGCGGCGAAGCGGTCGGTGGCCGCGGCCCGCGGCGGTAAGAGCGGAGACAAGGGCGACGCGGCGACCCGCACCGGGGAGCCGGCCGAGCAGGCGCCGGCGCACTCGGCCGCGGAGATCCGCGAGGCGCGCAAGGAGCTGAGCCGGATCGAGCGGCAGCTGTCCAAGCTGGCCAGGGCCGAGGAGCGGATCCACGCGGACATGGCCGCTCGGTCGACCGACCACGCCGCGGTGCTGGAGCTCAACGGCGCGCTGCGCGGGATCGTCGACGAGCGCGAGACGCTCGAGATGGAGTGGCTGACCCTCGCCGAGATCGTCGGCTAGGCCTCGGACCCGCGCCGGGGGGTGGTCTCGAACGGCGCGAGGAGCCGGCGCAGCGAGTCGGCGAGCCGGGTCTGGTCGACCTCGCCCAGGCCGCCGAGGATCGCGTGCTCGCGGCCGAGCAGGTCGGCCATCGCCGAGTCCACGACCTGCCGCCCGGTCGGGGTCAGCGAGACGATCACCCCGCGGCGGTCGTTCGGGTCCGGGCTGCGGCCGACCAGGCCGCGCCGCTCCAGCCGGTCGACCCGGTTGGTCATCGTGCCGCTGGTGACCAGGGTCTGGGCCACGAGCTGGCCGGGGGAGAGCTCGTACGGCGCGCCCGCCCGCCGCAGCGCCGACAGGACGTCGAACTCCCAGCCCTCGAGCCCGTGCTGGGCGAAGGCCGCGCCGCGCGCCAGGTCGAGGTGACGGGCCAGCCGCGAGACCCGGGAGAGCACGTGCAGCGGGCCGACGTCGAGGTCGGGGCGCTCGCGGCGCCACGCCTCGACGATGCGGTCGACCTCGTCACCTGGCGGTGTGGACATGCTGCAGAGAGTACCCGGCGTCAAGTATCTTGACGTCAAGACATCGACGCCAGGAGACGCCATGTGGGATCCCGTGCAGTACGCCGCCTTCAGCGACCACCGGAGCCGGCCGTTCGCCGACCTGGTGGGGCGCGTCCGGGCGTCGGAGCCGGCGCTCGTGGTCGACCTGGGCTGCGGCCCGGGCGAGCTCACCCTCGGCCTCGCGGCGAGGTGGCCGGACGCCCGGGTGGTGGGCGTCGACTCCTCACCGCAGATGCTGGCCCGCGCGGCGGAGCAGGACCGCGCCGGGCGGGTCGAGTGGGTGCAGGCCGACGTGGCCACGTGGCAGCCGCCGGAGGGCATCGACGTCCTGGTCACCAACGCCACGCTGCAGTGGGTCCCCGGGCACCTGGGCCTCCTGCCCGGGTGGGTCGAGCACCTGGCGCCGGGTGGCTGGCTCGCTCTGCAGGTGCCGGGCAACTTCGAGGCGCCCTCGCACGCGCTGCTGCGGGAGGTGGCCGCGGCCTCGCCCCGTGCCGACGAGCTGACGCCGTTGCTGCGCGGCGGGTCGGCCGTGGAGGCCCCGGCCACGTACGCCGCCACGCTGGCCGGCCTCGGCTGCCGCATCGACGTGTGGGAGACGACGTACCTGCACGTGCTGGACCCCGAGGGTGCCCAGGAGTCGCCGGTGCTGGAGTGGACCAAGGGCACGGCCCTGCGCCCGCTGCTGCAGGTGCTCACCGACGAGCGCGAGCGCGCGGAGTTCCTGTCGGCGTACGCGCGGCGGCTCCAACAGGCCTATCCCCGGGCCGAGTTCGGCACGCTGTTCCCGTTCCGTCGCATCTTCGCCGTCGCCCAGCGCGCCGGGCATCCGGCCTGAGGCGCCCGGCGCCCGCCCGGGTCAGGCGTCGAGGGTCCGCAGGGTGGGCTTGGCCTCCATGCCGGACAGGCCGTTCCACGCGAGGTTGACCAGGTGCGCGGCCACGTCGGCCTTCTTGAACTTGCGCGAGTCCAGCCACCACTGACCGGTCAGCGCGACCATGCCCACCAGCATCTGGGCGTAGATCGGCGCCGCCTTGGGGTCCAGCTTCTGCCGCTTGAACTCGGCTGCGAGCAGGTGCTCGACCTGCGAGGCGACGTCGCTGATGAGGGAGGCGAACGACCCGGTCGCCTGACCGGCCGGGGAGTCCCGCACCAGGATGCGGAAGCCGTCGGTGGAGTTCTCGATGTAGTCCAGCAGCGCCAGCGCGGCCTGCTCGAGCAGCACGCGCGAGTGGGCGCCGGTCGTCAGCGCCCCGGTGATCGCGTCGAGGAGCGAACGGATCTCGCGGTCGACGACGACGGCGTACAGGCCCTCCTTGCCACCGAAGTGCTCGTAGACCACGGGCTTGGAGACGCCGGCACGGCTGGCGATCTCCTCGACGGTCGTCGCCTCGAAACCCTTGTCGGCAAACAGCTTCCGTCCGATGACGATGAGCTGCTCGCGGCGCTGCTTCCCCGTCATCCGGGACCGTGCGGTGGTCGTTCCGTCCTTGTCCCGGGCTGCAGTCACCATGCCATTGTGCCGAACGGGCCCCGGTCGCCCGCGCCGCGGCTCCCCTCGGCGCCACCAGAGGGTACGGCGGGCCGCCGGTGGAGCAGCGACGTCACGCCGCCACGCGCCTGGTCTCCAGACGCTCGCGACGGGGCCAGCGCACGTCGCTCGCCCACCCGAGCCGCTCGAACGCCCAGATGACGCGGGCGCTGGAGTCGAGCTGGCCGGGGTCGACGCCGTGCCGGGCGCAGGTCGGGTCGGCGTGGTGCAGGTTGTGCCAGGACTCGCCCATGGACAGGATCGCCAGCCACCACACGTTGGCCGACCGGTCGCGGCTGCGGAACGGGCGCTCGCCGATGGCGTGGCAGATCGAGTTGATCGACCAGGTGACGTGGTGCAGCAGGCCGATGCGCAGGATCGAGGCCCAGAAGAACGCCGTGACCGCGCCCTGCCAGGACATCGACCACAGCCCGCCGATCAGCGCCGGCGCGAGGACCGAGAAGGCGACGATCGCCGGGAAGGCGGCCTCGACCCGCCGCATGTCCGGGTCCGCCATGAGGTCGGGGGCGTACTTGTCCCGCGGGGTCAGCTCGCGGTCGAACAGCCAGCCGGCGTGCGCCCACCACAAGCCCTTGGCCAGCGCCGGCACCGTCTCGCCGTAGCGCCACGGCGAGTGCGGGTCCCCCTGGCGGTCGGAGAACGCGTGGTGCTTGCGGTGGTCGGCGACCCAGCGGATCACCGGCCCCTCGATGGCCAGCGACCCCGCCAGCGCGAGCGTGACCCGCAGCCAGCGGCGGGCCCGGAACGAGCCGTGGGTGAAGTACCGGTGGAAGCCGACCGTGATGCCGTGCCCCGCCACCGCGTAGAAGACGAGCGCGATCACGACGTCGTGCCAGCCGAGGCCCCAGCCCCACGCGAACGGCACGGCGGCGACCAGGGCCAGGAACGGGATCGTGATGAACAGGAAGAGGGCGACCTGCTCGGTCATCCCCTTGCGCTCCGGCTGCGGTGCGGCGACCGGTGACGTCGACGTGGGGGAGCCGCCGGGGCGGGCGAGCAGGGTCATGACTGGCCTCTCGGGGAAGGAACAACTTACGCAACCGTAACCTACGCAGGCGTAGGTAGCCAGAGGTCGCGGCCGACATCTCGCCGTACTAGGGTTGCCGGGTATCGAACACAGTTTCGAGGAGGAGATCCGATGAGCCAGTCCGCTGACCAGTCCGACGCCCAGCAGCACAACGCGGAGAAGGACCCCTCCCAGTGGGTGACCGGCGACCAGCCGTCCACGGGCCCGCAGGAGTCCTACCTGAGCACGCTGGCCCAGGAGGCCGGCGAGGAGGTCCCCACCGACCTCACCAAGGCCCAGGCCAGTGAGGAGATCGACCGGCTCCAGCACGAGACCGGCCGCGGCGAGTAGGTCCGCATGCGGCACGAGGGCACCGGCGGTCCCGGCCGCTGGTGCCCTGCCGTGTCCCCGCCCGTACGCCGCAGGGCCGCCCGCGTGCCCGGGTCCGTGAGTCGAGGCGGGTGGCCGCGGTGTCCCACCTGACGCTGGCGGCCGCGGGTGCGGCCTCGGCCGAGCAGGCGTGGGAGCGCTACGCGCAGGTCGCGTACTGGTCCCGGTGGTCGCCCCAGATCCGCTCGGTGACCTGCAGCTCGGCGCGGATCCGCACCGGCTCGACCGGCCGGGTGCGCGCGGTGCTGGGGGTCGGGGTCGACTTCGTGGTCGACTCGGTGGACGAGACGGCCCGCACCTGGGTCTGGACCGTCCGCAAGGGGCCGTTGACGCTCCACCTGACCCATCGCGTCGTCCGGGAGGGGGACGGCTGCCGGACGACCCTCGGGATGGCCGGCCCGCTCCCGGTGCTGCTGGGCTACTCGCCGGTGGCACGGCTGGCTCTTCGCCGGCTGGTGCGGCCGCAGCTCTGACGCCCCCGACGGCGGCTCGTGCCGGGTGTCGGGTGAGGGCCTCTGCTCCACTACCCTGTGGGCGTCCCGTGGGGACGTTCCCCGGTTGGTCTGCTGGCAGGGCCCGCCTGACTTTGAATCAGGACAAGCGACGTAGGTTCGATTCCTACCCGGGGAGCACAAAGCCGCAGGTCAGCGCCATATCGCCGCCTGCGGCTTCGTCGTCCTCCGTGGCCGTTGCTAACGGCATTGCTAACACGAGGGGTCCTCAGGGTCCGGTTCCTCCACCGCAGAGGCGAAGACCTGGGCGACCTCACTCGCCTGATCCCTCAACACGTGGGCATACACGCGCAGCGTGATGGCGGGGTCCGCGTGCCCCAGCCGGGCAGCCACGACGTGCACAGGAACCCCGGCCTTGAGCAGCAAGGTGGCGTGGATATGGCGGAGGTCATGCAGCCTCATGTGCGGCAGCGGAGTCTCGGGGTGTGCGCGGTTCAGTGCCCGGATCGTCCGGCGCATGAGCTCACCGGCAATGTCGGGGAACAGGGGAGTCCCCGCCTACATCCGGAACACTTGACCCCAACCGGAATGTGCGCCTTACCTGCCCAACTGCTCACCGTCTCAAACGCTGGCGACGACGGAGGCTCGCACGTGGGCGCCTACCCGAAGCCCCGGGCGCCCCGAGCCGATGGGGCTGGCTTCTCAACCCCGTAGACGTGCCTTCCGCGCCCGCATCGCAGCAGGTCACCGGTCAAGCGGGTTGCTTCTGGGGCAATGCGCGTGCCCGGTCCTCGTGTGCTCAGACTGCGCTCATCAGCCGCACCAAGGGTTGAGACGCCCTAGCAGCCATTTTGGCGCCCGGCAGGAGGCGCTTCGACCATAAGGCGCCACAGCTCGAGTCCCATGCCTCCAGGTCCGTAGGACAGTGAAGCCCCCGCCGTGACACTGATCGCGGCGACCCCGTCCTTATCGCGGTCGGGGTACAGCAGCGCCATGGAGCTATCGGAGAGGTAGCGGCGGTTACCGGCCTGCTGACCGCATGATGCGAACGCACTGACCCCCACGGCTTCGAGCACGAACCCCACCACCGAGCGGGACGGGACCGCGCCGACACCACCCGCCGGATCATCCCCCTTGGATGATGGCCGCCCACGAGCGGCGTACATAGCATCACAAAACGTCAGCGCGTCGATGCAGCGGCCGACCATCGCAAACGCGGGCCGGACACCGAGCCCGCAGGGAGACGCCTGCCCGACTCGCAGTCCCCGGGGGGCGAATGCCAGGGCCTCCCGGCTCGTCCGCCACGGCGAATGCGGCGTCCGGAGTTCACCGCCAGCACTAGCCAGCGGAGTTCTCGACGCCGAACGTTGGAGCAGCGAACAGAACCGGAGCAAGCGCGATGACCGAGAACCCAGAACAGGCACACCCACAGATTCCCAGCCCGCAGGACACCGGCGACGAGACTCGCAGCAGCGCGGCCGGACACGTGGGCCGCCGCGCGGTCTTGGGGGGCGGACTGGCCGTGGCGGGGATTGGGCCGCTGACGGCGTTCGCCGCGTCCACTGCCGAGGCCGCGCCCACGTCGCCCGGGCCCGACAGCAGCAGGCACGTCGGTGCCCTCCAGAGAGTCACCGGCCATGCCCTGTATCTCTTGCCGGAGGACCACAAGTGGCACACGGGTGGAATCTTCGACAGCGGCCAGCTCCAGGAATGGCACTACATGACGGGCTTTTTCACCGATGACGACACAGGGGAACAGTTCGGCATTTTCTACAACGTCACGAACAACCCGAGTGCTCCGGGGGGTCCCTCGAAGTGGCAGCAAGGCGTCCTCTTCTCGTTCGGGGACTTCGCCAAGAAGGAGTTGATCTGGTCGCACCAGGCAACTGATGTTGGCTCATTGCGGGCGAGACGGCCGCGGCACTCGACCTCGCCGCACGACTTCCAGTACGACGCCAAAGGCGAGAACGTGGAATTCACGACGGTGTACCGTGCCGAACCTGACAGGTGGCACTTCCACTTCAGGGGTGTCGCCGCAAACAACGGGAACTCACCCATCGCCATGGACATGGTGAACACGACCCAGACACCGTACGGCTACATGCCGGTGGCGCTTGGCGGCTTTGAGAATGAGAACATCCCGTGGAACGGGCAGAATCTGGATCCCACCAACATGTACTCGCTGTCCCGCTATTACACCGGTCCGATTTCGCACAGCAAGGCCACCGTCACCATCGGCGGTAAGACCCGCCATCTCACCGGCAAGAGCTGGTTCGAGCACCAGTGGGGGAACTTCAACTCCGGACCGCAGCCGTGGACCACGGCGTATACCTGGGGGGCGCTGACGTTCAACAATGGCAACGTCTTCACCTGGCGCCAGTGGTACGGCGCGCCACACGGATCGGCTCCCCTCCAACCGATTCTGGAGATCGGCCGCAACTCGTTCGGGACGCCCAACGGCACACCGGGCGGCAGCCTTACCTTCCACGTGGGGAACAGCGCGGAGTGGAAGGCGTTGAAGACCTGGAGATCACCGGTGAGCGGGCGCAACATCGCCACTCAGGTGAAACTGACCAGCGATTTCGGGACCTGGTACCTCACGAACGTCTTCGACAACTACGAGATGCCCTGGGGCTACCCACCCTACGGGACCAATCCATACAGCTTTGTCGAAGCCGCGATGTGGATCCGTACTGGCTCGGTTGACGGGCCGATTGTCGGCCACGCTTTCTCGGAGCAGGCCAACCAGCTCACGCTCCACCAGGCGGCAGTTCCGGGGTAGCGACTGCCGCCGCGCGGGCACCTCGCTCGTCGCGGTGTCCTTGCTGCGCCCATGGATGCGTCCTCCACTGCTCCGCCATCGGGTCGATGCTCTCTCCCTGCCCGTTGCTCACGCCTCTGCTAACCAACGGCTGTACTGCGCCGGACGCCCGTGGACAGCCGGGCGGTGGCCTGAGCACGAACCCGAGCACTTGGGACCTTCGTGGACGGATCCCCTCGATCTTTGAATCAGGACAAGCGACGTAGGTTCGATTCCTACCCGGGGAGCACCATGCCGCAGGTCAGCGCCCTCTTCGCTGTCGCTCCGTCACATCCTCAGGCCGCCCTCCACGACCGACTGGGCCACGCGCCCGCAGGCCGGTGTTGTGGTCCAGGTCCTCCTGGTCCCAGTCGCGTGGCTCGTCGCCGTACAGGTTCAGGGCGCCGACGACTCGGTTCTCCAGGCGCATCGGTACCCCGGCGACGTCGTACTCCGACGGGAGCGCCGCGGCGAACCGTGACAACGTCCTGAGAAACAGCGGTTGGTCGAACATCACCCCTCCACCACTCCCGCCGCCGACCGGCGCTTCGGCGGCCGGGCACCCGTCCCGTCCGCCCCGAGAACCCCCTGCCGCCACCGTACGCCGGGGGCACTGCTCGGCGCTTCCGGTTGCGGGACACGTCAGCCGGATGGGGGTCACGCCTGGAGGACCTCACGTTGTCGGAGGTTGCGGGCGGGGGCCTGTGGTGAGCAGGCTGGGACCGAGCAACCGCGGAGGGAGGGACAGCATGGGTGTCGCTCTGGCCGGCTGCCAGCCTGCTGTTCCTCGCCTCACCGGCGCCCTACCTCCTGCTCGCCCGGCGGCTGCGCCTCCGTGCCGTCAACGCGGCCTACTTGGCGGCCACCAACCGGGTGGCCGACGAGCTGGTCGGGGCGGACATGTTCGAGATGTTCCCGGACAACCCCGCGGACCCGCGCGCCGACGGCGTCGCCCGGCTGTCCTTCTCCCTCGAGCACGTGCTGCGTTCCGGTCGGCCCCACGACATGCTGATCCAGCGGTACGACATCCCCGCCGCGGGTTCCCCGACCGGGTTCGTCAGCAGGACGTGGAGCCCGGTGAACAGCCCCGTCCTGGACGTCGCGGGCCGTGCCGTCGGCGTGCTGCACCACGTGGAGGACATCACCGGCCTGGACCGACCGGTCGCCGATGAGGCCCTCACCGTGGGCCCGGGAAACCCGGCATTCGTCGACGACGCCGCCGTTGCCGCGGTGCTCCGGGCCAGGCTCGGCCAGCTCGCGGCCGCGGTGGCCGGTCACCGCCACGACCTGGACGCGTTGCGCCGGCACAACCAGCGGCTGACCGACGCCCTCACGAACGTCGTCGCCGAGCGAGGCCTCGCGCCTCCGACCGCGGCCCAGGACCGGCGCGAGCACCTGTGGCGACGGGCAACCGCCATCACCCGGGACCAGCCGTCGCTCGGCTGGGCCGACGCCCTCTGCGAGGTCGCCGTCCAGGAGGTGCAGGGGGTCCACGGCGCCAGCGTCAGTCTGCGCGCCGCCGGGATGCACGAGCAGCTGGCCGCCACTGGGCCGTGGGTCGAGGAGCTCGATGCGCTGCACCTCACGGTCGGGCAGGGGCCCGCGCTGACGGCCCTGGCCACCGGCGTGCCCGTGCTCGTCCCCGACCTCGCCGCGGCGCACGACCGCTGGCCCTGGTACGTCACCGCCGCCGGCGGCACCGGCCTTGCGGCGGTGTACGCGTTCCCGCTGCGCATGCACGGTGTGGCGCTGGCCACGTTGACGCTGGTCGGACGTCGCACGGGTCCCCTCTCGGTCAGCGCCGCCAACGACGCCGGGATCCTGGGGGACCTCTGCGCCACGGCCGTCGCTCACGACCTCGACGACAGGTTCGCCAACGCAGTGGCCGACCGTCCGCTGCCCTCGTCGGGGCCGTACGACGACATCGCGGTCGCCTCGGGCATCGTCCCGCCCAGCAGCACCTCGGCCTGGACGACGCCCTCACCCGGCAGCGGGCCGCGGCGTTCGGCAGGAACGTGCCACTGGCGCGCATCGCCAGGGATGTCATCAGCGGCCGGGTCACGCTCGACTGGACGAGGCACGGACCGCACCGCCGCGCGGGCCCACACAGGCCGGGTCCGGACCGCCGGTCCAGCAGCGGCGCCTCAGCGGCTCTCGTTCGGCAGCACGGCTTGCGCGATCTGGACCTCGGTGACTCCGGCCCGCGCCGCCGCAGCCTGCAGGCGTCGCCGCGCGGTGGCTACGTCGACACCTTGGGAGGCCGCCAGCCAGCCGCAGGCCTGGTCGAGCAGGTGCCGCTCCTGCGAACGGTCGGGCGCCGCCGCCGCCTCCAGCCGGGTCCGGAAGCTCAGGTCGGCGTTCGTCACGGCGCCGGGCGCCCAGGCCCCGAAGATCGCGGCGAGCTCGTCGTGGTGTCCGTCGAAGGCGTTCGGGGTCGAGGCGTACAGGTTGACTGATCCGGTGACCCGCCCGTTGCGGGGAAGTGGCAGCGACAACGAGCTGGCCACCCCGTTGGCCGCACTGGTCCTGGCAAAGAGCAGCCACTGCTGCTCATCCAGGGCATCCAGGTCCTCCACGGCCACCGTCCTGGCGGTCAGAGCGGCCTTGACGCACGGGCCGCCGTCCAGGTACTGGGTGGCGTCCAGCAAGGCGATCTCCGCCGCGCTCGCGACCAGGGTGAAGGTCAGCCTGTCCTCCAGCGCGCTGACGCTGAGCCCCACGCACTGGGGCACGATCCTGGACACCTGCCGGCCCGCCTGCTCCAGATCCTCGAGCAGGTCCGCGTCGCCGTACGCGCCCAGATCGCGCAGCGCATCGCGCGTCTGCGGTAGAGGTTCCATCGAGGTCCTTTCCGTGCTGTCGATGGGGGACTACCCGGCTGCGACCGCGGCACACGAACCGGCACGTGCCCGAAGTTCGGCCTGCTTCGGCGACCGCGATGCGGGTACCACCGGTGGAGACTTCGAAGCGCGGCCGCCCGGGCCGAGGGCGGCCCTCCGCCGGGACGTGAGGAGGTTGTGATGGCCGCCCAGGACCCGCCCAGCGAGGACCTGCATCTGCGCCACGCCGCAGTCTCGGAGCTGCAGGCGAGCCTGCTGACGACGAGAACGGTCGAGGACTTCCTTCAGCGGGTGGTCGACGGTGCGGCCCAGCGCGTCGCGCCCCGGACGTCGTGCACACTCACCATGCTGCGCCAGAACTCCTTCGTCACCGCCGCCAGCAGCGACGGGCACGCCACCGCTGCCGACGAGGTGGAGTACGAGGTCGGCTCGGGGCCCTGCGTCGACGCTGCTCGCGACGGCGTGGCGCACGTCATCGCCGACCTGCGCACGGACGACCGCTGGCCGACGTGGCAGGAGGCGTCAGTGCGGCTGGGCTTCCTCTCCGCGGCAGCCGTCCCCGGGGACACCGGGGACGGCGGCGCCCAGATCTCCTTGAACCTGTACGGCAACGAAGCCGAGGCGTTCGGGGAGCCGGAGCTGCGCAGGGCGCGGGTGTACGTCGAGGAGGTCGCCCGGGCGCTGCGCCTTTCCCTGCTGCTCGCCCAGCAGGCCACCCTGGCCGAGGACCTGGAGACGGCGATGCTCTCCCGCAGCACCATCGACCAGGCCCTGGGCGTGATCATGGGCCAGAACCGCACCACGCGGGACGAGGCCTTCGAGATCCTGCGCGCGGCGTCACAGAGCCGGAACGTCAAGCTCCGGGACGTGGCCGCCCTCGTCATCCAGAGCCTCACCGGGCACCCGCCGAGCGACCCGCCGCCCTTCGACCGGGGACACGGGTCACGGTGAAGACCGGGCCCGACCGCCGGCGGACCCGCACCCGGACGGCTCTGGCCGCCGGAGACCCGGCCGTCGCCCCGCGCTGGCTCGGGCAGGGCTGGTCGTGGGACCGATGAGCGGGCTGGCCAACCCCGGGCCGGGGCTGGAGGGCCATGTTGGGCTGGTGTACCGCAGCTCGGCGGTCCGCGACGAATGGCTGGCGGCGTTCGTCGGGACGGGGTTGCAGCGCGGCGAGCAGGTGGTGCTCATGGCCGGTGCGGATGACCGCACGTGGCAGGCAGGTCTGGCTGCTCGCGGCGTGGACACCAGCGGTGCCGCCCGGGAGGGGTCGCTGGCCATCGTGGATCCGCCGGGCTTCTATCCGGCCCAGGGCCAGGCAGCCCTGGTCGACCAGGTGCTGGACACCGGACGCCCGGGACTGCGCCTGGTCGCACACGCCGAGGTGGCGCTGGGGTACCTCGGCGAGGCCGGGTACCGCCGGGTCGAGCAGGAGATGGATCACCTGTGCGCCACCCGGCCGGTCACGCTGTTGTGCCAGCTGCAGGCCGACTCCACCCGCGGGGCGGAGTCGGGGTCGATGCTTCCAGCCGTGATCGAGGAGCACCGGCATGCACTGCACGGGCCCGGCGTCACCGTCCGCCGGGACTCGGGCGGCGTGCGGCTGAGCGGCGAGCTGGACCTGGCCAGCGGGGGCCTCGTGGAGGCCGTGCTGCGGCGGGCCGCCCGGGACGGCCCCGGATTCGGTGCGCCCGCGGCGGAAGGCATCGTGGTGGACCTGTCCGGACTGGAGTTTCTGGATGTGGCGGGGTTCCGGGCGCTGCTGCGGGGCACCGAGCAGTGGCGCCGTCGCGGCGGCGTCATGGTCCTGACGGGCGTGCACGGCACCACCCGGCGGGTGATCGACATCCTCGGCGGAAGAGACCGCAGCGATGTCCTCCTCAGGTAGGCGGTGGTGACGACGTCGTCGTCCACGCACGAGGCGCTGTTCTTCGACTCGCTGCACTGCTGCAGGAACGCGGACGTCGTCGACCCAGCGCGCCTGCTCGGGGGGCTCGCGCGTGCCATGAGGTGTCCCTGACCATGGCGGGCCCTTCAGCCCATTTCCGACCACCGCGGTTTACGCTGAGCAGAGGGCAGCTCCAGACCTCGGCTCCCCGGTCAGTCAGTTGGGTCCAGACCAAGCCGAGGTGACGATGACTCAGTCGGGCACAGCCCCCGAGAGCCGCGCCGGGGCCGTCGGCGGCTCCCGAGCCGATCCGGTGATCGGCCTGGGCCATCGCGGCGGCGTCAGCGTGCTGGACGTGCACGGCGCCCTGCCGGCCATTGCCGGCGCGGCCCACGAGGCGGTGCTGGCCCAGTGGGCCCGGTGCCCCGATGCGGTGGTGGGCGACCTGAGCGCCGTCACGGGCCCGGTGGAGACCGGCGCGGTCGCGTTGCTGGCTTCGCTCGGCGCCCAGGTCCGGCAGTGGCCCGGGATCCCGATCGGCTTCGTCTGCCCAGACCGCCCCCTGGCGGAGTCGCTGGTCGGTGCCGCCGAAGGTCCGCACCTGCTCCTCAGGGACGACCGGGCGTCGATGTGGAAGGCTCTGGCCGCAAACGCGACCAGCAGCACCGTCTCGGCGGTCCTGGCGCCGGAGCCAGCCTCCGCTCGCGCCGCACGTGAGCTGGTCGCCGGCGCGTGCGCCGCCTGGGGAACGCGGGCCCAGACCCCGACGGCGGCGTTGGTCACCAGCGAGCTGGTGACCAACGCCGTGGTCCACGGGGGCACGCCGCTGGAGGTGTCGTTCTCCCGGTACGGCGACCTGCTGCGCCTGGCGGTCCACGACGGCAACCACACGGCACCGGCACCAATCGCAGCCGGTTCCGAGGACTCCCACGGCCGTGGACTGCTCCTCGTCGCGGCAATGTCCGCGTCGTGGGGCGTGCTGCCGACCGGCACCGGCAAGGTCATCTGGGCGGTCCTGCCGGCCTAGCCGCAGCCGTCAGGCGGCACCTGCGCACATCGGCGTGTCTGTCCGAGCGGATCGCGGCAGGCGAGGGCGCGTTCGCCGGACGTGAACCAGCTCGACCCTCGAGTCACTCGGTCTGAGGCCGGGGCTTGAAGCGGCGAACCTCCTGAGGCCAGCCGCATCCCTCCGCGATCTTGCCCGCCCACATCTTGGCGGCCTCGTCATCGGCCACGTCCACCACGGTGAACCCGCCCAGGAACTCCTTGGTCTCGACGTACGGTCCGTCGGTGACCACCAACGTGCCACTGGTGTTGTCGGCGCTGTAGACCGGGCCGTCCTCCTCCTCCAGCCCCCCGGCGAAGACGTAAACGCCGGCAGCCTTCATCTCGGCCACTACCGCCATCGCGAGCGGTCCGCGCCCCCGGAACCACTCCTCGGTGTGGTCGCCGACCCACTGCTGGTTGAAGTAGATGAGGTACTCGGTCATCGCCGCTCCTTCTCCTCGGGCGGACCCCGTGGTCCGCGTTCACCTACCCTACGAACGGCGACAGGCGGATTCGACACGGTCATCCGTGACATCGAGACACCGGTGCTGACGCTGCAGCGCAGCGTATTCGCCCGGACATCGGCCGCTCTGCGCTTCCGAACGGCGGCTGATCCGGGGCGTTGCGGGGCTCAGCCGATGCGCTCGGCCAGCGAGACGATGATCCCTTCCGGCCCACGGACGTAGGCCATCCGCCAGGCACCCTCGTACTCGCCGATGCCACCGACCAGTCCGTAGCCCTCGCTCGCTGCCCAGTCGACAGCCGCCTGCACGTCGTTGACCTCGAAGGACACGGTGCGCAGTCCCAGCTCGTTGGCCATGGCGGCCGGCGAGCCCGGCACGGAGTCGGGCCGCACGAAGCTCGCGAGCTCCAGGCGGGCGCCGTCGTCGGGCGACTTCAGCATGACGATCTCGGTGCGGGAGTCGGGAATCCCGCAGACCGTGTCCAGGAACTCGCCCTCGACGAACGCCCTGCCCTCGACCTCCAGGCCGAGCGCCACGAAGAAGGCGGTCACGACATCGAGATCTGCGACCGTGATGCCAACGTGGTCGAAGCGTCGTACATGGGACATGGGGGTGCTCCCGTCGTCGTCATCGGCCGGCTGTCTGCCCACGGTAGGCATTCTCGACTGCCGGGCCAACCGAGGACGCCGGCCGTCACCCGTGTGGACGGCCGCAACTCTGCATGGACGTCGGTCGGGATCCGCCAGGTGCCCATGTCTCGCCTCCGCGCGAAACATGAGTGTCAGCCGATCCCGTACTGCAGACTCCCGCAGCGTGAGGACCTACCGGGAGCTGTTCGGCGTGGGCGAGTTCCGGGTGCTCTTCGTGAGCACCTGCCTGAACGTCGCCGCCGGCTCGGTGAGCAGCCTCGCGCTGGGCACCATCACCTACGCGCAGACGCGGTCGCCCCTGCTGAGCGCGTTCGCGATGCTCGGCGGCCCGCTCGTACGCCTGGCCGCATCATGGCTGCTGCTGTCGCTGTCGGATCTGTGGCGGCCGCGCACCTCGCTGATGTTCGCCGCCGGGGTACTCGGCGCGGGCAATGCGGTGCAGGCGATTCCAGGGTTGACCTGGGAGGCGCGGTTCGTGGTGCTGGTGCTGCCGTGGGTGCTGTTGTCGGCCACCGGAGGGAGCCTGATGGCGCTGGTCTCCGAGATCCTGCCCGACGGCGCCTTCGTTTTCGGCCGCTCGACGCTGAACATCGCGGTGGGTGTCATGCAGATCGCCGGGTACGGCGCCGCCGGCCTGCTCCTCCTCGCATTCGACACCGGCCAGCTGTTCGCCGGCGCCGCTGGAGCCGGCGTCCTGACGGTCCTGCTCGTGCGCTTCGGCCTCAAGGACCGCGCCCCCCGCGCCACCGGCACGGCCGTCTCGCGCAGCCGCGCGGTCAACCGGCTGGTGCTCGGCTCCCCGGTCATCCGCCCGGTCTACCTGGCCCTGTGGGTGCCCAACGGCCTGGTCGTCGGCTGCGAGGCGCTGTTCGTGCCATACGGCGGCGACCACGCCGGCTTCCTGTTCTCCTCAGCGGCCGCCGGCATGCTCGTCGGCGACATCGGCATGGGTCGCTTCGTGCCCACGCACCTGCGCGACCGGCTGGTGGGGCCGGCTCGGGTGCTGCTCGCTGCGCCGTACCTGGCGTTCTTCCTGCACCCAGGGCTGCCGGCGGCATGCGCGCTGTCACTGGCCGCGTCCGTCGGCTACTGCGCCAGCCTCCCGCTCCAAGAGCGGCTGCTGACCCGCACTGCGCCCGACATCCGCGGCCACGTGCTCGGCCTCAACAGCCTCGGCATGACGTCGATGCAGGGGCTCGGCGCCTTGGTTGCTGGGACGATCGCGACGCTGCTCGGCGCCGACGCCGATGCCGCGGCACTCTCGATCGGCCTCATGGCCGTCGCATCGGTGGGCGTGACGTTCTTGTTGGTGCCCGGGCTGCGTCGCAGCCGGAACGGTCACGGGCTCGACGTGCTCGCACTCGACGATGCGGGGACGTCGGACCCCGTGCCGCCGTAGCGTCGGGTGACCCCTCGAGGCGATGACCGGGACTTCGCGCAGGCCGGCGTGAGCTGTCGAGCAGGTGCTCCCTGCGTGAGCACCCACACCCGGCCAGGACGACGACGTACGCCGGGCCGGCGGCCCCCGCACTTTTCATGTCGGGCGCCGGACGACCTCCTCTGCCCGTACGGTGGCGGCATGCCCCGACTCCTGCGAACTGGGGAGAGGACCAGTTCATGACCAGAGTGACGCTGAGCGAGCTACCCGTCACCGACACCGATGTGCTCGTCGTCGGCGCAGGGCCGACCGGTCTGATGGCCGGGCTCGTCCTGGCTCGGCGCGGCATTGCGGCCGTGGTCATCGATCCCAAGGCCGCACCGACTCGCGAGTCCCGGGCGCTCGCCGTCCAGGCGCGGAGCATGGAGATCTACGACCAGCTCGGTCTTGCCGAGCAGGTTCTCGCCGGCGCCTACCCGGCCCTGCGGATACAGCTCCGTGCGGACGTCAGCCCGCAGGGCTTCAGCATCGCGGCGACGCAGCAGGGATCGACCCGCTACCCGGGCATCCAGATCTTCGAGCAGAGCCGCAACGAGGAGCTGCTGTCGTCCACGCTCGCCGAGACCGGCGCGGGAGTGCGCTGGCAGCACCGGCTCGTCGACCTGCTCGACAACACCGACCCCTGTGACGGACGCGTCGTGGCTCTCGTCGACGGCCCCGACGGGCTGTCGCGGATCCGGGCACGCTGGTGCATCGGCGCCGACGGGGCGCGCTCGGCCGTCCGCCGCCTCCAGGACCTCCCCTTCGAGGGCGTCACCGACGACGCGATGTTCTGTGTCGCCGACCTGCGCGGCGTCTCGGGGCTGCCCGACGGCGCGCTCGCCGCGCGGTTCGGTGAGGCGACCTTCGCCCTGCTGTTCCCGCTGGGCCCCGGCGGGCACGCCCGACTCATCTCCTTGGTGGACAGCGACGAGGTGCTCCAGGAGTCCGCCCTGGGCGCCGCCCGTGCCGACCTCGGACTCAGCTACACCGCCGTCGACTGGTTCTCGACCTACCGCGTCCACCACCGCGTCGCGACGCGGTTCCGCAAGGGGGCGACCTTCCTCGCCGGGGATGCCGCCCACGTGCACTCTCCCGTCGGCGGACAGGGCATGAACACCGGCCTGCAGGACGCCCACAACCTCGCCAACCTCTTGGCCGACGTCGCCCAGGGCCACCTCGACCCGGCCGCGTTGGACCGTTACGAACGCGAGCGTCGCCCCGTCGCGCAGCGGCTGGTCCAGGTCACCGACCGGGCCTTCAGCGTCATCGCCCGGCGCAGCCGACGAACCGCATGGTTCCGGCGTCGGTTCAGCGGTCTCATGGCGACCCTCGCACCCCGCATCCTGGACACACCGTTGGGTCCCCGGGTCGGCGGCTACCTCGGGCAGTACCGGATCCGCTACCACTTCGCCCCCGGCCAGGCGGCGGCACCCGCGTGGGCCAACGACCGCGCCGTCGGGCTGCGCCTGCCGCCGGTCGGGGACAACCCCCACTCGCTGCGGTCCTTCACCTGGCAGCTGCACACCTACGGCGCGCGAGCAGCGCGCCCGGACGTCCCCGACTGGGTCGACGGCCCCCACAACTTCGGACCCGACAGCCACCGCCGGCTACGCCCCGATCGGCTCTACCTGGTCCGCCCCGACGGCTTCGTCGCCGCGTCCCTCCCGCTGCGCGATGGCGTCGTGGACGAGACGACCCTGCAGTCCGCCCTCGACGCCCATCAGGTCATCCGCTGACAGGGCGGCACGCGGCAATCCGGACGTCCGAACCACCAATGTGCTCCTCTGACCGGGTGTGCCCCATAGCCGCAGACTGAAGCCCACGCCGGGGCCTGCCGGATCCTGCCGATCCTGTCCGGTGCGGGAGTCACACGCCGATGGCTGCTGCCGCGAGCTGGTACCGCCGGGCTTCGTCTGCCAGGTCGAGGTCGCCACGCCCGCGTGAGACCGCTTCGTTCGTCGTCGTCAGCCGGAAGAGCAAGGCACGGGCCACCGCAGCGGTACGCACGCCGGCCTGATCCAGCAGGGATGCGGGTGCGCCGTGCCAGCAGAGCGCGTCGGCGACGACGACGCCCTCGGCGTACTCGGGCGCCCGCCAGTACGGCGAGATGTCGATGACGGCGGGCGGCAGCGTCGGGCTGAGCAGGACGTTGCCCGTCAGGTCCGCGTGCACGACCTGCGGCGGTCCAAGGGGCTCCACTGCCCGTTGCAGCCGTCGGCTGAGATCAGCGAGGTCGGGATGGAACGGGACGACGTGCTCGCCCCACGCGACTCTGTCGGCCACCGCCCACGCGTCATCGCGGGCGTCGAGGCAGTCCGGTCGGTCCAGGTGCGCAGTCGCCCGGTGAAAGGCCCGGCCGGCTTCGAGGATCTCGGGCCACGTCGACGCTTCTGTGTGGTCGGGCTCGCTTCCTTGGACCCAGCGGGTCGCCGACCAGCCCTCCCAGGACCAGGTGCCGTGGAGGGTTCGGACAGGCGCCGCGAGGCGGAACCCGTCCGCCGACACGTCGACCAGCGCTTCGGCCAGCCACTCGTGAACCGGGCCGCCGCCCGGCTTGAAGACCAGCTCCCCGGCGGCCCATGAGCTGCCCTGGCCACCGGCGAGGGGTCGGGGTGGCTCCTCCACACCGAACGCCCGCAACACACTCGCTGGCGGCTGATCGGGAAACACAGGTGCACGGTAGAACACCGTTGCGCGCCGGGCGTGGCGGACGGTGCGGAGCATCCGGTTCGTTGTCGTCCCCCGTCCGGGCGCCGGACGCACGACACGGACCGGCGACGCATCCGTCCGCGCATCCAGCTCCGAACGAACGTGCAACGCTCACGCCATGACGCACGCCGAACTCCTCAACGTGTACGACCGCGAGGTCCGGGGTCGTTCCCCCACCGCCTGCCCAAGGGTTGGGCCGGTGAACAGGACGGACCCCTGACACGGTGCCTGACCCCGCGCGGGGGCTTCGCGATGTTCACCAGCGACCCGTCCCACCTGACAACAGGTGAGCTGGAGTCCATGGTCGCCCGAACGTTCACCTTCTACGACAACCACGACCGAGGCTTCGAGTGGAAGACCTTCGACCACGACCGCAGCGACCTCCGACCCCTGCTGGCACAGCACGGAGCCCGGCCGGAGCCATCCGAGGCGCTCGTCCTTGGCGACGCGTCCGCTCTGGCCGGCGATGGGAACGCGCCCGCCGGCCTCACCCTCAGAGCAGTCACCTCCCGCGCCGACCTGGAACGCGTTGCCGCACTCGAGAGCGAGGTGTGGGCTGAGGACTGGTCCTGGCTGGCAGACGACCTGGAAGCCAGACTCGCGGGCACGGCACCGGTCGAGATCCTCCTCGTCGAAGACAAGGAACGGGCCGTCAGCGCAGCGTGGCTGGTGCCACTCGCCGGGACCCAGGTGGCCGGTCTCTGGGGCGGAGGCACGCTGGCCGCCTACCGTGGACGCGGCATCTACCGTGCCCTGGTCTCGCGACGGGCACGCATCGCGGTCGAGCGCGGCTACTCGACGCTGCAGGTTGATGCCTCCGAGGACAGCAGACCCATTCTCGAACGACTCGGCCTCCACGCCGTCGGCAGAACCGTGCCCTACGTGACGACCCGCACTCGGGAGCGCACGTCTCCCGACGGCTCCGAGAGCTCGTTGCCCGACTCGGTGCGACGTACGTCGCAGCCGCAGGCGGGTCACGACGTTGCTCTGGTGCTCGGTGGTGGTGGGGCTGCCGGAAATGCGTGGGAGATCGGGGTCATCGCAGGCCTGGCCGAAGCGGGTCTCGATCTGACAGAGGCCGCCGACCTGGTCATCGGCACGTCGGCCGGTGCGACCGCGGCAGCGCAGGTGCGCAGCGGCATACCGGCGGCCGCACTGTTGGCCTCGGTGCTGTCCGAGCCCGTTCCACCGGTGGGGCGGAACCGGGAACGACCGCCGTCCCTGCCGATGGCCACGGTGTTCGAGCGGATGAGGGCCATCGGCGCCGCCGCCACCTCGGCAGCCGATCTCCAACGTGCGATGGGCGCGTTCGGGTTGGAGAGCGACTCCACACTCGGACCCTCGGCGGGACAGCGGCGCGCAGTGGTCGCCGCCAGGCTGCCCCGCCCTGAATGGCCGGACAGGCCGATGGTCGTGGTGGCGATCGACGCGCATACCGGCGAGCTGGCCGCGTTCGACCGCGAGTCCGGCGTCGACCTGGTGGACGCGGTCACCGCGAGCTGTGCACTGCCTGGTCTGGCCCCCACGCAGAGCATCAACGGCACTCGCTACATCGACGGTGGCGTGCGTTCCACCGAGAACGCCGACCTTGCCTCGGGATATGCGAACGTCGTGGTGCTCTCGCCGTTGGGTGGACGGAGCCAGACACCACCGGGACGGGACGCGGCCTCAGCAGGCCAGTTCGAGGGCCTGCGCAGACCACCGGAATGGGGCACCGACCTGGCTAGCCAGGTCGAGGCCCTGCGCAAGCGGGGCAGCCACGTCGACGTCATCACACCGGACGCCGACTCCCGGGCCGCAATGGGCACGAACCACATGGATCCGGCAACTCGCATCCCCGCCGCCCGTGCCGGTTTCGCCCAAGGCAAGCAGGAAGCGGCCCGCGTGACGTTCCTCTGACGAGGCCGCCAGCGCCGTCCCGTTCGCCACGGTCCGATACCAACCACCCACACATCGGGCGTCGGCGGCTGCGCAACGCTGACCTGGTGCACCGCCCGCGGCCCGACTGACGGGAGCTCGCACAACGCACGCTCCTGACTTCTGGCCTCCCACCTGCCACCCTTGGCGGTGTGCCGGTCGGCGCCCCGAGGCCGTCGGTCGCCCTTGCGGACTGGAGCGCTATGGGACAGGCATTGGGATCGCTGATTCCCCTCGGGGTGGCCGCTGCGGTGAGCAGCGTGCCCATCCTGGTCACCATCCTCATCCTGCTCTCAGACAACCGGAACCGGTCCGCGCTTCCGTACCTGATCGGCTGGGTGGGGGGCACCCTGTTCCTGGTCACGGTGGGCACCATCGCGGCGAGCTCGATTCCGCAACCACGGCCGCGGCAGCCGGACACGATCCTCGGCGCGCTCGAGATCCTCGTCGGCGCCGCGTTCCTCGCACTCGGCATCCTCACCATCCGACGCCGTCAGGAGAGCCTGGGCGGTCAGGAACCGAAGTGGGCCCATACGGTCGGTGCGATCGGTGCCAGAAGGTCCCTCGGCCTGGGCCTCGCGCTGAACCTGCGTCCGAAGAGCCTTCTTCTCTGCACGGCAGCCAGCCTGGCCCTGTACGACGCGAACAAAGGCGTCGAGGACACAGCCATCCTGATCCTCGTCTACACCGCCATCGCGACCTCGACCGTCGCCCTCCCGATCGTGGCAACCCTGCTCTCCCCGCGGAGGATGGAACCCCGGCTCATCGACGCCCGCAGCTGGCTTGACCACAACGGCCCCGTGGTGACCGCCGCGATCATGGTGATCATCGGGCTGCTCATCGCCGGCTTTGGCATCACCCATCTCTGACCGGCGTGCCTCCCGATGGGCGGACCGGCTCGGCCTTGCGGTGGTCGCGGGGTTCTCCACCCATCCCCACTGGGACCACCTGCTCCGGCGCTGCGGCGAGGAGAGGAACCGGTTGACGCCCGTCTGGATCAAGACGGGCTCTCTGGCCCCCACCAGTCGAACCTGGAGCAAGCCCGACACTCGTCCGGATGACCGCAGCCGTCATGCCCGGGTATGCGCGCAGGTGGCAGGACCGCACGTTCGCTCACTGCGCCGTGAACGGATTTCGGCAATGATGAGGCGTGCGCTCGGCGAGGGGGATGATGAGGCAACCGACACTGTTCCTGACCGTGGGTCTCCCATGCACCGGGAAGACCACTGCTGCACGGCGCATCGAGATCGAGCACGACGCACTTCGTCTGACGAAGGACGAATGGGTGAAGGCTCTCTACGGGCACGAGAATCCGCGATCGGCCCAGGACGTGATCGAGGGACGGCTCATCCAGATCGGCCTGCGCGCCCTCGAGCTGGGCAACAACGTCGTGATCGACTACGGCCTCTGGGGTCGGGACGAGCGCTCTGCCCTACGGCAGGCAGCAGCAGACCTCGGCGCGATGGTGGAGATGCGCTACTACGAACTCACCCCGGCCGAGCAGCGGAGACGACTTGATCTGCGCCAAGCCGGAGCGCCGCACACCACGTGGCCCATGTCCGACGGAGAACTCGCCGAGTGGGCTGCCAACATCGACATCCCCACGCCGGGTGAACTCGACGGCAGTGAACCCATTGACGACCCACCGGCTGGGTTCGCGACATGGGACGAGTGGCGCGGGGATCGTTGGCCGCCCACGGCCTTCTGACGCCTGCTTCTCACCGCGCAGTCGAAGAGGGAGGCCCAGTTGCGGGAGCCGGCGCGCGAGCGGTTCGTCGGGTTGGGGCATCAGCCTTCGTTTCCATGCCGGGACGCGCGTGAGCCCCGGCCGGGACGGCCGGGGCTCACGACGGTGGAGGTGCTCAGGCGGCGTGCCGGGCCGGCAGCCAGCCCCTCGACCGCACGATCAGCAGCCCGGCGAGCGACACGACGCCGACCGCCATGTAGTAGTAGCTCGGCGCGAACAGCGAGCCGGTGCGCTCGACCAGCCAGGCGAGGATCAGCGGTGCGAAACCGCCGAAGAGCGTGACGCCGAGGTTGTAGGACACGGACAGCCCCGTGCTGCGCAGGCTGGTCGGGAACATCTGCGACATCAGCGCCGGCAGCGGGCCGAAGTAGAACGCCATGAGGATCCCCAGCACGATCTGTACGACGGTCAGTGTGGCCACGCTGGGGTGGTCCAGCAGGATCTTGAACAGCGGCCAGGCCAGCACGATGGCGGCCACGGCGGTCACCCGCATCACCAGCGCCGGGCCGACCCGGTCGGCCAGGGTGCCGACGAACGGCACGCCGACGAGGGTCACCACGCCGCTGATCATGCCGCCGAGGTAGCCGGCGTAGCCGGGCAGGTGCAGGCTCTTCACCGCGAAAATCGGCATGTAGAGGATGAGGTAGACCGAGATGGAGGCGAGCCCGACGATCGCCGCCGTCGTCAGCAGCCGGCCGGTGTGCTCTGAGAGCGTCTGCCACAGCGGCGACTCCACCTTGTCGGCGCGGGCGAACTCCGGCGTCTCATCCATCTTCATCCGGATGTAGAGGCCGACGGGGCCGATCAGCAGACCGAAGAGGAATGGCACGCGCCAGCCCCAGGACTCGAGCTGGTCCTGCGTCAGCCAGGTGTTCAGGCCGAAGCCGAACGCCGAGGCCAGGAACATCGCCATGCCCTGGGTGGCCACCTGCCAGCTGGCGTAGAACGCCTTGCGGTTGGGGGCGTTCTCGATGAGGAAGGCTGTGGCCGTGCCGAACTCGCCGCCGGCAGAGAAGCCCTGGAGCAGCCGTGAGACGAGGATCACTACGCCGGCCCATGCGCCGATCGAGGCAGCAGTGGGCGCGAACGCCATGATCGCGGTGCCCAGCATCATGGCGAAGATCGTCAGCGTCAGGGCCTGCTTGCGGCCGGCGCGGTCGCCGTACGCGCCGATCACCATGGCGCCGATCGGGCGGATCAGGTAGGAGATCGCGAACGTGCCGAACGTCAGCAGCAGGCCCGTGGCGCCGGACTGGGTGGGGAAGAACAGCTTGCTGATGACGACGGCGAACGAGGCGTAGACGATGATGTCGAACCACTCGAGGGCGTTGCCGACGGAGGAGGCGACCACTGCCCGGCGGATCCGCGACCGCTCCTCGGTGCTGACGTCCAGCGTGCTGGTGGTGGAGGTGCTCACGAGGTGGCTCCGTTCGTGCCGCGGACGGTGAGGTGCTGCACGAGCCGGTCGACCAGGGCCTCGCAGGCCAGGATCTGGTCCACCTCGATGAACTCGTCGGGGGCGTGGGCCTGCTGGATGTCGCCGGGTCCGCAGACGACCGTCTCGATGCCCGCGGCCTGGAAGAGACCCGCCTCGGTCCCGTAGGTGACCTTGTCCTTCGACGGCGTGCCGCCGAGCAGCGCGCCGAGGGCCAGAGCCGGACTCGTCTCGGCCGTGTCCAGACCCGGCACCATCGCCAGGACCTCGAGGTCGATGCCGGCGGAGGGGTGCTCCGAGCGCATCTCCTCCTGCAGCTGCTCGCAGTACGCCCGGATGCGCCCGAGGACCTCGTGCGGATCGACGTCCGCGATGCTGCGGAACTCCATCTGCACGGTGCACAGGTCGGCCACCGTGTTGCCGGCGATCCCGCCGTCGACGAGGTTCACGCTGGCCGTCGTGAACGGCACCACGTACGCCTCGTCGTACGGCCCGTTGGCCTTGAAGTCGTCGGCGATCGAGCGGACGAACACGACCAGGCGGGAGGCGTACTCGATCGCGTTGACGCCCTGCGGCGTCAGGGAGGAGTGCGCGGCCCGGCCACGGACGGTGATCTGCAGCAGGTTGATCGACTTGTGGGCCGCGATGACCCGCATGCTCGTCGGCTCGCCGACGATGCACGTCCGCGGGGAGAGGCCTCGCGCCGAGATGTCCTTGGCCAGCTGCGCGCCGCCACCGCAGCCGACCTCCTCGTCGTAGGACAGGGCAATGTGCACCGGCTCGCTGAGGCGGGCGGCGACCAGCTCGGGGAGGGCGCTGACGATGACGCCGATGAAGCTCTTCATGTCTGCGGTGCCGCGGCCGTAGAGCCTGCCGTTCCGGATCTCGGGGCTGAACGGCTCGCTGTGCCAGTCCTGTCCATCGACGGGCACCACATCCGTGTGCCCGGACAGCACCACCCCGCCGTGGGTGCTGCCGTCCGCGGCAGCGATCGTGGCGAGCAGGTTGGCCTTGGTCCCGTCCTCGTTGGGCAGGATCTCCGGCGAGAGGCCGTGCCGTCGCATCTCGGCGGCGACGAGGTCGATGAGCTCGAGGTTGGGGTTCCGGCTCGTGGTGTCGAGGGCGACGAGCCGGGTGATCCAGTCCAGGGAGCGGACCTGCGGAGCTGAGGGCGTCAAGGACGGGCCTTCCAGGATGGAACGGACGTGCGGGAATGGCGCCGCCGAGTCAAGCACGGAACGACGGCTGTCTCGATTCGGGGACAGTCGGTGGACACGCACCCGCGAGGCGCACCACCGGACGCCTCCGTCCGAACACGATCCTGACCGTGCAGTGACCTCGATGCGACCTTCGCTCACTACAGTGCCGCGCGTGGGGAACGACGGGAACGCGCACGGGCTGGTGCTCGTGGTCGAGGACGAGCCGGCCATCGCCTCGCTCATCCGGCTGTACCTGGGCAAGGCCGGGTTCGGCGTGCACGTGGCCACTGACGGGGCAGCCGCGCTGGAGGGCGTGCGCACCCTGCGCCCGGCCGCGGTGCTCCTGGACGTCGGGCTGCCCGACATCGACGGCACCGAGGTGTGCCGTCGCATGCGGGCCGGGAACGACTGGACGCCGGTGCTGTTCGTGACCGCCCGCGACGACGAGGTGGACCGGATCCTGGGCCTGGAGCTCGGCGCCGACGACTACGTCACCAAGCCGTTCTCGCCGCGGGAGCTCGTCGCGCGCGTGAACACGGTGCTGCGGCGCACACGGGGGGTGCCCGAGGCGTCTCCGCCGCTGCGCGCAGGGGAGGTGGTGCTCGACCCGCTCACGCGGCGGGTGACCGTCTGCGGTGGCGAGGTGGCGCTGACGGCAACCGAGTTCGACCTCCTGGCGTTCCTCCTGCGCCGTCCCGGCCGTGTCTTCAGCCGCGAGCAGCTGATCAGCGAGGTGTGGGGCTATGCGACCGCGGGCGGCGGCCGGACGGTGGACGTCCACGTCGCCCAGGTGCGGGGCAAGCTCGGTGCGGCCAGCCCCATCCGCACCGTGCGCGGGGTCGGCTACTCCGCGGAGCCGGACCCGTGACAGCACCCCGGGAAGCGACGCCGCGGGGAGCGACAACGCAGCGAACGACGCCAGAGGCAGCGAGCACGCGGGGGACGCTGAGCCAGCGCATCGCGTTGCTGGCGGTCGCCGTCGCCGTCATGACCGCCGTCGTGGCCGGTGTCCTCGCCACCGGACTCACGCGGCAGGCCGGCGAGCGCAGCGCGCGGCAGACGCTGTCGCGTCTGGCCGACGCGGCTCAGGCGACCGCCGACATCGGCGCCAACGCCCAGGCCGGGCAGCAACGGGCCCGGCGGACGCTCGCGGCGATCGGCGTACAGGTGGCCACGATCGGTCCCGGCGGTCGCGTCAGCTCGGCCAGCGCGGTCGCCCGGCAGGCGCTCAGCGCGGCCGAGGTCGCGGAGGTGCGGGCCCGTGGTGTGGTGTCGGCGCGCAGGGAGGTGGCCGGCCAGGACGTCTTCGTCGAGGCGCGGGGCACCGACGCGGGCGGCATCGTGCTCGTGCAGCCCCAGGCCGACGCCCTGGCGGTCGGCGATGCCGCCATCCGGCGGACGCTGCTCGCCCTGGTCATCGCCCTGGTCCCGGCGACCGCGCTCAGCCTCGCCGTCGCGACGAGGATGGCCCGCCCGCTGCGCCGGGCGGCGCGGGCTGCGCACCAGCTCGCCGACGGGCGGCGTGACGTCGCCGTTCTCCCCGAAGGGCCGGCGGAGGTCGCGGAGGTGGCCGAGGCGGTCACCTCGCTGGCGGCCGCGCTGACGCTGTCCGAGGCGCGCCAGCGGAACTTCCTGCTGTCCGTGTCGCACGACCTCAGGACGCCGCTCACGGCGATCAACGGGTACGCCGAGTCCCTGGCCGAGGGGGTCGTGACGCCCTCGGAGGTCCCCGAGGTGGGTGGGGTGCTGCTGGGGGAGGGGCGCCGGCTCGAGCGCCTCGTCGGTGACCTGCTGGACCTCGCGCGGCTGCAGGCGCTGCACCTGCGCATCGACCCCCAGGAGCTCGACCTGGTGGCGCTGGGCCAGGTGACGGCCACGGTGTGGGCGCGGCGGTGCCAGCGTGAGGGGGTGCGCTTCGCGTACGAGGCGCCGGGGGTGACGGTGCGCGTTCGGACCGACGGCGCCCGGGTGCGGCAGGTGCTGGACGGACTGCTGGAGAACGCGCTGAGGGTGACCCCCGCAGGGGCGCCGATCGTGCTGGAGCTTCGTGTCGTGGGCGGCGCCGATGGCCGGCGCGTCGCCGAGCTGGAGGTCCGCGACGGTGGTCCCGGCCTGGACGACGCCGACCTCGCCGTGGCGTTCGAGCCGTCCGCCCTCTACGAGCGGTACCGCGGGGTGCGGCAAGTGGGGACCGGACTGGGACTTGCCATCGTGCGCGGCCTGGTCTCCCGCCTGGGCGGGACGGTGGAGGCCGGTCACGCCCGGGAGGGAGGCGCGCGGTTCACCGTGCGCCTCCCGGCCTGATCAGCTCGTCGTCGGCGCGCCCGGCTGCGCCGACGGCGATGCCGCCGCTTCCCTGCCGGCGGGTCCGCGGTCCAGCAGGTGGGTGGCCACCGCCCGGCCCGCGCCGGTGCCGACCACGACGACACGGTCACCCGGGTGGACGTCCCTGGCCGAGCCGGCGACGCCCTTGCCCGCGGCGCGGATGCGCAGCTTGGTGGAGCCGGCGAGCGTGAAGGTGGCGGTGTAGCCGTCGGGTGCCTTGACCGTCACCGAGGCCGCCGAGGTGGCGGTCACCCGGCCGCGGATGGCCTGGTGCGTCACGTAGGTGGCGTCCTTGCCGCGGGTGACCCACTGGGCGTGGACGCCTCGGAACGCCCGGGCGGGTCCGGCCTGCCGGTGGCCAGGGTGCGCGCCGCGGGCTGCCCTGCCGGGCCGGTCCGGGGCTGCGGACGGTGGCGCGGTCGGCGTCGCTGGTCCTGCTGCCGCGGCGCCCGGCGCTGCGGGGACTGTCGCGGTTGCGGGGGCCGGCGTGGAGGCGCCGGCGAGCGCCGGTGCGGCAACGGCCGTCGCGCCGACGGCGACGGCCGCGGCCAGTGCCGTGCTGAGGCTGCGGGTGATCATGGGGACTCCCTGGGGTGGTGCGCGGTTGACGTGCACCAGCGTGCGCGCACGAGATGTGCGCAGGGCCAAGGAAATGTCAGGATCGTGTTCGGGCGCGGTCGGCGGCGGTCGAGGGGTGGTCGCCGACGGTCGAGGCGCGGGCGACGAGCTCGGGTCGCAGGCGCCGGGAGCGGACCGGCCGCCCCTGCACCCGGTCGAGCAGCAGGGCGAGGGCCTCCGACCCCATCTCGAACATCGGGGAGTGCACCGACGTCAACGGCACCGGGAGGTCAGCCGCGATCGGGATGTCGTTGTACCCCACGACCGCGACGTCCTTCCCCGGCCGCAGGCCTCGTTCGCGCAGGGCGCCCATGACCCCGATCGCGGCGGTGTCGTTGACCGCGAAGACGGCGGTCGGGCGGGGGCGCAGGTCGAGCAGCGCGGCTGCCGCGACGTGTCCACCCTCGACGTCGAAGCGTGAGTGCAGGACCCGGTCGTCGGGGACGGGGCGCCCCGCCTCGGCGTACGCGCGGCGGAAGCCGGCGGTGCGCTCCACGCCCGTGCTGGCGTAGGGCTCACCTGCCACCACGGCCACCCGCTCGTGACCCAGCTCCAGCAGGTGCTGCGCCGCCAGCCGTCCGCCCAGGAGGTCGTCCGTCGTCACCGACAGGTGGCCACGCAGCCTGCGGGACACCAGTACGTACGGAATCCCCTTGGTGGCAAGGACTTCCACCAGCTCGTCACCGTCCAGCCGGGCGTCGCCGAGGACGATCCCGTCCACCCGTCGCGACAGCAGCCCGTCCAGGCGCACCCGGCGCAGGTCCGGGTCGTCGGTGGTGTTGGCCACGAACGTGTTGTAGCCGGCCTGGGCCGCGGCGGCGTCGATGCCCTCGTAGATGCGGGCCAGGACGAAGTCGGTGAGCCGGGGCACCAGGACGCCGAAGAGGCTGCTGCGCCGCGTGCGCAGGGCGGCGGCGGCCGGGTCGGGCTGGTATCCCATCTCGGCGGCGATCGCGCGGATGCGTACCGCGGTGGAGGCGCCGACGCCGGGGGCGCCCGGCGTGAGCGCACGCGAGACGGTGGAGATGTGGACTCCCGCCCGTGAGGCCACGGCAGCCAGGGTCACCGGCGGCACGGGCAGCGGGCGGGGGCGTGGGGTCACAGGACGTTTGTACCTCATGGCTCCCCGGAGGCCGGAAGGCCGATGTCGACAGATCCTGGACAGACCCTTGTCAGCGCCCAATCGTTTGCGTAACGTCTGCGCAATCGTTTGCGGACAGCGTGAGCGACACCACACCCGGAGGTCCGGTTTTGCCGCGCACCCGACTCATCGCCACCGGCGGCACCATCGCCAGCCGCCGGTCGCCGCAAGGTCTCCTGTCCGGCGCCACGGGCGGGGAGCTGCTGGAGGCCGCCGGTCTGGCCCAGGCGGGCATCGAGGTGGAGGACGTGGGCAGCCGCGGCAGCTACGCGTTCACGCTGGCGGACCTGACCGGTCTCGCCGGCCGGGTGCGTGCGGCGCTCGATGACGGCGTCGACGGCGTCGTTCTCACCCACGGCACCGACACGATGGAGGAGACGGCGTTCCTGCTGGAGCTGGTCCACGGGGACGACCGACCGGTCGTGCTCACCGGCGCCCAGCGTCCCTTCGACAGCGTCGCGCCGGACGGCCCCGGCAACCTGGCGGCGGCGCTGCAGGTCGCCGCCAGCCCGCACGCCCGGGGCCTGGGTGCCCTGCTGGTGTTCGACGGACTGGCCTGGCAGGCCAGGGGCGTGCGCAAGACCGAGACGCTCGCCTCCGGTGCCTTCGCCGCGCCGGGTCGGGGCCCGGCCCTGCGCATCGTCTCGGAGAGCGTCCTGCCGCTGTCCCGGCAGCGCAGGCCGGCGCCGTTCCGCCTCGACACGGGACCCCTGCCGCGCGTGGATGTCGTCCCGCTGTACGTCGGTGTCGACGACGCCCTGCTGCAGGCGGCGGTCGCCGCCGGCGCCCGTGGCGTCGTACTGCAGGCCCTCGGCGCGGGCAACGCCCCGCCGTCGGTGACGGACTCGGTCGGCCGGCTCGTCGCCGGCGGCATCCCCGTCCTCGTCACCAGCCGTGTCACAGCCGGTCCCGTGTCGCCGCTCTATGCCGGCGGCGGGGGCGCGGACCTCGCCCGGGCCGGTGCCGTCTTCGCCGCCGACCTCAGCCCGTGGCAGGCCCGGCTGCTGCTCTCGGCCGCCCTGGCCGGCGCCACCGACGACCCGGGAGCCGCTGTCAGCGAGTGGCTTGGCCTCGGCTGAGTCTCGACCAGCGCGCTCGGCCGTCCTGGCCCATCCTGAAATTCCCACCCCGAGGCGCCGTGCGGCGCCCGACGTGTCCGAAGGAGAAGCAATGCCCAAGGAGATCTTCGTGTCGTTCGGCGTCGACGTCGACGCCGTCGGCGGCTGGCTCGGCTCGTACGGCGGGGAGGACTCGCCGGACGACATCTCGCGCGGCCTGTTCGCCGGCGAGGTCGGCGTGCCGCGCCTGCTGGAGCTGTTCCGCCGCAACGACCTGACGCCAGACCTTCTTCTGGCCCGGTCACTCGATCGAGACGTTCCCGGAGCAGTTCGACGCGTGCGTCGCGGCCGGGCACGAGATCGGCGTGCACGGCTACAGCCACGAGAACCCGATCGCGATGAGCCGCGAGCAGGAGTCCGACGGTCCTGGACCACTGCATCGAGCTGATCGAGACGCGCGCCGGCACGCCGGCCCACCGGCTACGTCGCGCCGTGGTGGGAGTTCAGCCGCGTCACCAACGAGCTGCTGCTCGAGCGCGGCATCACGTACGACCACTCGCTGATGCACCGCGACTTCGAGCCGTACTACGTGCGGGTCGGCGACACCTGGACGAAGATCGACTACGACGACGCCGGCCGAGACGTGGATGAAGCCGCTGGTGCGCGGCGAGGAGACCGACCTCATCGAGATCCCGGCGAACTGGTACCTCGACGACCTGCCGCCGATGATGTTCATCAAGGCCAGCCCGAACAGCCACGGCTTCGTCAACCCGCGTGACATCGAGCAGATGTGGCGCGACCAGTTCGACTGGGTCTACCGCGAGATGCGACTACGCGGCGTTCACCATGACGATCCACCCCGACGTGTCCGGGTCGCCCGCAGGTCCTGCTGATGCTCGAGCGGCTCATCGAGCACATCAACTCGCCACGACGGCGTCCGCTGGGCGACGTTCGACGCAGATCGCCGACGACTTCGCCCAGCGCTCGCCCAGGAAGGCCTGACCATGGCCGACGCCGCAGCTGCCGCGACCGTGCCGGCGTGGAGGCGTGAGGTGACGCCGAAGATGCTGATGAGGGTCTCGGTCGTCTGCTTCCTCGCGTGGGTGTTCTCCGTCTACGACTACACGCTGTTCGGCACCCTGCTGCCCAAGATCGCCGACGACTTCGGCTGGTCCACCGCCCAGGCCACGACCATCGCCACCTGGGTGACCGCGGGGACCTTCCTCGTGGCGCTCAGCGTCGGTCCGCTGCTGGACCGGGTCGGCCGCCAGCGGGCGCTGGTCGTGACGATCATCGGTGCGGCCCTCAGCTCGGGCCTGACCGGGCTGGCTGCCGGTGCGGTGTCGCTGGTCGTCATCCGGGCGTTCTCCGGCTTCGGCTACTCCGAGGAGCTGGTCAACACCGTCTACCTGAACGAGATGTACGGCAAGTCGCGCCGCCGCGGCTTCATGTACAGCTTCGTCCAGAGCGGCTGGCCCGTCGGCGCGCTGGTGTCGGCCGGGCTCACGGCGATCCTGCTGCCGCACGTGGGGTGGCGCTGGTGCTTCGTCATCGCGATGGTGCCGTCGATCCTCGTGGCGCTGGCGGCCACCCGGCTCCCGGAGTCGCCCGCGTTCGCGGCCCTGCAGGAGGTGCGCCGCCTGCGCGCCGCCGGTGAGCCGTCCGAAGCCGACGCGCTGGCGGGCGAGATGGGCCTCAGCGTGGCCGGGAGAGCAAGGCGACCCTGAAGGACGTGTTCGCCCCGGGCCTGCGCCGTCACACCGTCTGCCTGTCCCTGGCGTGGCTGTTCAACTGGATGGCGATCCAGGTCTTCTCCGTCCTGGGCACCACCGTGCTCACCAAGGGCAAGGGCGTCTCCTTCGACAACGCCCTGATCGTGCTCGTCCTGGCCAACGTCGTCGGCTTCGCCGGCTACCTCTTCCACGGCTGGGTCGGCGACCGCTTCGGCCGCCGCAGCACCATCATCGTGGGCTGGATCGTGGGCAGCGTCCTCACCGCGGTCATGCTGCTCGGGCCCTCGAGCAGCGCCTTCGTGATCCCGCTCTACGCCCTGTCCCTGTTCTTCCTCACCGGCCCGTACGCCGCGATGCTGTTCTACATGGGCGAGTCGTTCCCGGCGCAGGTGCGCGGTCTGGGTCCGAACGTCGCCCACACCATGGGCCCGGTCGGCGCCATCGTCGGCTCGGCACTGCTGACCGCGCTGCTCGCTGCGGGGCTCAGCATGACGACGGCCGCGCTGGTCAGCGGCTCGGTGTTCATGCTGGCTTCGGGCCTGCTGATGCTCGGCACCCGCAAGGTCGACCAGCAGCACACGATGACCGACGCCGGCTCGAGGCCCAGCAGGTGGCGGCCCGATGACTGCCACGTCTTCCCCGGATGCGGCCCCGGTGCAGGAGGCGCGGCGCGACGACGGCCTGGCCGGTCGCGTCGCGGTCATCACCGGCGGAGCCAGCGGTATCGGCCGGGCGCTGGCGGTCGCCTACGCCCGCGCCGGAGTCGCCAGCGTCCTCGGCTACCACCCCGGTGACCCGCACGACGCGGGCAAGGTCGTCGCCGAGGTGGAGGCGGCCGGGGGCCGTGCCTGCGCCGTCGCGGTCGACGTCCGCGACAGCGAGCAGGTCGACGCCCTGATCCGGACGGCCGTCGAGCGCTTCGGCCGCCTCGACATCGCGGTGGCCGGAGCCGGCGTCCTGCGCCGGGCCCCGCTCGCCGAGCTGAGCGACGACGCCTGGGCCGACATGCTCTCGGTCGACCTCACCGGCGTCCTGCGCACGCTGCGGGCGGCGGCCGGAGCCATGACGGGGCCTGGAGCCATGGTCGCGGTCTCCTCCATCGCGGGCGGCGTCTACGGCTGGGACGAGCACGCCCACTACGCGGCCGCCAAGTCCGGCGTCCTCGGCCTGTGCCGGTCCCTCGCGGTGGAGCTGGCGCCCCGGGGCATCCGGGTCAACGCGGTCATCCCCGGCCTGATCGAGAGCCCGCAGTCCCTGGACCCGGTCAACTCGCTCGGCCCCGAGGGCCTGGCTGACGCCGGCCGGCTCATCCCGTGGGGCCGCGTGGGCACGGCCGACGAGGCCGCGCGGACCATCCGCTTCCTCACCGGTGACGACGCGGGCTACGTCACCGGCCAGCAGCTCATCGTGGACGGCGGACTCACGGTCCGCTGGCCCAGCTAAGGAGACGACATGAGCCAGACCCTCTCCGGGCAGGTGGCCCTGGTGACCGGTGCCGCGAGCGGCATCGGAGCCGCGATCGCGGACGCCTTCGCCGCCGAAGGAGCACACCTCGTCCTGGCCGACCTCGACCTGGCAGGTGCCGAGGCCACGGCCGAGCGGGCCCGCGCGGTCGGTGTCCCGGCCACCGCCCACCGGGTGGACCTCACCGACGCCGACGCGACCCGACGGCTGGTGGACGAGGCCGTCGACCGGCACCAGCGCCTGGACGTCCTGGTCAACTGCGCCGGGATGCTGACCGAGGTGCCGCTCGTCGAGATGGACGTGGACACCTGGGACCAGATGATCGCGGTCGACCTGCGCAGCGTGTTCCTGTGCTGCCGCTGGGTGGCGCCGGTCATGGTCGCGCAGGGCAGCGGACGGATCATCAACATCGCCTCCCAGCTCGGGCTCAAGGGCGGCGAGGGGCTGGTCCACTACTCGGCCGCCAAGGCCGGTGTCATCGGCCTGACCAAGGCGCTGGCGCGGGAGCTGGCCCCGAGCGGGGTGCTGGTCAACGCCATCGCCCCGGGCCCGATCGAGACCCCGCTGGTCGAGGGCATCAGCGAGGCCTGGAAGAAGGCCAAGCAGGCCGAGCTGCCCCTCGGTCGCTTC